>NZ_CANLFS010000076.1 GCF_947490095.1 uncultured Halomonas sp. | reverse complement strand
TCAGCGACAGCTCGCCCTGTTCTTCCACGTAGCGCTCGGCGGGAGTAATCGTGCCATCACCGTTGATGTCTATGTTGAGCGCGGCTTCCTGGTCACGGTAGCTGTTCGCGTCGGCCTTGCCGCCCCAGGACTGGAACTGTCCGTCGGCGGTGAACCAGTGCAAGGCCACTTGCCCATCGGCAAACTGCTGTACCGCCACGT
>NZ_CANLFS010000075.1 GCF_947490095.1 uncultured Halomonas sp. | reverse complement strand
CCGTAGCCCCGGTAAGCGACAGCGCACCGGGGGAAAGCCCGGCATCCCATCACGCCGGATGCGCCTTCGGCTTATCCGGCCTACGCCGCGACCAGAACAACCCACTTCACCGTAGCCCCGGTAAGCGACAGCGCACCGGGGAAAACCCGGCGCCCCATCACGCCGGATGCGCCTTCGGCTTATCCGGCCTACGCCGCGACCA
>NZ_CANLFS010000074.1 GCF_947490095.1 uncultured Halomonas sp. | reverse complement strand
GAGGGCTTGCAGGCCGGAGGGGAAAGCCGTAAAGTACGCATCCGCTGCCGGCAACGAGCAAACGTTGCAGGCGGTGAGTGTGGCAGAAGTGGCTGTTTTTCAATGGGTTTTTCGGAAAGCTTCGAAAATTATCGATTGACAGTCGCGGCAGATTCGGTAGAATGTGCGCCACTCGTGACGAGGCCTCTTCGAGGCGTCAGGCGAACCTC
>NZ_CANLFS010000073.1 GCF_947490095.1 uncultured Halomonas sp. | reverse complement strand
CTTACGGCTTACGGCTTACGGCTTACGGCTTACGGCTTACGGCTTACGGCTTACGGCTTACGGCTTACGGCTTACAGATAGGGGTTGACGAAGGCGGGGGGAATCAGTAATATACGTCTCGTCTTCACGGCACGTTGGGGCCTTAGCTCAGCTGGGAGAGCGCAACACTGGCAGTGTTGAGGTCAGCGGTTCGATCCCGCTAGGCTCCACCA
>NZ_CANLFS010000072.1 GCF_947490095.1 uncultured Halomonas sp. | reverse complement strand
ACCGCCACGTAGCCGTCGCTTTCCGGGTCCGGCTCAGCCTGGGTGAAAGTGTTGTTACCCTCCGCGTATGCCCTGCCATTGGGCCGCTTCAGTGCGATATCGCCTTCGGTTGTCTCCACGCGATAGACCCCGTCGCCACCCACCTTCAGCGACAGCTCGCCCTGTTCTTCCACGTAGCGCTCGGCGGGAGTGATCGTGCCATCACCGTTGATGTCC
>NZ_CANLFS010000071.1 GCF_947490095.1 uncultured Halomonas sp. | reverse complement strand
TTAGAGCTATAAGCTCTAAGCTGTAAGCTTTACGTAACAGCGGTTGATCTGTTGCGAAAGCGTATAGCTTAGGACTTATTGCAAGACTGTGTGGTGGCACCTTTCTTACAGCGTAAGGCTTACGGCTTACAGCTGATGAGTGGTGGAGCCTAGCGGGATCGAACCGCTGACCTCCTGCGTGCAAGGCAGGCGCTCTCCCAGCTGAGCTAAGGCCCC
>NZ_CANLFS010000070.1 GCF_947490095.1 uncultured Halomonas sp. | reverse complement strand
CCTATAGGAGTTATCCTCTGCTAGCCGCGAGGGAGCTTCTTCAGCAATTCATCCGGGAGCAGGTTCATGGACATCAAACTGCATAAACAAGCGACGACGACACCGAAGATCCGTGCCGAGATTCAGGCAGCACCCTCCAGTATCACGGATAGCGAGCTGGCCCGTCAGTATGGCGTCGCCACCGCGACCATCCGGCGCTGGCGTTACCGTGATAATGT
>NZ_CANLFS010000069.1 GCF_947490095.1 uncultured Halomonas sp. | reverse complement strand
CTCAACACGCTGCTCCCTTGGCGCTGGAAAGACACACTACCGATCTAACTCACGCCACAGAAGGTGGGGTTGGTGGAGCGCTTACAATAATTTTGTCGGCTCTACCGCCCGCCAGATATGAAAAAACCCCGAACATGTGAATGTTCGGGGTTTTCTCGGTATAAGTGCCTGACGATGACCTACTCTCGCATGGGGAGACCCCACACTACCATCGGCGCTAAGCGGTTTCACT
>NZ_CANLFS010000068.1 GCF_947490095.1 uncultured Halomonas sp. | reverse complement strand
ACAGCTCGCCCTGTTCTTCCACGTAGCGCTCGGCGGGAGTGATCGTGCCATCACCGTTGATGTCCATGTTGAGCGCGGCTTCCTGGTCACGGTAGATGTTCGCGTCGACTTTGCCGCCCCAGGACTGGAACTGTCCGTCGGCGGTGAACCAGTGCAAGGCCACTTGCCCATCGGTAAACTGCTGTACCGCCACGTAGCCGTCGCTTTCCGGGTCCGGCTCAGCCTGGGTGAAAGTGTTGTTACCCTCCGCGT
>NZ_CANLFS010000067.1 GCF_947490095.1 uncultured Halomonas sp. | reverse complement strand
GTGGTGGAGCCTAGCGGGATCGAACCGCTGACCTCCTGCGTGCAAGGCAGGCGCTCTCCCAGCTGAGCTAAGGCCCCTGAAACATAGCGGTTAGCTTTAAGCTGAAAGCGGTAAGAAAAACCTAGCCCATAAAACACTGGGGTTATCTTCTAGCTTCAAGCTTATGGCTTACAGCTTGTCATGGTGGGTCTGGGCAGACTCGAAAAACCCCGCGACCTCACCGTTCTCTTTTCAACCCCAAGGGGTGCGCTCTAACC
>NZ_CANLFS010000066.1 GCF_947490095.1 uncultured Halomonas sp. | reverse complement strand
AAGCGTAATAGCTCACTAGTCGAGTCGGCCTGCGCGGAAGATTTAACGGGGCTAAACCAGGTACCGAAGCTACGGGTGTGCCTGCATCACTTAAGACTATTCGCTTGGCGGAGCGCAGCGACGCCCAAGCCCTCCCGAACGTCGAGTCGGGAGCGATGAGTAGGTTTAAGGATGCAGGCACGCGGTAGAGGAGCGTCGTGTAAGCCGATGAAGGGAGATCGAGAGGTCTGCTGGAGGTATCACGAGTGCGAATGCTGA
>NZ_CANLFS010000065.1 GCF_947490095.1 uncultured Halomonas sp. | reverse complement strand
TCCTCCTTGCTATCGAATGACACCAGTCTGACGGACACTATTCAGCGGCAGAAGATGGGGTTGGTGGAGCGCTTACGAAGGGAGCGAAGAGGCTCCCTCAACCCAACCCCGAGGCAAAAGCTGGTCTACCCCGATGCCACCCAGGCCAAGCACTGGCTCACGCTGATCGAAACAGGCGCGGCCGGCTGTTGGTAAGCGCTCCACCAACCCCACCTTCTGTGGCGTGAGTTAGATCGGTAGTGTGTCTTTCCAGCGCCAAGGGAGCAGC
>NZ_CANLFS010000064.1 GCF_947490095.1 uncultured Halomonas sp. | reverse complement strand
CCGAAGGCGCATCCGGCGTGATGGGGCGCCGGGCTTTCCCCGG
Organism: uncultured Halomonas sp.; assembly: GCF_947490095.1. Classification (GTDB taxonomy): domain Bacteria; phylum Pseudomonadota; class Gammaproteobacteria; order Pseudomonadales; family Halomonadaceae; genus Halomonas. The sequence continues at coordinate 226 of NZ_CANLFS010000064.1, read as the reverse complement.
TGCGCTGTCGCTTATCGGGGCTACGGTGTGGCGGGTTGTTCTGGTCGCGGCGTGGGCTGGGCAAGCCGAAGGCGCATCCGGCGTGATGGGGCGCCGGGCTTTCCCCGGTGCGCTGTCGCTTACCGGGGCTACGGTGAAGTGGGTTGTTTTGGTCGCGGCGTAGGCCGGATAAGCCGAAGGCGCATCCGGCGTGATGGGGCGCCGGGTTTTCCCCGGTGCGCTGTCG
>NZ_CANLFS010000063.1 GCF_947490095.1 uncultured Halomonas sp. | reverse complement strand
CCGCCACACCGTAGCCCCGATAAGCGACAGCGCACCGGGGAAAGCCCGGCGCCCCATCACGCCGGATGCGCCTTCGGCTTATCCGGCCTACGCCTCAACCAGAACAACTCTCCCTACCGTAGCCCCGGCAAGCGACAGCGCACCGGGGAAAGCCCAGCGCCCCCCTCGTACCGGATGCGCCTTCGGCTTATCCGGCCTACGCCTCAACCAGAACAACTCTCCCTACCGTAGCCCCGGTAAGCGACAGCGCACCGGGGGAAAGCCCGGCATCCCATCACGCCGGATGCGCCTTCGGCTTATC
>NZ_CANLFS010000062.1 GCF_947490095.1 uncultured Halomonas sp. | reverse complement strand
TGCTGCTGAGCCTGTGACTTCGTGGAAGTCGGCGGCCTCACCAGCGCCCTGCGAGGAAGGCGTATTCTACATGACCGACTGTCGTTGTCAACCCTGCTTAGCGCTCCGTGGAACGCGACTGGGTGACCGACACTCATCGATACCGAAGCACCGAGAGGTTCGCCTGACACCTCGAAGAGGCCTCGTCACGAGTGGCGCACATTCTACCGAATCTGCCGCGACTGTCAACTGGTGATTTTCGAAGCCTTCCGAAAAACCCATTGAAAAACAGCCACTTCTGCCACATTCACCGCCTGCAACGTTTGCTCGTTGCCGGCAGCGGA
>NZ_CANLFS010000061.1 GCF_947490095.1 uncultured Halomonas sp. | reverse complement strand
GCCCGGGTCCTCCGCCGCCTCGCCAGGGCTTCTCCGTGTGCAGTTCGCTATGTCTCTACTTGGATCTCCCGGTCCCGCGAACAAGCCGAGATGACGATCCCAGTCGCTGTTTGCTGTCCCGTCCGGCTCCGCGACCGAGCCGTACGGTGAAGCTCCCTAGTCGATGCCAGGATCCGGGGCGGGAGCACACCCGGTCTGACAGAGACGCACTCGCTTAGGCAGCGAGGGCGTACTCGCGCTGAGTAGACTCGGCGCTTATTGGTTTGCAGCGACGCTTACGGTGGTCTCTTGCCTGCACCGACACGCTTCCCCTAGCTCAACGTACGCAGTCGAAACCGT
>NZ_CANLFS010000060.1 GCF_947490095.1 uncultured Halomonas sp. | reverse complement strand
TCCCCTGGTTCGCCTCTTGCCCCTATGTATTCAGGACAAGATACCCACGTTACCGTGGGTGGGTTTCCCCATTCAGAAATGCCCGGGTCACAGGTTGTTTGCCACCTCGCCGAGCCTTATCGCAGGCTTCCACGTCTTTCATCGCCTCTGGCTGCCTAGGCATCCACCGTATGCGCTTCATCGCTTGACCATATAACCCCAAAGGGTCTGGTCCGCGATGACACACGACATTGCCGGATACGCGCTTGAAACGTATCTCGTGTTCTTTCCTTGCGGAAAGAACGTTTGTCAGCATGATTCACATTGTTAAAGAGCAGACTGTCAATCGACAGTCATAAACCGGTCATTGCATTGTGCAAGGATGGCTTATGACTGTGGATCCGATCAGGTAAGACGGTGGGGAAGCATGGTGGAGCCTAGCGGGATCGAACCGCTGACCTCCTGCGTGCAAGGCAGGCGCTCTCCCAGCTGAGCTAAGGCCCCGGATAATCTGAGTGAGACAGAGTGCTTTTCAATAATGTGTAGCAGGTACACGAGAAGAGAAGCAACAACGTATCACGCAAATTGGTGGGTCTGGGCAGACTCGAAAAACCCCGCGACCTCACCGTTCTCTTTTCAACCCCAAGGGGTGCGCTCTAACCA
>NZ_CANLFS010000059.1 GCF_947490095.1 uncultured Halomonas sp. | reverse complement strand
CGCTAACACCATCACTTAACCTTCCGGCACCGGGCAGGCGTCATACCCTATACGTCCGCTTACGCGTTTGCAGAGTACTGTGTTTTTAATAAACAGTTGCAGCCACCTGGTATCTTCGACCGCTTTCGGCTCCACCCGCGAGGGGTTTCACGTACCGGCGGCGTGCCTTCTCCCGAAGTTACGGCACCATTTTGCCTAGTTCCTTCACCCGAGTTCTCTCAAGCGCCTTAGGATTCTCACCCTGACCACCTGTGTCGGTTTGGGGTACGGTCCCACTGTATCTGAAGCTTAGAGGCTTTTCCTGGAAGCGTGGCATCGATGACTTCCGGACCGTAGTCCGTTCGTCTCGTCTCTCGGCCTTGGAGAACCGGATTTTCCTGATTCTCCAGCCTACTGACTTTCACCAGGACAACCAACGCCTGGCTCACCTAGCCTTCTCCGTCCCCCCATCGCAATACAGTGAGGTACGGGAATATTAACCCGTTTCCCATCGACTACGCCTTTCGGCCTCGCCTTAGGGGCCGACTCACTCTGCTCCGATTAGCGTCGAACAGAAACCCTTGGTCTTCCGGCGGGGAGGTTTTTCACCTCCCTTGTCGTTACTCATGTCAGCATTCGCACTCGTGATACCTCCAGCAGACCTCTCGATCTCCCTTCATCGGCTTACACGACGCTCCTCTACCGC
>NZ_CANLFS010000058.1 GCF_947490095.1 uncultured Halomonas sp. | reverse complement strand
CTCGTCCATGTGGATCAGCGGGGCTTGCAGCAAGTGTCGGCGTAGCGCCTCGATCAGCGGTGTCATTCGCTCGCCGGCTTGCACCATCCAACGGGCCTGGGTGTTGCGCGGGATCTCGGCGCCATGACGGGCAAAGATCTGGCTCTGCCGGTAGAGCGGCAAGGCGTCCTGGTACTTGGCGGTGGCCACATAGGCGAGCAACGTCGGGCTGGCGTTACTCTTCGGCAGCAGCTTGGCGGGTGCCGGGGCAATCTGTACGCCCTCTTCGCAGGCGGGGCAGCCGTACTTGACGCGCACATGGCGGATCACCTCGACCCGCGCTGGCACCACATGCAGCTCCTCGCTGATCTCTTTGCCGATCTCCTTGAGCTCGGTGCCGTCATCGTGGCAACGCCGGGCCTCCTTGGGGAGCTCATGGACGACCTCGACGCGAGGCAGCTCGGGCGGCAAAGCCACTCGGCCGCCACGGCTGCGGCGCTTGGCCGGCTGTTGGGGTTCAACCGGCACATCAGCTTCGTGGCCAGCCGTGTCATTCTGGGTGCCGGCCTCTTCCTCATCGACCGTTATCTCGGCCTCGTTGATGAGGAGATCACCTTGCGCGATACGGTACTTTTCGGTGGAGGGACCGAACTGACGCTCGATGGCCAGGCGGAACTGCTCGAACAGCGCTGCCTTGGCGGCTTCCCACTCCGCTTCCTTCTTCTCCATCAGTTGATGGAGACGCGCGATTTCCTCCTGCTGAGAACGCACTTGGCGCTGCAGCTGGGAGACGCT
>NZ_CANLFS010000057.1 GCF_947490095.1 uncultured Halomonas sp. | reverse complement strand
AGCGTCTCCCAGCTGCAGCGCCAAGTGCGTTCTCAGCAGGAGGAAATCGCGCGTCTCCATCAACTGATGGAGAAGAAAGAAACGGAATGGGAAGCCGCCAAGGCCGCGCTGTTCGAGCAGTTCCGCCTGGCCATCGAACGTCAGTTCGGTCCCTCCACCGAAAAGTACCGTGTCGCGCAGGGAGACCTGCTCATCAACGAGGCGGAAGTGGCGGCCGACGAGGAGGAGGCCGGCGCCCAGGATGACGCGGCTGGCGACGAAGCTGATGTGCCGGTTGCCCCCCAACAGCCGGCCAAGCGTCGCACCCGTGGTGGCCGAGTGGCGCTACCGCCTGAACTGCCCCGCGTCGAGGTGATCCATGAGCTCCCCGAGGAGGCCCGTCACTGCCACCATGACGGCACCGAGCTCAAGGAGATCGGCAAGGAAGTCAGCGAGGAGCTGCATGTGGTGCCGACGCAGGTCGAGGTGGTCCGCCATGTGCGTATCAAGTACGGCTGCCCCGCCTGCGAAGAGGGCGTACAGATCGCCCCGGCGCCGGCCAAGCTGCTGCCCAAGAGCAAAGCCAGCCCGACGCTGCTCGCCTATGTGGCCACCGCCAAGTACCAGGACGCCTTGCCGCTCTACCGGCAGAGTCAGATCTTTGCCCGCCACGGCGCCGAGATTCCACGCAACACCCTGGCCCGTTGGATGGTGCAAACCGGCGAGCGAATGACACCGCTGATCGAGGCGCTACGCCGACACTTGCTGCAAGCCCCGCTGATCCACATGGACGAG
>NZ_CANLFS010000056.1 GCF_947490095.1 uncultured Halomonas sp. | reverse complement strand
GTAAGCGCTCCACCAACCCCATCTTCTGCCGCTGAATAGTGTCCGTCAGACTGGTGTCATTCGATAGCAAGGAGGACACCATGACCGACCTGACTTCGACGCAGGCCCTCTGGTTGGGCCATCTGTTCCATGCCTCGTCTCGGCAACTGCCGCTGAGCGAGTACGCCGAGGAGCAAGGACTTGAGCTGGCGTCACTGCTGGCGTGGGAGCAGCGTCTGGTGGTGCAGGATGTGCCTGTGCCGCCGCGGCATCGGCCGCAGCGCTTCGTTGCCGTGGAGGTGGCGCCATGATTCGCCCAGACACTGGACTGCGGGTCTATCTGTGCCGCGAACCCGTCGACATGCGCAAGCAAATCGACGGGCTGGCCCTGCTGGTTCAGGAGGCCATGGAGCTCAATCCCTTCGAGGAGGCGGTGTTCGTGTTCGGCAATCGCCAGCGCGACAAGGTGAAACTGTTGTTCTGGGAGCGTAACGGCTTCGTGGTCTGGTACAAGCGCCTGGAGCGCGAGCGCTTCAAGTGGCCCGATCGCTTGGAAGGCGATACGGTTTCCCTGTCGGGCCAGGAGCTGAACTGGCTTCTGGATGGCTATGACCTCAGCGCCATGCAGCCCCACAAGGCCTTGGATTTCCAGGCAGTGGGTTGATGTTTTTGCTGCCTCCGGTGGCACTGCTTGGTAAAATATCGGCATGACTTCGTCGACCTCGACTTCCTCCGCCAGCGTCTCCCAGCTGCAGCGCCAAGTGCGTTCTCAGCAGGAGGAAATCGCGCGTCTCCATCAACTGATGGAGAAGAA
>NZ_CANLFS010000055.1 GCF_947490095.1 uncultured Halomonas sp. | reverse complement strand
CCGGCGAGCGAATGACACCGCTGATCGAGGCGCTACGCCGACACTTGCTGCAAGCCCCGCTGATCCACATGGACGAGACCACACTTCAGGTCAACACGGAACCCGACCGGCCGGCGAGTTCAACGTCCTATATGTGGTTACAGCGCGGTGGCCCACCTGGCCAACAGGTGGTGCTGTTCGACTATGACGCCAGCCGCGCCGGTCGGGTGCCCGTACGCCTGCTGGGTGACTATGCCGGTCGCCTGGTCACCGATGGCTACGAGGGCTATGCCGAGGTGGTGCGCAAGAACAGCATCACCCATGCTGGCTGCTGGGCGCACGCCCGTCGCAAGTTCGTCGAGGCGCAGAAGGTGCAGCCCAAGGGCAAGACCGGCAAGGCCGACTGGGCCCTCAATCAGATTCGCAAGCTCTATGGCGTGGAAAAGCAGGCCAAGGGCCTGGCACCCGAAGCGCTCCAGGCGCTGCGCGAGCAGAAGAGCCGCCCGCTGATCAACCAGCTACGCACCTGGCTCGACAAGTCGCTGACCCAGGTGCTGCCGAAGAGCGCACTGGGCAGAGCATTGCACTACCTGGATGGCCAATGGCAGCGCCTGACCCGCTTCCTCGATGACGGGCTGATCCCGCTCGACAACAACGCCGCGGAAAATGCCATCCGCCCCTTCGTCGTCGGCCGCAAGAACTGGCTCTTCAGCCACACACCGAGCGGTGCCCAGGCCAGCGCCGCCATTTACAGCCTGATCGAGACGGCCAAGGCCAATGGCCTCTCGTCCTACGAGTACCTGCAGTTCGTGTTCGAAACGCTACCGACACTCGGCGAGGACGACGACCTCAACACGCTGCTCCCTTGGCGCTGGAAAGACACACTACCGATCTAACTCACGCCACAGAAGGTGGGGTTGGTGGA
>NZ_CANLFS010000054.1 GCF_947490095.1 uncultured Halomonas sp. | reverse complement strand
TCACGGATAGCGAGCTGGCCCGTCAGTATGGCGTCGCCACCGCGACCATCCGGCGCTGGCGTTACCGTGATAATGTCTATGATCGATCTCACACGCGACACAACCTCCTGGCGACGCTCACGTCCGAGCAGGAGGAAGTGCTGATCACGGCTCGTGAGTTCCTGCGCCTCGGCCTGGATGACCTTCTGGTCGTTGCGCGTGAGTTCCTGAATCCCCGCTTGTCACGCTCTGCCCTGCATCGCATGCTCAAACGGCGTGAAGTGCCGACGCTGGCGGAACTGGCGCGGCAGAACGCCGGTGACGACGAGAAACCTCGGCACAAGCCCTTCAAGGACTACGAGCCTGGCTACGTGCACATCGACATCAAGCACCTTCCCCAAATGCCGGACGAGCAGCAGAAGCGCTACCTATACGTCGCCATCGATCGTGCCACGCGCTGGGTTTACTTGGAAGTCAGGCACAGTCAGTCCGCAAAGGATGCGCGGGCGTTCATGAAACGAGTGGAGGAGAAGGCCCCTTTCACGATTCAAACGGTGCTCACCGATAACGGCAAGTCGTTCACCGATCGCTTCACGCGGGCAGGCGAGCGCAAGCCCAGCGGTCACCATCTCTTCGATCAGGAGTGCCAGGCCCATGGTATCGAGCACCGGCTAATCAAGCCGGGACGGCCGCAGACGAATGGCATGGTAGAGCGCTTCAACGGCCGGATCAGCGACGTGCTTTCGACCCGGCGCTATGTTTCAGGCGAGGATCTGGAACAGACACTCAAACGCTACGCTTGGCTGTACAATCACCATATCCCGCAGAAGGCGCTGCACCATCAGTCGCCGATTGCAGTGATGAAGGAATGGCAGATCAAACGTCCTGAGTTATTTACCAAGCGGGTGGTCAATCACACGGGACCCGACA
>NZ_CANLFS010000053.1 GCF_947490095.1 uncultured Halomonas sp. | reverse complement strand
CCCTAAATCGGGCGACTCTGTCGCTCAATGTACTGCCTCACGATTGAGATGGGGGCGCCGCCAACGCTGCCAGCGAAGTAGCTAGGACTCCAAAGCGCATTCTTCCTGTATGCCGGTTGAACCAGCTCTGGGTGGTATAGCTTCATCTGACGGCTGGACACACCTTTCAAGCTGTTGACCAGCCGGGATACCGCCACCTTGGGCGGAAAATTGACGAGAAGGTGGACGTGGTCATCTTCCCCGTTGAACTCTTCTAGCTCGGATTCAAAGTCGCTGCACACATCGCGCAATATCCTTTCCAGTGTGGCGAGTTGATCCGCGTTAAACACCTTGCCACGATACTTAGTCACGAAGACCAAGTGAGCGTGCATAAGGAAAACGCAGTGGCGGCCTGTTCTGATAGCTTGTTTTGTGTCCATAGACCAAGCATACTCGAAGACATGAAACAGACCAAGACCCTGAAAGTAAGAGTGAAGGACAAACACGCAGCCGAGCTGAACCGCATGGCTCGCAGCGTGAATTTCGTCTGGAACTATCTCAACGAACTGTCTTCCCGAGCCATTCGGGAGAAAGGTCTGTTTCTGTCCGCCTACGACATGCACCCCTATACCAAAGGTGCCGGCAAGGACCTCGGCCTGCACAGCCAGACCTTGCAGTGTGTTGCCGCCGAATACGCCACCCGCCGCAAACAGTTCAAGAAGAACCGCCTGCAGTGGCGCAAGTCTCGAGGCGTGCGCCGCTCGCTGGGTTGGGTCCCGGTCAATACCGGCGCGGCCCAGTGGAAGAAGGGTCAAGTGTTCTTCAATGGCCAGCACTACAAAGTCTGGGATAGCTTCGGCCTGTCGAAATACAAGTTTCGCGCCGGCAGCTTCAACGAAGACAGTCGGGGCCGTTGGTACTTCAACATCGCGGTTGACGTAGATGTGCAGCCGTCTACGGGCCAAGGCGCTGTAGGCATCGACCTGGGCCTGAAAGACGTGGCGACCTGTTCCGATGGCTCTAAGATGGAAGAAGGTCGCTTCTATCGTGA
>NZ_CANLFS010000052.1 GCF_947490095.1 uncultured Halomonas sp. | reverse complement strand
ACCCGTAGCTTCGGTACCTGGTTTAGCCCCGTTAAATCTTCCGCGCAGGCCGACTCGACTAGTGAGCTATTACGCTTTCTTTAAAGGATGGCTGCTTCTAAGCCAACCTCCTAGCTGTCTGAGCCTTCCCACATCGTTTCCCACTTAACCAGGATTTGGGGACCTTAGCTGACGGTCTGGGTTGTTTCCCTTTTCACAATGGACGTTAGCACCCACTGTGTGTCTCCCACGCGTCACTCACCGGTATTCGGAGTTTGCCTCGGGTTGGTAAGTCGGGATGACCCCCTAGCCGAAACAGTGCTCTACCCCCGGCGGTGCTACGTGAGGCGCTACCTAAATAGCTTTCGAGGAGAACCAGCTATCTCCGAGCTTGATTAGCCTTTCACTCCGACCCACAAGTCATCCCCGCATTTTTCAACATACGTGGGTTCGGTCCTCCAGTTGATGTTACTCAACCTTCAACCTGCTCATGGGTAGATCGCTCGGTTTCGGGTCTATTTCCAGCGACTGGTCGCCCAGTTAAGACTCGGTTTCCCTACGCCTCCCCTATACGGTTAAGCTCGCCACTGAAAATAAGTCGCTGACCCATTATACAAAAGGTACGCGGTCACATGACTTGCATGCTCCCACTGCTTGTACGCATACGGTTTCAGGATCTATTTCACTCCCCTCTCCGGGGTTCTTTTCGCCTTTCCCTCACGGTACTGGTTCACTATCGGTCAGCCAGGAGTATTTAGCCTTGGAGGATGGTCCCCCCATGTTCAGTCAAGGTTTCTCGTGCCCCGACCTACTCGATTTCACATGATCAGATTTTCGACTACGGGGCTATCACCCACTATGGCGGCGCTTCCCAGCGCCTTCGTCTAATCAGTCACATGCTTAAGGGCTAGTCCCCGTTCGCTCGCCGCTACTGGGGGAATCTCGGTTGATTTCTTTTCCTCAGGGTACTTAGATGTTTCAGTTCCCCTGGTTCGCCTCTTGCCCCTATGTATTCAGGACAAGATACCCACGTTACCGTGGGTGGGTTTCCCCATTCAGA
>NZ_CANLFS010000051.1 GCF_947490095.1 uncultured Halomonas sp. | reverse complement strand
TAACCTCTGCGAGGAGGTACATCGGCTACTCGATAGCTATGGATCCGGTTGCGCGATTAATTTTGAATAGGCACTTAGGACGATAGGACGCCAGGACCGACGAGATTGTTATCGGGCTTGTGCCAGCCGCCAGCCGATCATCGTCAGGCACTGATACCGAGCTTATATCGAAAAGCGCCGAACATTCACGTGTTCGGGGTTTTTTCAAATCTGGCGGGCGGTAGGACGATAGGGCGCCAGGACCGACGAGATTGTGATCGGGCTTGTGCCAGTCGCCAGCCGATCATCGTCAGGCACTGATACCGAGCTTATATCGAAAAGCGCCGAACACTCACATGTTCGGGGTTTTTTCATATCTGGCGGACGCTAGGACGCTAGGACGCTAGGACGCTAGGACGATAGGACGATAGGACGATAGGACGATAGGACGCCAGGACCGACGAGATTATTATCGGGCTTGTGCCAGCCGCCAGCCGATCATCGTCAGGCACTGATATCGAGCTTATACCGAAAGCCCCGAGCATTCATTTGCTCGGGGCTTTTTCATATAGGGCCGGCGGGCAAGCCTCGTCATGCGCCCGCTGCCGATCTACGCTTATCGGTCCAGGTAGGCCCGATAAGCCGAGGGCGCATCGGGCGGTAACCGGCCGCTGAAGACATCTCCCGCAGAAGGCCTCGTCCGGTGTCATGCTAGGTGCCCATCTATTGATAAGTGGGCACCTAGCATGACACCGCCAGTCGCGAGGCGGAGCCTTTGAGGGAGAGCTGCGCAATGGCGGAGATCTCCTGTCGACGAGGCCGTTATCGGCAGCATGCAGTCGGGCAGCCCGCTGCAGCGACGTCACCCACGATCGACGCCCGTCATTCGACGCCTGCCACCCGCGGGCGTCGCTGTTTCTGAGACTTTTTTTACGGCAAGGGCTTGCAGGCCGGAGGGGAAAGCCGTAAAGTACGCATCCGCTGCCGACAACGAGCAAACGTTGCAGGCGGTGAATGTGGCAGAAGTGGCTGTTTTTCAATGGGTTTTTCGGAAAGCTTCGAAAA
>NZ_CANLFS010000050.1 GCF_947490095.1 uncultured Halomonas sp. | reverse complement strand
TAAGTGCCTGATCTAAAATTTTCACGTATCATCTAGATCAGAATCTCTGACCCGGATCAAACTCATGGCAAGGCGCTTTGTTGCTCCACTTTCTGACTCTGAACAGCAGACCCTGTCTTCTGCCTATGACCATGGTGAGAAGCGTGCCTTACGTCGTCGTGCTCATGCCATCTTGTTGAGCAACCAAGGCCATACCATCAACCAAATCAGCGAGATACTGCACGTTCGCCGCGATGCCGTGTCCCGGTGGCTCAAGCAATGGGAAGCGTCGGGCCTCGATGGGCTGATCGACAAGCCGCGCAGTGGTCGTACGCCTGCCTTGGATGATAAAGATCACCAGCGACTGAAGGAAATGGTCGCAGAGCAGCCCCATCAGCTCCGCTCCTTGCACGCTCGCTTTCAGGACGAGACGGGGAAAGAGGTCAGCATGGTGACGCTCCGTAGAGCGCTCAAAAAAAAATAGGCTCAGCTTCAAGCGTATTCGACACTCATTGAAGGCACGGCGTGACGAAAAAGATTTTCGCAACACTCAGGGTCTCCTCAAGGCGCTTCAGCAGCGTGAAGATCAGGGTGAACATGAGCTCTACTACTTTGATGAATCAGGATTTTCACAATCATCGTCGGTGCCATACGCGTGGAGCCCCATCGGTAAACCCTGTGAGGTGACTGCCTACTCACATAGCCGAAGGCTGAATGTACTGGGGTTCCTCAGCCGAGCGGGGAAGTTGGTCTATCACACCGCCACCGAGTCCGTGACCACTGAGACGGTCATTGATGCGTTTGACCATTTTGTGGCCCAGAAAGACCCCGATACCTTCGCCGTGGTGGTGCTCGACAATGCCAGCATGCATCGCTCCAAGGCCTTCAGGAAAAAAATACTCGAATGGATGTCGCATCGTGTGCATCTGGTCTACTTATCAGCTTATTCGCCAGAGCTGAATCTGATTGAGATTCTGTGGCGGCAGATGAAGTATGCCTGGCTGCCTCTGAGTGCGTACCTCTCGTTTGATAACCTCTGCGAGGAGGTACATCGGCTACTCGATAGCTATGGATCCGGTTGCGCGATTAATTTTGAATAGGCACTTA
>NZ_CANLFS010000049.1 GCF_947490095.1 uncultured Halomonas sp. | reverse complement strand
ACGTTTCAAGGCGTATCCGGCGTCGTGGGTCATCACAGACCCCTTGGGTGTTATATGGTCAAGCCTCACGGGCCATTAGTACCGGTTAGCTCAACGCCTCGCAGCGCTTCCACATCCGGCCTATCAACCAGCTGGTCTCGCTGGGCCCTTCAGGAGGCTCAAGGCCTCGGGGAGATCTCATCTTGAAGGGGGCTTCCCGCTTAGATGCTTTCAGCGGTTATCCTGTCCGCACATAGCTACCCGGCAATGCCACTGGCGTGACAACCGGAACACCAGAGGTGCGTCCACTCCGGTCCTCTCGTACTAGGAGCAGCTCTTCTCAAATCTCCAACGCCCACGGCAGATAGGGACCGAACTGTCTCACGACGTTCTAAACCCAGCTCGCGTACCACTTTAAATGGCGAACAGCCATACCCTTGGGACCGACTTCAGCCCCAGGATGTGATGAGCCGACATCGAGGTGCCAAACACCGCCGTCGATGTGAACTCTTGGGCGGTATCAGCCTGTTATCCCCGGAGTACCTTTTATCCGTTGAGCGATGGCCCTTCCATACAGAACCACCGGATCACTAGAACCTGCTTTCGCACCTGCTCGACGTGTCTGTCTCGCAGTCAAGCACCCTTATGCTCTTGCACTCAGTGCACGATTTCCAACCGTGCTGAGGGTACCTTCGTGCTCCTCCGTTACTCTTTGGGAGGAGACCGCCCCAGTCAAACTACCCACCACACACGGTCCTCGATCCGGATAACGGACCTGAGTTAGAACGCCAATGATACCAGGCTGGTATTTCAAGGTTGGCTCCACTCGAACTGGCGTCCGAGTTTCCAAGCCTCCCAGCTATCCTACACAAGTAACATCAGCGTCCAGTGTGAAGCTATAGTAAAGGTTCACGGGGTCTTTCCGTCTAGCCGCGGGTACACAGCATCTTCACTGCGATTTCAATTTCACTGAGTCTCGGGTGGAGACAGCGTGGCCATCATTACGCCATTCGTGCAGGTCGGAACTTACCCGACAAGGAATTTCGCTACCTTAGGACCGTTATAGTTACGGCCGCCGTTTACCGGGGCTTCGATCAAGAGCTTCGCTT
>NZ_CANLFS010000048.1 GCF_947490095.1 uncultured Halomonas sp. | reverse complement strand
GAGTTATAGTCAAATCTGGTGGATGGCAGTCAGGCGGCTGTCCTGTCTGACGGATCGATTACCTGCTCCCCATCCTGAAACCGGACGTTGTTCACGACCAGCTCCAACTTCCTGAACCCCTTGATGCGCTTCCAGCGCTTCTCGGCGCTCTGGAGCAGCTTGAAGACCATCGCCAGGGTCGTCGCCCGGGACCCGCAGTTCCGGCTGCGCTTGCTCCGCAGGCGAACCGTGGCGAAGGTCGACTCGATCGGGTTGGTGGTGCGGATATGCACCCAGTGCTCTGCCGGGTAGTCGTAGAACGCCAGCAGCTCGTCCCGATCCTTGGCCAGGCACCCCATCGCCTTGGGATACTTGGTCTCGAAGCGTTTCAGGGTGCGATCAAAGGCCTGGTGGGCCTCATCGCGGGTCTCGGCCATCCAAATCTCGTGGAGGTCGGCCTTGACCTTGGGTTGTACCGATTTCGGCAGTTTATTCAGCACATTGGCGGTCTTGTGGACCCAGCAGCGCTGATGGTCGGTTGCCGGGTAGATCTTGCTCAACGCCGCCCAGAACCCCATGGCGCCGTCGCCTACCGCCAGCTTGGGAGCCGTGGTCAAGCCGCGCTCGCGCAGGCCTGTCAGCAGCGTCTCCCAGCTGTCCGCCGACTCGCGGAAGCCGTCCTCGACGGTCACCAGCTCCTTGCGGCCCTGCTCGGTGACGCCGATGATCACCAGCAAGCACAAGCGGTCATCCATGCGGACATTGCTGTAGATGCCGTCGGCCCACCAGTAGACGTAACGCTGGTCGGCCAGGTCCCGTTTCCGCCACTCGGTATGCTCGCCTTCCCACTGCTTCTTGAGCCGTGACACCGTGTTGGCCGACAGGCCCTTGGCCTGCTCGCCCAGCAGCGCCGCCAGGGCCTCCTGGTAGTCGCCGGTGGAGATCCCCTTCAGGTAGAGCCAGGGGATCAGCTCCTCGATGCTGCGGGCCCGCTTCAGGTAAGGCGGCAGCAGGCTGCTGTTGAAGCGAACGCCACCCCCACTGCGGTCACGCACCTTGGGCACCTGCACGCTGACATCCCCGACCCCGGTCTGCACCGTGCGCTCGGGCAGATAGCCGTTGCGGACCACGGCCTGGCGCCCATCGTCGAGCCGCTGATCGGCATACTGGGTCAGAAAGGTGGCCAGCTCGGCCTCGACGGCCTTGGCGATCAGGTCACGGGCACCTTGGCGCAGCAGCTCGTGCAGCGGGTCAGTGACTTGGGGTTCTGGTTGTGAAAGAGCCTGGAGGGTAGAATCGGTCATGGCGTATCCACTCGTGTTGGTTGAGATCTTGGTCGTGATCAATCAACAGGATACGCCACCCTTCCTACCTCCTCCCATACACCAGACTTGAGCTTAACTC
>NZ_CANLFS010000047.1 GCF_947490095.1 uncultured Halomonas sp. | reverse complement strand
CGACAGCGCACCGGGGAAAGCCCAGCGCCCCATCGCGCCGGATGCGCCTTCGGCTTATCCGGCCTACGCCTCAACCAAAACAACTCTCCCTACCGTAGCCCCGGTAAGCGACAGCGCACCGGGGAAAGCCCAGCGCCCCATCGCGCCGGATGCGCCTTCGGCTTATCCGGCCTACGCCTCAACCAGAACAACTCTCCCTACCATAGCCCCGGTAAGCGACAGCGCACCGGGGAAAGCCCGGCGCCCCCATCACGCCGGATGCGCCTTCGGCTTATCCGGCCTACGCCGCGACCAGAACAACCCGCCACACCGTAGCCCCGGTAAACCAGAACAACCCGCCACACCGTAGCCCCGGTAAGCGACAGCGCACCGGGGGAAAGCCCGGCATCCCATCACGCCGGATGCGCCTTCGGCTTATCCAGCCTACGCCGCGGCCAGAACAACTCTCCCTACCGTAGCCCCGGTAAGCGACAGCGCACCGGGGATGACTTATTCCCACGACTCACTGGCTACCTCAGGAGGGCTACCTGCTCCCCATTCCCGCTCATACCACCCATGCTTCACTGCGGTGTGAAAAGATGACCATGGCCATTCACTCGGCGTTGCAGCCCAGCCATGCTTGACAGGGTTATAGTGGATATAATCGAAGTGTCTCTGCCAGTCGTGCTCATCCTTCAATGTGTGTTCCCAAAACCGAGGCTGCCAAATCACCTCTCCAGGATTTGCTGCTGTCAGCCGACGGGAAACGAATTTTTTAATCTCACGCCAACGCCCCGAGTAATCACTATCTGCTGGGGGTAATTGCCAAATACAGTGCAAGTGATCGGGCAATACCACGATAGCGTCACACTGGAAGGGTCGGCGTTGCCGAACATGCCTGAAGGCTTCTCTCAGCAACCTCACTGACGAGGGATCAGCGAAAATTCTACGCCGCTGAAAGGTGACAACTGTAAAGAAGAAGCAACCTCCCGGCGCATACGCTCGGCGATAACGGCTCATATCCACTCCTCCTCAACCGTCCTGCCCTCTTGCCAGCGCACCGGGGAAAGCCCGGCGCCTCTCGCGCCGGGTGCGCCTTCGGCTTATCCGGCCTACGCCTCAACCAGAACAACTCTCCCTACCATAGCCCCGGTAAGCGACAGCGCACCGGGGAAAGCCCGGCGCCCCCATCGCGCCGGATGCGCCTTCGGCTTATCCGGCCTACGCCTCAACCAGAACAACCCGCCACACCGTAGCCCCGGTAAGCGACAGCGCACCGGGGAAAGCCCGGCGCCCCATCGCGCCGGATGCGCCTTCGGCTTGCCCAGCCCACGCCGCGACCAGAACAACCCGCCACACCGTAGCCCCGATAAGCGACAGCGCACCGGGGAAAGCCCGGCGCCCCATCACGCCGGATGCGCCTTCGG
>NZ_CANLFS010000046.1 GCF_947490095.1 uncultured Halomonas sp. | reverse complement strand
CCTAGCAGTCTGTCGGGTTTTCGATAACGCCGTGAGATACTCTCAGCATGCCGCCACTACTGGAACGTCGCCATGAGCCGCTTCATCCCCGTTGACCGTCAGACCGACTATCTCCTGCCGCCTTCGGTAGACGAGTGGCTGCCCGATGGCCACCTGGCGCGGTTCGTGGTCGATGTCGTCGAACAACTGGATCTCTCGGCGCTGACGCGACGCTACGCCGGTCGAGGGCATAAGGCCCACCACCCGGCAGTGTTGCTGAGTCTGCTGGTCTATGGCTACGCCACCGGGGTGGTCTCCAGCCGCAAGATCGAGCGCGCCACCTATGACTCGGTGGCGTTCCGTTACCTGGCGGCCAATACCCATCCCGACCACGACACGCTGGCGACCTTTCGCCGGCGTTTCCTGCCGGAGCTGGAGCAGCTGTTCGTGCAGGTGCTGCTGCTGGCTCGCGAGATGAAGCTGCTCAAGCTCGGCACCATCGCCCTGGACGGCACCAAGCTCAAGGCCAACGCCAGCAAGCACAAGGCGCTATCGTATGGCCATGCCAAGAAGCTGGAAGCACAACTCCGGGCGGAGGTGAGGGCACTGACCGAGCGGGCCGAGTCGGCGGACCAGGAGGACGCGGCCGACGGCATGGATATCCCCGCCGAGATTGCCCGCCGTGAAGCCCGCCTGGCGGCCATCGCCGAGGCGAAGGCCAAGATCGAGGCGCGCGCCGAGGAGCGGGACGCCACCGAGCAAGCCGCCTACCAGGAAAAGGTGGCGCGGCGGGAGGCGCAGCGCAAGGCCGGCAAGAAACCCCGTGGGCGGGATCCCGAACCGCCCACTGGCGGCCCGCGTGACAAGGACCAGCTCAACTTCACCGACCCGCAGTCACGGATCATGCCGGTCACCGGCAAGGGGTTTGATCAGTGCTTCAACGCCCAAGCCGCCGTTGATACCGAGAGTCTGCTGGTGACCCATGTCCACGTCACTCAGGCAACCAACGACAAGCAGCAAGTCATGCCGTTGCTGACGGCCTGGCAAGGCTACCCGGAGGCGGTGGGCAAGCCCGCCCATCTGCTGGCCGATACGGGCTATTTCAACGCTGCCAATGTCCGGGCCTGCCATGAGCACGGCATCGAGCCGCTATTGGCGATGAAGCGTGATCTCCATCACCTTCCGGTCTTCGAGCGTTTCGCCGTGGATCCGCCAGTGCCGGAGAGCGATGACCCCGTCGAGCAGATGGCACATCGCTTGAAGACACAGGCGGGCCGAGCGCTTTATGCGCTGCGCAAGCACACGGTAGAGCCGGTCTTCGGGATCATCAAACACGTGATGGGGTTCCGGCAGTTCTCGTTACGTGGCCTGGATAAGGTCAGCGGCGAGTGGCGACTGGCCACCCTGGCATGGAATATCAAGCGGATGCATCGCCTGGCCGCAGGCTGAGGGGCATGCCTCAGCGATAAGGCTGCGTCACAAGCGCTCAGGCCACTCCAGGATCGCCGAATGGCGCCACACAAGAGACATGGCCGGCGCCAACACGAAAATCGAGAGAAGTGGGTGCCGTTACTATGAGCGACACCCATAACCCGACAGACTGCTAG
>NZ_CANLFS010000045.1 GCF_947490095.1 uncultured Halomonas sp. | reverse complement strand
AGCCCGGCTTATTCATGAGGCCGACCTGAAAACGAAGATGGCGAGTGGTTTTCTCTTGTAGAATCAGGATGTTCCTGCCAGAACACGATTCAAGAGGACCACTCGCCATGGGTGAAACCCTAACGACATGGTCGCCCTCGTGCAACGGCTCTGTCCGTGTTGAGCTGAGCGGCCAGCGCACCACCAGCGACAGCGGCGCTCTGCTGCTGCGTGAAGCCCTCGACAACAGCGGCGTGATCGAGGCGCTGGAAGACAATCTGGTCGATCGACGCCACCCTCTGCGCATCCGTTACTCGCTTGCCAGTCAGCTGCGTACCCTGGTGCTGCAACGGGCGATGGGCTGGATCGATCTCAGCGATACCGACACGCTGCGCCGTGACCCGCTCTGGCAGTTGGCCTGCAGCGACGCGCGCGGGATGACGCCCCTGGCCCAGGACCGGCCGTCTCAAGCCACGCTGTCGCGGCTGATGACCTGCCTTGGCCGCAATGACAACATCGATGCCGTGCATGAAGGCCTTCTGCGGCTGGTGGTCTGGCGCCTGACATCGCTGCAGAACGGCGAGCGTCCCAAGCAGATGACGCTGGACATCGACGGCCTGCCGATCGAGGTACATGGCCACCAGGGCGGATCGGCCTATCATGGCCTTTATGGCGCCCGGATCTACTCGCCGTTGGTCGCCTCGCTGGCCGAAACCGGCGACATGGTGGGCGGCCTGTTGCGCGAGGGTAACGCCGGCCCGGCAGAGAACGCCGACACCTGGATCCCGCATCTGGTACGACGACTCAACGAGAGCACCGGGGCACAGGTTCGCGTGCGCATCGACGCCGGTTTTACCGATAACGCGACGCTGGCGGCCCTGGAAGAGCGCGACATCGAGTACCTGGGCCGGCTGCGCAGTCACACCGGCCTGCAGAAGCTGGCGGCACCGCACCTGAAGCGGCCACCCGGCCGGCCACCCGAGCAGCCTCGCGAGTGGTGCCACGATCTGGAGTATCAAGCGGGCTCCTGGTCGGCACCGCGTCGCGTCGTGCTGGTGGTGCAGGAACGTCCCGATGATCTGCTGTTGCATGCCTTCTTTCTGGTCACCAACCTCAGCAAGTTCGACTGGCCGCCGGAGAAGGTCCTGGCGCTCTACCGCAAGCGCGGCAGCGCCGAGGCGCACATGGGCGAGGTGAAGTCGGCGCTCGACGTGCACCTCTCGTCGACCGATCGCGGCGCCTCCACCGTTCAGGACGTGATGGCGCGCAACGAGGTGAGCCTGCTGCTCAGCCTCTACGCCTACCAGGTCCTACATGGCCTGCGCTGCCTGCTGGAGCGGCAGACCCGGCAAGGCTGGAGTCTCAGCCGGATGCGCGAGCAGGTGCTGAAGGTCGCCGCCACACTGAGGCTGCACGCTCGGCGAATCACTGTTCATTTGGGAGCCGCCGCCGACAAGTGGTGGCCGACGCTGCTGAAGGGGCTGCCGAAGCTGACCGCACTGAGCTGACGCTCCTGCGAGACCACCACAGCATCAGAAAGCGAGCGACCGTTGCAGCGGCCGGCGGTCACGGCTGCGTGGGCAGCCGCAATTGATTCCAAAGAGCTATAAGAAAGCGGGAAAGGGTCCGCATTATGGCATTACTCAACGACCATTCGCGCTGAAGGGACCGATTCTGATGAGCGATGCCGCCAGCCAGCACTTTCAGCCCGCCCGATCAGCGCCCTCGTGAATGAGGCGGG
>NZ_CANLFS010000044.1 GCF_947490095.1 uncultured Halomonas sp. | reverse complement strand
CATATCATTGAACCATCAAGGCAAGCGACTCGTCATAGATCGCAAGATCTATTTGAGACGTTTGAACCTTGAGCCAAGTTTGGTGCTACTCAAGCACTTATGATTTTAAACTGAAGAGTTTGATCATGGCTCAGATTGAACGCTGGCGGCAGGCCTAACACATGCAAGTCGAGCGGAAACGATGGAAGCTTGCTTCCAGGCGTCGAGCGGCGGACGGGTGAGTAATGCATAGGAATCTGCCCGATAGTGGGGGATAACCTGGGGAAACTCAGGCTAATACCGCATACGTCCTACGGGAGAAAGCAGGGGATCTTCGGACCTTGCGCTATCGGATGAGCCTATGTCGGATTAGTTAGTTGGTGAGGTAACGGCTCACCAAGACCGCGATCCGTAGCTGGTCTGAGAGGATGATCAGCCACACCGGGACTGAGACACGGCCCGGACTCCTACGGGAGGCAGCAGTGGGGAATATTGGACAATGGGCGAAAGCCTGATCCAGCCATGCCGCGTGTGTGAAGAAGGCTTTCGGGTTGTAAAGCACTTTCAGTGGGGAAGAAATCCTCGGGGCCAATACCCCCGAGGGAGGACATCACCCACAGAAGAAGCACCGGCTAACTCCGTGCCAGCAGCCGCGGTAATACGGAGGGTGCAAGCGTTAATCGGAATTACTGGGCGTAAAGCGCGCGTAGGCGGCGTGATCAGCCGGTTGTGAAAGCCCCGGGCTCAACCTGGGAACGGCATCCGGAACTGTCACGCTAGAGTGCAGGAGAGGAAGGTAGAATTCCCGGTGTAGCGGTGAAATGCGTAGAGATCGGGAGGAATACCAGTGGCGAAGGCGGCCTTCTGGACTGACACTGACGCTGAGGTGCGAAAGCGTGGGTAGCAAACAGGATTAGATACCCTGGTAGTCCACGCCGTAAACGATGTCGACTAGCCGTTGGGGTCCTTGTGACCTTTGTGGCGAAGTTAACGCGATAAGTCGACCGCCTGGGGAGTACGGCCGCAAGGTTAAAACTCAAATGAATTGACGGGGGCCCGCACAAGCGGTGGAGCATGTGGTTTAATTCGATGCAACGCGAAGAACCTTACCTACTCTTGACATCGTGCGAACTTT
Organism: uncultured Halomonas sp.; assembly: GCF_947490095.1. GTDB lineage: Bacteria > Pseudomonadota > Gammaproteobacteria > Pseudomonadales > Halomonadaceae > Halomonas. The sequence goes on along the minus strand of NZ_CANLFS010000044.1, from coordinate 793 downwards.
CCAGAGATGGATTGGTGCCTTCGGGAACGCACAGACAGGTGCTGCATGGCCGTCGTCAGCTCGTGTTGTGAAATGTTGGGTTAAGTCCCGTAACGAGCGCAACCCCTATCCTTATTTGCCAGCGCGTAATGGCGGGAACTCTAAGGAGACTGCCGGTGACAAACCGGAGGAAGGTGGGGATGACGTCAGGTCATCATGGCCCTTACGAGTAGGGCTACACACGTGCTACAATGGCCGGTACAAAGGGTTGCGAAGCCGCGAGGTGTAGCGAATCCCGAAAAGCCGGTCTCAGTCCGGATCGGAGTCTGCAACTCGACTCCGTGAAGTCGGAATCGCTAGTAATCGTAGATCAGAATGCTACGGTGAATACGTTCCCGGGCCTTGTACACACCGCCCGTCACACCATGGGAGTGGACTGCACCAGAAGTGGTTAGCCTAACTTCGGAGGGCGATCACCACGGTGTGGTTCATGACTGGGGTGAAGTCGTAACAAGGTAGCCGTAGGGGAACCTGCGGCTGGATCACCTCCTTACCGATATGTCACCGACTGTCGGCAAGTGCTCACAATGAATTACCTGATCGACCAGAGCAAAGACTGTTTGGGTATCGACCCAGCGTGACCTTCGGGTCTGTAGCTCAGTTGGTTAGAGCGCACCCCTGATAAGGGTGAGGTCGGCAGTTCGAGTCTGCCCAGACCCACCAATCTCTCGCTCAGTTGGTTAGAGCGCACCCCTTGGGGTTGAAAAGAGAACGGTGAGGTCGCGGGGTTTTTCGAGTCTGCCCAGACCCACCA
>NZ_CANLFS010000043.1 GCF_947490095.1 uncultured Halomonas sp. | reverse complement strand
ACGTGGCGGTACAGCAGTTTGCCGATGGGCAAGTGGCCTTGCACTGGTTCACCGCCGACGGACAGTTCCAGTCCTGGAGCGGCAAAGTCGACGCGAACAGCTACCGTGACCAGGAAGCCGCGCTCAACATAGACATCGATGGGGACGGGGTTATCGGGTCGCCCTTGAATATAAACGTGACGATGCCTCTCCAAGTAGATAACTGGCAATCCGGTAGCAATTCCATTGATTTCGAATTGACGTTTCCTGCGGAAGCCGAGCTGGAGGGCGTGTCCCTTGAGGGCAGCGGGTCCATGTCGACGTCCGCATCAAGCTCAACGGTAGGTGGTGTGACGACGGCGACGTATTCCATTGCAGCGAGTAATGGGAAAGACACGGGAACCCTGAATTTGCCGTTCAGTTTTGAGGAAACACCGAGCGATGATTTTACTATCACGTTGAGTGGTCTCTCGATCAATGGACAGGCTCAGGATGAAATAACCTACGTCTATCAGGACGGTAATCTGGTTGTAGCCCCCGAATCACTGACGCTGGACGAGGCGCTGGCTCTGGAGACCCTGCCCGAGCGCTACACGCTGTCTGAAGAGGACGTCGTTAATGCCGGTGAGCTGACGGTCGCCGACGCGCAGGCGGAACTGGATAACGCCACCACGCTGATCAACGGGGCGGTGAACGCCGGGGCACTCGATGTCGACCGCCTGTTTCACTGGGATGTGCAGGACAGCGCGGAGGCCATCCTGGCGGCCATCGACAGTGATGTGCCGACCCATATCGCCGGTGCTGATACGGTGCAGGTGACCAACGATGACGTTTCGCAGGACGTGTTGGACGCCCTGACCGCATTGGACAACTTTGAACAGGGCGAGGTGAATGTTATTGGAGAAGATGTTTTTGGTGGCAATGGAGATGACGTTCTCACCGGCGGAGTCGGAGACGATATCATTCATGGTTTGAATGGTAACGATACTATCAACGGTGGTGCCGGCGATGACTTGGTTATTGGTGGTCAGGGTATCAACACCTTAACAGGTGGAGAAGGTGATGATACGTTTCGCTATGATGATATCTTCCATCTCAAAAATGATGTCATTACGGATTTCTCAGAAGGTGATCTCTTGGACCTGAGTAACATATCAGGTGCCCAGGTATTTATAGGTTCGTTACCTGATAGCTATATGGGAACTGATGAAGAGCCTGCAATATACACAGGGGATTTTGGTGGAGATACATTTGTCCGATTTAACACCAGCCGCACATCAGGCTCTTATCTTAAAATTGAAGGACGGGTATCGCTAGAGCAGGTTGAAGAGGGATCTAACATCTTGCGTATCGCGCCAGGCATTGAGGTAAATGGATCTGATGATGGAGAAGATTTTTTTGGTGGTAATGGAGATGACGTTCTCACCGGCGGAGTCGGAGACGATATCATTCATGGTTTGAATGGTAACGATACTATCAACGGTGGTGCCGGCGATGACTTGGTTATTGGTGGTCAGGGTATCAACACCTTAACAGGTGGAGAAGGTGATGATACGTTTCGCTATGATGATATCTTCCATCTCAAAAATGATGTCATTACGGATTTCTCAGAAGGTGATCTCTTGGACCTGAGCAACATATCAGGTGCCCAGGTATTTATAGGTTCGTTACCTGATAGCTATATGGGAACTGATGAAGAGCCTGCAATATACACAGGGGATTTTGGTGGAGATACACTTGTCCGATTTAACACCAGCCGCACATCAGGCTCTTATCTTAAAATTGAGGGTCGGGTATCTCTAGAGCAGATTGAAGAGGGATCTAACATCTTGCGTATCGCGCCAGGCATTAACGAACCTGGCACGGCTGATGACCATTCCGATACTCAGGGTGGGGCAACAGCCCTAACGCTAGGGGAAATCATGGCAGGTAGCATCGAGGTAATCGACGACAAGGATTTCTTCCAGATTGATCTGGAAGAAGGCCAGCGCTATCTGTTCGATATGGTTTCTGAAGGTAT
>NZ_CANLFS010000042.1 GCF_947490095.1 uncultured Halomonas sp. | reverse complement strand
ACACCGTCCTAAGTCGCCTTCTCCTAATATCCCGGACGCGCTAGGCTGTTATTCATAATGACGCTAAGCGCAGGGGATAACATGGCGGATAGCAGGGAAGCCCGCTTTCAGCAGGACATCATCGAGGCCATGGTGGCCGGTGGGTGGAAAACCGGCACGGCCAGCGGTTATGACCGCGCTTCGGCGCTCTATACCGAGGATCTGCTCGGCTACGTGCGCGAGGCCTGGCCGGAGCGCTGGGAGAAGTTCTGCAAGGCCAATCCCCAGGCGCCGGAAAAGGTGTTCGTGCAAAAGGCGGTGCGCGAGCTGGAACGGGCCGGCACCCTGGAGGTGCTGCGCCACGGCTTCAAGGTGCCGGGGGTGAAGTTCGACCTCTGCAGCTTCCAGCCCGACCACGGGATGAACCCGGATTCGCTGGCTCGCTACCGCGCCAATCGCCTGCGGGTGGTGCCCGAGGTTTCCTACTCGCCCCACGCCAGGGAAGGGCAATATAACCCCCGCCTCGATCTGGTGCTGTTCGTCAACGGCATCCCCACCGCGACGCTGGAGCTCAAGAGCCAGTTCAAGCAGACGGTGGAGAACGCCAAGCGCCAGTATCGCCAGGACCGCCCGATCAAGGATCCTGTCACCCGCAAGCCGGAGCCGCTGCTGACCTTCAAGCGTGGCGCCCTGGTGCACTTCGCGGTGAGCCAGGCCGAGGTGGCCATGACCACCAAGCTGGCCGGCAAGGACACCTTCTTCCTGCCCTTCAACCGCGGCACGGAGGAGGGCGGTGCGGGTAACTCGCCGGCGCCTAACGAGCATAGTTACGCCACCGGCTATCTGTGGGAAGAGGTGTTCGCCCCGGATGCCTGGCTGAAGGTGCTCGGGCGTTTCCTGCACCTGGAGAAGAAGACCCGCGAGGACTTCCACGGCCGACGCACCACCAAGGAGACGCTGATCTTCCCGCGTTATCACCAGTGGGAAGTGGTCAACCGCCTGGTGCAGACCACCCTGGCCGAGGGGCCGGGGCGGCGCTATCTGGTGCAACACAGCGCCGGTTCGGGCAAGTCCAACTCCATCGCCTGGGCCGCCCACCAGCTGGCCAACCTCTACGCCGAGGACGGCACCAAGCTGTTCAACTCGGTGATCGTGGTTACCGATCGCACGGTGCTCGACAGCCAGCTCCAGGACACCATCTACCAGTTCGAGCACGCCCACGGCGTGGTGTGCCCGATCACCCGCGATGTTGGCAACCAGAGCAAGTCGGAGCAGCTCGCCGAGGCGCTGGCCAGCAACACCCGCATCATCATCGTCACCATCCAGACCTTCCCGGCGCTGTTCGACGCCCTGGACAAGCGCCCCCAGCTCGCCGAGGGCAACTACGCGGTGATCGCCGACGAAGCTCACTCCTCCCAGACCGGCAGCTCGGCCACCAAGCTCAAGGCGCTGCTGGCGGCCGCGGGAGAGACCGCAGTAGAGGAGAGCGGAGGCGAGGATAGCGGCGAGCGGGAAGACCGCGAGGGCACCGGCGAGTTGGAAATAAGCGCCGAGATGCTGCTGGACGCCGCCGTGGCCTCGCGCCGGCCCAGCGAGCGCATCAGCTACTACGCCTTCACTGCTACGCCCAAGGCCAAGACCCTGGAGCTGTTCGGGCGAGTGCCGGATCCCGATCTGCCGGCGAGCGCCGACAACCTGCCCGAGCCGTTCCACCTCTACTCCATGCGCCAGGCCATCGAGGAAGGCTTCATCCTCGATGTGCTTACCAACTACGTCACCTACGGCACCGCCTGGAAGCTCGCTCACCCGGACGGCGAGGACCAGGAGGTGGATTCCAAGAAGGCCTCGCGGACCCTGGCCAAGTGGGTGCGCCTGCACCCCTACAACATCGCCCAGCGGGTCGAGGTGATCGTCGAGCACTACCGCGACAACGTCCGCCACCTGCTCGACGGCCAGGCCAAGGCCATGGTGGTCACCGCCAGCCGCCAGGAAGCGGTGCGCTACCAGCTGGCCATGCGGCAGTACATACAGGAGCAGGGCTATGGCGATGTTCACCCCATGGTGGCCTTTTCCGGCAGCGTGCCGCCCGACGAGGTGGTTCCCGAGGAGGTCACCGAGACCAGCCAGCGGCTCAATCCCGGGCTCAAGGGCCGCGACCTGGCCGAGGCGTTCGACACCGACGATTACAACGTGATGATCGCCGCCAACAAGTTCCAGACCGGCTTCGACCAGCCCAAGCTGTGCGCCATGTACGTGGACAAGAAGCTCCAAGGCGTGGACTGCGTGCAGACGCTCTCGCGGCTCAATCGGCTGTTCCCCGGCAAGCAGACCTTTATCCTCGATTTCTACAACGACGAGCAGGAGATCCTCGACGCCTTCGCGCCTTACTATCGCAAGGCCGAGCTGGCCGATGTCTCCGACCCCCAGGTGGTCTATGACCTGCAGCGCACCCTGGATGCCAGCGGCATCTATCAATGGCCCGAGGTAGCGGCCTTCGCCAAGGCCTTCTTCGACCCCAAGGCGCCGGCATCGAGCCTCAGCTACTACTGCCGCCCCGCCCAGGATCGCTTCAAACACAAGTATCAGGCGCTTCTCGAACAGCTGCAGATCTGGAAGGACGCCCGTCGCATCGCCGAGCAGAACGGCGACGACAAGGGCGTGAAGCGCGCCGAGCAGGAGATCAAGGAAGCCGGCACCACCCGCGACGAGCTCGACCTGTTCCGCAAGAACCTCGCCAGCTTCGTGCGCACCTACGAGTTCCTCAGTCAGATCGTCACCTTCGACG
>NZ_CANLFS010000041.1 GCF_947490095.1 uncultured Halomonas sp. | reverse complement strand
CAGGAACATCCTGATTCTACAAGAGAAAACCACTCGCCATCTTCGTTTTCAGGTCGGCCTCATGAATAAGCCGGGCTTAGGCCATACGAAACTCGAAAGCACCGTCAGATACCTAGGGATTGAGGTGGATGACGCATTGACCATGGCTGAGCAGACAGAGGTCTAGCGAGAGCCAGCGACGGCTTAGCCTCTAGGCCGTCGCTATCGGCCAGAGTCGACCCTTCAGACCATGCTGATATAACGCCACGTTTACCGGCTAGTCGATGAAACGCTTTTCTATGGCCTATTACGCAAAAATGCATAAACATTGCTAGACATTCTTTTATGCAAGATTTTTTGCAAAAGCCATCTACTCTGTTTTTGGCGTTAGACTGGTTCCTCCGCGCTCCTCAATCTTTTGGAATCGAGCGTTGATACCCTCGAACAGTTTTTCAAACTGGCTGGCCGTTTCTTCAGTTAATACTTCTTTTGCATCGTTCGACATCTTGGTTAGCAATAGGCGCGTAGGTCTGGTCTTATGAAACTCGACCCCTATGTCAGCTAGGGCCAATTCAACTTGCTTGGCTATCCGGGGTATATTTTTATTTAATGCCATATTTTTACCTTCCAGCTCTTTCGCGTAACTTTCGCGCACAAGCTCTTCATAGAACTTAGGATCCAACAAGTCTTCTATATCGGCTTCACCCGGGATATTTCCGCTGAAAGCTTCAGTAACAAATACAATATTTCGCTCGTTGATTAATTTTGACTTTATGAGATCATCGCGAGTTGTTTTAGAGTCCTTCTCTTCATCTAGTAGAACGACTACATTAAGTTCCTCCGAAGAAAGCAACGCCACCATGTAGGAGACCTTTTGGGCTCCGCCCGCGGGTGTCATAGTAATTTTTGAGCTTAATCCAGTCTTACCTTGGTCCACAAGATATTCTGAAACTGAGGAGAGTATCCAGTAATCCGTAATACCTTCCACTACTAAATTATTTGGTCCAACAAATAGGGATTGGGAAAGGCTATACCCAAGTGCTGCCTGTATCGGAAATAGTGTTCTAGAATCTCCGCTAGGGTCGTTGGTAACTGTGGTACCGGCCTTCTCGCCAATATTAACAGTGCGAATCGAATCTAATTGTCCTGTAGGTACCATGAAAGGAGAATGAGTGGAATAAATGATTTGGTTCTCAAAGTCGTCCCAAAAATGGGCCAACAAGTCTGATTGAGATTTAGCATGCAAGTAAAGACCAGGCTCGTCTAATAGCAATATTGCATCTTCTGCAATATCACCGTCTGTATCGGCAGAGAAGGTAATATAAAAAGCGAAAAACCACTGGAAACCACGGCTACGCTCATTTAGGTTAACCTCAACATCGTATACTGATGTAGGGTCTGAAATTAGAGTGTCCATGAAACTTCCATCTAGGTTAAACCGGACTTTTAAGCTGCGGTCACTCCATAGACGTCTAATTTCTTTTGTAACAACAGCACTTGCACGGTTTACCAGTTGATTTCTTGTTTCAGGGTCTTGAGCCAGTTCCTGGAGGTTCTTGGGGTCCATGCCAGCGACTTTGCAAAGCTTGGCGAAGTATCGGTCTTCATCAGTGAGATTATTTTTCTCCTGACGCTGATTATATTCATCTAGGTTTTGGTGCCCCTCCAACTGCGGGTATTCATCGAGGTAAATGAATTTAGGCATGTTACTTACTACCCAGATTCTACCCGCTTTGTGAGCTTCCTCGTCACCTGCAACCTGTTCAGCCTGGCTTTGAATATCCGTTAGCACATCATCAATTGCCTCTGGAAACTCTTTTCCAGCAGCAACCATTGCTTTTTCTAGATCAGAAATGGCCTTTTTTGTTGTATTTGCCCAATCCTTAAGGTCATCAGTTTCAATTACGCAACTTTCAAAATCTGCGGAGGCAGTTTTGATAGCCGTTAGGTGAGGGTCTTCACTCTCCTCCAAGACAGTTTCGACTGCAGCAAGTATTTTTCGAAGTTTCGACTTAATCCATTTTTCTTCAACTTCAAGTGAAGGCAAATTTTCGAATCCGATATAACGTTTGTCGCCGTATCCACGCCTAATTGTAACTATCTCGACTTCCGCTGCGCGAGGGAAGACTTTTGCGAGTTCTTTTTTCTCAAGAGAAGATAGAGCCCAAGTCGAATCAAGTACTGGCGTATGCTCAGTGCAGTCTTCAAGCTTTCTGTCTCGGGGGAAGTCTTTAATGGGGCTTAGGGCTTGAAAACCTTCTACTGGGTTTAAACTGTGCAATGCCTTAAGTAGGTTGGATTTACCACTTTCATTCCGTCCAAGTAACGACGTCATCCTGGATACTTGGATTTCACCACTATCGTTAATTGAGCGAAAATTTCTTGCCCTAAATGATTTTAACTGCACAGCTCCCCCCCTTTCCTTAATTGATTCAAGTTTTACTAATTTTAACCACGCTCAAAACCATTAGACAGCGAGTGCGTTTATTAATTTTAACTAGCAAGCACTACCATGAATATTATCCCGCTCGCCAGAAGACCTCTAATACTTTGAATTTGCTAAAATTAAGTGTAGTAGAATACATGACCCCCAATCGTCGTGCATGTTGCATATCCCCAATGAACGTGCTCGCTGCCTTTTCCAGAGTGTCCCCTTTGGGTCGTTACCCGCCATACCAGATATCTTCCGTAGATTGCTACTCAGCACGCAAGTCACGACTCGACCTCCCCACCAGCATTTTGAGTATCAACAGCGCAAACTGCCTTCCTGTTTCCTCGTCCTCCAGCAGCGGCATGCTGAGCTTTTCGTGGTCGTTGAGGGCGTCGAGCACGGCGTCGGTGACCTTCTTCGGGAAGAGACCGTGCATCACCTGCGATTCGTCGTGCTGGTTCACTTGAGCCATCAGCGCCTCATCACGCTGTAGCCTCTTGGTAATACCTTCAGCGAAATGAAGTTGATCCTCATCACCCGTCTCTGCCCCGAAGATGTCATTAAGCCGGTCGATGATCTCGGCCAGGCGCTGCTTCTCGGGGTCATGGGGCTTGCCTGAGCCGACGTCGCTGACCGGGGTGAGGCCGTAGTCGCCTTCGGCTTCCTCCAGGCGCAGGCGTTTCTCCTCGCGCTTGGTGAGGCGATAGTGGGTCAGCTCCAGCTCGCTGACGTCGATGCCCTCCTCCTCTAACAGCCGATCGGTGCGCAGCAGTGGGTGGAGATGGCGGGCGAACACGCACAGCTGCTCCAGCTCGGGGTCGTCGAAGGTGACGATCTGACTGAGGAACTCGTAGGTGCGCACGAAGCTGGCGAGGTTCTTGCGGAACAGGTCGAGC
>NZ_CANLFS010000040.1 GCF_947490095.1 uncultured Halomonas sp. | reverse complement strand
AACATCCTCAGTCTCGGGGCAGGACGTTGCCCTCAAGCAGTTGGAATCCCCGTCCTTTAGGGCGGGGAGGACGTCAATTCATGATGATGCCGGGTATGGGGATGGGCATAGCCGCGTCGCGAACCAGCAAGCCCAACGTGGCACGCTTGAAGAGCCTTGCGGGGCACTCGGTATTTGGCTGCGCCATGTATCTCGCCGCTTTCGTCCAGATGCCACTCATTAGTTGAGCCGCCGTCATGAAGCTTCAGGCCCTATATGGATGCCGTATTTTAGCCCGGTGGCATCGTAGCATGGCTGCCATGCCTTGTTGCCGGTGGATCCCGCCGCGAGACCGAGGCTCCATCCCTGTTCGGCAGTGACGAGCAGGCCCCGTGAGGCGGCCGATCTAACGGCCGCCTCGCGGGTTGTTTGAAGGCGGTTTACGCGAAGCCTTCGAGCACGATCTTGCCCTTGGCCTTGCCGCTCTCCAGCAGCGCATGAGCGCGCTTGAGGTTCGATGCATTGATCGTACCGAAGGTCTCGGTGGCGGTGGACTGGATCCTGGCGGTGTCCAGCAGGGCCGCGACCTTGTCGAGAATCTGGCCCTGGCGATCGATGTCGGGGGTGGTGAAGAGCGCCCGGGTGAACATCAGCTCCCAGTGGATGGACGCCGCCTTGGTCTTGAACGGCATCACGTTCAGCGACTCGGGATCATCGATCAAGCCGAAGCGCCCCTGGGGCGCGATCAGGTCGGCCACCTGTTCGGCGTACTGCCCGGAATGGTTGGTCGAGAACACGAAGCCGGGCCGACCGATATCCAGCGCCTCGATCTGCGCCGACAGCGGTTGATGGTGGTCGATAACGTGGTGGGCGCCCAGCGTCTTGACCCAGGCCTGGGTCTCCGGACGGGAGGCCGTGGCAATCACGGTCAGGTCGGTCAGGGCCCGCAGCAGCTGGATGGCGATCGAGCCCACGCCGCCGGCACCGCCGATGATCAGCACCGCCGGCGCCGCGCCGGGCACCGGGTCGGTAACACGCAGACGGTCAAACAGCATCTCGAAGGCGGTCAGGGTGGTCAACGGCAGGGCGGCGGCCTGGGCGGCCGGCACGGACTTCGGTGCATGCCCGACGATGCGCTCATCGACCAGGTGAAACTCGCTGTTGGTGCCGGCCCGGCTGATGTCACCGGCATACCAGACCCTGTCGCCCGGGGAGAAGCGAGAGGCACTTTCTCCCACCGCGACGACCTCGCCCACCGCATCCCAGCCGAGCACCACGGCCTGGCCCTCACTCGGGGCGCGATTCTGGCGAACCTTGCCGTCCACCGGATTGACGGATACGGCCTCGACCTTGACCAGCAGGTCATGGCCGGAAGCGGTCGGGGTGTCGAGCTCGATGTCGATCAGGGCTTCATCGCGGTCGATGGAACCGGCTTCGTAGTAGCCAATGGCTTTCATGGTGTCTGTCTCCGTAGGCAGTGAATGGTGAATGGTGAGTAGTAAGTAGTGAATGGTGAATGGTGCTATGTAGCGCCGGGCCGTCGCGCCTGCTGTTATGAATGAGGCCGTTATGGATAAGGCCATCATAGTATCGGCGGGACGCCGTAAAAACAGGCCAGTAGCGAAGACATAATCCGGAATTTCCGTATAATCAGCAGGGCGAGTGCCCGTGGCCGCGGCGTCATGGTGTATGAGACGCCCTAGGCATGCTCTTCAGGCCGAAGGCGGCCCTTGATCACAACGATAATCCGGTGAAATCGTCACATGCTGCTCGATAACATTGCGCTGTTCCTGACCATCGTGGAGAAGGGCAGCCTGACGGCGGCGGGGCGCGAGGTGGGCCTGTCGCCGACCTCGGTCTCGGAGCGCCTGGCCGCGCTGGAGGCACACTATGGGGTGGTACTGCTCAATCGGACCACGCGCGCCATCAGCCTCACCGAAGAGGGCCGCACCCTGGTCGAAGGCGCCCGAGAGCTGCTGAACGGCGTGACCGACCTGGATACCCGCATCCGTTTCGGTGCCGAGACCCTGACCGGGCCCATTCGCTTGAGTGCGCCGAGCGACACGGGGCGCCATCTGATCTCGCGCGCCCTGGAGACGTTTCAGCACAGGCACCCGGGCATCCGGGTCGAGCTGCTGCTGTCGGACGGCTATGTCGACATCGTGGGGGAGGGCATCGACCTGGCCTTGCGCTTCGGTGCCATCATGGACAGCACCTTGAGGGTGCGTTCGCTGGGGGATTTCAGGCGACTGCTCTGCGCCTCACCCGCCTACCTCGAGGCGCACGCCGCGCCCCGTCATCCCATCGATCTCAAGGCGCATAACTGCCTGGTGATGCGTTTCGGACAGAACCTCGATAACGAATGGCACTTCGAGACGCCGGAGGGACCTCAAATCGTGACGGTGAAGGGCAATCGCGTCGCCAATGACGGGGCGATGGTCCGTCAGTGGGGGCTGGAGGGCCTGGGAATCGTGCTCAAGTCGGAGCTGGACGCGGTGGAAGACATTCGCCGCGGCCGGCTGATCGAGTTGCTGCCGGACTGTGCGGCGGCGCCCGCCCCAGTGCAGCTGTTGTTTCCGCCTGCGCGGACCCAGCCGCGCCGGGTCAAGGCGCTTGCCGACCACCTGGTCGAGACCTTCGCCGCACTGGAAACCCTGCCGCGGCAGGGCTGATCCTCCAGGGACTCCGAAAGGAGCGCTTAATCCCAGTGGGGCGCGAAGTCCGGGTCGGCGATGCGTTCGCCGCGATCCAGTGCGGCGATGGCCTGCATCTCCTCGTCGCTGAGTGTCAGGTCGAAGGCGGCCAGGTTGCTGCGAATGTTCCTGGCCTGGGTGGACGAAGGGAAGGTCACGATATTCTGGGCCTTGAGCCAGGCCAGGGCGATCTGGGCCGGGCTGGCGTCATGGGCCTCGGCGATCTGCTTCAGGGTGGCATCCTCCATGACCTTGCCCACGGCCAGCGGCATGAAGGCAGTCACGGCGATGTCGTGCTCCTGGCACTTCTCGATCACCGCGCGGTTCTGCAGGAAGGGGTGCACCTCGATCTGGTTGGTCAGGAGCTCGCCGCGTCCGAGGATGGATACGGCGCGGTCCAGCTGCGCGCGCGTAAAGTTCGAGACGCCGATGTGGCGTGCCTTGCCGGAGGCCTTGACCCTCTTGAGCGCCGGGAGATAGTCCTCCATCGCGACCTCATCGTTGGGTGACGGCCAGTGGATCAGCAGCAGGTCAACGTAATCGGTCTTCAGCCGCTCCAGGCTCTCGTCCACGCTCTTTTCCAGGTCGCCAGGCACGAAACGGTCGTACCAGACCTTGGTGGTCAGGAAGATCTCGCCGCGGTCGATGCCGCTGTCGGCCAGCACCTCGCCGACCTCGGCCTCGTTACCGTAGATCTGGGCGGTATCGACATGGCGATAGCCCGCCTCCAGGGCCGTGCCCAGGCTGTTACGCAGGGTGTCCCCCTCGAGACGGTAGGTGCCGAAGCCGGGATTGGGGAGTGTGGTGACAGTCATGAAGTCTCCTGATGACGACAATAGGATGCATAGCGTGAGGCCCGCTAACGCTGTCGAGCCATACCATGACGATGGGGATGGTGAGTCGATGAGACAATGCAGGCGACGAAAAAATATTACCGTGCTAATTGAATGGTCGGGCGGCGCCTGCCATCGAACCGGTTACCGCGCGGGCCGATGGTCTGGCGACTCTGCCTGGGGGCGAGTGCTCCCGACGGGAGCGCTGATGCATATCAGGCAGGCCAGGATCAGCACGATGCCCGCCCAGCCCATGGCCGGCAGGCGCTCGCCGACGATGGCCACCGCCAGGCCGGCCGCCACGACGGGTTCGAACAGGGTGATGGTGGTGGCAGTACTGGCGGGAATGCGGGCCAGGCCGTGGCCGAAGCAGAGATAGCCCAGCAACATGGGGACCACGGCCATATACAAGCCCACGGCGGCGTTGCCCCAGGAGGCCAGCAGCGGCGCCCCGGTCAGCAGCAATATCGGTAACAGCAGGAGACCGCCGATGCCGAAGGTGGCGCCCATCGCGGCGCGAGACGCGATGCCCTGCTGCATCAGGCGGCGCGACGTCCAGGAATACAGGGCATAGCTCAGCCCGGCCAACAGGCCGAGCAGGGTGCCCGGGACCACGTCGGTCGCCGTTCCGGCGGGTACATGCCCCGAGCCTTCGGCCAGGCACAGCAGCAGCATGCCCGATAGCCCGAGCCCCGCCCCGAGCATCCAGCGGGCGCCGAGGCGCAGCCCGTCCAACCGATATTCGATCAACGCCGAGAGCAGCGGCGCCGAGCCAATGGAGACCACCGTGCCGATGGTGACGCCGGCCAGGCGCATGGAGGCATAGAAGGCCAGCGGGTAGATGGCCACGGCGATCGCGCCCACGAGGAGCCAACGCCATTGCGCCTTGAGCTGGGCGCGATGGCGGCGCACCCTGCCTGCGGCCAGCATGGCCTGCATCAATCCGCCGCCGCCCATGGCGGCCGCGCCAATGGCCACGGCACTGACCTCCGGGGCGAAGGTGGCCGCGGTGCCGGTCGTGCCCCAGAGCACCGCCGCCACCAGAACGCTCAGGATTCCCAGCAGTCGATCGTTTCCAGGTAGTGCCAAGATGCCTCCCGCATCGTCGATGCCATGATGCGCGCATTATCGGACTGCGCGAAAAACCCCGTACTTCTAGTGCGGGGATGGATAGCGCGGGCCGCGAAGCGACCCTAAATCGGGCGACTCTGTCGCTCAATGTACTGCCTCACGATTGAGATGGGGGCGCCGCCAACGCTGCCAGCGAA
>NZ_CANLFS010000039.1 GCF_947490095.1 uncultured Halomonas sp. | reverse complement strand
GGCATCGACCTGGGCCTGAAAGACGTGGCGACCTGTTCCGATGGCTCTAAGATGGAAGAAGGTCGCTTCTATCGTGATCTCGAAGACGACCTAGCCATTGCCCAACGCGCTCGTAACAAGAAGCGGGTCAAAGCGATCCACGCCAAGATCAAGAACCGTCGCAAGGACGCTCAACATAAATTCTCTCGGAAACTCGTCAACCAGTACGGCGAAATCTTCGTCGGCGACGTTTCCTCAACCAAGCTCGTGAAAACCAAGATGGCCAAGTCCGTGTTAGATGCCGGCTGGTCACAACTGAAGACAATGCTGGAATACAAATGCGCTCACGCAGGTATTGTCTTCAAGGTCGTCAACGAGGTACACACTAGCCGCACCTGTTCGTCGTGTGGTTCGCGTAGCGGACCGCAGGGTGTAAACGGGCTGCGAATAAGAAGCTGGGGATGCGTGGACTGTGGTGCGGTCCACGATAGGGACGTAAATGCGGCCCTAAACATCCTCAGTCTCGGGGCAGGACGTTGCCCTCAAGCAGTTGGAATCCCCGTCCTTTAGGGCGGGGAGGACGTCAAGCAGACAGTCACTGTGGCCCTCCAGGCCTGCCTTGGCCATGGCACCCTCCCGCCATTTCGGTGCCGTGGGTCGCCCCGTTTTTCCTTCGCTGTGTATGATGGGGCGTATCGATATCATCAGCACATAATACGCGGGGAAGCATCGTGAACACGGAGAGTCACTCTCAGCTGGCGGCCTTTATCTGGTCCGTGGCGGATCTGCTGCGCGGCGATTTCAAGCAGTCTCAGTATGGCCGCATCATCCTGCCCTTTACCCTGCTGCGACGCCTGGAGTGTGTGCTTCAGCCCACCAAGGCCGAGGCGCTGGCCGCGGCGCATGCCCACCAGGCCAAGCCTGAGGCGGTGCGCGAGAAGCTGCTGCTGCGGGCCGCCGAGCAGCCCTTCTTCAACGCCTCACCGCTGACGCTGGGCACGCTCTCCGACACCCAGACCGCCGACGACCTGATGAGCTATGTGCAGTCGTTCAGCCAGGACGCCCGGGAGATCTTCGAACACTTCGAGTTCGAGGGCTTCGTCCAGCAGCTTTCGGCCAGCGACCTGCTCTATCAGGTGGTGCAGCGCTTCGCCTCCATCGACATGAGCCCGCAGCGGCTGTCCAACTACGGCATGGGCCTGGTGTTCGAGGAGCTGATCCGCAAGTTCGCCGAGAGCTCCAACGAGACGGCGGGGGAGCACTTCACCCCGCGGGACATCGTCCACCTGACCACCTCCCTGGTGCTGACCGGCCAGGAGCAGAAGCTGCGCCCCCACGGCATCGTCACCGTCTACGACCCCACCGCGGGCACCGGCGGCTTCCTCTCCGAGAGCGACGAGTACATCCAGCAGGTCAGCCAGGACGTGACCGTCTCGCTGCACGGCCAGGAGCTCAACCCCGAGTCCTACGCCATCTGCAAGGCCGACATGCTGATCAAGGGCCAGGCGGTGGAGCAGATCAAGCTCGGCAACACCCTCGCCGACGACCAGCTTCCCACGGAGCGCTTCGACTTCATGCTCTCCAATCCGCCGTTTGGGGTGGAGTGGAAGAAGGTGCAGAAGGCGATCAGCGATGAACACAGCCACAAGGGCTACGAAGGCCGCTTCGGCCCCGGCCTGCCAAGGGTCTCCGACGGCTCGCTGCTGTTTCTGATGCACCTGGTGAGCAAGATGCGCGCCCGCCAGGAGGGCGGCTCGCGCATCGGCATCATCCTCAACGGCTCGCCGCTGTTCACCGGCGGGGCGGGCAGCGGTGAATCCGAGATCCGCCGCTACCTGCTGCAGCACGATCTGGTGGAGGCCATCGTCGGCCTGCCCACCGACCTGTTCTACAACACCGGCATCGCCACCTATGTGTGGATCCTCTCGAATGACAAGCCCGCCGAGCGCCGCGGCCGGGTGCAGTTGATCAACGCCACCGGCCGGGCCAGCAAGATGCGCAAGTCGCTGGGCAGCAAGCGCCAGTTCGTCGCCGACCACGATATCGAGGAGATCGTGCGCCTCTATGGCGCCTGCCAGGAGAGCGAGGAGAGCAAGCTGTTCCCGGTGGAGGCCTTCGGCTACCGGCGTATCACCGTGGAGCGCCCGCTGCGCCTCAACTTCCAGGCCAGCCCCGAGCGCCTGGCCCGGCTGGATGACGAGAAGCCCATCCAGAAGCTCGTTGATGCCGAGCGCGAGGCCCTCAAGGCCGCCTGCGCCACCCTGGACCCGGAACAGCGCTTCACCAATCGCGAGGCCTTCACTAAGGCCCTGAAGGCCGCGCTCAAGCAGCACCTGCCGGAGGGCATGAAGGTCGGCGCCCCGCTGCAGAAGGCGATCCTCAATGCGCTCTCCGAGCGCGACCCCGAGGCCGACATCTGCCTCGACAAGAAGGGTAACCCCGAGCCCGACAGCGGGCTGCGCGACTTTGAAAACGTGCCATTGGGTGAGTCGGTATTCGATTACTTCAGGCGCGAGGTGAAACCCCACGTCCCCGACGCCTGGATCGATGAGGACAAGCGCGACCCGCTGGATGGCCGCATCGGCATCGTCGGCTTCGAGATTCCCTTCAACCGGCACTTCTACCGGTTCACGCCCCCGCGTCCGCTGGAAGCGATCGACGCCGATCTCAAGGCCTGCACCGACCGGATCAAGCAGATGATCGAGGAGATGGCGGTATGAGGAACACTTCAATGTACTTTGGTTCAAAGCGGTCAAAACTTGCGGGGCTGAACCAAAGTCATGAGCCAAGAGCAGATGGATCTATTAATAATCAGACGTTTATGATTGGTTCGGATGGCACCCATCGCCGTGGCTATGAACCATTAAGTACCGAGTTACGCATTGATTCTGGCTTGTTGGCAAGAGAGATTGACATGGCGGGGATATCGACCCAGCATGGCTATGACACACCCGCCATGCCTCTCACGAAAGCACACTTTGGCGGGTTTTTTGTGCCTGGCATTGGACTGGCTGTCCCCTACCTTCAAAAGGCAGCGGAGAATACAAGGGAAGGAGTGAGGGCATGAGCTTCCCGAAGTACCCCGAATACAAGGATTCCGGTGTCGAGTGGCTGGGAGAGGTGCCGGCGCATTGGGATGTACGTCGCCTAAAATTCGTTCTTTCGCAGATTACAGATCGTGCTACTGAACGAGTAAATCCCGTAGCTCTTGAAAATATTGAAGGGTGGTCCGGTCGTTATGTAGAGGGTGAATCAGATTATTCTGGTGGCGGAATAGCTTTCCAAAAAGGAGATATTCTTTTTGGAAAGCTCCGCCCTTACTTGGCCAAGGTGTATCTTCCTATTAATCACGGGGAAGCCGTAGGTGACTTTCATGTCATGCGACCGTGTCGAAAGCTGTCGGAGAGGTACGCTTTTCATCAGCTTTTGCAGCCGCAATTTATATCAGTAGTTGATGGAGCCACTCATGGTGCAAAAATGCCTCGAGTTGGCTGGGAGGTTATGGGTAATATGCCCTTTGTTACCCCTCCACTCCATGAGCAAGCTCATATTGCCACCTTCCTTGACTACGAAACCGCTCGCATCGACGCTTTGGTGGAGGAACAGCAGCGCCTGATCGAGCTACTCAAGGAAAAGCGCCAGGCGGTGATCTCCCATGCCGTCACCAAAGGGCTGGACCCCGATGTGCCGATGAAGGACTCCGGGGTGGAGTGGCTGGGGGAGGTGCCGGCGCATTGGGAGGTTGGTGGATTAACGAAGTTTATTGGCCCTATAGTGGACTACCGTGGCCGCACCCCGGAAAAAGTTGATGATGGCGTTTTCCTTGTTACAGCAAAAAACATTCGCGATGGTCGAATCGACTATGAGGTGTCAAGGGAGTATGCAGATCCAGATTCGGCCAAGTCATTGCTGGAGAGAGGAAAGCCAGAAATAGGTGATTTGCTCTTCACTATGGAAGCCCCCTTAGGTCAAGTGGCGCTAATAGATCGTACAGATATTGCCTTGGCCCAAAGGATTGTGAAATTTAAAGGGGTTGAGGGGGTGATGATGAACAGCTACCTGATGTATTGGCTAATGAGCACTGGCTGCCAAGCTAGAATGGAAACATTGGCCACAGGTTCTACGGCCCTTGGCATCAAAGCAAGCAAGTTAGGCATGATCGAATGTCCGGCCCCACCTGTTACGGAACAAGAAGAAATCGTTAGCCATATCGAGCGGGAAAGCGCCAAGCACGATGTCCTTTTGGCTGAGGCTCAGGCCAATATCGACTTGCTCCAAAAGCGCCGCTCTGCACTGATCTCCGCCGCCGTCACCGGCAAGATCGATGTGCGCGGCTGGCAGCCGCCGGAGGTTTCGTTGGCACATGTAGAGGCTGTCCAGATGGAGGGAGTGTGATGATGGAGCGCGACTTTGCTTATTTGAGCGGCCTGCTCAAGGAGCTTTGCAAGCTCCCAGCGGAAACCCCATGGCTGGAGTTCAAGAAAAAC
Source organism: uncultured Halomonas sp. (assembly GCF_947490095.1). Classification (GTDB taxonomy): domain Bacteria; phylum Pseudomonadota; class Gammaproteobacteria; order Pseudomonadales; family Halomonadaceae; genus Halomonas. The sequence continues at coordinate 1,672 of NZ_CANLFS010000039.1, read as the reverse complement.
AACGCTGATCCGCAAGAGATTGGGGAATATATCGCTGCGCTTTCAAATTCAGCTGCTTTAGAGGGGAAGAGCTCCGCTTTCATGATCTGGGGGGTGGGCGACGAAGATCACCAGGTCGTCGGTACTACTTTTGACCCCGCGCAGGCCAAGAAAGGAAATGAAGAGCTTGAAAGCTGGCTGGTCAGGCTACTCAGTCCAAGGCTTCACTTCAGGTTCCACAAGTTTGACCATGATGGAAAGCCTGTGGTGATGCTGGAAGTGCCTCCTGCCCATGGAAAGCCTACCAGCTTTTCTGGGAAAGAGGTGGTGCGAATCGGGTCAAATAAGAAACCACTCAAGGACTACCCAGAGATGGAGAGAAGTCTCTGGAGAATTTTTGATACTACCCCTTTTGAAGAGCTTCCTGCAGCAAGCGATTTGACTGCGGATGAAGCGTTGTCCTTATTGGATTACTCGGCATATTTCGACCTTCTGGATTTTCCTTTCCCCTCCGACCAGGGTGGAATTTTGAAAAGACTGGAAGAAGATGGAATGTTGAGCAGGGACGAGGCCGGAAGATGGGAAGTGACAAATTTAGGGGCAATCCTTTTTTCGCGAGAACTTCAGAGCTTCAAGGGGCTGGCCAGAAAAGCAGTCAGGTTGATTGTCTACAAAGGGAAAGGGCGCCTGCACACTGTCAGAGAGCAAGAAGGAAGAAAAGGATATGCATCTGGCTTTGAAGGACTGATCGAGTATTTGTCGGCCTTGCTGCCCAGAAATGAGGTAATAGGGAAAGCGTTGAGGCAGGATGTTTCCATGTATCCTGACCTGGCAGTGCGTGAGCTGATTGCGAACGCGCTCATTCATCAGGATTTTTCTATTGGCGGGGCGGGCCCGATGGTGGAGATATTTGATGATCGCCTCGAGATAACCAACCCCGGTGAACCCTTGGTCGAAATTGAACGTTTTTTGGATAGCCCGCCTCGTTCACGCAATGAGGCTTTGGCATCTTTCATGCGGCGGGTCGGTATCTGTGAAGAGCGAGGCAGTGGTGTTGACAAGGTGGTATCTGAAACAGAGTTTTATCAACTCCCCCCGCCTCGCTGGGAGCGTCCAGGTGGTTCACTTCGAGCTGTCTTGTTTTCTCACCGTGAGCTCAGGAGTATGGACAAGCAAGAAAGAGTTCATGCCTGTTATCTTCATGCTTGTTTGAAATACGTGATGCGCGAGCAAATGACCAACACCTCTCTTCGCGAGAGATTTGGCATCGAGCCCAGAAATAGTGCAACGGCATCACGAATCATTCGCGACGCGCTGGAAGCCAAGGTGATCAAACCCTATGACCCGGAGCAAGCCAAGAAAAATGCTCGCTACCTTCCGTACTGGGCGTGATGGTAGTTTTCTTTGATAGGTATTTGACTGGCGACTGCAGTGCGGTGAAGACGTCAGGTTTAATCTATTTAAAATCAATGAGTTAGATGAAGTTTTTCGGAGCCAATTTGTTTGATGGGTATTTGATAGGCCTCGTTCGTGGTCTTGGCAGCAAGGCTATGCTCACCGGTAACAGATACAGGATAACCAGCAACACCCTCCCCACGCCTCCTTCTATGGGTAATACACCGTCCTAAGTCGCCTTCTCCTAATATCCCGGACGCGCTAGGCTGTTATTCATAATGACGCTAAGCGCAGGGGA
>NZ_CANLFS010000038.1 GCF_947490095.1 uncultured Halomonas sp. | reverse complement strand
CGGTAAGCGCCAGCGCACTTGGCATGAACGGACCCGCCAATCGCGTAGGCCCGGTAAGCGCCAGCGCACCGGGCATGGGACGGGCGTCAACGTCTGCGCGCGGGAACCGCCCTGGCCAGGAACCAGCCCGCCACCATGGCGATCAACATCGCCGCCAAGGGAGCGGTCAGCCCGCCAATGGAGGCGATGGCCGGCCCCGGGCAGTAGCCGGAGAGCCCCCAACCGATGCCGAATAGCGCCGAACCGCCGATCAGCCGACCATCGAGATCCTGACGGCCAGGCAGCTGGAAGGTCTTGCCGTAGATCGGGCCGGCTCGCCTGAAGGTCAGCCGATAGCCGATAAAGTTGGTGACCACGGCGCCCCCGAGCACAAACATCAGAGTCGAGTCCCAGGCGCCGGCAATATCCAGAAACCCCAGCACCCGCGACGGATCCGTCATGCCGGAGATGGCGACACCCAGTCCGAACAGCAGGCCGGCGATATAGCCCGCCACGGTTTTCACGACCGACGCTTTCATGCGCCACCTCCGATCAGATGCCGAACCATATAGACGGTGAGGATCGCCGCCACCAGGAAGGAGAGTGTCGCGACCAGCGAACGCGGCGATAGACGCGCCAGACCACACACACCATGGCCGCTGGTACAACCGCTGCCAAGTCCTGTTCCCAGCCCCACCAGCAGGCCGGCAACCAGCATCAGTGCCACGCCGCCCGCCGGCTCGCCGATCACCTGCCCGGTGACATCGACGGCACCGCCGGCGACGTTGCCCAGGCCACCGCCCAGCAGCATCACCACGAGGGGGCCGCTGATCAGGCCGAGCAGGAAAGTCACTCGCCAGGCGCTGTCACCTCTGGGTCGCGTCGTGATCAGACCGCCGATGATGCCGCTGATGCCGGCAATGCGACCCAGGGTCGCCATCAGCCAGGTCGCGGAGAGGCCGATCAGCACGCCGCCGGCCAGTCCCTGCAGGGATGAGTTCCAGTCCACTCTTCTCTCTCCTTGGGTACTGTCAGGAATACCGCATTGATAGAAACATTGTTTATCCTCGGAGTTAACGCAGCGTCTGGGTCTGTCACATCAGAGGACGTCCCTTTTCGTTAACACATGTTCGCAACAACACTAGGGTGGTGTGCTTGCCTGCAGTTCGGCACAACGCCGCGACAGGCTGCCATCGCTCTCGCCGCGCAGTTCCTGCCAGGCATCATAGGTGCTCAAGAACACCTCGCCGGTCATCTCGCGGCAAAACGCGGTGTGCTGCAGCCGATCCATCACCGGCCCCTTCACCTCGGCCAGGTGAAGGCCCACGCCGGCGTCCCTGAGGCGCGTATTGATCGCCTCCAGGCTCTCCAGCGCCGAGGCGTCGATGACGTTGACCGCCTGGCAGGCCAGCACGATATGCGAAAGGCTCGGCTGCTCGGCCGCCAGCGCCATCACGGTGTCCTCCAGGTAGCGCGCATTGGCGAAATAGAGGCTCTCGTCGACCCGCAGGATCGCCAGGCGCGCGTCGGTCTCCACCTGGTGGCGCTGCACGTTGCGAAAGTGTTCGGTGCCCGGCACTCGCCCCACCACCGCGCTGTGGGGACGGCTGGTGCGATACAGGTGCAACACCAGCGACAGCCCCACCCCCACCATGATGCCGCTTTCCACGCCATGCCCCAGGGTAACGACGATGGTGGCCAGCATGGCGGCGAAGTCACCGCGCGAGTAGGCCAGGGTGCGCCGGATCGCGCCGAGATCGACCAGCGACAACACCGCCACGATAATGGTGGCCGCCAGGGTGGCGATGGGCAGGTAGGCGATCAGCGGCGTCAGCAACAGCGCCGCCACGCCGATGCCTACCGCGGTAAAGGCCCCCGCGGCCGGCGTTTCGGCCCCGGCATCGAAGTTCACCACCGAACGCGAGAAGCCGCCGGTGACCGGCATGCCACCGGTCAGCGAGGCGGCGATATTGGAGGTGCCCAGGCCCACCAGCTCCTGGTCGGGGTCGATGCGCTGGCGGCGCTTGGCGGCCAGGGTCTGGCCCACCGATACCGATTCCACGAAGCCGACGATGCTGATCAACAGTGCCGCCACGAACAGCTCGTTCCATAGGCCACTGTCGAAGCCGGGCAGGGTCAGCGGCGGAAGACCCGCCGGCACCTCACCGACGACCGCCACGCCTCGCTGGTCCAGGCCCAGCCCCCAGCTCGCCAGGGTAGTGGCGGCCACGGCCAGGATCGGCGCCGCCTTGGCCAGCATGTCCGCCGGGCGCGCCGACACGCCGAGCCGGGACAGACCAGGCTTGAGCCAGCGCCGTGCGGCATAGAGACATACCAGCACGCCTGACCCGATCACCAGGGTCGGCAGATTGACGCTACCCAGCCGGCTACCCAGCGCTATCACCAGCTCCAGGAGGTTATGCCCGCTCGCCTCGACGCCCAGCACATGCTTGAGCTGACTGGCGGCGATGAGCAGCCCCGAGGCGGTGATAAACCCCGAGATCACCGGGTGGCTGAGGAAGTTGGCCAGAAACCCCAGGCGCGCGACGCCCATCAACGTCAGAATCACTCCGGACAGCAGCGCCAGTACCAGGGCCGCGCCGAGATACTCCGGCGAGCCCTGGGGGGCCACCTGCCCCACCGCCGCCGCGGTCATCAGCGACACCACCGCCACCGGCCCCACGGCCAGGGTGCGGCTGGTGCCGAATACGGCATAGACCACCAGCGGCGTGATGCTGGCATAGAGCCCCACCTCGGGCGGGAGTCCCGCCAGCATCGCGTAGGCCAGCGACTGCGGGATCAGCATGATGGTGACGATCACCGCCGCCAGCAGGTCGCTGGCCAGGGTGCTGCGCCCATAGCCGGGCAGCCACTGCAGGATCGGCAGGTAACGCTTCGGGTTCACGCGCTTGCCTCGGCTTTCGATGGTTAGAAGGTGTTAATGATTAGAAGATATTGATCGGCACCTTCAGATAGACCTGGCCATTCTCCTCGGCGGGGGGCAGCTGGCCGGCGCGCATGTTGACCTGCACCGAGGGCAGAATCAGCCTGGGCATGCCGAGGGTGGCATCGCGCTCGGTGCGCATCCTGACGAACGCCTCTTCACTGATGCCCTCGTGGACGTGCACGTTATGCGCGCGCTGCTCGGCCACCGTGGTCTCATGCTGGAACTCGTCGCGCGCCGGCGCCTTGTAGTCGTGACAGAGGAAGAGTCGCGTCTCGCCCGGCAGTGCCAGCACCTTCTGGATGGAGTGATAGAGCGTCCGGGCATCGCCACCGGGAAAATCGCAGCGGGCGGTGCCGTAATCCGGCATGAAGAGGGTATCGCCGACGAAGGCGGCATCACCGATCACATAGGTCAGGCAGGCCGGCGTATGCCCCGGCGTGTGCAGCACTCGCCCCTCGAGGTTGCCGATATTGAAGGTATCGCCCTCCTCGAAGAGGCGGTCGAACTGGCTGCCGTCCCGGGCGAACTCGGTGCCGGCATTGAAGGCCTTGCCGAAGACATCCTGCACCACGGTGATATGGGCGCCGATACCGGTCAGCCCGCCCAGCCGTGCGTGCAGGTAGGGGGCGGCGGAAAGGTGGTCGGCATGCACGTGGGTTTCGAGAACCCACTCCACCTCGAGGCTATTGTCGCGCACGAAGGCGATGATCTCGTCGGCGGAGCGCACGTCGGTACGCCCGGCGGGATAGTCGAAGTCGAGCACCGAGTCGAGGATGGCGCATGACTTGCTGCTGGGGTCCTGCACCACATAGCTGAAGGTGTTGGTGGGCTCATCGAAGAAATGCGTCACAACTGGCTTGGACATGGGAAACCAACCTCCGTCGGGTGTCGCTTGCCGGGGAACAAGGCCAGCATAGCCCAACAAATATTCTAAGGATAGATCAATTTAGAATAACTGGCATTTCTTTCCCGATACCATGGCCCCCGCGCCTCCGCTGATATCGATATCGGGCGCCCAAAACGAACGACGCCCGCGACCAGAAGGCCACAGGCGCCGCGATTCGTTGCCGACAAAAGAGTCGGCCGTGGCTATTTCTTCAACTTGCAGGTACTGACGCCCAATAGCTTGTAGGCCGGGCAGAAGTTGAACAGGCCGGTGGCCAGAGGCACCACGCCGATCCAGCCCCAGACACCGATGGTGCCGGTCAGGGCGAGCAGGATCAGCAGCGCCCCCACCACGATGCGCAGACCCTTGTCGATACCGCCCACATTGCTTGTCATATCACTCTCCTGAATAGGTCAAAGGCCTGGATAGATAGGGGTCAGCCGCCGCCTAGAAGGTGGAGATCGAAACCGCCGGATCGCGCATCAGTTCGGCGATCGGGCCCGGTGCGGCGACGCCGATACCATCGCGCAGCACGCCTTCTCCATACTCACGGTTGGGCAGATAGATCGCACAGACGTCCACCTGGGCGCCGTTGTCCATCAGCCTCTGCAGGATGCCCTCGGGGGCTACCTGTCCGGCAGGATGACTCGGCGGAGTGTTGATGGGCTCGGCACTCTGATAGCCCTCCACGGCCAAATCACCCGCCTGGTCGCAGAGCAGCACCCTCAGGTCACTACCCTGCTGCTGCATGGCATTAGCCAGGATCATCGCCATGCCCTGGGTCTCCAGGGAATCGCTGGTCAGGATCACCAGCGCCTTATCATTCATGGCCCGACCACTCTCGTCCTTGTCACCGAGACCGTCAGCCGATGCGGCACCGGAGAGGCCAATGGCGGCGGCCGCCGCCGTCAGGGTCAGAGTCTTTTTAACGCTCATTGGTACACCTCATGCTTGGTAGTCAACGTATCCACTATTGGCGGGTACCGGACGTGGGCACCTCAACGCCTCACTCAGTCGGGCGCCAGGCGACGTCAGGGGCGATCTCGTAGCTCCACGGTAGCCCGGAGTTGCGCCAACCATTGACGGCTCGAACCCCCTTGGAACGTCCTTCCTCGAGCTTGCTTCCCTCGAAGCCATCGATGACCGAATAGACCCGACTGAAGCCCATCTCGGTAATGGCATCGGCAGCCGGAGCACTGCGGGTCGAGCCCGACCGACACATGACGATAACGGGGTCATCCTCGGCCACGTTCAACGCCTCGAGCTCGGCCCTCATCTGTGAGGCAAAATCGGTGTTCTTGACCATCGGCCAGCTCTTCGCCTTGTCACTGAAGGCGTCGCGATCGGCCAGCACCCAGGGCACGTGAATGTCGGTGGGTTCGGCGAAGCCGGTGAACTTGACCTCGACCGGGTCACGTACATCGACCAGCACGGCACGCTCGTTCTCCTGCATCAACTCATAGGCCTCGGTTGCGTTCACGTAGAGTCCCAGCTGCGTCTCGCGATAGGCCGCCACCTCCTCGGCAACGGCCGGCACACTTGCCAACATGGCCGTCATGATGGAACCGGCCAGAAGCGTCTTCACCGCCACATTCATAACCACATCCTCTAAGCTAATAACAAAAAAATCTTTTAATAAAAGCTTAGACCAGAAAGGCACCTACTGGCATGGGTCATGTATGTCATTATTGATATAAATCAATTTTTCATGAAAGTTTTCTGACGATGGCCTCGAGTGCCGTAGGTACTCTCCATCGACACCAGGTCGAGCATTAGGGGCCAAGAGCTCGGTAAATCCAGATGCCATAAAAAAATACGCCCCGCGTCGTTATCACGACGCGGGGCGTAAGCATTTGCTTGATGGCAGGCGCCAGGCAGGCACCTGCCATCCAACCATCAGCGGTAGACCGGGAACTCGGCGCAGACGGCCTCGACCTGGGCCTTGACCTCGGCTTCGACGGCGGCGGAGTCTTCGCCTTTCGCCATCACGTCGAGGATATCGCAGATCCAGCCGGCCAGGGCCTGGCACTCACCCTCGCCGAAGCCGCGGGTGGTCACCGCCGGGGTACCGATGCGCAGGCCGGAGGTAACGAAGGGGCTCTGGGGGTCACCGGGCACGGCGTTCTTGTTGACGGTGATATGGGCACGCCCCAGGGCGGCGTCCGCGTCCTTGCCGGTCAGCTCCTGCTTGATCAACGAGAGCAGGAAGAGATGGTCCTCGGTGCCACCGGAGACGATGTCATAGCCGCGCTCGAGGAACACGCCGGCCATCGCCTGGGCGTTCTTGACCACCTGCTGCTGGTAGGTCTTGAATTCGGGCGCCATGGCTTCCTTGAAGCAGATCGCCTTGGCGGCGATGACGTGCTCCAGGGGGCCACCCTGACCGCCCGGGAAGACCGCGGACTGCAGCTTCTTCTCGATCTGCTCGTCGCCCTCGCTGGAGAGGATCAAGCCACCGCGCGGGCCGCGCAGGGTCTTGTGGGTCGTGGTGGTCACCACATGGGCGTGAGGCATCGGGTTCGGATAGACACCGGCGGCCACCAGGCCCGCCACGTGGGCCATGTCGACCAGCAGGTAGGCGCCCACCTCATCGGCGATCTCGCGGAACTTGCCCCAGTCGATGATCTGGGAGTAGGCGGAGAAGCCGGCGATGATCATCTTGGGCTGATGCTCACGGGCCAGCTTGGCGACTTCCGCGTAATCGATGCGACCGGACTCGTCGATACCGTACTGCACCGCGTGGTAGTGCTTGCCGGAGAAGTTGGGCTTGGCCCCGTGGGTGAGGTGGCCGCCGGCGTCGAGGCTCATGCCGAGCACGGTATCGCCCGGCTTGACCAGGGCCTGGAAGACGGCACCATTGGCCTGGGAACCGGAGTGGGGCTGGACGTTGGCGTAGGTAGCGCCGAACAGCTCCTTGGCATAGTCGATGGCCAGCTGCTCGACGATATCCACGTATTCACAGCCGCCATAGTAGCGCTTGCCGGGATAGCCTTCCGCATACTTGTTGGTCAGCTGACTACCCTGGGCTTCCATGACTCGGGGGCTGGCATAGTTCTCGGAAGCGATCAGCTCGATATGCGCCTCCTGGCGCTGCACTTCCTTCTGCATGGCATCCAGGAGGGCGTCATCGAAACCGGCAATCGTCATGTCACGGCTGAACATTGGCGGGGAACCTCGCATCATGGGGGAAAAGGTAAGTCACGGCATGATACCCCAGCCCCCCGCCCCTTTCACATGAATCAACGTCATCCCGATGCGCGGCGCGTTCATATTTCTGCTCACGCCTCGACTCGCCCTACCGTAGCCCCGGTAAACCAGAACAACCCGCCCTACCGTAGCCCCGGTAAGCGACAGCGCACCGGGGAAAGCCCAGCGCCCCATCGCGCCGGATGCGCCTTCGGCTT
>NZ_CANLFS010000037.1 GCF_947490095.1 uncultured Halomonas sp. | reverse complement strand
TTCCAGCTTCCAGCTTCCAGCTTCCAGCTTCCAGCTTCCAGCTTCCAGCTTCCAGCTTCCAGCTTCCAGCTTCCAGCTTACGGCTCGATATCCTCGTCCAGTTCCTCGGCGGCATCGGCGTGGGACATGCGCATGCCGTGGGACGGCAGGGGAGTGCCGTCCAGGGTCACACCCTGGCCCGTGTACTGCAGGCGTCCCTCCAGGCACCACTTCACGGCGATGGGGTAGATCAGGTGCTCGCGGGCGTGCACCTTCTCCTTCAGCGTCGCCTCGTTTTCCCCCTCGGCGACCTCGACCGCGGCCTGGATGATCACCGGGCCGCCGTCGAGTTCCTCGGTCACGAAGTGCACGCTGCAGCCGTGCTCGCTCACGCCGTCGGCCAGCGCCCGGGCGTGGGTGTTCAGGCCCTGGTAGTCGGGCAGCAGCGAGGGGTGGATATTGACCAGGCGCCCCAAAAAGCGCTGCACGAAGCGCGGGGTGAGGATGCGCATGAAGCCGGCGAGGACGATGAGGTCCGGTTCATGGCGTTCGACCACCTTGATCAGGGCCCCGTCATAGGCATCGCGGCTCTCGTACTCGCGGTGGGGCAACACCACCGCATCGATGCCGGCCTCCCGGGCACGGACCAGCCCATAGGCATCCGGCTCGTTGGAGACGACGGCGACGACCTCGCCGCCCAGGGCATCGTGGGTCTGGGCCTCGATCAAGGCCTCGAGGTTGCTGCCGTTGCCGGAGATCAGCACCACCACGCGACGGGTATCGGCAGGTTCGGGGACGAAGTCCTTGAGGGTGTCGCTCGCGTATTGTTCGCTCATCCTGCCAGGTTCTCCAGGATTACTCGGTCATCGCCAGGCTCGCCAGCAACGATCTCGCCGATACGGTAGACCGCCTCTCCCTGGGCCTGAAGGTGGGCGCGGGCCTGGTCGGCCTTCTCGGCCGGCACCACGATGACCATGCCGATGCCGCAGTTCAGCACGCGATACATCTCTTCCTCGGCAACATTGCCTTGTTCGCGCAGCCAGTCGAAGACGGCCGGGCGCTGCCAGGCGCTAACGTCGACCCGGGCGGTAAGGCCTTCGGGCAGCACGCGAGGCAGGTTCTCGGTGAGGCCACCGCCGGTAATATGGGAGAGGGCATGCACCGGCACGTCGCTGTCCTTGATCAAGGACAGCAGCGGTTTCACGTAGATGCGTGTCGGTGCCATGAGTGCATCGCCCAAAGACTCGCCGTCGAGTTCGGTATCCAGCGAGGCGCCGGAGACCTCCAGAATCTTGCGGATCAGCGAGTAGCCATTGGAGTGGGGGCCGGAAGCGGCCATGCCCAGCAGCACGTCGCCCTCGGCGACCCGCTTGCCGTCGAGGATCTCGGACTTCTCCACGACCCCGACGCAGAAGCCGGCCAGGTCATAGTCGCTGCCCGCGTACATGCCAGGCATCTCGGCGGTCTCGCCGCCCACCAGGGCACAGCCGGCCTTCTCGCATCCGGCACCGATGCCGTCGACCACGTCGGCGGCGATATCCACGTCAAGCTTGCCCGTGGCATAGTAGTCGAGGAACAGCAGTGGCTCGGCGCCGGCCACGATCAGGTCGTTGACGCACATCGCCACCAGATCGATGCCGATCGTGTCATGTCGACCCAGGTCCATGGCCAGGCGCAGCTTGGTGCCGACGCCATCGGTACCCGAGACCAGGACCGGCTCGCGGTAGCCGGCAGGCAGTTCACAGAGGGCGCCGAAGCCACCCAGGCCCCCCATCACTTCCGGGCGGGTGGTACGCTTGGCGACCCCTTTGATGCGGTCGACCAGGGCGTTACCGGCGTCGATATCGACCCCGGCGTCCTTGTAGCTGAGCGAGGGGCGTGTGGAGGAGTCGGTCATCGGGAATCCTGTCGGGTTATCGGCGCGGCGGGAGCCGTCGCGCAGTAGGCAAGTCAGGGACAGAATTGTAGCATCACGGCGAACGGCTGGCAGCCCGTCGGCAGTCGCGGGACAAGGAGGTAGCAATGCATAGACAGTGGTGGGTGGCAGCCGGCGTGATGGTGTTGGCGCTGTGGTTCTTCATCAGCATCGAGCCGGTGCTCATGCCGTTCTTTGTCAGCATGGTGCTGGCCTATCTCGGCGACCCCCTGGCCGACCGCCTGGAGGCGCTGGGTCTGTCTCGCCGGCTCTCCGTCTCCCTGGTGTTTCTGTTGCTGACGCTGGTCATCGTGGTGGCCCTGCTGCTGGTGATGCCGGTGCTGGGACGCCAGCTCGGTCAGCTGGTGGAGTCGCTGCCGTCGGTCCTCAACTGGGTGCAGCAGACGCTGGTGCCACGGGTACAGTCGCTGGTCGGCCTGGACCTCTCCACCGATGTCGATGCCCTGCGCCAGACGGTGGTGGACAACTGGAAGGAGACCGGGACCCTGGCGGCAACCCTGCTGTCCGGCGTGTCGCGTTCGGGACTGGCGCTGGTCGGCTGGGTCGGCAATCTGGCCCTGATACCGGTGGTGACCTTCTACCTGCTGCTGGACTGGGACGTTATCGTTGCCAAGATACGCGATTGGCTGCCGCGGCGCTGGGAAGGCACCGCGAATCGCCTGGCCGGACAGTGTGACGAGGTGCTCTCGGCCTTCCTGCGCGGTCAGCTGATCGTCATGCTGTGCCTCGGCATCATTTATGCCATCGGCCTCACGCTGCTGGGGGTGCGCTTCGGGCTGTTGATCGGCCTGCTCTCGGGGCTGGCCAGCATCGTGCCCTACCTGGGGGTGATCGTCGGCATCAGCGTGGCGGGCCTGGTGGCCTTCTTCCAGGGGGGCGAGTGGTGGCTGTTGCTGGGGGTCGCCGTCGTGTTTGGCTTCGGCCAGGTGGTGGAGAGTGTGGTGCTGCAGCCCAAGCTGCTGGGTGACAAGATCGGGCTGCATCCGGTGGCGGTCATCTTCGCGGTATTGGCCGGTGGCAATCTGTTCGGCTTTACCGGGGTGTTGCTGGCGCTGCCGGCGGCGGCGGTGATCATGGTACTCTTGCGTGAACTCAATGCCCGCTACAAGAACAGCGCCTTGTACGACGAGACACTCAACCACTGCCACGACGAGGAGTCACCATGAGCCGTGCGCCCGCACAGCTGCCTCTGGGCGTCGGGCTGCGTGACGATGCCACCTTCGTCAACTTTCACCCTGGCCCCAATGCCACCCTGGCGGGGCGCTTGACCCAGCAACTGGAACCGGGGGGTGAGCCTTTCCTCTATCTGTGGGGGGCGCCGGGGGTGGGCCGCAGTCATCTGCTGCAGGCCGCCTGCCATGCGGCCTCGGATCAGGATAGGCGGGCCCTCTACCTGCCTCTGGAGGAGCTGGGTCATTTCCCGCCATTGATGCTGGAGGATATCGAGCGCCTGGACCTGCTGGCCATCGATGACCTGGAGCGAGTGGTGGGGCGGCCTCGCTGGGAGGAGGCCCTGTTCCATGCCTTCAACCGCCTGCGCGATGCCGGCAAGCGGCTGGTGGTGGCCGCCGAAGCGCCGCCACGCCAGCTCCCCGTGAAGCTTCCCGACCTGGCGTCGCGGCTGACCTGGGGGCTGACCTTTCATGTCCAGGGCCTGGATGATACAGGGCGTTTGGCTGCCCTCCAGCTGCGTGCCCGAGTCCGAGGCATGCAGCTCGGCGACGAGGTGGCGCGCTATATCCTGCATCGAGGGCCACGCAGGCTCGATGCGTTGTTCCTGTTGTTGGAAGAGCTCGACCGGGCCTCGCTCTCCGCCCAGCGCAAGCTGACCATTCCCTTCGTCAAGCAGGCACTGGGCTGGTAACGGTCACTAGCGGCGGCAAAGCCACTGCGTATCGAAGCGAAAGGCGTTGAGAATGTCGTCCTTGGTGAAGCCGTAGCCGCTCAGGGTATTTTGCCAGGCCTTGGTGTTGCGATAGTCGAGCAATGCCTCGTTGAAGGCGGCGCGCAGTGACTCGGCGTCCTGGGGGAAGGCAAAGCCCCCCCAGCTGCGCACCATTTCGCCGTCGATCCGGGAATCAACGAAGTTCCGTGCCACCTCCAGACGAGGGCTCTCCTGGGCCAGCTGGCTCACCGTCAGGCCGGTGCCGGCATAGGCCTCGGCCTCACCATCGAGGACCGCCTCGATGGCCTGGGCGTTGGTGTTGACCGTCACCTGCTGCTCCTCCGGCACCCCCAGGGTGCTGAGGATGTCGACCTGGCTGGTACCGGTCAGCACCGCCACGCGAATATCGTCACGCGACACGAAATGATCGTAGGCATGAATCTCGTGAGGGTTTGTGGTTTGCACCAGCAGCCCTTCGCCATAGGAGGTGTTGGGCTCGGAGAACAGAACCCGCGAACAACGCTCGGGGCGAATGGCCATCTCGGCCGCCGCCATATCGAACTCTCCCTCCTCGAGTCCCGGAATCAGGTCATCGAAGTCGACGACCCGCCACTCGACCCGCTCGATACCCAGTTGCTCGAGTAGTTCGCGCGCCACCTCGGGGCCGGCGCCGCGCGCTTCACCCTCGGCGTCCAGATAGCCGTAAGGCACCTCGTCCGCGACCGCGACTGCGATATGGCCACGCTCGCGGATCTCCTCGAGGGTGGCGGCGGTGGTGGGCAGGCTCAGCACGGCGGCGAAGAGGCCAAGGCCGAGGCGGCCGACGATGGTGGGGAGTGTCTTCTCCATGTGGTCCCTCCTGGAACAGTAAAGAAGTGCCCTGGGGGCAACGACATGGCTTCCAGCCTAGGAGGGAGTGAGACATTATGCTAACCATCGATGCGCTGAGGCCTCGATGGCGTGCCGTCAGCGGCTGAGCTCGACCTCGCGATGCTGGCCCTTGCCCAGGCTGATCTGGTGGATCACCACCCTGGGCTTGCCGCTCTGGGGGTCGGGGCCGGCGCCCGACACGTAGAAATCACCGGAAGGCAGGCGGGAGACCTGGAAGTGGCCGTTGCCGTCGGTACGCGTGGTATGGGTGTATTCCCGTGCCCGGGGGTCGGCGGGTTCCACGGCGATGCCGGCCAGGGCCTTTTCGGCGGCTTCGGCGGAGTAGCTGGTGATCGGCGCCACCGATATGCCCGCATTGGGTACCGGGCGCCCGCTCAGCGTCAACCGGCCGCTGATCGCGGCGCTGCCCTGTTTCTCGAGCCTGGCGTATTCGGCCTCCGGGAAGGCGACCTCCCTGGCGGCGCGCGGTGGCGGCTCGGGTTCGTCCTGGCGGCTTTCCTGGGGGACATCGCGCCGGGTTTCCCCCCGGTCGATGACGTCGATGCGCTCCGTGGGAGCGGGGGGGACGACCTCGCAGCCGGCCAGCACCAGTGCCGCCAGGGCGAGGGGATAATAACGCTTCATGGTGACCTCCCTATCCGATTTCGGTCTCTGCAGGCGCCCCGTGCCTCGGCCTAGGGTAGCGCAAAAGACACATTGAAGGCAGGTCGCACCAAACGAAAACCGCCGCCCCGGTGGGGCGGCGGTTCAGGCGCTCGAGAGCGCGAGGGGACGGGGCCCCGGTGTCGGCTTACTGGCCGGCCTTGGCGGTAGCCGCCTGAGCCTGCTTGACACTGTCTTCGGTCAGCTTCTGGCTCTGCTGGACGAAGTCCTGCTGCAGGGAAGCCACCTTCTCGGCGTCGCCCTTCATGCGCTCGGCGAGGTCCTTGGCGACCTTCTGCTGACCTTCCATATAGGTGCGCAGGCCTTCCGCATCCTTGACGTTCAGCAGGTTACGCACCTGGGCCAGGCCGGTATCGGTGTAGGCCTTGGCGGCGTCGAGCTGAGCGTTGGCCAGCTTCTCGCTGTAGTCCACCGCCAGGCTGGCGTAGGTGCGCGCCGGGGCGAAGAAGATAGACTCGAACTGTTGGGTGTCGAAGGCCTTGGAATCGAAGTTGAAGGCGTTGATCATGGTGGAACCTCCTGGTTACACGGGAACTGGTTACATGGGTAATAAGGGAGCGATGTCCGCTCTGTTGCGATGCACAATAACAGAGCGACTTGTGCGGTGCAACATTGGCAATGAAGCGTGTCGCATCGTCACCGGGCGGCGCCGGCCTTGCCGAATGCGCCGCTTGGCACCATGGTGAGCAGAGAGACATGCATGGCAACGCGAGGAGACGAGGCTATGAGCCAGATGCGTAGCGAACGCGACAGCATGGGGACGCTGGAGGTGCCGGCACAGGCCCTGTACGGGGCACAGACCCAGCGTGCCGTCGACAACTTCCCGGTCTCGGGGCAGTCGATGCCCACGCCGTTTATTCATGCCATTGCCCGTATCAAGCTGGCGGCGGCTCGCGTCAACGCCGACCTGGGGCTGCTCGACGCCGAACGGAGCGAGGCGATTGTGTCGGCCGCCGAGGCGGTGATTCGCGGCGAACACGATGACCACTTCCCGGTCGACGTCTTCCAGACCGGCTCCGGTACGTCCAGCAACATGAACGTCAATGAGGTGCTGGCGAATCTGGCCAGCCGTGAGGGGCCGGCGGTGGGGCCCAATGATCACGTCAATATGGGCCAATCCAGTAATGATGTGATCCCCTCCGCCATTCATGTGGCGGCCGCCCTCGAGGTAACCAATCGCCTGCGTCCGGCCCTGGTGCATCTGCGAGATACCATCGATAGCCGTGCCGCCGAGCTCGATGGCGTGGTCAAGACCGGCCGCACCCACCTGATGGACGCCATGCCGCTACGCATGAGCCAGGAGTTGGGAGGCTGGTCGAGCCAGCTGGGGCAGGCCGTCGAGCGCTTCGATAGCGCCCTGGTCAGGCTCTGTCGCCTGGCCCAGGGGGGCACGGCCGTGGGGACGGGCATCAATGCTCATCCGGCGTTCGCCGACCGCATGGCCGCCGAGCTGTCGAATCAGACCGGCATTGCCTTTACCCCCAATGACAGTTTCTTCGCCAGCCTGGCCTCCCAGGATGCGGCGGTGGAGCTCTCGGGGCAGCTCAGGGGGCTGGCCTGCGTGATCATGAAGATCGCCAATGATCTGCGCTGGATGAACGCCGGGCCCCTGGCCGGGCTCGGTGAAATCGAGCTGGAGGCACTCCAGCCGGGCAGCTCGATCATGCCGGGCAAGGTCAATCCGGTGATCCCGGAGTCCGCGGCCCAGGCGGCCGCCCAGGTGATCGGGCTCGACACGGCGGTCGCCGTGGCGGGGCAGGGCGGCAACTTCCAGCTCAACGTCATGCTGCCGCTGGTGGCCCATAACCTGCTGACCTCGATCAGCCTGATGAGCAACACCGCCTGGCTGCTCGGCAATCGGGCCATCGCGACCTTCCGGGTGCGCGAAGACCGGCTTGCCGAGCCCCTGTCACGCAACCCCATCCTGGTGACGGCGCTGAATTCGGTCATCGGTTACGACGCGGCGGCGGCCATCGCCAAGCAGGCCTACCAGGCAGGCAGGCCGATCATCGAGGTGGCACAGGAGCAGACCGAGCTCTCCCGCGAGGAGCTGGAGCGGCTACTGGATCCCGCCGCGTTGACGCGAGGGGGGATTCCGGAATAACCGGGCGAGCCGGGCGTCGCCCGGCTGAGCCGTGGGGCCATACGTTGTATGTGCTCGGCTCCGCCGGGGGCTGTAAGCCATACGCTTTACGCTATACGTAAACCCCTTGCCGGGAGTGTCGGTGGCGATAGCCTGGCTTACGGCTTACGGCTTACGGCTTACGGCTTACGGCTTACGGCTTACGGCTTACGGCTT
>NZ_CANLFS010000036.1 GCF_947490095.1 uncultured Halomonas sp. | reverse complement strand
TAAGCCGTAAGCCGTAAGCCGTAAGCCGTAAGCCGTAAGCCGTAAGCCGTAAGCCGTAAGCCAGGATATCGCCATCGCAACGCGCGGCAAGAAGCTTACATTCAGCGTAAAGCGTATCGCTTATCGCTCTCGGCTCAGCCGGGGCGGGTTTTTCGTAGAGCGTATGGCTTACAGCTCTCGGCAAAGCCGAGCACTTACAACGTATGGCTTATCGCTTTTATCTCGTAGAATACTCGCCACTCTCCATTCGCGAACACGTTTTCCAGGATATTCCTATGGGTTTCAATTGCGGTATCGTCGGCCTGCCCAATGTCGGCAAGTCGACTCTCTTCAACGCTCTCACCAAATCCGGCATTGATGCAGAGAACTTCCCCTTCTGCACTATCGAGCCCAACGTGGGCATCGTGCCCATGCCCGACCCACGCCTCGACAAGCTGGCCGAGATCGTCAAGCCACAGAAGGTCCTGCCGACCACCATGGAGTTTGTCGATATCGCCGGCCTGGTCGCCGGGGCCTCCAAGGGTGAGGGACTGGGCAACAAGTTCCTGGCCAATATCCGCGAGACCCAGGCCATCGCCCATGTGGTGCGCTGTTTCGACAACGACAACGTGATCCACGTCGCCAACCAGGTCGACCCGCGTGCCGACATCGAGATCATCAACATGGAACTCGCGCTGGCCGACCTCGACACCGTGGAGCGTGCCATCCAGCGCCTGGTGCGCGTGGCCAAGGGCGGCGACAAGGAAGCCATCGCCACCAAGGCGATCCTCGAGCGCATCCAGCCTCACCTGGCCGAGGGCATGCCGCTGCGAAGCTTCGGGCTGGATGACGACGACCAGCATCAGCTCAAGGGCTTCGGCTTTCTGACCCTCAAGCCCACCATGTACATCGCCAACGTCAACGAGGACGGCTTCGCGTCCAACCCCTACCTGGACGTGGTCCGCGAGATCGCCGAGGAAGAGGGGGCCGTCGTGGTACCGGTGTGCAACCAGCTGGAGGCCGAGATCGCCGAGCTGGACGACGAGGAACGCACCATGTTCCTCGCCGAGATGGGCATGGAAGAGCCCGGGCTCGATCGCGTTATTCGTGCCGGCTACGCCCTGCTCGGTCTACAGACCTACTTCACCGCCGGGGTCAAGGAAGTGCGCGCCTGGACCGTGAAGGTGGGCGCCACCGCCCCGGAAGGCGCCGGCGTGATCCACACCGACTTCCAGAAGGGCTTTATCCGCGCCGAAGTCATCGCCTACGAGGACTTCGTCTCGCTGGGCGGCGAGCAGGGCGCCAAGGATGCCGGCAAGTGGCGCCTGGAGGGCAAGGAATACATCGTCCAGGACGGCGACGTGATCCACTTCCGCTTCAACGTCTGAGCCCCGGCTCGAATGACAGGCGCCCCCGCACTCCCGGGGGCGCTTGCGTTGAGGGGTCGTGTGCGCGCCCGCGGCGGGGGCTCCCCCGACCCACCCGGTGCGTGCCACAATAGGGGCATCACCCAGTGACAAGGAGAGCCACCATGCCCTGGAAGATCGACAGGCCCGACGCCGAATGGCGTGACATGCTCACTCCGGAGCAGTACCGCGTCACCCGGGAAAAGGGCACCGAGCCCCCCTTCAGCGGTGACTGCCGAGTCACCCGTGAGCACGGCATCTATCACTGCGTATGCTGCCATGCGCCACTGTTCGAGAACGAGCACAAGTTCGAGGCCGGCTGCGGGTGGCCGAGCTTCGACCGGCCCATGACGCCATCGTGTGTCGAGGAACACCTCGACACCTCCCACGGCATGCGCCGCACCGAGGTAACCTGTGCACGCTGCAGCGCGCACCTCGGTCACGTTTTCCCCGATGGCCCGGTCGATACCACCGGCCAGCGCTACTGCCTCAACTCCGTGGCGCTGGACTTTCATCCCGGAGAATAACCCGCCGACCATCCTGCCACGGCCGCGCATCTGCTAAGATAGGCGGCCGTTTTCTTGAAGGCAGGAGAGGCCCATGCTCGGCTGGTTCCCGGGACACATGAACAAGGCACGGCGCCAGATCACCGAGGCGCTGCCGGAGGTCGACGTGGTGGTCGAGGTCCTCGACGCCCGCCTGCCCTACTCCAGCGCCAACCCCATGCTGGCCGATCTCACCCGCCACAAGCCGGTGCTCAAGATCCTCTCCCGGGCCGACCTCGCCGACCCCGAGCGGACACGGGAGTGGGTGGCCCATTTCGACGCCCAGCCCGATATGCGCGCCCTCGCCGTGACCACCACCAACGCTCGGGAGCTCAAACGCATCCCCCGACTCTGCCACGAGCTCGCCGGCCAGGTCCGCGCCGACCGTGACGTGCGCGTGATGGTGATGGGCATCCCCAACGTGGGCAAGTCGACCCTGATCAACGGCCTCGCCGGCAAGAGCATCGCCAAGACCGGCAACGAGCCGGCGGTCACCAAGCGTCAGCAGAAGGTTCGCATCAACGGCCGGGTGGCCCTTATCGATACCCCCGGAGTGCTGTGGCCCAAGATCGAGGATCAGGCCAGCGCCTACCGTCTGGCGGTCAGCGGCGCCATTCGCGATACTGCCATCGACTATGTGGACGTGGCCATGATCGGCGCCGCCGAGCTGGCCAGACGCTACCCCGAGGCCCTCAAGGCGCGCTATCGGCTCAAGGCCCTACCCGGCTATCGGGCCAACCCCGACGCCGCCCGGGTCGAGGCCGACGGCCCGGAACGGGTTGACCTGCTCGCCATCGCCGGTTTCGATGGCCACGCCATCCTCTCCGAGATCGCCGGCAAGCGCGGCGGCCTGCGCCCCGGCGGCGAAGTGGACCTGCACCGCGGTGCCGAGGTGTTGCTCCATGAGCTGCGTGACGGCAAGCTTGGCCGACTGACCCTGGAGACACCCGCGGATATCCCCCCGGAACCGGCGCCCGAGCCGGACGGCAACGATGCCGCGCCCCCCTCGCACAACGCCTAAGCCTATCGCCCTAGCCGACCAGGACACTGAACGCATGGACACCCCCCTCCGCAAATCCCACAAGCTGCATAACGTCTGCTACGACATCCGCGGCCCGGTGCTCGACCACGCCAAGCGCCTGGAAGAGGAAGGTCAGCGCATTCTCAAGCTGAATATCGGCAACCCCGCCCCCTTCGGCTTCGAGGCCCCCGAGGAGATCCTGCAGGACGTGATGCGTAACCTGCCGACCGCCCAGGGATACTGCGACTCCAAGGGACTCTATTCCGCACGCAAGGCGATCATGCAGGAATGCCAGCGTCGGGATATCCCCGGCGTGAGTGTCGAGGACATCTACATCGGCAACGGCGTTTCCGAGCTGATCGTGATGGCTCTCCAGGCGCTGCTCAACGACGGCGACGAGGTGCTGATCCCCGCTCCAGACTATCCGCTGTGGACCGCCGCCGCCAACCTCTCCGGTGGCCATGGCGTGCACTATCTGTGCGACGAACAGGCCGGCTGGGCGCCGGACCTGGACGATATTCGCGCCAAGATCACCGCCCACACCCGGGCCATCGTGATCATCAACCCCAATAACCCCACCGGCGCCGTCTACCCGCCCGAGGTCGTGCGTGAGCTGCTGGAAATCGCCCGCCAGCACGACCTGGTGGTGTTCTCCGATGAGATCTACGACAAGATCCTCTACGACGACGTCGAGCATGTCTCCACCGGCGCCCTGGCCGGCGAGGACCAGCTGGTGGTCACCTTCAACGGGCTCTCCAAGAGCTATCGCTGTGCCGGCTTTCGCTCGGGCTGGATGATCCTCTCCGGCAATATCGCCAAGCAACGGGCCGCCGATTTCATCCAGGGGCTGACCATGCTCGCCTCCATGCGCCTGTGTGCCAACGTGCCGGCCCAACATGCCATCCAGACCGCACTGGGCGGCTACCAATCGGTCAATGACCTGGTCCTGCCCGGCGGCCGCCTGCTGGCCCAGCGCGATATCACCTTCGAAAAGCTCAACGCCATTCCCGGCGTCTCCTGCGTGAAGCCGAAGGGAGCGCTCTACGCCTTCCCGCGCCTCGACCCCAAGGTCTTCAATATTCAGGATGACCAGCAGATGGTGCTGGATCTGCTCCTGCAGGAGAAGATCCTGCTGGTACAGGGGACCGCCTTCAACTGGCCGGACCCCGACCATGTGCGCATCGTGACCCTACCCTGGGCCGACCAGCTCAGCGACGCCCTGGACCGCTTCGCACGTTTCCTGTCGCGCTACCGCCAGTAGCGCGTCACGGGCCCGGCGACCCCGAAGCTTGAAACCCATACCGCCCGGCCGTATCTAAGCAATAGCTTGAACACGCCGCCCATCCCGGGCGGCTCCTTTCGATGATCGATGGAGATCCACCGACATGATGCGCATCCTGCTCTTCCTGGCCACCAACCTGGCGGTACTGCTGGTGGCCAGCGTCACCCTGCGCCTGCTGGGCGTGGACAGCTACCTCAGCGACCAGGGCATCAATTTCCAGAGCCTGCTGATCTTCTGCTTTATCTTCGGCATGGCCGGCTCGATGGTCTCGCTGTTCATCTCCAAGTGGATGGCCAAGCGCAGCACCGGCACCGTGCTGATCGACACGCCCTCCAATGCCACCGAGAAGTGGCTGGTGGACACCGTGGCGGAGCTGGCCCGGGACGCCGGCATCAAGACCCCGGAAGTGGGCATCTTCCCCGCCCAGCAGTCCAACGCCTTCGCCACCGGCTGGAACAAGAATGACGCCCTGGTGGCGGTCTCCGCCGGCCTGCTCAATCGCATGCGCCCCGAAGAGGTGCGTGCGGTGCTGGCCCACGAGATCGGCCATGTGGCCAACGGCGACATGGTGACCCTGGCCCTGGTCCAGGGCGTGGTGAACACCTTCGTGATGTTCTTCGCCCGGGTGGTCGCCCAGCTGGTCGACCAGTTCCTGCGCGCCCGCAGCGATGGCGAAGGCGGCCTGGGGTTCATGGGGTACTTCGCGGTGGTGATGGTCGCCGAAATCGTCTTCGGCATCGCCGCCTCGGCCATCGTCGCCTGGTTCTCGCGCTTTCGCGAATATCGCGCCGACGCCGCCGGCGCCAAGCTGGCCGGCTCCGGCGCCATGATCAACGCCCTGACGCGGCTCAAGGCCGAGACCGAGCTACCCGACCAGATGCCCGACACCCTGCGCGCCATGGCCATCACCAAGGGCCAGACCCGCTCGCTGGTGGAGCGCCTGTTCGCCAGCCACCCGCCTTTGGATGATCGCATCCGTGCGCTCAAGGAAGCGGCCTACCGGCAGTAGGACCGACCCGCCCTTGCTCTCGGTACCGGCCGCATCCGTGCGCTCAAGGAAGCGGCCTACCGGTAGTAGGACCGATCCGCAGCGGGCCACCCGCCCCTGCTCTCGGTACCGGCAGTAGCCTTTCCTCAAGTCAGACAACGCAAGGGGCCCGCCATTGGCGGGCCCCTTGCGTTGTGCCGTCGTCATCACGTTCCCGAAACGGTTTCCTTGAGGGCGGCATTATCGGGGAGGGACGGCCTCCCAGCGATAGACGGTCTGCTCAATCATCCGCATTATTACCGTAGTGAAACAATCATTTTATAATAATCATATTTATCTCGCATTTTAAAAAAAATAGAATACTCACATCGAATCAAGCGCAGTGTTTACCGCTGAGATTCGCCAACTTCCCATTAAAACCCATTACTAAAATCCAGACACTACAAGGTAATTTCCATGAAAACCAAGTTAATCGTTGCCAGCCTACTTCTCTCCGTTCTTCCCCTTTCTGCCCAGGCTGATCCAGCAACTGATCGAGCCCTGCGGCTCAATCAGGAAGCGCTGTCGCACCGCAACTATCAAGCCGAGGAAAGCCACGACCGTCAGGCCGCGCTTCAACATTTCAACACCGCTGGCGACAGTGCGTCCATGGCCGAATCCCGGCTCAAGCTTCTCACTTATCAACAGTCGCCGGCTAAAATCGACGTCAATGAGAATACATTGCACCTGGCCTACAATGCTACCAAGTAATAACCATCACTCTTGGCACGGCAATAACCAGGCGAGTATATTTTGACAACGCCTCACATAAAGTTGCAAATCCTTAGCCATAGAAACAGAACTAAAAAAGCTTTTCCATACGGTAAAAGTTAGTTTATATCACGGCTTATCATCATCCATATGGCGGCAATTATAACCCTGTCCACGAGAAGACAAGGCCATCTTGCCGCCGTACTGTGACTACTGAAAAATTAGGTGACTCAAGTGATCAAATCCAAAGCCGCCATTGCCTGGGGACCAAATCAACCGCTGTCCATCGAGGAAATCGATGTGATGCCGCCCAAGGCCGGCGAAGTGCTTGTGCGAGTGGTGGCCTCGGGCGTCTGCCACACCGATGCCTTCACGCTTTCCGGCGATGATCCCGAAGGCATCTTTCCGGCGGTCCTTGGCCATGAAGGCGGAGGCATCGTTGAAGCGGTAGGCGAAGGCGTGACAAGCGTTCAGGTGGGGGATCACGTCATTCCCCTATACACGCCGGAGTGCGGTGAGTGTAAATTCTGTCAATCCGGCAAGACTAACCTGTGTCAGAAGATCCGCGAGACCCAGGGCCAGGGCCTGATGCCCGATGGCACCACCAGATTCTACAAGGACGGTCAGCCCATCTACCACTACATGGGCTGTTCCACCTTCTCCGAATTCACTGTCTTGCCGGAAATCTCCTTGGCTAAGGTCAACAAGGCCGCGCCGCTGGAGGAGGTGTGCCTGCTCGGCTGCGGTGTCACCACCGGCATGGGGGCGGTGATGAACACCGCCAAGGTGGAAGAAGGCGCCACAGTAGCCATCTTTGGTCTGGGCGGCATCGGCCTTTCGGCCATCATCGGCGCGTCCATGGCCAAGGCCAGCCGAATCATTGCCATCGACATCAATGAGAGCAAGTTCGAGCTGGCGCGCAAGCTGGGTGCCACCGACTGCATCAATCCGAAAGACTACGACATGCCGATCCAGGATGTGATCGTCGAGCTGACTGACGGCGGCGTGGATTACTCCTTCGAGTGTATCGGCAACGTCAACGTGATGCGCTCTGCCCTAGAATGTTGCCATAAAGGCTGGGGCGAATCCGTGGTTATCGGCGTGGCTGGTGCCGGTCAGGAAATCTCTACTCGTCCGTTCCAGCTGGTCACGGGTCGTGTCTGGAAAGGCTCCGCTTTCGGAGGCGTCAAGGGGCGCTCTGAATTGCCGGAATATGTCGAGCGCTACATGCAGGGTGAATTCAAGCTCGATGACTTCATTACCCATACGATGGGGTTGGAGAAAATCAACGAGGCCTTCGAACTCATGCACGAAGGCAAGAGCATCCGCTCCGTCATTCATTTCGACAAGTGAGCTCAGCGATCGTCTGCCCCGGCAGGCGATCGCTTTTTTAAGGGTACCTTATGTCCATTGAAAATCTGAGCTGCAACAAGAGCTTCGAGGGCTGGCACAAACAGTACAGCCATTATTCAGAAACTCTGAATTGCACCATGCGCTTTGCTATCTACCTCCCTCCTCAGGCGTCAAGCGGTGGCAAGGTGCCAGCACTATATTGGCTGTCGGGGCTGACCTGCACCGATGAAAATTTCATGCAGAAAGCCGGTATTCAGCGCATAGCCGCCGAACTGGGCATGGCCATTATCGCGCCGGACACCAGCCCTCGCGGCGATGAAGTGACGGATGATAACGGCTACGATCTTGGTAAAGGCGCAAGCTTCTATGTTAATGCCACCCAGGCTCCCTGGAATCGCCACTACCGCATGTATGACTATGTGTTGAAAGAGCTACCCCAGTTGGTCGAGACCATGTTTCCGATCAACGCAAAACGAGCCATTGCCGGTCACTCCATGGGGGGGCACGGTGCCCTGGTGTTGGCGATGCGCAACCCGAAGCACTATCTCTCGGTATCGGCCTTCAGTCCGGTCAGCAATCCGGCTAATTGCCCCTGGGGAAAGAAGGCATTTATGGCCTATCTGGGCAAGGATATCGATAGCTGGGCAAGCTATGACGCCAGCCTGTTGATGCGCCAGACCGATGCCAAGGTGCCAGCCCTAGTGGATCAAGGAGAATCCGACGACTTCTTGCACGACCAGCTCAAGCCAGAAATGCTGGAGGCGTCCGCCAAGGCCAACGACTACCCCCTAGAGCTCTATCGTCGCGATGGCTACGATCACAGTTATTACTTTATTGCCAGCTTCATCGAACAACACCTCCGTTTTCACGCCCGACACCTCGGCCTTTAGGGCTCCAAGCGTGGCGCCGCGCCCACCGCAGCGCCACGATGTTGTCAACTTCATGAGGCTGCCAACTTCATGAGAAAGCAATGATTGTTCGACCGAAACTCAACTCTCTCAAATGATTCTTTACCCTATGCGGCTCCATCATCGAGTCGATTGACAAGCAGATAGTGTTAATCACTCTGCTTAGCGCCACGGCCGTTGCTGTGCAGCATTACCGGCCTGGATTGCTCCCCACCTACGTCACCATATCGTTCACACTTCTGGGTATCGCCCTACCCTCGTTTCTCGGCTTTCGTGACAACACCAGTCATGGTCGTTAACGAAAAACAAGACAACATTATCGCCATTGGCCACAACAATGCAGCGACCTGCATTGATAAAAAAAGACCCATACCAAAAGAAAAAATAAATCACTTTTTTAAACAAAAACTATATAAAAAACCTCAACTCAGCGACTCACTGAAAAACTCCAAGAGCATTCTAACTTTCGGTGACAGGTGTCGATTATGAGGATAAACCGCCCAGATACCTTCATTATCTTCCTGACAATGTTCCAGCAGGGATATTAATTTTCCAGATTTCAAGGACTCCTCTACATAGTAGTCTGGCAACTGAACAATTCCTATGCCTTTTAGCGCAGCATCGAGGAGTGTCCATCCATTGTTACAGGTGATATTTCCTTTTATGCTAACTTTTCGTGACTTCCCCTTCTCATCAAAACTCCAATAATCCAGATTACCTTGAAGACAGTTATGCTGATCAAGCTCCGACAAGGAATGAGGCGCACCATAATTTGATAAATATTCGGGTGACGCACAAACATATTTCACTCTCGATGACAACCTTTTTGCCATCATGCTGGAATCTTCCAGCCTTCCCATACGCACCGCGAGATCGTAGCCCTCGGCGACCAAATCCAATTTTTGATTGGTCATATCAAACTGCACATCAAGATCAGGATAACGAATCACGAAATCGTTGAGTTAAGCTCAAGTCTGGTGTATGGGAGGAGGTAGGAAGGGTGGCGTATCCTGTTGATTGATCACGACCAAGATCT
>NZ_CANLFS010000035.1 GCF_947490095.1 uncultured Halomonas sp. | reverse complement strand
GGTAGGACCAGGCGGATTTGAACCGCCGACCTCCACGATGTCAACGTGGCGCTCTAACCAACTGAGCTATGGTCCTGCATCTCGATGACGACATGGCGTCATGTGCGGCAACGGATGCGTATTCTACCTATCTGCCCTGGAAATGCAAGCGCAATATTCTCGCCAAGGCCGAAGAATCAGCATCTTGGGCAGGCAAACGATCACTGCGTACGCACCCGCTCGACGGCTTCCTGCCAGCCGGCATAGAGGCGCTCGCGCTCCGCCTCGTCCATCTGTGGCGAAAACTGCCGATCGCGCTGCCATAGCCCGGCAATTTCGTCGAGATCGCGATACCAGCCCAGGCGCAAGCCGGCAAGATAGGCGGCCCCCAGCGCCGTGGTCTCCAGCACCCCCGGCCGATCCACCGGGACGCCGAGCATGTCGGCGAGAAACTGCATCACCCAGCTATTGGCGACCATGCCGCCATCGACCCTCAGAACCCCCGGAGAAGCCGTCATATCATCATCCATGCACTCCTGCAGGTCTCGCGTTTGATAACAGACGGCCTGCAGCCCGGCGGCGACAATCTCGGCAATCCCGGTATCGCGCGTCAGGCCAAGGATGGCGCCGCGTGCCTTGGGATCCCAGTGCGGCGCACCGAGACCGGTAAATGCCGGCACCATATAGACACTGTGGCCACTACGCGTCTGGCATGCCAATGCCTCCGTCTCGGCGGCATCGGCAAACAGCTTCAGACCATCGCGCAGCCACTGAACGGTGGCCCCTGCCACAAAGATGCTACCCTCCATGGCATAGACCGGCTTGCCGTTCAGACGATAGGCCACCGTGGTGAGAAGACGATTACGCGAGGTCTCGGGGCTCTCCCCGGTGTTGACGATCATGAAACAGCCGGTGCCATAGGTGCTCTTGCCCATGCCCGGCGAAAAGCAGGCCTGACCGACCAGGGCGGCCTGCTGATCTCCTGCCACCCCGGCGATGGGCAGTGCATGCCCCAGCCACTGATGTTCCAGCACACCGAAGTCGTCACTCGAGTCCTTGACCTCGGGCAGCAGGTTCGCCGGGATATCGAACAGGGTCAGCAGCTCGTCATCCCAGCATTGCTGGTGAATATTGAACAGGGCCGTGCGCGAGGCATTGGTCGCATCGGTGGCGTGTACCCGGCCGCCAGTCAGGCGCCAGATCAGGAAGGTGTCGACGGTACCGAAGGCCAGGTCGCCGCGCTCCGCCCGAGCCCGGGCGTCGGGTACTTCATCGAGCAGCCAGGCCAGCTTGGTCGCCGAAAAATAAGGGTCGATCAACAGCCCGGTGCGCGCCTGGACCTCGCCCAGGTGGCCCGCCTGGCGCAGCGCCTGGCAGGCCTCATCGGTGCGACGGTCCTGCCAGACGATGGCGTTATAAATCGGCTTCCCGGTATGGCGATCCCACACCAGGGTCGTCTCACGTTGATTCGTGATGCCGACCCCGTCGATCGCCTGGGGAGCGACATCGGCCTTGGCCAATACCTCTCGGCAGGTGGCGAGCACGCCCTCCCAGATATCTTCCGGGTCATGCTCTATCCAGCCATCGTGGGGAAAATGCTGGGGAAGTTCACGCTGCGCCGAGGCGACGCAACTTCCCTGACGATCGAAGAGGATGGCCCGGGAACTGGTAGTGCCCTGATCGATGGCCAGGAGGTATGAAGCCATGGCAAGTGTCCTGTTGATAAATGGCGTTCGATTTTCGCTTTCATTCGATCATGTTCGCTAGTGAGCACGCATATTACGCTAGTCGCGCATCTCTCTAAAACGCCTCGCAACAGAAATCCTACGACTTTAGCCGAAACCCAAGCCTGCACCATGCCCGCCACCGCCGTAATATCGTAGAATTCAAGGAGCTTAGGAGACTCCATGAATCAACAGCAACGCCAGGATGCCATCATCGAGCTGGTGCGTAGCCAGGGGTATGCCAGCATCGAGCAGCTGACCGACCACTTCACGGTCACGCCCCAGACCATACGCCGCGACCTCAACACCCTCTCCGCCGAGGGGCGAATTCGCCGGGTCCATGGTGGTGCGGGCCTGGAATCCAGTACCGTCAACACCGCCTACTCGACTCGCAAGACCCTCAACCTCGAGGCCAAGCAGCGCATCGCCGCCCTGCTCGCCCGGCACATCCCCAATCACTCCTCGCTATTCATCAATATCGGGACCAGCAATGAGGTGGTCGCGGAGGCGCTGCTCGACCACCATGGGCTGGAGGTGATTACCAACAACCTCAATGTCGCGGCCATCCTCCAGCATAAAGAGGACTTCAACGTGATCGTCGCCGGCGGCCAGGTTCGCTCCCGGGACGGCGGCATCATCGGCGAAGCGGCCATCGACTTCATCAATCAGTTCAAGGTCGATTACGGCATCATCGGCATCAGCGGCATCGACGAGGACGGCTCGTTGCTGGAGTTCGACTACCAGGAGGTGCGAGTCGCCCAGGCCATCATCCACAACTCCCGCAAGGTCTTTCTGGCCACCGACCACTCCAAGTTTCAGCGCAACCCCGTGGTTCGCCAGGGCAACCTGACTCAACTCGACGCCCTGTTTACCGACCGCCAGCCACCCGACACCATCCTGCGCCTGTTGCACCAGCATGATGTGACGCTCCATATCGCCTGACGCCTCCCCTCGCTTGCCAGACGCGTCCCGGCCGTGCCCGGGGCGTGGCGTGATGTCGCGCCTTGATGTTCGTTTCGTTTTCGTCTACTTTCGTTTTCAAACATCATCCAGTTTCGGCCCCGGGCGGGAGACTCCATGCGTGACAAGTCCGATGAAATACTCGACCTCTTCGTGATCGGCGGAGGCATCAACGGCACCGGCATCGCCAACGATGCCGCCGGGCGCGGCCTGTCGGTCGGCCTCTGCGAACAGGCCGACCTGGCCAGCGCCACCTCGTCCGCCAGCAGCAAGCTGATCCACGGCGGCCTGCGCTATCTGGAGCACCGCGAGTTTCGCCTGGTGCGCGAGGCCCTGCAGGAGCGTGAAGTATTGCTCGCCAAGGCCCCGCACATCATCCACCCCCTGCGTTTCATCCTGCCGCATCGCTCTCATCTGCGCCCGGCCTGGATGCTGCGCGCCGGCCTGTTTCTCTATGACCACCTCGGTAAACGCAAGGCCTTGCCCGGCTCACGCGCCATCAAGCTGACGCCGGACCAGGGCCTGGCGCCCAGCATCAGCCGAGGCTTCGAATACTCCGACTGCTGGGTGGATGACGCCAGGCTCGTGGTGCTCAATGCTATCCAGGCCCGCGACAACGGTGCCGAGGTCCTGGTCCGCACGCGCTGCACCGGAGTCACCGAGGTCGAGGGGCTTTGGGAGGTCGAGCTCGAGGAGCGAGACTCGGGCCGGCGCCTGACGCGACGCTGCCGCACCCTGGTCAACGCCGCCGGCCCCTGGGTAGAGCAGGTGGTACGCCGCCAGATCGACAGGTCATCGCGCTATGGGGTTCGCCTGATTCAGGGCAGCCACCTGGTGGTGCCCCGCATCAACCAGGATGAACGGGCCTTTATCCTCCAGAACACCGATGGACGCATCGTCTTCGTGCTGCCCTACGAAGAGGATTTCAGCTTGATCGGCACCACCGACCGGCGCTACCGGGGGAATCCCGCCGAGGTCGAGGCCAGCGAGGAGGAAATCGGCTATCTGCTGAGCGTGGTGAACGAACACTTCACGACGTCCCTGGAACCGAAGGACGTCATCCGCACCTTTTCCGGGGTTCGCCCGCTGTGCGACGACGAATCGGCAGACCCTTCCGCCATGACGCGGGACTATACTCTCGACCTGGATACCCAGGGCGCCCCTCTGCTCTCGGTGTTCGGTGGCAAGATCACCACCTACCGCAAGCTCGCCGAAGCCGCCTTGACCACCCTTGCGCCCCATCTGCCGGCGATGACGGCCCCCTGGACAGACACAACGCCCCTGCCGGGCGGTGAGATCGGCGACCGGGACGGTTTCGAGGCACGGCTGCAGGCCGACTACCCCTACCTGGACACGAATCAGGTCCGGCGTTTCACCCGCCTCTATGGCACCCTGTGTCGCCGCTTCCTCGATGGGAAGGACTCCCAGGCCGCGTTGGGCCAGGCGTTCGGCGCCGGCTTGACCGCCGCCGAGGTCGACTATCTCATCGAGCAGGAGTGGGCGGGCTCACTGGATGACATCCTGTGGCGTCGCACCAAGCTCGGGCTGCGCCTGACGGCCGATCAACAGCAGCGGCTGGACGACTACCTGGCCCAGCGATTCAATCCCCAGCCCGTCCAGCAGGCGGCAGCGGGGTAATGCTCGCCGGGGTGAGCGACACGCGCTCGCGGTGCCGGCTCGGCTCACCCCCCTCCACGGTGGCCAACAATATCTGCAACGGGTCGCCATGGCTCACCAGCAGGATGGTCTCCCCGGTGTAACGCCGCTCCAGGTCCGCGACCACTTCCCCCATGCGCGCCGCCACCGAGGCGAGCGCCTCCACCCCCGCATGCCGGTGGTGTGGATCCTGTGCATCATGGCGCCAGACGTCGGCATAGCGATCGTCCTTCTCGCCCTCGAACTCACCGAAATGACGCTCCCGAAGCCGTGGCTCGGCCTCGAGCGCGAGCCCGAAGTGGTGCGCGATGCGTTCCGCCGTCTCCCGGGTCCGCCGGAAATCCGAATGCAGGATGCGATTGGGAGCCGCCCATTGCCAGGTGGCCAGCAGGCCTTCGAGTTGTTGCCGGCCCTGGCGGGACAGGCCGTAATCGGTCAGCCCCCGCGCCGGTGAACTGATGATCACCCCCTGCTGGTTGGCCAGGCTGTGGCCATGGCGCATCAGCAGGTAACGGTTGTTCCATCGGCCCGTCACGGCAGGAATAATGGTTGACATGCTTTCACCCCGAACCCTAGATTGGGCTGATAGTATTCGTAATCAATCATCAATATATTGATTTCCGAACGCTTCATCCAACTAATGCTGCATACAGAAATGCTCCATACAGAAATTCTTCATACAATAATATTTCATACAACAATAACGCCACGAGGCCTGCCATGATCCATTATCCTCTCCGCGTGAGAAAGCTCTCGCTTGCCACCCTCGCCACCTCCCTGCTGCCCCTTGCGCTGCTGGCGGCTAGCCAGGCCCAGGCACAGGACGATTGCGAGCGCGGGGCCCTCGATGCCATCTACTGCGACGCGAACGGCGACATGGTCGCCGACCGCCCCGCCGACGAGTCCCAGTGGGCCGACCCCGACACCCTGATCTTCGCCTATACCCCGGTGGAAGACCCGGCCATCTATTCCGATATCTGGCAGCCGTTTATCGAGCACCTGAAGGACGTGACCGGCCGCGATGTGCGCTTCTTCGCCGTGCAGTCCAATTCGGCTCAGGTCGAAGCGATGCGTAGCGGCCGCCTGCATATCGCCGGCTTCTCGACGGGCCCCACGCCCTTCGCCGTCAACCTGGCCGGCGCGGTGCCCTTCGCGCTGATGGGGGCGGATGACGGGCGCTTCGGCTACACCCTCCAGCTCTATACCCACGTCGATTCCGGCATCGACGAGATGGCGGATCTCGAGGGCAAGCGGGTCGCCCACACCTCTCCCACGTCCAACTCGGGCAACCAGGCGCCGCGGGCCCTGTTCCCCGAAATGGGCATCGTCCCCGGCGAGGACTACGAAGTGGTCTACTCCGGAAGCCACGACCAGTCCATGCTCGGCGTGGTGGCCCAGGATTATGACGCCGCCCCGGTGGCCTCGGAGGTGGTCGAGCGCATGGCCGCCCGCGATCTCTATGACCCCGCCGACGTCAAGATCCTCTATGAGTCGGACAGCTTCCCGACCACCTCCTACAACTACGCCCATAACCTGCACCCCGACCTGGTCGACAAGATCGAGGAGGCCTTCTTCAGCTTCGATTTCGCCGGCACCGAACTGGGCGAGGAGTTCGAGGGGGTCGAGAAATTCATCCCCATCAACTACCAGGAACACTGGAAGGTCATCCGCACCATCCAGAACGCCAACGGGGTCGAGTACACTCCCGATAACCTCGAGTAACCCTCGCGGACAGGACGACGCCGGCCGGCCCTCCGGTCGGCGTCGCTATCTCATCGCCCTTTCGCCTGCCGGGACCCGCCGATGCTGGAGATATCCAACCTGATCAAACGCTACGGCGAGGACGAGCCCGTGCTCAAGGGACTCGACCTCGCCGTGGAAGGCAATAGTGTCATCGCCATCGTCGGCGCCTCCGGCGCCGGCAAGAGCACCCTGTTGCGCTGCATTAACCGTCTCGTGGAGCCTACCTCGGGGTCGATCAAGCTCAACGGCACGGAAATCGTCAACCTCCGCCATCGTGACCTGCGCCGTGTGCGCCGCAAGATCGGCATGGTGTTTCAGGGCTTCAACCTGATCGACCGCCTCACCGTGATGGAAAACGTGCTGGCGGGACGCCTGGGCTACGTCAGCCTCTTCCAGGCCGTGACTCGCCGCTATCCGGCGGCGGATATCGAGCGCGCCTTCGTGCTGATGGAGCGCGTGGGCATTGCCCAGTACGCCAACAAGCGCGCCGATGAACTCTCGGGAGGCGAGCGCCAGCGGGTGGGAGTCGTGCGTGCCCTGATGCAGGAGCCCGAGGTGCTGCTGGCCGATGAGCCCACGGCCTCACTGGACCCACGCACCTCCGAGCAAATCATGGTGCTGCTGCAGAGCCTGGCCAGCGAGCTGTCGCTACCGGTGTTGATCAATATCCACAACGTGGCCCAGGCCCGGAGCTATACCGACCGCATCGTCGGGCTGCGTCACGGCACCATGATCTTCGATGGCACTCCCGGTGACTTCGACAAGGAGGCACTGGATGCCATCTACGGGGGCATCGAGGCGCCGGAGGACGACACCGCCCCGCCATCGTCAAGCGGAGAGCGGGAGAAGGAGGCGCCTCATGACGCGACCTGAGCCCGGCGACACGGCGCCTGCGCGCACCTGGCGCAAGCCACCCCTTATCGCCAACCCCATGCTGCGCTACGGCCTGCTGGCTCTGCTGGCCGCCTACTTGATGTGGGCACTGGCCACCCTGCCCTTCAACTGGGAGCGCATCGGCGAGGGGTTGCCGCGCGCCGCGCGCATCTTCGGCGGGGGCTTTCCCCCCAACTTCTCGCGCTTCGACCTACTCCTGACCGGCTTCACCGAGAGCCTGCAGATCGCCATTCTGGCCACCCTGCTGGGGGTGCTGCTGTCGATTCCCTTTGCGGTGATGGCGGCACGCAATATCGCGCCGCTGCCCGTCTACCTGCTGGGCCGCGCGGTCATCATCATCTCACGCAGCTTTCATCCGGTGATCGTCGCCATCCTCTTCGTCGCCGCCGTAGGCTTCGGCCCCCTGGCGGGCATCCTGACGCTGACGCTCTACTCCATCGGCTTCGTCGGCAAACTCCTCGCCGAGGAGATAGAGGAGATCGACTGGGGCCAGGTAGAGGCCATGCGTGCCACCGGCGCCGGCTATCTGGCAACGCTGTACTATGCCGTCTTTCCACAGATCCTGCCCCGCCAGGTCGGGCTCTCCATGTACCAGCTCGACAGCAACCTGCGCGCCTCAGCGGTGGTGGGTATCGTCGGCGCCGGCGGTATCGGCAGCACCCTGATGAACGCCTTCGGACGCTATGACTATGACTTCGCCTTCGCCATCCTGCTGGTCATCATCGCGGTGATCCTGGTCAGCGAAGGCGTCAGCGGCTGGGTAAGGAAGCAGATATGGTAGAACAAGACGACCTCCTGGCCGCCCGCATCTGGCGACGCCACGACCCCAGAGAGCAGCTCATCCGATACGGTGTGTTGCTGGCGACCCTGATGCTGGTGGTCTGGGCGGTGCGCGATATCGATATCTTCTGGCCCTGGGTATGGGATGCACCCAACCAGATCTCGAGCCTGGGGGCACGCATGTGGCCACCCGGCCCCGGACGCCTCGGCGAGATCATCTGGGCCATGCTCGAGACCGTGCATATCGCCACGCTTGCCACCCTGCTGACCGTCTTCATCGCCCTGCCGGTGTCCTATATCGCCGCCCAGAACACCACCCCCAACCGCGCCTGCCTGTGGCTGGGCCGCTTTATTCTGGTGTCGAGCCGCTCGGTCAACACCATCATCTGGGCGCTGCTGTTCGTGGCGATCTTCGGCCCCGGCGTGCTGGCCGGAATACTCGCCATCATGTGCCGCTCGGTGGGATTCATCGGCAAGCTGATGGGGGAAGCCATCGAGGAGATCGACCGCCGCCCGGTGGAGGCCATGGAAGCCACCGGCGCCTCCAAGGCAAAGGTCATCGCCTATGCCATCGTGCCCCAGGTGGTCCCCGCCTTTTTTGCCATCGTCATCCTGCGCTGGGATATCAACATCCGGGAATCCACGGTGCTGGGACTGGTCGGGGCCGGCGGCATCGGCGTGATTCTGCAAGGCTCCATCGATACCTTCGCCTGGCAGACGGTGGCGACCATCCTGATCGCCATCATCGCCCTGGTCCTGATCGGCGAGGCCCTCACCGGCCTGCTGCGCCGCCGGGTAATGTAGTCGAAACGGGTGTAACCGAAACCGAGTGTCGCGCCCGACCAAGCGGGTATGCCGGCATCACCGCCACCGAGGAGCCGCGCCATGATGTCCATCGCGTTCGCCGTGCTTGCCGGGCTGCTGCTCGGCATTACCCTCATCGCCAGGCTGCGTGTTACCTGGTGGTGGATTCGCGTCGCCGAATTCCCCCGCGTGCAGCTGGCCGTCGCCGCCCTGCTGCTGGCGTCTTTCGGTGGGCTCGCCGATGCCCCCTGGTCATGGGCCGGCCAAACGGCCTGCCTGTTGGTCGTGGCGATCCAGCTGGCCTATGTACTGCCCTGGACCCCGCTATGGCCGGTGCAGGTGAAAAAGGCCCAGCCGGGCCTCGACGAGCGCTGCCTGACGCTGCTGGTCGCCAACGTCCTGACCCCCAACCGTAACGCTCACGACCTTATCGCCCAGATACACGAACACCGCCCGGATATCGTGTTGACCCTGGAGTCCGATGACTGGTGGCAGGCACGGCTCGACGACGCCCTGACCCAGGAGTGGCCACATGCGGTGCGCATTCCCCTGGATAACCTCTACGGCATGCACCTCTACTCGCGCCTCCCCCTGGTATCGCCCCGGGTGGAGTGGCTGATCCAGGACGATATTCCCTCGATTCTCACCGGCGTTCGGCTACGCTGCGGCGACGAGATCCGGTTTCACGCCCTTCATCCGCGCCCGCCGGCCCCCGGCGAAAGCAAGGAATCGCTATGGCGCGACGCGGAGCTGCTGCTGGTCGGCCGGGCCATCCACGAGGACCCGGTACCCACCCTGGTCGCCGGGGACCTCAACGACGTGGCCTGGTCGCGCACCACGCGACTCTTCTGCCGGGTCAGCGGCATGCTCGACCCGCGCCGTGGCCGCGGCATGTTCAGCACCTTCCATGCCAAGTACCCCTTCCTGCGCTGGCCACTCGACCACGTGTTCACCAGCGAGCACTTCACCCTGCGCGAGCTGAAGCGACTCAATGGCTTCGGCTCGGACCACTTTCCAATACTCACCACGCTCTGCTTCCGACCCGCCCGAGCCGATGAACACGACACCCCCGAGGCCGAACACGGCGAACACCGCGAGGCCCTGGAAACGGCCCGCGAGGGCAAGGTGCAGGAACAGCAGGAGTGAGCCGTAAGCCGTAAGCCGTAAGCCGTAAGCCGTAAGCCGTAAGCCGTAAGCCGTAAGCCGTAAGCCGTAAGCCGTA
>NZ_CANLFS010000034.1 GCF_947490095.1 uncultured Halomonas sp. | reverse complement strand
CCAGCTTCCAGCTTCCAGCTTCCAGCTTCCAGCTTCCAGCTTCCAGCTTCCAGCTTCCAGCTTCCAGCTTCCAGCTTTAAAACGAACACTTGACTCTCGATCCTGTGGAGGCTAGTTTCAAACACATGTTTGAAAGCGGCCGTCGCCGCTGCCTGCGTCCGATTCCCAGGCGCGCCCGATTTCCAGGAGAGACGAGATGCCCGACTATCAGGCCCCCCTGCGTGACCTTCGCTTCGTGATGGATGAAATGCTGGACTTCCCGGCCCACTACGCCAGCCTGCCCGGCGGCGAAGAGGCGAGTCCGGATGTCGTCGCCGCCATTCTGGAGGAGGGCGCCCGCTTCTCCCGCGAGGTGCTGTTGCCGTTGAACCAGAGCGGCGATCGTGAGGGCTGCCTGCTGGAGGGCGGCGAGGTAAAGGCACCCAGGGGCTTCAAGGAGGCCTACGCCCAGTATGTGGAGGGTGGCTGGCCGAGCCTGGCCGCCGACCCTGCGCATGGCGGCCAGGGTCTTCCTCACTCGTTGGCCATGGTACTCAACGAGATGATCTGCTCTACCAACCTGGCCTGGGGCATGTATCCGGGGCTCTCTCATGGCGCCGCCGATGCGCTGCGCCATCACGGCACCGAGGCACAGCAGGCCACCTATCTGACCAAGCTGGTGGAGGGCACCTGGACCGGCACCATGTGCCTGACCGAACCCCACTGTGGCACCGACCTGGGCCTGATCAAGACGCGTGCGGTGCCGAGTGCCGACGATGCCTATGAGATCACCGGCACCAAGATCTTTATCTCCGCCGGCGAGCATGACCTGGCCGAGAACATCGTCCACCTGGTGTTGGCCAAGCTGCCCGACGCCCCGGAGGGTTCCAAGGGCATCTCGCTGTTTGTGGTGCCTAAGTACCTGCCCACCGAGACGGGCGAGCCGGGTGAGCGTAACGGCGTGGTATGCGGTTCCCTGGAGCACAAGATGGGCATCCACGGTAACGCGACCTGCGTGATGAACTTCGACGCCGCCAAGGGCTTCTTGGTGGGGGCACCCAACAAGGGGCTGGCCTGCATGTTCACCATGATGAACGCCGCCCGTATCGGGGTGGGCATCCAGGGGCTGGGCCTGACCGAGGCGAGCTTCCAGAATGCGCTGACCTATGCCCGCGATCGCCTCCAGATGCGCGGGCTTTCCGGTACCCAGGCCCCCGACAAGGCGGCCGATCCCATCATCGTTCATCCCGATGTCCGCCGCATGCTGCTGACCCAGAAGGCCTTCGCCGAGGGTGGGCGGATGCTGACACTCTATACCGCGCAGATGATCGATGTCGTCGAACACGGCACCGATGCCGGCGAGAAGGAACGTGCCGAGACCCTGCTGGGCCTGCTGACGCCCATCGTCAAGGCCTTCCTTACCGAGACGGGCTTCGAGGCGGTCAACGAGGGTGTGCAGGTATTCGGCGGGCATGGCTTCATCCAGGAATGGGGCATGGAGCAGCTGGTACGCGATGCGCGCATCACTCGCCTCTACGAGGGCACGACCGGCATCCAGGCCCTCGACCTGTTGGGCCGCAAGGTGCTGATGAGCCAGGGCGAGAGCCTCAAGGCCTTCACCCGGGAGATCCACAAGTTCTGCCAGGCCGAGGAAGGCAATGCCGAGCTCGCCGAGTTCGTTCGCCCGCTGGCCAAGCTCAACCAGGAGTGGGGCGAGATGACCATGGCCATCGGCATGAAGGCCATGACCGACCGTGAAGAGGTCGGGGCGGCCAGCGTCGACTACCTGATGTATTCGGGCTATGTGACCCTGGCCTACCTGTTCGCCCGTGCCGCCAGGCAGGCCCGCGCCGCACTCGACGAGGGTACCGACGAGGCGCCTTTCTAC
The DNA here is from genome assembly GCF_947490095.1 of uncultured Halomonas sp. Taxonomy (GTDB): domain Bacteria; phylum Pseudomonadota; class Gammaproteobacteria; order Pseudomonadales; family Halomonadaceae; genus Halomonas. The sequence goes on along the minus strand of NZ_CANLFS010000034.1, from coordinate 8,958 downwards.
CGCGCCAAGCTGGATACCGCGCGTTTCTTCTACCAGCGCCTGCTGCCGCGCACCCAGGCCCACAAGGGCGCCCTCGAGGCGGGTGCCGAGTCGCTGATGGCGATCAGCGCCGAAGACTTCGGCCTGGGCTTCGAAATCTGATCCAACGCTTGTCGAGCGGAAACGATCGCCGGGCGGCGGGGGCAACCTCGCCGCCCTTCTCGTTGCTGACTGGTCGGTGCAGGCGAGGGTTGATTCTCGTTTCATCACAATGAAGCAGTCATGTAGGTTTAGAGGCATATAGCCGAGCTGAAGTGTGCTTGTGGGCGTGTCGGAAAAACAGGGGATGAAGGGACCTTCAGCAGGCGATATACTATTTGTATATACATTTGTTTCGATCGAAGGATGTACTATGGCTAGTAGCCCGCCTCTCTATCAGCAGATACAGCAACACCTGTTGGACAGGATCGCCAGTGATCAGTGGCCGGCCCACCACCAAATTCCCCCAGAGGAGCAGTTGGCCCGGGATTTCCAGGTCAGTCGAATGACTGCCAATAAGGCGATTCGTGATCTGGTTCAGAAAGGGTATCTGACACGTCAGCCAGGGTTGGGCACCTTCGTCACTGATCGCAAGGCTGAATCGTCGCTGGTTGAGGTGTACAACATTGCCGAGGAAGTGCGATCCCGCGGGCATCGTTATGGTAACGAGGTGATTGCTTGTGAAGCGATCGAAGCCGATGATGAGGTGGCTTTGCGTCTCGGAGTGCGGCTTGGTAGTCGGGTCTTCCATACCTTGATTCTTCATCTCGAAAATGACGTGGCCATCCAGCTCGAAAGTCGCTTCGTCAACCCACGCTGGGTTCCGGGCTATCTTGACACCGATTTCTCCCGGTATACGCCCAACGAGGTATTGGTGGATGCATGTCCCATTACCGATGTAGAGCACATCGTCGAAGCGGTGCTACCCGATCATCAGGCTGCCAAGTGGCTGGCGATTGATACGGCAAGTCCCTGCTTGAGCATGATTCGGCGCACCTGGTCAGGTGAGCAACTGATCAGCTATGCGCGGCTGCTCCACCCCGGGGAACGCTATAAACTGCGTTCTTCGATGCAGCGCGAACTTAAATGAGCGCACCATGCTTGAATCTCAACGCAAGTGGCCGGGAAATCCCGGCCGTTTTTATATGCGAGATTGGTGACGATGTCAGCCGGTCAGTGTCTGCACCAGGTAGCCTGTAGGAACCGCTAGGAAAAGGCTAAGGGCCACGCGTATGAACCACACCACCAGCATGCGACCCACTGACAGTGGAATGTTGGTGGAAAGGATGCAGGGGATCGAGGCCGAGAAGAACAGCACAGCGGACACCGACACTACGCCGGCGGCGAAGCGAGCCGCAAACTCGGCCTCGGTCATTAGCAGCGCCGGCAGGAACATCTCGGCGAGTCCAGCGGCAGAGGCTTGCGCCAGGGCGGCGGCATCCGCCATGCCCCATACCGCCACGAAGGGGTAGAAGAGCCAGCCGAGCCATTGGAATAGCGGTGTGTAATTGGCAACCAACAAACCCAGAAGCCCTACCGACATAATTGATGGGAGGATGCTGATCGCCATCACCAGTCCTTCCTTGAAGTTGAAAGCCACGCTGCGATGTAGGCTTGGAGCTTTCTCAGCCACCTCTAGTCCGACCTGCCAGGCAGTACTTAGCCGCTTGCCAGACACTGCCTCTGGTTCGCCATCTTCGGCAATGTCATCCATTCGCGAGAGCGGCGGCAGCCGAACGGTCACTGCAGTGACGATGAAGGTGATCAGAAGAGTCAGCCAGAAGTAGAGGTTCCAAACGCCCATCAGGTTGAGGGTCTTGGCCACGATGATCATGAAGGTGGCCGAGACCGTGGAGAAGCCGGTGGCGATGATGGCTGCCTCCCGTGCCGAATACTGCCCAGCCTGGTAGACACGGTTGGTGATCAGCAAGCCGATGGAGTAGCTGCCCACGAAGGAGGCGACGGCATCGATGGCCGAGCGGCCTGGCGTGCGCCAGATCGGGCGCATCACCGGCTGCACCAGCACGCCGATCAATTCCAGAAGACCATAGCTGATTAGCAGCGCCAGGAAGATGGCGCCGATAGGCACGATCAGTCCCACCGGAATTACCAACTTGTCGAACAGGAAGGGCAGCATTTCTGGTGTATGGAGGAAAGCTGGACCCCAGCCGGTCAGGGCCATCACTGCGGAAACGACACCGACGATTTTCAGTGCGGTGAAAATACGTTCGGTCAGATTGCGGTTCCAGTAGCCACGGATGAACGGGTAGGCCGCGCCGGCAGCAATCAGCGCTAGGGCATAGAGGCCACTGGCCTCCCCCAGCAGTGCGCGTGCGCCGGTCACCAGATGATCCAGCGGGATAGTGCGCTTTCCTGAAATTTCGATAGGTACGAAAAAGATCAGTATTCCCAGGGTGCTGGGCAAGAAAAGCTTGAGAAGTGTGGCGGCGGGTAGCCGAGCCAGGAGATCTTGGCGATTCATAGGCAGGCCTCTTGCTTGTGCCATGCAGTGACTGGGTAAGGATGGGGGATGTTCGATATGTATATACAATAAAGTAAGGCAAGCCGAGGCCTCGGACTAGTTTCAAGAATTAGACATTGGTCTAAATTTTTGAAAATAGTAGGTAGAGTGAGGTGAGGTTGTGTTTGTAAGATCATGATATTAAAAGTTTAATATTTTTTGTCTTTCGTTCTACTGATTGGTGTTTTGCTAAGGTGGCTTGACGAAAACGATACGTTAGTTTTAATTGTATATACATTAAGACGATGTCCGCTGAGCCACTCTGGAGGAGGCCTCCATGTCGAATACCACCACCAAGCGTCGCCTGTGGCGCGATATCCACGTCTTCGATGGTCTGCGTACCCTGCCCGAGCCCATGGCCGTCGTCACTGAAGGGGCGCGGGTTGTAACGCTTGTGCCGATGCGGGAGTTCGGGGAAGGGCTGGCGGAAGGCTGCCATGACATGGGTCGCGGTGGCGTGATGACCCCAGGCCTGGTGGATTGTCATACCCACCTGGTGTTTGGCGGCTCCCGTGCCGACGAGTTCGAGGCGCGCCTGGAAGGGGTGAGCTACGAGGAGATCGCCCGGCGTGGCGGTGGCATCCTGAGCACCGTGACGGCCACACGGGAAGCCAGCGAGGACCAGCTGCTTGAGCTGGCACGGGCGCGTCTCGAGGCGCTGATCGCCGATGGTGTTACCACCGTGGAGATCAAATCTGGCTACGGCCTGACGGTCGAGGACGAATTGAAGATGCTGCGCGTGGCGCGTCGCCTCGGCGAGGTGCTTCCGGTGCGGGTAGTGACCACACTGCTGGGCGCCCATGCGCTGCCGCCCGAGTTCAAGGATGACAGCGACGGCTATATCGACCTGATATGCCAGGAGATGATCCCGGCCGCCGCCAAGGAAGGCCTTGCCGATGCCGTCGATGTGTTCTGCGAGAAGATCGCCTTCTCGGTAGCGCAGTGCGAGCGGGTCTTCGAGGCTGCCGAGGCCCATGGGCTGCCGATCAAGGCGCATGCCGAGCAGCTCTCCAACCTCGGCGGCACCGCTATGGCGGCGCGTCACGGCGCGCTCTCCGCCGATCATATCGAGTATCTGGATAATGCGGGCATCAAAGCCATGCGCCAGGCCGGCAGCGTCGCGGTGATCTTGCCCGGAGCCTTCCATACCCTGCGCGAGACCCAGCAACCTCCCATCGCGGCACTGCGCGAGGCTGGGGTGCCCATGGCGGTGGCCACCGACGCCAACCCGGGCAGCTCGCCGTTGTTCATGCCCACGCTGATGCTGAACCTGGCCTGCACCCTGTTTCGGCTGACGCCCCAGGAGGCACTGGCCGGCATGACCGCCCATGGGGCGACTGCTCTTGGGCTCAAGGGAGGAGGCCGGATCCAGGAGGGGGCTACCGCCGATCTGTGCATCTGGGATATCGATACCCCAGCCGCATTGGCCTATGCCGTTCAGCCTGGTCGCCTGCGCCAGCGCCTGTTCCAGGGGGAGCTGACCCATGCCGTCTGATACCTCGCTTCACTACGGCTTCGACTGTTCTCTATGGCAAGGGCGCACCGATCCCGAGCCCGACAGCGAGCGCTGGCACCAGAAGGTCCAGGCGCTGACCGAGGGCGCTGCCCCCGGCTGCGCACTGTTGGGCTTCGCCTGCGATGCCGGCGTGGCTCGCAACCAGGGCCGCACCGGTGCGGCCGAAGGTCCCGAGGCCATGCGCCGCGCCCTGGCACCGCTGGCCTGGCACCGCCGAGGGCCTGCCTATGACGCCGGTGACGTGCGTTGTGAGGGCGATGCCATGGAAGAGGCCCAGCAGGCGCTGGCCGATCGGCTCGCCGCGCTGCTGGGCGAAGGGCACCTGCCCATCGTGCTGGGTGGCGGTCATGAGGTGGCCTATGCCAGCTGGTCGGGGCTTGCCCAGCATCTGGCGACCAGGGAAGAGACGGCGCCACGCGTCGGTATCGTCAATCTGGATGCCCATTTCGATCTGCGCGACCCGCGGCACGTGCGCTCCTCGGGCACGCCCTTTTCCCAGATCGCCAACGACTGCGAGGAACGCGGTTGGGCATTTCGCTATGCCTGCCTGGGGGTGAGCCGTGCCGCCAATACGCGAGCACTGTTCGGCCGCGCCGACGAGCTTGGCGTGCTGGTGCGTGAGGATCGCGAGATCACCGCGTCACGCTTGAACAACATCGAGCAGGACCTTGCAGGCTTTATCCATGACTGCGACCACGTCTACCTGACCATCGACCTGGACGTGCTGCCTGCCGCCGAGGCGCCTGGAGTGAGCGCACCGGCCGCTCGTGGCGTTGCGCTCGCCCTGATCGAGCCGCTGATCGAGGGCATACGAGATAGCGGCAAGCTCCGCCTGACCGACCTGGCGGAGCTCAACCCCGGCCGTGATATCGACGGTCGCACCGCCAGGGCGGCAGCTCGCCTGGTGCATTTGCTGACCCTGAACGACTAAGAGCCCACGGCTCCACCACCACGACAATCCATCGAGACTCCAGAGGCCATACGCCATGACTCAGCAAGACAAGCGTCACGATTCTTCCCGCAAGATCGCCGCTCCCACCGGTATCGATCGCAGCTGTAAGAGCTGGCTCACCGAGGCCCCGCTGCGTATGCTGATGAACAATCTGCACCCCGACGTGGCCGAGCGCCCTGAGGATCTGGTGGTGTATGGCGGCATCGGCCGTGCCGCTCGTGACTGGGAGTGCTACGACAAGATCGTCGAGACCCTGCAGCGCCTGGAGGATACCCAGACCCTGCTGGTGCAGTCTGGCAAACCGGTGGGCGTCTTCGAGACCCACAAAGACGCGCCGCGCGTGCTGATTGCCAACTCCAATCTGGTGCCGGCCTGGGCCAACTGGGAGCACTTCAACGAGCTGGATCGCAAGGGCCTGATGATGTACGGCCAGATGACCGCCGGCTCATGGATCTATATCGGTTCCCAAGGCATCGTGCAAGGCACCTACGAGACCTTCGTCGAGGCCGGCCGCCAGCACTTCGACGGCGAGCTCAAGGGACGCTGGATTCTCACCGCCGGCCTCGGGGGCATGGGGGGTGCCCAGCCGCTGGCGGCCACCCTGGCTGGCGCCTGTTCGCTCAACATCGAGTGCCAGCAGACCAGTCTCGACTTCCGCCTGCGCACCGGCTACCTCGACGAACAAGCCGAGGATCTCGATGACGCCCTGGCCCGCATCGAGCGCTACACCACTGCAGGCAAGGCGATCTCCATTGGTCTATGCGCGAATGCTGCCGATGTGCTGCCCGAACTGGTCAAGCGTGGCGTCAAGCCGGATATGGTCACCGACCAGACCAGCGCCCACGACCCCCTACATGGCTATCTGCCTCAGGGCTGGGCCTGGGAAGAGTATGTGGCCCGTGGCAAGGCCGAGCCCGAGGCCACCGTCAAGGCCGCCAAGCAGTCCATGGCGGTGCATGTCCAGGCGATGCTCGACTTCCAACAGATGGGCGTGCCGACCTTCGACTACGGCAACAACATCCGCCAGATGGCGATGGAAGAGGGTGTCGAGAATGCCTTCGACTTCCCCGGGTTCGTGCCGGCCTATATCCGCCCGCTGTTCTGCCAGGGCATCGGCCCGTTCCGTTGGGCGGCCCTCTCCGGCGACCCGGAGGACATCTACAAGACCGACCAGAAGGTCAAGGAACTGATCCCCGACGACCCGCACCTGCATAACTGGCTCGACATGGCCCGCGAGCGCATCAGCTTCCAGGGCCTGCCGGCGCGTATCTGCTGGGTCGGCCTCAAGGACCGCGCCCGCTTGGGTCAGGCCTTCAACGAGATGGTCAAGAACGGCGAGTTAAAGGCGCCTGTGGTCATCGGTCGTGACCACTTGGATTCCGGCTCGGTGGCCAGCCCTAACCGTGAGACCGAGTCGATGATGGACGGCTCCGATGCCGTCTCCGACTGGCCGCTGCTCAACGCTCTGCTCAACACCGCCGGTGGCGCCACCTGGGTCTCGCTTCACCATGGCGGTGGTGTGGGCATGGGCTACTCCCAGCATGCCGGCGTAGTGATCGTCGCCGATGGTACAGACGATGCTCATGCTCGTCTGGGCCGAGTGCTGCGCAACGACCCGGCTACTGGCGTCATGCGTCATGCCGATGCTGGCTACGAAATAGCCAAGGAGAGTGCTCATGATAATGGCCTCGACCTACCGATGCTCAACAACTAATAAAAGGAGACTTTCCCATGCCTCATCTCGAGATTCAGCCTGGCAAGATGACCCTGGCGCAGGCGCGCCAGGTTTTCCAGGAGCCCGTCAGCGTCAGCCTTCCAACCAGTGCCGATGTTGATATCGGAAAGTCGGTCGACTGTGTCAATCGGGTTATCGTCGAGAACCGCACTGTATATGGCATCAACACCGGCTTTGGGCTGCTGGCTCAGACCCGTATTGCCAATGAAGATCTCGAGGCGCTGCAGCGGTCCCTGGTGCTGTCGCATGCCACCGGTGTCGGCACCGCTCTGGACGACGACCTGGTGCGGTTGATCATGGTACTGAAGGTCAACAGCCTGGCGCGCGGGTTTTCTGGCATCCGTCGCGAGGTGCTCGATGCCCTGATCACATTGATCAATGCCGAGGTCTATCCGCATATCCCGGTCAAGGGTTCTGTCGGGGCCTCCGGCGACCTAGCACCACTGGCGCATATGAGCGTGGTATTGCTGGGCGAAGGACAGGCACGCCATAAAGGTGAGTGGCTGCCGGCCCGTCGCGCTCTCGAAATCGCGGGACTAGAACCTATTTCCCTGGCGCCCAAGGAGGGCTTGGCTCTGCTCAACGGCACGCAGGTCTCCACCGCTTATGCGCTCCGTGGTCTCTTCGACGCTGAGGATCTATTTGTCGCGGCCGCAGTGTGCGGGTCATTGACCGTGGAGGCTACTCTGGGCTCGCGTGCACCTTTCGACGCTCGGGTTCATGAGGTGCGTGGTCAGCGCGGCCAAATCGATACCGCTGCTGCTTATCGCCACCTGCTGGGCGAGGGTAGTGCCATCGGTGACTCTCACGCCGACTGTGATAAGGTCCAGGATCCCTACTCCTTGCGTTGCCAGCCGCAGGTGATGGGTGCCGTTTTGACCCAGATTCGGCAAGTGGCTGAGGTGTTGGGTGCAGAGATCAATGCGGTGTCCGACAACCCACTGGTATTTGCCGATGACGATGACATCATCTCCGGTGGTAACTTCCATGCTGAACCGGTGGCGATGGCGGCCGACAATCTGGCGCTGGCCATCGCCGAGACGGGCTCGCTAGCCGAGCGACGTATCTCGCTGATGATGGATAAGCACATGTCTCAGCTGCCGCCCTTTCTGGTTGAGAATGGGGGAGTCAATTCGGGCTTCATGATCGCACAGGTCACCGCAGCGGCACTTGCCAGTGAGAACAAGGCCTTGGCGCATCCTCATAGCGTCGACAGCCTGCCCACCTCCGCCAACCAGGAGGACCATGTCTCCATGGCTCCCGCTGCAGGGAAGCGCCTCTGGGAGATGGCCGACAATGTACGCGGCGTTCTGGCCATTGAATGGCTGGGCGCCTGTCAGGGGCTCGACATGCGTCACGGCCTGAAGAGTACGGACACGCTTGAGCAGGCCAGGCAGCTGCTGCGTGAGCGAGTTAGCCACTACGAGCAGGATCGCTTCTTTGCGCCGGACATCGAAGCCGCCAGTGAGTTGTTGCGTGAGCGCCGATTGTGCGGCCTGACCCCCGCTGGCTTGCTGCCGAGCTATTAGGCCAAGGGGGACAACGCACCCGCATAAGGGGTGTCGGGCTCAGCATAACGGAGAGACTGCCTAACAGCGGTACCGGAAACTACAACAAAAATACCATGTTTGAATATGCCAGGCGACGCAGCATCCTTGTACAACAATCGCCTTGAATGAAAATACAATAAGGTAGCGCCATGAAAACAGAGTCCTGGAGCGCGACTGCGTTCAATACCAAGAACCTGACTTCGATGGCAGTGATCGCCATCACCCTGGTTCTCTTCTTTCTCATTCTTTTTCTCACTGAGGGCAATGCGATTGTCCTCTCCGTTCTGATGATGGTGACTCTTAGCCTGATGCGGGTCTCTGTCGTTTTTGCACTGATTGCGGCCTCTATCGTCGGTGGTCTTTATGCTGGCTTACCGGCCGACAAGATCGTGTCAGCCTTTAACAATGGCTTGGGAGGAGGCGCTCCAGTGGCGCTGGCTTATGCCACCTTGGGTGCATTTGCTGTAATGCTATCTCGTTCCGGAATCACTCAGCGCCTTTCCAGCCGGATCATCGACATCTTTCAGGGGCGTGAGCATACTCAGTCCCAGGTCAAGATGGTGGCTTGGGGACTATTCGGAAGCCTGATCCCGCCTCATTCACGAGGGCGCTGATCGGGCGGGCTGAAAGTGCTGGCTGGCGGCATCGCTCATCAGAATCGGTCCC
>NZ_CANLFS010000033.1 GCF_947490095.1 uncultured Halomonas sp. | reverse complement strand
GCTCGACCTGTTCCGCAAGAACCTCGCCAGCTTCGTGCGCACCTACGAGTTCCTCAGTCAGATCGTCACCTTCGACGCCGCCGAGCTGGAGCAGCTGTGCGTTTACGCCCGTCACCTCACCCCGCTGCTGCGCATCGACCGGCTGCTGGAGCAGGAGAGCGTTGACGTCAGCGATCTGGAGCTGACCCACTACCGCCTCACCAAGCGCGAGGAGAAGCGCCTGCGCCTGGAAGTGACCGAAGGTGACCCGCTCAAGCCGGTCAGCAAAGTGGGCTCAGGCAAGCCCTTTGATCCCGAAAAGCAGCGCCTGGCCGAGATCATCGACCGGCTCAACGACCTCTACGGCGCCGAAGTCAGCGACGACGACAAGTTGCACTTCGCCAACGGCATCGCCGACCGCATCGAACGCGACGAAGCCGTGATGGCCCAGGTGCGCAACCACAGCGAAGACCAGGTGATGCACGGCCTCTTCCCGAAGAAGGTTACCGACGTTGTGCTTGATGCCCTGAGCGACCACGAGAAGCTAAGCATGCCGCTGCTGGAGGATGAGGAGACGGGGAGGCAGTTTGCGCTGTTGATTTTGAAGCTGTTGGCGGGGAGGTCGAATCGTGACTCGCGTGCTGAGTAAAAACTTACGGTAGGAGTCTGTCATGGCGGATAGCGATCCAAAACCGACATGTCGGAAAAGGCAGCATGCTCGTTGATTGGTGTTATATAGCCACGTCAACGAAAATACAACGAAAAATCAGTGGTTTGATGTGGCGGTATAAGAATGTTGAACGCGCGCGCTTGTTCAAGTCAATAAACGAGCGCGCTGTCTAATACCTGTTAGCCATCTTCAACAGTAAGGAGTACTTATGAAAAGGCGAGATTTTTTAGCTGAACATTTTATTAAAAAGGAATTCATAGAGGATGTAATGAAGTCTATTGCATGGGCGACTATGTGTGGTGCTGTGTTTGCTATGTCGATGTCTGCATTAAAATCATCAGAATATTTTCAGGGCTTTATAGTTTTTCTTGTATTTATTAGTCTCAGTACCATATCTGTTTTTTACGTCGCCATGCATGTTGTAATACCGCTAGATTCAGCAATGTATCCAGATGATCCATATTGGGATGAAAAAGCGGAGCGCTTAAGCGGGTTAAATCGCGCTATTGAGGTGATAAAAGTGTTTTTAGCTAGAAAAGGTGTTCTGTATTTAACGCTGTGTCTAGGTTACTTTTTGTATGCAAATGAAGTGGCTAAATATTTAGCAGAAAAGCTATAAATGGCTAACAAAAATCTGCACCTGACATTTTTTGCTACGCTCAATTGTCTATGTCGCTGCGCTCCACTTTACACAATTGCTCTCCGCAAAAACTGCAGGTGAGCTTGGCGTTAGGCTTCAAAACCAGATTTTTTCGTAGCAAGGAAATATCGATTTGAGTATGGAGTTTTTGGAAAGTGACTTTGACAAGGTGAGCTATCTGGTTAACTTGCTTACAGCCAGAGCTACTGGACTTGCTGCGGATGATCACGAGTTCAAAGTATTAAGGCGAGAGCTCTTAAGTAACGAAGATGTTGCCCCAATGCTGCCTCAATGGTTGCGACAGCACAGGAATCTCGATTCTTTTTGGGGTTTCATAAAGCCCATGTTCGGCACTTATGCAGAGAGGCGAACATACCTTTCCGAGCAGTTCACTCCGGCTCTGGATGCCCTTGAGTTTGGTCAACCTTTCCAGCCAGCGCAGACGAATAATTTCACTCAAAATTCCCCGGCTCCCCGTCCAGTTTCAGCCAGAAACAAGCGTAAAGCTTTCATTGTTCATGGTCGCGACAATGAGGCGAAGCAAGAAGTCAGCCGCTTTATAGAAAAACTGGGGCTTGAAGCAATCATTCTCCATGAACAGGCGAGTTCGGGAATGACGATAATTGAAAAAATCGAGCACTATTTCAGTGATGCGGATTTTGCAATAGTGCTCTACACAGCCTGTGATCATGGCCGGGGAGTTCACGAGTCAAAAAATCCACCCAAAAATAGGGCACGGCAAAATGTTGTTTTTGAGCATGGCTACCTTATGGCGAAATTGGGACGAGAAAATGTCTGCTCTCTGGTAAAAGGCGAAATTGAAACACCCAATGACATTAGTGGTGTTGTCTATGTCCCGTTGGACCCGTTTGGTGCGTGGAAAACCGAGGTTTCAAAGGAGCTTAAGGCGTGTGGCTATTCCATCTCTAGCATCTTCTAGCCACATGCCCAAGCCTAACAAATGCAGGCACGGCGACGCCCACTACATTGCGCCTTCGGCTCCATTCCGTGGGCGCGCATGCTGCAAGCGTTAGGACGAGTAAGTGCTGTCGAAAGCCGTACAGTTAACTGAAGGATGCAGGGGCACTAATAGCGAGAATGATATGCCTGATTTAAACTACCAAAAACAAGCGCAGGAATTCTATGGAAAGGCACCTGTCATAATTATGGGCAGTGGGGCCTCGGCTGCGCACGGCATGTCAGGGATGGGGGAACTTGCAAAGCATCTCGTATTGCACACTGACGTTTCCGGTCTGTCAGCTCCTGAACTGGAGGTCTGGGAAAAGTTCTGCCAAGTTTTGGGCGACGGCGTAGACCTAGAGTCTGCCCTACACCAGGTAGCAGCTTCTGAAGAACTAACGTCCAGAATCGTTAAAGCCACCTGGACACTAATTAACTCTGAAGACATAGAAATCTTTCAGGAGAGTCTTCAGGATAATGCGATGTTTCCATTGAGTCGCCTTCTTGAGCATATGTTCAGAAGCAGCCTCAAAAGGATAAATATTATCACTACAAATTATGATCGCCTAGCGGAGTATGCCTGCGATCAGAGGCGCATTCATCATTACACCGGTTTTACGCACGGCTTCTTCCGCCAACTCGCTGCCCCTACAGAAATCACCTCTGCTCGCAGGGTTAATATCTGGAAGGTCCATGGATCTCTAGATTGGTTTCAGACCCCTCTGGAAGATACTGTGGCCCTCTCCAATATCCAAGGGATACCAGATAACTATCAACCGCAGATCGTGACCCCTGGCACCCAAAAATACCAAAAAACACATCTGGAGCCGTTCCGCTCCATTATCAATAACGCTGATCTAGCTATCAATGAAGCTGGTTCTTACCTTTGTATTGGCTACGGTTTTAATGACGAACATATTCAACCGAAGTTGATGGTGAAGTGCCTTAGGCAGAAAACACCTGTAACCATTATTACTTATGCGCTTTCTGACTCAGCAAAAAAGCTTATTCTTGATGGTGAAGCACAGAACTACCTAGCAATCGAACGGGGTGAAACAGACGATCAATCCATCGTCTATTCCTCTCTGGATAAGGATCCGACTAAGGTAGACATGAATATCTGGAGCCTTGAAGGCTACCTGTCACTAATCATATAGGAAGAAGATATGCCGGTTTTTGCATTTGAGGATGAAGAAGCGCTTGGTAAGGTTGCCTCAGTCGATACTACAAATGTGATCGTAGAGGTGGAGAACATCGACCAGCTCAAAAGATTGCAAGTTAACCATCTCGCTGTGCTGCAAAGCAGCAGACCCGGGCAACACCTTATTGGTCTCATTACACAGGTGACCCGCAAACGTGGCATCGAAGACATTATCAACGACGGTATCAACGACCACGCGCCAGAGTTAAATCTGTGCCGTATCGCCCTGATTGGCACCATGCTGGATCGTGACGGGGAAAAGGAAAACGTATTCCGTCGTACCCTCGAAAGTGTTCCCGAAATTGACGCGAACTGTTTCTCGCTCGAAGGTGATAACCTCACGGGTTTCATGCGTACCCTTTCAAGCGTATCAGCCGACGGCAATGCTCTGACTCTCGGTAAATACACGCTGGATGAGCATGCTGTTGCCTACCTAAACGGCAACAAATTTTTCCAACGTCACGCCTTTATTGGTGGCAGTACCGGTTCTGGTAAATCGTGGACGACTGCCAAAATTATCGAGCAGATGGCGGGACTCGCGACCGCTAACACTATCGTCTTTGACCTCCATGGCGAATATGCTCCTTTGGTGGGAGAAGGCATTCAACACTTTAAGGTTGCTGGTCCTGCAGACGTTGAAGCCAAACGTACCATCGATGATGATGTGATTTACCTTCCTTACTGGCTGCTTTCTTATGAAGCACTCGTGTCCATGTTCGTCGATCGAAGTGACCAGAATGCTCCCAATCAGGCCATGATTATGGCGCGCGAAATCAACCGAGCGAAGCAAAAGTACTTGGAGGAAAATGGTCAGCAAGAAGTATTGAAGCATTTCACTGTAGATAGCCCAGTTCCGTTTGATTTAGATGTCCTCATGGAGCGACTGAATGAGATCAACGTTGAAATGGTTCCTGGAGCGGGGGGGAGAGAGAAACAAGGTGATTTCTTCGGAAAACTCGCCCGCATGATTTCCCGTCTTGAGAACAAAATTTCCGATCGGCGTCTTGGCTTTATGTTCAATGGTGATGGCGGCCTGCTCGATTTCATTTGGCTCGAAAAATTCACTACTGCGGTACTCGGGAGCACAGGTGAAAATGGCAAGGCCGGGATTAAAATCATTAATTTTTCGGAAGTTCCTTCGGACGTTCTCCCCTTGATTGTATCTCTGGTAGCAAGGGTTACGTTCTCGATCCAGCAATGGACGCCATCGCAGCTACGTCATCCTATTGCGTTGCTGTGTGATGAGGCGCATCTTTACATGCCACAGCGCAGCATGGCCGATTCTGCCGACGATATCTCGCTTGATATTTTCGAGCGCATCGCCAAGGAAGGCCGTAAATACGGCGTCAGCTTGGTGGTGATAAGTCAACGTCCGTCCGAAGTAAATAAGACGATGCTTAGCCAGTGCAGCAATTTTGTATCCATGAGGTTAACTAACGCCGAGGATCAGGGGGTTATCAAACGTCTACTTCCAGATAGTCTTGGCGGGTTTAGCGACATTTTGCCGACACTCGATACTGGCGAAGCACTTGTTGTTGGCGATGCTAGTCTATTACCAAGCAGGATCAGAATTGATGAGCCTCAGAATAAGCCAAATAGTGGCACGGTTGATTTTTGGGATGAATGGCAAAAGCCAGTCAAAGATAAGCGGTTATCAATTGCAGTTGATAACTGGCGTAAGCAGAACATTCAATAGAATGGAATTTATCGAGCCAATAAGCCCTAACAAAAGCATGTTGCCGGACTGGTTTTCCGCTGCGCTCCAAACCATCCGCAAATGCAGGCGTTAAATTTGCACTGGCTGAGTGTCCTCTTTTAGCCGTAAGAGATCAGCATGCCTTTGAGGCGAGCGGTTTTTCGCTCCCCCTGAGGCATGCTATTCGGGAGAGAGGTAGGTCCCAACCGGTACACCAGCGGTACACACACCAGCTTCGTGTGCTATCCTCAACCTTCGCTAACCTACTGATTCCAAAGAACTGTACCTTTCGCTCGATTACGGTTGCTTTTCCTTGCTTGTCAGTAACTTATTGTTTTAAAAGCGAACTCATAATCCCTTGGTCGCTGGTTCGAGTCCAGCTGGGCCACCATCAAGATCAGTGTTTAAGACAGCATGGCAGTTGTTGTCTTTTTCCCAAAAGCATCCGCGATCAGCCAGTCCCTGAACAGGGTCGCGGCGGTCGAAAGCGGCTGACTGCGATCGTGCACGATATGTTCGGCAAGGCCGGTGTTGGTGCGATACTCGGTAACACGTACAAGCTTGCCGCTGGCAATGGCGTCGGCGGCCATGAAGTGCCACGCCAGGCCGATGCCCGCACCTCGCTGAATCGCGGCATAGGTGAGCGTCAGTTGGTTGAAGGTGAGATCAGACTTGGGTGGATGATAACGAATGCCGAAGTGCGCAAACCAGCCAGGCCAGTCCATGCAGTTCCATGAGGAATCCAGCTGAATCAGTGGTCGTTGGGCCAGAGCTTCCAGCGATGTCACCTCATCCTGGACAATCTCCGGGCGGGCAACTGGGTAGATATCTTCCTGAATCAGTGGGGTAGCCGCGAGCGCCGGCCAATCCCCCTCGCCGTAGAGAATCGCGAGATCGTGATCCGGCACCATAAAGGGTTGCATCTCGTTGCTGGCGTGAATGTGCACGGTGATATCTGGATGCTCGGCACTGAAGCTCAGTAAACGTGGGAATAACCAGAATTGTGATACGGCATGAGTCGCCAGCACGCTGACGGTATCGGGGTGTTGCCTCGCACGCAGACGTTGGCCGGCAACTTCCAGGCCTTGAAGCGCCGAGAGAACATCATGCTGATAGACCGCCCCCGCGCTGGAAAGCTCCACTCCGCGTGCCTTGCGTACGAACAGACGTACGCCGAGCGACGCCTCCAGCGCACGAATCTGCTTGCTGACTGCACTCTGGGTCACGCATAGCTCGTCCGCTGCGCGGGTAAAGCTTCCTAACCGACTGACCGCCTCGAAGGCTGCAAGGCTGTCCAGCGGCGGAAGGTGACGAAAGCGTCCAGCCATGTGGTCTTCCTGTCGATGTGGGTACGTGTACGGATACGGCTTTTCTTGAGTGGACGGCTTGTCGACTAAAAGGCATTCCATGTAGGAATGCCTGGATGCGGCAATGTCGTTACTCAATGCGGGTAGTAACGCATTAAAGTGGCTCTCCAATCAACAGGAGGGCTGCAGGTCATGAAGAAAGCAGTAGTCCATGCAGGCATGGCTGGTGTCTTGTGGGGCGGCGTCATTGTCTTGCCATCGCTATTCCCGGATGTCCATCCCGTGGTAATCAGTTGCGCACGCTTCCTGCTCTATGGCCTGTTTGCCGCGTTAGTGGCATTGCCACATATCAGACGTTTATCGTCTCGGTTGACGCCGAGTGACATACGGCTGCTGCTCGAACTGGCATTGACCGGCAATGTCGCATTTTTCATTCTGCTCACCGCGGCAGTGCAGTATGCAGGTGTCGCGATTGCCGCGCTGATCAACGGGTTGGTACCTGTAGCAGTGATGTTAACCGGCCGTCGCTATCTTCAGGCCAGTCGAGGTTCTATCTGTCTGTCGTTGACGTTGATTGGCGTAGGTATCGTCAGCATGAACGTGCCGGTCATTGCCCAGTTTCTTCAGGGAGGAGGCGAGTGGAGGGATATTATCGGCATGCTGTGCGCGTCGCTGGGCGTGATGTCCTGGGCATGGTTCGCGCTACGCAATGCCACCCAACTCAAGATGGGCCGTTATTCCGCGCGGGAGTGGTCGACGCTGCAAGGGATCGCGACGGGGGTCGTGGCCCTGGGGATCCTTTTGCTGGTGGCAGTACTGCAGCCACAGATCCTGCCGCTGGAACTTCCCGCAGATCGCTGGTTGGCCTTTGGTGCCGCAGCATTGTTCATGTCGGTGGGTGGCTCCTGGGTTGCCAACGCGCTATGGAACTCTTCGGCTCAACGTCTTCCGGTATCTGTGGGCGGGCAGATGATCGTCTTCGAGACCTGTTGTGCGCTGTTGTATGGCTATCTGCTGGATTGGCAATGGCCTCTGGTGCATGAAACCGTGGGAATGATGTTGGTTCTTGGCGGTGTCATGTGGACGATTCGGTCGGAAGATCGCCTGTCTCGAAGGCGGCAGCATGACAATCAAAGCCTTGTGTAGGCGGGGCCTGGATAGCGCTTATGCTGCCGAGGCCAAGGAAAAGCTGATGTTTCTGCAAGGGGTCGCTCAAGACGAGCGAATGTCGACGCTGGCAATGACCGACATGCCAATGCGGATGCGATCCAGGCCTTCCTGACCCGGTTCGAAGACGATCTTCACTGGAATGCGTTGCGTGATCTTGGTGAAGTTGCCGGTGGCATTCTCGGCGGGCAGTCCCGCAAATGATGCGCCTGAGGCGGGGGCGATGCTGTCGATGTGACCCTCGAAGGTCCGGTTCGGCAGGCTATCAATCGTCATCTGAACATCCTGGCCGGTGGTCATTTTTCCCAGCTGGGTCTCCAGGAAGTTGGCCACCACGAAGGCGTCTTTTTGGGGCACGATCGCCATCAAGGTGCTGCCAGGCTGTACGTAGGCACCCACCCGCGCGGAGCGCTGCGTAACGACACCCTCACGCGGGGCCTTGATCGTCGCATAGGAAAGATTTAGCCGTGCCTGCTCCAGGCCGGCCTCACTCCGCTCGACGCCGGCATCGGCCGCCACGAGCTTGGCCTGAAGGACATCGACCTCCTTCTCGGCGGAGAGCTTGGCGGCCTCGTCCTGTACCAGGCGGGCCTCCCAGATGCCTTGCTCTTCCTCGGCCTTCTCTCGGGCCTGTCGGGAAGCGGCCCCGCGGTGGCTAAGGTTTCGATAGCGCGCCGCATCGCTGCGTGCGAAGTCCAGTGATGCCTGGGTAGCCGCCACTTTCGCCTGGGCTTGGCGAATAACGGCCTGCTGGCGCTCCAGGCTGGCCCGGAGGTTTGTCACGCTGGCTCGGGCGGCGGCTAGTGACGCCTCCGCCCCGTGCAGTTCTGCTCGGTAGTCGCGTTCATCGAGCATGGCCAGCACCTGGCCGGCCGCCACCCGCTCGTTGTCGTCGACCAGCACGTTATCGATATGGCCTTTGATACGCGAGGTTACCATTACATTGTGGGCTCGCACGTAGGCGTTGTCGGTGATCTCATGCCCGTCATGGCCACGCCAGTAGAGAACGCCGTAGGCGATAGACAGCGAGATGGCCAGGGCGATGAGTATCAGGGCAGTGCGATGTTGTTTCATGATCAATCCTCTGCCATCGCATCAGTTCGAAGGCGGTTGTGGCGGATAGGCCCGGTGTGGCAGGCAGGCCACCAGGAGCAGCAACAAGAGGGCAATCGGGATCAGTGCGAGGTAGGCGTCGGCGTAACTCATGACCGCTGCCTGTTCGGCGATACGCGCCTGCAGGTTGGCCAGTTGAGACGGGGCCAGCAGCCCCGTCGCGTCGTTGCCATGGGCGCCAATCGACTCGGTCAGGCGCGTGCCATGCAGGGCCTGCCGCTCTACCATGAAGTGTCCGTATAGCGTGGTGGCGATGACCGTAAACAGGGCGCGCAGGGAGTTGACCATGCCCGTGGCGAAGGGGCCCTCGGTGGCGTCGACAACAGCGGTGGCATTCAGCAGCAGCGGCACCACGATGAACGGCTGCCCGAGGGTTTGCAGCAGCTGCAGCACCGTAAAGTTATCGCGATTCCATTCGCTGGTCAGTTGGCTGCCCAGCAGGCAGGAGCCGATGATCAACAAGAAGCCGATGGCCATCACATAGCGGCTATCCACCGTCTTGCGATTGATCAGCGTCGCGGTCAGGGGGACCAGGGCCAGTTGAGGCAGCGCCATGGTCAGGCTGACCGGAAACAGCTCAAGCGGCCGGTAGCCCTGGATACTGGTCAGATAGCCCGCAGGAATGGCGCCGGCGGGAAGGACCAGGAACATGAACAGGCATAGCGTCAGGATGCCAAAGGCGAAGTTCCGACGGCCAAGCAACTGCAGCTTGTAGAGTGGCATCGGATGCGACCACTCATGAGCCAGAAAGGCAATGAACAGCGCCACCCCCGTCACCATCAGCACCCAGATAAGCCGGGAGTTGCCCCAGCCCAGCCGCTCGCCCTGAGTCATGCCGACTACCAGCAAGGACATCGCCCCTACCCCCAGAAGTGACCCGAACCAATCGAACTGACGAAAGCGCTCGAGCCTCACGGGGTCCTGGGGAATCCCGAAGGACACCAGCGCTGCCGATAGCAGGCTGACCGGGATACTCTCCCAGAACACCAGGTCCCAGTCGCCCAGCGATCCCCACAGGGCGGCCAGTGGCACCGACATATAGGGCCCGAAGGTCGCCGTCAGGGCGTAGGCGGCCAGGCCGTAGAGCTTGCTGTGCCACGGCAGAAAGCGCAGTGCCGCCATCATCAACAGCGGAAGAATGCTGCCAGCGGCAAGCCCCTGGGCGATGCGCAGGCCGATCATCAGCGGATAGCTGTCCGCCAAGGGGACCAGCAGCGAGAACAGCCCCAGGGCAAGGCAGGCGCCAATGGCAAACCGCCTGAGACTCAGCACGACGGCCAGCCATCCCGCCAGCAGCATCATCGATGCTTCCGCGGCACTATACGCCGTGGTCAGCCAGCTGCCCTCATCGTGCCCCAGGCCCCAATGGCCAAGCATGTCGTTCAATACCGTCTGCGTCACGCGCTCACCAACACCCGACATCAATGACGCCAGCAGGATGCCCACGAGTCCTAGGGCAAGGCGAAAGGTGAAGTTCTGGGCTGTGGCCAAGAGTGGATACCGATATCGGTAAGGTTGGTGTGCCGTATTATAGTACACTGTGCCACTACGTGGCGGGTTTGAAGAAGCCTATGCAAGCAATTCTCAGTGACGAGGAGAGGGCGGCATGTCCCAGCGTGATACCGGCGGCGTTCAAGTCGTGGAAAGGATCTCGGCTATTTTCCGGACCCTGGAAGGTAAGGGAGGTGGGTTGAGTCTGGGCGCCATTGCACAGGCCAATGATCTGCCGCGTTCCACCGTCAAGCGCCTGGTCGATGCCCTGGCGCGGGAGGAACTACTCGAAGTGCATGGTCACGGAGGCATTCGCCTCGGCCCCGTGTTCATGCGCCTGGCGCGACATAGTCAGTTGGATATCAGCACCCATGCACGGCCGTTTCTCGAGGCGCTCAACCGCCAGACCGAAGAAACCGTGGTGCTTTCATGTGTCAGTGGCAACGAGCTGTTGCTTCTCCATTCGGTGCTTTCCCCGCAGGCATTGCGCGTCGCGCCGGTGGCCGGAAACTTCCTGTCCCTGTTTGGCACCTCCAGCGGCAAATGCCTGTTGTCTCACTATTCCGATGACCAGGTAGCCGACTTGATCACGCCGGTCCTGGATCCACTGACCGACCGGGCGGCCACCATCGAGACACTGCTATCGGAACTTGCAGAAATACGCCAAAGCGGTGTTTGTTTCGACACGGGCAAGCATATTCCCGGAATAGGGGCGGTATCCGTGAGTCTCGAGACCATTCAGGGAAACTACTCGATTGCGCTTCTAGGCCCCGAATGGCGGCTAACCGAGAGGTTCGATGATTTCGTGCCATTGTTAAAGGAGACGCGAGACAGCATGCTAAAAACATTCCGTTCATATTAGGCTTTTTGTTATCGGACTGCGCGAAAAACCCCGTACTTCTAGTGCGGGGATGGATAGCGCGGGCCGCGAAGCGGCCCTAAATCGGGCGACTCTGTCGCTCAATGTACTGCCTCACGATTGAGATGGGGGCGCCGCCAACGCTGCCAGCGAA
>NZ_CANLFS010000032.1 GCF_947490095.1 uncultured Halomonas sp. | reverse complement strand
CCGCCGAACGCGACCATGCCCATGCTGTGGCCGCACGCTATGACCGCCGCACCAGCCGAGTGATCGTGCGCCTGCACTCCGGGCTCGAGCTCGCGATCCCCCCACGTCTCGTGGAAGGCCTCGCCGATGCCACACCGGATGCCTTGGCCGAGATCGAGGTGTCCCCCTCCGGGCTTGGCCTGCACTGGCCTCAGCTCGATGCCGACCTCTACGTGCCCGCTCTCTTGGAAGGGCAATTTGGCTCCAAGCAATGGATGGCTCGCCAGCTAGGCGCCGCAGGAGGCCGCAGCCGTAGCTCAGCCAAACGCAATGCGGCCCAGGCCAATGGTGCCAAGGGAGGGCGGCCAAGGAAGGTACAGGCCTAAGACTTTTCAAGCAGCCAAAATGGCTAGGCTACACACCTAGGGTAATCCGAATACGCGAGTTTCATGGCCCTCTCATCCAGATGTGGCTGCCTCATATGCGGTTCCTGTTCGTCGGGCCAGGAGCTTGCCTGCAGCTTCTCCTCCAAATTCCGCCTCGCGACGGACCCCCTTGCTGTTCAGCTAACGATTCCCATTATCAGGGTCCGTAGAGGACTTTCACCCCCAGGTCATCCAGCCAACCATCACTGCACCGGATAGCGCCTAATCGGCGCTGCGAGCCGCGCTTGGCGCACTATGAATGGTAGGTTGTAATGCCAACCTACCAATAGTATACTTACCATTAGTAGGTTTAGGATGAGCTAATATCGTAAACCGCTATATCCCTCTAAACAAAAGAGGTTTCTCTGCCATTTTTTGTTGAGTGAGTTGAACGATGAAACCGGTGAATCTTGAAACGGCAGATGATCTGGCCACGCCTATCTTGAAGGAGTTCCAGGAGCGCTATGGGATGGTCCCGAATTTCTACGGGGCCCTGGGTATCGATGGGGCGAGCCTGAAAGGCTACCTAGCATTCGAGGAGGCGATCGAGGAGCGCTGTCTGTTGAGTGAGCGGCAGCGAGAGCTGATCTCCCTGGCCGTGGCCAACCGCAACGGCTGCCATTATTGTGTCAGTGGGCATACCTTTTCGGCCCGAAAGCTGGGCATGAGCAAGGAGGAGTGCCGTGCCGCACAGGGTGGCGAGGCCAGTGACCCCCTGGATCAGGCAATGCTCGATCTGGCCCTCGACGTGATGGAAAATAATGGCGCTTGCCCCCCTGAGCGGAAAGATAGCTGCAGGGCTCTGGGCATGAGTGATGCCCTGATCATGCAGATAGTGGCCTGGGCAGGAATTAACAATTTCAGCAACTGGGTCAACAATCTGGTTCAACCCAAGATCGACTTCCCGAAAGTTGAGCTGATTTCCGAACCCTGAGTAAGCGAAGCGACAATGCGAAAGAGACTTTCCAAGGATGAGCGACGACAGCAACTGTTGGATCTGTCTCTGGTGATTCTCGAGCGCGATGGAGCGGATGCTCTCACTCTGGCCACACTCGCCAAGGAAGCGGGCGTGACCAAGCCCGTGGCCTATGACCACTTCCAAAGTCGGGCCAACCTGCTCTATCAGTTATACGCTCGGTTCGACCAGCGACTGGTTGATGTGACCCGGCAGC
Organism: uncultured Halomonas sp.; assembly: GCF_947490095.1. Lineage (GTDB taxonomy): Bacteria > Pseudomonadota > Gammaproteobacteria > Pseudomonadales > Halomonadaceae > Halomonas. The sequence continues at coordinate 15,454 of NZ_CANLFS010000032.1, read as the reverse complement.
GGGTCGCCGGCCAGGCCCGCTCGCTCCAGGAGCGAGTGCATCATGTCGTGGCACTTTATTTTGACTGTGTCAGGCAGTGTGGCCCTCAGTACGAAGCCATCGTGTCGGCCTTGATGGCCTATCCCGAGTACAAGGGTATCCGCACCAACATTCGAAATTCCTTCGTACATGTCTATCGGGAGCTCTTCTCGGACCATGACACGGATGGATACCTTGGCTACCGACTGGTGGCGATATTCGGGGCGATCGAGGAGGTGGCGAAAGCCACGATGGAAGATCAGGTTCCCTATGATCAGGCTGTCATGACCCTGGAGCGCCTGATCGTCTCGGCCCTCCAGCGAGATTAGAGGGGAATGTCTAAACCTTCTGATTATATATTGCTGAATATATCCAATATGGAGGGAGTCATGTTTTTCGAGGTCATGGATCGACAACCTTGTTATAGAGGTGAGTGCACTCATTGTCCACCGTTTGGTGAGAGGAAAACCCAACTATGAATATAAGGTTTATTTCTCAAGCCAAAATGAGTAAGACTTATGCAAGGTATAAAGCGAAGAGTGACCTATGTGGTTTTCTATGAGCTGATCACGTTGTTGATTATAAGCACGGCCTTCTCTTTTTTTTCAGGGAAGGATGCTGGGCATAGTACTACGCTAGGTGTTGTGACAGTGATGTTGGCGATAGTCTGGAATACTGTTTACAACACGTTATTTGAGATGTGGGAAAAAACCAGACAGGCCCGTGGAAGAAGTCTTGTCAGGCGAATTATTCATGCCATAGGGTTTGAGGTAGGGTTCGTTGCCATTACCCTACCCCTATTTGCATGGTGGCTGGAAATGACATTGCTGGATGCTTTCATGCTTGATGCCGGGCTTACTCTGTTTTTTATGTTTTTTACATTCTTCTATAACTGGGCTTTTGATAAAATTTTTGGACTTCCTCTTTCAGCGCAATAACATGACTTATCATATGAGTTGTCCTGATTGATACTGAAAGGAGAAAAGTATATGGCTGATTTTCAACTTCCTTAGAAGCTCAGGCGGAAGCCTGGCTTTTGAGTAAGCAAAAATGTTAAGTCGGTTTTATCGCCACCAAGCTTAGTGCTTGGTGGCGGTTTAAAATGGTTGTCGAAGTGTGGGGTTGTTATATGGATGCGATCTATGATTCGAAGCTATGTACCACTGAGCATTCAGTAATGCCCTTCGGGTGAGTTCTCTATCAATAAGGCTGGGCATGATTCCCAGTTTTATGCAGTAAAATCATATAGATATGTTGTTTTCCGTGTGGCATGGATCATGTGCGGCCTGCGGTGATTGAGTATTGATCGGCACTGCTGGTCTTGTGCACGTCGAGCATTCAGGACGGGGATTGTCCTGAGGGCAGCCCATGAGTCGGACGGTGCCCTCCTGCTGGCAGGATTGCAGCTGAGGGTCGCAGGGTGTCACACTATGTGGTATACTTTGGATGACAAGGACGCGATCGGTGAGGATCTTCAAGAATGCCTGGTTTGAGCGCTTCGCTAGGAAACAGAAGCTCGATGACGCCGCGCTACGCGATGCTATCCAGCGAGCCGAGCAGGGCCTAGTTGATGCTGACCTGGGCGGAGGCGTTATCAAGCAGCGGGTGGCTCGCCCCGGGCAAGGAAAATCGGGTGGCTATCGCACGATCATCCTCTACCGTCAGGCACATCGTGCCTTTTTCGTGTACGGATTCGCCAAGAGTCAGCAGAGCAACATCAGCGATGACGAGAAGGCTGCATTCAAGCAAGCCGCCCAGCACATTCTCGACCTATCAGAGGAACACTTGGTTGAGATGATTCGGAGAGGGCAGTTTTCGGAGGTGGAAGACGATGGCTAAGAAATACCGTAGCGATGCAATGGCGGCGATCCATGAAACCATGGAAGCACTGCATGAAGTCGGTGCCGTCAACAAGCAGACCATGCGTGGCTTCGATGAAGCCTGCCTGAGCCCCGTAGAGTCTATCCCGCCCGAGGCCATCCGGGCGCTTCGTGAGCGCGAGCACCTTTCTCAGCCCGTGTTCGCACGTTACCTCAACGTCAGCAAAAACCTGGTTTCAGACTGGGAGCGCGGCGTGAAGCGCCCGGGAGGGCCAGCATTGAGGCTCTTGGCTGTCATCCAGAAGAAAGGCATCCAGGCAATCGCTTGTTGAGCAAGCCCATCCAGAGCGCGCTGTGGTAGCTGTTGTAGAAGCGTACTCCACAACGCGCACTTGTCGCAGCTCTCATGTCGTGACATCACCCTAGGAGGCCCACCAACGAACGTGAGGCCTACCCCATGCGTGACCGCCTTGAGCTTGCCCGCCTCTTCCTGGAGCTGCTGACCGTAATGCTGGATATCGTCCAGCGCTTGGCCGAGTGGTGGCCGCCGTTCGGGCTATGACGGTTTCCCCTGTCGCGTCTGGACGTAACCGGTACGGTTCACCCGATTCGATGATTACCGTATGGAGAAGACTCTGATGGGCGGCTACATCCTGCCCCTGAGGGATGAGTACGTCACCGATGACCGGCCACCCCATGCGATTTGCCACCCATGCAAGGAAGACGGCCGCCTGTCGGTGCTGACGGAGACGGAATACCGATACGTGTGTCCGTCATGCCAATACACCGCCGGCAAGAAGCCGAGTCCCCGCTTCAATCGTCGCCGCGGTGGTCGGGTGGTACACCCGGGACTCTCATAGATTGAAGGCGGTTTTGTGCGAGGCACAAAGCTCAAGATGACGCGGCCTATCTTCTCTTGATTGGACAAAATAATACATTTTGTCCAATCTCTACCAGGCCACCCCCTCAACCATGCGGGTTAGCCCCCTGCCCTGCCCATCCAACATTGGACAAAACGATGAACGACCGCCGGCACCTCTCACAAAGCGAAGTCGAGCGCCTGCTGAAAGCGACCCAAGGCGCTCGCCACGAGCGCCGCGACCGCTGCCTGCTACTGCTGATGTTCCGCCATGGGCTGCGGGTCTCCGAGCTCTGCGGGCTGCGCTTGTCCCAGGTCGACCTCGAGGAGCGTGTCCTGCACGTGGCCAGATTGAAACGCGGGCTGTCGACCACCCACCCGCTGCGCGGCGATGAGATCCGGGCGTTACGCCGGTGGCTGGCTGTGCGGGCCAAGATGAAGGCCGAAGGCGAAGGTGGTGTTTTGTTTCTGTCCGAGCGTCGAACACCGCTCAACCGTCGTACCGTGTGGCACCTGGTACGGCGCTATGGGGAAAAGGCTGCTCTCGCCCTGCCGGCCCATCCCCATATGCTGCGCCATGCTTGTGGCTATGAGCTGGCCAACCAGGGCGCGGACACGCGGCTGATCCAGGACTACCTGGGCCATCGCAATATTCAGCACACCGTTCAGTACACGGCGGCCAACCCCGCGCGATTCGAGAAGCTTTGGCGGTGATGCTTACCCATCCCACGGTCTGCCACCCATGTCGCCGCATTTGCGATTTTACGGCTTTCAGTAAAAACGCTTATGCGGAAAATCCCCCCGTGCCCCTACCTACCTGTCCACCCTCACCTGCTGCTCCATGCCAGTGGCTATGAGCTACCAACCAGGGCGCGGACAGACGGTTTATCCAGAGCTATCGGGGCCATCGCAATATCCAGCGCACCGTGCAGTACTAGGCGGCTAACCTCTCGCGATTCGAAAAGCTCCAGCGGTGTAGCCTGTCCAGCCCTCGATCTGCTGCCCACAGCGCTGCATTTACGATTTGACGCTTTTACGACTTTCTGTAAAACTGCAAAAACGCCTATACGGAAATGGTGAAATCATGATCATTGGTGTCCTGAATCAGAAGGGTGGAGTCGGTAAGACCACCTTGAGTGTGAACCTAGCGGCGAGCTTGGCCCGTTCTGGGGCTCGGGTATTGCTGATAGATGCTGACCCGCAGGGCAGTGCTCTGGATTGGGCGGCCGCTCGGCAGTCCGACCCGTTGTTTGCTGTGGTCGGGTTGCCGAAGCCTAGCATCCATAAGGAATTGCCGGTTGTTGGTGAGGGGTACGACCATATCGTCATTGATGGCCCCCCGCGTGTTACTGACCTCGCCAGATCTGCGATCATGGCGAGTGATGTGGTGTTGATCCCTGTGCAGCCGTCCCCGTATGACATTTGGGCTGCTGAAGAAGTGGTCTCACTTGTCGAAGAAGCGAGCCATTTTAAAGAAATACTGAAATCATGTTTTGTAATTAACCGCAAAATCGCAAATACGGCAATTGGCCGTGACGTGCGGGAAGCTCTGGAGTCGTACAGCGTTCCCACGCTTGAGGCGAGTGTTGTGCAGCGTGTTGCCTTTGCTGAGGCGGCGGCTGTTGGTAAAGCGATCTACGAAGAAGACCGTGACGGTGTGGCATCACGAGAGATCGAAGCGGTACTTAGCGAAGTGATGGAGCGTTTCTCATGAGCAGCAAAAAAGTGCCCCTGGGGGGAAAGCCATCCTCAGCGCCGAAGTCGGGACAGGATGTCGACGCATGGGTGGGCTCGCGTCAGAGAGAACCAAACAAGCGACTCACGATTGATATCCCCGCGAGCCTGCACGCGAAATTAAAGTCTGATTGTGCCATTCGAGGCCGAAAAATGGCCGATGAAGTTCGGGATCTTTTGCTCGAGAAATACGGAAAATCGTAAATCATCATTTCCGTATAATAGCTGAAAGCCAGGCCATACGGGGGCGCAGCGCCCCCTTCTTTATCTCTTCATTTCTGTAATTCTGTAAATACTTAAAAAAGGTAATGCTTTTTTCTGTATTTCTGTATTTTTTGTATCGTTATGGTGATGCAAAAAGACGCTTGATTTGTGGCTTATGGCACTATAGGTTGACTGAAAACTGGTTTGCGTCGATTGGCCTGTGGGGATGGCGCTGAATGGATATCAAAGTACTGCGACGGCTATTCGAGGAGGGCGTTCTACGCTCTGCCAGCGTTGCGCCTGCCCCTATGGAAGAGGGTAAGTGGGTGATGACCTGTGATCGGGCGACTGGTGCTGTAGAACATGTCACCAGGGTTCGTGATGGGCAGGTAAAACACTACAGGAGCCTCGGCCAGGTTATGACCGACGCAAAATACATTGGGTTTCAAGAGGTTAAACTAAGAATCCCATAATAGCAGCATGAAAAAACCCGGCTTGGCAGCCGGGTTTTCGAAAACGGCGAATGCTGTTCCAAGAGTTGGCAGCTCACTACAGCATTCGAAGCTCCAAGCCATTGGCAAAGCTTGGAAGGGAATAACCGCTTGGCAGGCGGTTAGAAAAATCCGCTTGGAGGCGGACCGGGTCCCTTTGCGCTTACGATAGCGCAGAGGTGGGCAGAAAACAATTCTGTGCGTACCCGTCAGTCTCCAAGCCGATCATGGAGAACGTGTGGCGGGACACCCCTACGTGCATAGAGTCAACACGGGAGGAAATTTCTGCGGGCATCAGCCCGAGAATCCCCGTATTGCGCTGACAGAGCCTCTCCAGCAAGGAAAGGGGGGCTTGCCTGGTGTCCTTCTGGAAGCGATGCGACGCTGCGTTGACTACTACGTCAGCCCCTGGAAGATCCCCAGCCTCAACCTCGCCAACGGCTCCTCTCGACAGCAGCGCAGCGAGCGCCGCGAGGCGTGTTTGTCGACGCTGTGGGCGATCCTGAAATTCACCGACCTGGTGACCCTCAAGGTCGGCGTGCCTACGCCTGAGGGTGGGTTCGTGAACCTCACGGTCAAGTATCTCGCCCGGCAGACAGGGCTCCAGCAGAGACGGGTCGAGCGTGCCTTGGCGGATATTCAGCTGGCCGGTCTCGTCAGTGTCCATCCCCGCTGTGAGAAGCGTCCGGATGGTAGCTACAAGGGGCACGCGGCGATCAAGGCCGTCAGCAAGCTGTTCTTCGCGATCTTTGGCTTACAGTTCCGGCTTGGCTTCGAGCGGAAGAGGGCGGCGAAGCGCCTGAAGAAGAAGCAGCGGGAACATGCCAAGGCGTCCGGAACCCGGACGTCCGCCGCACGCCGTAACCTGACCGCCAGGGCTGCCCTGGACAGAGCCGGATCCACGATCCAGCAGTTGGGGATGGGCCATACGCAGAAGCGGCGACAGGATGACGAGCACTCGCGGGCCCTGGACGAAGAGCAGCGACGACAGGTCCAGGAGCTGATGTATCAGTTCAAGCTGGCCCACTCCGACTGGACAGCAGAGCAATGCCGAGAGGCGGCAGAGAACACCATAGACGCCCGATGGCGATAGCCCTACCTCACCTACCAACGACGCCGCTGGCAGCCCGCTAGCGGCTTTCTTGTGTCCAGACGCTGCAGGTCCACCAGGAAGTGACGGTGCAAGCCCGGAAAAACGGCTATTCAGCGTCTTTCGAGAGCGATTTCCCGGCCAGAATGGCCACCACATCCCTGCTGACAGGTGTGATGCTCGAGGGCATCAAATTTAAGTGTCGGTGGACAAAAAATTTAAGTGTCGGCCCTTAACCACTTGGTTTCTCTCTCCACCTCCCTGCTCGCTCCGCGAGCGGTATACCGCGCACAGCGCGGTAGTCATTATGCCTCGACAAGTCGAGAGGGTGGGGGCTGTCGAGCCGCTTCGCGGCTGGCCCCCACCTGTCGGCGTGACCTGGCCGCTAAAGCGCCAAGCCTAGGGGGCCGATCCCTAACTCTGTGCGGAAACGCTTGGGCCTTCGGCCCGGTTTGGCCAGGACAGGGGGTGGGCTCGATGCCGGTGGCGTCGTGGCCCTGGTCGTCCGCCGAACGCTCGGCGGTTTCGACCTGGTGACCGCTCGCGTTGCTCGCTGCATCCCGCTGACGCGGGATAATCGGGAAAGCGTCCCGACAATCGACGCGGTATCCAACCAGGTGCAGCCCGAGATCGACCGCCAGGGGAGCGCTGCGACGCCAGGCGGTCGAGTGAGGGGTGACACCCGCCAACGAGCGAAGCGAGGCGGACAACCCGGCGCTTGCAATCGCCGCATCCCTATGATTTTTATACCGTTATAACTCGTTTGGTCACGATGGAGCGTCAAAAAACAGGGGGTGGGTATGCACGCGGGACACTACGCCAGGGAAGTCGGGGGCGACGAGCTGCGCCGGGCACTGAATACGCCGGTGGACGGTCTGCCGCCGCATCGCTTCACGAAGCTGGTTCTGGATCGCTGGGCGCTCGAGGAGCCGAACCGGGTGCGCCTGTTGTGTGCCGATCCCGTCAGGGTCGAGTGGTTGCTTGATGCTGCACAGGACCAGGGTGACCAGGAGCGCGAGCTGCTGACCAGTGTCGAGGCCCAGCACCGGCGTGAAGCCGGGGAACTGGATACCGACCTGCTGGCCGCCTCGGGGCTGCCGCTGAGCATTCCAGGCAGCTTGCCATTCCGCCACATGGACAGGGAGGCGTGACCATGGCCAAAGCGACGAAGCACGACATCGAGGAGTTCCATTACGCCCGCTTCAAGGCGGCCCTGCGGGAGTTCAACGTGGTGCCGGAGAGTGCCGGGGAGGCCCGTGTGGTCTGCGCAAAGTTGCGCAAGGCGGCCCGCGCCAAGTTCTACGGAATGGGCTTTGCCGGGATCGTGACCGGCATCCTGACGCTGGTGATGATCGTGGGGTTCATGATCCTGCCGCTGGGCATCATCTGCGTGGTGCAGGGCATGCGGGAGGTGCGCCGCATCCGGCGCAATGAGGAACGCTATATCCGGGAACGCTTCACGGCTATCGGTTGAAAGCCTGGCTTCAGGAGACTCGTGGCACATGGTGCTTGCTTGAACCCGCTACGGCGGGTTTTTTGTGTCTGTCCCATGGGGCGTGATCCGGTCTAGATAAAATACAACGAAACATGTTGTATTTGTTGTATGTTGTATTATACTACATACAACAAACTACATAAGGAGCTTGCATCATGGCCCTCACCATCGAGCAGATCCATGCCGCTGCTGATCAGATCGCCGCCCAGGGTGAGCGCCCCACGCTCTCTCGCGTTCGTACCGCGCTCGGTGGCGGTTCGTTCTCAACGATCAGTGAGGCGATGCAGAGCTGGCGTCAGCAGCAATCCCAAGAGCATGCGCTGGCCGAGGTGCAAGTGCCGGATGCCTTGGCCGAGCGTGTTCAGCAGCTCCAGGCGGCCGCCTGGCAGGCGGCTGTCGAGGAAGCCGAGCGGCGTCTAGCCGCCGAGCGTGAAGCGCTACATGAGGCTCAGGAACAGGCCGCTGGCGAGGTGGCCGAAGCCCGCGAGGCGGTTCAGACCCTGGAGGCAGAGGCCGAGGAGCGTGATCGGGAGCTGGTCACTCTGCGCAAGCAGCTGGAGGACGCCGAGGCAGTGGCGAAAGATGCGCTGAACGCCCAGCGGCAAGCTGAGCAACAACGCGAAGCCGATGCAGCTCGACTCGGGGAGCAGATCTCTGGCCTCGAGGCACGGCTAGCTGACGCGGTGGATGCCCGTAAGCAGGCAGAAGCCCGTGAGGCGGCGGCAGCCCAGGACGCCAAGGCCACTGGCAAGCAGCTGGAGGACGTGCGCCATCGGCTGGGCGAGGCGGAGCGCGAGAGTGCGACCGCTCAGGCCCGTGCCCAGGAGCGTGGCGAAGCGCTACGGGCAGAGCAGGAGGCTCGCAAGGAGGGGCAGGAACATCATCGCCAGGCTCTGGCAGAGCAACGCGACGAGTACCGCGAGCGTTTGGCAGCTGCCGAGCAGCAAGTCCAGGAAGCCCACCAGGCCGCGCAGGAGGCCGAGACCCGCGTCCAGGCTGCCCAGCAGGATGCGGCGACGGCAAGGGAGAAGTCGGCGAGCCTGCAAGGGCAGCTGGAGACTTTGAAGGCTGCCCAAGTTGCCGAGAAGGAGTCTAGAGGCGCCTCTGAGGGTGAGCCGAAGACACGGTCCAGAGAGGTGCAGGGGAAAGGAGGGAAGAGAGAGTGATAGGCTGGTTCAGCCTTGTAGTTAAAAATCGAACCTCAGTGACCATCAAGGAAGATTAAATGCTTATTAAAGTCCGGGTTTTTGACGAAAAACAGGAAGAAGTAGTTTTCTACCAGACCGAGATCAATGCAGATGCCATGATCAAGATAGCTGAACCAAGGGTCGGCATGGTGCAAGAGAAGGGGAAAGCTTGGGCGCAAGGCGCTGTGCCATTTTTTGGTAAACAACTTGTTGATGCAGTGAAGTTGGATGATGAAAAGGAAGTTGAAAAAAATGCTATCCAGGCAGCGATGTCTGCTTGGTTATTTGACTCCATTTTCGAGGGTGTTACTGCTCAACAGTTTAAAGCTTCTGATCTTGACTTCAGCCTTCATCCCACAGGCATGGTGGTGTATCGTCGGGTGCCAAAATCGTGATGTGAAAACTTCACTGGACCTGCTCAGTGAGGTGCCAATAACTGAGCAATAGCCTTCACTTCACCTCCTGGAAGCCCTGCACATTGTTGAAGTAGTGGGGCTTCGCTTGTGCTGCACTCTACGGGAAAGTGATGAGCCCCATAGGCCAGAAGCCAGATGGTACGTGTTATGCCGTTTGAGAAGCTTACGTAATTGAACTGTTCCTTTCTGTATCCTATAAGTCGCTTAAAAAGTAGAAATTTCTTCTGTATACGGCTGTCAATTTTTTGTGAGTGTTGCAGCCAATCTCTGCGAGAGGAACTGGGTCGTCTATACCGCCAGAAAATCCGGCTTCTGCGTGGTAAAATTTGTAGTCCTGCTTCCATTTTTCTGGGTTTCCATGTAGCAGCTCAGGCGTATGGCTGTTGGGCTCTTTTTGCCATAACGAAAGAAATTTCTCTGCATCTACTTCGACGACCGAAGTGTCATGATTGCTGACTCCTTCCGTGCACATGAAAACGTCGCCGCGTTCTTCAGTGCTGATGCGAAAAATCGCCCGCTTTCCGAAAAAATGATTGATGATCTGGTGAAGCGACTGCATTCCTGATCCTGTTCCAGGTGTCATCAAGATGATGACCCCTTCCTTGATTCGCCGTTGATTTTTGAGTGCGCAGACGATTGCAGCATATGTGAATGACATCTACCATCCTAACGGAGAGCACAGACCCGGACAAGGTATGTCTACGTAACACATTCGTGTCACTCCCGGTCGCGGCAGTCGCTACGCTCCCTGGCGGCCTCGGCACCTTGCTCAGGGCTCCGCCCCGAGACCCCATCTCCCATTCGCTACCGCTCACGGGAATACCATGTCATCACCACAGGAACGCCCAGCCAGGATCCATCGCGATAAGCACCTAAGCGTGCGCCTCACTCAGGACGAGAAGGAGCGCCTGGAGGCGCTGGTGAAAGCCACCGACTGCCGCAGCCCCTCGGAGTTTGTGCGCAACACCGCGATGGGCTACCCCGTGAAGTCTGTCGTGACCCATGAGGCCATCAACGAGCTGCGCCGGCTGGGCGGCTTGATGAAGCACTTGTTCCTGGAAGGCGGCAGGGACGATCCGGACGGTCAGTACTTGGCGACACTGCAGGAGCTGAAGGCGGCGATTCATCGTTTGGGGCGTGAGCAGTGATTGCGAATGTCTGTGATCGTCGGCGTGATGGTAAATCGAGCTTCAGGACGCTGAAGGAATATCTTGTCGACAAGCTTCGTTCCGATGAGCTGGGTGCCGAAGACCAAGAGATGTTGAAGCCTGATGGGACTGTGATCGCCCAGCTGTCTACCGGCGTGAGCGTCGAGCACAATGGTTTTGATCTCGACACCCTGGTTCAGGAGTTCGAGAGCGTGGTGGCCATGAAACCTCGAGTCGAGGATCCCATTTACCACTTCGTTATCTCCTGGGCCGAAGGTGACGACCCCGGCGACGAGACGATGTTTTCCTGTGCGCGAGAGGCGGTCGAACGTTTGGGGTTCGGTGGCCACCAGTATTTAAGTGCCATCCATCAGGATACCGATAACCCTCATGTTCATGTGGCCGTGAATAGGGTCAATCCTGACACGTACAAGGTGAAGAACCCTTACAACGATTACTACACCCTTGGGCAGTTGATGACCGAGCTGGAAGACCGTCATGGATGGGCCTCTACACCGCAAGGTGGGCCGGAAGGCAAACCTGCTCAGCGAGCAGACGCGCACGGGGATTTGACGTTTGAGGCGTGGTGCAAGAAGCATGTGGTGCCAGTAGTGAAGCCTCTCTTGGAGCGTGAGCGGCCGGCGTCCTGGGCGGAGCTCCACCAGACTCTAGATGCCCTCGATGTAGAGCTCATGGAACATGGCCAAGGGCTGGTGTTCCGCACTGCCAGTGATACCGGTACCGCCGTGGCCATCAAGGCCAGCGCGGTCCATGAGCGATTTTCCAAGACTCGCCTGGAGCGAGTGCTGGGGGCGTTTGAGGCGGCCCCAGAGGAGCCGCAAGACCGGCACTACCCGGAGGATCCGCAGGCCTTCGCAGCGGCTGTGAAGGACGCTCTGGGCGAACGTATCACCCGGTGGTCGGGGCGCTCGCGCAGTGACTGGGCCTCACTGCATCGCTTGATGGATGAGCACAGCCTGCAACTGACGCCCTACGGCCAGGGACTGGCTATCTCCCCAGCGAATCGCGATGGCCCGCAGATGGCAGCGAGCAAACTGCACCGTGCGCTGGCCAAGAGCCAGCTGGAAGCACGGCTGGGACACTATGAGCCGCCCGAGAAGGCTCCTGACAGCGCTTATGCGCGAGATCGCCAGGTTACCCCTCGGCGGACAGCTCTGGACGCGACAGAGCGCCTGCAGCGGCGCTATCGGGCATATCGTGCCGAGAGACCAACGTATCGGTCATTGCGTCGTGACATCGGGCGTTCTATCCGGGCCATCCGGGCCGAGGTACGTGTTGAGCGACAAGAAGTCTACGAGCACATGCCGCCAGGGTTGGTAAGAGCCGCATACATCCAGGAGCTGAACTGGCAGCAGGCGCGGCGGATCCAGGGCGAGAGGCTGCGCCTGCTTCGCCAGTTCAACGCCCAGCAGGAAGCAGACGCTACGCTCGAGTGGCGCGAGTGGGTGGAAGAACAGGCGAAGCGTGGCGACGGTGATGCGATCCAGCAGGTGGCCACGTGGCATGACCCGCGACACCGGCCCAAGAACGATAGCGTGGGGCCAGCAGGGACAAGGGTCGGCTACATCGAGCTGGCCCCTGGTGCCGAGGCGCTGTTGGGCTGGGAACGACGCCGGCGACGCAATGGGCTCTGTGATTTCTACACCAGCGGTGGTGAACGGATAGCTACCCAGCAGCGGAATGGGCTCAAGTTGCATCGCACGGACGAAACAACCGTGACTGCGGCGATGCAGCTGGCCATCGACACCTATGGTCCAGAGCTCCGGTTAACCGGCAGTGCTGAGTTCAAGCGCAGAGCCATCGACGCGCTGATCAAGCTGGAAGCCCAGGGGGAGCGACGTGTACGTCTCACGGATCCCGAGCTTCAGTCTGCTCTAGAGGAGCAAAGGGAGGTGTCGGCGCCGGCGGCCAAGCGGTCGCGTCGGTTGCGCTAATCTGGATTGACAGATGCACGAAACCCGCTGCTCGAGCAGCGGGTTTCAAGCCCCACACTGCATACGGCCCAGCCCATTAGAAATGATAGAAGGCCCCAGAATGCAAACACCGCGCGACATCGACCATGAGCTGACCGACGAACGTCCCCCGCTGGAACGTCTACGTGGTAGCGTCCGAGAACTGATCGAGCCGTTCGAGCCGGTCGGCGAGGACGATTGGGACGCCCTGCGTGGTTCCTCAGATCCCCCTCAAGGCTAGAAGCTTAGCCGCTCGAACGGCCGCCCGGTGAGGGCGGTATAGGCCACGGTGTTCTGAATGTTGGCGTGGCCCAGGTGCTGCTGCACCGTGCGCAGATCCACGCCCTGGTTGATCAGGTGCGCGCCGCAGGCGTGACGCAGCGCGTACGGATCCCACGTCACGCCCAGCACGCGCTCGCTGACGAACACTAGCCCCGCGGCCGCTGTCGCGCTGGTAGCGTTTCAGCGCCCGTACCGTGTCGCCCTGCAGTGGATGCGTGCCGTCCCAGCTGCCCTTGGCGCGCGTAGCGCCGCGTCGTTGGCGGCGCAGCTGCGGACTGTCCGGGTCTCAGTGACTGGGGGCTGTCAGGCACGGGCGGGAGCGCTCCTAGTCGCGGGGACTATCCGAGTTTCGATTAAATCTAGATGTAGGGTCCTGTCCCGGCTCCCTATGTTGGGAAGCCTCTTGCCCACTGTCCTAGTCGGCACCCTTGCTTTCATCGAGAACACAGATCGGATGGCCCCCTGGGTTTTTTCCACCACCCATGTCAAGGCAGAGATCGTTGTAACGCCAGGCTTCGTAAGCTTTGCCAGAGAAAAAGCCGGCCATCACAAGTGTAAGCGCGATGCCGATGCGTTGAAGGTTATTCATGGTGTTTTCCTATAGATGTCGGGTCCCGTGTGATTGACTACCCTCTTGGTAAATAACTCAGGACGCTTGGTCTGCCATTCCTTCATCATCGCAAACGGTGATTGATGGTGCAGCGCCTTCTGCGGGATGTGGTGATTGTACAGCCAGGTGTAGCGTTTGAGCGTCTGCTCCAGGTCCTCGCCTGAGGTATAGTGCCGAGTCGCCAGCACATCGCTGATACGGCCGTTGAAGCGCTCCACCATGCCGTTTGTCTGCGGTCTTCTCGGCTTGATCAGACGGTGCTCGATACCAAGGGCCTGGCACTCTTGGTCAAACGGGTGATTTCCGCTGGGCTTGCGCTCCCCCGCCCGCGTGAAGCGATCGGTGAATGACTTGCCGTTGTCGGTCAGTACCGTCTGGACCTGGAAGGGAGCCTTCTCCTCCACCCGCTTCATGAACGCCCGCGGATCCTTCACGGACTGGCTGCGTCTCACCTCCAGATGGACCCAGCGCGTGGCGCGATCGATGGCGACGTACAGCCGATGCACCTCGTCGAGGGTCAGGTGCAACCGACCGCGCGCCGCGTCGTTGGCGGCGCGACTTCGCACTGTCCGAGTTTCAGATGGAAGATAGACAGTATGAAGATCACACAAGAAACTGAAAAATTCGCACTCGCTGAAGTAGAGTGACAAGCGATCTATGGATGGAAAACATGTAAGACGACAGGGAGGTAACAAATGAACGCGACTGAGGATGAACGGCGTCGGCTGGAAATGCTGGTGTCGCAGTACGATCAGCATCATGTGCTACACGGTGAGCTAATCTTCGGTGCCATCGATGACGAGGGGCGCCTGGATGTCGCCACATCATTTTTCGCAGAAGCGGATTATGCAGAGTTCAAGAACAACGGCCTGCGTGACGCACTGATTGGACTGCTAGATGACATGATGGTCGAACGGTCGGAACAGGGCGTCGAATGCGCACATGACGGTATCCTCCGGCTGGGTAGCAGCAAGACGGCATTGGAGTGGTTGCCAGAAGGAGCTTCCCGCGATGCGGCTGATGCGCGCCGGGATGACTGGAACCTGACCTCGTGGCTGATCGAACAGCTGGGACTCGTCCAGCGCGCAGTTATCGAACGGAAGAAGGCCCAGTCCGCCGAGAAGCACGACGGCGATACGTCACGATGGAAGCGTGAGATCTGGCCGAGCCCCGAAAAGAACCACGATATCAAATCAGCACTTGCCGCCGAAGGGCTGCGTCTCGGCTTTCAGGTATTACCATCTAGCAGCCGTGGAGAGTGGCTCTATGACCTGGTCTGGCGGCGCTTGGATGCCAACCGGAACCTGATCGGCGTGCCACTAGCGGTGGAGATCGAGGTGTCGGACAGCAGTCTCGGAGGCATCCGCTACGACTTCAACAAGCTCCTTCAAGCCCAGGCCGACCACAAGCTGATGGTCTTCCAGGTGAAGACCGAAAGCGAGGTAGAAGCGACCTTCGATCGCTTGGAAGAGTCCATCGAGGTCTACCCCCATCCGACCCACTGTCGATACCTCCTGTGCGGCTGGAGTACCCAGCAGAACGCCTTCTCCTTCAGGGTGCGGGAAATCACAAGCGCCGGATGACCCCTTCTCAACGAAGCAGAACGGATAGCCTCCAGTACATCACTGTTGGAGGCTCTCAGCACCACCTCTAGCCCAGGCACGCCTTACTGTCTGGGTTCCAGATGTAAGCCAGACAGTGCACTCTTTCTCCAATTCTCGCCAATCCAGCATAAACCCAAGCGGTTAGGTTTATGCTAGACTGCCCTCATGCCAACCATTCTCCGTTTCGATGGCCTGAGAGCCGTCATCTACCCCAACGACCATTGACCGGCGCATGTGCACGTCATCGGCAAGGGCGGTGAAGCGGTCTTCATCCTGCACTGCCCGAGTGGTCCCCCGGAGTTGCGTGAGAGTTACCAATTCAACTCGAAGGATCTCAACCGTATCGCGTCGGCACTGTCAGAAGAACTGTTGGCGTTATGTGCCAAATGGAGGGAGATTCATGGCCATTACTGATGATGTCATCCAGCAGGCAGAGGCCCGCATGGCCGCCGAACGCGACCATGCCCATGCTGTGGCCGCACGCTATGACCGCCGCACCAGCCGAGTGATCGTGCGCCTGCAC
>NZ_CANLFS010000031.1 GCF_947490095.1 uncultured Halomonas sp. | reverse complement strand
ACGGCTTACGGCTTACGGCTTACGGCTTACGGCTTACGGCTTACGGCTTACGGCTTACGGCTTACGGCTTACGGCTTACGGCTTACGGCTTACGGCTTACGGCTATGTGTCGTCCGCCTCGGCGTCGAGCTGTTCTCGCCACGCCATCAGCTGGGCGTAGCGCTTTTCCTGGCCGAACTCGGTGGGGCGATAGAAGCGTTCGTGAGCGGTCGATTCGGGCCAGCAGTCGTGGCTGCTGCCCGCCGGGTAGCCGTTGGGCTCGTGGTGGGCGTAGCGATAGCCCTGCCCATGGCCCAGGGATTCCATCAGCTTGGTGGGGGCATTGCGCAGATAACTCGGCACCTCAAGCTGAGGCTGGCCGGCCACGAAGGCCTTGGCCTGATGCCAGGCCCGGTCGATGGCGTTGCTCTTGGGGGCCACGGCGAGATGGATGGCGGCCTGGGCGATGGCGCGCTGCCCCTCGTGATCGCCCAGGCGCAGGTAGGCGTCCCAGGCGGACATGACCAGTGGAAGGGCCCGGGGGTCGGCGTTGCCCACGTCCTCGGAGGCGATGGCCGCCAGGCGGCGAATGATATCCAGGGGGTCGCCGCCGCCCTGGATAAAGCGTGCCATGTACAAGAGCGCCGCGTCCGGGCGTGACGAGCGCACCGACTTGTGGATGGCCGACAGGAGGTCATAGAAGTGATCCCCTTGCTTGTCGAAGGCGCTGGTCTGGTGTCCCAGTGCCGCTTCCAGGGCGTCTCGCCCCAGGGTCTCACTGCCTTCGGGGGTGGCGTCGGTGAAGTCACAGGCACTTTCCAGCAGTCCCAGGGCGCGGCGCGCATCGCCGGCGGCGGCCCGGGCCAGTACGCCGAGCACCCCATCCTCTGGCCGGATATGACGTGTCCCCAGGCCTCGCTCGGGGTCGCTCAGGGCCCGCTGCAGCACCTCCAGCAGTTCCTCCTCGGAGAGCGACGTCAGCACATGCACCCGGGCTCGGGAGAGCAGGGCCGAGTTGACCTCGAAGGAGGGGTTCTCGGTGGTGGCGCCGATCAGCGTCAGCAATCCGGACTCCACGTGGGGGAGCAGGGCGTCCTGCTGGCTCTTGTTGAGGCGATGAATCTCGTCGAGAAATAGCAGGGTCGTCGCCCCCTGTGCCTGGCGGGCCTGCGCTCGCTCCACGGCGGCGCGGATCTCCTTGACGCCGGCCATGACCGCCGAGAGGTGCTCCAGGTGAGCGCCGGACTCGGCGGCCAGGATCTCGGCCAGGGTGGTCTTGCCGGTACCCGGGGGGCCCCACAGGATCATCGAGCGTATCAGGCCGCTCTCGGCCATGCGTCGCAGGGGCTTGTCGGGTCCGACCAGCGCCTGTTGGCCCACGTAGTCATCGAGCCGGCGCGGACGCATGCGCCAGGCGAGTGGGGCATCATCATCATGGTCGCTTGTGAAGAGGTCCATGGTCGGCTCCTTGCGTTGATCGACATGCGGCAGGGTGGTGGCCGGCCTGCTAGAGTGGGGAGGCGTCGCGGGGTCGAGAGGACTCCACGTTGAACCCTGTCCCGGATGGCGCATCCAATGGAGAGTGCCTTCTCCCATGTAGCGTACAGGAGGGCCCGACATGCCTATGCTGCCTCAGTTGCGTCAGGATCATGCCAATATGGCGCGCATGTTGCACGTTCTACAACTCAAGCAAAAGATGCTGGCGGATGGCGAGCGTCCCAATTTCCAGCTGGTCCGGGAGGTCGTCGATTATATCCTCGATTACCAGGAAGGTTTTACCCAGCCCCTGGAGAAAGTCTGTACCGAGCGGCTGATGGAGCTGGTCCCCTCGAGCGTCGAGGTCACCGACCGCCTGGCCAAGGACTATCGAGCGCTGCAGTCGCGCCTCAAGCGGTTGTCCAACGACCTCGACATGATCCTGATGGATGCCGTGGTGCCCATGGAGCACTTTACCGAGGATCTCAGGGCCTATCTGGAGAGCCATCGCACCTACCTGCGCGATGAGCGCGAGCTGCTGTTTCCCCTGATCCGCGAGAACTTCAATGAAGAGGACCTCAAGGCGCTGGCGGCGGCGCTGCCCGAGGGCGCCCAGGCGCAGCTCGAGCGCCTCCAGGAAGCCTATCCCGAGCTGTATGCCGAGCTGCGCGATGCCCCCGAGCCCCTGACCTGATGACGTCGCCCCGGCGGCGAGACCGTTGCGGCTCGCCGCCGAGAGTGAGGTAGAATGGCCGGCATCTCCAGCAGCCGTCTCCTCGCCATGCCCAGCCCGTTCCCGAATGTCCCGCCATCATCGTGCCTTCGATTATCGTGCCTTCGTTGCCCTAGCGTAACGCGACGCGGGGCTCGGTGATGGCAGGACCGATCCTGGTTTTCGATTCCGGAGTGGGCGGTCTCTCGGTGGTGGCCGCCTTGCGCGAGCACTTGCCGCAAGCGGCCCTTGCCTACGCCTGTGATAACGCCATGCTGCCCTACGGCCCCCGCCAGGATGCCTGGCTGGTGCGGCGTATCCTGACGGTCTGCGAGGCGGCCGTGGCGGCCAGCGGCTGTGTGGCCCTGGTCGTTGCCTGTAATACCGCCAGTACGCTGGCGCTGGATGCGCTGCGTGAGCGCCTGGGGGTGCCGGTGGTGGGGACGGTGCCCGCCATCAAGCCGGCGGCGGCGGCGAGTCGCAGTCGCCATATCGGCCTGCTGGCTACCAGTGCCACGGTGGCACGCCCCTATACACTACGCCTGATCGAGACGTTCGCCGCCGACTGTCGCGTGCGACGGGTCGCCGCGGACCCCCTGGTACGCGAGGCCGAACGACGCCTGGCCGGCGAGCGGCCCGATGCCGGCGTGATCGAGGCGGCCCTGGCTCCCCTGTGGGATGACCCCGATCTCGATACCGTGGTGCTCGGCTGCACCCATTTCCCGTTATTGCGTGATGCCCTGGCGGCCCGTGTCCCGCGCGCGGTGACCTGGGTCGACTCCAGTGACGCGATCGCCCGGCGTACCGCCCAGGTGGCGATGGATATGGCGCCGGCGAATGGCCCGGGGGCCAGCCTGGCTACCGCCCCCGATAGGGCGCTCGCCGACGTCCTGGCGCGGTTCGGCTTCGCCGCCCCGGGCCTTTTGATGCTGGATTGAGCATCCGTATCCCCCATTCTTCCTTTCGTTCACCCATAGGTTCCTGGAGGCTTCTTGGCCATTCCCGTTGTTGACCCAGATCGTTACGACTCGCAGCTCGAGGCCAAGCGCGAGCGCATCGTCCGAGACTTTTCCCGCTTCGCGCCCCCGACGCTCGAGGTCTATCCCTCGCCACCGAGCCATTATCGCCAGCGTTGCGAATTTCGCATCTGGCACGAGGGGGACGACCTCTTCTATGCCATGTTTGAAGTGGACCCGGAGGACCCGAAGCGCAAGACGGTAATCCGCCTGGATGACTACCCGGTCGCCAGCCGGAAGATCAACGACCTGATGCCGCGCCTGCTCGATGCCCTGCGCGACAATGACACCTTGCGTCGCCGGCTGTTTCAGGTCGAATTCCTGACGACCCTCGCCGGCGAGGCGCTGGTTACCCTGATCTATCACCGTCAGTTGGATGAGGCCTGGGAGGCCGAGGCCCGCCTTCTGCAGGAGCAGCTGGGAGTGATGATCATCGGTCGCGCCCGCAAGCAACGCTGGGTACTCGAGCGCGACCATGTCTGGGAGCGCCTCGAGGTGGAGGGGCGCGAATTCGTCTATCAGCAGGTGGAGAACAGCTTTACCCAGCCCAACGCCCAGATCTGTCGCGCCATGCTGGCCTGGGCGAGGGACGTGACCCGGAACAGCCAGGCGGGCGATCTGGTGGAGCTCTATTGCGGTAACGGCAATTTCACGGTGGCACTGGCAGACAATTTCCGCCGGGTGCTGGCCACGGAGATCTCGCGCACCTCGGTGGCCAGCGCCAGGCAGAACCTGGCCGCCAACGGCATTGATAATGCCACCGTGGGGCGCATGTCCGCCGAAGAGTTCGCCGCGGCGCTGAAGGGCGACAAGGGGGGGCGTCGGGTGACGGAATGGGGGCTCGATGACTACGCCTTCAGCACCGTGCTGGTCGACCCGCCGCGAGCCGGCCTCGATGCGGCCAGTTGCCACCAGCTGAGCGACTATTCGCGTATCGTCTATATTTCATGCAACCCGGAGACTCTGGCGAGTAACCTGGAGCACCTGACCCAGACGCACCGGATCACGCGTTTCGCGCTGTTCGACCAGTTTCCCTGGACCCACCACTGCGAGTGCGGTGTGTTGCTCGAGCGGCGCGACTGAGGCCGCCGAGCTATCGCGAGGCGATGCATATCCGACATGCTCCATGAGCAGAGTATCAAGGGGCTGGGTCGTTCTCCGGGAGTCGCGTAAGCTGACGACAGGGCCCCAAAGGGGTCGTGTTGAACACTTCCGGTCGCAGGGGCGACCGCCGGTAGCCGAGGTGATGGATGCAGCACGTTGCGAACGATGAAGCCAGACAGGATCTGCTCGAGCAGCTTCATGAGCGCCTGAACGCCAAGCTGGACGCCGCCAAGGCGGAGGCCGTCGGCGCCTTCGCCGATTACTTCTATGCCACCATACCCCAGGATGACCTGGAGGATCGTCGGCTCGACGATATCTATGGGGCGACCCTCTCGATGTGGCATTTCCTGCAGCACTTCGAGTCCACCCAGCCCAAGGTGCGGGTCTTCAACCCCGACTTCGAGGAGCACGGCTGGCAGTCGCCTCATACCTTCGTGGCGGTGTTGCACGAGGACATGCCCTTCCTGGTCGACTCGGTGCGCATTGAGCTCAACCGTCGTGGCATCACGGTCCATGCGATCCATAATGCCGTGCTGGCCACGGAGCGGGGGCGTGATCATCGCCTGCGGCAGGCGACTTCGCCGAGCACCGATGACGCCCCCGGCCAGCGTGAATCGCTGATTGTCATCGAGATCGACCGTCACTCCGATGCCGAAGAATTGCAGGAGATGCATGTCAGCCTCGAGGAGGTGCTGGTCGACGTGCGCACGGCGGTGAGCGACTTCGACCCGATGCGAACGAAGGTCGAGGAGGCGCTGTCGGAGCTGCGGGCCTGCTGCCCGCCCCAGACGGACCCGGATGATCATGCCGAGGCGGTCACTTTCATGGAGTGGCTGCTTCGCGATAACTTCACCTTCCTGGGCTATGACGCCTATGCGGTGCATGAGAAGGCGGGCAAGGAGACGCTCGACAAGGAAAAGGGCAGCGAGCTCGGGGTGTTTCGCCTCGATCAGCCACGCTATCGGGAGCGTATCCGCACCGAGCTGGGCGTGGAGGATGGCCACTATGTGCTGGTGCCGGAGCTTTTGACCTTCTCCAAGAGCGCCCATCATGCCCGGGTTCATCGCCCCACCTATCCTGACTATATTTCCATCGATCGTTACGACGAGCAGGGGCGGCTGATTGGCGAGCATCGCTTCCTGGGGCTGTTTACCGCCACCGTCTATAACGAGTCACCGCGCAACGTGCCGATCCTGCGCCGTAAGCTTGATTCGGTGATGAGTATCGCCGGCTTCAGCCCCGAGGGGCATAACGGCAAGCAGCTCTTGCAGATCCTCGAGGTGTATCCTCGGGATGATCTCTTCCAGATCGATACCCAGGAGCTGGCGCAGACGGCGCTGGGGATCCTCAGCATCCGCGAGCGTCGCCGTGTGCGGCTGTTCGTGCGCGAGGACCGCCCCGGGCGCTTCTACTCCTGCCTGGTCTTCGTGCCCCGGGATGTGTTCTCCACCGAACTGCGTCTGCGCATCCAGGACATGCTGTGCGAAGAGCTCGACGCCACCTTCGGTGACTTCAATACCTATCTCTCCGAGTCGGTGCTGGCGAGGATCCAGTTTATCCTGCGCTTCAAGGGCGAGGAGCCGACCGAGTACGAGATCCGACGCCTCGAGGACAAGCTGGCCAAGCTGGCGCGCAACTGGCGCGATGACCTTCACAGCGCCTGTATCGACGGCTTCGGTGAGGAACAGGCCAATCGCCTGATGGATCGCTTCCGCGGTGCCTTCCCGGCCAGCTATCGCGATGACTTCAGTGCCCGTACCGCCATCTATGACCTGCACCATATCGGTGAGCTCGACGACGGTGAGCCGCTGGCATTGTCGCTCTACCGGCTGGTGGAGGAAGAGGGCAGCGGGGTCAACCTCAAGCTGTTCCACCGCGATGCCCCGATCCCCCTCTCCGATGTGCTGCCGATGATGGAGAACCTGGGCCTCAGGGTCATCGGCGAGCGGCCCTATGAGATCGGCGCCCGGGATGCCAGCTACTGGATTCATGACTTCAACCTCGAGCACCACACCAGCACCGAGGTCAATCTCCAGGAGATGCGCGAGCCCTTTACCGAGGCCTTCCTGCGCATCTGGGCCGGTGAGGCGGATAACGACGCCTTCAACCGCCTGATCATCGGCGCCAACCTCGACTGGCGCGAGGTGGCGATGCTGCGTGCCTATGCGCGCTATCTCAAGCAGATTCGCTTCGGTGTCTCCCAGAATTACATGGCCAATACCCTGGTCGGTTATCCGGAGATCACCCGGGAGCTGGTGACGCTGTTCGAGCTGCGCTTCGACCCGGCGGACCGCCCCGAAGAGGGCGAAGAGCAGGCCTGCGTGGAGCGTATCCAGCGGTTGCTCGACGATGTCGAAAGCCTCAATGACGACCATCTGCTGCGCCGCTATATGGAGATGATCCTGGCGACGCTGCGTACCAACTATTACCAGCGAGGCGACGACGGTGACGTCAAGGATTATATCGCCATCAAGCTGGAGCCCTCGAAGATCACCGGCATGCCCAAGCCGCGTCCTGCCTTCGAAATCTTCGTCTGTTCGCCCAGGGTCGAGGGCGTGCATCTACGCGGTGGCAAGGTGGCTCGCGGTGGGCTGCGCTGGTCGGACCGCCACGAGGACTTCCGCACCGAAGTGCTGGGGCTGGTCAAGGCCCAGCAGGTCAAGAACTCGGTTATCGTGCCGGTGGGGGCCAAGGGCGGGTTCGTCTGCAAGCAGCTGCCGGAGGGGGACCGCGAGGCCTTCCAGCGCGAGGGAGTCGAGTGCTACAAGATCTTTATCCGGGCCCTGCTCGATGTCACCGATAACCTGAAGGCCGGTGAGGTCGTTCCGCCACGCGATGTGGTGCGCCATGACGACGACGACGCCTATATGGTGGTGGCCGCGGACAAGGGAACCGCCACCTTCTCGGATATCGCCAACGAAATTTCCGCCGAGTATGGCCACTGGCTGGGCGATGCCTTCGCCTCCGGCGGGGCCAACGGCTACGACCACAAGAAGATGGGCATCACCGCCAGCGGGGCCTGGGAGTCGGTCAAGCGTCACTTCCGTGGCCTGGGCGTCAATACCCAGGAAGACGAGTTCAGCGTCGTGGGCATCGGTGACATGGGCGGTGACGTCTTCGGCAACGGCATGCTGCTGTCGGACAAGATCCGCCTGGTCGGGGCCTTCAACCACCTGCATATCTTCGTTGACCCCGAGCCGGATGCCGCCGCCACCTTCGCCGAGCGCAAGCGCCTGTTCGAGATGCCGCGCTCCAGCTGGGCGGACTTCGATGCCTCGTTGATCTCCGAGGGCGGGGGGGTGTTCAAGCGCAGCGCCAAGTCGATTCCCCTCTCCAGGCAGATGAAGTCGCGTTTCGGCATCCGCGAGGACAAGCTCTCCCCCAACGAGCTGATCAGCGCCATGCTCAAGTCCGAGGTGGACCTGGTCTGGAATGGCGGTATCGGGACCTACATCAAGGGCAGCGACGAGACCGATGCCCAGGTGGGTGACAAGGCCAACGACGGCTTGCGCATCAACGGTGGTGAGCTCAACTGCCGAGTCGTGGGCGAGGGGGGCAACCTTGGCATGACCCAGCGGGGTCGCATGGAGGCCGCCGCCCGGGGCGTGCGCATCAATACCGACTTCATCGATAACGCCGGCGGCGTCAACTGCTCGGACCATGAGGTCAATATCAAGATTCTCATCGATGATGTGGTCAAGCGTGGCGACATGACCGACAAGCAGCGCAACCAGCTGCTGGCCGACATGACCGGCGAGGTGAGTGACCTGGTGCTGATCGGCAACTATCGCCAGACCCAGGCGCTTGACCTCGCTGAACGGCTGTCGCAGCAGGGCATTGGCCCCTTCCAGCAGTTTATCGGCGAGCTGGAGGCCGCCGGGCAGCTCGACCGCGAACTGGAGTTCCTGCCCGAGGACGAGGAGCTCCAGGAGCGAGCCGCCAACCGGCAGGGCATGCTGTTGCCCGAGCTGGCGGTCCTGATCTCGTATTCCAAGAGCGTGCTCAAGGATGATCTGATCGCCTCCGATGTGCCCGATGACCCGGTCATCGAGGGGCATGTGGAGCGCGTCTTCCCGCGGGTGCTGGTGGAGCGCTACCGCGAGGAGATGTACGAGCATCGCCTCAAGCGCGAAATAGTCGCCACTCAGGTGGCCAACGACCTGGTCGATCACATGGGGATCGTCTTCGTGCGCCGGCTGATCGACTCTACCGGGGCCCAACGGGCCGAGATCGCACGCGCCTATATCATCGCCCGTGAGGTGTTCGGGCTGAGCGAGACCTGGACGCAGATCGAGGCGCTGGATAACCGGGTGCCGAGTGGCGTGCAGTATACCATGATGCTCGACCTGATGCGGCTGATCCGGCGTTCCACTCGCTGGTTCCTGCGTGGTCGCCTCGGCCTCGACACCCGCCAGTGCATCGAGTATTTCGCGCCGCGTCTGGCGGCGATACGCGAGGGCATCGGCGAGCGTCTCAGCGGCGAAGAGCGAGACGCCTGGGAGGCGCGTCGTGATGAGTTGATGGAGGCGGGGGTGCCGGAGTCGCTGGCCGCTCACGTGGCCGCGGCCGGAAGCCTCTATGCCGGGCTGGGCATTATTCAGGCCGCGCGCCAGGCCGGCGTGGCGCCGGAGCAGGTGGCCGAGGTCTTCTACGAGATCGGCAACCGTCTGGCGCTGCCATGGATGATTCGCCGGGTCACCGAACTGGAGGTGCGTGACAGCTGGCAGGCCCAGGCCCGCGAGACCTTCCGTGACGACATCGACCGCCAGCAGCTGGCGTTGACCGTCAGCGTGCTGCAGATGGAGGAAGGGGCCAGTGACGCGGGGGCTCGGGTCGAGCAGTGGCTCGAACGGCACGCCACCATGCATGGACGCTGGCGCCGCCTGCTCGAACAGGTCGGCAGCGGCGGCCAGGGTGGCTTCCCGCTGTTCGCCGTGGCGGTTCGCGAACTGGTCGATCTGGCCGAGAGCAGTCGCGAGCCCTGAGTCGTTTCACTCACCGCAAGGAAAGGACACCCCGCCCGTTGGCGGGGTGTCGCGTTATGGGCGGGGGCATGGAAGGCGGTCGAGCATCGAGCCCGGGCCTGTCTACAGCAGGAAGTAGGTGGCCAGGCCCAGGAAGGACATGAAGCCGACGACATCGGTGACGGTGGTCAGTATCACCGAGCCCGACAGTGCCGGGTCGATGCCGGCCCGCTTGAGCAGCAGTGGCACCAGGATGCCCGCGACACCCGCGACCAGCATGTTGATCATCAGGGCGGCGGCGATGATCACGCCGAGGGCGACGCTCTTGAACCAGACAAGCGCGAGTACCGCCACCAGCAGGGCCCAGAGCATGCCGTTGAGAATGGCGATGCCGACCTCCTTGCGCAGCAGCCAGCCGCTGTTGGTGCTGCTGATCTGGCCCAGGGCCATGCCGCGTATCGCCAGGGTCAGGGTCTGGCTACCGGCGATGCCGCCCATGCTGGCGACGATGGGCATCAAAACCGCCAGGGCGACGATCTTGTCCAGGGCGCCCTCGAAGCGGCCGATCACCCAGGCGGCCAGGAAGGCGGTGAGCAGGTTGATGCCCAGCCAGACGGCCCGGCGCTTGGCGCTGGACAGCACGGGGGCGAACAGGTCCTCTTCCTCGTCGAGGCCGGCCATGTTCATCAACGCCTGCTCGGAGTCTTCGCGTATCACGTCGACGATATCGTCGATGACGATACGCCCCAGCAGCAGGCCCGCTTCGTCCACCACGGGGGCCGAGACCAGATCATGGGTCTGGAACAGGGTGGCCACATCCCGAGACTTCATATCGACCCGAATGCTGTCGACCTCGTGGTCCATCAGGTCGGCCACCGCCATCTCGGGGGGATGGCTGATCAGTCGTGCCACCGGCAGGGTACCCTGGAAGCGGGCGTCCCGGTCGACCACCATCAGCAGGTGAGTGTTGTCGGGAACCGCTTCCTTCCAGCGCAGGAAGCGGCATACCGTTTCCAGGCTGACGTCGCTGCGCACCGTGATGGTATCGGTGCGCATCAGGCGCCCGACGCTGTCTTCCTCGAAGGAGAGGGTCTCCTCCAGGCGTTCGCGCTGCAGGGCGTCCATGGAGCGCAGCATGTCTTCGGCCACCTGCTGGGGCAGGTCCTCGAAGATCTCCGCCAGGTCCGTGGTGTCCATGCCGGCGGCGGCGGCCACGATCTCCTCGTGGTCCATATCCTCGAGCAGGGTGCCACGCACTTCATCATGGACGTGAAGCAGCACCTCGCCGTCGACTTCCCCGGGGACCTGCTTCCATAGCTGGATACGGGCCGCCGGAGGCAGCGACTCCAGCAGCAGGGCGATTTCGGCGGGTTCCAGGTCAGCCAGCACGGTGTCGACGACGTCGAGACGGTTTTCCCCCAGCGCACGATGGATCCGGGACAGGCGGTGTTCGAGGGTTTCGGTGGTGTCGGCCATCTCTATCTCCCTGGCTCCTCGGCGGTGTGACGGCAATGCCCCACCCCCGGCGTTTTTTGGCGGACTACAGTAGATCACAAAATGGGCGTCATCTGTCGGCCATGGCGTCGTTTCCCGGAGGAGGCGCTGCTATACTCACGCCCGCTCGCGACCATCATCCTTCGGAGACGCCATGTATTCCCTCGCCCGCTCGCTGCTCTTCCGCCTGGACGCCGAAACCGCCCACGGCGTGACCTTGAAGGGACTCGACCTGGCCAATCGTGCGGGGCTGGCGGCGCGTCTCGCCGGGGAGACGGTGGATGATCCCGTCGAACTGATGGGGCTGGGCTTCCCCAACCGGGTCGGGCTTGCCGCCGGGCTCGACAAGAATGCCGACCATCTCGACGCCCTGGGGGCACTGGGCTTCGGTTTCGTGGAGGTGGGCACCGTCACGCCCAGGCCTCAGTCCGGCAATCCGACGCCGCGGTTGTTTCGCCTGCCGGAAGCGGGCGCCATCATCAATCGCATGGGGTTCAATAACGCCGGGGTCGACCATCTCGTCGCCAGGGTCAGGGCCAGCCGCTTCGAGGGAGTGGTCGGCATCAATATCGGCAAGAACCTGACGACGCCGGTCGAGCGGGCGGTAGACGACTACCTGGCTTGTCTTGAGAAGGTACACGCCCACGCCCACTACATCACCGTGAATATCTCCTCGCCCAATACACCGGGCCTGCGTAACCTGCAGTTCGGTGAGCATCTGGATGGCCTGCTGTCGGCGCTACGCGAGAGGGGCGCGCGCCTGGATGGCGATAGCGGTCGCCGGGTTCCCCTGGCGGTGAAGATCGCGCCGGATATGGACGATGAGGAGGTCGGGCTGGTGTCCCAGTGTCTGTCGGCGAATGATATCGATGCGGTGATCGCGACCAATACCACCGTCTCGAGGGAAGCCGTGGCAGGGTTGGAACACGCCGATGAGGCGGGTGGTCTCTCGGGTCGGCCGGTATTCGAACCGTCCAACCGCGTGATCCGAGAGCTTCGTCGTCGCCTTCCCGAGATGCCGATCATCGGGGTCGGGGGTATCGACAGCGGGGAGGCCGCCCGGGCCAAGCGTGAGGCCGGTGCCGACCTCGTCCAGCTCTATTCGGGCTTTATCTACCGGGGGCCTGCGCTGGTGGGGGAGTGCGCCCGGGCCCTGGGCGAGATGGCCTGATACGGGCCGGCCGCACGCATAAAGCCCGCGGCGTGCCGCGGGCTTGGGGAAGCGTGAACCTCTCTGGCATGGGTTCTCGTATTGAGTGACGGGTTCACACCACCATGGGGTTCTTATGGATACCGGAGACACCGGTCATGCCGGCCCAATCATCCCCACGACCTTCACGCCAACCGCTCATCCAGTATTCGCGCATGTTAACGTCCTGACTGGGACAATCATCGCGGGAGCGACCTGAGACACCTGCCTTGTAGCCATGCGTATAAGCACGTTGGAAGCGATCACGTTTCTGTCGTTTCATTGGACTACCTCTTGATAAGGTACCTGACCAGCTCAGAAACCGAATTTGCCCGAGCCGTAACATGCCAAGGGGCCAGAGTGTGGAATGAACAGGCCCATTGGCAACAAACGCATGCGTGTTCTTAGTAGCTACTGTCCTATTGATAGCCCAACTCGATCCGAGTTGTCGACCGCCAATTTGTAACATCACGTTTCCCTGCCTGTGTATATGGCATCCACTCATTCTTATCCCTTCGCGGTGATTGCCGATGACTTCGATCCCATCCGAGCCCTCCCTAGATCTGCTGATGACCTGCCCCCGTGGCCTCGAGGAGCTGCTGTCCGAAGAGCTGACGACCCTCGGCGCCGAGCCCGTCAAGAGTACCGTGGGAGCGGTGAATGCCCGCGCCGACCTGGCGAGTGCTTATCGGGTCTGCCTGTGGTCACGCCTGGCCAACAGGGTGATCCTGTGTCTGGCCCGGGAAGAGGGCGTGACGACGCCCGAGCAGCTGCATGACGCCGTGGCCGCCGTGCCCTGGGAGCAGCATCTGCCCCCGTCGGCCAGCCTGGCGGTGGATTTCCATGGTCGCAGCGAGGCGATCCGCCATACGCGCTTCGGCGCCCAGACGGTGAAGGATGGCGTGGTGGACCGCCTGCAGGCCCTGGGCTTGCCGCGCCCCTCGGTGGACCTCAAGCAGCCCGACCTGCGCTGTTATGCCAGCCTCCATCGTGGTCGCCTGGTGATGGGCATCGATTTTTCCGGGGAAAGCCTGCATCGTCGCGGCTATCGTCGTGACGTCGGCCATGCGCCGCTCAAGGAGAACCTGGCGACGGCACTGCTGGTGCGTGCCGGCTGGCCCGAACTGGCACGCCAGGGGGCACCGCTGGTGGACCCGCTGTGCGGCGCCGGGACCCTGTTGATCGAGGCGGCATTGATGGCAGCGGACATGGCCCCCAACCTGGCCCGTGAGCGTTTCGGCTTTCACGGCTGGACGGGACATGACGAGACGACCTGGCGAGAGCTCAAGCGTGAAGCCGAAGCGCGAGCGAGTATCGGCCGCAAGCGCTGTCGCTCGCGCCTTTACGGCTTCGACCAGAGCCCGGCGGCGCTGGCGGCGGCGAAGGCCAATGCCATGCGGGCCGGTATCCCGGCGCTGATAGCGCTTCAGGGCGCGGGGCTTGCCGAGCTGGCCTGCCCCCAGGGGCTCGAGGGGGCGCCGGCGGGGCTGGTCATCACCAACCCCCCCTATGGGGAACGCCTGGGCGAGTTGCCGGAGCTGGTGACGCTCTACGCCCAGCTGGGTGACGGTGTGCGCGCCGCCTTCCCCGGCTGGCGCCTGGCGGTCTTCACCGGCAACCCCGACCTCGGCCATCGCATCGGCCTGCGCGCCCACAAGCAGTACGCGCTGCGCAATGGCCCACTGGATACGAAGCTGCTGCTGATGGCGGTACCCCAGCGGGAGGAGGAAGAAACCGCCGCCCGGCCGTCCCGCTCGGCGGGGGCGCAGATGTTCGCCAATCGGCTGGAGAAGAACCAGAAGCGGCTCAAGAAGTGGCTGAAGAAGACCGGCGAGAGCAGCTACCGCCTCTATGATGCCGATATGCCGGAGTATGCGGTGGCGGTGGATGTCTACGCCGGGCGGGTGCATGTGCAGGAGTATGCCGCGCCGAAGTCGGTGGATGCCGGCCAGGCCCAGAAGCGGCTCTTCGAGGCGCTGGCCGTGATCCCCGAGGTGCTCGAGGTCGATCCGGCGCGGGTCGTGGTCAAGCGACGCCAGCGTCAGAGCGGGCGTGCCCAGTACGAGAAGCAGGCCGCCACCGGCGAGCGCTTCGAGGTTCGCGAGGGGCCGGCCAGGCTGTGGATCAACCTGCGCGATTATCTGGATACCGGGCTGTTCCTCGACCATCGCCCGGTGCGCCGGATGCTCGGCGAGATGGCCGCCGGCAAGCGCTTCCTCAACCTGTTCTGCTATACCGGCGCCGCCACCGTGCAGGCGGGTCTGGGCAGCGGGCAGGGAGACGGCGCCGCGGAGAGTGTCAGCGTCGACCTCTCCAATACCTACCTGCAGTGGGCCCGGGATAACTTCGCCCTCAATCGCCTCGACCCGGGACGCCATCGTGTCGTGCGCGACGACTGCCTGCGCTGGCTGGAGAGGGCCAACGCCGAGTTCGACCTGATCTTCATGGACCCGCCCACCTTCTCCAACTCCAAGAAGATGGACGATACCCTGGATATCCAGCGCGACCATGGCCGGCTGCTGCGCCTGGCCATGGCGCGCCTGGCGCCGGACGGGACCCTGGTGTTCTCCAACAACCAGCGCCGCTTCACGCTGGACGCGGACCTCGCCGAGCATTATGCGGTCAAGGATATCTCGGCTCAGACCTTCGATCCGGATTTCAAGCGTAACCCCGACCTTCATCATGTCTTCCTGATTCGCCACCGCGACAACACGGGGGCATCGGCATGATCCGGCTGACCCTCTACACCACCCTGGGGTGTCATCTCTGCCAGCAGCTGGAGGGGCTGCTGGTATCGCTTTGCCATGAACCGGTGGAGTGGATGCGGGTCGAGATCAGCGAGGATGACGCCCTGATGGCGCGCTACGGGGTGCGCATTCCGGTACTGGCCGATGCCGCGGGTAACGAACTCGACCGCGGCTTCGAGCCGGCACGCCTGGTGGCGTGGCTCGAGGCGCGTGGCTGGCTGGATGAAGAAGCCTGGCGGCAGCTTCGGCGTCGACTCGATGGGGAGGGCGTAGGCGGTGAGGCCCGGGCGGCGCAAATCCGCAACGGGAGACGCTATCTAGGGGAGTGACACCGCCTCGGCCGGGACCTTCCGGTGGCCGCTTATTTGCTTTTTCCCCCGTTGCTGCTTAGCTTTAACTCGTGATAAGGACACAATACACACCCTGAAAATTGCGGCATTCAGACAATGATGGGGGTGGCAATCATGTGCTGGAAATTCGGCAAGCGATTGACGGCGGCGACCCTGGGTCTGGCCCTGTGCACGGGCGTCGCCTCGGCCCAGTCAACGGTTTTTCTCACCATCGGCTCCGGCTCCACGTCGGGCCTGTACTACCCCACGGCGGTGGGGATGGCCAAGATTCTCAGCGAGTCCGATGTCGGGCTACGCGCCAACGCGCGCTCCACGGGGGCCTCGGTATTCAATGCCAATGCCATCGGCGAGGGCTCGCTGCAGATGGGGCTGATGCAGAACAATATTGCCTATTACGCCTACCATGGCACCGGGGTCGAGGCGTTCGAGGGTAACAAGATAGACAATCTGCGCGGGCTGGTCGGCCTGTACCCGGAGGCCATTCATATCCTGGCCCGGGAGGACGCGAATATCGATAGCGTCGATGACCTGGCCGGCAAGCGAGTCTATGTCGGCGATGTGGGCTCCGGCACCGAGCAGGATGCCATGAATATCATGGGTGCCTTCGATGTCGCCTTCGATGACCTGAAGGCGACGGTGCGGGGAAGCTCTGGCGATGCGGTGGGGCTGCTGCGAGACGACAAGATTGCCGCCATGTTTTATACCGTGGGCCTGGGCTCCTCGGCGATCGTCGAGGCGGCCCAGACGGCACCCATCACCGTCATATCCATCGACCAGGACCCGCTCGATCAGCTCCAGGAAGCATTCGACTTTTATACGCCCTTCACCATTCCGGGCGGGACCTATCCCGGTGCTGATGAGGACGTCCAGACGGTCACCCTCAAGGCCATGCTGGGTGCCTCCGCCGACCTGTCCGAGGAGACGGTCTATACCTTCATGAACACGGTGTTCAATGAGAAGCTGGATACCTTCTACAGTGATATCCAGAACCCCAATCTCGAAAAGTTCTTTACCGTCGAGGCGGGTCTGGATGGCATGCCCATTCCCTTGCATCCAGGGGCGGTCAAGTTCTTCGAAGAACAGGATGTGGAGGTTTCCGACAGCCTCAAGCCCGAGCAGTGAGTGTCGGTCCCGCGGGCTTCGGGCGGCCAGTCAGCGCATTACGGCCGAAGCCCGCAATCTCGCCTGAAGAGCAGGAGGCCGGCGCAGGGCCTTAGCCAGCACACTGTCATAGGGGCGCAACACCATGGCCGATCAGCCCGTCAAGGATCCGGACGCTAGGGCGACTGCCAATGGGGCCAAAGGCAATGGTGGCGAGGCGCAGCGGATCGTCGCCGAAAGCGATTATGGCGCACGGATGCCACATGGCCGCTGGCAGCGCTGGCTACTGGTCCTGCTCGCCGTCGGCTGGAGCCTGTTTCAGCTCTATGCGACCTATTTCGGGTCTCTCAGTCCGCAGAAGCTCGGCGCCTTCCACCTGACCTTCGGCTTCGCCCTGGCGTTTCTGTCCTATCCCGGCAAGCATGGCCCCAGCGAGCGCATTCCCTGGTATGACTGGCTGCAGGCCGGCGTCGGGGCGGTGACGGCCCTGTATGTCGTTATCAATTATTACAACCTGGTGGCGGTGCAGGGCGGCTTACCCATCGCGCGCGACGTGTGGATGGGGTCGGCTCTGCTGATGATCCTGGCCCTGGCGGCCGCGCGCATCGTCGGCATTGCCCTGCCGATCATCGCCGGCATCGTCATCCTGTATGGCATTACCGGTCCCGCCGGCATCATCCCGGTGACCCCGCCGGACGTGATCTTCCTGCACAACGGCTACGGCTGGGACCAGATCATCCAGCAGCTCTATATCACCACGGAAGGCATCTGGGGAACACCGATTCAGGTATCGGCCTCCTTCGTGTTCCTGTTCGTGTTGTTCGGTGCGCTGCTCGACCGAGCCGGGGCGGGCCAGTATTTTGTCGATCTCGCCTATAGCGGCCTGGGTACCTACCGTGGTGGCCCGGCGAAGGCGGCGGTGGTCGCGAGCCTGCTGACCGGTATCATCTCCGGCTCCTCCACCGCCAATACGGTGACGACCGGCACCTTCACCATTCCGCTGATGAAAAAGATCGGCTATCCGCCGATCAAGGCCGGCGCCATCGAATGCGCGGCATCCACCAATGGCCAGCTGATGCCGCCAATCATGGGGGCGGCCGCCTTCATCATGGCAACCTTCCTGAATATTCCCTATTCCGAGCTGATCCTCTATGCCCTGGTGCCGGCGCTTCTGTCCTATATGGGATTGGTGTTTACCGTGCACCTGGAGGCACTCAAGTTGAATCTGGTCGGCATGCCACGCACCGAACTGCCGCCGTTCTGGGCAACCTTCGTTAAAGGCGTGCACTACCTGGTGCCGGTGGCGTTTCTGCTCTATGAGCTGATGTGGGTTCAGCTCACTCCCGAGCGCAGTGCGCTGAACGCCCTGATTCTGTTGATTGTCGTGATTCTGCTCCAGGAGACCTGGCGTTGCCTGCGTGATACCCGCCGGCTGGGGGGGCTCGTCACCGGCTTGTGGCAGGGCGCAAGGTTGGTCTTCGACGGGCTCGAGAAGGGGGCCCGCAACATGACGACCATCGCCGTCGCTACCGCTGCGGCGGGCATCATCGTCGGCATGGTAACCATGACCAACCTGGGCTATGGCCTGACCCAGGTCATCGGTGTGCTATCCATGGGCAATATCTGGCTGGTGCTGATCCTGGCCGCGACCACCTCGCTGATCCTGGGTATCGGCCTGCCCACCACGGCCAACTAT
The DNA here is from genome assembly GCF_947490095.1 of uncultured Halomonas sp. GTDB lineage: Bacteria > Pseudomonadota > Gammaproteobacteria > Pseudomonadales > Halomonadaceae > Halomonas. The sequence continues at coordinate 2,767 of NZ_CANLFS010000031.1, read as the reverse complement.
ATCGTGATGGCGGCGCTGGTGGCGCCGGTAGTGGCCAATCTGGCCGGCGATGTCGGCCTCGAGGTACCCATCGTGGCGATTCATCTGTTCGTCTTCTACTTCGGCATTCTTGCCGATGACACGCCGCCAGTGGGGCTGGCCGCCTATGCCGCCTCGGCCATCTCTCGGGCCGACCCGGTGCGTACCGGCGTCCAGGGTTTTACCTATGATCTGCGCACCGTCATCCTGCCGTTCATGTTCTTCTTTAATCCGGAGCTGATCCTGCATGTGGATAGCTGGCTTCGCGGTGTCTGGGTCATCTTCACCGCGGCGGTCGGCATGTTCGCCTTCGTTGCCGTGACTCAGGGCTATCTGGTAACTCGGATGCTCTGGTATGAGCGCCTGTTGATACTGGGATGCGCCCTGGCGATGATCAAGCCGGGACTGCTGACCGACGTGGTCGGCCTGCCGCTTCTCGCACTCGTCTTTCTCTATCACCGTCAGCGTTCCATCGCCGGCGGAGGCCCCTCGTCACCCTTCGGTCGGGGCAGCTATCCCGCCACGCGGGGTGCCGGGAACTAGAGGCTTATATCCCATCCAGCAGTGATAGCTGACTCATGGCCTCGCGTCCTTCGGGGCTGCTGTCTTCCACTTCCAACACCTTGTGAAAGCCCCGTGATGCCTGGATGGTGGCCTCATCCGCCAGCCACATCAGCGTCTGGTCGCGGTCATCGGCCAGCTGGTGCTTCAGCCCCCCGAACTGGGTGCCGATCTGCCCCCAGGCGCGGCTGAAGATCCAGTCGCCGAACATGTCCTGGTGGATATGCACCAGGACATAGTCATGGTTGGTTTCCCAGCGAATGATCATGAAGCCCCCGAACTGCTCTGTGCCGGCCTGGACGGCGAGGTGATAAGGTAGTGCGTATTGTAATGCCTTGCCGGAGCGGAACAACGCCTTATGAAGATACTCGTCGATGCCAATGTGCCTGCCGCCGAGGCGTGTTTCGCGGCGCTGGGCGAGGTGGTTCGCCTGCCGGGCCGCGCGATCGATGCCGAAGCGCTGCGTGACGTCGATGCCCTGGTGGTACGCTCCATTACCCGCGTCGACGAGGCGCTGCTCGCCGAGGCCTCGCGCTTGCGCTTCGTTGGCACCTGCACCATCGGGACCGACCATATCGATACCCGGTTGCTGGCCGAGTACGGCATCGCCTTCGCCAGCGCCCCGGGCTGCAACGCCGAGGCGGTGGTCGACTATGTGCTGGTCAGCCTGCTGACGCTGGCCGAGCGGCAAGGCTGGCGGCTCGCCGACCGCCGGATTGGGGTCGTCGGGGCCGGCAACGTGGGCGGGCGCCTGCTGGCGCGCCTTGCGGCCATGGGCATCGACTGCCTGGCCTGCGACCCGCCCCGGATTGAAGCAGAGAGCACTGAGAGAGAGAGCACCCAGGAGGCGGGCGCCGGGGGACAGGCCCCGGCCCGCTTCGTGAGCCTGGATACCCTGATCGCGGAGTGCGACGTTCTCTGCCTGCATACCCCGCTGGTGCGCGAGGGAGCCCATGCCACCCATCACCTGCTGAATGCCGAGCGCATCGCGGCCCTGACACCGGGCACGGTGCTGCTCAATGCGGGGCGGGGTGACTGTGTCGACGGTCAGGCCCTGCGCGCTCGCCTGGCCGGCGAGGGTGATATCAGCGCGATTCTCGATGTCTTCGAGGACGAGCCGGGCATCGATACGGCGCTGGGGGAGCTTGCCGAGATCGCCACGCCGCATATCGCCGGCTATAGCCTCGACGGCAAGCTGCGTGGCACCCATCAGATCTACCGGGCGCTGTGCCGTGACGTTGGCCTGCCATGCCGGGAGACCCTCGAAGAACTCCTGCCGGCTCCGCCGCTGCGCTCCCTCGAGCTGGGTGGCGGGCTCGAGCCCGAGGACGCCCTGCGCTTGGTCATGCGCGCCGTCTACGATCCACGCCGCGACCACGACTCCCTGGGGCGCGCGAGCCGCCGGCAGGGCATGGCCAAAGGCTTCGATGCCTGTCGGGCCAACTACCCGCTGCGCCGAGAATTCGCCACCCTGGAAATAGCCCAGGCGGTAGAGGATAGGCACCTGGCCGCGCTGCTGGCGGGAGCGGGGTTCCGGCTCGGAAATCGACACTTCGATCATTCGTGCAATTAATTGCACGAATGACGCCGGAGGCGTCCTTGTTGCAGGGTCGCGAAGACGGCAAAGCCTACTGATGAATGCGGTGTGTTGAATCGTACAGCATGGGTAGCCGGGTGCCGGGTGGGCATAAAGTAGGGCGGCGGCGCTTCTGAATGGCCAAGTGGGTGGTCACTTATACGAGACTCGATATCTGACACAGTGGAGTTGATATGTTTATTTGGGAAGGGGTGAGCGAATTTGTGGCAGTCGCTGAAACAGATAGCTTTACCCAAGCAGCAAAACGATTAGATGTTTCAACGGCTCAGGTCAGCCGGCAGGTCAGCGCCTTAGAAGCCAGGTTGTCAACCAAGTTGCTTTACCGAACAACCCGAAAAGTCTCGATGACCGAAGAAGGAAAAATGTATTACCAACACTGTCGACAGTCTCTTGATGGACTGGAAGAAGCCGAACGAGCCATCACCAATCTCCAGGTTAAGCCAAGAGGGAAGTTGCGGATGACGGCTCCCGTCACATATGGCGAAAAAATTATTGCTCCTTTGGTTAACGATTTGAGTTATAGTCAAATCTGGTGGATGGCAGTCAGGCGGCTGTCCTGTCTGACGGATCGATTACCTGCTCCCCATCCTG
>NZ_CANLFS010000030.1 GCF_947490095.1 uncultured Halomonas sp. | reverse complement strand
GGGACCGATTCTGATGAGCGATGCCGCCAGCCAGCACTTTCAGCCCGCCCGATCAGCGCCCTCGTGAATGAGGCGGGCTAAGAGCAGTTGAACGGCTCTCAGGTTTTTCGTTCGACGGTAGATTAGCGATGCTTTGGTGCGTCGCAACGTGTGAGTACCATAGGCCGAAGGCTCCAGGCCAATAGCGGTTACCCAGGATTTTACGATGCGCGCGTACTGCCGCGTAGACAAGTGACACGAGCTGCTCAGGCGACTTGGAAACAAGTAGTCATCGTTACGGAGATGTGCGAGCTGCATCCACTCTTCTACGGCGTTGCGAGTCTGCTCGGTTATCTCAAACTGTACTGGCCTCTTCGTTTTCTGCTGCGTGACAATGGCTCTTGAAGACACATGGTTGCCATGGGATATATCTCGGACGCGTAACTTAACTAAGTCACAAGCTCGCAGTTTGCTATCAATCGCTAGCTCAAATAGCGCCAGATTACGTGTCTTATCAGCAAGCTGCAGCCTGACACGAATGGCCCAGATATCCTTGAGCCGAAGCGGTGTTTTCTGACCAACCAGCTTGCCTTTGTTCCAAGGCGCACGGGCAGCTGTTGCTGATGTGTTCATGGTATGGACCTCCTTTGGTGGAATGTATAGGATGGTCCAGAACATGCTCGGCGTGTGCTGGAGCCTGCACTCAGTGTCAATCCAACTCAAAGCGGCCATGTTGACAAAGGCGGTATGCTCATTTTTTCTTGCTATGCAGAACGAGCTGTGATTGATGTTATACTGACAGCTATACGACTTGCTGTTCGTCGGCGACATAAAGCAACTCTGTATCTTTTGGAGAAGAAAGCGTGATTGATGAACAAGGCGAGAGTGCCGAAGAAGTCGAACTAACAACTGAAGAGCTTGAGGATATCTCCTCGGTCTCGTCAGACGCTAAGCCTATTTCGTACACGGGCCAGGATTTCGACGTCGACGGCCTGATCAAGCGGCTACTTAAGCGAGATATCCTTATCCCTACCTTCGGTCATGATGATCAGGATATTGAAGCGGCGGGGTTCCAGCGTGCTTTTGTTTGGCGTCGGCCTCAGATGGACAAGTTCATTGAATCTATCCTTTTGGGGTATCCAATTCCTGGCGTCTTTCTTGTCAAGCAATCTGATAATCGCTATCTAGTACTTGATGGGCAGCAACGGCTTCTAACGCTCAGGTTTTTCCACGAAGGCATCTACGAAGGACGAGAGTTTGCATTAAGGAATGTCGCCGATGACTTCAATGGTCTAACTTATAAGAAGTTACCAGACGATCTTCGAAGACAATTTGATAATACGTTTATCCAAGCCATAATCGTTACAAGTGACGGCACGACTGAATCTCTAGAATCCATATATAGGATTTTTGAGAGACTAAATTCGGGCGGTACCCAGCTAACGCCTCACGAAATAAGAGTTGCGCTGTACGCCGGGCCTTTCATAGACTTTTTGGAAGAGCTAAATTCGAATGTGGCGTGGAGAAGTCTGTATGGCAAAAAGTCCCCAAGGCTGCGCGACCAAGAGCTAGTGCTTCGAATCTTTGGCCTCGTTGCGAATCCTGGTAATTATAAGCGCCCCTTGAAAAAATTCCTGAATGATATTGTGGCCCAGTTTCGAAACGAATGCCGGGACAATCATATTCGTTTCGCTGAAGCGTTCGAGCGTGCTAGCCAGATTCTTATTGATACTGTAGGGGGAGATGCTTTTCGCACCGGCTCACAGGTCAATGCAGCTTTGGCAGAGGCCGTAATGGTTGGTTTGATTCGTCGTTTGTTGGACAAGGGCGAGCCCAAAACGACCTGCATCTCTGGAGTCATTAAGGAAATCAAAGACCAAGCACGCGACGCAATATCGAGATCAACTGCTGACGAGAGCCAAGTGATTTCTCGCATTACAATTTCTACTAACTTGTTTAATGGAGTCTAATGGTGTGGAACGACTCCTGGCCCTCACGTGCCTTGGTAGACTTGGAGCGGTCTATAACTTCTTTGGAGGCGCTGGTTCAGAACCAAGATCCGTCTGAACCAGTTTCTGCTGAGTTGTCCCGATTCTTAGTGGTCAGAACCTGTGGATATTTGGAGCAGTCCATAGAGGAATGCTGCCGTTCGTACTTAAAGAGTAAGTCGGCTCCAAGAAGTGCAGCGTTCGGCGAGAGTTGGCTTGGGCGTGGAGCAAACCCCCGCCCTGATTCCCTTATAAAGCTTGTGAAGAGGTTTGACAGTGCTTGGGCTGACGAGCTCGAAACGTTACTCAGTGCCGAAGATGAACTGCTAAAAAGAGAGCTTGAGTACCTCGTCGATAAACGTAATAGAATTTCTCACGGTCTGAACCAAGGTGTGGGTCAGCGTAAGGCGCTTGATTTGGTTCCCTTTGCGCGTCGAGTCACTAACTGGTTTATCTTTATGTTTGACCCAAGGTGATAAAATACCAATCGCATTATTTGATGCCTAGGGTGCTCATTCAGTGTGCGATGCTAATTATGGATACAGTTTGTAGTGTTTTGAGCTCGGCATGCCAGAGGCGGTGTTAAATATTTAATATCTTATAACACAGTGCTCAACTGGGCGCATATGGCTAGCCTAAGTTAATTTTTATTTGCATTAGTGTTTGCTAAAATTTTGCTTCTGGCCGAATTCGGAATTATGCTGATAGAGTTTTTGAAAGACCATCAATTCGCAGCGTGTGGCCATTTTTCGTACGGAATGGATCGTTGAAGAAGGATGTGTTATAAGAAAAGACAAACTGCTAGCGTGCTAGCGATGCCCAAGCAGTCATGCTTATTGCCTTGGGGCAGTGATAACGTTCATTCTGCCAATCATGCATTCCTCTATTAGTGGATATAACTGACATGACAGTTTTTGACATATTGTCAATCGGAGCTAGCATCATCGCCTCACTTGGTGGCGGTGCAGTGATAGTCTTTGCTTTGTCGAACTGGCTTGGAAAACTCTGGACTGAGCGTTTGATGGAAACTGAACGTCATCAGCATGTGATTGAGTTGGAAGAGCTCAAAGCTTCATTGAAGCGCACGTCTGAAGAACAGATCGCGTCTATCAAGGCTCATATTGATATAGCACGTGAGTCTCAGGTAAAAGAACACTCCGATCGAGTCGCTATTTACCGTGCTGCGATCGACTTGATCGCTGTTATGGTGGCAAAGGTCGAGATGATGATGCTCGGGAAGAGGGGGGCGCTAACGAGTGAGGAGTTACACGAGTTTGAGTCGCAACGGCTTAGGGTATACGCATATCTCGCCATGCATGCTCCACAACCCGTAATGGACGCCCATGATGCCCTTACAGACCTTATATTGGCTGTTATTTATGATGGAAAAGAAACGAATTGGGAGAACTTCAGAGGCCTAGCTATCAATTTCCTCAACGAAATACGCAAGGACGTTGGGATCCGGGTTGATCCAATTACTTACCAAGGCGTAAGGTAAGATTTCCTAGGGTTTATTCTGAACTGTAATTAATAAGCTGGAGACGCACACCCCTTTTTTTGCTGTACGCCCTGCGGCAGCTCAAGCGGGTCGTTATATCATATTTCACTGAAAGACCGCTTCTGGCCGATAGCGGCGGCCTAGAGATCAAGCCGTCGCTGGCTCTCGCTAGACCTCTGTCTGCTCAGCCATAACCAATGCGTCATCCACCTCAATTCCTAGGTATCTCACGGTACTTTCGAGTTTAGTATGGCCCAAGAGAAGTTGAACGGCTCTCAGGTTTTTAGTTCGGCGGTAAATTAACGATGCCTTGGTGCGTCGCAACGTGTGAGTACCATAGGCTGAAGGCTCCAGGCCAATAGCCGCCACCCAAGATTTAACGATGCGCGCGTACTGCCGAGTAGACAAGTGACACGACCTGTTCAGGCGACTTGGAAACAAATAGTCATCGTTATAGAGGTGTGAGAGCTTCATCCACTTTTCTAAGGCAGTGCGAGTCTGCTCGGTTATTTCAAACTGAACTGGCCTCTTCGTTTTCTGCTGTGTGACGATGGCTCTTGAAGAGACTTGGTTGCCATGGGATACATCTCGAACGCGTAACTTAACTAGATCACAGGCTCTCAGTTTGCTATCGATTGCCAACTCGAATAGCGCTAGTTCTCGTGCAGCCTGACACGAATGGCCCAGATATCTTTGAGCCGAAGCGGAATTTTCTGACCAACCAGTTTGCCTTTGTTCCAAGGCTCGTGGGTAGCTGTTGTTGATGTGTTCATGGTATGGACCTCCTCGGGTGGAGTGTATAGGATGGTCCAGAACGTGCTCAGTGTGTGCTGGAGCTTGCACTCATTAGCGATTTTTTTCGGAGCGTTTTTTCATAAGCACAAGAGTGTATTTATAAAACTTGATCTAGCATGCTTGATTGCAAATGGTCGTACTGTTGTAAAGTAAATTATAAGGTGAAAGATGTTCATAAAGTTTCTTTCCTCTCTGAGGGTTGTTTTCTACGTAGCAATCATCGCTTCCGGCATAGCTGTTGTCTCATTTCTTGTGATTTCGCAAAGGGAGGGTGTGGGGAACTTAGTTGAGTATAGCGCCATAGTGAGCGCTTCTGCTACTGTAGCAATAGCGGTTTTGACTTTAGTCTTGGCGATAGAAACCTGGAGAATGAGAAATCAACAATATTCACAAATACAAAAAGAGAAAATAAATAGCGTTATGCCTTTGGTGGTTGTGGAGCTGGCTGAGGGCCGTGTGATCAACGATCGTATGATAGTAATCAAAAACTTGGGGAGGGGGATTGCCTTTGATGTTACTTTTGAGGTTTCAGGCGAAGGTGGCTGTCCTGATGTTGAGGAAAGAATAATAAAATACATATCCGGTCATGGTTTCATAAAAAAAGGCATGCGTAACCTAGGAATTGATCAAGTGGTTGAAAGTCATGCTTTTCTATCCAATCAGTTAGGAGAAGGGTTTTTCGAAGCTTGTATTAATGTTCGCGTGATTTTTTATGATGTTTACGGGAATCAGTATGAGAATAGGTTTAGTTTCGACATGGCTGAATATCAAAATACGAATAGGCTAGGTGGGAAGCCTGAAAATGAAAGGAATGATCACCTAAAAAGAATATCAGAAATACTTTCCAAAAAATTGTAGTGCAACCTTTGTTTTTGAAATTGTTGTTTCTAAGGCTGATTTCTATTGTTGGGCGGATGCTTGGCTTTATGATGGCTTAATCCCATGAAATAACGATATTTGGTTATATTTTCGGTGATTTATTGGCTGATGAAGGTCCGCTCATGGCCGAATTGAGAACTTTAGGCTATGTTGATGGTATGGTCGAGGCGGTTGACGATCCAAATTCAACATGTCGGAAAAGGCAGCGATCACGTTCGTTGGGGACATGCAGCATGCACGGTGATCAGCTTTGTGCTCCTGAGCTATATTCAATGGCGCTGATGAAATCATCATGAGCGAGAGCTTGGTTGTGGCATTGATTGCTGGCGGTGTGTCACTGATTGGAGTACTTGTATCTCTAATAGGTACATGGCTTTCAAATCAAGCCAGCCGCAGAAAGCTTCTACACGAGCTTGAAGGGCATGAAGTGACTCCCTTTCCGTTGCGCCTTCGGCTCCATTGCAAGGGCGCGCGTGCTGAAGGCGTTATACATAAGAAAGTTATCAATGGCCGCTTCTGGCCGGATGGGAAATGTTAGTCTATGCTGATATATGACTTTCGGCCCAGAGCCGACGTGCCGGAAAAGTCAGCGATCGCTTTCATTGGGGGATGTGAAGTATGCATTAGAATAAAGAGGCAGTCGAGCGCGCTACTGCCTATCTATTAGCCTTCATTTGGGGATGAATATGGACTGGGAGAAGGTTGGTCTTCTTTTTTTGGGGAAAGATGAGTATAAAGAAAAAGATCTAAAAGGAGTTGAGAAGCTGAATAGGTCTTTAATAATGGCAGCAAAATGCCGATTCTTAGCATCGACTAGGCTCAAGCATGTAGGTATGTTTGCTTCGCATACAACAACGGTTTTGTCTTTGGGTCTGATTTTTATCCCTTTAATGCAAGTAGCCGGGTTGGAGCTTTCTCTCCCTGGGCGTTTGATTAACGTCCTTCAAATATTCTTGGCTGTATCCGTGTTGGTGTATTCGGTCATAAATTCTCAGGCGCGATACAGTCTAAGGTCAGAGAAGTTAAACCAGTGTGGAGACCAGATTAAGGAGGTGCAGCGCCAGCTTGAGTTCGAAATGAGCACAGGAAACAATCCGAGCTACGAAGAATTTCATAGAAAGTATTCAGAAATTGATATCGATGCAGAAAATCACTCTAGATTGGATTATCAGTTTGCTAGGTTGGATTTGAAATCCATATACAATTTGACAGGCTTTAGAAGAGTGATTGTTCTGCTGATAGCATACAGCAGAAAACTGCTTACATTTGCTGCCCCCATAACAATGTTTCTTGTTGTATTTGTGATTATTCTGGATGTTTTAAAAATATGGACACCATTGAGCGACATCCTTGTGCCGCTTATGCCTACAGGATAACAAGTCAAGTCTGTCGGACGCTGACGCGCCGCAGCTTGAAGCGTTAAATATCAGGAAAACTCAATGGCAGCTTCTGGCCGTAAGCGGTCAGCATGCCTTTGAGACAAACAGTCTTGCGCTCCCTTTAAGGCATGCTATCCGTGATAGGGCCAGCGGGAGTCGACCATGAAGCCGGTAGGGGCGGCTTCGATAATCGGCAATTTTGTGTACTTTCAAGTCACAAAATTGCTGAAAGATAAAGAGATAAGGCCCGCCAGACAACAAGACAGGGTAAGTGTCGGCGAAAGAGGGTCGCGCAACGGGCGTTCCATCAGGCTCCGGGCCACTCCTGGCCGACCTTGGCTAAGAATGCCTGGCATCGCCAGCCGCCCGGTAAGACCCCATACTGAGTCTCACGCGGCCGCGGCAGGCCTAGTTCTGCCGGCGGTCAGGAAGACACGCGACCTTCGAGGAGAGGGACACCATGAGCTATATGCCCTCGGCAGACCGCTACGAGCGCATGCCTTATCACCGCTGCGGGCGCAGCGGCCTGAAGTTGCCGGCCATTTCGCTGGGGCTGTGGCAGAACTTCGGCGAGAACGCGAGCCCCGAGAATGCTCGGGCCATCTGCCGCACCGCCTTCGATCACGGCATTACCCACTTCGACCTGGCCAATAACTACGGGCCGCCGCCGGGCAGTGCCGAGGCGTTGTTTGGCCGCATCCTCCAGAGTGATTTCGCCGGCCATCGCGACGAGATGGTGATCTCCACCAAGGCGGGCTACTGGATGCATCCGGGACCCTACGGCGAGTGGGGCAGCCGCAAGTACCTGCTCTCCAGCCTGGATCGCAGCCTCGAGCGGCTCGGCGTGGACTACGTGGATATCTTCTATTCCCACCGCTTCGATCCCGAGACGCCGCTGGAGGAGACCATGATGGCCCTCGACCAGGCGGTGCGGCAGGGCAAGGCGCTCTACGTGGGCATCTCGTCCTACAATGCCCAGCGCACCCGGGAGGCGGCCGAGATTCTGCGCTCGCTGGGCACTCCCTGCCTGATCCACCAGCCGAGCTATTCGATGCTCAACCGGTGGGTCGAGAGCGATGGGCTGCTGGACACCCTCGATGAGCTGGGCCTCGGCTCGATCGTCTTCTCGCCGCTGGCTCAGGGCCTGTTGACCGGCAAGTACCTGAAGGGCGTGCCCGAGGATAGCCGTGCCGTCAGGGGCAAGGGCCTGAAGGAAGAGCACCTCTCGCCCGAGAACCTGGCCCGGGTGCAGGCGCTTAATGCGATCGCCGAGCGCCGCGGCCAGAGCCTGGCGCAGATGGCCATCGCCTGGGTGCTGCGCAGCGGTCGCGTGACCTCGGCGCTGGTCGGCGCGAGCCGCCCGGAGCAGCTGATCGAAAGCCTGGGGGCCCTCGAGACCCCGGACTTCAGCGACGCGGAGCTCGCCGAGATCGATCGCCATGCGGTCGATGGCGGCATCAACCTGTGGGCGGCCTCTTCCCAGGGGTGATCGTCGTCCAGTGCCAGTGCCAGTACCAGCGTCCCGGCGAGTGCCGTCCGGCAGCGCTTAAGGGCGTTCCAGGGCGGCGTCTCCGTAGGCGCGCACATGAAGCGGGCCCGGCCAATGGCCGGGCCCGCATCGTCACGCGGCGCTTCATACTGTCAGGCGCGTGGGCATCATGCGCCGATTACTCGGCGGCCTCCTGGGTCTTTCTGCCGACGTCCTCCAGGGCTTTGCCGATGCGGTCCAGGGCACGCGAGGCGCCTTCCTGGGTGGAGTCCCAGGCGCTGGCCGCTCCCTCCTTGGTCTGGTCCCAGGCGTCGTGGGCGCCCTGACGAGCGTTCCGCCACCAGTCGTTATCATAGGCCGGCTGCTGGCTGATCTGTGCACCGTTCATGTCGACGGTCACGCGGTATTCGATGTCGTCGAGGTTGTCACCGTTATGGGTTTCCACGCTGAACTGACCGGCCTCGATGACGAACTCCTGTTCGCCGTTGATATCGAGGAGATCCCCGGTATCGACTACCAGGGCGCGCACCCTCATGTCGTTATCCAGCAGGATGTCCTCCACCTCACCGATCTCCCGGTTATCGGCCGCGGTGTAGACATCGGCGTCGAGCAACTCGTCGCTGGAGTAGAGCCCCTGAGGCTCCGCCATGGCCGAGGCGGATAACGCCAGGCTGCCGGCGGCCAGGAGGCTCAGTGTGGTGTTGCGCAGGAGAGGCGTTCCATACAGCATGTGATCACTCCTTGTTCTCTTCCTTGTGTCAGGCCCGCCGATGCGGACCGGATTCGGCGATGTGTCGTAGTGCCGTACCTTATCTGTCGCGGAAAGGGCGCATGAGTTCCCCCTTATAAGTAACAAAATGTTGTGACGCGGCCCGTCGTCGGCGCGCATTGCCGCGAAGGGGTGCTGATCCGTGCCGGACCAGGAAGCCGGCGAGGTGGGCCTTCTTCCACCCCCCCCCCCCCCTTCTATAATTGAGAATGGTTGACATTAACTTTAATGTCTATATAGTGGACATAAGCAACCAAGTGAGTGCCAGCACATGGCGTCATCTTCCCTGAACGAGGCATTGCATCGCCTGATGCATGCCTACAAATGGCGGCTTCGCGCCAATATTCGGCGGCACCAGATAGCGCTGCCCATTACTCATATTCGCGTGCTGAAAGGCGTCGGGCGCCTACCCGACTGTACCGCTAGGGTCATCGTGCAGCGCATGGGGCAGGATAAGTCGCGAGTGACACGGGTGCTCAACGATCTGGTGCAAGAAGGGCTCGTCGAGAGGTCGGATAACCCGGAGGATCGCCGCAGCCAGCTATTGGCGCCAACAGATGCCGGCGTGGAGATGCTCGAGAAGGTCTCCGTGCTGGAAGGAGAGGCCGCGGCCTGCTTGACCGAAGGGCTCGACGCCGACGAACTGGATACCTTTCTGCGTATTGCCGCCACCATGACCACCAATGCCATGGGTCACACGACAGAGCCGCACAGGAGTCACAAGCATGGGTAAGCCCGAGAAGAGAGAACTGGAGGTGGTGCGCTCGACCCGGATCACGCCGCATATGCATCGCGTAACCCTGGGTGGGGAAGGGTTGGCGGGGTTTCCGGCGGATCAGGAAAGTGCCTATATCAAGCTGATCTTTCCGCGGGGGGAAGAAGAAAGCCCCTTGATGCGGACCTATACCATTCGGCATCAGCGCGCGACGGAGATCGATGTCGACTTCGTCCTGCACGAGCATCTGGGCCCGGCGTCCGGCTGGGCCGCCAGTGCCCGGCCCGGCGATCGCATCCTGGTGGGCGGCCCTGGCGCCAAGAAGCTGATTCAGCCCCAGGCCGACTGGTTCCTGCTGGCCGGCGACATGACGGCCTTGCCCGCCATCAGCGTCAACCTTGCCGCGCTGCCCGACGATGCCCGGGGCCACGCGGTCATCGAGATTGCCGACCCGGCGGACAAGCAGCCCCTGGTGCATCCCGACAACCTCCAGGTGCATTGGGTCATTAACCCTCAGCCGGACCCGGCCGGCACGCCGCTGCTGGACAAGGTGCAAGGCCTGCCCTGGCTGGACGGCCAGCCCGCCGTATGGGCGGCCTGTGAGTTCGGGAGCATGCGGGCCCTGCGTCGCTGGCTCAAGCAGGCGCATGAGGTGCCCAGGTCGCACCTGTATGTTTCAAGCTACTGGAAGATCGGCCAGACCGAAGACGGCCACAAGTTGGCCAAGCGGCAGGATGCCATGGCCGAGCCGGCCGACTAGCGGTATCTGTCGTCGGTGTTTTTGCCGGCGGGTGCGCCCCGCGCCGCTCCGGGGTTGTCACATGAATGATATTGATGTCCACCATGAATATCTTCAGCTTGTCTCATGAGACGATACTTTCGATAATCCCTCTCATTGCTTCGTCAGTGGCATGCCCGCTGGGCATTGGCCTGCAATCTCGGCGCCCCTTATCTCGGGCCTGGCGAAATCGAGTGAGTGAATAACGATCGACGCTATCGACGGCGACGGCTCAACGAATAATGCCGGAAGTCTGCTTGACAGATAGATGCCTTAGATTCATGTCTCAGGAACCAGGGTGGCAAGTTCGGATGAAAAAAGATTTTACATTCACGGTTAAGAGTATTCGTTTCGATGAGAATTATCAGCCGTCGGACAATACCCGTATTACGACCAACTTTGCCAACCTGGCGAGAGGGGAGTCGCGTAAAGAGAATTTGCGCAACACCCTGAGGATGATCGACAACCGCTTCAATGCCCTGGCGGATTGGGATAACCCCAAGGGAGATCGCTATACGGTCGAGCTGGATATCATTTCTGTTGAAATGGAGATCGATGCCGCCTCGAGTGATAATGCTCTTCCCCTCATTGAAGTGCTGAAAACAAATGTTTTCGATAAGAAGACGAACGAAAGTATCGAGGGGGTGACAGGAAACAATTTTTCCTCGTACGTGCGAGACTACGATTTCAGCATATTGCTAAAGGAACACAACGAAGGGAAGGAAGCATTTAGTGTTCCGAGTGATTTTGGTGTTCTGCATGGAAATTTGTTTAAATCCTTTGTGGAGTCCAATACGTACAAGGAGTGTTTCAAGAAGCCCCCTGTCATTTGTATCAGTGTTTCGAGTACCAGGACATATCATCGGACGGAAAATCACCATCCCGTGCTGGGCGTTGAATACCTGCAGAAAGAGCATTCATTGACCGATGAATATTTCAGCAAGATGGGGATGAAGGTTCGCTATTTCATGCCCCCCGGTAGCGTCGCGCCCTTGGCATTCTATTTCATGGGTGACCTGCTCGGCGATTATACGAATCTTGAACTGATCAGCACCATAAGCACGATGGATACCTTCCAGAAGATTTATCGTCCGGAAATTTACAACGCCAACTCTACGGCGGGAAAGTCCTACCGGCCTAGCCTGAAGCAGGAGGACTATTCACTGACTCGAATCGTCTATGACAGAGAAGAGCGCAGCCGGCTAGCGACCGAGCAAGGAAAGTTTGTTGAAGAAAGCTTCATCAAGCCATACCGAAACATTCTTGAGCAGTGGTCGGCTAACTACGCTCTTTGATTCATTCTTCACGAGGTCTTGCAGCATGGCAAAATTGTTACCCACTTCGACCGCCGGTAGCCTTCCCAAGCCGTCCTGGCTCGCACAGCCGGAGGTGCTGTGGTCACCCTGGAAATTACAGGATGAGGCGCTGGTGGAGGGCAAGCAGGACGCATTGCGCCTGGCGTTGCATGAACAGCAGCACGCGGGTATCGATATCGTCAGTGATGGCGAACAGTCGCGTCAGCATTTCGTCACGACGTTTATTGAGCACCTCCATGGGGTCGATTTCAATAAGCGTGAAACCGTTAGAATCCGTGATCGCTATGACGCTAGCGTCCCCTCTGTTGTGGGTGACATATCTCGTCAGAAGCCCGTCTTTGTGGATGATGCCAGGTTTCTGCGTCAGCAAACCAAGCAGCCTATCAAGTGGGCGCTACCCGGCCCCATGACCATGATCGATACCCTTTACGATGGTCACTACAAGAGCCGTGAAAAGCTGGCATGGGAGTTTGCCAAGGTTCTAAACCAGGAGGCCCGCGAACTAGAGGCTGCTGGCGTTGATATCATACAGTTCGATGAGCCTGCATTTAATGTTTTCTTTGATGAGGTGAACGACTGGGGTGTCGCCACGCTGGAGAAGGCGATTGAGGGCCTGAAGTGCGAAACGGCCGTACACATCTGCTACGGTTATGGGATCAAGGCCAACACCGACTGGAAGAGCACGCTCGGCACCGAGTGGCGTCAATACGAAGAAGCGTTCCCCAAGCTGCAAAAATCTAATATCGATATCGTTTCCCTGGAGTGCCACAACTCCCACGTTCCCATGGAACTCATCGAGCTCATTCGAGGCAAGAAGGTCATGGTAGGGGCGATCGATGTCGCCAACCATGCCATCGAAACACCGGAGGAGGTGGCCGATACCCTTCGTAAGGCGCTTCAGTTTGTCGATGCCGAGAACCTTTATCCTTCCACCAACTGCGGCATGGCGCCACTGCCTCGCCAGGTGGCCAGAGCCAAGCTTCATGCCCTGAGTGCCGGCTCCGACATCGTGGTTAGGGAACTCGCCGGCTAGTTCGAGATGATGGCGCGGGCCGGTAAGGCCCGCGACGCGACCCAATAAGCACTCGGTTATTGAAGGCTCGATTAGCGCATTCTGAATTCGGGCGAATGCGCGGGTATAATCCCGCTTTTTTAACCGAGGTCGACATGACACCTTCATCCCAGTCACAGCCAGGCGCCGATACGCTGTCATCGTCCTCCCGGACTTCCCGCCAAGAGGCCCGAGATATCTACCGGGCCGTATGGCGCTGGCACTTCTACGCTGGATTAATCGCTATTCCGTTCCTGATCTCGCTGGCCGTGACGGGGGCGCTCTATCTGTTTCATGAGGAGATCGATCAGTGGATACATGCCGATCTCATGCAGGTGGAGGCACGTAATGCCCCGACGCGCTCCCCTCGGGTGCAGCTGGATGCCGCTCTTGAGGCGCAGGCAGGCGAGGCCTTGCGCTATGTTCCCCCGTCCGCAAGCCATCTCGCGACGGAGGTCGATATAGAAACGCCCCAAGGGGAAAAACTCGCTGTCTTTGTCGATCCCTACACGGGCGACGTGACAGGCAGCATGCCCTATCGCGGCAGCGTCATGTGGATAATCCGGTCCATCCACAGTCTTAGCTATTTCGGCCCAACCGCTAGCATGATCATCGAAATCGTGGGTGGCTGGACGATCCTCCTGGTACTGACGGGGCTCTACATGTGGTGGCCTCGCGGACGACGCGGCGGTGTCGTAACGGTGCGAGGCCGCCCAGGTAAACGCTTGTTCTGGCGTGACTTGCATGCCGTCACCGGCCTCCTTGTCGGTGGGTTTATCCTGTTTTTGGCAACGACCGGCATGCCGTGGTCGACAGTATGGGGCAGCAAGGTCAATGAGTTGGCCAATGGTCACAATTTCGGATATCCGGATGGCGTACGCGTCAATGTGCCCATGTCCGATACGCAACTGGCCGATCGTGAGTTGGTGAGTTGGTCACTGGAGCAGGCACGCCTGCCCATGTCCGGCGAAGGCAATGCACCGGCTATCGGCCTGAACCAGGCGGTGGCCACCTTCCAGTCGCTGGGCCTGGCCCCAGGATTCGCCATTAGCCTACCGAGCGACCCGCAGGGCGTTTACACGGGCTCCGTCTACCCCGATGATCTGAGTCAGCAGCGTGTGGTGCATCTTGATCAGTATAGCGGCGAGCCACTGCTCGACATGCGTTATGACGATTATGGGCCGCTGGGACGAACGCTCGAGTGGGGCGTCAATGTCCATCTGGGGCAGCAGTATGGGGTGGCCAACCAAATCATTCTCGCCCTGGCTTGTGGCGGCATCGTATTGCTATGTGTCTCGTCGGCGACCATGTGGTGGAAGCGACGCCCATCAGGCGGCTTGGGCGTTCCGCCTCTACCACGCGATACGAGCAAACTGCGTGGAGTATTGGCCCTACTCGCCATCGGCGGTGTGATCTTTCCCTTAGTCGGCGGATCGCTGATTGTCATGGCGCTACTGGATGCACTGTGGAGACGCAAGCAGCCAACGCAGGCGGTGGCGCATTAAACGGCTCACGTCTCGAGACAGGCGCCTCCCGAATATGGGCGATCGCCAATACCGACGCACACAGGCGTGAAGCGTGCTTCCTATCGGCATCGCGACGGGAGGCTTCCCGACCCGTCAACGTGTGCCCTCGCCGTGGATTGTTATGTTATTTTATAACAATATTAACCATCCCCAAGGATCCCCCCATGTCCGAGCCCCTGGCCAATATCCCCGTCCACCTGATCACCGGCTTCCTGGGCAGCGGCAAGAGCACCCTGATTCACCATCTCATCGAGCAGAAACCGCCCGGTGAGCGCTGGGCGGTGTTGATCAATGAGTTCGGCCAGGTGGGAATCGACCAGGCGATGTTCGAGACCCGCGATGACCTGGTGGTCAAGGGGCTGCCCGGTGGCTGTCTCTGCTGCCAGCTGGCGTTCGTGCTCCAGGCCACCCTGGTCAACCTGCTCCATCGCCATCGTCCCGATCGAGTGATCGTGGAGCCATCGGGGCTGGGTCATCCGGCGGGGTTGCTGGAGGTGCTGCGTGGTGAGGCCTTCGCGGAGGTGCTGGATGTGCGCAGCATGGTGGCCCTGCTCGACCCTCGTCGCCTGGATGACCCTCGCGCTCGCGAGCACGAGACCTTCCGCGACCAGATCGCCATGGCCGACGGGGTAGCGCTGACCATGACCGATCTGGCCACCCAGGCACAGCGGGACGCAGCGGGCGAATGGCTGGCGGATTTCTGGCCACCGAAGCGCTGGGTCCTCGACGCGCCCGGCGGTGCACTCCCCCTTGAGCAACTGATAGACGGTGAAGGTGAGCACACTGAAGGGGAACACGGTGAAAGAGGGGCGGTGTCGCGGGAGCCGCTCGACAGCGAGGCGCATCGGCGCCTGCGGGAAGCCGCGGGCAATGTGCTCGCCCCGGGGGCGTTCGATTCCCCGTTACCCGAGCGGGGCAGGCCGCGATGCGAGACCGGCGGCGCCCTGGGGCATGATACCCTCGGCTGGCGCTGGCATCCGCTGGACACCTTCGACCTCGATCGTCTGGCAAACGTGTTGGTCGACCTGCCGTCGTCGCTCAGGGTAAAAGGCGTCTTTGCTACCGACGTCGGCTGGAAGCTATATAATCGTGCCGACGGCGTACTGACCCTTACCGACAGCGCCTGGCGCCGCGATTCACGACTCGAGGTCATCGGCGAGACGGGCAGCCTGCCGGATGCGCAGGAGCTGGAAACGGCGCTGACAGCCTGCCTGATGAATCCAGCATAATGTCCGGGACAGTCCCTTAAGGGGGGCTGTTCGGGAAGACTAATGGATAAACCTCCTGCGGGTTACGGAGCAGAAACTCATGAAGGACCTTGAAGCGTGCCAAGAGGCGACTCTCCACCTCGATCGTGATGCACTGATGGCTCTATGTCATCGGGTCCTGATACATCATGGCTTTAGCGAAGAACAGGCCGACGCCCTCGGTGGGACACTGGTGGCCGCACAGCTGGATGCGAGCCATTCGCACGGCATCTACCGGCTGCTGGGCATCATCGATACCGTCAGGAAGGGAGGCGCGGTTGCCGACGCGGTCCCCGAGGTAGCGGATGTGGCCCCCGGAGTGGTGCGCGTCGACGCCAAGGGGGGACTTTCTCCCTGCGCCTTCGAGCGTGGCCTGCCGCACCTGGTGACCAAGGCGCGAGATGCGGGAATCGCCCTGCTGGCGATTAACCATTGCGTGCACTCCACGGCTCTGTGGGTCGAGCTCGAGAGGCTTGCCGAACAGGGGCTGGTGGCGATTGCCTGCAACCCTACCCAGGCTTATGTGGCGCCAAATGGTGGCAAGCAGCCTCTACTGGGCACCAATCCCATTGCCTTTGGCTGGCCTTATCCCAGCGACGCACCCTTCATTTTCGACTTTGCCACCAGCACCATCGCACGAGGTGACATCGAGTTGTATCGGCGAGAGGGAAAGGCGATCCCCGAGGCATGGGGTGTCGATCGTCACGGTGCCCCCTGCAGCGATCCCGCCGAGGTGCTCGATCATGGCGCCATGACCACCTTTGGGGAGCACAAGGGGTCGGCGCTGGCGATCATGATCGAGCTGATGGCTGGCCCGCTGATCGGCGACCTGCTCAGCGTCGAATCCAGTGAGCATGATGAGGGCCGGCTTGGATTGCCCTACCATGGCGAGTTGATCATTGCCATTGACCCCTCGCGCCTGACGGGGCAGGCATCGCCCGCCCACATGGAGCGTTCGGAGCTCCTGTTCGACGCGATACTCGGGCAGGGGGCGCGTCTCCCTTCGCAGCGCCGCTATCGTGAGCGTGCCCGCAGCCTGGAACATGGGGCGGAGGTGTCACTCGCGCTGGTCAAGGAGATCGAGGCGCTGCTCGTCTGAGCAGTGGCAGGGCAGGGGGCGTAAGCGTGCATCGATATCGTCTCATTGATTGTGTTTGAGAGGAACCAACCAATTGGAGTCACCCGATGTTGAAACGCCATCTTTCCGTGCTGGTAGTGCTCCTGACGGCCCTGGTAATGGCCGGTTGCAGCTACACGCCGGCGCGTATCGAATCCGAGCCACTGATCGAGATCGACGATGGCCGCCATCACGACCGTGACCATGGCCATGGTGGTGATTTCTGCCCGCCGGGACAGGCCAAGAAGGGGCGCTGCTGATAGGAAGAGATATGTGGATAGGGAAGGGCGCTTGCCTCTCGCTATTGCCTCAAGCCTTCGCCGCATCGCTGCCGACTTCTCGGCAGTGATGCGGCGAAAATGAAGCCAGCCAGTGGAGGAATGCAGAGGCTGGTCACTGGTGCAAACTCGACCTAGTCGCCAGGCGGGTGGTCCTTCACTTCCTTGTCTGCCAGGGCGGCCGCCACGGCCTCTTCCCACTCACCTTCCGTAATGCCCCACTGCTTCATCTCCTTCTGGTCGGCGGGGCCTTCGGCGGCCTTGCGCAGCTGCTCTTCGGAGCCCTTTTCGTAGCAGTGCCGGGCAAAGGCCCGGGTCTTGGTGTCGTTCAACTGGTCGATCACTGACATGTTGCTACCTCCTCTTTCCTGAGCCCTGACACATTCTGGTCCATGAGCCGGGGTGGGGTGGCATCGTTTGCTGCTGGTGGGCCTGCTCGGGCAGCTTCACCTAGAACAGACAATCGCACCCGAGCAGGTTGCCACCAACAGGCCAGGTGCTTCAACTCATCAAGACGGCTCAGGCGCTGTTGCCCGAGCCGCGCCGCATGACCAGGGCGGCCAGCAGGGCCGAGGCGACCATCAATACCAGGGCGGCGGCGTTCAACACCGGAGTCGAGCCTTCGCGTAGGCGGTTGAACAGCGCCACCGTTAGCGGGGTATCGCTGCCGGTGAGCATCACCGTGGTATTGAAGTTCTCGAATGACATCAGAAACGCCATGGCGGCGGCGCCAAGGATGGCCGGCAGCAGCCAGGGCAGCGTCACGGTAAACCAGGCTATTACCGGTGTGGCGCCCAGGTTGAGCGCGGCTTCCTCGAGCTGGGGGTCGAACTTGCGCAGCCGTGCGGCGATGACCAGGGTGCTCAGGGTGGTGATAAAGCTGACCTGTCCCATCACCACCAGCGGTGTGCCGGGGCGAAACAGGTCCAGTTCCACTGCCCAGGCCCGGGAGGCCTCGTTGGCCATGCCGCTGTAAAACACCAGGATCGACACGCCGAGGATCACCCCGGGAATCACCAGCGGCAGCAACAGCAGCAGGTAGAGAATTTCCTTGCCACGGAAGTCGAGCCGTTCGAACAGCACGGCATTTCCGCATCCCAGGGCCACGCTGATCAGCGTCACCCAGAAGGCGATCTTGGCGCTGACCCACAGCGCCGCAAGCAGGCTGTCGTCGTGGAAGAAGCCGGTGCGCTCATCACTGCCATCGGCGATGAACCAGTCCAGCGTGGCCCCCTTCCAGGGCAGCGAGGGGAAGGGGGCATCATTGAAGGCAAACGCCGCTGTCACCAGCAGCGGTAGCGCCAGGTAGAGGAAGAAGGCGACGAGGTAGGCCAGGTACAGGCCATTGAACCAGCGCGAACGCGGTACCGAACGAATCATTCGTTTATCCTCACCATTCGTTTACCCCATGACCTTGCGCAGCGATTGGCCGGTAAGCTTGAGCCCGAGCCATACGATCAGCGACGAGAGCACTAGCAGCAAGACCCCCAGCGCCGCTCCCTGTTCCCAGTTGAAGCGGGTGATGAACTGGGTGAATATCTGGCCGGTGAACCAGGCGCTGTCCTTGCCGCCCATCAGGATCGGCGTGAGGTAGCTGCCAAGGGTCAGCATGAAGACCACGATACAGCCGGAAACGATGCCGGGCATGGCCCAGGGCACGACGATTTCCCGCATCACCGTGGCGTGGCCACCGCCGAGGTCGTAGCCCGCCTCGACCAGGTTGTCATCCATGCCTTCCAGGGTGGTGACCAGCGGCACTACCATGAATAACAGGCCGTTGTAGACCAGCCCGATGATCACCGCAGCGTCGTTGTAGAGCATCTCCACGGGGCCGTCGACCCAACCGAGCGCCTGCAACCCAGCACTGAACAGTCCGCTTTCGCGCAACAGGATCATCCAGCCATAGGTGCGCACCAGCTCGCTGGCCCAGAACGGCACGAGACAGGCCAGGAACAGCCAGCCCTTGGCTCGCCCGCGTGCCAGCCGCGCGATATACCAGGCCACCGGGAAGGCGATCAACAGGGTGATCAGGGTGGTAAATAGCGACATCACCCCGGTACGCAGGAAGGTGCGCCAGTAGTAGGATTCGGTGAAGAAGTTGCGATATTGATCCACGCCGAAGGCCAGGGTATCCCAGCTTTCCCGCACCTGGAACGAGACCCGCAGCATCTGCACATGGGGCAGCAACACCAGCAGCAGAATCCATAGCGCAAAGGGGGTGAGCAGTAGCCATAGCGACAGCCGGCTGGTGGAGCGCATCAGCTAGCCTCCGAGGCGAATACCCGCGCCAGCTGTGGGTCCCAGGCGAGTGTCACGCTGGAACCTTCCTGAGGCGCCGACACGCTGCCATCCTGGGGTAGGCGCACATAGCCGCGTTCGCCGGCCGCCTCGACCTCTACGCGGCTATTGGCTCCGTCGAACAGCGTAGTTCGCACCTGGGCCGTCAGCGTGCAATGTCCCTTGGCTGGAGTGCCGAGCATGAGAGACTCGGGGCGAATAAAGAGATCGACCCGATCCCCGGTCGTAAGGGGCGAGTGCTGGCTTGACCCAGCCAGGCGCCCGCTGACCGTGTGGCCATTCGCCAGCGCGACTTGCGCCAGCTCGCCCTCCTTGGCCAGCAGGGTGCCACCAAAGCGATTGTTGTCGCCGACGAAGCTTGCCACGAAGGGGGTGGCAGGCTCGCGATACAGGGCTTCCGGTGAGGCGACCTGGTCGAAGCAGCCATCACGCATGACGGCAACCCGGTCGGACATGACCAGCGCCTCGGACTGGTCATGGGTGATATACACGAAGGTAGTGCCGAAGGCCTTCTGCAGGTTCTTGAGCTCGACTTTCATCTGGTCGCGCAGCTTGAGGTCCAGCGCGCCCAATGGCTCATCGAGCAGCAGCAGGGTCGGCTTGAGCACCAGGCATCGCGCCAATGCCACGCGCTGGCGCTGGCCACCGGAAAGCTGCTGGGGGAAGCGAGTCTCCATGCCGGCCAAGCCGACCTGTTCCAGCACTTCGGCGATGCGCCGACGCCGTTCGGCGGCGGCAACCTTGCGGCGCTTGAGGCCGTAGGCAATGTTGTCGCCCACGCTCATGGTGGGGAACAGCGCCAGGTGCTGGAAGACCATATTGACCGGGCGATGATTGGGCGGAACATCATTCATGCGCCGGCCGCGGATCATGATGTCGCCCGAATCCGGCCGGTCGAAACCGGCCAGTAGCCGCAGCAGCGTCGTCTTGCCGCAGCCCGAGGGGCCCAGGATGGAAAAGAAACTCCCCGCGGGAATTTCGAGCGATACCCGGTTGACCGCGGTGTGTGATCCAAAGCGGCGAACCAGGTTCTGGCAGTGCAGGTCGATGTCTACGGCCATGTCGGTTAATTCGCCGCCTGGACGCGATCCAGCACCTGGCCTTCCTCGGCCTCCAGGCCCGGCGGCACCGGCGGATACCACTTGATATTGTCGATGGCGTCTTCATCGAAGCTGGCGCGATAGGCGTCACGCAGCTCGGCATTGATGAACTCGTCGGCCCCCCGGGAGACGGTCAGGTTCCCTGAGGCATTGGTGATCTTGGCGGCGATCTCCGGCTGCATCACGAAGTTGATCCATTGATAGGCGGCATCTTCGTTCTCGCTGCGACGCGGAATGGCGAAGGTGTCGATCCAGCCAAGCGCACCGGCGTCCGGCGCCACGAAGTTGATCTCCGGATCTTCGGCATTCAGCTTCCAGCCGCCGGCATCCCAGGCCATGGCGGCCTTCACCTCACCGGTACGCAGCAGCGAAAGCAGCTGGTCGCCGCCAGTCCAGTAGGTCTTCACATTGGCCTTGCAGTCGATCAGCTTGTCTTCCACCTGGGAGAGAATCTCGCCATAGGCGTCCCGGTCGTGATAGGCGGCGAAGGGGTCGAGTCCCATGGAAAAGGCGAAGCCCATCAGGGTCGGGCGCTTCAGCCGGTAGCTGACCTGGCCGGCCACGCCCTCGTTACACAGGTCGGTATAGTCGGTAACACTGTCTTTCACGCTGTCATGCACGATCAGTCCGCTGGTACCCCACACCGCCGGTATGCCGTAGTAGTTGCCCTCCAGTTCGGTCGACTGCTGGGTTGCCTCGACCATCGAGGCCTGAATGTTGGCGGTCTCCAGACGACTGTAATCGACGGGCTTGTAGACATTGAACTGGCGCTGTACGCCGACGATGCGGTCCTGGCTGGGCTGAGCGAGGTCGAAACCCGACCCACCGGTGGCCCGTAGCTTGGAGATCATGTCCTCATTATTGGACAGGGTGATCTGTACATCGATGCCGGTCTGTTCCTCGAAGGCCGCGACCACCTCGTCGGGGGCATAACCGCCCCAGGTGATGATCCTGAGCTCCTCGGCCGCCGCCGAACCGGCTGCTAGCCCCAGCGTCGAGGCCATGGCGACCGCGGTTAGCGTTGTTGTGCGCATCTTCGTCATGAGTGTCCCCTTGAAGGTGGTGGGCTAAATATTCACTGATGGTGATAGACCCAAGAGAGGTTATAGCCCATAAGTGACACCTTTGTGAAACCAGACAGGACGAAACCGGCAGCTGTTAAACCGGCACGCCAGACAAGGGGGCAGGCACGCCGGTCGTTACGGCTCGTGAGAGGCGTGTATCACTAGGCCAGCATGGGCGAGAGCTGGCGAAACAGGGCCGCCACCAGGATGCCTCCGGCGATGGCCGGCAGCGGCTTCTTCAGCACCAGCATGATCACGGCGGTGGTCAGCAGGGCCAGGCGGGCACCGTTGTCGCCGGTGACCGCCAGGGGGGCCAGCAGGGCCACCAGTACCGAGCCGGACATGGCGTGGATAAACCGCCTGACCCGGTAGCCGATGGGCACGAAGGACATCACGAAAACGCCGCCCCAGCGGGTCGCCAGGGTGGCCACCGCCATGGCCAGTATAATGATCAATGTGCCCAGGCCGGTCATCTCAATGTTCATGGCTGCGCTTCCCCCAGATGAGGCCGGCCAGGCCGCCGGCGATGGCGCCTACCACCACGTGGCTGTTTTTCGGCAGGTAGTAGAAGGCCAGCAGCGAGGCGCCCGCGGCTACCGCCCAGATCAGCAGCATGCGCAGGTTCTTCTCACCGCCCACCACCATGGCGAGCAGGAAACAGCCCATTACCATGTCGAGCCCCAGGCTGGCCGGGTCGCTGATGGCGCCGCCCACGCTCAGGCCTAGCCAGGTGCCGAGAACCCAGAACATCCACAGGGCGATGCCGCCGCCCAGGACCAGGCCCAGCCCCGGTTGGCCGCGGGTGAAGGCCTGTGTGGCCATGGCCCAGTTGGCGTCGGAGGCGACCAGCATGATGCCGTAGCGCTTGGCGGGTGAGAGCGGCTCGAGCCATGGGTAGAGGGTGGCGCCCATCAGCAGGTGACGGGCATTGATGGCGAAGACGGTCACCATCATGGTGAACAGTGGAATCTGCGACCCCCACAGCTCCAGGGCCGCAAACTGGGAGGCGCCGGCGAATACCAGGGTGCTCATCAGCATGATGGTGCCGTCGCCCAGCCCGGCCTGGGTAGCGGCCAGGCCGAAGGCGATACCGAAGATGGTGACGAATAGCGAGATGGGCAGCAACGCCTTGAATCCGTCCCACACCAGCGCCCGGTCCAGGCGGTAGGGGTTCGCTTCCTTGCGTGTCATGAAGGCTCCGTTGCCGTGATGCCGGCGGGTCGAGTAAACCCCCTATATTAACAGAGAATGCCGCCTGGCCGGGTCGCCTCAGCACTCGATGGCGTTGACGGCGAGGCCGCCGGTCGAGGTCTCCTTGTTATCGCACTGCCGTCACTCTTTCGGGAGGCCGGGCGCGTCGAAGCCGTACTCCGCCAGCACGCCTTGTCCCGCGGGCGAAAGAATATAAAGCGCCAGCCGCCAAGCCGACGCTGGCGCCTCGTTCAGCACCATCAGGCCGTAATCGGCGCCGACCGACAGGGCTTCGGGTACCTGCACAATCTGCAGGTCCGCCACCTCGCGCTGTGCCAGCACTGCGTTGGTGCAGTAGGTCAGGAACAGGTCCGCCTGGTTGCTCTCCATTACCCAGCCATAGGTGTTGCGCCCCTCGGGGGCCGGGTCGCTGTCGGGGCCGCCGGTCAGCTGCATAGCCTTGTGTTCCAGTGCGGCCTGAGCGCCTTCACGCACCGCGTCTGCCCTGGCGAAAAGCTCCCAGGCGTAGTCGCCCGAGGGGTCGGCGCCGGGTGTCGAGGTGCCAAGCCTGGTGTCCTCGGACAGCATGACCTCCAGCAGGGTCTCGGACGAGACGTCCAGATCGGGCTGCGCAAGGCCGCAGAGGCGGTTTCGGGCGAAGAGGACCACCGGCCCACCCCGCCCCGCCTCTGCTAGCGTGCGCGGATGGGCCATGTTCGCGGAGGCGAAGACATGCGCGGTCGCATCGCTCTCGATCTCCTGCCGCATGAGTCCGGATGGCCCAAACCTGGTATCGACATCTGTCCCGTTTGCCGCCGTGAAGTCCGCGGCGACCTGACCGAGTGCGGTGCGCAGGCTACCCGCTGCGATCAAGGAGACGCTCTCCTGCGCGATGACCGGTCCTGCACTCATGATGGCTGCCCCTAGCAGTCTGTCGGGTTATGGGTGTCGCTCATAGTAACGGCACCCACTTCTCTCGATTTTCGTGTTGGCGCCGGCC
>NZ_CANLFS010000029.1 GCF_947490095.1 uncultured Halomonas sp. | reverse complement strand
CGTAAGCCGTAAGCCGTAAGCCGTAAGCCGTAAGCCGTAAGCCGTAAGCCGTAAGCCGTAAGCCGTAAGCCGTAAGCAAATCGTAATAAACCCCATTCGGAATGTCCGAATGGGGTTTTTCTTACCGCTTAAAGCGTAACGCTTACGGCATCGGGCGAAGCCCGGTTAGCCGAGATCGATACAGAGGTACTTGGTCTCCAGGAACTCCTCCAGCCCCTGGTGCCCGCCCTCGCGGCCGAGGCCCGACGCCTTCATGCCACCAAAGGGGGCGGCGGCGTTGGAGATCAAGCCGGTATTGATCCCTACCATGCCGTACTCCATGGCATCGGCGACACGCCATACCCGTCCCAGGTCCTGGGAATAGAAGTAGGCGGCGAGGCCATACTCGGTGTCGTTGGCCATCTCCACGGCGCTCTCCTCATCGTCGAAGGGGAACACCGCCGCCAGCGGACCGAAGGTCTCCTCCCGGGCGACCCGCATCTGGTCGGTGGCGAAGCTGATCAGGGTCGGGCTGAAGAAGTTGCCGCCCAGCGGGTGGGGATGGCCGCCCAGCAGCAGCTCGGCCCCCTTGTCCACCGCGTCCTGGACATGCTCGCTGACCTTGGCAACCGCCGCGTCGTCGATCAGCGGCCCGATATTGATATCGGGCTGGGTACCATCCCCTACCCGGAGCTCGCTGTTCATGGCCACGGCGAGCTTCTCGCAGAAGGCGTTGACCACGCTTGACTGCACCAGCAGGCGGTTGGTGCAGACACAGGTCTGGCCGGCATTGCGGAACTTGGCCGCCATGGCGCCTTCCACCGCGGCGTCCAGGTCGGCATCCTCGAAGACGATAAAGGGCGCATTGCCCCCCAGCTCCAGGGAAATCTTCTGGATATGCTGCGAGGCGCTGGCCATCAGCTCACGCCCCACCTCGGTGGAGCCGGTGAAGGTGATCTTGCGCACCAGCGGCGATTCGGTCATGGCCGCGGCGATCTCGCTGGCGCGCCCGGGCACCACATTGAAGACCCCGCGCGGCACGCCGGCGCGCTCGGCCAGCAGTGCCAGCGCGGTGGCCGAGAACGGCGTCTGGCTCGCCGGCTTGCAGACAATCGTGCAGCCCGCGGCCAGGGCGGCACCGGCCTTGCGAGTGATCATGGCCGCCGGGAAGTTCCAGGGCGTAATGGCCCCCACCACGCCAACGGGCTGCTTGGTGACAACGATACGCTGGTTGCCCTTGGCGGCGGGAATGGTCTCGCCATAGACACGCCGCGCCTCCTCGGCGAACCAGCGCAGGAAGCTGGCGGCGTAGGCAATCTCGCCGGCGGCCTCCTTCAGCGGCTTGCCCTGCTCGAAGGTCATGATCATGGCCAGGTCATCCTGATGCTCGAGCATCAGATCGTGCCACTTCATCAGAATATCGGCGCGCTCCAGGGCACTCAGCGCCTTCCAGGCCGGCAACGCGACATTCGCCGCCTCGATGGCGCGCTCGGTCTCGGCGCGGCCGAGCCGGGGCACATCGCCCATGGCCACACCGGTGGCCGGATTGACGACCCGGATCTGCTCGCCGCTGTCGGCCGCCACCCAACTCCCATCGATATAGGCGAAGGGGCAGTAGAGCTGCGTTTCCTTGAGGGCTTCCATGTTGTTCTCCCGCCGCGATGCGGCACTGATAGGTATGCCTTCATGCTAAGCGCAAAGGCCCCGTCACTCCAAGCGACGAGGCCTTCTCTTTCTTGCTCCGGGATCAACAAACGCCGACATCAACGCGGTTTGCGGCTCTCGGAGAGGGTGATGGACACCGAATCGGCGAAGCGCAACGCATAGGGCTTGTCGATCTCGACCTGAGCGGTCAGCACCTGCTCATGAGCCATGATCAGGTCGAGCACCTCGCGGGTCATGCGCTCGAGCAGCGAGAAGCGGTTCTCCTCGACATGGGCAATCACCTGCTTGGTGATGGTGCGATAATTCAGCGCCTGCTCGATATGGTTGAACGCCACCGCCTTGTCCGCGCGGTAGCGGATGACCGCATTGATCACCACGTCCTGGCGATTACGAATCTCCTCCTCCTTGATGCCGATATGGGTACGCAGGCGGAGGTTCTTGATGCGAATGGTCGCCAGGTCATGGTCGAAATGCTGGTCATCGATGGCGTGCAGCGGCATGGACGGCTCTCCTGATGTCGCACCGGGATGTAGGCCCCCGCTCCAGGCGCCGGGGGCGTGCGCCAGGGATGGCCTCAGCGGCCGTTGACCAGCGTCAGGAATTCCTGACGGGTCGACGGGTTGTCGCGAAACCCACCGAGCATCACCGAGGAGGTCATGCTGGAGTTCTGCTTCTCGACGCCACGCATCATCATGCACAGGTGACGGGCCTCGATCACGACCGCCACGCCGCGGGCACCGGTCACCTCCTGGACGGCCTCGGCGATCTGGCGCGTCAGGTTCTCCTGGATCTGCATGCGCCGGGCGAACATGTCGACGATACGCGCAAACTTGGAGAGCCCCAGCACCTTGCCATCGGGTAGATAGGCGATATGGCACTTGCCGATAAAGGGCAGCAGGTGGTGTTCACACAGGGAGTAGAGTTCGATGTCCTTGACCAGCACCATCTCGTCGGTCTCCGACGCGAAGACGGCGCCATTGACGATCTCCTCCAGCGACTGCAGATATCCATGATTGAGAAACTGCATGGCCTTGGCGGCGCGCTTGGGGGTATCCCGCAGGCCCTCCCGCTCGGGATCCTCGCCCAGCGCGAGGATGATCTGCCGATAATGGTTGGCGAGCTCTTCTGACATGGGGGCCCCATCGGTTCGTGTCTGATCGTGTACATTACATGTACATAAATTTCAAAACGTATAATACTGCTTTATTCCAAGCCCATAGTCTAGCAGCCTACCGCGCTCATACGGCATTCCCGGGGCGCTTTCTCGCCATCGGCTCCGCGCGACATCCTGCCGCACCTCGAAGGGGGTCAGTGAGCCAACGCCTCAGGCTGTGATATTATGCAGGCTTTCATGCTGTGCAGATCCGTCCACGAGAGCCCGCCATGACCAAGACACCCCTGCTTCTGGGCCTCCTCCTGGCCCCCTCCCTCGCCTTCGCCGACACCCTGGAGCTGCCTGCCGACGCCCGGCTGGAAGTCCAGCTCGTCGAGCCGCTGACCCTCGGCCCGGACACGCCGCAACAGGACGATATCCTGCTGCGCCCGGTTGCCGACGGCAGCGGTAGCCATCAGGTACCCGACTACTGCGTCATGGTAGGGGGCGCACAGCTCGATGACGAGCGCATCCGCATCACGACCTCCAGCGTTACCTGCATCGACGCCCAAGGCAACGACAGCCATATCTACAGTGGCGACATCTCCGCGGCGGCCTACGATAGCGACGGCCACTTCGGCATCGATGCCTGCCGGGACGGGCTCTGCGAGCTCTCTCCGGATCACGGTTTCGAGCTTCAGCTGGCCAGCGACCTGGCCATCGAGGAGCAGGAGAATCCCTCCGAGCAAATCAATATCGAGCGGCGTCAGGCCTCCTCCGAACAGCCTGAGCCCGAGGGCTCCTAGCCGCTACCCTGCCGCTATCGCGGGCCTCGTCTTGCTCCACAAGGCGAGGCCCCGGCATTTATTGAGAGCCTTTATGCCAGCCAGCGCGGCGCGTTCTCCAGCGCCTGGCGCTGCTGTTCCAGCGTTCTGATATGAGACTCCCAATAGCCCGCATCGGCCACCCAGGGGAAGGCGATCGGGAAGGCCGGGTCCTCCCAGCGTGACACCAGCCAGGCACTGTGGCGCAGCAGGCGCAGGGTCCGCAGCGGCTCGGTCAGGGCCAGCTCACGGCGGTCGAACTCACGCTGCTGTTCGTAGCCCTCGATCACCTCCGACAGCTGCATATGCCGTTCCTCGGGCGACTGTGCCGTGATCAGCATCCACAGGTCCTGCACCGCCGGGGCCATCAGGCAGTCGTCGAAGTCCACCAGCGCAAAGTCCGCGTCGCGACCCAGGATATTGCCGATATGGCAGTCGCCGTGGACGCGTATCGCGCGCTCGGGGGCCCAGCGATACGCCGCCAGCGCCTGATGCAGTGCCGCCGTGACGCGCTCGTAGGCCTGGCGCTGAAGGCGGTCCAGCCAGGGCCCGGCGAGTACCCGCTCACGGGCCTCGACCACCATGGCATCCAGCTCCATGACGCCACGATGCCGGAAGGATTCACGCTCCCCCACCGCATGCACGCCGCCGATCAATTCCCCCAGGGCGAACAGGTGATCGGGATTCTCCAGCTCCGGCGCCTGCCCCGGCCGCTGAGGAAAGAGCGCGAAACGAAAGCCCTCGGCATGCTGCAGGCTGCGCCCCTCGGCATCGCACCAGGGCGCGGCCACCGCCACGCCCGCCGATGCCAGCTCGGCGAGGAAGTCGTGCTCCTCCTGGATACAGGCATCGCTCCAGCGTTCGGGCCGATAGAACTTCGCCACCCAGCGACGACGCTCGTCGTCATGCACCAGGTAGACACGGTTCTCGTAGCTGTTCAACGCGAAGGGCTCGCCGGGCAGCCAGAAGCCCAGAGACTCGATGGCCGCCACGACCCGAGCCGGCGATAGCGTGGAGAAGGGGTGCTGATCGGCATCCATGGTCCGTCCTCCCGGAAAAGCCTCCACTCTACCAGGCTTGCCTCATATTTCCCCCCGCGGCGTGCGGGCGACGGCCCAGGCCTCGACCTCCTCGGCACCGGCGGCCAGGCAGGCCTGGGCCAGCGCCTCCAGGGTCGCCCCGGTGGTCATCACATCATCGAGCAGTGCCACGCGAGGCGGCAGGCGAACCGGCACTCGAAACCCGCCGCGCAGGTTGGCCCGCCTCTCGCGGCGGTCGAGCCCACGCTGGCTGGGAGTATCACGCAGGCGCCTGCCCTGCCCCAGTGGCACCCTCATTTGCCTGGCCAATCGCACCGCCAGCCATTCGGCCTGGTCGAAGCCGCGCCCACGGGCACGCGACTCATGCAGCGGAACCGGCACCAGGGCCTGGGGCCAGTCGCGCCATTTCTCCTGCAGCCCCGCCGTCAGCAGCTCAAGCAACACCGCGCCGGCCCGCGGTGAGGCATGAAACTTGAAGCGCCGCACCAGCCAGGCCACCTCCTCGGCATACCGCAGCGGCACCCGCGCCCTCACGAAGGACGGCGGCCGGCGCAGGCAGGCGCCGCATATCCGGGCCTGTCGGGCGCCTGGCTGAGGCTCGGCGCAGACGGGACAGGCGGGCCGGTTCCAGGGCAGCCCCGCGAAGCAGGCCTGACACCAGGGGGACTCGTCGATGACGGGCGCCAGGCAAAAGGCACAACGGCCTGGCAGCGCCCGGCGCAGCACACTGTCAACCAACCCAAATCTTTCGGTTGACATCGAAGCGTCAGTCCGTAGGCTACTGGTCAACTTTAACTTATTAGCAAAGTTGACCAAAGGCGATCCCTTCATGTCTCAAGCCTCGCAAGCCCGCACAGCCGATACTCAGACCCTAGGCAGCCCGGCCGAAATACGCCACGACTGGCGGCTCGAGGAAATCGAGGCGCTCTTCGCGCTCCCCTTCAACGACCTGCTGTACCGCGCCCAGCAGATACACCGCCGCCACTTCGACCCCAACGCCGTGCAGGTCTCCACCCTGCTGTCGATCAAGACCGGTGCCTGCCCCGAGGACTGCAAGTACTGCCCCCAATCCGGGCACTACAACACCGGCCTGGGCAAGGAAAAGCTGCTGGAGATCGACAAGGTCGTGGAACAGGCCCGGGCAGCCAAGTCCGCCGGCGCCAGCCGCTTCTGCATGGGGGCGGCCTGGAAGAGCCCCCGCGAGAAGGACCTGGACGTCGTGCTGGAGATGGTCAGCCGGGTCAAGGCGCTGGGGCTCGAGACCTGCATGACGCTGGGCATGCTCGATAGCGACCAGGCCGACCGCCTGGCCCGGGCGGGGCTCGACTACTACAACCATAACCTCGACACCTCCCCCGAGTACTATGGCGAGATCATCACCACGCGCACCTATTCCGACCGCCTGGAGACGCTCGACCAGGTGCGCGGGGCGGGCATGAAGGTCTGCTCGGGGGGCATACTGGGCATGGGCGAGGCCCCCCGCGACCGCGCCGCCCTGCTCCAGCAACTGGTGCGCCTCGAGCCGCACCCCGAGTCGGTGCCGATCAACATGCTGGTCAAGGTCCCCGGCACCCCCCTGGAGAACGTCGAGGACCTCGACCCCATCGAGTTCATCCGGGCCATCGCCGTCGCGCGCATCCTGATGCCAAAAAGCCATGTGCGCCTCTCCGCCGGTCGCGAGCAGATGGATGACTCGACCCAGGCCCTGGCGTTTCTGGCCGGTGCCAACTCCATCTTCTACGGTGACCAGCTGCTGACCACCGCCAACCCCCAGGCGGAACGCGACAGGTCGCTGTTCACCCGGCTCGGCCTTCACCCGGAGCGCCGAGACACCTGTGCCGATGACGCTCACATTCAGGCCAGCGTGGAGTCCGACCTCGACCAGCAGGCGGCGCATCGGGCCGCCGCCCGGGTGAGTGAGCTGGCCTATGATGCCGCCAGCGTTGAGCCATGACCCTCTGCGACTGGCCGAGCCACCTCGCCGAGCGCGCCCAGGCGTGCCGGGCAAGCCACCTGTGGCGACACCGCAACACGCGCCAGCCGGCGAGCCGGCGGCGCGACTTTGCCGGCAATGACTACCTGGGCCTCTCCCGGGACCCGCGGCTGGCCGAGGCCATGGCGAAGGGGGCACGCGATTACGGCACCGGGGCCCGCGCCTCGCACCTCGTCAACGGGCACCTGGCGGTTCACGAGGCCCTCGAGCAGCGTCTCGCCGAGCTCACCGGGCGCCCCCGGGCACTGCTCTTCTCCACCGGCTACATGGCCAACCTGGGAGTGATCCAGGCGCTCTGCGACCCCCGGACGAGGGTCTTCCAGGACCGTCTCAACCACGCCTCGCTATTGGATGGTGCCAGGCTTTCCGGGGCCGTCTCGCGCCGCTTCCATCACCGCGACACCGCCGACCTGGAGCGACTCCTGGAGCGCAGCCCGGCCCGGCACCCCAGGCTGGTGGTGAGCGATGGCGTCTTCAGCATGGATGGCGATATGGCCGATATTTCCGGGCTGGCCGCCACGGCGCGCCGCCACGCCGCCTGGCTGATGGTCGATGACGCCCACGGCCTGGGCGTGCTGGGCGAGCGAGGCGACGGCTGCGTGGGCCGGGCCTACGGCATCGATGAGGTCCCCGTGCTGGTAGGCACCCTGGGCAAGGCGCTGGGCACCGCCGGGGCCTTCGTCGCGGGTAGCGAGGCACTGATCGAGCACCTGATCCAGTTCGCGCGCCCCTACACCTATACCACGGCCCAGCCGCCCGGGGTGGCGGCCGCCTCCCTGGCCGCACTGGATCTCCTTGCCGAAGAGCCGGAACGGCGCGAGCGCCTGCATGCCTTGATCGCCCGCTTCCGGACGGCCGCCGAGCGCCTCGGACTCCCCCTGGTCGCCAGCACCACGCCGATCCAGCCCATCGTGCTCGGCGACAATGCCACCACCCTGGCCTGGGCCTCCCGACTCGCCGAGCGTGGCATCCAGGTCGGGGCCATTCGCGAGCCCACCGTGCCACGCGGCAAGGCTCGGCTGCGTATCACCCTCTCCGCCGCCCATGCCGACGATGATCTGGACGCCCTGATCGATGCCCTGGCCGAGTGCCGGGATACACACGCCACGACAGGCGAGGATACGGCGACATGACCCGGCTGGTGCTGCTTTCCGGCTGGGGGATCGACGCGCGAATCTGGCGGCCCCTGGCGCCCCTGTGGCCGGCCGGGGTCACCGTCACCACACCCGACTGGCCGGGCTACGGTGGCCGGCCGGCGCTGGCGTCTCCCGGCGATCTCGAGGCCCTTGCCAGGGACGTTGCCGACGAGCTCCCCCGGGACGCCGTCTGGGTCGGCTGGTCTCTGGGCGGGCTGCTGGCGGCCGCCCTGCTCGGCCTCGGGTCGACAACGCTGGTCCCGCCCCGGGGGCTGATCCTGATGGGCACGGGCCCAGGCTTTTGCCACCCCGAGGGGGTAACGCAGGAGGAGTTGGCGGTCTTTCGTCGCGCCTTCGACCGCGACCCCGTCGCGACACTGACACACTTTCGGCGCTGGATGCTGCGCGGCGAGGCGTCTCCCAGAGACGCGTACCGACGCCTTCTCGACCTGCTCGGGGAGGGACCTTCCCCCGACGCGGCCACCCTTGCCGCCGGGCTACAGTGGCTTGCCGAACTCGATAACGGCCACTGCCTGGCCGAGCCCCCCTGCCCGGTGCGTTACCTGTCGGGAACCCATGACCCCCTGCTGCCCGAGAGACGCCGCCACGGCGCGGACCGGCACATCGACGGTGCCGGTCACTGCCCCATGCTGTCGCGTCCCGACACCCTGGTGACGCACCTGGTCGAGCTCGCCCGGGAGTGCCTGGAGGGTCGCACCGCCGCCAACCCCGAGGGGCACGCATGAATTCACCGGCCTTGCGCCACGAGGCGGCCCCCGACGGCTGGCGACAACGCGTATCCCACGCCTTTTCCCGCGCCGCCATCGACTACGAACGCCTGGCGACGGCACAGCGAGTCATGGGCGACGCTCTCTGGGCCCGGCTACCCCGGGAAGCGATGCATATCCTCGACCTGGGGTGTGGCCCAGGCGGCTGGAGCCAAAGCCTGGCCGAGCATTATGCTCCCGGTGCCCGGGTTATCGGCCTCGACCTGGCCCCGGGAATGCTGGACGTCGCCCGCCGCGATCGAGGCGACGGGGTGCACTGGGTCTGCGGTGACGCCACCGCCCTGCCGCTGCCCAGTGCCGGCCTGGACCTGATGTTTTCCAACCTGGCGCTACAGTGGTGTCCCGACCTCGACGCCGCACTGGCCGAGCTCCATCGCACGCTGCGCCCCGGCGGTCGCGCCCTGATCAACACCCTCGGCCCCGAGACCCTGGCCGAGGTCGGCCACGCCTGGCAGCGCCCCGGGCGGCGCACCGCCCTGCTCGACTTTCGCCGCCCCGAGCACTATCGCGAGGCCGCCTGCCGGGCGGGGTTCCGGCGAGTCTCGATAGACGCCTCCCGGCCGAGGTTCCACTACCCGAACATGACCGCGGTCATGGCCTCCATCAAGGGCGTTGGCGCCCAGGCCTCACGCCCCGGGGGCCACCTGACCCGGGCCGACCTTGTCCGCGCATCACAGCGCTACGAACGCCTGCGCGAGCCCGAGGGGCTGCCTGTCACCTATCACCTACTGACGCTGGAGCTCGAACGCTAATATGGCCGCCTTCCTGGTTACTGGCACCGACACCGACGCCGGCAAGACCCTGATCACATCCGGCCTGCTGGCCCTGGCACGCCGCCAGGGCCTGTCGACCCTGGGCCTCAAGCCCGTCGCCTCGGGCAGCGACCCCACCGATGCAGGCTTGCGCAACTCGGACGCCCTGGCCTTACAGGCCCACAGCCACCCCCCGGTGCCCTACACCACGGTCAACCCCCATGCCTTCGCGCCGGCAATCGCGCCTCACCTGGCCGCGCGGGAAGCCGGCATCACGCTGACGCTCGACGCCTTGAGCGAGAGCCTGCGCGAGGGGCTGGCCCTTGACCGGGACCTGACGCTGCTGGAGGGCGCCGGCGGCTGGCGGGTACCACTGAACGAACGGGAAGACCTCACCGACCTGGCGACGCATCTGGCGCTACCGGTGATCCTGGTGGTTGGCCTCCGGCTAGGCTGCATCAACCACGCCCGCCTGACGGCCGAGGCCATACGCGCCGATGGCCTGCGCCTCGCCGGCTGGGCGGGCAGCCTCGTCGATTCGTCATTCGGCCTGGATGAGGCCCTTTACCGTGACAACCTGGCGACCCTGGAGCGCACCCTCGATGCCCCCTGCCTGGGTATCGTCCCCCATCTACCCACCGGCGAGATGGCTATAGCCGCGGCGGATCACTTGATACTGCCCGACAGCTGAATACTGGATGAAAATATAGTTTACGGCTAACTTTACTGTATCTCCGGATAAGATGGTGGATACATGAGACGCCAATCC
The DNA here is from genome assembly GCF_947490095.1 of uncultured Halomonas sp. GTDB lineage: Bacteria > Pseudomonadota > Gammaproteobacteria > Pseudomonadales > Halomonadaceae > Halomonas. The sequence continues at coordinate 22,003 of NZ_CANLFS010000029.1, read as the reverse complement.
AAGTACACACAGGTTAGACTTGCCCCACTCGTGGCCAACGCGAAATCCTGGGCCAAGCTTTTGCATTCGCTTGACCTGAAACCAACCGGAGGGAATTACCGTCATATCCAATCCATGGTGAGACACCATGGTCTACCAACGGAGCACTTTACGGGCAGGGGATGGCGCACAGGCCAAACGAAGCACACCAATGAAATCATTCGGGCACAATCACAACGCGCCGCCTATCGGCCCGAGGATGTATTCATCGAAAATTTTTCTGGGGCATCACAGACGAAGGTGCTACGACGACTGATGATTGAGGAAGGATTCGAGTACCGCTGTGCAAACGGTCATCCACCCTTCTGGATGGAGCGTCCGCTGACACTTCACATTGACCATATCAATGGAGTCAATAACGACAATAGAAGGGAAAATCTGCGCTTTCTATGCCCCAACTGCCATCAACAAACCAGGACATGGGGCAAAAGCAAGAGCTGAGATGGTGCGTCGGGTGGGACTCGAACCCACACACCCGAAGGCACGAGGACCTAAACCTCGCGTGTCTACCAATTCCACCACCGACGCATTCGAGGGTTGGCCACCTCTGCAGGAGCCGTATATTGCCAGCGAACGCCCAGGACCGCAAGAGCGATCGACCCATACCACCGCCAGGAAAAGACATCCCCAAACCACAGTAAACATTTACCTTCATCAAGGTTTACAATAGTCTTCTTTCCGCGTCCCAACATTCCACGCCCCAACAGGAATCTTGATGTCTTCATCCCCCGTTTGGCACCCCTACGCTCATCTCAAGACTCAGCAACCGGCACCCAAGGTAGTCGGCGGCGAAGGTCCGAGCTTCCGGCTGGAGAGTGGCGAGACCCTGCTCGACGCCACCTGCTCCTGGTGGTGCATGATCCATGGCTATCGCCATCCGCGGCTGGTAGGCGCCATCCAGCAGCAGGCCGACACGCTCTGTCATGTCATGCTCGGCGGCCTGACCCATGATCCCGCCGACCGCCTGGCCCGCGAGCTGGTGCGCATCACGCCACCGGGCCTCAACCATGTGTTCTTCTCCGACAGCGGCTCGGTGGGCATGGAAGTGGCCATGAAGATGGCCGTACAGTTCCACCAGCTTCGCGGCAAGAACCGCAAGCACCGCATGCTGTCACTAATGAAGGCCTACCACGGCGACACCGCCGGCTGCATGGCGGTGTGCGACCCCGAAGAAGGCATGCACTCCCTGTTCGCCGGCTACCTCCCCCGCCACCACTTCGCCCCGGCGCCAACGGCCCCCTTCGATGCCGGCCCCGACGCGGTAGCGGCGGACCTGGCCAATCTGCGCAAGGTACTGGAGCGCCATCACGAGGAGATCGCGGCCCTCCTGGTCGAGCCGCTGCTGCAGGCCGCGGGGGGGCTGAACATGACGTCGCCTCACTATCTGCGCGGGGCCCGGGCACTGTGCGACGAGTTCGATGTACTGCTGGTATTCGACGAGGTGGCCACGGGCTTCGGACGCACCGGCCGCATGTTCGCCGCCGACCACGCCGATGTCACCCCGGACATGATGGTGCTCTCCAAGGGGCTCACGGGAGGCTATCTGGGACACGCGGCGACACTCGCCACCACCCGGGTGCATGACGCCTTCGTGGGCGACTCGCCTGAGCATGCCTTCATGCATGGCCCCACCTTCATGGGCAATCCGCTGGCCTGCGCGGTAGCGCTGGAGAGCCTGGCGGTGTTTGAAGAGGAGGACTACCTGGGGCGCATCGCCGTTCTCAGCGAGGTACTGCGCCGGGAACTGCTCGAAGACGAGCGACTGACCGAGCATCCGGCGGTAGCGGATGTACGCGTGCTGGGCGCCACCGCGGTGATTGAAACCCATGACGCATCCACCCTGGATGGTGTGGCAGACTGGGCGCGGGAACAGGGCATCTGGCTGCGCCCCATCGGCCGTTGGCTCTACACCATGCCCGCCTATGTCACCTCGGAGGCACAAATTCGGCAGATTACCGAGGTCATGAAGGGCTGGTTTCGATAGACTCTGTGTGCAACGAAAACAACACGAGACCATCAAGATGAAGAAGGCGCTGATCGCTCTGACGGCTTTCCTGAGCCTTGCCGCTCATGCAGACACCCCGGCACCCAGCGATGATAGCGATCTGCCGGAGTGGGCAGAGAAACGGATTGGCCCCTTCCATGCCACCATGACCGATTGGGTGGATGGCACCTCGCGCAGCATCGATGGATTCTTCGGGACCACCGACGCCCTGACGGTGGACTCCGACTCCTATCTGCGCATCAGCCAGGAGCTCGCCTGGAAAGAGGGGGAAGAGTTTGACCAGGACCTGGGGGTCCGCTTCCGCCTCGACCTGCCGACCACCGAGGAGCGCCTGCGTCTGGTCATCGAGAGCGAGCCGGACGAGACACGCGGCACGCTCGACGAACAGGAGTCATCGCTGGCCGATGACCGGGGCAACAGCATCGAGGACGTATTGGTCGGGCTGCGTCACCTGGGAAGTGGCGACAGGACCCGAGAGTGGGATACCGAGCTGGGTGCCGGCATCAAGGTCCGCCTGCCCCTCGACCCCTATGCGCGCCTCAGCACCCAGCGGCTATGGACCCTGGATGACGGCCCCTGGAAACTGCATAGCGACAATCGCGTTTCCTGGTTCAACGAGGACGGTTTTTCCGCGCGTACCCGCTGGGATCTCGGCCGGCCGGTGGACGAGAAGCGTCACCTGCGCTTCATCAGCAACGCCCAGTGGCGTGAAGAGGTCGACACCCTGGAGTTCCGCCAGGTCGCCGAACTCAACCAGCGCATCAACAGTCGCAGCGTGCTGCGCTACTCCGCCGCGGTACTGGGCGAGAGCCTCTCCCACACCACCATCGAGGATAGCTATCTGCAGCTGCGCTTCCGGCGCGATATCCACAAGGGCTTTACCTTCCTGGACGTCGCACCGGCCCTGCACTTCCCTCGCGATGTCGACCGCGAACCCCGCTGGGCGCTCACCCTGCGAGTCGAAATGTACTTCCGCCGCTTTATCGACAGGGTCACGCTGTAACGAGGCATCTCGGTGCCAACGCCAATCTCAATGCCAACCGATCAACGCGCCGGCACGAATACCGGCGCACCGTCGACCCAGGCGGTGACCAGGCGCTGACCGTAGAGACGCTCCATCGCCTCGGGCATCAGCATGTCCCGGGCCGGTCCCCAGCACGCCTCGCCATCGGGATAGAGCAGCAACAGGTGGTCGCACCAGCGTGCGGCCAGGTTAAGATCATGCAGACACATCATCACCGCCCGCCCCTCTCTGGCCTGCTCGGCGAGCAGCGCCATCACCGACGCCTGATGGTGCAGGTCCAGGTGGTTGGTAGGCTCGTCGGCGAGCCAGATCGCCGGTGCCTGGGTCAGCACCGTGGCAATGGCCAGCCGCTGGCGCTCGCCGCCGGAAAGCGTGCTCACCAGGCGCCCGGCCAGATGCGCCACATCGAGCCGCTCGAGCGCCGCCTCGGCCAGGCGCCGGTCCTCGCTGTCCTCCATCTGCCAGGCAGAAAGCCAGGGATGGCGGCCGATCAGCGCCGTCTCGAGCACCGTGGCGGGAAAGCCATCGTGGCGTTCCTGAAAGATCAGCCCCAGGCGTCTCGCCACATCGCGTCGACGCAGCGAGGCAAGCGATGCCTCGCCCAGACATACCGCGCCTGCCCGTGGCGGTCGCAGCCCCGCCAGGGTATGCAGCAGTGTGGTCTTGCCGGCCCCGTTGGGGCCCAGCACGCCCCAGACCTGTCCCGACTCGACCGCAACGTTGAGGACCCGGCCATCCGCGCGCCCCGGCACATCGATCACCAGATGGCGGGCTACCAGAGGCGGCGTCGCATGGTCGATCATCAGGACTCCCGATAGAGCAGGTAAAGGAAGGTCGGCACACCGAGCAGTGCGGTGATCACCCCCACCGGCAACTGTTCCGGCGCGATCACCGTGCGGGCCAACGTATCGGCGACTACCAACAGGGTGCCCCCGGCCAGCGCGCAGGCCGGCAGGATCAGGCGCTGATCGTTGCCCAGCGCCAGGCGCAGCATATGCGGCACCACCAGGCCCACGAAGCCGATGCTGCCCGCACCGGTCACCGCCGCCGCGGTCAGCAGGCTGGCGGCCAGATAGAGCCCCCATTCCAGGCGTCGCACCGCGACACCCAGGGCGGCGGCCTGCAGCGACCCCCGCGCCAGTACATTGAGGTGGCGCCCCAGAGGCACCACCAGCAGACAGGCCCCCAACAGCAGCGCCAACAGCGGCCAGGGCGTGCCGGCATGGGCGAGATCCCCCATCAACCAGTAAAGCATGCCGGGCAGGCGCTCGACGGGGCTGACTGACAGCATCAGGGTGATCACCGCTCCCCAGCCGGCCGCCACCACCACGCCGGTCAGCAGCAACCGCGAGGGCGTCCAGCCGCCGCGCCCGTGGGCCAGCCCGAACACCAGCAGGGTCGACACCAGGGCCCCCACGAAGGCGGAGCCGGAGACCATCAGCCCCCCGACGCCCGCCAGCATGGCCATCAGTGCCCCCACCGCGGCCCCGCCGGAGAGACCCAGCACATAGGGGTCAGCCAGGGGGTTGCGCAGCAGTACCTGCATCAGTGCCCCGGCCACGGCGAGCAGCCCGCCCACCGCGAAGGCGGCGAGCGAGCGCGGCAGTCGCAGCTCGAGGATCAGGGTACGCGAGAGGCCTTCGCCCACACCACCCAGGGCGGCCAGGATCTCGCCGGGCGCAAGCGTCACGCTACCCAGCGCCACGGACAGCACCAGGGCCGCCAGGGCGGCGAGTGACAACAGGCCCAGGGGGCGAAGCAGCGCGATCATCCGGGCCTCTCCCCACGCCGCTCCCGGGCCTGGTCGAGCCGTTTGCAGACCACACCGGTGCCCTCCAGCAGCCGCGGCGTCGGCCGCTGAATCAGCGACGGCGGCACGAAGAAGAGGTTGTCCTTGGCAACGGCGGTGAGAGACGGATAGCCACGCCAGTGTTCCAGCCAGTCGCGATTGTCCTCCCCCCTGCCACCGGCGAGGATCACCTCGGGATTCGCCGCCAGCAGCGCCTCCTCGTCGAGGCGCGGCGCCAGGCGCTCGAGCTCACCGAAGACATTGATGCCCCCGCATAGCCGCAGTACCTGGCCGATCCAGTGCCGGTCGTTGATGGTCATCAGCGGCTCGTCCCAGACCTGGTAGAAGACCGAGACCGGCTCGGCCCGGGCATGGCGCTCGGCCAGCGCCGCCATTTCCTGGCGGAAACGCTCGGCCTTTGCCTCCCCCGTTTCCCGGGTATCGGCGAAGCGTGCCAACTGCTCGATCGTGATGCCTATTTCGGCAAAGGTACGCGGCTCGATATAGAACACCGCCATGCCCAGCGCCTCCAGGCGCTCGAGCTGCTCGGCGGGATTGCCGGTGACCCAGCCAATCACCAGGTCAGGGTCGAGCGCCAGCAGGCGCTCCAGATCGAGGCGGCCATGACTGCCGACTCGCGGAATATCCTGGGCCTCAGGCGGATAGTCGCTGTACTCGACCGCCGCCACCACCCGCTCTCCCGCCCCGGCGGCGAAGGCGAGCTCGGTGGCACCCGGTGACAGCGCGGCGATGCGCGAGGCGGGCCTTTCCAGGCATACCTCGCGATCCAGGGCATCGACCGCGCATATGTCGGCCCGGGCCTGAGCCGCCGCCAGAGGCAGCAGCGCAAGGCCGGCCAGCAATAGCCGAGAAAGCCGTCGCGTGATCACGGCCCGAAGTGCACGCTCAGGAAGGCCGCACGGCCGGCGTTGATGTAGTCATCTCCATCGAAGAACCTGGCCGTGGCGTACTCCTTGTCCAGGGCGTTTTCGACGGTCACACGAGCCGACCACATCGGGGCAAACGCCCAACCGGCACGCAGGTTGACAATACCGTAACCTGGCAGGCGCTCCTGATTGGCGGCGTCGTTATAGCGATGGTTCTGGGCGATCCAGGAACCGCCCAGAGACCAGTCGCCCAGCTCCCGGTCGACGTCGAAACGCAGGCTCTGGCTGGCGCGGTTCTGAGTACGCTTACCCGCATTTTCTCCACTGCGATTCTCGGGGTCGGTATAGGTGAGAGACGCCGCCAGGGTCCAGTCGTTAACCTCGGCACCGGCAGCCAACTCGACGCCGCGAATGCGCGTAGTGGGTATATTTTCGGTTTTCCCACCCACCTGCCAGGAAATCAGGTTGTCGATATCGGTCTGATAGATCGACGCGTCCCAGAACCAATGGGTGTATCCACCGCGTATGCCAAACTCAAGCGTGTCCGAGGTTTCAGCCTCCAGGTCAGGAGTGCCGAACCCCGGATAATATAGCTGGTTAAATGTTGGTGCATGGAAGGCCGTACCATAGCTGGTGCGCAGGGTATGGTATGTATCCAGTTCATAACCCAGTGCCAGGCTACCGGTCACCTCATCGCCATAGGCCTCGTTATCGTCGTAGCGTAGACTCGCCTGAACCGCCACAGGCGAAAAATCCAGCAGTGCCTGGGAAAAGACCGCCTTGTTATCGCGATCCTCCTCAGCATATGAGCCGAATCCCGTGTCGCTACCCGCAACACTATCGTTGGAGTACTCGGCTCCCAGAATGAGCTCATGCACCCCGGCACTCAGCGTGTTTTCCCAACGCACCGTCCGGGTCTGTGTATCGTAAACAGCATTATAAAAATGCTCGTCGCTTTCATCACGCGCTTCGCTGAGCGTCAGACGGCTACGCCAGTTCCCGGTAATGGGCAGCTCTGCGTAGACGCCGGCTACCTGCTGCACGAAATCCGTCGTGGCAAGCGAACCACTGGCATCATATTCGGTGCTCCCACGCGCTCGCAGTGCCATCAACCCCACCTCGGCACTGTTATCGAAGGTATGGGAGAGCCGCACCAGGGCACTGGTATTATCATATCCCATATCCTCTCCACCGCGACGAACCGGCACGCCCTCGGTATCGAAGCGGCTGGCGGCAAAGTAATAACGCGTGCCGCCCTCGGCACCCGAGAGGCTGGCGCTATAGCGTTGGGTATCGAAGGAGCCGCCGCCGAAGGAGATCCGCGGTGTCGGCTCGCCCTGCTCACCTTCCGGCGTAAACAGCTGGACCACGCCCCCCATGGCATCGGCGCCATAGAGGCTGCCGCGGGGGCCGCGCACGATCTCGGCACGCTCGAACATGCGCGGATCGAGAAATTGCCAGGAGGCCCCACCCAGCGTGGCTGAACGCAAGCGGATTCCATCGATCATCAGCAGGCTTTGACTGCTGGACGTGCCCCGAATGGAGACGCTACTGACCTTGCCGAAGCTGCCGTTGGTGTTAACGTCCACCCCCGGCTGGCCGCGAAACAGATCGGTCAGGCTGGTGGGATCCTGACGGCGCAGGGTGGCCTCATCCAGCAACGTCACCGAGGAGAGGCTTTCATCGGCGGTGCGCGGCGCCAGGGCCGCCGTTACCACCATGGGGTTGAGCGCCTGAGGCTCGCCGGTGTCGGCGGCCTGAGGCTCTGCGGCCTGCACGGCCAGGGGGAGTGTGGCCAGCGCGAAGGTCGCCAGGCCACGCGTCGCGTGTGTCGTGTTCATTTCTGTCCCTTGCTCACCGTACTCACCCGCACGGCGTCCAGCTTCTTTTTGAGGGCCGGTACAGAGGACAGAAGGAAGGGGCGCGGCGCGAAAGGATGCGATCGATGCCCTGCCTGTTGACCACCCTCCGCGGTCCGGCATGCGCTCTCGGGCCGGTCTCCGGACTGACGAGCCAGGGTCAGGCATGATGCCTGCGACCCTGCTGAACCGCCGCCTTCCCATGCCGAGGGGCACAGTGGCATACCGTCGACGGTAGTGGCAGTTCTTGACTCGATCACCGTTGCGGGGGCAGCGTCGGAATGGCGGGCTCTTGCGAAGCACACCGCGCACCGACTTCCCGTTTACCTGGCGGCACTCACTCCGCCAGCACCTGAGAGTGCGCGTAAGCTACCAACCCCCACCAGAAGCGTCAACGCGGCCTAGGCGCTATCCCCGTCATCCAGCCGCCTGGCCAGGCCATGGCGCACATGCCACACCGCCGTGCAGCGCGACGCCACCTCCTGGGCCAGCCAGCCGTTGAGATCGCGCAGCCGGCGCGCCTCGGGCGCCATGGGCACGATGCCGCGCCCCATCTCGTCGAGGATCAGCACGAGCTCCAGGCCCTGGCGACGCTGTGCCGCCGCCAGGGCCTGGAGCATGATCCGCCAGCTCGCCCGCACGCCGTCGTCGTTGTCATCGACCAGGGCGGCCGCGAGCCAGGCGGCCCAGCCGGTAATCACCAGGGTCGCCCCCACGGGCACATCGTCTAGCCAGTCCGCCACACCCTGCCCCGGCGCCAGCCGGTGCCAGCGTGCTTCTGGAAAGCGCTCGTCGACTAGGTCGCGTCGCCCGGAACAGGCACCGCCGATGAAGCACTGCATCGCCAGGCTCCTCCCTGGTGAATGAATGTGAAATGCCGCCCCTGGGCCTGGCCGACCACTCCCTCCCAGAAGTCGACGGCCTCCAGGCGACGACGTAGCTCGCGGATCACCCCGCCGTGGCTCACCGCCAGCACATGGCGTCGATCCTCGGCCTGTGACAGGACATCGTCGAGCCAGGCAGAGAGCCTTTCCCAGAGCATGTCGGTCGACTCACCGCCGGGTGGTGCCTGCATGCCGGCGCTATCGATCCAGGCCCGATAGCTCGGATCGTCCTTGAGCTCATCCCAGCGGCGCCCCTCGTAATCGCCGAAGTCCAGCTCACGCAGGCGCGGGTCGAACAACGCCGAGGCATCGCGACCCGGCTGCACATGGGCCAGGGTCTGACGACAGCGCGCCAGGTCGCTGCAATGGATGGCATCGAACTCGGCGCCGGCCAGGTGTTCGCGCAGCCGGTCCATGTCCGGCACGGCATCGGGTAGCAGGAGCGGGATGTCGCGCTGCCCCTGATAGCGTCGTTCAAGGTTCCAGGGCGTCACGCCATGCCGAACCACCACAAGCTCCAGGCGCCGAGCAGCAACCATAGTTCTCCCCCCTCGATGGCGGCACCGGCGATATCGCCGTTGATGCCGGAAAAGGCCCTGACCATGAACAGGCCATAAAGACATAGAAAGACCAGCAGAAGCCCAAGCAGCCAGACGCCGCCGGGCACGAAGCCGAAGATGGCCATCAACGGCAACAGCGACAGGGCCAGGTCGCGATGTTCAAGGTGTTGCCGCCAGCTCCAGGCCAGCCCTTCGCGACGCGCCAGGGGCGCCAGGCGCAGCAGGACAAGCGCACCGAAGCGGGCCAGGGCCGGCAGTGCCACCCATAGCCAGGGACTGACCCCGGCCTCGAGCAGCGCCCACAGCAGCACGCCCTTCCAGGCCAGGAGGAAGACCAGCGCCAGGATGGCGAAGCTGCCCACCTGGCTGTCCTTCATGATCGCCCAGCGCCGCTCCAGGGGCGCATTGCTGCCCAGGGCATCGGCCAGGTCCATGACGCCATCGAGGTGTAGCCCTCCACTGAGGGCCACCCACAGGCTGAGCAGGGCCAGGGCCAGCAGCGGCGTGGGAAGCGCTTGCCCGAAGATGGCCAGCCCCGCCAGGACGGCGCCGATCAGCAGGCCCACCAGGGGATAGCAACGCAGTGCCCAGCGACAGGTGCCGGCATGCCAGGGGCAGGCGACCGGCAAGGGAATCCGGGTCAGGAACTGCAGGGCCAGTATCAGGCCGTAGAGGGCCTCCTTCATCGCAGTACCTCCGCATCACCCTCACCGGCGGGCACGCCGTCGGCGTTCTTCCAGTCGATCGCCATGCCCGCCACCACCTCGATCACCCTGTCCGCCTCTCGAGCCAGCCGGCGATGCAACCGCTGGAGGAAGGCCAGATAGCGCCAGGTTTCGGCATCGGTGGGCGGCGGCTCCTCGCTGAGGTCGTTGGAGACCACCACCAGGGCAATATCACGCGTTCGAGCCGTCTCGATCACCCGGCCCAGCATCGCCTCTCCGTCGGCCTCCCGGCCGCCCCCGGCATAGAGCCACTGGCTGGCCCAGAGAGTCAGGCAGTCCAGCAGCACGCTGTCCCCCTCGGCCACCTCGGCCAGGGCGGCGTCCAACATCAGGGGCGCCTCGAGGGTACGCCACCCCGATCCTCGCTCGCGGCGGTGGCGCGCGATACGCGCCGCCATCTCGGCGTCTGCGGCACGGGCCGTGGCGAGATAGACGAGCTCCCCGCCGCGGGAGCGATGCCACGCGCCGGCCAGCGCCTCGGCGTGCCGACTCTTGCCGGAACGGGCTCCGCCGCCGACGAAGGCGATCATGGCGTGCCCTCCCTGGCTTCAAGCGCCTCGGCACGCCTGGCAAAATCACGATCGGCGAGCAGCGGCCCCATCAGTGTCGCCGTCAGCCCGGGCCCAAAGGCGAGTCGGGAACCCCCTGACATCATGAGGACGTGTCGATCCCGGCATCGCCGAAGGTGGCCATCCCTTCCAGCAGGCGGCAGGCCGAGTCGAGCAGCGGGAAGGCCAGGGCGGCGCCGGTCCCTTCGCCGAGGCGCAGCTCGAAGTCGAGCAGCGGCCGGGCATCGAGGGCCTGCAGTGCCACGTCATGTCCCGGCTCCCGGGAGCGATGCCCGAAGATCAGATACTCACGCAGGCCGGGGCACAGCCGACGGGCCACCAGGGCGGCCACGGTGGCAATAAAGCCATCCACCAGCAGTGGCAGGCGTTGTTTGGCTCCTCCCAGAAATGCTCCGGCCATGGCGGCGATTTCCAGCCCACCCACCGCGGCCAGGGCCCCCAGCGGGTCGACCGCATCCGGCTGACGCACGGCCAGGGCACGCTCGACTACCGCCCGCTTGCGGGCAATACCGGCGCTATCGATACCGGTCCCGGCCCCCACCAGCTCGGCAGCCGGCCTGCCGGTCAGCGCGGCCAGCAAGGCGCTGCTCGCCGTGGTATTGGCGATCCCCATTTCACCGATGATCAAGCAACGACAGCCGTTGGCGGCGGCACGCTGGGCGGCGCGCTCGCCTGCCGCCATGGCCTGCAAGGCATCGTCTCGCGTCATGGCGTCGCCTTTCAGCATATTGGCGGTGCCGGCACGCACCTTCTCGTTCACCAGCAGCGGATGACGGGCCACCGCCTCGGGCAAGGGGGTCGCGACCCCTACGTCGATGACTTCCAGGTGCGCCGCGTGCTGTTGCGCGAAGACATTGATGGCGGCGCCACCGGCGGTGAAGTTGGCCATCATCTGGGCGGTGACCGCCTGGGGAAACGCCGAGACTCCTTCGGCGGCCACCCCGTGGTCGGCGGCAAACACCAGCATGGCGGGCGGGGCGACCCGGGGTATCGACTGCCCCTGGATGGCCGCCAATTCCACGGCCAGGCGCTCCAGGCGTCCCAGGCTACCGGGGGGCTTGGTGAGCTGGTCGAGGCGTTGCACGGCACGCTCGGCGGCGATGCTATCGAGTTGGGGTAGACGGACGGGAAACATCTAAATGAGCCTCACCTGGCAGAGCCATTCCGACTCGGGCCATCCATCTTACCAGAACGCCCGTTGCGGGCGACGGCTCCTCTCGTCGGAGCAGCCTCCAGCGGCCATCCGGCAACCACCACAAGAGGCACGCTCTTTTATATTTAAATAACTAAATTTAAAAAGACTTTGAATGAATTCAACTCACGTTTAGGCGAAAAGACTTCATTAGTTGGGGAGGCAAGGGGCTGCCAGAATGACACTCGACTTTTGAATGACGACACCCCCACCTCGGAGAACCTGACTCATGCCACAAGACCCGATTACCCAGCGACTCGACCAGGGCCCCCTCATCTGTGCCGAAGGCTTTCTGTTCGAGCTTGAACGGCGCGGCTATCTCTCCGCCGGCGAGTTCGTGCCCGAAGTGGCGCTATTGCGCCCGGACGCCCTGGAGGCCCTGCACCGCGATTTCCAGCATGCCGGCTCGGATATCGTCCAGGCCTTCACCTACAACGGCCACCGCGAGAAAATGCGGGTGATCGGCAAGGAAGAACTGCTGGAGCCCCTGAACCGGGCCGCGCTCAAGATTGCGCGCAAGGTAGCCGATGAACAGGCGGGCAACCTGATGGCCGGCAATATTTCCAACAGCAACGTCTGGGACCCTGAAGACCCGGCATCCCAGCAGAGCGTGCGGGCCATGTTCGACGAAATGGTGCAATGGGCCGTCGAGGAAGGCGCCGACTTCATCATCGGCGAAACCTTCTACTATGCCGGAGAGGCCCAGGCGGCACTGGAAGCGATCAAGGCCAGGGGGCTGCCTGCCGTGATCACCCTGGCGCCGATGGCCGAGAATCGCATGATCGATGGCCCCGGCATCGTGGAAACCTGTGTCGCACTCGAGCAGAACGGCGCCAGCGTCGTGGGCCTCAACTGCTTCAGGGGCCCCGATACCATGCTGCCCTGGATCCAGCAGATTCGCGAGGCGGTCTCCTGCCATGTCGCGGCGCTGCCGGTGACCTTTCGTACCACCGAGCAGGAATCGACCTTTTTCAATCTTTCCGACAACCAGGGTTGCGGCTGCCCGTCTCCCCACGGACGCCCCTTCCCGACCGCCCTGGACCCCCTGTTCTGCAATCGCTATGAAATAGGCGCCTTCGCTCGCGAGGTTTACGACAGCGGGGTTCATTATCTCGGGGTGTGCTGTGGGGCATCACCGATGCATATTCGTGAAGTGGCCATGGCCGTTGGCCGTGAACCCGAAGCCGCCCGGTTTGCCGAGCGGATGGAGAACCACTTCATGTACGGTACCCACGACCGCCTGCCAAGCCACATCACCGCTCTTGGCGAAAGAGCCTGACAAACGGATACAGGCCTCTCAGGCGCCATGCAGGCGGCGGTGCAGCTCGCGAATTCGCTCGGCGAAGGCCGGCACCGGTCCCTCGACCCATGCGCCCGGCACCACTGTCTGGATGGGCAGCGGTGCCACCGGCGCCGGGGCGACCGCCATCTCCTTCAGCCAGCTGCCGAGCTGCTCCGACGAGCTGGCGTAGACGATACGCCCGAGCCCCGCCCAGCCATGGGCCGCGGCACACATGGGGCAATGCTCCCCTGAGGTGTACACGGTGGCGGCCGCCCGCGCTTCGGGGGAGAGTCGCTCTGCCGCCCAGCGTGCCAGGAAGAACTCGGGATGGCGGGTGGCATCGCCGCCGACCACATGGTTATGGTCTTCCGCCAGCACCTCGCCGGCCCCACTCACCAGCACCGAGGCGAAGGGTTCATCCCCCGCCTCCAGCGCCTTCTCCGCCAGCACCACACAGCGTTCCAGATGGGCCATATCGGTATCGTCGATCATCAATCTTTCCTCTCTTATCGAGTGGCACTCGGCCTCGCCAGCCTATCTCAGACGGCCCGCCCATCAGCGGGTTCCGGGTCCTGCTCGAGGCGCTCCTGCTCCAGGCGGTTCTGCTCGCCGGTCTTGTCCAACGCCGGCAGGACCAGCACCCGGCACGGCGCATTGACCGACACATACTCCACCGTTGCACGGCGCAGGGGCCAGGAGCTGGCGCCACGAGACACCAGCATTATCAGATCGGCACTCAGCTGCCCCGCCAGGCCCACCAGCCTTTCGCCGGCACTGCCCGCCACCACATGCAGCCTCGCGTTATGATTCAAGGGCAGGTATTTACGCACCAGCAGATCGAGGGTCTCCCGGACCTCGGCCTCCTTCTGCTCCGGCGCCTCACCCGCCACATGGGGGAAGAATCCCCCGCCTCCCGGGCTGAAGACACTGGCCAGATGAAGCTCACCCCCCTCGGCCAACAGGCCCATGGCGGCCTCCAGGGCGCATTTGCCTTCGCCGTCATCCTTCGGGTCGATGGCGATCAACACTTTCTGGTACATGACCGTCCTCCTGTTGGGTGTGGGTGCTGGCCTCCACCTCGGGAAAGGCCCTGCCCTTGACCAGTTCACTCACACTGTAGCCCCGGTAATCGGCTCGCAGCGACCTGAAGAGCGCTACCGCCATGAACACCAGGAGAATGCAGAACGGCAGGCCCAGGGAGGTGATGACGTTTTGCAGGGCATCCAGCCCACCGGCCAGCAGCAGCGTCGCGGCAATCACCCCCTGGGCCGCCGCCCAGAAGATGCGCTGGCGCACCAGGGAGGGCTGGTCATCCCGGCGCGTCAGCATATCGATCACCAGGGAGGCGGAGTCGGAAGAGGTGGTGAAGAAGATCACGATAATGACTACGCTCAGCGTCGACGCCACCCCCGCCAGCGGGAAGGACTCCAGAAAGGAGAAGATGGCAACCGAGGGGTCCTGCAGGACCTGTTCGGCCAGGGCCAGCTGGCCATTCATCTCTACCTGGATGGCCGATAGGCCGAAGATGCCGAACCACACCAGCGTAAAGGCCGTCGGGGCGAACAGCACACCGCCGACAAATTCGCGAATGGTCCGCCCGCGAGATATCCGGGCGATGAAGATACCGACATACGGTGCCCAGGATATGGTCCAGGCCCAATAGAACAGGGTCCATTGGCGCTGCCAGTCGCTGTCCTTGAAGGTCTCGGTCCAGAAGGCGAGCCACGGCAAGGCATCGAAATACCCCCCTACGCCCTGGACCATGCCCTCGGCGATAAACACGGTGGGGCCGGCAATCAGCACGAAGGCAAGCAGTGCCAGAGCCAGCACGATATTGAGCTGAGAGAGCCGGCGCACGCCCTTGTCCAGGCCCAGTGCCACCGAGGTGGCGGCGATGCTGGTGATGACGGCAATCAAGATGACCTGGACCAGGCCGGTTGAAGGTACACCCAGCAGATAGCTCAGCCCGCTATTCAGCTGCAGCGTCCCCAGGCCCAGGGAGGTTGCCACGCCGAACAGGGTACCGAGTACGGCAATCACGTCTACCGCCCAACCCAGGGGCCCGAAAGCACGATCACCGAGCAGTGGGTAAAACAGGCTGCTGATACGCATGGGCAGATTGTGGCGATAGGCAAAGTAACCGATCGCCAGGCCCGGCAAGGCAAAGATGGTCCAGGTATGCAGGCCGAAGTGGTAGAGCGCGATCACCATGGCATCGGCCGCGGCGCGCTCCGAGCCCGGTTCCACGCCATCAAACGGCGGATTGACGAAATGAGACACGGGCTCCGCCACGCCCCAGAACATCAGGATGGTGCCGATGCCGGCGGCGAACAGCATGGTGAACCAGGTCAGGTTGGAGTAGTCGGGGCGACTATCATCGGCACCCAGGCGGATATTGCCATAGCGACTGACCGCGATGGCCAGCAGGAAGATCAACAGGGCGCTGACGGAGAGAATGTAGAACCAGCCCAGGTTACGCGCGACCCAGCCGGTGAGCTGCCCGAAACTGTCGGCAACCGCCTCGTCAAACGGAATGGCCAGGGCCACAAAGAGCGCCGCAATCCCGGCCGAGGTGAAAAACACCCCCGGTATGGTCTGCAGTCCCAACCAGCGTTGCAGCCGTTCCAGCACCTTGGCCTCCGTTGCGACATTGGCTAAAGAAGAAAAGACAACTCAAGGCCTCACGCTACCACAGACACGAAAGGAAAGGCGGCGGACACCCTTGTGGGCACATCTGTCCAGGATAAGAGGCGATTGCAACGAATGTCTAAGCGGCAATCGGCGCCAGGCCATTACAAAAATGTCCGACATTGAATATATTCACATCAGATATTTTGGGATGCTGTCCGACCGGCGAACCAGCAACAAGACATCCCCCTGCTCGACCTCAATCAGGCTCTGCTGCTGCCATTGCGGGTGGCCTACCAGGCCACAATGACCTCCCTGAATCGATACATTTCTTCCCGTCGCCATCTATTCCCAACCAAGGATGCATATCATGCAGCTAGGCGTTTGTTATTATCCCGAGCACTGGCCCCGCGAGCGTTGGGCACGAGATGCCCGCGACATGCTCGACGCGGGCATCAGTACCGTGCGCATTGGCGAGTTTGCCTGGAGTCGGCTGGAACCCCGCTCCGGTGAACTGGACTTCACCTGGCTCGATGATGCCGTGGAGGTGCTGGCCAGTGCTGGCCTCAAGATCGTCATGGGAACACCGACCGCGACGCCTCCCAAGTGGCTGGTAGATGCGCACCCCGAAATTCTCGCCGTCGATGAAAATGGGGACACTCGCGGCTTCGGCTCTCGTCGCCACTACTGCTTCGCTTCCCCCGTCTACCGCAGGCTCAGCGAACGCATCGTGCGCTTGATGGCCGAGCGCTACGCTGGACATCCCGCCATCACGGCTTGGCAGACCGACAATGAATACGGCTGCCATGACACTATCCTCAGCTACTCGGATGCCGCTCGTTCACGCTTCCCGGCATGGCTCGAGGCGCGTTATGGCACGATAGATGCGCTTAACGAATCCTGGGGAACCGTCTTCTGGAGCATGGAGGTCACGACATTTGATCAAGTCGAGGCCCCGGTAGGAACGGTCACGGAACCGCACCCGGCGATTGTGCTCGACTACCGCCGCTTCTGCTCCGACATGGTGGCAGAATACAATCGCCTTCAGGTCAATACGCTGCGTGAAGCCGGCGTGAACGTGGATATCGTGCACAACTTCATGGGCCTCTTTACCGAGTTCGACCATTTCGAGGTATCCAGGGATCTCGATATTGCCAGCTGGGATAGCTATCCCCTCGGCTTCCTCGAACGCGGCGCCCACGATGATTCGACCAAGGCCCTCTACAGGCGACAGGGCCACCCGGACTTCGCCGGCTTCCATCATGACCTCTACCGCGCCATGTGCCGGGGTCGCTGGTGGGTCATGGAACAGCAGCCGGGACCGGTCAACTGGGCACTCAGCAACGCCGCACCGCTCGATGGAATGGTGCGACTCTGGAGCCACGAGGCCTTTGCCCATGGCGCCGAGCTAGTCTCCTACTTCCGCTGGCGCCAGGCGCCGTTCGCGCAGGAACAGATGCACGCCGGCCTTCTACGGCCCGATGGCAGTCATGCCGCGGCCTGGCAGGAAGTCATGGCGGTGCGCGACGAAATCGCCGTGATGACGGATGCCGCGCCCGACCTGCCCGCCTGCACACGGGCCCCGGTCGCCTTGATGTTCGACTACACGGCCATCTGGGCCTGCCAGATTCAACCACATGCCGAGCATTTCGACGCTCTCGAACTTCATCTGCTCTGGTATAGCGCACTGCGACGCCTTGGCCTGGATGTGGATATCGTCTCTTCACAAGACGACGTGACGGGCTATTCCTTGATCGCACTGCCTTGCCAGGTCATCGCCGATGACGCCTTGGCGAAGCGGCTGGAAGACGCACGCGATAGCGGGAGTCGCATCATTATGGGCGCGCGTTCCGGCTCGAGAACGGTGGACTTTCGTATTCCCGAACAGTTGGCACCCGGTGCACTGACGCGCCTGGCCGGCGTAACCGTGGATCGCGTCGACGGACTGCGTCCGGGCGCAGAGCCCACTCTCACCCTGACAAGCGGCCACAGGGGGCATGCCCTGCGATGGCGAGACCTGCTCGACCCGAAGCGTCAGCAAGCCAGGATCGTCAGTGTTTTCGACGACGGTGAACCCGCCACTACCGAGCACCAGTCGGTGACCTATCTGACCGCCTGGCTGGATGAAGACAGCATGGTCGCCCTATTCGAGGCCGAGTGCCGCCGAATGGGTATCACCGTCAACGCGATGCCGAGTGGCGTTCGACTGCGGCGGCGCGGCTCGCTTTGCTTCGCCTTCAATTATGCGCCTGAGGCGCGCCGGCTCCCGGAGAGTCTGGTACCCAGCGATGGCTACCTCGTTGGCACGGCTCAACTGCCGCCGGCCGGAGTGAGCATCTGGCGCGAAGAATAAGTCACCGGCGAGACGCTCAACAACAATGCCCAGGCGCTTGGCCTGGGCATTGTCATTTCAGGGATCAACTCGGGAATGGCACGCTAAATGAAGGCGACATAGATACCCAGCACCAGCATCAGCAGCACGACGCTGGCGACCTTGGTACCCGCCCAGGGCGTCATGTCGATAGCACCAACATCTTTCTGAACCCATGGTTCTTCGCGAGGCGCCATCTTGCCAATCACCAGCATCATGATCACGAGCACAACCAGCACGATGGTGATGAAGTGGAAGTTGTGAACCTCAGCCACCAATTGGGCCAGGGGCGGCACGAAGTAAAACAGGCCGATCAGGACGCAGCCCAGCACCAGGGCCAAGTTGGCAGCGATGGCCGGCACTCGCTTGGATAACAATCCCACCACGATTACCGACAGCAGCGGAATATAGTAGATGGAGTTCACCTTCTGCACATAAACGAACAGGCTCTCCTGGCTCGCCATCAAGGGGGCGATACACATGGCGGCGGCGGCCATGAGCCAACCGGCCCGCTTCGAGACCCGAACCACCTGCTCATCACTCGCCTCACGATTCAGGCGTGCCTTGTAGACATCCAGGCTAAACAGGGTCGCGGTGGAGTTCAGCGCCGAGTTGAAGGACGACAGGATGGCCCCGACCATCGCCGCGGCGAAGAACCCCGTCAGTGGCGCCGGCAAGACATCGTAGACCAGACGGCCATAGGCGGCATCGGCCTTGATGCCCTCGCCTGCATAAAGCTGAAAGGCGATGATCCCGGGCAACACCAGATAGAGTGGCCCAAGCAACTTGAGCAGCCCTGTCAGCAGTACCCCCTTCTGTCCCTCGGCCAGGGTCTTGGCGGCGAAGGTACGCTGGATGATCTGCTGGTTGGTGCACCAGTAGAACATATTGAGCAGGAGCACCCCGGTGAACAGCGTCGAAAACGGCACCGACTGATCTTCTGTCCCCAGAGACTTCATCTTCTCGGGGTTCGATGCGCTGAGTTCCTGCCAGCCAGCCAACACCCCCTGGCCATCGCTCACGGCATTGAGACCGAAATAGACGATCAGCAGACCACCGACCAGGAGACCGATGCCATTCAGGGTATCGGAGATAGCAATCGAGCGCAGGCCACCGAACAGGGCATAGATGGCACCTCCCAGCCCTACCGCCACGACCGTTCCAATCAACAGCACATGCGTGGACTCGATACCGGTGAGTGCCTTGAGATCCAGCAGCCCCATCAGGCCCAGCGCCCCCGAGTACAGGATACTCGGCAGCAGGATCACCGCGTAGGCGATCATGAAGATGATGTTGGCCAGTAGCTGGGTGGTGCGATCGAATCGCAGCGCCAACAGCTCCGGCAGAGTGGTGATACCGCTCTTGAGGAAGCGAGGCAGAAAGAACATGGCCATCGCCACCAACGAGACCACCGCGACGACCTCCCAGGCCATCACCGAGAGCCCATCGGTGAAGGCCGCCCCGTTGAGGCCCACCATCTGTTCGGTGGACAGGTTGGTCATCAGCAGGGAGCCGGCGATAACCGGGAAGGTCAGGCTTCGTCCCGCCAGAAAATAGCCCTTGGAGTGCCGGTGATCATCATGACGAGTCATTCGCCAGGTAATGAAGGCCACCAGCCCGGTAAAGAAAACGAAGGAGGTCAGCGTCAGCGCATTCATTGAGTTGTCCTTTTATTGAACGCGGGCATGTATTCGAGAAGCGAGGAATTAGTGTAGCGAGCCAACGAGCTCACACCATTATCCATTTGTCGAACCTGAGCCTCTATTTGTCTTACAAATTAGGAACATTTCAAGGGGCTTCGCTCGACACTGACCTGGCGGCCAGCAACGAGAAGGGCGGCGAGGTTGCCCCCGCCGCCCGGCCTAGCTCTCCCCTAGCGGCCCTGTTGGCTGGATAGTGCTATCGGCGACGCGGGGTCGCCGGCGTGATCAGCACGGTAACCGTCGTGGAGACTATCGGAATACTTCTGACCTGGAACAGTGCCAATCTAGGCAAAATATAGTGGAGGCCTTCGCCTTCGAGGCGCAGGGTAATAGCCTGCATGATCATCATGAGGGCACCCACACACTCTGGTCTTCTGGGCGCTGGGCCGACACCCCACGTGAATGTGGGGCATCGGCC
The DNA here is from genome assembly GCF_947490095.1 of uncultured Halomonas sp. Classification (GTDB taxonomy): domain Bacteria; phylum Pseudomonadota; class Gammaproteobacteria; order Pseudomonadales; family Halomonadaceae; genus Halomonas. The sequence goes on along the minus strand of NZ_CANLFS010000029.1, from coordinate 2,068 downwards.
ACCGAGGCTCAATGGCCAGGTAGCGGATCAGCGCAGACAGGTCGAAACCGAACCCCGGCCGGCAGTGAGCTAATCGTGGGAGGAACTCAGAAGTTTCGCTCGACAAATACCGAGGATAACCTCGAGCCAGATCAGCTCTTCAACAATGGGAACAACGGATGGTCCATAGGGGCTCCTGCCGTAAGCTCCTGGTCGAGACCCGGAAAGGGCGGCGAAGTTGTCCAGCTACGCGGTGCATGGGTCATATCGTCACCGAGGAAGCGAACCGAGAATGCTCGGCGACGGTGCTTTCCGCCAACGCCGCCTGAGCCGTGCAGTGTCAACATATTGAAGAACACGGCATCACCTGGCTCCAGCGCCCAACCAAGAATCTTGTACTTGTCACGCTTGGCTTCAATGTCCGGCAAATCCGCCAGTGAGCCCTCAGGAAACCATTTTGCCTCGTGGTCCATAAAGGTGCGCGGCATCAGCCAAGGCCCCTTGTGGGATCCCGCCACAAACTCCAGGGTGGCATCACGTGTCACAGGATCTACCGGCAACCACATGCTGACGTTTTGCCGGCCTTCAACATTATAGTAGGGCTGATCCTGGTGCCACGGGGTACGCTGCCGCGTGCCAGGCTCCTTGACCAGCAGATGGTCATGATAGAGTCGTACCTGCTGACTCTGCATCAGACGGGCTGCAACTTCCCCTAGCCCACTTTCGAAAATGAAACGACGGTAAGCGGGAATATCTTGCCAGTTACAAAAATCTTCAAAGAACCAGCCAGGATCGTCAGGTTGACTGGCCACCTTGGCTCGTGGACTTGGATTCTTGAGATTCTCCTCGATACCCTCGGCCAGGGCTTCGAGCTGTGTCTTGTCAAACAGGCCTCGGATACAGACGGCCCCATCACGTGCAAAGGCTTCGGTCAGTTCTGGAGTGACAAGAGAAGCGGCGTGGTGAATTGTCATAATATTACCTCTTCGTATCAGAGAATCATGGCCGCAATCCAACCAGATGCGATGAGCGGCAAGTTGAAATGCATGAAGGTAGGAACAGTTGTATCCCAGATATGGTCGTGCTGACCGTCGGCATTGAGGCCAGCGGTGGGGCCGAGCGTGGAGTCCGATGCTGGAGAACCTGCATCCCCCAGGGCGGCGGCGGTACCGACTAGCGCTGTAGTCGCCAGCGGAGAGAACCCGAAACTGAGGCACATCGGCACATAGATAGCGGCAATAATCGGAATAGTGGCGAAGGATGAGCCAATTCCCATGGTAATGAACAGCCCCACCAGCAGCATAACCAGGGCCGCCATGGCACGACTATCACCGATCATCTCCACGGACCCCTGTACCAAGGCGGGAATTTCCCCGGTAGCCTTCATCACCCCAGCAAAGCCCGCAGCAGCAATCATGATAAACCCAACCATTGCCATCAATCGCATACCCTGGGTGAAGACGCTGTCTTGCTCATTCCAACGCACAATTCCGCTAAACGACAAGAGAGCGAAGCCGGCCAATCCGCCAAAAATCATAGAGCCACTCCACAGCTGTACTACTAGGGCGGTGACCAGAGCAGCAATAATAAAGCCCAGTTGCCAACCCTTCAGTATCGGATATTCCTCCTTGTGCTCGCCCTGGCCATCAATCGTGGTATCCACATAGTCACGCTTCTTTCTGTAGCTGATAAATATCGCAAAGATCAACCCGACTACCATGCCCATAGCAGGGATAACCATCGCCTTGGGAGGAGCCCCTCTATCAATCTGAAAGCCGAGAGACTTCCCTACATCGTTAATGTTTCCCATCAAAATATCGTTAAGAAAAATGGTGCCAAACCCGATGGGGGTTGTCATATACATCACTGTAATACTGAAGGTGATAGCGCAAGCGACAGCACGACGATCCAATGAAAGATGGTTCATGACCACCAGCAATGGCGGCACAAGAATGGGAATAAAGGCGATATGCACCGGAATAATGGTGCCTGACGCGAAGCCAGCAAGAATCAGCCCGGCTTATTCATGAGGCCGACCTGAAAACGAAGATGGCGAGTGGTTTTCTCTTGTAGAATCAGGATGTTCCTG
>NZ_CANLFS010000028.1 GCF_947490095.1 uncultured Halomonas sp. | reverse complement strand
CTGGAAGCTGGAAGCTGGAAGCTGGAAGCTGGAAGCTGGAAGCTGGAAGCTGGAAGCTGGAAGCTGGAAGCTGGAAGGCAGCATGATGCCCCCACTCAGCTAGGGGGCAAGGGTTTTCTTTCAGCTTCAAGCTTCCAGGAGCGAAGCGACGCTCTTCCAGCTTGAGCCCGGCGAAGCCGGGCTACCTAGGGGGCGAGCTGGTAACGCACCGGCGATTCGGCGCGGGGCAGCCCCAGCCACTCCATGGCGACCCGGCCGAACTGGCGGGACAGTCGCTTGAACGGGTCCAGTCGCGGCGTGTAATCGTGCAGTCGGCGCTCGGAGAGGCGCTCCCTGGCCAGGGTGTCCAGGCTACCCAGCGAATCCACCAGCCCCAGTTCCAGGGCCTGCTCGCCACTCCAGACCAGCCCGCTGAACAGCGTCTCATCGTCGGCCAGGCGCTCCCCACGCCCCTCGCGCACCGCGGCAATGAACTGGTCGTGGGTGCTATCCAGCACCGACTGCCAGAATTCGCGCTGCTCCGGGGTCACATCCGAAAAGGGGTCGAGGAAGGCCTTGTTGTCGCCGGCGGTATACACACGACGCTCCACGCCCAGTTCCTCGATGGCCTCCCGAAAGCCGAAGCCGGAGTAGATGACGCCAATCGACCCCACCAGGCTGGCCGGCGCGGCAATGATCTCATCGGCACCGGCGGCGATGTAGTAGGCCCCGCTGGCGCCGATATCCTCGATCACCGCGATAATCGGCTTGTCGCCCTCACCGCGCAGCCGCATGACCTCATCGAAGATGCGCTGGGACTGCACCGGACTCCCCCCGGGACTATTGATATGCAGCACCACCGCCTCACTCGCCTCGGCCTCCCAGGCGCGTCTGAGGCCGGCGTTGATACGCTCCGCGCTGGCGGTGCCCTCGGCCTCGATCACACCGCTCACCTCGACCACGCCCAGGTGTGGGCCAGCGGCCCCGCCGACCGTGGCCGGCCCCGCCAGCAGCCCGTAGAGGGCCACCGACAGCGAGCCGGCAATCAGGGCGGCGAACAGGAAGCGAAAGAACAGCTTCCAGCGCCGCGAACGACGTTGCTCCACCAGCACGCCGTCTATCCAGCGCCCCATCATCGCCGTCTGCTCGAGTCGCTGACGCTCGCGCAGAACCTCGGCGTCCTCGTCGACCATCCCCGCCTCCGACTCGCTCCCCGGGCGGCCCGCCCGGGCCTCGTGGCGATTCACCTCGGGCCCCTGGGTCCAGGGGTCGCGCGTGTCACCGGGGCTTTCGCCGCGCTCGTTGCGATCATCGGTCATGGTTCAGGCTCCCTGCAGCCAATCGAAGAGCTGGGGCACCGTCTCGGCGGTGAAGGCCGGCCGGCTCATCGCCAGCCTGTCGGGCGCATGCACCCCCCAGGTCACCGCCACGCGATCCATGCCGATGGCCCGCGCCATCTCGAGGTCATACGCCGTGTCCCCCACCATGACGGCCTCCGTCACCGGCACGGCCAGCTCGGCCAGCAGCTGCTCGAGCATCAGCGGGTGAGGCTTGGAGCGGGTCTCATCGGCCGTGCGGCTCGCCTGGAACCAATGCCCGCTGTTGCTCTCGTGAAAGATGCGATCGAGGCCGCGCCGACTCTTGCCGGTCGCCACCGCCAAACGCTGACCGGGTCGCTCGCGAAGCCCCGCCATCCCGCTCACCACATCGGGAAAGAAGGCCATGGGCGTATCATTGCCTTCCACGAAGTGCCAGGCATAGCGGCTGCGCAGCCGTTCGGCCCGCTCGGCATCAATGCCCGGACAGAGGGTCGCGATGGCCTCGGGCAGGCCCAGGCCGATGATATTGCGTATGGCAGCGTCTTCCAGGCGACCCCAGCCGGCATCCCGGGACGCCGCCTGCATGCAGGCGACGATCCGCGCCACGGAGTCCATCAGGGTTCCATCCCAATCGAAAATCACCAGTCGATAACGCATGTCGGCTCCTCAAGGGGTCTGGCGAGCGCGGCTCAATGCCGCCTCGAGATCATCGGGCAGCGGCGCACGAATGCGCACCTCGCGGCCGCTGGTGGGCTCGGGGAAGGCCAGCGACTCGGCATGCAGGAAGAGTCGCGAGAGGCCCAGGCGCGCCGCCAGCTGCTGACTCTCACGCGAGCCATACTTGTCGTCACCCAGCAGCGGATGCCCGGCATGGGCGGCGTGCACACGGATCTGATGGGTCCGCCCGGTCACCGGCTCCGCCTCCATCAGGCTCACCTTCGGCAGGGCTTCGCGTACCGCGAACCGGGTACGCGCCACTTTGCCCTCGGCATCGACGCGCACGCGTCGCTCGCCGTTGGCCAGGTTATAGCGATCCAGGCGGGCCGCCACGAAGTCGCGCCGCTGAGGCCAACGGCCCGCCACCAACGCCAGATAGCGCTTCTCCATCTGGTGTTGCTTGAGCGAGGCATTGAGTGCCAGCAATGCCGGCCGTGACTTGGCCAATAACAGGCAGCCCGAGGTGTCACGATCCAGCCGATGCACCAGCTCCAGGAAGTCGAGGTCCTCACGCACCTGACGCAGCGCCTCGATCAGCCCGATCTTGACGCCGCTGCCGCCGTGAACCGCCAGTCCCGACGGCTTGTTGATCACCAGCCAGTCACGCCCTTCCACCAGCACGCTGCCGGCCAGCAGGTTACGCAGGTTGTCGCTCACCTCACGCACCGCCTCCCGCGGCGACAGCTTCAACGGCGGGATGCGCACCATGTCCCCCGTCGCCAGGCGACTATCGGGCTTGACGCGCTTCTTGTTTACACGCACCTCCCCCTTGCGCACGATGCGATAGATCAGCGCCCGCGGCGCCCCCTTGATACGCGTCATGAGGAAGTTGTCGACCCGTTGGCCGTCCTGTCCTTCCGTCACCTCCACCCACTGTACGTCGCGCCCTTCGGCCATGCCGAGACTCCACTGCTCTGAACCTGCGAAGGACGCATTCTAACGCAGTGTTCGCCCCACCGCGCCAATTGCTGCTTACAACGCTTGCTGGTATATTGCCGAGTCGTTCCAATGGGCATGATATGGCCCCACAGCGCCTGCCCGACAGACACGCAGGCCGGAGCGAAAAAATCAGGCCGCGACGACGCCGAGACGTCTCGCCGCCCGTTGCCATGATGCAATAGCTAAGTGATAGAGCGATAAACGCGCCACGCCCGTATCCCCCGCCGCTTTTTCCGTCACGAAGCGATGGCAGGCCACGGGACACGTTCAACAACGTGCCGAAGGCCGGCGTAGGCGAATCGATGAATGCCAGGTGTTGGCGGTGACCGCAGGGCCGGATGGGTGACACCCACCGAAGCATGTTCTGCCCCCGCCCCGTACTCAACAGGCTCATGCCGCGGCGCTGCCCCACCGGGAGCGACGCGTTCGAACGCAGCTGCGCATCCACGACATGCGCTGAGCACAAGCACGCAGCACACAGCGATTCGCCACGTCGCGCCCTTCGGCGCTATATAGTGCGAGTCAACATGAAACGGATGCTCATCAATGCGACCCAGCCCGAAGAGCTGCGCGTCGCCCTGGTCGATGGACAACGCCTCTACGACCTGGATATCGAATCCGGTGCCCGAGAACAGAAGAAGGCCAATATCTATCGCGGCAAGATCACCCGCATAGAACCCTCCCTCGAAGCCGCCTTTGTCGACTTTGGCGCCGAGCGCCACGGCTTCTTGCCGCTCAAGGAAGTCTCCCGCGACTATTTCGTCAAGGACCCCGACGGCCGCCCCAGCATCAAGGAAGTGCTGAAGGAAGGCCAGGAAGTGATCGTCCAGGTCGACAAGGAAGAACGGGGCAACAAGGGCGCCGCCCTGACCACCTTCGTCTCCCTGGCCGGCCGCTTCCTGGTCCTGATGCCCAACAACCCCAAGGCCGGCGGTATCTCACGGCGCATCGAGGGTGAGGAGCGCAGCCAACTCAAGGAGGCCATGAACCAGCTCAGCGTGCCGGACCGCATGGGGCTGATCGTGCGCACCGCGGGTATCGGCCGCAGTGCCGAGGAGCTCCAGTGGGATCTGGACTACCTGGTTCAGGTATGGGAATCGGTCACCTCCGAGGCCGGGAAGCGCCCCGCCCCCTTCCTGATCTACCGCGAATCCAACGTCATCATCCGCGCCATGCGCGACTACCTGCGCCAGGACATCGGCGAGGTACTGATCGACAGCCCCGCGGTACACGAGGAAGCCCTCGCCTTTATTCGCCAGGTGATGCCCTCCTACCAGCAGAAGATCAAGCTCTACGCCGACGAGGTGCCGCTGTTCTCGCGCTTCCAGATCGAGTCTCAGATCGAGACCGCCTACGAACGCGAGGTCAAGCTACCCTCCGGTGGCTCCATCGTCATCGACCATACCGAGGCACTGGTCTCCATCGATATCAACTCCGCCCGCGCGACCCGCGGCAGCGATATCGAGGAAACGGCCCTGCAGACCAACCTGGAGGCGGCCGACGAGACCGCTCGCCAGCTGCGCCTGCGCGATATCGGCGGCCTGGTGGTCATCGACTTCATCGACATGAGCCCGGCGCGCAATCAGCGTGAGGTCGAGAATCGCATGCGCGACGCCCTCAAGCTCGACCGCGCCCGGGTACAGATCGGCCGCATCTCGCGCTTCGGCTTGATGGAGATGTCGCGTCAGCGCCTGCGCCCCTCGCTGGGCGAAACCAGCGGCGTGGTCTGCCCGCGCTGCAAGGGCCAGGGCACCATCCGTGACGTGCGCTCCATTTCGCTCTCCATCATGCGCCTTATCGAAGAAGAGGCCATGAAGGAGCGCAGTGCCCAGATCCGTGCCATCCTGCCCGTGCCGGTCGCGACCTACCTTCTCAACGAGAAGCGCAAGGTGCTCGCCGATATCGAGCGTCGCCAGGAGGTTCGTGTCGTCCTGCTGCCCAGCCCCGAGATGGACACGCCCCACTACGACGTCCAGCGCCTGCGCGATGACCACGTCGAGGAGGACGGCAGCCGGAAGTCCAGCTTCGAGCTTTCCCTGGAGACAGAGGTCGGCAAGGAGCCCGAGGCGTCCTTCGGCAAGCCGGCGCAGCGTACCGAGGCCGCGGTCAAGACCGTGATTCACCACGAGCCGGCACCGGCCTCCCTGCAGCAAGAGCCGCCAACCCAGCAGAAGGCATCACCCGCCAAGGCCACCGCCCCCGCCAAGGCCACTGCTCCCAGCCGCAGCGCGCCGCCGATGGCCGTGGAGCCCCAGGGCGGTGTGCTGGGTCGCCTGGTCAAGGGATTGAGCAAGCTGCTGGGCGGCGACGAGACGCCCACGAGCGATACCCGCAGCAAGCCGACGACCGACAGCGCTCCCTCGAGCAGCGACCGCAAGACGCCCGTACGCGAAGAGGATCGCGGCGGACGCGACAACCGTCAGCCCCGTCCGCGTGGCGACGATCGGCGTGGCGCATCGCGTCAGGACAACGGTCGCGGCAATCGCCAGTCGAATGATGGCGATAAGCGTGATAATCGCAATGATCGCGGGGGCCGGGGTCGCAATCGTCAGGACGACAAGCGTCAGGACGACAAGCGCCAGAACGGCAACCGTCAGGACGACAAGCGCCAGGATAATCGTCAGGATGGCAAGCGCCAGGACGACAAGCGTCAGAACGACAAGCGCCAGGACGACCGCCGCCAGCCCCGTCAGCAAGACACCACCAAGGGCCGCGACGATGGCCGTCGCCAGGGCCATGACGAAAAACGCGACACGCGCTCCGCACAGAAGCCGGCTGACTCTCAGTCATCAGGCGAGAGCAGGAAGCCTGCCGACACCAGGGCGGAAAAGCCGGCGGATGATGGCAAGCCCAAGCGCACACGCAATAACCCGCGTAATCGCCGCCGTCAGCACGCCGTCAACCCCAAGGCGCTAGAAGAGCAACAGCGCCTTCAGGCGGAAGCCGCCGAGGCGCCGGTCGACAGCAAGCCTGCCGAGACCGCCAAGGCACAGGCCGAGACCAAGCCGGTCGAAGCCAAGGCCAAGCCCGCCGAGGCACAGGCCGAGACCGAGACCAAGCCGGTCGAGAGCAAGTCTGCCAAGGTCGAAGCCGAGGCCCCGGTCGAGAGCAAGTCTGCCAAGGTCGAAGCCGAGGCGCCGGCCGACAGCAAGCCGTCCGAGACCAAGCCTGCCAAAGCCGAAGCCAAGCCCGCCGAGGCACCGGTCGAGAGCAAGCCGGTCGAGGCTAAGGATAAGCCCGCCGCCGAGACCCCGGTCGAAAGCAAGCCTGCCAAAGCCGAAGCCAAGCCCGCCGAGGCGCCGGTCGAGAGCAAGCCTGCCAAAGCCGAAGCCAAGCCCGCCGCCGAGGCACCGGCCGAGAGCAAGCCTGCCGAGACCAAACCTGCCGCCGAAGCGCCGGTCGACAGCAAGCCTGCCGAGACCGCCAAGGCACAGGCCGAAGCCAAGCCCGCCGCCGAGGCACCGGTCGAGAGCAAGCCTGCCAAGGTCGAAGCCGAGGCCCCGGTCGAGAGCAAGCCTGCCGAGACCGAGACCAAGCCGGTCGAGGCTAAGCCCGCCGCCGAGGCACCGGCCGAGAGCAAGCCGGCCGAGAAGCCGCCTGAGGCCCAGGCGCCAGCGGCACAGAGCCGTGCCGAGCGTCGCCGCCGGCGCGCCCACAACGATCCGCGGGAGATCCGCCGTCGTGAGCAGGAGGCCAAGGGCAAGCAGGGCTAACGCCTCTCGTGGAGCCTGACGAACAGCGCCCGCAGCCTTGGCTGCGGGCGCTGTCGTTTAAGCGGGAAGGGTCCGGAGTCAGCCGGGCAGGCGCGGCTCTCGCTCCAGCACCACACCGAAGCGCTCCTTCACCCGAGCGGCCACGCGGGCGGCGACGTCGAGCAGCTCATCGGCGCTGCCTCCACCAAAATGCACCAGTACCAGGGCCTGGCGCTCGTGAACGCCGAAGTGGCCATCGCGCCACCCTTTGAGGCCACACTGGTCGATCAGCCAGCCCGCGGCGAGCTTGACCCGGCCATCCGGCTGGGGAAAGTGCGGCATGCCGGGGTATTGAGCCAGCAGCCGCTCGGCCTGCTCGGCCGCGACCCGGGGGTTCTTGAAAAAACTGCCGGCATTGCCCAGGTCGCAGGGGTCGGGCAGCTTCTCACGACGAACGGCACAGACGGCCTCGGCCACCTCCAGCGGCGAGGCGCACGCACCCACTCGATTCGACAGATCGCCGTAGCCCAGGCGCGGCCGGGCATGGCGCGACAAGCGCAACACCAGGCGCATGATGACGACCCGCCCCGACAACGCCCCCTTGAAGACGCTGTCACGATAGCCAAACTCACAGGCGTCGCGGTCGAGCCACGTCACGCGGCCGTCCGCTAGATGGAGCACCTCCACGGCCTCGAGCACATCGGCCAATTCCACTCCATAGGCGCCGATATTCTGGATCGGCGCCGCGCCGCAGTGGCCGGGAATCAGCGCCAGGTTCTCGATGCCCCAGAGACCCCGGGCGGCCAGGGCCATGACCAGCCGATGCCAGTTCATCCCGGCCTCGGCATGCACTCGCACCGAATCGCCCTCGCCGTCTTCCAGCCACCAGCCGGCCATGGCCGGCTGCACCACCAGGCCCGGCAGCCGGCCTGGCAGGATCAGGTTACTGCCTCCCCCCAGTAGCGTCAGCGGCCAACCCCGTGCATATGCCGTTTCCAGCGCCTGGGTGAGTTCCGACAGGTTCTCCGGCGCGGTAAAGCGCTCGGCCACGCAGGGCAGCCCCAGGGTGTTGGCATGGCCCAGGTCATGCTGGGTGCTGATGGCCGGTATCAACGGCAGGCTTCCCGGCGCGAGGCAATCTCCTCGACCAGGCCCTCGGCGGCACGCTCGACCAGGTCGAGCACTTCCTCGAAGCCCTCCTCGCCCCCATAGTAGGGGTCGGGCACGGCCTTGTCGGGCAAGCCGGCAAACTCCAGGAAGAGTCCCATATGGGCGGACATGCCTTCGGGTGCCTGCTCACGCATGGCGCTCAGGTTGTCATGGTCCATGGCCAACAGAAAATCGAAGGCATGGAAATCCTCGGCATTCAACTGCCGGGCCCGCAGCGTTGAAAGATCGACGCCGCGTTGCGCCGCGGCCTCCACGGCGCGGGGATCCGGCGCCTTCCCCTGGTGCCAGGAGGCGATGCCGCAGGAGTCTACCTCGACGCGGTGAGACAGGCCCCGTGCCTCGAGGCGGCGGCGAAACACACCCTCGGCGGTAGGCGAACGACAGATATTACCCAGACAGACAAATAGCACGCGCATCAAGAGTTTCCTCCCATGGATCCCTGTTCCAGAAGGCCCCGCACTCGGGCCAGGTCCTCTTCGGTATCGACGCCGGCGGGATGCGACTCACGGGCCAGGGCCACCTGGATGGCATGGCCATGATGCAGGGCCCGCAGCTGCTCGAGCTGTTCGAGCCGCTCGAGGGGCGACGGCGACCAGTGACCGTATTCAAAGAGAAACGCCGCCCGATAGGCGTAGAGGCCGATATGGCGCAGCCAGGCGTCGCCGTCCAGCGACTCGGGGCGAGTGGCGAGAGCCTCCCTGTCCCAGGCCTCTCTGTCCCCGGCCTCCCTATTCCAGGGGATGGGGGCCCGAGAGAAGTACAGCGCGCGACCGTCCAGCCCACGCACCACCTTCACCACGTTAGGGTTGAACAGCGAGTCGGCCTCCGTGATGGGTTCGGCCAGGGTCGCGATGGAGGCGCCCGAGTCGTCAAACAGCCGCTCGGCGGCCTGGTCGATCAGCGCCGGGGGTATCAGTGGCTCATCGCCCTGAACATTGACCAGCACGGCATCATCAGCGAGCCCGAGCCGGGAGGCCACCTCGGCCAGCCGGTCGGTACCGGAAGGATGGTCTTCCCGCGTCATCACCACCTCGGCCCCCAGCGGCGCCATGGCCCGGGCGATGCGTGGGTCATCGGTGGCCACCACCACCCGGCCGGCGCGGCTCTGACTGGCGCGCCGCCAGACATGGGCCAGCATCGGCTCACCGGCGATCTCCGCCAACGGCTTACCCGGCAGCCGCGATGAGGCAAAGCGCGCCGGGATGACCGCGATAAACTCCCGGGGACCCTGGCCCTTGTCCTGTGCCATCAGGCCTCCCCCGCTCGCCCGGCCGAGTCATGCAGCTTTTCGTCCACGGAGAGTTGTCGCGCCTCCTCGGCCAGCATCACCGGAATGCCATCACGCACCGGATAGGCCAGGCCATCATAGAGGCAGTGCAGCTCATTCGCCTCGCGACGGTACTTGAGTTTCCCCTTGCACAGCGGGCAGACCAGTAGCGCCAGCAGTTCCTTGTCCATCATATACCCTCACTTCCGGTGGAGAGCCGATACCAGCTCGGCTCGCGAATTCATGTTCTCTGCCCCGGCTACCGGGCCGCCACGTCCATATCGGCCAACCGGCCATCGAGCCAGGCGACAAATCCTGGCTCCGGCGAGGCCTCCACTTCCAGTACCCAGCTAGCGTCGGGCGCCAGGCCGCGGCACTTGACGGCATCCTTGGCGGTCATCACCAACGGGTGGCCATCATCGAAACGCAGTTCCTCGGCATGGAAGGCATGATGGTCGCCGAACGGATGGGGGACCACCTCGATGCCAAGCCCTCGCAAGGTATCGAAGAAGCGCTCCGGCCGGCCGATACCGGCCACCGCATGGACGGGCCCGGCAAAGGGGGGCGAGGCAGCGGGATAGCGTTTGCCATCGGCGAGGCGCCGCCAGGCGGACGGCACCAGCGTCATCTGCCTCGCCTCGGCGGGCAGCCGGACCCGGGCCTCACCATTGACCAGCATGGCATCGACGCTCTCCAGCCTCGATAGGGGGTCTCGCAGCGGCCCCGCCGGCAGGCATCGGCCATTGCCGAAGCCCCGTGCCCCATCCACCACCACCAGCTCCAGGTCGCGGGCCATGGGCAGGTGCTGCAGCCCATCGTCGCAGACCAGAATGTCACAGCCACTCTCGAGCAGGCGCCGGGCGCCGCGGGGTCGGTCGGGGTCCACCACCACCGGCACACCGGTCTGGTCGGCCAGCATGCGTGGTTCGTCTCCGCAGACGGCCGCCGGCGTCGTCGGCGCCACCAGTAGCGGGTGATCCGCTCCCTTGCCGCCATACCCCCGGGACAGGATGCCCGGACGCCGGCCGGCCCCGGCCAGATGCTCCACCAGCCAGGCCACCAGCGGCGACTTGCCGGTGCCCCCCAGGGTCAGATTACCCACCACGATCACCGGCACCGGCGCTCGCCAGGCCACCCTGCGGCCACTGGCATAGGCGGCGACACGGCGCCGCACCGCCCAGCGGTAGAGCGCCTCCAGGGGCCTCAGCAGCACCAACCAGCGATCTCCCCGGTAGGCCGCCGTGAGCCAGCGCTCGCCAAGCCCGCTCATGCCGAGGGGGTTCCTGAAACGGCAGGCGATGCAGGGCTGCCACAAGAGCCGCCATCTCGCCTTTCTTCCAAGCGCTTCATGCCGGTGTGGCCTCCTGAAACGGCAGGCGATGCAGGGCTGCCACAAGAGCCGCCATCTCGCCTTTCTTCCAAGCGCTTCATGCCGGTGTGGCCTCCTGAAACTGCAGGCGATGCAGGGCCGCATAGGCGCCGTCACGCGCCAGCAATTCGGCATGACTGCCCTGCTCGATGATCTCCCCCTGTTCCATGACCAGGATGCGGTCGGCGCGCTCGATGGTGGAGAGGCGGTGGGCGATCACCAGGGTCGTGCGCCCCTTGCAGACCTCCTCCAGCGCGGCCTGGATATGGCGTTCGGACTCCGTATCCAGCGCCGAGGTGGCCTCGTCGAGAATCAGCAGCGGTGCATCCTTGAAGATCGCCCGGGCGATGGCCAGCCGCTGGCGCTGCCCTCCGGAGAGCATCACGCCGTTGTCGCCGACCACGGTGGCATACCCCTGGGGCAGGCGCTCGATAAATTCGTGGGCATGGGCCGAACGGGCGGCCGCCTCGACGGCGGCCGGGTCGGCATTTTCCACGCCGTAGGCGATGTTGTCGGCGATGCTCGCGTTGAACAGCGTCACCTGCTGAGACACCAGCGCGATCTGACGACGCAGCGGCGCCAGGCGATACGCATCCAGGGAGACATCATCGATCAATACCTCCCCGCGGCTCGGTCGATAGAAGCGTGGCAGCAGGCCGACCAGGGTCGACTTGCCGCTGCCCGAGCGGCCAACGATCGCCACCATCTCGCCCTCGGCCACCTCGAGGTCGATACCCTTCAGCACCTCGGGCTGGCCCTCGCCATAGCGAAAGGCCACCTCCTTCAGCGTGACACGACCGGCGAGGCGCTCAGGTACGTGGGTTCCCTCGTCGACCTCGGGCGGCTCCTCGAGCAGGCCGAAAAGCTCCGACGAGGCGGCCAGGCCCTTCTGGATCTCGCTGTTGACCTCGGTGAGCTGACGAACCGGCTTGGCCATCAGCGAGGCGGCGGTAATGAAGGCCACGAACTCGCCGGTGCTCATATCGGCCATCAGCGCCGGCGACATGGCCAGCCACACCAGCACCGCCAGGGCCAGGGCCACCAGCAGCTGGATCACCGGGGTGCTGACCGCCTTGGTCAGCGCCTCCTTCAGGCTCTGCTGGCGATTGTAGTCACTCGCCCTGGCGAAGCGTGCCTTCTCGTAGTCCTCGGCGCCATGGGTGCGCACCACCCGGTAGCCCGAGAGCGCCTCGGAGGCCACATGGGTAACATCGCCCATGGAGGCCTGAATACGCCCCGAGAGGCGGCGAAAACGCTTGCTGGTATAGCTCACTACCCCGCCGATCAGTGGCGTCACCGCCAGGAACAGCAGCGTCAGCATCCAGTTGGTCCACAGCAGATAGATGACCAGCCCGATCACGAACAGGCCCTCGCGGAGCAGGATGGTCACCGCCTTGGTGGCCGCGCCGGTGACCTGTTCGACGTGATAGGTCACCCGCGAGATCAGGTGGCCGCTGGAGTGATTATCGAAGAAGCGCCCCGGCAGATGCAGCATATGATTGAAGACATCACAGCGCAGCGCATGGACGACGTTACGCGCCACATTGCTCATGTAGTAGGTGCCGAGGAAGGTCCCCAGGCCCCGGGCGGCAAACATGCCCACCACGAACAGCGGCAGAAAGAGCCGAAAGGCGGCGTCGGGCTCCTGGATGCCATCGATCAAGCGCTTCATCATCTCTGCCAGGGCGGTACTGGAGCCGGCATAGATGACATAGCCGAAGATCGCCAGGGCGAAGGAGCCCCAGTAGGGGCGTACATAGCGCAGCAGGCGGCGATAGAGCGTCAGGCCCGATTGCTGTGGCGCCTGTTGGGAAGTCCCGGTGGGAATCACGGCGTCTCCGCTGGTCTGGGTGAAATATCGTGCGGTGGGCCTTCTCCCCAACCGCCTCGGGTGTCCCACGGCATTCAGGGCGATTCTAACGCAAGGTGCCCGCAATCGACACCGGGCCGCACACCGGTGCGGGCGGCGGCGGCAGGCCTGGTCAGTGTCTCACCGCCCAGACGGAACGTCAGGGCACCGTCCAGGCCCGTGCTCCACTGGCAGGCCCCGGCACGGCGAAAACGCCTGACCACCTCGGGGGCCGGGTGGCCGAAGGGGTTGTGGCGCCCCACGCTATAGACCAGGTGACGGGGCGCGAGCGCCGCGACCAGCGCCGGCCCCGAGCTGGTTGCGCTGCCATGGTGTCCGGCCAGCAGCAGGCTCACGGCGCCCTGCATCTCGCTCAGCAACTCCCGCTCATGATCCTTGCCCAGGTCGCCGCTGAGCAGCAGACGATGCCGGCCGGCCGTGACCTCCATGACACAGGAACGGTCATTGTCCGACAGTCCGTGAATCGTCCGGGGCGGCCATAACAGGCGAAAGTCGACGCCATCGCGACGCCAGTGTCGGCCGGCCCGACAGGGCTCGCCCCTCTCACCGGGCAGCACCGTCGATGGCCCGATATAGCGTTCGACGCGATGCCGGGCATCAAGGGCCGCCACTCCTCCTGCATGATCACCGTCGGCATGACTGACGATGACCATGTCGAAGGCCTGCCCCGGCGGCCACAGCGTCTCCAGGGGGGTGAAGCCCGAACCGAAGCGTGGCCCGGTATCGTAGAGCAGACGATAGCCGGCGGTACGCAGCTCCACCAGCTGGCCCTGGCCCACGTCATGGATTCGGACCCTAAGCTCCCCCGGCGGCACGCGAGGGGGCTGCCACAGCAGCGGGACCAGGCACAGCACCAGCGAGGCGGTCACTCGCAGGCGCCCGTCCAGCCCGGGCAGCCCCCACAGGGCCGCCAGGACCAACAGGGAAAGCGCCACCGGCAGCGCCAGGGAGGGCTCGGGGTGCCAGATCGGCAGCCAGGCGACCACGGCCTCCAGCCCCCCGGCCAACCCCTCCGCCAGCCGCGCGAATAGCCACCAGCAGGCCCCCATCGCGCCTGGCAAGGGCGCCAACAGCCAGCCGAGCAGTCCCAGGGGAACCAGCAGGCCGCTCACCAACGGCACGGCGACCAGGTTGACCAGGGGCGCCGCCGGCGCCAGCCGGTCGAAGGCCAGCAGGACGGCGGCCGCCATTCCCGGGGCCAACAGTAGCTGAGTGCGCACCAGCCCCCATAGCCAGCCGCGCACTCCTCGGGGCCGGGGCCTGCCCTGCCAGATAAGGATCAGCATGGCGACCGCCGAGAAGGATAGCCACAACCCGGGCCGCCAGGCACTGAGCGGGTCGAGCAGGAGCACCAGGGCGAGCGCCAGCCACCAGCCCTGCCAGGGCCCCGGTGCATGCCGGCCGCTGGATACCCAGAGCCCCACCAGAGTCATGGTCAGCGCGCGCAGGGCCGGCGGTTCGAGCCCGGCCAGCAGCGCATAGCCCCCGGCCCCCAGCGCGGCCAGCCACCAGGGCCATACGGCCAGGCGCCAGCGTGTCGGCATCGCCAGGCGTGCCAGGCCGCGGCCCAGCAGCAGCACGACGGCCGCCACCAGGCTAACGTGCAGCCCGGAAATCACCATCAGGTGGGTGGTACCGCTGGCATTGAGCAGGGCCCAGTCGTCGTCGGTGAGCCGCTGGCTAGCGCCCAGGGTCAGCGCCGCCAGCCAGCGAGCCGCGCGGGGCGGCAGGTCCTGGTCGTCGAGCAGCGCCAGCGCCCAGCGCCGAGGATCCACCGGGGCCACCCCCAGGCGCCGGGGTGGCGGCGCATCGCGCACATAGCCGGTGGCCTGAATGCCTTCACGCCAGAGCCAGGCGCGATAGTCGAAAGTACCGGGATTCACGAGACCGCCGGGCGGCCTCAGCCTGACGGTGAGCCGCCAACGCTCACCGGCCACCATGGGGGGTGGCGCATAGGCATTGAGCCTGACCCGGCGCAGGGTTCGACAGGGCAGGCGCTCGGGGTCGAGGGGACGACAACGCTCAACGCTCACCACGAGACGCGTCAGCCGCCCCTGGGCGGCCACCGAGTCCAGCCGCCCCTCGAGCATCAGATCGACACCCCCCAGCCCCGGCGCCAGCTGCCCGCCCTCTACCATCAGCACGGCACCCGCCATCCAGGCGATCAGCAGCGCCCCCACCACCGCCGCCCGGCAGCGCATGGCCAGGGCGACCAGCAGCAGCAGGCCCAGCCCCTCGGCGAGGGCCGGCGGTGGATTGGCCCCCAGCCCGATCCCCGACAGCACGGCGAGGGTCAGGGGAAGCGCCCATCCTCTCGGCATCGCCTGGCTCCGGCAAGAGGGGCAGCGCCCCGTGGCGAGGAAGACTTAAGGTGCGGTCCCGCAGCCTTGTATGGATAATAGGCCAGGTCACGATGCTGCGAGCCAGTACCCATGCCGCGCCGCCTGCTACAGCGCTATATGCCCCACCCCGACGCCCTGAGGCGGCAGCGTTCGCTGCGCTTCATGGGCGGTTTGATCGGCGACCCCGCGCTATGGGTTCTGGGCCGTCGCAGCGTGGCCAATGCATTCTCGGTGGGACTGTTCAGCGCCATGTTGCCGATCCCCATGCAGATGGCCGTGGCGGCCGGCGGCGCCTGGGTGGCGCGCTGCAACCTCCCGCTCTCCGTGGGGCTGGTCTGGGTCACCAACCCCCTGACCATGCCGCTGATCTTCTACGCCAACTATCGTCTCGGGGCCTGGCTGATGAATGTGCCCGCCCGGGATGCCCCCGAGCATCTTTCTCCTCGCTGGATTGCCGAACGCCTGGGCGACATCCTGCCGGCCCTGACACTGGGGTCGGTGGTAACGGCGGTGGCATTGGCCCTTGTCAGCAACCTGGCGGTACGGCTGTTGTGGCGATGGCAGGTATCGCGAAACTGGAAGAAGCGTCAGCGTCTGCGGCACGGGCGTCGGCCAGACGGCGACGGCGCCACCTGATCCGTTGGCCGCTGCGCTGACGGCCTCCCAATGACAAGCGGCCGCCCCGAGAGGCGGCCGCTTGTCGTTGGACGAGTGCGTTTAGCGTTCCGGAGGCTGCTCGCTTAAGTACCCGTCATCGAGGCGCAAGACGCGATCCTGATGGGCGGCCAGCGCCGGGTCATGGGTGACGATGACGAAGGCACAGGCGGCGGTGTGGGCCAGTTCGTCCATCAGCGCCAGGATACCGGCCGCGGTATGCTGGTCCAGATTGCCGGTGGGTTCGTCCATCAGCACCAGGCTGGGGTCGGTCACCAGCGCCCGGGCAATGGCCACACGCTGACGCTCGCCGCCCGAGAGCTCGCCGGGCTTGTGGTCGCCGCGCGCTGCCATGCCGACCTTTTCCAGCAGCCTCAAGGCGCTCGCCTCGGCGTCCTTCTTGCGTTGTCCACGCACGATCAGCGGCAGCGCCGCGTTCTCGACGGCGGTGAACTCCGCGAGCAGGTGATGAAACTGGTAGACGAAGCCGATATGCCGGTTGCGAAAGCGTCCCAAGGCCGTCTCACCGAGGTTCAGCAGCGACTCGCCGGCGATGCGCACCTCGCCGCGGCTGGGTCGGTCGAGGCCACCCAGCAGATTGAGCAGCGTGGTCTTCCCCGACCCCGAGCTACCGACGATGGCGACCCGCTCGCCGGCATTGACGGTAAGGGAGAGCCCCTCGAGCACGGTAATGTCCTGGGGGCCCTCACTGTAGGTGCGGGTCAGGTCATGGCACTCCAGCATCGTCTGTCCGGCAGTGCGTGGCGTGGCGAGCCCCTGTCGTGGACTCAACGCGTTGCGGTCATCACTCATAGCGCAGCACCTCGGCCGGCTGCACGCGGGCGGCCCGCCATGCAGGATAAAGGGTGGAGAGGAAGGTCAGCACCAGGGCCGAGGCCACGATATTGCCAACGTCTTCCCATTGCAGGCGCGAGGGCAGGTTGCTGATGAAATAGACCCCCGCGTCGAGGAACTGGATGCCGAACACCGCCTCGACCCAGTCGATAATGTCGGGGATGGTCAGCGCCAGCAGCACCCCGAGCCCCACACCCACCAGGATACCGATCACCCCGATGGCCAGGCCCTGGACAACGAAGATGCCCATGATCGTCCGGGGGGTGGCTCCGATCGTGCGCAGAATCGCGATATCGGCATGCTTGTCGGTCACCACCATCACCAGGGTCGAGACGATATTGAAGGCCGCCACGGCGATGATCACCGTGAGCAGCAGCGCGATCATGCGCTTCTCCATCTGGATGGCCTGGAAGAGGTTGCCATGGGAGTAGGTCCAGTCGTAGCCGCGATAGCCCGGCCCCAGTTCGTTGATGATCGCCTGGGTCTCGGCGCTGGCGATGAAGAGGTCATCGAGTTCCAGGCGCAGGCCACCCACGGCATCCCCCAGGCGTGCCAGGGTCTGCATGTCATCGATATGGGCATAGGCGAGAGCGGCATCCAGGTCGGCCCCGACGCTGAAGATACCGCTGACGTTGAAGCGTTTGAGCCGTGGAAAGACGCCGGCCGGGGTGATCGAGGCCTCGGGCACCAGCAGGGTGACGCGATCGCCGACCCCGACCCCCAGGCGCCGCGCCAGGATAGAACCCAGCACGATATTCCATTCACCGGCCTCCAGGTCGGCGAGGCTGCCCTCCTGCATGTTCTCGCCGATGATCGATACGCGATCCTCCCACTCGGGGTGGATGCCGTTGACCATGGCGCCCTCATTGTTTCCGCCTACCGAGAACATGCCCTGCTGCTCCACATAGGGGGCGGCACCGATGACGTGCTCGCGCTCCATTAGGCGCTCGGCCAGGGCCTCCCACTCCACCATGCCGG
This sequence comes from uncultured Halomonas sp., assembly GCF_947490095.1. Classification (GTDB taxonomy): domain Bacteria; phylum Pseudomonadota; class Gammaproteobacteria; order Pseudomonadales; family Halomonadaceae; genus Halomonas. The sequence continues at coordinate 21,913 of NZ_CANLFS010000028.1, read as the reverse complement.
TGCGCGATTCGACCTTGGTGTGTGGCACCATGCCCAGGATGCGCGTGCGCAGTTCATGATCGAAGCCGTTCATCACCGAGAGCACCAGGATCAACACGGCAACGCCGAGCATCAGGCCCAGCATGGAGGTCAGCGAGATAAAGGAGATGAAGTGGTTGCGGCGCTTGGCGCGCACATAGCGCAACCCGATCAGGAAGGGCAGTCTATCCAGCATGGTGGCGTTCCTTGTCGGCGAGAGCCTTGTAGCAAGAGCAGCGAAAGCCCGGCAGTCAGGCAGCGGGCGCCCATGGTAAGGCTTTTGCCATGAGGCTGCATCGCCGACAAGGCTATTTCACGGGATTTGCACGCTCCCTGTCGGCGCCGGCCGCGGCCTCGGGAGACGGTCCCGGCATGCCGATGCTGGCCCCCTGGGCAAAGTCCACGCCCAGCACTCTCACCCGCTCCAGTATCGCCGCGTCGTGGACAAATTCCGCCACCGTGGTGATGCCCATCTCACGGGCGAAGCCCACGATACCCCGGATCAGGGTCTCGGCATCGGGGTCGGTATCGAGCTGACGCACCAGGCTTCCATCGATCTTCAGCAGGTCCACATCGAGGCGCAGCAGGTGCTCGAAGTTCGAATAGCCGCTGCCGAAATCATCGATGGCGATCCGCACGCCCAGTGCCTTGGCCCGAGCGATAAAGTCGCTGACTGCCGCATAGTTCTCGATGCCTTCCGACTCGAGGATCTCGAAGATCAGCCGATTCCCGGCACCACTCTCGGCCACCCGCGCCAGCAATGCCTCGCTGGTCTCCGGGTCGATGATGTCATCACCGGACAGGTTCAGCGAGTATTCGTGAGGGGTCTCGGCCAGTGCCGCCAGGCAGCGAGTGACCATGGTCAGCGTCAGGCGATGGTAGAGGCGGCTGCGCCGAGCCACCTCCAGAAAGGCACCGGGTCCGGTCGCATGTCCCTCTTCATCCAACATGCGCACCAGGCACTCGAACTTGTCGACCCGCCCGCTCGCCAGCTCGAGGATCGGCTGGAAATATGCCACCACCCGGTCCTGTTCCAGCGCCTCTCCCAGGCGATTGGCCCAGTCCAGGTTGCGCTCATAATTACGACGCACCCGGACGGCCGGATCATAGAAGACATAGGGGCGCCTCTCGACGCGGGCCTGACGCAGGGCAATGCTGACCGATGACAGCAGGGTATCCTCGCCAGCCTCCAGCCTCCAGCTGGAGGCAACTCCCATGGTCACCTGCACGGGCAGCTCTTGCCCTCGCCACGCCAGCCGCCACCCGCTCAGGTCCTGGTGCAGGGCCTCCACCATGGTCTCCAGAGACGCATCGACCGCGGTGCGAGGCAGCCAGGCCGCATGCTCATCGCCCGGCATGCGATAAAGCTTGCAGCCACGACAGTCGCTCGCCTCCAGGTGCGCCTGCAGGCGTAGCGCCAGGCGTTGAATGACGCGATCCCCGCAGCGATGGCCGAAGAGATCATTGATCTGCTTGAAGCCATCGACATTGATCAATATCAACGACCCCGCTCGCCCGCCCTCGAGGTCGGCCAGCAGGCATGCCCGATTGGGGAGCCGGGTCAGCGGGTCGGTATAGAGCGCACGCAGCTGGCGGAGCAGCCCCGCCACCAGAAACAGGATCACCCCGGCCAGCACCAGCAGGACCAGCCCGATGCCGACCAACAGGCGAAGATTGGCCCGCCGCATGGGGGCCAGCACGGCATCGATTTCCGCCCGAGGCACGGCAATGCCAAATACCATGCCGGCACGAGTCGCATCGTGGTACAGCGACCAGTCCTGCCCCGCCAGAGTGAGGTCGCGGCGCAGGATGCCTTCTTCCATCGACAGCGCTTCCACCTCACGATGCAGCTCAAGCGCCGACACCTCATCGATCAGCTGCTGGGCACGCTGCAGATCCGCGGCATTCACGAGGCTGGAGAGGTTGCGATTCTCCTGATCCACCAAAAAGGCAAAGGTGCTCGGCGTGACCCTGACGCCGCTGACCATGCGGATGATGTCATCGGCTATCCAATCGCTGGCGGCCATGCCCACCACTCGACCGGCGTCATCACGAACCGGCGCGCTGACGCTGATCACGGCGTCATTGATGCGTGTATTGAAGTAGGCGGGGGTCCAGTGGGGCTGGTCATTGCCTTCACGCCAGACATTGAGGCGCAGCTGCAGCTCCTCCGCCTGCAGCCCCTCGCTCTCCAGCGGCTCGACGACGACCCGCCCGGCGTCACGATACGCGAACAACGAGACCGGGGACGACAGCCGCGGAAGCAACAGGGAGGCCCCGCTGGCGTCGTCAAACTCCTCCAGGGATTGCTGCAGGGCAGCGGATACCTCGGCTTCTCCCGCGTCCATGTCGGCAAGCAGGGCCGCGACGCGCGTCAGTCCCCAGCTGTTCTGCTCCATCCGCCGGTGATGGGCGTCGATACGGTCCAGGTTGGCATGAAAGGCCTCCTCGATCTGCCGCTCACGCAGCGCCGAGAGGGTCTCTTCCGAGAAGCGCAGATTCAGCGTGGAGAGCAGCCACATGCCGCCGAAGAAAAGCGCCACCAACAACGCCAGCAGCAGCATGATGAGGGGACGTCGCCCCAGGAAGAGGCGCTGGCGTCTCACTCGGCATCCTCGATATCGGCATCTTCCGTATCGGTATCTTTCGTGTCGGCATCTTTCGTCTCAACATCCAGGCCGGAGCCGGTGAGCGCCGCGAGCCTCTCACCGGCCTTCGCATCGCCGTTATCGACAGCCCGGCGATACCAGCGCACGGCCTCCTGCCGATCCCCCTTTACCTCGGCCATGCTGCCCATGTGCCGCTGGGCGCGTGAGTCTCCCTCCTCGGCGGGTCCACGACAGGCGTCTCGGGCTTCTCCCAGGTTACGGATGGTGAACAACAGATAGCAATCGTTGCGCTGGCGCCGCTCCAGAGACTCCTCGACTCGCTTGTCTCTCTCGGCCAGGGAGGCGGCGGCCGCATTCACGGCATCGGAGTCTGGAGCTCCCTCCGCCTGCTCGGACCCAGGCGCATCCTCGGGCTGTGACGTCGTGGCGGCGCGGCTTGCCCCCTGCTCGCGCACCCGAGCATGGAAGGCATTCACATCGGCGGGACAGGAATACAGGTAACCACGCCGGTAGCGTGCCAGCGTCTCACGGTTGACCGGGCGCTGGGTATACTCGTCGGCGATCACCGCGCAACGGCGATCGCGTTCCTCCAGGATGGCCGTCAGCACCTCGGCATAACGCGGATCGTCGCCGTGTGTCTCCAGATAGCGTGTCAGGGGGTCGATATACGGCTGGTCGAACAGGGCCCGGCGCTCCTCGAGGCGTGCCGAGGCGGCCGCCTCCGACTCATCATCGGGAAGCGCCGTGCAGCCGACGAGAACCTGACCCAGCACGATCATCACAGACAGCAGGACATTGGCGCGCATGCGACTCCTTATCGACCCGATAACGGCCATGGGAAATTCAAGGATACCATCCGCCGAAGGGAAGACCAGCGACCATCATCTCTTCTTCGGCTCTTGCATAGCGCCCCCGGGCCACCTACATTCGCGACCTGACACCTCGCGACCCGGAACCGACCCGATGGCCACACGCCTGCTTCCCGAGTGGCATCCCCAGGATGCCATACTACTGTCCTGGCCCAGTCAGGAAAGCGACTGGGCCTCGATGCTTGAGCGCATCGAGTCAACACTGGAGGCGATGGTGGTCGCCATCGCCCGCTACCAGGGCGTGCTGATCAGCGTCCCGACCCCTCTCGTTCAAAGCCGGCTCGAGCGGCGCTTCGCACGACTCGGCGTCCCCGCCGAGCGATTGCGACTGGTGGTCGCCGAAACAGACGACACCTGGGCCCGCGACCACGGCCCCCTGGCGGTGGAGCACGCGGGCAGGCTGGTGCTGCACGACTATGAGTTCACCGGCTGGGGCGGCAAGTTTCCCGCCGCCCGGGATAACACCCTGACACGGCGCCTCGCCGCCGCCGGCCTATTCGCCGGCCCGGTCAGCGAGCGAGGGCTGGTGCTCGAGGGCGGCGCCATCGAGAGCGATGGCGAGGGCACCCTGCTCACCACCGAGGCCTGCCTGCTCAACCCCAATCGCAACCCCGGGCTCGACCGGCGAGCCGTGGAAGAGTGGCTGCACCAGGACTTCGGCGTGAATCGCGTGCTGTGGTTAGCCAATGGCCACCTGGAAGGCGACGACACCGATAGTCATATCGACACCCTGGCACGCTTCTGCGACCCCGGCACGATCGCCTATGTGTGCTGTGATGACGACCAGGACCCTCACTACCCGGCACTATCGGCCATGGAGGAAGAGCTCAAGGCCCTGCGGCGCGCCGACGGCCAGCCCTATCGCCTGGTCCCCCTGCCCTGGCCATCGCCCTGCCGGGACCCCGAGGATGGCCATCGCCTGCCGGCGACTTATGCCAACTTCCTGATCATCAACGGCGCCGTGCTGGTGCCCACCTATGCCGACGCCGCCGACGCCCTGGCCCTCGCCGCCCTGGCTCATGCCTTCCCGGGCCGCGACATCGTACCCATCGACTGTCGCAGCGTGATTCGCCAACACGGCAGCCTGCACTGCCTGACCATGCAGCTGCCCCGCAACAGCCTGACAGACACGACGATTTGTTGAAACGAGGAGACGTCACCATGTCCCGCCACCTGAAGGTCGGCCTGATCCAGCAGCCCGGCTGGCCCGACAAGGCCAGAAGCCTCGCCGAGAGCGAGGCCGGCATCCGTGAATTGGCCGCGGCCGGTGCCGAACTGGTCATGCTGCAGGAGCTGCACGCCACCCACTATTTCTGTCAGTACGAGGACACCGAGCTGTTCGACCTGGCCGAGCCCCTGGACGGCCCCACCGGCAGCCGCCTGGCGGCACTGGCCGCGGAGCTCGAGATCGTGCTGGTGGGCTCGCTCTTCGAACGCCGCGCCGCCGGCCTCTATCACAACACCGCCGTGGTCTATGATCGCCGGCGGGGTCGCGTGGGTCACTACCGCAAGATGCACATCCCCGATGATCCCGGCTTCTACGAGAAGTTTTACTTCACGCCGGGCGACGCCGACGGCCCCGGTGAGGGCTTCGCGCCGATCGATACCTCGGTCGGCCGCCTCGGCTTGCTGGTGTGCTGGGACCAGTGGTATCCGGAAGCGGCGCGGTTGATGGCCCTGGCCGGGGCCGAGCTGCTGCTCTACCCCACGGCCATCGGCTGGGACCCGGCCGACGGGGACGATGAGAAGGCGCGCCAGAAGGAGGCCTGGACGCTGATCCAGCGCAGCCATGCGGTCGCCAATGGCGTGCCGGTGATCGTGGCCAACCGGGTCGACCATGAGCCCGACCGCTCCGGCATCGGCGGCGGCATCGACTTCTGGGGGGGCAGCTTTATCGCCGGCCCCCAGGGCGAACTGCTGGCCCATGCCGGGACCCAGGCCGAGCGGCTGATGGTGACCCTGGACATGGACCGCAGCGAAGACGTGCGACGGATCTGGCCGTACCTCAGGGACCGCCGCATCGACGCCTATAACGACCTGACCCGCCGCTACCGGGACTGAATCACCAGCGACGGATCTGGCTACTCTCCATACCGGTCAGGGACCGCCGCATCGACGCCTATAACGACCTGACCCGCCGCTACCGGGACTCGTTATTCGTCTTCTTTGGCGCCGGGCAGTATCCAGTTAAGGACGATGCCGACCAGGGCGGCCAGGCTCACCCCCTGCAGGGTGAACTGGCCGCCGCCCACCTGCATGCCGCCGATGCCGAACACCAGGATCAGCGAGATCACCACCAGGTTGCGCGGCGCGGTGAGCGAGTCGCCGGCCCGCACCAGGGTGTTCATGCCTACCACGGCGATGGAGCCAAACAGCAGGGTCATGATCCCCCCCATCACCGGCCCCGGAATGGTCTGCAGCAGCGCCCCCAGCTTGGCGACGAAGGCCAGGCCAATGGCCGTACAGGCCGCCACCAGCATGATGCGCGGGTCGAAGGCTCGGATCAGGGTCACCGCCCCGGTGACCTCGGAATAGGTGGTGTTGGGCGGGCCACCGAACAGTGCCGCCGCCATGGTGGCCAGGCCGTCTCCCAACAGGGTGCGGTGCAGGCCGGGCGTCTCCAGGTAGTTCCTGCGGGTCACCGAGCCGATGGCGACCATGTCGCCGATATGCTCCACGGCCGGGGCGATCGCCACCGGAATCATGAACAGGATCGCCGCCCAGTGGAAGCTTGGCGCGGTGAAGGCGGGAATGGCCAGCCAGGCCGATTCGTGCATCGGGGTAAAATCCACCAGCCCCATGATCAACGCCAGCCCATAGCCGGTGGCGATGCCCCCCATGATGGGGATCAACCGGATAATGCCGCGGCCGAATACCGCCAGTACCAGGGTCACCAGGAGGCTGGTCATGGAGAGAAACAGCGCCGGACCGTAGCCGATATGATCGCTGGTCTCGCCGGTCGCCATGCTGACCGCCACCGGCGCCAGGGCCAGGCCGATCACCATGATCACCGGCCCCACCACCACCGGCGGCAACAAGCGGTGCAGCCACACGGTCCCCTTGAGGCGTACCGCCTGGGAGATCGCCACATAGACCAGGCCGGCAACCATCAGCCCGCCCAGCGTCGCCGATACCCCAAAGTTGGCAATCGACCCCTGAATCGGCGCAATAAAGGCGAACGACGATGCCAGAAAGACCGGCACCGTCAGGCCGGTTACACCGTGGAACAGCAGCGTACCGATACCGGCGGTGAACAGCGCCACGCTAGGGTCCAGGCCGGTCAGCAACGGCACCAGCACCAGGGAACCGAAGGCAACGAACAGCATCTGCACGCCGGTGAGCAGCGTGCGGGGAAGAGGGGTAGCGGGCCGCAAGGCCGCGGTATCTGGCATGACAAGGCTCCTGGAATGGATGGCAGGCGATGGCTCGCGCGGCATTCTAGCAGGCCAGTCTGCGAAGCACCGAAAATAACGGGCCCCGCTCGATTATCATCGAGCGGGGCCCTGTTCATCACTCACGAGACCCGGTGGTCACTCCCCCTGCCCTGCTGTATCGACGGGTCATGGGAAACGCCGGCGCCCCGTTCGCCTCTCTCATTCACTCACGAGACCCGGCGGCCATCCACTCCTCCATCAGCTGGTCATAGGGAACGGTCGTCCCCTGGGGCATCTCGTCGTCCAGCCGGGGCTTGGGGGCTCCTTCCTGGTCCAGCCAATACTGGGGGTCGCGCTCGTCGTTGAGATTCGGGGCATAGGTCGAGAACACCTTGGCTCGCGCCAGGCGGGCCATGATGCTGTCGAGATCCCCCGCCAGGTTGTCGAGCGCTTCCTGGGGAGAGATATCACCGCTGACGGCAGGCGCCAGGTTCTGCCACCACAGCGGGGCCATGCGCGGATAGTCCGGCACGTTGGTGGAAGACGGCGTCCAGTTGGACTCGTTGGGGCTGCGATAGAACTCCACCAGGCCGCCAAGCTTGGGCGCCATCTCGGTCATCTGCTCGGAGAATATGTCCGACTCGCGAATTGGCGTGAGCCCTTCCATGAGCTTCTCCAGCGATACCGTCTTGGAAACGCTGAATTGCGCGAACAGCCAGGCGGCCGTACGACGATCCTCCGGCGTGGAATCGAAGAAGGTCCAGGCACCGACGTCCTGATAGCCCACCTTCATGCCTTCTTCCCAGTAGGGGCCCGTGGGCGACGGCGCCATGCGCCACTTAGGATTCCCCTCGTCGTCGGTGACCGACAGCGAGGCGTCCGTCATGTCCGCCGTGAAGGCCGTGTACCAAAACATCTGCTGGGCGACATTGCCCTGGGCCGGCACCGGCCCCGCCTCACCGAAGGTCATGCCACTCGCCTCGGGGGGCGCATACTTCTCGAGCCAGTCCACCATCTTGGTAACGGCAAACACCGATGCCGGTGAGTTGGTCGCCCCGCCCCGGGACAGGCTTGCCCCGACGGGCTGACTCTCCTCGTTCACGCGAATGCCCCAGTCATCGACCGGGTTGCCGAAGGGCACGCCGGGGCTGCCCATGCCGGCCATCGAGAGCCAGGAGTCGTGGAAACGCCAACCCAGTGATGGGTCGCGGCGCCCGTAATCCATATGGCCATACACCTTGGTGCCATCGATCTCGCCCACCCGCTCGGTGAAGAACTCGGCGATATCCTCATAGGCGGTCCAGTTGGTCGGCACCCCCAGCTCGTAGCCATAGGCGTCCTTGAACTGTTCCTGGAAGTCGTCGCGCTGGAACCAGTCGTAGCGGAACCAGTAGAGGTTGGCGAACTGTTGGGTGGGCATCTGGTAGAGGCTACCGTCGGGCCCCGTGCCATACTGCAGGCCGATGAAATCATCCAGGTCCAGGGTCGGCAGGGTATAATCCGCCCACTCATTGTCCATGGCGTCAGAAATATTGATCGTGGTGCCATAACGGACATGCGTGCCGATTGAATCGGAGTCATTGACGTAGCCGTCGTAGATGTTGCGCCCCGACTGCATCTGGGTCTGCATGTTGTTGACGACATCACCCTCGCCGATGATGTTGTGGGTCAGCTCGATCCCGGTCAGCTCGCTGAAGGCCTCGGCCAGCACATCACGCTCATAGATATGCGTGGTCAGCCCCTCTGCCACGGTGTTGACCTCCATGCCGCGGAAGGGTTCGGCCGCCTTGGCAAACCACATCAGCTCCTCGACCTGCTGCTCGCGGGACAGCGTGGAATTCTGGAAGTGTTCATCGACCAAACGCTCCGCGATGGCGCGCGTGTCGGCATCATCGGCATATAGGGCGCTACTGGCCAGGGTGACACCCACGGCCAGAAGAGAGAGTCGCATTGTTATCGATTTCATATTGACCTCTTCGGTTATTGTTAGCCTTCCTTGGTGAATCGGCTCCATGCCTGGCTTCGGTCAGCCCCAGCGCATCAGGATCAACGCCCAAAGTACCGATGCACCCAGGGCAACCCAGATGGTGAGCGGAGTGAAACCTACCACGACTAGATGAATATAGGCCGCAGAGAGCAGTCCTATGAACAGCCGGTCTCCGCGGGTCGTCGAAATAAGCAGAAAGCCCTTTCTCTCGACCGTCGGTGAGATGACTTCCCAGGCGGTCATGCCGGTCAGTATGGCGGCGATGACCAGGAAAAAAACCAGAGTCGGGGTGGTCCAGACCATCCATTCCATGTTGACACCTTCTCAAGTTCGGCCCAGTGCAAAGCCCTTGGCGATATGGTTGCGAACGAAATACACCACCACGATGCCCGGCAATATCGTAAGCGCCCCCGCCGCCGCCAGTGCTCCCCAATCGATTCCGGAGGCGCCCTTGGTCTGGGTCATGACCGAGGCAATGGGCTGGGCATTCGTGGCGGTCAGGGTGCTGGCAAGCAACAGCTCCACCCAGGAGAACATGAACAGGAAGAACAGCGTCACACCGATTCCCGAACTGATCATGGGGATAAATATCTTCACGAAGAAGGTCGGAAAACGATAGCCATCAATAAACGCCGTCTCGTCAATCTCCTTGGGCACACTGCTCATGAAGCCTTCGAGTATCCATACGGCCAACGGGATATTGAAGAGACAGTGGGCAAGCGCCACCGCCACATGGGTATCGAAGAGCCCAACGGTGTAGTACAGCTGAAAATAGGGCAGCAGGAATACGGCCGGCGGCGCCATCAGGTTGGTCAATAGCCAGAAGAAAAGGTGTTTATCACCGATAAACTTGTAGCGACTGAAGGCATAGGCGGCAGGCAACGCCACCACGATACTCAACAGCATATTAATCAACACATAGGTAATCGAGTTGACGTAACCCATGTACCAGCTTGATTGGGTGAATATCTTGGCATAATGCTCAAGTGTAAAATCCTCTGGCCACAGGGTCAGCCCTCCGAGAATCTCGGTATTGGACTGAAAGGACATGTTGAGCAGCCAATAGATAGGCAAGAGCACGAAAACGATATAAGCCGCCATGAGCCCGCGACGGCGCCACTGGCGAGGGGCCGAACGGTTCCGGCGACGCTTCCGATTGCTGGCGGCCGCGGCTCGCTGCCTGACGGCCTCGGGGGTTGTGGGCAATGCATCGCTCATGTCATGCCTCCGCCTTGATGTCGTCTTTCTGCATGTTCATGATCGCCGTGTAGAACACCCAGGTAACCAGCAGGATAATCAGGAAGTAGATCAGCGAGAATGCCGCCGACGGCCCCAGATCCTGCTGACCTATCGCCATGGTCGTCAGTGACTGGCTCAGGAAGGTGGTGGAACTACCCGGCCCCCCACCCGTTAACACGAAGGGTTCGGCATAGATCATGAAGGAGTGCATGAAGCGCAGCAGCACTCCGATCACCAGCACATTGGTCAGCTTGGGCAACTGAATGTAGTAGAAGACCGACCAGTTTGACGCACGATCTATGCGTGCCGCCTGATAGTAGGCATCGGGTATCGAACGCAGGCCGCTATAGCAGAGCAAGGCAATCAGCGGCGTCCAGTGCCAAACATCCATCAGGATAATGGTGATCCAGGCATCCACGGGGCTCGCCGTAATATTGTAGCCATACCCCAGCTCACGCAGGCTCCACCCCATCAGCCCGATATCCCCGCGGGTAAAGATCTGCCAGATACTGCCTACCACGTTCCAGGGAATCAGCAGGGGCATGGTCACCAGGATCAGCACGATAGAGGCCTGCCACCCCTTCTTGGGCATTATCAAGGCGATACCGATTCCCAGCGGGACCTCGATGGCCAGCACGGTCAACGAGAAGGCAAATTGCCGCAACACGGCCGCCTGCAGGGCGGGGTCATTCAACATCTCTCTGAACCATTCGGTACCCGTGAAGAAACGGGTATTGGCATCGAAGACGTCCTGCACCGAGTAGTTCACCACCGTCATCAGCGGAATAATGGCCGAGAAGGCTACCAGCAGCAGCATCGGCAGTATCAGCCACCAGGCGCGGTTGTTGTAGACTTTACTCATGGCCAGGCTCCACGCGATATTCGTCGATATACAGGCCCACTCGCTCGTCGGGAAAACGCAGCCAGGCCCTCCCGGTCGGCACCGGCTGTCCCTCCTCGATACGCGCCTTGAGCACCGTGTCGCCAAGGGTCAGAGAGAGAATCGAGTAGGTCCCGAGGTCTTGGGCGTAATCTACCCTGGCCTCCATGCCACCCTCCACCGGCTCGGCAAGGACCTCGATGAACTCGGGGCGAATACCGAGCTTGATATTAGTGGCCCGGGTATTCGCCACGGCATCGTGCACGGCCTGCTTGACCGTCAACTCCATGGCACCGGCCATCACGCGGCCTTCCCTGGCCTCCACATCCAGGAAGTTCATGCCCGGACTGCCGATAAAGTAACCCACGAACGTATGATTAGGCTTTTCGAACAACTCCCTGGGAGTGCCGAACTGTACGATCTTGCCCTCGTACATAACGGCAATCTTGTCGGCAAAGGTGGAGGCCTCGAGCTGGTCATGAGTCACATAGACCATGGTGATCTCGAAGCGCTGGTGAATTTCCTTGAGCTTGCGGCGCAGTTTCCACTTGAGCTGGGGGTCGATGACGGTGAGAGGCTCGTCGAAGAGGATCGCCGATACATCATCTCGCACCAGGCCTCTGCCCATGGAAACCTTCTGCTTCTCGTCTGCCGTCAGGTTCCTTGCCCGGCGCTTGAGCTGTGCGGTGAGCTCCATCACGTCGGCGACCTCCATCACGCGCTCATGAACGCGAGCCTCGGGGGTCTTCACGTTACGCAATGGAAAAGCCAGATTGTCATAGACTGTCATGGTGTCGTAGACGACGGGAAACTGAAAAACCTGGGCGATGTTACGGGCCTCGGGGGGCAGGGAGCTTACGACCTCGCCGTCGAAGAGCACCTCGCCTCGAGAGGGCTCCAACAGACCGGAGATAATGTTGAGAAGCGTTGACTTTCCGCAACCCGAAGGTCCCAATAACGCATAGGCGCCTCCCTGGTGCCAGACATGGTCCATCTCGCGAATGGCATAGTCTTCCGGCCCCCGGGGGTCGCTCACGTAACTATGAGCCAGGGACTTCAGAACGATTTCGGCCATCTCAGCTCCCCCTCAGATGCGCTGGTATATGCACTACCCTACCCTCGCGATCAAAGACATAGACCTTGTGGGTTGGAATATAGAGCGTCACCGGGACATCAACCCCAAAGTCATGAATCCCCTTCAGGTGAGCCGTCATATGGAAGTGCTCGTTATGCACATGAAGGAAGGTCTCGGACCCGCTTATTTCCGCCAGGTCCACCGTCATCGTTATCTCGACGTCATTTTTGGACTGGGGCACAAGCGAGACATGCGAGGCGCGCACTCCGAAGCGATACGTCCCGGGGGCGAGGCCACGCAAGTCATCGCTGACGGGAAAGAATCCCGTGTTATCAAGCGATACCGCGCCGCTGGAAACGTCTCCACTCACGATATTGATGGGGGGCTCGGAGAATAGCTCTGCGGTGAGGATGTCATGCGGACGATGATAGACCTCTTCCGTGCGGCCATACTGCAGCAGACGCCCCTCGTGAATCACGGCGGTATTGCCACCCAGCGCCAGGGCTTCCGTGGGCTCGGTGGTGGCATAGACGGCAATGCAGTTACGCTCGCTGAAGACCGAACGCAATTCTTCACGAAACTCCTCGCGGAGCTTGTAATCGAGGTTGACCAGGGGCTCATCGAACAGGATGACGTCGGCATCCTTGGCCAGGGCTCGCCCCATGGCCGTTCGCTGCTGCTGACCACCGGAGAGCTCCAGGGGCAGGCGGTCGAGCAAATGCTCGATATGCAGCATTTCGGCAACGTCTCTTACACGCCGGTCGATCTCCGGGCGGGCCACTTTCGCTAACTTGAGGGGCGACGCAATGTTGTCGTAGACGGTGAGGCCCGGATAGTTGATGAATTGCTGATAGACCATCGAGACATTGCGCCGGCGAACCGAATGCCCGGTCACCTCCTTGCCATCCATCCAGATCCGGCCTCGCGTCGGGGCATCGAGCCCGGCTATCAGCCGCATCAGCGTGGTCTTGCCCGCCAGCGTCCTTCCCAACAGGACATTGAACGAGCCCGGCTCGAGCTCCAGGTTCACGCCTGACATATGCGTGGAACCACCGACAATGTAGTCGATATTATCTAGAATCAAGGACATGCAGATCTCGACGGTTCGTTGTTATAGGCTGTATTCGGGAACTGTTGAATACAACCTAACCGTGTTTCGATTTCAAACACAAATGTCATCAATCGAAAACATCGAGATCCGGCCTTGCCCCCTTCCTTATTTTCACTAACACATCATTGTTATTATTCGAGTTTTTACAGGAATAAGTCTTTCGTCTAAGGGCGTCCCGAGGGCGATCCAATAACGGCTCGCGTCGGGATTCACAGCGCGGATGGCCCAACAAGCCATTTCAATGAGCGAAAACCAACACTTCCCCACGCAGGGTCAGGAAAGACCCCGCGAGACGGGACAGTCGGAGGAACACAAGCGGGTCTCCGGCAGCCGCTGGAAACAACCGCGGGATGCCGGAGTAAACAAACGAGAAGAGGCGCCGTTGGCGACGACGCTCAGCGAGTACCGAAGATCTTGTCCCCGGCATCCCCCAGGCCGGGAACGATATAGCCGTTCTCATCGAGGCGCTCATCCACACCGGCGGTATAGATCTCGATATCGGGATAGGCATCCTGCACCCGCTTGATCCCCTCCGGCGCGGCCACCAGCACGATGACCTTCATATGCTTGCAGCCTCGCTCCCGTAGCATGTCCAGGGTCGCCACCATGGTGCCCCCGGTGGCCAGCATGGGATCGATGACGATGGCCATGCGCTCGTCGAGGTCTCCCGCGAACTTGGCGAAGTAGGGTACCGGCTCCATGGTCTCTTCGTCCCGGTAGAGACCCACCACGCTAATCCTGGCACTGGGAATCAGGTCGGTCACGCCATCGAGCATGCCCAGGCCCGCCCGCAGGATGGGAACGATGGTGGCCTTCTTGCCCTTGAGCAGCTGCACCGGAATCTTGCCGCCGCTCCAGCCGTCGATGTCCTGGGTCTGGAGTTCCAGGTCCTGGGTCGCCTCGTAGGTAAGCAGCTTGGCCAGTTCACCGGAAAGCTCGCGAAAGCTCTTGGTGCTGATACCGGCTTCACGCATCAAGCCAAGCTTGTGCTGGACCAGGGGATGCTGGATGGCATGAACGCTCATGGGCGGGACCTCTTGGCTGGTGCAATGGAGTTGCGGGCGGCAGAAACCGATCGACCTTGGTCGCATGGACCTCGGCCACAAATTGCGCGCTATTCTACTCGCATCTTGCGTTGAGGTTAAAGCGCACAATCATCGGCATGCGTGGGCAGCTGCCAGTCGATGGGCTCGCGGCCGTGTTCGACCAGGAAGGCGTTGGCGCGGGAGAAGTGATGATTACCGAAGAAGCCACGGTGGGCGGAAAGCGGTGAGGGGTGCGGCGACTCCAGCACCAGGTGGCGCGTGGTATCGACCAGGGCCTTCTTCTTGCGCGCATGACTGCCCCACAGCAGGAATACCGAGGGGCCGGCGTGGGCACTGACCGTCTCGATGGCTCGGTCGGTGAAGGGCTCCCAACCACGCCCGCGATGCGACCCGGCGCTGCCCTGTTCAACGGTCAGGGAGGCATTGAGCATCAGCACCCCCTGACGCGCCCAGTGCTCCAGGTTGCCGTGGGACACCGGCTGGCATCCCACATCCGCCGCGAGTTCCTTGTAGATATTGACAAGCGATGGTGGAATTCGCACGCCCGGCTTTACCGAGAAGCACAGCCCATGGGCCTGACCCGGGCCGTGATAGGGGTCCTGCCCCAGGATCACCACCTTGACCCTGTCCAACGGGGTCAGCTCGAAGGCACGAAACCACTCCGAGGAGTGTGGATAGATCACCTTCCTGGCGGCCTTCTCGGCCGCCAGGAAATCACGCAGCGCCTGCATGTGGGGCGCCTCGAACTCACTCTCGAGCCAGTGCCCCCAGCTGGTGGGTAGCCTCATGGCTTGACCTGGTCGGCGAGCGGCTCGACATAGGCCACGCCCATGTCCCAGGGGAACTGGATCCAGCAGTCCTGGGCCACCTCGGTCAGGTACTGATCGACCAGCGGCTTGCCTTCGGGCTTGGCATAGATGGTGACGAAGTGGGCACGCGGCAGCATCTCGCTCACCTTGCGGGCGGTCTTGCCGGTGTCGACCAGGTCATCGACCAGCAGCCAGCCATCGCCATCGTGGTCGACCCCCTTCATCACATCCAGCCCACCCTGCTCCATATGGTCATAGCTCTTGATGCAGACGGTATCGATCAGCCGGACATTGAGCTCACGCGCGATCAGCGCGGCGGGAATCAACCCGCCGCGAGTGATGGCGACGATCCCCTTGAAGTCACGCTCTACCAGGCGCTGGCAGAGCTCGCGCACATCGCGATGCAGCTGATCCCAGGAGACGATGAAGTGTTGGTGGTAGCGATTGGTGCTCATGGAATCATTCGTCCTCGGTGAAGGAGCAGACAGCGAAGACGCCGTAATCAGACTCGCGGATACGCTGCGAGCCCCCCAGGTCAGGCAGGTCGACGATGGTGGCGGTTTCCACCACCTGGCCGCCACTGCGGCTGATCAGCTTGGCCGCGGCCAGCATGGTGCCACCGGTGGCGATCAGGTCATCGACGATCAGGATGCGATCGCCACGCCGAAAGGCGTCGGAATGCAGCTCCACCTCGGCCTCGCCGTACTCCAGGGTGTAGGTCTCGCTGATGGTGCGAAACGGTAGCTTGCCCTTCTTGCGTACCGGCACGAAGCTGCAGCCCAGCTCGTAGGCGAGCGGTGCGCCGACGATAAAGCCGCGGGCATCGATGGCCGCCACGGCATCGATATCCATCTCCTGGTAGCGATGCACGAAGCTGTCCACCAGCTTGCGAAAGGCCGCACTGTTCTGCAGCAGCGGGGTGATGTCACGGAAGTTCACCCCCGGGTTAGGCCAGTCGGGAACGGTGCGAATGACGGACTTGATATAGTCGCCGTAGATGCTCATGGCGGGTCTCATTGGTGAGTGATCAGTCGAGGAACAGGAACTTGGCGGCAAACAGCAGCGCCAGCACAATGACCGCAGGGTTGAGGTCACGGAAGCGACCCGACAGCGTCTTGATGGCAACGAAGCTGATAAAGCCCAGCGCGATCCCTTCGGCAATGGAGAAGGTCAGCGGCATGGCCAAGGCGGCAATCAATACCGGTGCGGCATCCGTGGGGTCATCCCAGTTGGCGTGGGCCAGGCTACTGGCCATCAGCACCGCCACATAGAGCAGGGCGCCGGCGGTAGCGTAGACCGGAATGGAGCCTGCCAGCGGGGCGAAAAACAGGCTGATCAGGAACATGATGGCCACCACGACCGCGGTGAGGCCGGTACGCCCGCCCGAGACGATGCCCGCGGTGGACTCCACGTAGCTGGTGGTGGTGGAGGTACCCAGCACGGCGCCGGCCATGGAGGCCGAGCTGTCGGCCATCATGGCGCGGCCAATCCGTGGCAGCTTGCCGTCCTTGTCGAGCAGTCCTCCCTTGTGGGCCACGCCAATCAGGGTACCGGACGTATCGAAGAGGTCGACAAAGAGAAAGGCAAAGACCACGCTGAGCATGGCGATATCGAAGGCCCCCGCCAGGTCGAGCGCCATGAAGGTGGGCAGAATGGAAGGCGGCATGGACATCAGGCCGCCATACTCGTTGTGCCCCAGCAGCATGGACAGCACGGTGATACTCAGGATACCGATCATGACCGCGCCGGTGACGCGCATATAGGACAGCGCGGTGATCACGAAGAAGCCAAGCAACGCGTACAGCGCGGCGGGCTCGGAGAGGTCGCCCACCGACACGTAGGTCGCCGGATTGGCGACCACGATGCCGGCGTTTTTCATGGCGATCATCCCCAGGAACAGCCCGATACCCGCGGCGATACCCAGGCGCAGGGAGAGGGGAATCGAGTTGATGATCCACTCACGCACCCGGAAGATGCTGAGCAGCAGGAAGATAAGCCCGGAGAAGAAGACCGCCCCCAGGGCCGCCTCCCAGCTATACCCCATGCCCAGCACCACACCGTAGGTAAAGAAGGCGTTGAGCCCCATGCCCGGTGCCTGGGCGATGGGATAGTTGGCCCACAGCCCCATGATCAGACAGCCCAGGGCCGCCGCCAGGCAGGTCGCCACGAAGACCGCCCCATAGTCCATCCCGGCTTCCGAGAGGATACTGGGGTTGACGAAGATGATGTAGGCCATGGTCAGGAAGGTGGTAATCCCGGCAATGACCTCGGTCTTGATAGTGGTGCTGTGCTCGGATAGCTTGAAATGCTTGTCGATCAGGCTCTTCATGGGGCTCGATTCCTACGCGCTTGGACGTGTTGAGGAAATTCCGGGGACAAGAAGGCGGCACATGGTACCCAAAGCCTCCCGATGATGCGAGATGGACACCGCTCCGAAAGCGGCAGCCTTCCCCCCTGCCCTCTGTATAAGCAACTCATGACGCCATCGCCAGCCCGGTGACCAACGCCCCTTCGACGCCGCTAGGTGGCTCGCGCCTTCAGCACTCGCTCAACCGTCTCCACGATCGCCTGGGTCTGGGGGTCGACCTCGATATTGACCCGGTCCCCGGGCACACGCTCTCCCAGGGTGGTGCGCTGCAGCGTTTCCGGGATCAGGTCGACGCAAAAGCGCGGCCCCTGCTCGGCGGTGGCCGGGCGCACCTCACCGATGGTAAGGCTCGCCCCGTCGACGCCGATATAGCCCTTGTCGAACAAAAAGCGTCCCAGGGCATGGGGCAACTCGAACCAGAGCCGACGATTGTTGGGCGCCTCTTCGAGTTCGACCAGCGCGGCCTGAGCCATGATATGCCCCGACATGGCGTGGCCGCCGATTTCGTCGCCGAAGCGTGCGGCCCGCTCGATATTGACGCGACCTCCCACCGCCAGCTCACCCAGGTTGGTGACTCGCAGCGTTTCACGCATCAGGTCGAAGCTCACTCCCGCCTCGGTGAGGGCGGTAACCGTCAGGCAGACCCCGTTATGGGCCACCGAGGCCCCCACCTCCAGGCCGCTGCGCAGATCGTCGGGCAACATCACGACATGGGTTCGAAAGGCCTCGGCCTCCTGGATGGCCACCACCTTGGCGGTGCCCTGCACGATGCCAGTGAACATGGCGTCTCCTCGGCTACTGGCGCCCTGGGGTCGGGCGGAAAGACCCACGAGTGTAGGAAATTCCTCCCCTCCCCGTCCATCGTCGCATAACACCACAATATCCACTGGATAACATCGAATAGACAAAGGATATGGCACCACACAGCGCCCGCCAGCAGGAAGCCCTGTGGCATGATTGACAGGCTACCCACCTGCCCCTATGCTTGCCGGCTACATTGAATGGCGCCGATTTGACCCCGGCTTGCGGGCGCCCGCGGCATGACTCGATTCAAGCCGTGAAGTGCAGCTAAAAGGGTGTGTCCAGCGTTGATGGCCACCCGACAGGGTGGCCTTTTTTTTGCCTTCCCCTTGCACCGCCCGCCTCGGCGCCCCCAGCGGTGGTATCCATGATCCGACTCCACAACGTTTCCAAGACCTATCAGCTCAAGGGCCGCCGCGATGGCGATACCCGCAGCATCCAGGCGCTCAAGCAGGTCGACTTCCACGTACCCGCCGGTCAGATCCATGGCGTGATCGGCCTCTCCGGGGCCGGCAAGTCGACGCTGATTCGCTGCGTCAACCTCCTCGAGCGCCCCACGACGGGCACCGTCACCGTCGATGGCCGCGAACTCACCGGCCTGTCGCGTCAGGCGCTCAACCAGGCGCGCCATGGCATGGGCATGATCTTTCAGCACTTCAACCTGCTGACCAATCGCACGGTTTTCGCCAATGTCGCCCTCCCCCTGGAGCTGATGGGCATGGCGCGCGCCGAGATTCGCGACCGAGTCACGCCACTGCTGGAACTCGTCGGCCTCGCCGACAAGGCCGGCCAGCACCCCACGCAGCTGTCAGGCGGACAGAAACAGCGCGTGGCCATCGCCCGCGCCCTGGCCAGTCGCCCCAAGGTGCTGCTGTGTGACGAGGCCACCTCGGCCCTCGACCCCCAGACCACCGGCTCGATCCTCGCCCTGCTGCGCGATATCAACCAGACACTCGGCCTGACCATTCTGCTGATCACCCACGAGATGGAGGTGGTCAAGTCGATCTGCCATCGCGTGAGCCTGATCTCCGACGGCGAGCTGGTGGAAGAGGCCGAGGTCGGCGACTTCTTCACCTCGCCCGGCACCCAGCTGGGCCGGGAATTTCTCAACGACTTCCTGAAGCTTGAGCCCCCACGCGCCCTCATCGAACGCCTGGAAGAATCGCCGGGACCGCATACCCATCCGGTCGTGCGCCTCGCCTTCCGGGGCGATGCCGTGGCCGCCCCGCTGGTATCACGCCTGGCCCGGGAGTGCGGCGTCGACGTCAGCATCCTGCAGGCCAAGGTGGAGTCGATCCAGGAGCGCACCCTGGGTCTGATGATCGCCGAACTGATGGGCCCCGCCGGCAAGACCCGCGAGGCCCTCGCCTATCTCGAATCCCACGACCTGCAGGTGGAGGTACTCGGCCATGTCCAGCGCGATGCTTGAACTGATTCTCGAGGCAACCCTCGATACCCTCTATATGGTGGCCATCTCCGGGGTGATATCGGCCCTGGTGGGGATCCCGCTGGGGGTGTTGCTCTATGTCACCCGCCCGACACAGGTACTGGCTCAACCGGTACTCAACGGTGTCCTGGGTATCGTGACCAATGTCGGTCGCTCCATCCCCTTCATCATCCTGATGGTCGCCATTATTCCCTTCACCCGCGCGCTCGTGGGCACCTCCATCGGCACCAACGCCGCCGCCGTGCCGCTGACCATCGCGGCCATTCCCTTCATTGCTCGCCTGGTCGAGGGGGCACTCAACGAGATCAATCCGGGCCTCGTCGAGGCCGCCCAGTCCATGGGTGCCACTCCCTGGCAGATCATCCACAAGGTACTGCTGCCCGAGGCCCGCGGCGGCATCTTCACCGCCTTGACCGTCACCCTGGTCACGCTGGTGAGCTACTCCGCCATGGCCGGCGCCGTCGGCGGTGGCGGCCTGGGCGACCTGGGTATCCGCTACGGCTATAACCGCTTCAACCCCACCATCATGCTGATTACCGTGGCCATCCTGGTCATCATGGTGCAGGCCTTCCAGAGCCTGGGAGATTATCTGGTGCGCAAGAGCGATCATAAATAGCCAAAAGCTATTTAAACAATTATTCTTATACCGCTAGCATCGTTCCCATCGATCAGGAGACTCTGTTCCATGCAAAAGACACTGCTCAATGCCGCCCTCGCCTCCGCCTTGGCCCTCGGCGCCGGCGCCGCCCTGGCCGACGACCACACGCTCAAGATCGGTACCGTTGCCGGCCCCGAGACCCAGGTGATGGAAGTGGCCGCCGATATCGCCGAGCGCGAACACGGCCTCGAGGTGGAGATCATCGAATTCACCGACTACGTGACCCCCAACGCCGCCCTGGCCGACGGCAGCCTGGACGCCAACGCCTACCAGCACGAACCCTATATGCGCTCCATGGTCGAGGATCGCGGCTATGACTTCGCCATCGCCGGCTACACCTTCGTCTATCCGATCGGCGCCTACTCCGAGAAGTACGACAGCATCGAGGCGATTCCGGACGGGGCCACCATCGCCCTGCCCAACGACCCCTCCAACGAGGGTCGCGCCCTGATCCTGATGCACAACCTGGGCATGCTGGAGCTGACGGACCCGGAAAACCTCGAAGCCACCCCGCTGGATATCGCCGCCAATCCGCATGACTTCGAATTCCGCGAGATCGAAGCCGCCCAGCTACCGCGCGTACTGCCGGACGTGGACCTGGCCTTCATCAACAATACCTTCGCCCAGCCTGCCGGCCTGACGCTGGACGACGCCCTGATCAAGGAAGGCCCCGAGTCTCCCTATGTCAACCTGATCGCGGTGCGCGGCGGTGACGAGGAGCGCGAGGCGATCCAGCAGCTGGTCGAGTCCTACCAGACCGACGCGGTCGAGGCCAAGGCCAGGGAGCTGTTCGGTGCCCAGGCGGTACCCGGCTGGAAGTAATCTCGTCCCACGACCCTGACCTCATCAGTCATGCAGTTTGGGCCGGCCGCAAGGCCGGCCCTGCTGTTTCAAGGAGCCAAGATGACACCCGACTATTCACTGCTCAACCGCCAGCTGGCCGCCCTGCTCGACACCCGAAGCTGGCTGACCAACAGCGCCCAGACCAGCGCCTTCATCATGCAGGAGATCCCCGCGCTGAACTGGGCCGGCTTCTATCTGCAGGGTGAGCCGGAGCTGCTCATCCTGGGCCCCTTCCAGGGCAAGCCCGCCTGCCACCCGATTCCCTTCAGCAAGGGAGTATGCGGTGCCGCGGCGCGCGACCGAGAGACCCAGCGCGTCGACGATGTCCAGGCCATCGCCGACCATATCGCCTGCGATGCCGACTCGCGGTCGGAGCTGGTGGTGCCGATCCTCGCGGGGGATTACCTATGGGGCGTGCTCGACCTGGACAGCCCCCAGGCGGGCCGTTTCAGCGAAGCCGACCAGGCCGGCATCGAGGCCCTCGTGGCCACCTTCATCGAGTGCACCGATCTCACCTAGCCCATCCACTCGAGCCGGCCGATATAGCAAAACACCCCCGCAGCAGGGCTGCGGGGGTGTCTCTAATACTGGTAGGACCAGGCGGATTTGAACCGCCGACCTCCACGATGTCAACGTGGCGCTCTAACCAACTGAGCTATGGTCCTGGAGTCGTTGCGGCCAGGCTTTGCTGTCGAGGCGTAGCTGGTAGGACCAGGCGGATTTGAACCGCCGACCTCCACGATGTCAACGTGGCGCTCTAACCAACTGAGCTATGGTCC
>NZ_CANLFS010000027.1 GCF_947490095.1 uncultured Halomonas sp. | reverse complement strand
TAGCTCCGGGCGAAAGCCCGGCTGGGGTTTTTCGTACAGCGTAAAGCGTATGGCTTACCGCTCTCGGCGCAGCCGAGGTTCCAGCTCGGAACGCAGTTCCGCCCGGGCGGCATCCGGCGCATGGCGGGCGTGAATTCGGCCGATCAACTCATCTTCCAAGCCGAAACGCTCGGTAAGACCATGGGCCAGGCGCTCCAGCCAGGCGGGCAGGCGCACGAGGTTCTGGCGTACACGCCCCGGACTGGCGTACTCGTCATCGAAGTCGAGCATCAGGGCGGTGGAGTTCTCCAGACGCGCCAGCAGGCTGTCGGCCAGGGTCAGGGCGGCGTCATCCTCGAAGGCGCCGGCCTCCTCGCGCAGCTTCGGGTAGACCTCGAAGTGGCCGGCGCTGATGTAGTCCATCAGCAGTTCACTGAAGGTATCGATGCGCTCCTTGGTCACCGCCTCCAGTTCGACATCGCTGATCTCCTTGAGCTCGATGAAGTTGATCAACAGGTCTCGGCGCTGGTCCAGCCAACCATCGATCAACTGGTGTACACCACCCCAGCGCTCCAGGGCGCTCTTGCAGTTCTCCAGCATAGGACCTCCATTCGCTGGGGCGAGCCAGCTTGTTGGTGCCAAGGGCGTCCGGCGCCCGATCGGGTCAGCACCAGAGTCGCGCTACCGGAGTGGACTGTCAATCCTGTCGACTCGAACCCGCGATCACGCGATGGCCGGCTTGCGGGTCAACAGGCCCAGCGGCGCCAGCGCCAGCACGATAAAGCCAAGCAGCGTCCAGGCGGGCAGGGAGACACCCAGGAACAGGAAGTCGACCTCGGCACACTCCCCCGAGCCGGAGAGCACCATATTGACCACCTCCTGCAGCGGCAGGATATCCAGCATGTAGTCGAGGCCGGGGCCGCAGCTGGGGACCTCGTCGGCGGGTAACGATTGTAGCCAGAGGTGCCGCCCGGCCACGCCGATGCCGGTGCCGACGGCCGCCAGGCTCAGCACACCGTAGAGGGCCGCTCCGAGGCGGCCGGCGGGGTTATGGATCAACGCCACGGCGAACACGAGCCCCGCGGTGATGACCGCCACGCGCTGGAAGATGCACAGCGGACAGGGCTCCAGGCCCACGAGGTGCTCGAGCCCCAGTGCCACCGCCATCATCAAGACACAGAAGGCCAGGCCGGCGAGGCTCCAGTGACGCACCTCGAGCCGCGCCAGGCCACTCACTGGCCGGCCCCAGCGGTCACCCGCGACTCCCGCGCCCGCTCGAAGTAGTCGCTCAGGAAGTCGGCAAAGGCGACACGGTCGGCGCCCTCGATCTGGGTCTGCTGTTGATGGGACGTCTCGATCAGTTCCTCGAAGAGCCGCTCCCGACCCGGGTCGATGGCCTCATGGCGAAGTTGCTCGGCCTGCTCCTGGGCAATGGACAGGATGGCATCGGAGAGCTCTTCACCATTCGCCTGCAGCCGCGCCAGCAGCTGGCCGGAGGGCGTCAGCGCCGGGTCGTCCAGGCGCGGGGCCATGGCGGCCACGGCATCGGCATGGGGCGTGCCCTCCTCCAGCGCATCGAGCAGCTCGGCGACGCCACGCATCTCGTCGAGGATCTCCCCGCCCCAGTCGGCCACGCTGCGTGCGTTACCGGCGTGGTTCAGACGCAGTTCCGGGTCGCGGCCGCGCTCCACCACCAGCTGGCGGTTATCGTCGAGGGTGTCGCACTCGGCATCCGGGATCCACGGGCTCTCGGAGAGCAGGCACCACATCACGAAGGTATCGATAAAGTGGATCTGGGTCTCATCCACGCCCAGGGTCAGCAGGGGGTTGAGGTCGAGACAGCGCACCTCGATATATTCCACGCCCCGGGCCTCCAGGGCCTGGCTTGGCGTCTCGTCGTGGCGGGCCACCCGCTTGGGACGGATATCGCTGTAGTACTCGTTCTCGATCTGCAGGATATTGGCGTTGAGCTGGTGCCAATCGCCGTTTGCATTGACGCCCAGCGCCTCGTAGGCCGGCCACGGCGTGGAGATGGCATGGCGCAGGGTGTTGACGTAGTTGGAGAGCGAGTTGAAGCAGATCTTGAGCTGCTCCTGCACCTTGTTCTGGTAGCCCAGGTCCGACATGCGCAGGCTGGTGGCATAGCGCGACACCAGCGTCTCTTCGCCGTGGGGCTCGAGCTTGTCGGGAATGTTGCCATCGGGCAGGAAGCTGCGATCGATGGCCGGCGAGGCGCCGAACAGGTAGAGCAGCAGCCAGCTGTGGCGCCGAAAATTGCGAATCAGGCCGAAATAGCGCTGCGAGCGGTAGTCATTCAGCGGCGTGTCCTCGACACCCTCGAGATCACGCAGCAGCGTCCAGAGGTCGTCGGGCAGCGAGATGTTGTAGTGCACCCCGGCGATGGACTGCATGATGCGCCCGTAGCGCACATCGAGACCCTGGCGGTAGACCCGCTTCATGGTGCCCACATTGGAGGCGCCATAATCGGCGATGGGAATGCTGTCGTTGCCGTCGAGGCGCGCCGGCATGCTGGCCGGCCAGATCAGCTCATCGCCCAGGTAACGATAGCTGAAGCGGTGCAGGTCGCCGAGAAACGCCATGGCATCCGCGGGCCGGCAGGTCACCGGCGTGATGTATTCCAGCAACGCCTCGGAATAATCCGTGGTGATATGCGGATGGGTCAGCTTGGAGCCCAGCGGCCGGGGGTGCAGCGACTGGGCGATGCGGCCCTCGGAGTCGACGCGCAACCCTTCCTTCTCGAGGCCGCGGCGCAGTCGACTGAACTCACCCTGACGGGCAGAGCCCTCCAGGCGGGAAACGAGATTGGTGAGTGATTCGGACAAGGTAGCACCCCTTGTGTTGGGAAGGCGCGGTGGAAGGCACCGAGACGATTCGCCACGCTGATAATGAGACGGGCGCCCAAGCGGCGCCCATTGATAGGCTGATTATGCTACCTGACGGCCGCCATGCAAAGGTTAGCCGGCTTGGGACTTCACTCCACCTGCCGGCTGGCGGCACGCCGGCTAGTGTTTCTGCTTCGCCTTGAGCAGCGCGGCCCCCAGGGCACCCATCTGCCCCGGCTCGTCATCCCGGGCGCGGCCACCACCGCCGCCCCGAGCCCCCTTGCGCTGCGGCTTCTTGCCTGTCGGCTGCTGGCCGGCTCGAGAGCGCTCACCGCCACGCCGGCCGGCGTCCTGCTCGTCCGGCTGGTCGTCGAGGCGCATGGAGAGGCCGATCCGCGCACGCTCCAGATCGACGCTCATCACCTTGACCCTGACGATATCGCCGGCCTTGACCACCGAGCGCGGGTCTTCGACAAAGGTGTCGGAGAGCGCCGAGATATGCACCAGGCCATCCTGATGGACGCCGATATCCACGAAGGCACCGAAGTGGGTGACGTTGGTGACGCTACCCTCGAGCACCATGCCCGGTTCCAGGTCTTTGAGGGTCTCGACTCCCTCGCGGAACTCGGCGGCCTTGAACTCGGGCCGCGGGTCGCGGCCCGGCTTGTCGAGCTCGGCGAGGATATCGGTAATGGTGGGCACCCCGAAGCGCTCGTCGGCAAATTCGACGGGCTTCACGGCCTTGAGGGTGGCGCTGTCGCCGATCAGGCTGCCGAGCTCCCGGCGACTTCTTGCGGCGATGCGCTCGACCAGGGGATAGGCCTCGGGGTGCACGGCGCTGGCATCGAGCGGGTTATCGCCGTTCATGATGCGCAGGAAGCCGGCACACTGCTCGAAGGTCTTGGGCCCCAGGCGGCCGACATCGAGCAGCTGCTTGCGGCTGGCGAAGGGCCCCTCGGCATTGCGCCGCGCGACGATGGCCTCGGCCAGCGCCGGCGAGAGCCCTGCCACCCGGGAGAGCAGCGCGCTGGAGGCGGTATTGAGGTCGACCCCGATGGCGTTGACGCAGTCCTCGATGACCGCCTCGAGGCTACGCGACAGCTGCACCTGGGAGACGTCATGCTGGTACTGGCCCACGCCGATGGACTTGGGTTCGATCTTGACCAGCTCGGCCAGGGGGTCCTGAAGGCGCCGGGCAATGGAGACCGCGCCCCGGATGGTGACGTCCAGCTCGGGCAGTTCCCGGGCGGCATACTCCGAGGCCGAATAGACCGAGGCGCCGGCCTCGCTGACCATCACCTTGGAGAGGGCGCGCTTGCCGGCCAGCTGCTTCACCAGATCGCCGGCCAGGCGGTCGGTCTCGCGACTGGCGGTGCCATTGCCCACGGCAATCAGCGCCACATCGTGGCGCTCCACCAGCCTGGCGAGCTCGGCAAGCGAAGCGTCCCAGGCATTGCGCGGGGCATGGGGATAGATGGTGGTGTGAGCCAGGAACTGGCCGGTGGCATCCACCACCGCCACCTTGCAGCCGGTACGCAGGCCGGGGTCGATGGCGAGCGTGGCCTTCTGTCCCGCCGGGGCGGCCAGCAGCAGGTCCTTGAGGTTGGCCGCGAAGACCTCGATGGCCTCGAGTTCGGCCCCCTCGCGCAACCGCCCCAGCAGCTCGGTCTCCAGATGGGTATAGAGCTTGACCCGCCAGGTCCAGCGCACCACGTCGCGCAGCCACTTGTCGGCGGCACGCCCCTCATCATGGATGGCAAAGTGCTTGGCGATGGCGACCTGAGCCGGGTGGATCGGCGCCTCCTCCTCCCCCGGCAGGCGAATCACCAGGGTCAACACGCCCTCGTTGCGGCCGCGGAACATGGCCAACGCCCGGTGGGAAGGCGCCTTGGCCAGCCGCTCATCGTGCTCGAAGTAGTCGGAGAACTTGGCCCCCTCCTTCTCCTTGCCCGGAATGACCCGGGCGCTGAGCTCGCCTTCGCTCCACAGCCGCTCGCGCAGCCGGCCAACCAGCTCGGCGTCCTCGGCGAAGCGCTCCATCAGGATCTGGCGGGCGCCGTCCAGGGCGGCCTTGGTGTCTTCCACCGCGGCAATATCGCCTTCTGCGGGACGCAGATACCTCGCCGCCTCGGCCTCGGGGTCGAGGCTGGGGTCGGCCAGCAGGGCATCCGCCAGCGGCTCGAGCCCCGCCTCGCGGGCGATCTGCGCCTTGGTGCGACGCTTCTTCTTGTAGGGCAGGTAGAGGTCCTCGAGGCGCTGCTTGGTATCCGCGGCCCCGATCAGCCCGGCCAGCTCATCGGTCAGCTTGCCCTGCTCCTCGATGGTGGCCAGCACCGTGGCCCGGCGGTCCTCCAGCTCACGCAGGTAGCCCAGGCGCTCATGCAGATTGCGCAGCTGGGTATCGTCGAGCCCGCCGGTCACCTCCTTGCGGTAACGGGCGATGAAGGGCACGGTCGCCCCGCCGTCGAGCAGCTCCAGCGTGGCCGTGACCTGCTGTGAACGAATGGCCAACTCTTCGGCGAGCCGTGCGGTGATGCGTTTGGTGGCGTCCATGTAACCCCTTCACTGATGCTCGAGAATCAATCGCGACAAGGTATCACAAACGCCGTGGCGAACCACGCGCGGGCCGCCCAACGACTTTAGTCCAAGCGTTCGCTTGGTTCTTGGACAGCCGGCATCGAATCCAGCTAGATTCATGTGACGCTGGAAAACATCACAGCACATCGATATCACAGCACATCGACATCACAGCACACCGACACCACAACAAAAGGAGCCGTGCCGTGCCGACCACCGACAGCGCATCCAACCTGTCCGACTTTCTTGCCGCCCGGGACTTTCTGCTCGAGCATCGCGAGGATTACGCCACCGCCTACCGCGATTTTCGCTGGCCACGCTTTACCGAGTTCAACTGGGCGCTGGACTATTTCGACGTCATGGCCCGCGACAATGACGCCCCGGCGCTGTGGATCGTCGAGGAGGATGGCCGCGAGGCACGCCTGAGCTTCGCCGAACTGGCCGGCCGCTCCAACCAGGTCGCCAACTGGCTGCACGCCCTGGGCGTCAGGCGCGGCGAGCGGATACTGCTGATGCTGGGTAACGAGGTGCCGCTATGGGAGGTGATGCTGGCCGCCATCAAGCTGGGCGCCGTGATCATCCCCGCCACCCCCATGCTGACCGCCGAGGACCTCGACGACCGCATCACCCGCGGCGAGGTCAAGCACCTGGTCATCGGCGAGGACCACCTCGCGAAGTTCGAGGGCCAGCACCCGAACCTGACGCGTATCGCGGTGGGCCATGCCGCCCCCGGCTGGCATGATTTCGCCGAGTCGCACCAGAGCAGTGACGCCTATACGCCGGATGGCCCGACGCCCGCCGACGACCCCATGCTGCTCTACTTCACCTCCGGCACCACCTCGCAGCCCAAGCTGGTCACCCACACCCACCAGTCCTATCCGGTGGGCCACCTCTCGACCCTGTACTGGATCGGCCTGCAGCCGGGAGACCGCCACCTCAACATCAGCTCCCCGGGCTGGGCCAAGCATGCCTGGAGCTGCTTCTTCGCGCCCTGGAACGCCGGTGCCTGCGTCTTCCTGTATAACTACAGCCGCTTCGATGCCGAAGCCCTGCTCGACGTACTGGCGCACTACGAGATCACCACCCTGTGCGCGCCGCCCACCGTCTGGCGCCTGCTGATCCAGCAGGACCTGGCGGCCCACCGAACGCGGCTGCGTGAGGCCGTGGCCGCCGGGGAGCCCCTCAACCCCGAGGTCATCGACCAGGTGCGCCGGGCCTGGGGGCTGACCATTCGCGACGGCTTCGGACAGACCGAGACGACCGCCCAGATCGGCAACTCGCCCGGCCAGGACCTCAAGTCCGGTTCCATGGGCCGCCCGCTGCCCGGCTACCGCGTGGCGATGCTCGATGCCGAAGGCAAGCCGGCCGGCGAAGGGGAAGTCGCCCTGGCGCTGGGCGAGGAGCGCCCCGCCGGCCTGATGGTGGGCTACGCCAACGACCCGGAGCGCACGGCCGCCGCCATGCAGGGGGGCTACTATCGAACCGGGGACGTCGCCAGCATCGATGAACGGGGTTATATCACCTACGTGGGCCGGGCCGATGATGTCTTCAAGGCCTCCGACTACCGCATCAGCCCCTTCGAGCTGGAGAGCGTGCTGATCGAGCACCCGGCGGTGGGCGAAGCGGCCATCGTGCCGAGCCCCGACCCGGTGCGGGCCTCGGTACCCAAGGCCTATATCATTCCCGCCGCCGGTCATGAGCCAAGTGCCGAGCTGGCCCGGGATATCTTCGCCTTCACCCGCGAGCGCCTGGCGCCCTACAAGCGCATTCGCCGACTGGAGTTCGCCGACCTGCCCAAGACCATCTCGGGCAAGATTCGTCGCGTGGAGCTGCGCCAGGCCGAGGTCGACAAGATCGGCGATCAGCGCGATGAGATGGAATTCTTCGAGGATGATTTTGCGGATCTCAAGGGCTGAGCCGCCAAATGCCCCATAGAAGCCGGATATATCCAGCGACCGGGTCAGCCTAACGTTATAGGGGCCGGATTTATCCGGCGACAAGAGAAAAAGCCGGACCTACCCGGCGTGGGAGCATAGCCCATACAACGAGCGACCCCGGCACCGCCTTGGCGGTACCGGGGTCGTTTGGTTCATGCCATCGACCGGGCCCGAGGCCCTGCCGGGCCGATCAGGTCAGGCTGGGGCCCGCCTCGACGATCTCGCCGCTGACGCCATCGAACTTCTTGAAGTTGTCGACGAACTGGGCGGCCAGCTCCTGGCACTGACGATCGTAGGCATCCTTGTCGGCCCAGGTCTCGCGGGGGTTGAGCAGGCTGGAATCGACGCCCGGCACCGCGGTGGGCACATCGAGGTTGAGACCATCGAGGCGCTGGGTCTCGACCTCACGCAGCACGCCGGACTGGATGGCGCTGATGATGGCGCGGGTGGTGGGAATGGAGAAGCGGGCACCGCCCTCCCCGTAGGCACCACCGGTCCAGCCGGTATTGACCAGATACACCTGGGCATCCTTCTCCGCCACGCGCTTGATCAGCAGATCCGCGTACTCGCGGGCCGGCCGCGGGAAGAAGGGGGCGCCGAAGCAGGTGGAGAAGGTCGCGGCCAGGCCCTCGGAGGCGCCCATCTCGGTGGAGCCCACCTTGGCGGTGTAGCCGGAGAGGAAGTGGTAGGCCGCGGCCTCCTTGGAGAGCACGGAGACCGGGGGCAGCACGCCGGACATGTCGCAGGTCAGAAAGACGATGGCATTGGGCTCGCCGGCACGATTCTCGGGCACACGCTTCTCGACGTGTTCCAGCGGGTAGGCGGCACGCGAGTTCTGGGTCAGGCTGTCGTCGGCGTAATCGGGCTCACGGCGATCGTCCAGCACCACGTTCTCCAGCACGGTGCCGAACTTGATGGCATTCCAGATCACCGGCTCGTTCTTCTCGGAGAGATCGATGCACTTGGCGTAGCAGCCGCCCTCCATGTTGAAGACGGTGCCCGGCCCCCAGGCGTGCTCGTCATCGCCGATCAGGTAGCGTGCCTGGTCGGCAGAGAGGGTCGTCTTGCCGGTGCCGGAGAGGCCGAAAAACAGGCAGGTCTCGCCATCCTCACCGACGTTGGCCGAGCAATGCATCGGCAGCACGTCGAACTCGGGCAGCAGGAAGTTCTGCACCGAGAACATCGCTTTCTTCATTTCGCCGGCGTAACGCATGCCGGCGATCAGCACCTTCTTCTCGGCGAAGTTGATGATCACACAGCCGTCGGAATGGGTGCCATCGCGGGCCGGGTCACACGCGAAGCCGGCGGCGTTGAGGATGGTCCACTCGTCCTTGGCGGCCGGGTTATAGGCCTCGGGGCGCACGAACATGGTGCGGCCGAAGAGGTTCTGCCAAGCGGTCTCGGTCTGCACGCGCACCGGCAGATAATAGTCGGGGTCGCTGCCCACATGCAGCTCGGCGACATAATGCTTCCTGTCACCCAGGTACGACGCGACGCGCTCCCAGAGGGCGGCAAACTTCTCGGCGTCGAAGGGACGATTGACGCTACCCCAGTCGATCTTCTCGCTGGTGGTCGGCTCATCGACGATATAGCGGTCCTTGGGCGAGCGGCCGGTACGCAGGCCGGTGCTCACCACCAGGGCACCGTTGGCGGCCAGGCGGCCTTCATCGTCGGCGATTGACCGCTCGATCAGTTCGGCGCTGCTGAGATTGACGTGAGCGTGGGAAGCTTGAGGTGTGGTCATGTCGATTCCTGGGCCGTGGGCCGGTTCTCTCATGTGCCTGGCGTCGGTGGTGACGCATAAAGCAAAGGGGGCTGTAACGATCACACCGTCTGGGGGTCATGATCGTACCTGGAGGGCGGCGCCATTATGGCAAAAAGACACTCGGCGGGAAACGCATCTTTTAGGCGAAATTCTTGTAGTTTTCCTACAAGAAAAGGGGATTTCACTACATTTTTTGATGCATCGCAGCATTGCGGGGCTCGACAGCCAAAGACCAGGGACCACCGCCTCACGCACCCCGGCGGTGGTCCCGTCGATCATCGGCTAGTGCAGGGTGGCGGGCGGCTCGTTGGCCCCGGCCAGCAGCGCCTCGACGTCCTCGACGGAGAAGGCATAGCGGGTATGACAGAAGTGACACTGCGTCTCGATGCCGCCCTGCTCCGCCAGCACGTCACGCAGCTCCTGGGCACCCAGTCCCACCAGGGCATCGGCGATGCGCTCCCGGGAGCAGGTACAGCCAAAATACAGCGCCTTGGGGTCGAAGACTCGCACCGTCTCCTCATGATAGAGGCGCTGGAGAAGCTCCTCGGGGGCAAGCTGCAGCAGCTCGTCCTCCTTGACCGTCGCGGCCAGGTGCACGGTGCGCTCCCAGGCATCGACATCCTGGTTCCGGGACTCGTCGGGCATGCGCTGAAGCAGCAGGCCGCCGGCGCGTTGGCCATCGGCGGCCAGCCACAGGCGCGTGGGAAGCTGCTCGGACTGGGCGAAGTAATCGGCCAGGCAGTCGGCCAGGCTATCGCGGTCCAGGGCGACGATGCCCTGGTAGCGATGGCCCTCGCGGGGGTCCAGGGTGATCATGATCTGTCCCTCGCCGATCAGCTCCCGGAAGCCGGCCTCGTCGGCGACGCCTTCCGCGTCCTCCGCCAGGCGGGCGATGGCGCGCAGCTCGCCGCCGGGGTTCGACTCGGCCATCAACAGCGACAGGGCGCCACCGCCGCGCACCTCGATGCTCAGCGTGCCATCGAGCTTGACGGTGTCGGTCAGCAGGGCCACCGCGGCGAGCAGTTCGCCGAGCAGGCGATTCACCGCGAGGGGATAGTCGTGGCGGTCGAGGACCTCGGCATAGGCTTGCTCGAGGGTCACGAGTTCGCCGCGTACGTTGGTATTGTCGAACAGGAAACGCTGAATCTGGTCGGTCATGGGTCTCGCATCGAATCGGGGTAGGTAAGTTGGGCGCATTCTAGCAAAAACGCTCGCCATTTTTCCGGCGAAGGACAAGGCTAACAAAGCTATCGCGACGACAGCCCCGCGGTGCCGGCCGCCTCGTCAGGAGTGCCGGGTCCAGACGCCCTGCCCCGCCAGGCGCTCGCGGTCGTGGGGGCGCTCCAGGTCCAGCACGGGGCCGCGGGGCACGATGCGGGTGGGATTGATGGTGTCGTGGCTATAATAGTAATGGCGCTTGATATGGTCGAAGTTCACCGTCTCCTTGACGCCCGGCCACTGGTAGAGCTCGCGCAGGTAGTTCGAGAGGTTGGGATAATCCTCGATGCGCCGCAGGTTGCACTTGAAGTGGCCATGGTAGACGGCATCGAAGCGCACCAGGGTGGTGAACAGGCGAATATCAGCCTCGGTCAGCCATTCGCCGGCCAGGTAGCGATTCTCTGCCAGGCGCGCCTCCATGCGATCCAGCGACTCGAAGAGCGCCATCACATGCTTCTCGTAGACCGACTGCTCGGTGGCGAAGCCCGACTTGTAGACGCCATTATTGATATGGTCATAGACATCGGCATTGATGGCATCGATGGTCTCGCGCAGCTCGGCCGGGTAGAAGTCGAGGCGATTGCCGGTCAGGGTATCGAAGGCGCCGTTGAACATGCGCAGCAGCTCGGCCGACTCGTTGTTGACGATGCCCCCGCGATGTCGGTCCCACAGCGCCGGCACCGTGACCCGGCCGGTATAGTGGGGGTCGGTCAGGGTGTAGAGCTCGCGATGATAGGCCGCGCCGTTGATGGGGTCGCCGCTAGAGCCTTCGTCCTCATGATAGCTCCAGCCCTCGCCGAGCATCAGCGGGCTGACATGAGAGAGGCCCACCAGGCCCTCGAGGCCTTTCAGCCGGCGCAGGATCATCACGCGATGGGCCCAGGGGCAGGCCAGCGATACATAGAGGTGATAGCGCCCCGCCTCGGCGGGCCGCCCCGGTTGGCCATCGGGCCCCTCGCCGCCATCGTGGGTGATCCAGTCGCGAAGCTGCGCGGACTCACGCACGAATTCGCCGCCATGCTTTTGGGTGTCATACCACTGGTCGTGCCACTCGCCGTCGATCAACAGGCCCATGGAAATCCTCCTCGAAGGGGGCGGCCAGGGCCGCCGGTTGCGTATTTCCCCCAGCGTAGAACGAAATCATCGACGCTTCAGCGCATATTTTGGGCTTCTTCATTCGATAGCATCGAGTTACCCCTCCATTGGTGGGGGTTGTAATTCTCGGCTGTTATCGGTCCAATGAATAGTTAAAAAACAGCGTTCACTATTTTCTTCTGCGACCCCGTGACATCGTGCTAACGTCACTCGGGGTGGGCTTGCTGTGCATATATACAGCCTAGGCAACTCATCAGCCATGAGTTATCGTTCAGGAGCCTTTTTCCGCCTTATACCTATCTTTACCGGCCTTTATCTCATGTTGCGAGCCCTACATTCGCTGCCCCGCGCGCACAAGCTCTTATTGTTACCCGTTGCCACCATGGTCACCGTGCTGGGCGCACACAAGATCGTCACCACCTATCAGGATGTTCAGCGTGACGCCGAACCGCTGAAAACCGTGGTCATTCCCCTCGACGCCGATGCCCCTTCACAGCTGCCCTCGCTGAACCTTCAGCGAAGCTCCGTGGGCGAGGCCATTGAAATGGCCAATCAGGCGCTGGATGCCACCCAGCAGCGAGTCCCCATCACCCAGTTGAGGATCAGCGAAGTCGTCGACCTCGAGCTGATCGACACGGCGAATGCCGCCAGTACCGATGCGACACCCTCCATGCTGGCTCAGCGTGATGGTGACACCACGGCAGGGGACGACGTCCCCCTGATGATGGCCCAGGTGCCGTCCGACAAGACCCTGAACGAACAGGCGGTCGACGCGGCCGCCGGCCTGGCGTCGCGAGACGCCGTGACACTCGACCGCGGTGCCGTGCATATCGCCACGGTGGTCGGCACCATCGGCGCCGGCATGCTCGACCATGACGACGGCCTGGTGGCGGATGCCACCTCCTATGAGGAAATCCCCGAGGGGGAGCTGAGCACCCTCGACGACGGCCCGGTCTTCCTGGAGAAGGAAATTGCCGCCCGTGCTCCCTATGTCCCGGAGTGGGAAACCTACACGGTAGCCCCGGGCGACGCCTTCACCCGCATGGCCCAGAACTATCTGGGGCTCGGCAACAGCAAGGCCCTGGCGCTGCTGAACCAGCTACCCGACCGCGATATGCTCGAGCGTTGGCAGATCGGCAGCCGCCTCGACTACAAACTGGACGAGGACGGCGAGCTGCTGACCCTGCGCATGATGCGCGATGCCCGCAGCGGTTTCGTGGCCGAGCGCAAAGGCGATACCTTCGAGGTCGCCAGCATCGAGAACACCGGCGAGGCCGCCCAGCGGCTGTTTACCGGCACCGTCAACGGGAGCTTCACCCGCTCGGCTCAGTCCACCGGCCTGTCCAGCGCCGAGGTCTCGCGACTGGTCCATGTGCTTGGCAAGAAACTCGACTTCCGCCGCGACACCCGTCGCGGCGATCATTTTCAGGTACTGGTCGAATCCGATGTCATCCAAGGCGAGAGCTTCGACCCGCGCATCCTGGCGGTTCAGTACGAAGGAGAACGCACCGACCTGACACTGGTTCGCAACAGCGCCGACAACAACTTCTACACGCCGGAGGGGGAAAGCCTCGATCCCGCCTTCAATCGCTATCCCTTCGAGGGAAGCTATCGGCTGAGCTCCAGCTTCAACCCGTACCGCAAGCATCCGGTAACCGGGCGCGTCAGCCCGCACAAGGGCACCGACTTCGCCATGCCGATCGGCACGCCGGTCACCGCCCCCTCCGACGGCGTGGTCGAGTCGATTCGCAGCCACTACGCCGCCGGCCGTTACATCGTGATCCGTCACGACAACGGCTACCGCACCCGCTATCTGCACCTCTCCAAGCCGTTGGTCAGCCGTGGCGACCGCGTGACCATGGGCCAGCGTATCGCGCTCTCCGGCAACACCGGCCGCAGCACCGGCCCTCACCTGCATTATGAGGTCCTGGTCAACGACGAGCAGGTCGATGCCATGCAGGTCAAGCTGCCGGAAAACAGGAGCCTCTCGGGGGATCGCCTGGTGGCCTTCCAGCGCGAAGCCGAACCACTGCTTGTCACCCTGCAGTCCGGAGAAGCCGGCCCGGTGGTGGCCAGCACCGGCGAGCATGACTCGGATGAGGAGTCCGACGAAGGCTGACCACGCGTCTCGACACTCTCGCTGTTCCATTGCGCCCCGCCATTGTGCGGGGCGCCTCGATTCTGCCCCTGACGGAGAGCACCGTGTCATCGCGCTCACCCCGACCCACCCCGCCCCCCGAGAACCGCCTGACGGCCTTTCTGGGAGTCTTTCGCTATAGCCGCCGCGCCCTTGCCCTGGTCTGGCAGACCTCACGCGCCCTGACCCTGGGCCTTGCCATTGCCACCCTGGTGGCCGGCGTATTGCCGGCGGTGGCGGCCTGGCTCGGCCAGCTGATCGTCGATGCGGTGGTGGCCGCCATGGAGCAGCACGCCGAGACGGGCAGCGTGGCGTGGTGGCCGGTGCTGCGCTATGTGCTCGCCGAAGGCGGGGTGATCGCCGCCATCGCCCTGGCCCAACGCGCACTCTCCGCTCAGCAGTCGCTGCTGCGGGCCCTGCTCGGCCAGAAGGTCAACGTGATGATCCTCGAGAAGGCCGGCACCCTGAGCCTGGGCCAATTCGAGGACTCCGAGTTCTACGACAAGCTCACCCGGGCCCGCCGGGAGGCCTCGACCCGGCCCCTGGGGTTGGTCAACAAGACCTTCTCCCTGGCCCAGAACGGCATCTCGCTGTTCAGCTTCGGCGTACTGCTGGTGCAGTTCTCCCCCTGGGCGCTGCTGATACTGGCGGTCGGGGCCCTGCCGGTCTTCATCTCCGAGGCCAAGTTCTCCGGCGATGCCTTCCGGCTGTTCCGCTGGCGCTCGCCCCAGACCCGCATGCAGATGTACCTGGAGACCGTGCTGGCCCGCGAGGACAGCATCAAGGAGGTCAAGCTGTTCGGCCTGGAGCCGCTGCTGCTGGATCGCTATCGGAAGATCTTCGACACCCTCTACGCCGAGGATCGCCGACTCACGCTGCGCCGGGAAAGCTGGGGCTTCGTGCTCGGCCTGCTCGGCACCCTGGCATTTTACGGCGCCTACGCCTGGGTGGTGGTGGAGACCATCACCGGCACCCTGAGCCTGGGCCAGATGACCATGTACCTGATGGTC
Organism: uncultured Halomonas sp.; assembly: GCF_947490095.1. Classification (GTDB taxonomy): domain Bacteria; phylum Pseudomonadota; class Gammaproteobacteria; order Pseudomonadales; family Halomonadaceae; genus Halomonas. Next base: position 24,707 of record NZ_CANLFS010000027.1, on the reverse strand, counting down.
TTCAAGCAGGGCCAGGCGGCACTGTCGGCGAGCCTGACCTCGATCAGCGGCATGTACGAAGACAACCTCTATCTCTCCAACCTCTACGAGTATCTGGAACAGCCGGTGACACCGGCGGCCGGCCGCCTGACCGAGGGCACTCACCCCGGCGACGGCATTCGCTTCGAGAATGTCGGCTTTACCTACCCCGGCGCCGCGACACCCGCCCTCTCGGGGATCTCGATGCACCTCAGGCCCAGCGAGAGCCTGGCACTGGTAGGCGCCAATGGCTCGGGCAAGACGACCCTGATCAAGCTGCTGACTCGCCTCTATGAACCGAGCACGGGACGCATCCTGCTCGACGGCAACGACCTGCGCGACTGGGACCTTCAGACGCTGCGCCGACGCATCGGGGTCATCTTCCAGGACTTCGTGCGCTATCAGATGAAGGTCGGCGAGAACCTGGGGGCCGGCGACGTGACCGCCTTCGAGGATGAGTCACGCTGGCGAGAAGCCGCTCGCCGGGGGCTGGCCGACGACTTCATTGCCGAGATGCCCGGCGGTTATCACACCCAGCTGGGGCGCTGGTTCAAGGGCGGCCAGGAACTCTCCGGTGGCCAGTGGCAGAAGGTCGCCCTGTCCCGCGCCTATATGCGCGAGAGCGCCGATATCCTGGTACTCGACGAGCCCACCGCGGCCATGGATGCCGCCGCCGAGGCGGCCGTCTATGCCGACTTCCGCGACCATAGCCAGGGCAAGATGACCATCCTGATCTCCCACCGCTTCTCCACGGTGCGCGCCGCCGACCAGATCCTGGTCATCGATGGCGGCACCCTCCTGGAGCAGGGCGACCACGCCAGCCTGATGGCCGCCAACGGCCGCTATGCCACGCTCTTCCGGCTCCAGGCCAGGGGCTATGCCTGATCCTTACGCCTAGCCCTTACCGCGCCGCAGGTTCCCGATTTATCGGGCGATTCAGCGACCGATAGACGAGTCGGCGGTAGCGCCGCTGGCCATCGCCGATGTGTCGAACCAACCATGAATTGCGCCTCTACAAGGATGTCAGCGGGCGGTCCAGGGCCCGCAGCAGTGCCTCGTCACGCTTATAGATATCGGGCCGAAAGACCATTCGGCCGGCGGCGTCCGGGTGGACCGTCCAGTAATGCAGGATAACCGGCACCGGCTCGGCCAGGGACACGTTGCGGGTGCGCCCATCCGCCAGCAAGGCGCGAAGATTGCGCTCGCTGCCGGTATCGTCGAACAGCAGCTGGGCCAGCTCCATGACCCCCTGCACGCGGATACATCCGGAGCTGAAGGCCCGCTGCTGGCGGGCGAACAGCCCCTTGGCCGGGGTGTCGTGCAGGTAGACGAGGTGGTCATTGGGGAAGCGAATCACCACCTGGCCCAGGGCGTTGCCCGGCCCGGCGGCCTGGCGAATCATCACATTGCCTGGGTTCGACCAGTCGACCCCACTCGGGTCGAGCCGTTGCCCCGAGGGTGTCAGCACCCGCATGTTGCGCCGCGAGAGATAGCTGGCGTCACGGCGCACGCGGGGCAGCACATCCTCGCGCAGGATCGTGGGTGGCACCGTCCAGGTCGGGTTGATGGTGAGGTGAGTGATCGCCGAGCGCAGCGAGGGAGTACGCCGATAGGGCTGCCCCACCACGATGCGTGAACGCCAGACCTCGCCGTTGGGCCGGAAATAGCTCACCCGATAGCCGGCGATATCCACCAGCACGAAGGCCTCGGGGAGGCCGTGCATCAGCCAGCGTGCCCGCTCCAGGTTGAGGCGGACCTGGTCGATACGCTGGCCCACCGGCACATTGAGGGCAGTACGGGTTCGCGGTCCCACGACACCATCCGCCTCCAGCAGGTGGCGGTCCTGGAAACGCCTTACCGCGGCCTCCAGGGCGGCGTCGAAACGCTCCGGGGCCGGCGCCTTCAGGTCGGCCGACGGCAGAATCGAGGTGTCCGCCGCCACGACCTCCAGCTCGCCGATCCGGGCCAGGCGTTCGCGCAGGACCGCGACGTCCGGGTGCGCCTCGCCGAGGCGCAGGACCGGCCCGTCTTTCGGTAGCATCGGCCATTCGCCAAGGCGCTGGATATGGCGATAGCGGGCCAGTCCCTGCTTGAGTTTCCGATAGGGGGCATAGGCCGGGCGCACCGCGTCGAACAGCGCCGCGACGCCCTCGGCCTCCACCGCCTCCACGATCACCGCCGCCGGTGGCAACTGCGCGTTGATCGCCACCTCCCAGCCGGGATCGATGCTGTGTGGGTCGACCTTGCCATGATGCAGATGGCGCAGCGCCGTCAACAGGGCACGGGTCGCGCGAATATCGAAGCGCCCCCGGGCCCGGTCGTCGCTGGCCTGAGCCTTGTGATACGCGGCCAGCAGGCGGTCGGCGCCGTAGTCGGAAGGGACCAGGCCATCCTCGGCCACTCCTCGCAGCGCCTCGACCAGCGCCTCGACCCGGGACTCCCGCCCCCAGGCCGCCTGGAAGTCACGCGAGGCATAGAAGTCGCCCAGGGCGCCGTCTCGTTGTTCGAGGAGCGCTTCCACCGGGGTCACGACAGGCTCCTGCCCTGTCGACTGTTCGGTCGACTGGATCGCCGAATGTTCGGTCGACTGGACCGTCGAATGTTCGGTCGACTGGATCGTCGAATGTTCGGTCGACTGGACCGCCGAATGTTCCATCGACTGCTCCGCCGACTGTTCGACCGACGGCTGCGCCACGACCATGCCGGACATCAGCATGGCCCCCAGCGCCATCACACCTATTGCAACTATCGCGACAGATCGCCGCATGTTCGCCTCCAGAACCCTCTATGGGCAACTTGATTTGCCGGCCTCGTCCTTTCATCATAGCGAGAAATCAGGAGGGAAGTTTTCATGATGCGATCACCGCATGTCGCCTGGCTGCTCTGCGCGACGGGCCTGATGGCCGGCGCCCCCGCCCTCGCCGATACGACTCTCGCCCAGGCCCTGCCTCCCGGGGCCCCGGGCGGCGAGACACTGGCCAGCACCCTCACTCGCCTGGCGCCCCAGGCCAACCGCGAGGTGCTCACGCTGGCCGCCAACGCCCTGGCCTGCGCCGACCCCGATGCCGACAGGCTGGCGGTCATCGACTACTCCCTGCCCTCCAGCGAGCCTCGCCTATGGGTCTTCGACCTGGCGCACGAGGCGCTGCTCTTCGAGGAGCTCGTCTCCCACGGCCGCGGTTCCGGCAACGCCCTGGCCTCGCGCTTCTCCAATACCCCGGAGAGCCATCAATCGAGCCTGGGGCTGTTTCGCACCATGAACACCTACTACGGCCGCAACGGCTATTCGCTGCGCCTCGAGGGGCTCGAAACGGGCGTCAACCACCTGGCCTATGACCGCGCCATCGTGATGCACGGCGCCGACTATGTCAGCGAGTCGTTCATCGAACAGACCGGCCGCCTGGGTCGCAGCCTGGGCTGCCCGGCGGTCCGCCAGGAGGTTTCCTACCCGCTGATCGACAGCCTCAAGGAAGAGCAGTACCTGTTCGCCTACTATCCCGACCCCGAGTGGCTGGAAGGCTCCGCCTACCTCGACTGCCACCGCGACCAGGAACAGCGCCTGGCGCTGAACTGAGCCGCTTCCCGCCAGGCGACGCCCCTGCCTCATCGACCGAAGCGACAAACAGGGAGCAGGCCTGCCAGCACGCAGAGTGAGCCCTGCGTTTAAATTCCGCGAGCCCGTCGCCTTGCCAGCGCCGGTCCCGCCCACCATGCTCGGTGAAACGGGGCACCACCCGCCCCGTCATCTGTCCAAGGCAATATGCCCCAGCTACAGGAGGCCCCCCCAGCGCCGCTGATGCTGTCAGGCCATCGCCATCTTCCGATGTCGAGCGCCGACAGTGCCGATACCAGGGCGTCATGAACGCCTGTCTCGCGACAATCAGGAGAGCTGCGCCGATGGTACGCATCGACAAGAAGGCCACCCGGCTTTACGTGCTGGACACCAACGTGCTGCTGCACGACCCCGCCGCCCTCTATCAGTTCGACGAGCATGAAGTGGTCATTCCCATGACCGTGCTCGAGGAGCTCGACAAGCACAAGAACGGCATCCGCGAGATCGCCCGCTCCGCCCGTCAGGTCAGCCGCACCCTGTCCGACCTTACCGCCGACGTCGGCCTCGAACAGATCCGTGACGGCATCCCCATACCACGCCTCAATGGCCCCGAGGGCCGCCTGCGCCTGCTCTGCTACTCCGACCTGAGCGGCCTCGAGACGCTGGACGACAGCCCCGACAACCGCATCCTCGCCGAGACCTGCCGCCTGCGCGGAGAGCGCAGCGACGCCTCGGTGATCCTGATCACCAAGGACATCAACCTACGCGTCAAGGCCGCCGCTCTGGGCGTACCGGTGGAGGACTATCTCACCGATCGTGCCTTTACCGACAGCGACGCCATGCTGGAGGGAGTGCATGTCTACCCGAATGGCGGCGGCGAGCTGTGGAGCGATCTCGCCCTGGACGTCAGGGTGGAACGCGAGCATCGGCACGTCATCTATCATCTGACCGGCGAGATCCCCGCCGACTGGCACCTCGGCATGCTGGTTGCCGACACCGAGGCCGGCTTCGAGGCCGTGGTACGCGAGCTAGGCGAGCGCTATGCCCGCCTGGAGCTTGTCACCAACTATCGACACGGCGCCAGCGTATGGGGGGTGCACGCCAGCGACTGCCACCAGAACTTCGCCTTCAACCTGCTGATGGATGACGATATCGACCTGGTCACCATCGCCGGCAGCGCCGGCACCGGCAAGACCTTCATGACCCTGGCCGCGGCCTTCCAGCAGACCCTGGACGGCAAGCGCTTCGAGCGCCTGGTCTTCACCCGCGCGCCCATCTCCATGAGCGAGGATATCGGCTTCCTGCCGGGCACCGAGGAAGAGAAGATGTCGCCCTGGATGGGGGCCTTCCACGACAACATGGACAACCTGCTGCGCAACGAGGACGGCGAGTCCAGTTGGGAAAACGGCGCCACCCGCCAGCTGCTCGGCGCCCGGGTCCAGATTCGGGCCCCGGGCTTCATGCGCGGGCGCACCCTGAATGACACCTTCCTGATCATCGACGAGGCGCAGAACTTCACGCCCAAGCAGCTCAAGTCGCTGATTACCCGGGCCGGACGCAACACCAAGATCGTCTGCCTGGGTAACGTGGGCCAGATCGATACGCCCTACCTCACCGCCAACACCTGCGGCATGGCGGCACTGGTACAGCGCTTCCGGGACTGGCCCCATGCCGGTCATGTGACCCTCAAGAGCGTCGAGCGCTCGCGCCTGGCACTAGCCGGCGAGGAACTCCTCTAGCTCGGCCCAGGGGCTCAGTGGCGATAGCGATTGACCGCCGCCTCGATCAGCGCCTCGCTCTCGCTGCCGGGCCCCTGCCTGAGCACCGTCTGGGCTTCGTGCCACAGGCAGACCGGCTTGCCGCAGGAGGCGCAATGAACCATGTCGTCGGGATTTTTCACCCGGGACACACGCATCAAATGGCTGCCGCAGCTCAGGCAGGGCACCGGCAGGCGAAAATCTTCAGAGAGTCCGGACATGGTGTCATTCTCCTCTAGGCAGGACACGGATACCCCAATCGTGACGAGACTCAGGGTGAATGACCAGCCCGGATGCATCAAGCCGCCCTCGGGGCCGGGTCGACGCCTCGTCATCGAGCGACATGGCGACACCGGGGCCACTCAGAGCCCCAGGCGCCCGGCCACGTAGTCGGCGTCCTTGTCGCCGCGGCCGGAAAGGTTGATCAGAATATGCTGATCGGCCGGCAGGGTCGGCGCCACGCGCATGGCCCAGGCCACGGCATGGGCGCTCTCCAGCGCGGGGATGATGCCTTCGACCCGCGAGAGCGTCAGGAAGGCCTCCAGGCACTCGGCGTCGCTGACGCTCTGGTAGTCGACCCGGCCCAGCTCCTTGAGATAGCTGTGCTGAGGTCCAACGCCGGGGTAGTCGAGGCCCGACGCAATGGAGTGAACCGGCAGCGGATTGCCCGCCTCGTCCTCCAGCACATAGCAGGCCATGCCGTGCAGCTCCCCCGGCTTGCCCAGGGTCAGGGTGGCCGAGTGACGCTGGGTATCCAGGCCCTCGCCGGCGGGCTCCACCCCCACCAGATGCACGTCGTCATCCTCCAGGAAGGCGGTAAACATGCCGATGGCATTGGAGCCGCCGCCCACGCAGGCGGTCACGTGCTGAGGCAGCCGGCCATGGCGCTCGAGGAACTGGCCGCGGGCCTCGCGGCCGATGATCGACTGGAAGTCGCGCACCATCTTGGGAAAGGGATGCGGCCCCACCACCGAGCCGATGGCATAGATGAAGTGGTGAGGGTCCTTGAGGTACTCCTCGAAGGCGCTGTCCACGGCGTCCTTGAGTGTGGCCGTGCCGCGACTCACCGGCACCAGGGTAGCGCCCAGGATCTTCATCTTGGTGACGTTGGGATGTTCCTTCTCGATATCCACCTGCCCCATATGAATCTCGCAGGGGATGCCGACCAGGGCACAGGCGGTGGCCAGGGCCACGCCATGCTGACCAGCACCGGTCTCGGCGATCACCTTGGTTTTTCCCATGAACCTGGCGAGCAGCGCCTCACCCAGGCAATGATTGATCTTGTGGGCGCCGGTGTGGTTCAGGTCTTCACGCTTGAGATGGATCTGGGCGCCGCCCAGTGTCTCGGAGAGCCTTCGGGCATGGAAGATCGGGCTGGGCCGACCCACATAGTCGGCGAGGAGCTCGGCCAGCTCGCTCTGGAAATCGTCGCGCAGACGAATCTCCTCATAGGCCGCATCGATCTCGTCCATCACCGCCTTGAGTTCGGGCGGAATCAGCTGACCGCCGAAGCGACCGAAATAGCCCTGCGCATCGGGCAGATTGGCATAGGGAGAAGCACTCATGGTATCGATCCTGCGGGCGTGGAAGTCGTGAGAATATCCTGCCCGCAGGCGCCCCGGCTGTCGAGGCGACCTTTGGCGACGCGTCAGAGCCCCAGGCGCTGACTCAGCCAGTGGCCGATATCCGCCACCTGTTGGGGGCAGACGGCGTGGGCCATGGGGTACTGGCGGTAGTGGGCGGGATAGCCCAGTGACTTGACCTTCTCGAAGCCTGCGCGCCCCAGTGCCTCGGGCACCACCGGGTCGAAGCTGCCGTGGTGCACCTCGACGGGCAGCTCACGGTTGGCCTCGGCAAGCGTGATGCTCTCGGCGGTGGCAAAGTAGGTGGAGAGCGCCAACAGGCCGCCCAGCGGCTCGTCAAAGGAAAGCGCCGCCTGGTAGGCCACCGCCCCGCCCTGGGAAAAGCCGGCCAGGATAATGCGCCGGCTGTCGATGCCGTGCTCGATCTGCTCTTGCACCAGGGCCTGGATGCGTTCGGCCGAGGCCATGAGCTGAGGCTCGTCGACGCGGCGGTCGAGGCTCATCTCGTGGATGTCATACCAGGCCGGCATCACCATGCCGCCGTTGACGGTCACCGGCAGGCGCGGCGCATGGGGCATGATAAATCGGACGCTGGCATCGGCCGGCAGCGACAGGGCCGGTACCAGCGGCTCGAAGTCGCGGCCATCGGCTCCCAGGCCGTGAAGGATAAACACGCAGGCGTCGGCGGGCTTGTCGCCCTTGGGATCGATGATCAACTCACCGGACTCGCTCATGGGTCAGGATCTCCAGCACAAAAGGACTCACCCTAGCGCAATGCGCCCGGACTGACCATCGGGAAATGCCATACCCCAGACAGCAGAAAGGCCCGCCGAGGCGAGCCTTTCATCAACTGCAGAGCAGCCTACATCCGATCAGTCGATGACCTGGATGTTGGAGGCCTGGAGGCCTTTCTTGCCCTGAGTGACCTCGAAGGAGACCTTCTGGCCGTCCTGCAGGGTCTTGAAGCCGTCGGCCTGAATCTCGGAGAAGTGCGCGAACAGGTCGTCGCCGCTGTCGTCCGGAGAGATGAAGCCGTAGCCCTTGGTGTCGTTGAACCACTTGACGGTACCGGTAGCCATTATCGAATTCCTCTAATAGCACTTTGATATTGCCGGGTAATACCCGAGTTGCAGTGGGTAAAACAAGATACGTTCCCGGGAAAATCGAGGCGCCAGAGCGTTCGATGCCTACCTGGGGTGTTACGACTTGCTAACCAACTATGCCCAGCATGCCCCCTCGCCGGGCGAACGTCAAACACTATTTATGGGACCATCTTTACGGACTATCTGGCAGGGCGTACGGAGCCATCGCGGATGGCGTGGCGGCCTAAGCCGAATCCCGGTACGGCCATGGCGCGCGTTATCGCAATATGTTGTGGTGGCCGCTGGGCCATAGAGTAAAACACAGAAGAGGAGCGCCATGAGCCACGACACCACTCGGCTGAACCACGAGAGAAACCACTTCGCCGGCCACGACGCCATCTGGCTGTTCGGCTACGGCTCGCTGATCTGGAAGGCCGACTTCCCCTACCTCGAGCGCCGCCCGGCCCATATCCATGGCTGGGTGCGCCGCTTCTGGCAGGGCTCCCATGACCATCGCGGCACGCCGGAGGCCCCGGGCCGGGTGGCCACCCTGGTGCCCGAACCGGAGGCGATCTGCCACGGCATGGCCTATCGCATCACGCCCGAGGTGCTCGCCCCCCTCGATGTGCGGGAGAAGAACGGCTACCTGCGCGAGGTGACCACGCTGTGCTTCGATGATGCCCTCGGCGGCAGCACCCAGGGGCTGGTCTACCTGGCCGGCGCCGATAACGCCGCCTACCTGGGCGAGGCGCCGCTGGACGCCATTGCCCGACAGATCGCCTCCTCCCATGGCCCCAGCGGCCCCAACCGCGACTACCTGCTGCACCTCGCCGAGGCACTCCGCGCCCTGGAGGTCGAGGATGACCACGTCTTTGCCCTCGCCGCCCACTTGCCCACGGCCGATTGACATTCCCCCACGGGGCCCATGCAATGGGGTCGTCTCTCATTGCCCAGGAGTGCCCCATGTCTTACCTGCCCCACCTCGCGTCACCTCCCCTGCGCTTCAGCGCCTATGGACTCAGCCTGCTGGGGCTGATCGCCAGCCTGATAGGCCTGAGCATTGCCGGTGGCGCCTGGGGCTGGGGAGTGCTCATTTTCGGCCTGCTGGTCGCGCTGGGCACCTATGATCTGTGCCAGCACGGCCACACCGTCAGCCGTAACTATCCGATCCTGGCTCATCTGCGCTACAACCTGGAATCGTTCGGCCCGGAGATTCGGCAGTACTTCATCCAGAGCGATACCGAAGAGGTGCCCTTCTCCCGCGAGCAGCGTCGCCTGATCTATCAGCGCGCCAAGGGCGTCAGCGACAAGCGTCCCTTCGGCTCGCTGCATCATATGAGCCACGCCGGCTACGAATGGATGAGCCCTTCCCTGGCACCGACCCATATCGCGCCCGAGGACCTGCGCATCACGGTGGGCGCCGAGCGCACCCATCCCTATTCGGTCAGCGTGTTCAACATCTCGGCGATGAGCTTCGGCGCGCTCTCCGCCAATGCCATCAGCGCCCTCAACGATGGCGCACGGGAAGGCGGCTTCTATCACGACACCGGCGAAGGCGCGATCTCGCCCTATCACCGCCGTGGGGGCGACCTGGTATGGGAAATCGGCTCGGGGTATTTCGGCTGCCGCGACGAAGCCGGCGGCTTCGACCCCGAACGCTTTCGCGAGGCGGCCCGCCAGGACACCGTCAAGATGATCGAGATCAAGCTCTCCCAGGGGGCCAAGCCGGGCCATGGTGGCATTCTTCCCGGCGCCAAGGTCACCGCGGAGATCGCCAGCACCCGCGGCGTCCCGGAAGGGCGCGATGTCGTCTCGCCGGCGGCCCACACGGCCTTCACCACGCCCCGCGAGATGATCGACTTCATCGTGCGCCTGCGCGAGCTGGCCGGCGACAAGCCCGTCGGCATCAAGCTGGCCCTCGGTCATCCCTGGGAGTGGTTCGCCATCGTCAAGGCGATGCTCGAGGCCGGCGAACATCCGGATTTCGTGGTCGTCGATGGCGGCGAAGGCGGCACGGGAGCCGCCCCCCTGGAGTTTATCAACCACCTGGGCATGCCGCTGAACGAGGCGCTGCTGCTGGTGCACAACACCTTGGTGGGCGCCGGCCTCCGCGACCGGGTACGGCTGGCGGCGGCCGGCAAGTTGACCAACGCCTTCGATATCGCGCGCACCATGGCGCTGGGCGCCGACTGGTGCAACGCCGCACGCGGCTTCATGTTCGCCCTGGGCTGCATCCAGGCCCGCAGCTGCCACACCGACCGCTGCCCCAGCGGCGTGGCCACCCAAGATCCCCTGCGCGGCAGCCGCCTGGACGTGCCCACCAAGGCGCAGCGTGTGGCCGGCTTTCACGCCAACACCCTCGCCGCCCTGGCCGAGATGCTGGGCGCCGCGGGGCTTCACCATTCCTCGGAACTAGGCCCGGAGCATGTGTCACACCGCCTCTCGCGCCATGAAATAAAGAGCTTCGCCGAGCTCCACGACTTCCTGACGCCGGGCGAGTTGCTGGCGGGCGGCGCCGAGCACCACCCGGTGTTCCGTGACTTCTGGGAGAGCGCCCGGGCCGACAGTTTCGCGCCGCCCGAAGCGCTGCTGCGGCTGCGCGACAGCAAGCTCTACTAGCTCCTTTCGCTACCCGACGCTACCCAACAAGAGGGCCCGGCGCATTCCGCGCCGGGCCCTCTTCCGTCAGTCGTATTCGACCTCGACGACCTCGCCAGCGCGGCTCTTGATCTCCAGCTCGCGGCCATCGGCGTCATATCCCTCGATCTCGACGCGACCATCGCGATCGGCCTGGATCTCCTCGAACTCGGCCAGGCCCTCGGCCACGGCCAGCGCCATGGCGTCGCGCACCTCGGCCTCGCTGAGCCCCCAGGCACCGCCGTCGCGACGCTTGCGCTCTTCCCTGAGGCTTTCGCCGCTGGCCGGGTCGAAGCTCACCTCGGCCTGCCATTCGTCATCGAGCCAGCCTTCCACCTCGAAGCGGCCGCCGCGCTTGGCCTCGATCTCCTCGAAGGTCTGAAAGCCGAAGTCAGAGGCCTGGGCCAGCACCTCATCGAGGCGCTCTGTTGCCAGGCGGTCATCGGCGGCCTGGGCCAGGCCGGCGGCCCCCATCAGCAGGGCCAGCGAACCGGCCAGGACCAGGGGGCGTTGCGTATTGCGTTGCATGATGAATACCTCTTCTCTGGGGATTGCCGGGCCATTACACACCCTGTGACCTTGCCCCAGGGTGACGCCAGCGTTCATGCTCTGTTCATGTTTCCCCTGGCACCCTGTGAGCATGATGACGGCCTCTCCTCTCCCTCGCTTCCCCCTTCGCCTTGGCTTGCCGATGCTGGCCGCCCTGCTGCTCCAGGGCACCGCCCCCGCCTGGGCGGATAACGACTGGCAGGACCTCCATGCGGCGGTGCGCGAGGAGCGTATCGTGCCGCTGCCCACACTGCTCGACTGGCTGGAGGCACGCTATGTGGGTCAGGTACTGGAAGTAGAGCTGGAACGCGACGATGGCCGCCTCGCCTACGAGATCGAGATGCTCGGCCCCCAGGGTCAGGTGGTGGAGTTCGAGTTCGACGCCGAGAGCGGCGAGCTGGTCGGCATGGAAGGGGTAAGGATCGATGCCATGCGCCGCCGGGAGGATGCGCCATGAAGGTGCTGCTGGTGGAAGACGACCGTGCCCTGGGTGATGCCCTCTGCGAGGCGCTGGGCGACGCCGGGTTGCTGCTCGAGCGGGCCGAGAGCGGCGGCGAGGCGGACTTTCTGGTGCGCACCGAGGCCTATGATGCCGTCATCCTCGACCTGGGGCTGCCCGACGGCGACGGCAGTCGCTGGCTCGCCGAATGGCGCGATGATGGCATCGAGCTGCCGGTCCTGGTGCTCACCGCGCGCACTCGCTGGGCCGACAAGGCCGCCGGCTTCTCGGCCGGGGCCGACGACTACGTCACCAAGCCCTTCGAGACCGCCGAAGTGCTGTTCCGGCTACGCGCCCTGGTGCGCCGCAGTCACGGCCACGCCCACCCGGTGCTGAGAATCGGCGAACTTACCTTCGACACCCACAGCGGCAGCGTCACCCTGGCCGGCCGCCCCATCAGCCTCACCGCCCAGGAATCGCGCCTGCTCGCCTACCTGGCCCACGCCGCCCCCCGGGTAGTCAGCCGCGGCGAACTCGCCGAACACGTCTACGACCGCGACCACGAGCCCGATTCCAACGTCATCGACGTGCAGATCAGTCGCCTGCGTCGCAAGCTGGGCGCGCCGCGCATCGAAACCCTGCGGGGCCAGGGCTATCGCCTGGTCGACGGCGCCCCGGCCCCATGAGCCTGCGCCACCCCTCGCTTGCCACCCGGCTGGTATTGGCCAGCCTGCTGATCCTGGTCCTTTCACTGCCGCTGGCCGGCATCGGCCTCTCTCGCCACTTCCAGGCGACCACCACCGAGGCCTTCGACCAGCGACTCGAATCCCTGCTGCGGGTGGTGATCGCCGGCCTGGCCTGGGATGACGCGGCGGGCCAATTGATCCAGCAACGCACCCTGGGCGAGCCACGCTTCACGCGAGTGTTCTCGGGCTGGTACTGGCAGGTCAGCGACGGCGGAGCGCATACCCTCGCATCGCGTTCGCTATGGGACCAGCGCCTGGCCACCGTCGCCCACCGCGAGGTTCTCCTCCGGGACATCCAGGGGCCACGCGACGCCTCGTTACGCGTCATCGAACGCGATATCCGGCTCGCCCCCCTGGCCTCACCGCTGCACGTCGCCGTGGCCATCTCCCGTGAGTCCCTGGATGCCGAACTCGCCCGGTTCGACCGCCTGGTGGCGCTGTCGCTGACCGGCCTGGGCGCCCTGCTGCTGGCCGCCCTGGCGCTGCAGATCCACTGGGGGCTGGCGCCGCTGCGCCGCTTGCGCCGGGACCTTTCCCGGGTGGAGGATGGCGACGCCGAACGCCTCGACACCCGGCTACCCGCCGAACTCTCCCGCCTGGCAACGGCCATGAACGGCGTGCTGGAGCGCGACCGGCGCCTGATGACCCATGCCCGCCATGCCGCCGGCAACCTGGCCCACGCCCTGAAGACCCCCGTCAGCACGCTGACCACCCTCGCCGACGGTGTCGAGGAGCCGCGCCGCACCCGGCTGCGCAACGAGCTGGCCCGCATCGATTCCGCCGTGCATCATCATCTGGCCCGGGCCACGGCGGCAGGCGACGCCGGCCTCGCCCCACGCATCACCGTGGGCGAGGTACTGGCCCCGATCATCGAAGGGCTGGGCCGGCTGGCCCAGCGCCGCGGTATCGCCCTGCATGCCGAGCTGCCGGCACCGCTATATCTGCGCATGGATGCCCAGGACCTCCAGGAACTGATCGGCAACCTGCTCGACAACGCCCTGCGCTGGGCCGAAATCCGGGTCCAACTCAGCGGCGGACAGGAGGCCGGAGGCGTGTGGCTGGCAGTGGAGGACGACGGCCCGGGAATGAATGCCGCCCAGCGCCAGGCCGCCATGGCTCGTGGTTCGCGCCTCGACGAGCAGCGCTCGGAGAACGGCCTGGGCCTGGCCATCGTCAAGGACCTGACGGAACTCCACGGTGGCAGGCTCACCCTCGACGAGGCCCCATCGGGGGGGCTGCGCGCCCGATTATGGCTGACCGGCAGCGCGCTGCGAGAGCCCTCCTGAGCCGGCGCTCACACCACCGTCACCGGGCCCCATCGAATCAACTGATATCCGCAAAGGAAGGCCATGCCGCAAGATACGACGCCCCTGCCCGATGTGCTCGCCGGCCCCCTGCTGCGCCGCCTGGCTCCCGACCGCCTGGTGCTGTGGCTGGCCACCAGTCGCCCCCTCGGGCTGTCGCTCGAACTGACCCCGACCGCCGAGCCGCTCCGTCGATACGCCATCGACAGCGCCTCTTGCCGGCGAGTGCCGGTGGGGCGCCACGCCTGGCTACACCTGATCGACCTGCCGCTGGACACCCCCCTGCCTCGAGACACCCGGATCGCCTACGACCTGTATCTGCATGATGGTGATCAAGAACTTGGCATCGCCGACTGGGGGCCCCATCTGCTCGACGACGATGGCCAGCGGCCCACCTTCGTGTTGGCCAGCCGCCATCACCGGCTGTTGCATGGCTCCTGTCGCAAGCCCCACCACGACGGCGGCGACGGCCTGGTACGCGCCGCGGCCTGGCTGGCCGAGCACCCGACCCCCGAGGAACGCCCCGCCTGGCTGCTGATGACCGGTGACCAGATCTACGCCGACGATGTCGCGGGCCCCATGCTGGTGGCGATCCATGGGCTGATCAACCGCCTGGGGCTGTTCGACGAACCCCTGGAGGGTGCCGTGGTGGCCGACAGCCGCGCCCTCCACGGCGACGCCGCCTACTACTACGCCCGGGAATCACTGCTGCCGGATGTAGAGAGCTCGGATAACCTTCGCGAGCGCTTCTTCGGCGGCGTACGCAAGCCGATATTCACCTCGGCCAATGCCCACAACCACCTGGCCACCTTCGCCGAGATGGTCGCCATGTATCTACTGGTGTGGTCACCGACGCCATGGGCGCTGGTCGAGATGGCGCCGCCGACGCTCGATGCCGAGCACGCGGCCCTGTCCCACGAACAGTTCCACGAACTGTTCCACGAACAACAGGCGGTGATCGAGCGTTTCGTGGCGGGACTGCCGGCCTGTGCTTGGCTGCTCGCCCGCCTGCCGACCCTGATGATCTTCGATGACCACGACATCACCGACGACTGGAACCTCTCCGCCGACTGGGAGCGCACCGCCTACGGCCACCCCTTCTCGCGGCGCATCATCGGCAATGCCCTGCTGGGCTACCTGCTGTGCCAGGGCTGGGGCAACGACCCCGACCGCCTGGCCGAACCGCTGGCGGAGGGCATCCAGGTGCTCGAGGCCGCCGAGGCGAATGGCGGCTGGCTCGACGGCGACGCCCTGGATGCCCTGATCCAGCGCCTGCTGCGCTTCGAGGGTTGGGAGTACCAGGTGCCCGGCGAGCCACCACTGGTGGTGCTTGATACCCGCACCCGGCGCTGGCGCAGCGAGCGCAACCCCAAGCGTCCCTCGGGGCTGATGGACTGGGAGGCGCTCAGCGACTTCCAGCAGGCGCTGCTGGGTCACCCCTCGACGATCATCGTCTCGCCGGCGCCGATGTTCGGCGTCAAGCTGATCGAGGTGATCCAGAAGCTCTTCACCCTGGCCGGCAAGCCGCTGATGGTCGATGCCGAAAACTGGATGGCCCATCGCGGGGCGGCCAGCGTGCTACTCAATATCTTCCGCCACTCGCGTACCCCGGGGAACTATGTGGTGCTCTCCGGCGACGTGCACTATTCGTTCGCCTACGATATCCGCATTCGTCAGCGCCGCCACGGCCCGCGGCTCTGGCAGATCACCTCCAGCGGCATCAAGAATGCCTTCCCCGATACCCTGCTCGACTGGTTCGACCGCCTGAATCGCTGGCTCTATGCCCCCGGGTCGCCGCTCAACTGGTTCACCAAGCGGCGGCGCCTGGCCATCACGCCCCGCGACCCGGATCGCGCCCACGCCGGCGAGCGGCTGTGGAACGGCAGCGGGATCGGCCTGGTCGACTTCGATGAACGAGGCCGTCCCCGGGAGATTCGCCAGCTGGACGCCCGCGGCTTCGAGGTGCACTTTCCCCCGGCGCCTCAGGAAGAGGCCTGACGCCGGCGCCAGAGGGCCAGGCCTGCGGCCATCACCAGCCAGGTCATGGCCGCGGCGATCACGTCGTCGAGCACGATGCCGGCGCCACCGGGAACCGCCTCGGCCAGGCTCACCGGCGGCGGCTTGGTGGCATCCAATACCCGGTAGACCACGAAGGCGGACGCCAGTACCAGGGGCTGGCGCGCCGCGGCCTGGCCCACGACCGCCACGGGGAAGGCGACGATCTCGTCGAACACGATGCGCCCATCATCCTTGCCGCCCAGTGCCTGCTCGGCCAGGTGACACACCGGCACCGCGGCGAGCAGCAGCGCCAGCGTGACCGCCACCTGCACTCGCCGGGTTCGCCCCAGCAGCCACCAGGCCAGCACCAGGCCGAGAAGCGAGCCCACCGTGCCCGAGGCCCAGGGCGAGAGCCCCAGGCCGAAACCGGTGGCCAGCGCCATCAGGGGGTCGACCATCAGCCGGCCTCCCTGGCCTGGTGCTCGAGCTCCGCGGTCACCTCGTCGGGCAGCGCCAGGGCCTTGCCCAACTGGTCGAGCCAGGCACGCTCCATGGCGTTCTGTTCATCGACCACCGCGACGCTGATCAGGTACATCTCCCGGGCCGCCTGGGGCGACTCGACCCGCGCCGCCAGGGCCTCGGCGTCCAGCGGCGCCTGAAGCTGACGCTCCATCCAGGCGTGCAGTTCCTGGTCGGCCCCCAGGGCATCGACCTGCCCGGCGATCAGCTCACGCTCCTGGTCATCGATATGGCCGTCGGCGCGGGCGGCCATGATCATCGCCTGCAGCAGCGCCAGGCTACGCTGCTCCTGGGCCTCGCCGCCCAGCTGCTCCACCGGTTCGCCCTCGGCGGGCGACGCATCGCCCGGCTCGCCTGATGTGGACGAATCGCCGCGTGAATTCTGCCACGCCTTCCAGGCCAGCATTCCCACGCCGGCGATGGCGCCATACTTGAGCGCCTTGCCGCCCAGTTTGCGCCCCCGCCTGGAGCCCACCAGCAGCCCCAGGGTGCCGCCGCCCAAAAGGCTCTTCACATCGAGCCCCGAGCCGCCGTCCTGGGCCTCGCGGCTTTGGCCACCCCCGAACTGGCGGGACAGGCCATCGAGCATGCCCTTGATATCCAGCCCGGAACCGTTCGCGCCACCGTCATTCGACTGGCCACCGGACTGACCGCCGGCCTGCTTCATCAGCTGTTCGAGTATCTTGCTTGCGTTCATCACAGTCTCCTCATGGCAGAACACTCCCCACCGGGCATACAGGGACTCTATCCCAGGCCTTGATGTTTAAGCATCCGTTTCACGATCCATTTCGACATCCAGTCCGCGACGCCGCATCATGAAAATGATAACCGGACACGAACAGGAGCCGCCTCATGAGCGTTACCCTCGATGATATCCATATCGCCGCCGAGCGTATCCGGGGCAGTGTGGAACGCACCCCCTGCCTGATCTCGCACACCCTGTCGCGAATCGCCGGCTGCGAGCTCTACATCAAGTTCGAGAATCACCAGTTCACCGCCGCCTTCAAGGAGCGCGGGGCCCTGAATCACCTGCTGACACTCTCCCAGCAGGAGAGAGAACGCGGCGTCATCGCCATGTCTGCCGGCAACCACGCCCAGGCGGTGGCCTACCACGCCGCACGGCTGGGCATCCGCGCCACCATCGTCATGCCCCGGCATACGCCCAACCTCAAGGTACACAATACCCGCAAGCTCGGGGCGGAGGTGCGCCTCGAGGGCGAGGGCGTCGCCGAGGCCGGCGAGGTCGCCCACCGCCTGGCCGCCGAGCGTGACCTGGTCTTCGTCCACCCCTACGACGACGAACGCATCATCGCCGGGCAAGGCACCATCGCCCTGGAGATGCTCGAGGATGTCCCGGACCTGGACGCCCTGGTGATCCCCATCGGCGGTGGCGGGCTGATCGGCGGCAATGCCATCGCCGCCACCGCGCTCAAGCCCGACATCGAGATCGTGGGCGTGCAGACCCAGCGCTTCCCGGCCATGCAGCAGGCGCTGGCCGGCGAGGAGATCCAGTGTGGGCTCGCCACCCTGGCCGAAGGCATCGCCGTCAAGCAGCCCGGTGCGCTGACCCTGCCCATCGTGCGCGAGCGGGTGCGCGATATCGTGCTGGTGGATGAGCCCGAGATAGAGCGCGCCATCCTGCTGTTGCTGGAGATCGAGAAGAGCGTGGCAGAAGGCGCCGGCGCCGCCGGCCTGGCCGCGGTGCTGTCCGACCCGGAACGCTATCGCGGCCGCAAGGTGGGGCTGGTGTTGTGCGGCGGCAATATCGACATGCTGGCGCTCTCCTCGGTCATCCAGCGCGGCCTGGTGCGCTCGGGACGCATCGTGCGCGTGCGCGTCGCCATTCCCGACGTGCCCGGCGCCCTGGCCGAGCTGACGAGACACCTCGCCGAACAGCATGCCAACGTCATCCATATCGCCCACCACCGCACCTTCACCGACCTCTCGCTGCGCGCCACCGAGGTGGAGGCCACCCTGGAGACCCTGGGCAGCGACCACACCCGCGAGGTCATCGAGGCGCTGCGCCGCGACGGCTACGACCCGGTGCTCCCCGCCAACGAGGTTCACCCGGACGAACGCTGGGCCGGCAGCGACGGATGAGGGGCCTGCCCCCTTGGAGGCATGGCGCCAACCGACCTTCCGGCGTACCCTAGGGCCCCTTCCAGCGTATAGAAAGAGACGAGGCGATGAGCAGCAAGATCAGAGTCGAGGCCCCCCTGGTTATCCTCCATGGTGACGAGATGGCCCAGGTAGCCTTCGAGAAGATTCTCGACACCTTCGTGACTTCCCGGCTAGAGATTCCGCTCGTCGAGATCGACCTCTCCGCCGAGAACCGCCTGGTGACCAACGGCCAGGTGGTGATCGATGCCGTCGAGGCACTCAAGCGCCACCGCGTGGGCATCAAGAATGCCGGCATGACGGTCAACCGCACCCAGCTCGGCGAGCTACTCGCCAAGCATCCCGAGCTCGACGGCACCCGCCTGCACCCACTGGCCACCAAGTCCCCCAATGGCGCCATCCGCAAGGGAATCGGCGGCAATATCACCCGCGAGGACATCCAGTTCCGCAACCTCCTGGTCAAGCGTCCCGAGTGGGTCGACCGCGATATCGTGGTCGACACCATGGAGACCGGCGGCATCAAGGACAGCGTCAACGAGCTCTCCCGCGACACCGGCGTGGTCAAGCTGATGTTCGTGGGCGCGAGCGGCGACCCGGTGGAGCTGCACCGCCGCGAGGTACAGAAAGGCGACCCCTGGCTGCTGGCGACCAACGACCTGGAAGACGTCAAGGCCTGGGCACACCGCTTCTTCCAGCGCGCCATCGACGAGAAGCGCGATATCTACCTGGGGCTCAAGGACACCGTCATCGCCGGCTATGACGGCGTGATGCGGGCCGCCATCGAGACCATCTTCGACGCGCACTACCGCCAGCAGGTCGAGGCCCTGGGCCTCGGCTACTCCTACGAGCTCATCGATGCCCAGGCCGCACGCCTGGTCGCCAACCCGCCGGAGCGGGCCATCTGGGGCGTGCCCGACAACAACACCGGTCGCAAGCTCTACAAGCTGGTCGAGCAGCTGAAGATGTTCGGCATCCCCGACCGCAAGGCCCAGGTCTCCATCTCGCGCATGAGCGCCGGCGGCGGCGACCAGTATGGCAGCTTCAACGCCCCCGCCAGCGAGGACGGCATCCTCAAGGTGATCATCGACGGTGAGGAAAAGCACGCTCGCCGCGTCAAGAAGGGCGACCCGATCCTGCTGATGTCCAACGATCACGCGGCGATCAAGGACTGGGTACTGCAGGTGTTCCGCGATGCCTCGCGCAAGAACAAGGAGGTCTACTTCGGCCTCAAGCGCGAATACATGGAATACGACGACGTGTTCAGCACCGTGATCACCGACGTGCGTCGCGAACTGGCCGATAACGATACCCCGCCCCCCTCGTTCATGATCATGCGGCCCTCCAGCCAGCTCATGAAGATGATCACCGACCCGCCCCGCAATGCCCTCTATCCGGCGCAGAACCTGGACGGCGACATCTTCTCGGATATCTCCGCCGCCCTCGGCGGCAGCCTGGCCACCGCCAGCTCGATCATCGAGAGCAAGGACGGCACCATGCTGTTCGAGGCGCCCCACGGCACCGCCCACGACCTCTACCTCAAGTATCTGGAGACCGATGGCCGCGAGGCGCACTTCAACTCCTCCGCCCTGCTGTTCGCCGTGGCCAACGCCCTGGAGACCCTCGGCGAGCGCGAGGGAAACCCCGTGCTGGTGGAATACGCCCAGCGTCTCAAGGAAGCGCTGATCGCGACCGTGGATGCCGGCTTCATTACCGGTGACCTCAAGGGCAAGACCAGCGACCCGGCCAACGAGACGCTGGTCGATATGCAGGGCTTCCTCGACGCCGTGGCCAGCCGGCTCTGAGCCCCGGACGCCGGTAATGCCGATGGGGCCGGCCCATCGGCGATGCCAACGAGGCGCGCGGCCCCATCGGCGGGCCGCTCTCCCGCCCAGTCCCCGCGGCACGGCGGCCACCCGCCGCCGGCATGTTTCCAATAAGAAATTCGCGCCCCGCCCCTCGTCTCGCCTGCGGGGCGCTTGCCTCGCCCATGAGGCTTTCCCGTCCCTCGTGACACGCCTACCGCTTCTCGGCCCGCTACCCCCCGATATTTCGAGACATTGGTCGGAATTCCTCCTCGCCTCCATTGTTTCCAATAGGAAACATCGTCTACTCTAGGCACCATGCTATCCGGCTGCCGCTATCCTTGAGGCATGCCGCTGCGTTTTCCCTGTTATCGGAGGCCCCCATGAGCGAGCTGAAACATACCCCTCTTTATGACCTGCACGTCGAGCTCGGCGCCAAGCTGGTACCCTTCGCCGGCTATGAGATGCCGGTGCAGTATCCCCTGGGCGTCAAGAAGGAACATGAGCACACGCGCACGGCCTGTGGGCTGTTCGACGTCTCGCACATGGGTCAGCTGCTGCTGCGTGGCCCCGCTCCCGCCGAGGCGCTGGAGACCCTGGTACCGGGGGACCTCGTCGGCCTGCCGGAGGGCATGCAGCGCTATACGATGTTCACCAGCGAGGATGGCGGCATTCTCGATGACCTGATGGTGGTCAACGCCGGCGATCACCTGTACCTGGTGGTCAATGCCGCCTGCAAGGCCCAGGATATCGCTCACCTGCGCCGGGGCCTGCCCGACGGGCACGAGCTCGAGGAGCTGGATCGCGGCCTGATCGCCATTCAGGGCCCCCGGACCGCCGAGGTCCTGAAGCGCCTCTGCCCCGAGGTCGGCGACCTGGTCTTCATGCAGCATGGCCACTTCGAGATCGACGGCATTCCGGTCTGGGTCAGCCGCAGTGGCTATACCGGTGAGGATGGCTTCGAGATCTCGGTGCCCGCCGACCAAACCGACACCCTGACTCGCCGCCTGCTGGCCGAACCGGAGGTCGAGGCGATCGGCCTTGGCGCCCGCGACTCCCTGCGCCTGGAAGCCGGCCTGTGCCTCTACGGCCACGATATCGATACCACCACGACCCCGGTCGAGGCCGGGCTGATCTGGGCCATCGGCAAGCCGCGCCGCCGCGACGGCGAACGCCACGGCGGGTTCCCCGGCGCCGACCTGATACTCCATCAGGTGGCCGAGAAGGATCACCAGCGCAAGCGCGTCGGCCTGCTGGGCGAGGGTCGCGCCCCGGTACGCGAGGGCGCTCCACTGCTCGACGCCGACGGCAACGAAATCGGTCGGGTCACCTCCGGCGGCTTCGGCCCCAGCGTCGGCAAGCCCGTCGCCCTGGGCTATGTGACCATCCCCAATGCCGAGGTGGGCACCACCGTTTACGCCGAGGTTCGGGGCAAGCAGCTGCCCATGACCGTCAGCAAGACCCCCTTCGTCACCCCGGGCTACTATCGCGGCAACTAAGGCGACAGCTCACGAGCCCCGGAAAAACGCCCCGGCGGTGATAGACGCCCCAAGCCCCATCCCCGCGACACCACGCGAGGGTGGGGCCGCCATATTCGGGCCGCCCGACCCGGCCCGATCGACGGCAAGCCTCCAACCCCCGAGAGATCCTCGATGACTGCCACGCTTAACGCCCTGTTCGGCCCCGTGCTACGCCTGGGCCTGATCACCCAGATTGCCATCGGCATCGCCTGCGGCATCCTGCTCGCCAGCGTATCGCCGCAACTTGCCGGCTCCTTCTCGCTGCTGGGCGAGCTGTTCGTCTCGGCCCTCAAGGCCGTGGCGCCCATCCTGGTGTTCGTGCTGGTTGCGGCCGCCATCGCCGGACACCGCAAGGGACAGCCCACCCATATTCGCGGCGTGCTGACCCTCTATGTGATCGGCACCCTGGTGGCGGCCCTCGTCGCCGTTGTCGCCAGCTTCACCTTCCCCACCACCCTGACGCTCGACATGCCCGAGGTCAGTGGCAACCCGCCGGGCAGCGTCATCGAGATTCTGCACAACCTGCTGCTCAATGCCGTTGCCAATCCGGTGACCGCGCTGATGGAGGCCAACTTCATCGCGATCCTGGCCTGGGCCATCGGCCTCGGCCTGATGCTGCGCCAGGCCGGCGATGCCACCCGCCATACCTTGAACGACCTCTCCGAGGCGGTCTCCGGCATCGTGCGAGTGGTCATCCGCTTCGCCCCGCTGGGCATCTTCGGGCTGGTCGCCAACACCCTGGCCGAGGCCGGGCTGGGCGCGCTGCTCGAGTATGGGCAGCTGCTGGGCATCATCGTCGGCTGCATGCTGTTCGTGGCGTTGGTGACCAACCCGCTGATCGTGTTCTGGCAGACCCGCCGCAATCCTTATCCGCTGGTCTTCGCCTGCCTGCGCGGCAGCGCGATCACCGCCTTCTTCACGCGCAGCTCGGCGGCGAACATTCCGGTCAACATGGCGCTATGCGAGCGCCTCGAGCTCGACCCGGATACCTACGCCATCTCCATTCCGCTGGGCGCCACCGTCAACATGGCCGGTGCGGCGGTCACCATCTCGGTGATCACCCTCGCCGCGGCCAACACCCTGGGCATCAACGTCGACTTTCCCACTGCCCTGCTGCTGTGTGTGGTCTCGGCGCTGGCCGCCTGTGGCGTTTCCGGCGTCGCCGGGGGCTCGCTGTTGCTGATCCCCATGGCCGCCAGCCTGTTCGGCATCTCCACCGATGTGGCCATGCAGGTCGTCGCCATCGGCTTCGTGATCAGCGTGGTGCAGGATTCCACCGAAACGGCCCTGAACTCCTCCACCGACGTGCTGTTTACCGCGGCCGCCTGCCGCGCCGTCGAGCGCCGCCGACATTGACCCACGGCCACTCAGATCACACGCGCCGCTCAAACAACACGCGCTACTCAGATAACAAGAACGACTACCCTGACAACAAGAGGTGAATGACTATGTCCATCAGCGTCTTTGACCTGTTCAAGATCGGCATCGGACCCTCGAGCTCACATACCGTGGGCCCGATGCGAGCCGCCTGCGACTTCATCGGTGAGCTCAATGAGCGTGACCTCCTGTCCCGTGTCGCCCGGGTGGAGGTGCAACTCTATGGTTCACTCTGCGCCACCGGCATCGGCCATGGCACCGACCATGCGGTGATCATGGGCCTGATGGGCGAGCGCCCCGACAGCATCGACCCCGATATCATCGGCCCCTCCATCGAGGAGCTTCAGGAGTCGGAGGCCCTGCGCCTGGGCGGGCGTTACAGCGTCTCTTTTCGCTGGGCCCGCGACATGCAGATGCTCGAGGAGAACCTGCCCCACCACCCCAACGCCATGCGCCTGATCGCCCATGGTCATGGTGGTGAGCTTTACCGCAACACCTACTATTCGGTGGGCGGCGGCTTCGTGATCGACGAGGCCCAGGCCGCCGAAGGAGCACTGGACACCGACCAGACCCAGATTCCCTATGACTTCCAGACCGGCGACGAGATGCTGCGCATGTGCCACGAGCACGGCCTGAGCATCAGCGAGCTGATGCTGGAGAACGAGAAGGCCTGGCGCAGTGAGGCGGAAATCCGCGAGGGCCTGCTGGCCATCTGGGCGGCCATGCAGGCATGTATCAAGAAGGGCATGGAAGCCGAAGGCGTGCTGCCCGGCGGACTCAACGTCAAGCGACGCGCCCGGCGCCTGCATCAGAGCATGCTGGCGAGCCAGGACGACCACTCGCTGATCGCCTCCACCATGTCGGCCATGGACTGGGTCAACCTCTACGCCCTGGCGGTCAACGAGGAAAATGCCGCCGGCGGACGCATGGTTACCGCCCCCACCAACGGCGCGGCGGGTATCATCCCGGCGGTGCTCTCCTACTATATGCAGTTCCGCCAGGGCGCCTCCGACCACGACGTGGTGGAGTACCTGCTGACGGCCGGGGCCGTGGGCATCCTGTGCAAGAAGAACGCCTCCATCTCCGGAGCCGAGGTGGGCTGCCAGGGCGAGGTCGGTTCGGCCTGTGCCATGGCCGCCGCCGGCCTCACCGAGGTGATGGGCGGCAGCGTCGACCAGGTGGAGAATGCCGCCGAGATCGGCCTGGAGCATAACCTGGGACTGACCTGCGACCCGGTGGGCGGCCTGGTGCAGGTGCCCTGCATCGAGCGCAACGCCATCGCCTCGGTGAAGGCGATCAACGCCGCCCAGATGGCGCTGCGCGGCGACGGCGAGCACTTTATCTCCCTCGACAAGGTGATTCGTACCATGCGCGACACCGGCGCCGATATGCAGGCCAAGTACAAGGAGACCTCGACCGGCGGCCTCGCCGTCAACGCCATCGAGTGCTGAGGCACGCTTCGGCGAGATGGCGCAGCACCGCATGATGGCCCCTGGGCTGGTGAAATCGAATCGCGGAAGCGACGAGGTGTTTCAAGCACGTCGATACCAACAGCAATGTTGACTACAGTGTATTCGGATAACGATATAACAAGGGAGCCACCATATGCGTCTGTCGACTCTATCCATCCTAGCAGTCTGTCGGGTTTTCGATAACGCCGTGAGATACTCTCAGCATGCCGCCACTACTGGAACGTCGCCATGAG
>NZ_CANLFS010000026.1 GCF_947490095.1 uncultured Halomonas sp. | reverse complement strand
CAACGTTTGCTCGTTGCCGGCAGCGGATGCGTACTTTACGGCTTTCCCCTCCGGCCTGCAAGCCCTCGGCGTAAAAAAGTGTCGGGCGTCTCTTTCGGCCCGCCCTCAGATCACCAGGAGATCCATGAAACGCTGGACCGGTGTTGCCTCCAACCCCTGCCGGTCCTGGCAGAGTGCGAGGATCCTTTCGCTTCGCGGACGGGGGAAGCGCGTCTCGAGATTACGCCGGAACTTGTCCTCCAACACCGGAATACCGTCACTGCGACGCCGGCGATGCCCGATGGGGTATTCCACGTCGACCCGGTCGGTCGCGGTACCATCGGTAAAGAAGACCTGGATGGCATTGGCGATGGAGCGCTTTTCGGGATCCAGATAATCACGGGTATAGCGCGGCTCCTCTACCACCTCCATCTTGGCACGCAGCGTATCGATCTCGGGGTGCGCGGCGTGAAAGTCATCTTCGTAGTGCTCCGCGGTCAGCTCCCCCAGGATCAAGGGCACGGCCACCATGTACTGCAGGCAGTGATCGCGGTCCGCCGGGTTGGCCAGCGCCCCCTCCTTGGAAATGATGCGAATCGCCGATTCATGGGTGGTGATCACGACCCGCTCGACCTCGTCGAGGCGTCCCTTCACCTCCTGATGCAGAGTCACCGCCGCTTCACAGGCGGTCTGGGCATGGAACTCGGCCGGGAAGGAAAGCTTGAAGAGGATGTTCTCCATCACATAGCTGCCGAAGTCGCGCTGGAAGCGGAAACGGCGCTCCTCGTCAGGCTTGGTCGCCAGGTCGCGATTGGTATGGCTGAACAGCACATCATAGAAGCCCCACTGTGGAGCACTCAGCGCCCCCGGGACCCCCATTTCCCCACGCAGGGCCATATCGGCCAGCCGCACCGCCCGGGAGGTGGCATCCCCTGCCGCCCAGCTCTTGCGTGAACCGGCATTGGGGGCATGGCGATAGGTACGCAGGCTCTGGCCATCGACCCAGGCATGAGAAAGCGCCGCGAGCAGCTGCTCGCGGTCGGCCCCGAGCAGCCTCGCCGCTACCGCCGTGGAGGCCACCTTGACCAACACCACATGGTCGAGGCCCACCCGGTTGAAGGAGTTCTCCAGCGCCAGCACGCCCTGGATCTCGTGGGCCATGATCATGGCCTCCAGGACATCGCGCATCACCAGCGGTGCCTCTCCCTCGGCCACTCGCTTCTGGGAGAGATGGTCGGCTACCGCGAGGATGGCCCCCAGGTTATCCGACGGGTGGCCCCACTCGGCCGCCAGCCAGGTATCGTTGTAATCGAGCCAGCGCACGATGGCGCCGATGTCCCAGGCCGCCTTCACGGGGTCGAGTCGAAAGGAGGTGCCCGGCACACGAGCGCCATGGGGCACGATGGTACCCTCCACCAGCGGGCCGAGGTGCTTGGTGCATTCCGGGAAACGCAGCGCCAGCAGCCCACAGCCCAGGGTGTCCATCAGGCAGAGCCGGGCCGTATTCCAGGCCTCGTCGCTTGCGATGCGATAGTTCAGCACATAGTCGGCGATCGTCTGTAGCTCGGCGTCATAGTCCGGCCGTATGTTCGCTTCCACGGTACTCATGGCTATCTCCTCCCTCCTGATACCGTTTGATCTTTCACCCTACCACTATAGAAAACACCCCAGCTCCTGAGGAAGCACCCCAGCCCCTGTGACAACACCCTGCCCCTGCAAAAACGCCTCGAACACTGCGGTCCGAGGCGTTTCTTGCTCAACGATATCGGCGAGGGATGGTCGCCGCCTCGTCGGACGACTCGCCCCTTGACGAGCCCAGGCTAGACGCCATCGGCGGGCACGCGTACCCAGCCTTCCATCAGCACCCGGGCGCTGCGACTCATCACCGCCTCGTCGATCACCCAGCGGCCGTCCACTCGGCTGGCCTCGGCCCCTACCCGCAGGGTCCCCGATGGATGCCCGAAAGTGACGGCGTTGCGCTTGTCACCCCCCGCGGCCAGATTGACCAGGGTGCCTTCAATGGCGGCGGCCGAGGCAATGGCCACCGCCGCGGTGCCCATCATGGCGTGGTGCAGCTTGCCCATGGAGAGGGCCCGCACCACCAGGTCGATATTGTCGGCCATGACCCGCTTGCCGCTGGAGGCAACGTAGTCGGCCGGCGGCGCCACGAAGGCCACCTTGGGCGTGTGCTGACGGGCCGCCGCCTCGCCGACATCGGCAATCAACCCCATCTTCACCGCCCCATGGGCACGAATGGCCTCGAACCTCTCCAGCGCCTCGGCATCGCCGTTGATGGCGTCCTGTCGCTCGGTGCCGGTATAGCCCAGCGCGTCGGCCCTGACGAAGACGGTCGGAATGCCGGCGTTGATCAGGGTCGCCTCGAGGATCCCGACGCCGGGCACCTCCAGGTCATCCACCAGGTTGCCGGTGGGGAAGATGGCGCCCTCACCGTCGGCCGGGTCCTTGAAGGCCACCGGCACCTCGGCGGCCGGAAAGGTCACCCCGTCGAGCTCGAAGTCGCCGGTCTCCTGCACCTCACCGTCGCGGATCGGCACCCGGGAGACGATGGTCTTGCCGATGTTGGCCTGCCAGATGCGCACCTCCACCTCGCCGTTATCCGGAATACGCGCCGGGTCCACCAGGCCATTGCTGATCGCGAAGGGTCCTACCGCCGCGGAGAGGTTGCCGCAGTTGCCGCTCCAGTCGACGAAGGCCTTGTCGATGGCGACCTGACCAAACAGGTAATCCACATCATGGTCGGGGCTCTCGCTGCGACTCAGGATCACCGTCTTGCTGGTGCTGGAGGTGGCTCCCCCCATGCCGTCGATCTGCTTCTGGTAGGGATCCGGGCTGCCGATGACCCGCATCAGCAGCCGATCACGCGCCTCACCCGGCACCCGGGCGGCCTCCGGCAGGTCGCCGAGCTTGAAGAAGACCCCCTTGCTGGTACCGCCACGCATATAGGTGGCGGGGACCTTGATCTGAGATAGTCGGCTCATGCGCTCGCCACCTCTTCGGATTCCAGGAAGTCCTTGGCGAAGCGCTGCAGCACGCCACCGGCGGAGTAGACGGTGACCTCTTCGGCGGTATCCAGGCGACAGATCACCGGCACCCGCTCAACATCGCCGGTCTGGCGGTGGATCACCAGTTCGAGGGTCGCCCCCGGCGCCGGCGTCCCTTCCACATCGTAGGTCTCGGTGCCGTCCAGCCGCAGGGTATGGCGGGTGGTGCCTTCCTGGAACTGCAACGGCATCACGCCCATGCCGATCAGGTTGGTGCGATGGATGCGCTCGAAGCCCTCGGCGGCAATCGCCTCGACCCCGGCCAGGGCTACGCCCTTGGCCGCCCAGTCACGCGAGGAGCCCTGACCATAGTCGGCGCCGGCGATCACGATCAGCGGCTGCCGGCGATCCATATAGGTCTCGATGGCCTCCCACATGCGCATCACCTCACCCTCCGGCTCGACCCGCGCCAGCGACCCTTGCACGACCTCGTCGTTCTCGTCCCGCACCATCTCGTTGAACAGCTTGGGGTTGGCCAGGGTGGCCCGCTGGGCCGTGAGGTGATCGCCACGGTGGGTGGCGTAGGAATTGAAGTCCTCCTCCGGCAGGCCCATCTTGTGCAGATACTCCCCGGCGGCGCTGTCCATCATGATGGCATTGGACGGCGACAGGTGGTCGGTCGTGATGTTGTCCGGCAGGATCGCCAGCGGCCGCATGCCCTTGAGCGCACGCTCCGCGGCCATCTTGCCTTCCCAGTAAGGCGGGCGGCGGATGTAGGTGCTCTGCGGGCGCCAGTCGTAGAGCGGGCTCTCGGCCTTCTCCGCGGCGTCCAGGTCGAACATCGGGATATAGACCCGATTGAACTGCTCCGGCTTGACGTGCTCGGCGACGATGGCATCGATCTCCTCGTCGGCGGGCCAGAGGTCCTTGAGCGTTACCGGGTTGCCGTCCGGGTCGGTACCCAGCGCGTCCCTCTCGATATCGAAGCGCACGGTACCGGCGATGGCGTAGGCCACCACCAGCGGCGGCGAGGCCAGAAAGGCCTGCTTGGCGTAGGGATGGATGCGGCCATCGAAGTTGCGGTTGCCGGACAGTACCGCCGTGGAATACAGGTCACGGTCGATGATTTCCTGCTGGATCTCGGGGTCCAGGGCGCCGGACATGCCGTTACAGGTGGTACAGGCATAGGCGACGATGCCGAAGCCGAGTGCCTCCAGCTCCGGCAGCAGGCCGGCCTCCTCCAGATAGAGACGCGCGACCTTCGAGCCTGGCGCGAAGGAGGACTTGACCCAGGGCTTGCGTATCAGGCCCAGCGCGTTGGCCTTCTTGGCCAGGAGCCCGGCCGCCACCACGTTACGCGGATTGGAGGTGTTGGTGCAGCTGGTGATGGCGGCGATGATGACCGCCCCATCCGGCATCTTGCCCTCCTTCTCGTCCGCCCGGGCCTTGTCGCTGTCCTGATATGAGGGAACGGCGATGCCGCGCTCGGTGAGGTCACGAGTCGCCAGGCGCCGATGCGGATTGGAAGGACCAGCCAGGTTACGCTCGACGGTGGAGAGGTCGAAGGTCAGCACCCGCTCATATTCGACGTCGGCCAGGCTGTCGGCCCACAGGCCGGTCTGCCTGGCATAGGTCTCGACCAGCTTGACCTGCTCCGGCTCGCGGCCGGTCACCGTCAGGTAGTCGAGGGTCTGCTCATCGATATAGAACATCGCCGCGGAGGCGCCATACTCCGGGGTCATGTTGGAGATGGTGGCACGGTCGCCGATGGTCAGGCTCCTGGCCCCCTCGCCGAAGAACTCCAGATAGGCACCGACCACGCGCTCCTGGCGCAGAAACTCGGTGATCGCCAGCACGATATCGGTGGCGGTGATGCCCGGCTGGCGCTTGCCGGTCAGCTCCACGCCGACGATATCGGGAAGACGCATCATGGAGGGACGCCCCAGCATCACGGTCTCGGCCTCGAGGCCGCCGACACCGATGGCGATCACCCCCAGGCAGTCGATATGCGGGGTGTGGCTGTCGGTACCCACGCAGGTATCGGGAAAGGCCACCTGCCTTCCGTTTTCATCGGGGCGGGCCTGCACCACCGGCGACATCTTTTCCAGGTTGATCTGGTGCATGATGCCGTTGCCGGCGGGGATCACGTCGACGTTCTCGAAGGCGGTCTTGGTCCACTCGATGAAGTGGAAGCGGTCCTCGTTGCGACGATCCTCGATGGCGCGGTTCTTGTCGAAGGCATCCGGCTCGAAGCCCGCGTGCTCGACGGCCAGGGAGTGGTCGACGATCAGCTGAGTGGGCACCACCGGATTGACCTTGGACGGGTCGCCCCCCTCCTCGGCGATGGCGTCACGCAGGCCGGCGAGGTCGACGAGAGCCGTCTGGCCGAGGATGTCGTGGCACACCACGCGGGCGGGGTACCAGGGAAAGTCCAGGTCCCGGCGGCGCTCGATCAACTGCTTCAGCGAATCGGTCAGCCTCTCCGGTTCGCAGCGGCGCACCAGCTGCTCGGCCAGTACCCGGGACGTATAGGGAAGAGAATCATAGGCACCGGGCTGAATCGCCTCGACGGCCGCACGCACGTCGAAGTAGTCCAGGTCGGTGCCGGGAAGGGGTTTACGATAATCGATATTCATGGCATCGGAGTCTCTTGCTGACGGCTGGCCGCGAGGCGGAGTAACGCACGGGGAAATGCAGCAGGACGGCCCTCAGGCCGCCCTGCAAGGCCCTGATCGATCAGTCACGCTGCTCGATCGGTACCCATTCACTCTTCTCGGGGCCCACATAATCGGCGCTGGGGCGAATGATGCGGTTGTTGGCACGCTGCTCGAAGACATGCGCGGCCCAGCCGGTCAGCCGCGACATCACGAAGATCGGCGTAAACAGCTTGGTGGGGATGTCCATGAAGTGGTAGGCGCTGGCATGGAAGAAGTCGGCGTTGCAGAACAGCTTCTTCTCGCGCCACATCACCGCCTCGACGCGCTCGGAGACCGGGTAGAGGACGCTGTCGCCCACATCCTCGGCGAGCCTCTTCGACCACTCCTTGATGATGGCGTTGCGCGGGTCGGATTCGCGATAGATCGCATGGCCGAAGCCCATGATCTTGTCCTTGCGCTCGAGCATGCCGAGGATCTCGCGCTCGGCCTCTTCCGCAGACTGCCAGTTCTCGATCATCGCCATGGCCGCCTCGTTGGCACCGCCGTGCAGCGGGCCACGCAGGGAACCGATGGCGCCGGTCACGCAGGAGTGCATATCGGAGAGCGTGGAGGCACACACTCGAGCGGTGAAGGTGGAGGCGTTGAACTCGTGCTCGGCGTAGAGGATCAACGAGACGTTCATGACCCGGGCATGCAGCTCCGAGGCCGGCTCGCCGCGCAGCATATGCAGGAAATGGCCACCCACGGAGGCATCATCGGTCTCGGTCTCGATGCGCACACCATCGTGGCTGAAGCGGTACCAGTAGCAGATGATCGACGGCAGCACGGCGAGCAGGCGGTCGGAAACGTCCTGTTGCTCGTCGAAGCTCTGCTCGGTCTCGAGGTTGCCCAGCATGGAGGCGCCGGTGCGCATCACGTCCATCGGATG
This sequence comes from uncultured Halomonas sp., assembly GCF_947490095.1. Classification (GTDB taxonomy): domain Bacteria; phylum Pseudomonadota; class Gammaproteobacteria; order Pseudomonadales; family Halomonadaceae; genus Halomonas. Next base: position 33,905 of record NZ_CANLFS010000026.1, on the reverse strand, counting down.
GGCATCCTTCGGGATCTGCTCGAGCACGGTCTTGAGTGCGGCGGGCAGTGCACGCAGGCCCTTGAGCCTGGTGATATAGGCATCGAGCTCGGCCTGGTTGGGCAGCTTGCCCTTGAGCAGCAGGTAGGCCACTTCCTCGAACTTCGCCTTCTCCGCCAGCTCCTTGATGTCGAAGCCGCGATAGGTCAGGCCGGAGCCGGTCTTGCCGACGGTGCACAGCGCGGTGGTGCCGGCACTCTGGCCGCGCAGGCCTGCGCCACTAACGGGTTTATCAGCCATGTTATCTCTCCTCTCGATGATATGTTCGACGCCGGGCGCGCCTCAGGCGTCGCCGCCCTTCTCGGCGAGCTGGCTTTCCGTGAACAAGGCGTCGAGCTTCTGCTCGAAGCCGTGGTAGTTGAGGAAATCGTAGAGCTCGTCGCGGGTCTGCATGGTGTCGACCACGTCGCGCTGATGGCCGGTGTCGTGAATGCTCTGATAGACCCTGAGCGCCGCCGCGTTCATGGCGCGGAAGGCGGACAGGGGATAGAGCACCATGCGACAGCCCACCTCGGCGAGCTCTTGCTGGGAGAACAGCGGCGTGGCGCCGAACTCGGTGATATTGGCCAGGATCGGGGCATCGACGCGCTCGCAGAAGGCCCGATAGTCATCCAGGGTATGCACCGCTTCGGCGAAGATGGCGTCGGCACCGGCCTCGATGCAGGCCTGGGAGCGCTCGATGGCGGCGTCCAGCCCATCCTTCTGGAAGGCATCGGTGCGGGCGATCAGATAGAAGTCCGGGTCGAGGCGCGCATCGGCGGCGGCCTTGACGCGATCCACCATCTCCTGCTGTGAGACGATCGCCTTGTTGGGGCGATGGCCACAACGCTTCTGGGCTACCTGGTCCTCGAGGTGTACCGCGGCCACGCCGGCGCGCTGCATTTCCTTGACGGTACGCGCGATATTGAAGGCCCCGCCCCAGCCGGTATCGATATCCACCAGCAACGGCAGGTCGGAGGCACCACAGATACGGTGCGCGTCCTCGACCACATCGTTCATGGTCGTCATGCCCAGGTCCGGCAGGCCGAAGGAGGCGTTGGCCACGCCACCACCGGAGAGGTAGATGGCCTGATGGCCCACGCGCTCGGCCATCATGGCGGTATAGGCATTGATCGTGCCAACGATGGAGAGCGGGCGATTGGCCTCGAGGGCGGCGCGAAAGCGGGCGCCGGGCGTCTGCTGGGTCATGGTGTTTCTCCTGGTGGTATCCGGTAAGCGGTCAGGCAGTGGTATCGCCCTGCTCCCTGAGAGAGGCGGCGTAGCGATCGACGACATTGGCTCGCGAGGCGCTGACGTGGCGACGCATCAGCAACTCGGATAATTCGGCGTCGCCGGCCTCGATGGCATCGACGATGCGGTGGTGCTCGACAAAGGCGCGCTGGGGGCGAGTGCCGCTGGCGCTGAACTGGGTGCGATAGAGCCGCACCAGGTAGTAGAGATCGTCACAGAGCATGGTCACCAGCATGCGGTTGTGACTGCCCTGAACAATGCGGTAGTGAAAGTCCAGGTCTCCCTCGCGCTGGAAATAGGCCTCGCCCTTCTTGAGGTCGGCCTGGCGCTCATGCATCGCGAGCACCTCGCGCAGCCCGGCGATCTCCTCGACGCTCATATGCTCGGCCGCCAGGCGTGCGGCCATGCTTTCCAGGGCCTCGCGCACGTCAAACAGCTCGAGCAGCTCCTGCATGGAAAGCTTCACCACACGGGCACCGACATGGGGCACTCGCTCGATCAGCCGATGGGCCTCCAGCCGACGCATCGCCTCGCGTAACGGCCCGCGGGAGATGCCATAGGCCCTGGACAGGCCCGGCTCGGTGATCTTGCTGCCCGGCACGAGCTCACCACGCACGATGGCGTCCTGTAGCTGCTGGAAGACGCGCTCGGCAAGGGTGCGCACCTCGGGGCTTGAAGATTCGACTTCGGCTAGCTTCATGGTGATTGTCGACAATTAGTGAGTGAGAGAAGAGTATCCATTGCCCGACTCCGGGTCAATAAGGCGGCATAACGGAATAATACGCCTTTGGTTGTAGACAACCCAGCCCTCTTCGCGATAAATGTCGACAATGCTGATCGCAAGCGTTGAGGCCCCTGCCATGCCTAAACGAGGACAGTGACGCTCACGACGCCTAGAATGGGCGCCCCGACCGTATAGGCCCAGCGATGACCACCCAGCTCCAGATCACGCCCCACCCCTACCGGCCCACCCCGCTGCCCGCCTTCGCGCGCCTGCGCCGCCGGGCCGGCGCCGTCCTCCTGGACAGCGGCCGGCCAGAAGCGCCCGGCGGGCGCTATGACATCATGTCCAGCGACCCGCTGGCGGTACTGGAAGTCGATGAGACGGGGCGGGTGGAAGGCATTCCGGAGCTTCGACATCTTGATCCCTTCGCGGCTCAGCAGGCACTGCTCGAGCGCCTGACCGACACCATCGGGGTGCCGGAGAGCGAGCTCCCCTTTCTGGGTGGATTGATCGGTTACTGGAGCTACGACCTCGGTTACCAGCTGGAGTCGGTAGGACAACGGGCCCGCCGCACCGTGGCCCTGCCCGACAGTCGGGTCGGCCTCTATGATTGGGCACTGATTCAGGATCACGCGCGCGGTGAGGCCTGGTTGGTGGCCACCCCGGAGCGGCGCCGTCAGGTACTCGAGTGGCTGAGCGCCGCCCCCGCACCGGAGGGCGTCTGCCGGCTGTCGGGAGCATTTGTCGCCGAACTCGATCCTGAAGCCTATATGGCTCGCTTCGCGGCCGTGCAGCACTATATTCGGGCCGGTGACTGTTACCAGGTCAACCTGGCCCAGCGCTTCAGCGCCCCCTATCATGGGGACCTGTGGAACGCCTACCGGCGTCTTCGCCAGGCCACGCCGACGCCCTTCTCCGCCTTCATGGCCTGGCCCTCCGCCAATGGCGAACAGGCGGTCCTCTCGCTATCGCCGGAACGCTTCCTGGAATGTCGCCACGGCCATGTGGAAACCCGCCCCATCAAGGGCACACGCCCGCGGGGCGATACGCCCGCCGCCGATGCCCGCCTGGCCGCCGAGCTCGAGGGCAGCCTCAAGGATCGCGCCGAAAACGTGATGATCGTCGACCTGTTGCGTAATGACCTGGGCCGCCGCTGCCGGCCTGGCACGGTGCGGGTCCCCCAGCTGTGTGGGTTGGAGAGCTATATCAATGTTCACCATCTGGTCAGCGTGGTCACCGGCACGCTTGCCGCCGGGCGCACACCGCTGGAGCTACTGGCCGCCGCCTTCCCCGGGGGGTCCATCACCGGCGCGCCCAAGGTGCGCGCCATGCAGATCATCGATGAACTCGAGCCCAGCCGGCGCAGCGTCTACTGTGGCAGCCTCGGCTATGTGGACATTCGCGGGCACATGGATACCTCCATTGCCATTCGCACCGCCGTGGCAGACGACGGACACCTGCATCTATGGGGCGGCGGCGGCCTGGTCGCCGACTCGGAGGGCGAGGCGGAGTACCAGGAGACCTGGGACAAGATCCGCCACCTGATGTCGGCGCTGGCACACGCCGACACGTCGCCATAATACCGCCATAACGCCGCCTAGCGCAGCGGCAGCTCGATATCCTCGAACAGGGCACGCTCGTGGCGCGGCCCGGCGGCCAGGGCGGCATCGACGATATCCCGGTCCAGGTGGGGGGCGAAGCCCTTCAGGAAGTCGTACATGTAGCCACGCATGAAGGTCCCGCGGCGGATACCGATCTTGGTGGTGGAACTTGCGAACAGGTGGCTGGCATCCAGCGCCACCAGATCGCCGTCCTGGTCCGGGTCCACCGCCATGCCCGCGACGATACCCACGCCCAGCCCCAGCCGAACGTATGTCTTGATCACATCGGCATCGGCGGCGGTCAGCACCACATTGGGAGTAAGCCCCTTGTCGCGGAAGGCATCATCGAGCTGGGACCGGCCGGTGAAGCCGAACACATAGGTGACCAGCGGATGGCGGGCGATGGCCTCCAGGGTCAGCGGGCCCTCCTTCGTCAGCGGATGCCCCTGGGGCACCAGGATGCAGCGATTCCAGCGGTAGCAAGGCAGCAGCACCAGGTCATTGAACAGCCCCAGCGACTCGGTGGCGATGGCGAAGTCGGCCTGGCCATCGCTGACCATATGGGCAATCTGTCGGGGGGTGCCCTGCTGCATATGCAGTGCCACGTCGGGATACTGGCGGGTAAACTCGCCGATCACCGGCGGCAAGGCATAGCGCGCCTGGGTATGGGTCGTGGCGACCGACAGGCTACCGCGGCGCTCGTCGCTGAACTCCTGGGCCACCTCCTTGATATTCTCGGTGAGACGCAGCACCTCGCTGGCCAGCTCGACAATGGCCTGGCCCGCCGGGGTGACCCGTGTCAGGTGCTTGCCACTGCGCGCGAAGATCTCGACGCCCAGTTCATCCTCGAGCAGGCGGATCTGCTTGGAGATACCCGGCTGTGACGTAAACAGGCTCTGGGCGGTGGCCGAGACATTGAGGTTGTGGCGGGTGACTTCCCAGACGTAGCGCAACTGTTGCAGCTTCATGACGACTCTCCCATGCCCCCATTGCGCCGGAGGCGTCAAGGCAATAAAAAGGCATATAAAAAATTACTCTAATTCATTTGTAGCATAACATGCCAGGCATCGCATGAGTCGCCGATATGCATTCCCGATTTGCCAGCATCCCGGACGACCGCTAACATCGTCCGACCTGCCAACCCTAATCCGCTCGATGCAGCGCAACGATACTGGAGAACCCCATGGCCAATAATGTCGATGTCACCAACGCCAACTTCGAGCAGGAAGTTCTCAAGGCCGACGCGCCGGTGCTGCTCAAGTTCTGGGCCCCCTGGTGCGGCCCCTGCAAGGTGATGGCCCCGGTGGTCGACGAGGTTGCCGAAGAGCGTAGTGACAACCTCAAGGTCGTCAGCATCAATGTTGACGATGCGCCCGAGATCGCCGCCGAACAGGGCGTCCGCGGTGTGCCCACCGTGATGCTGTTCAAGTCCGGCACCAAGATCGCTTCGCTGGTGGGCGCCCAGTCCAAGTCCCAGCTCAGCCAGTTCATCGAACAGAACAGCTGATCGGCAGCCCCCGAAACGACATCGCCCCGGCCAAGGCCGGGGCGATGTCGTTTCAGGAGGCAACCTTTAAGCGTCAGGCGCCTCTAGCGTCAAGCGTCAGGCCCTTTCCACTCGTCATACTCGCCTCGTTCGGAAGGCGGCTGATCCGCCTCAACCAGCGCCGGTTCGTCCCCCGGCCCCAGCAGATGGGCGATCCAGCGCGTCTGAGGGTGGCTATCCAGGGCGATCTTCAGGGTCATGGTCAACATCACCGACAACAGCATGCCCACGGCGCCGAAGACCCACCCCCAGACCACCAGGGACAGGAAGGCGATAAAGGTAGAAAGGCCCAGCGCCTTGCCCATAATGCGCGGCTCGACGATATTGCCGAGCAGGAAGTTGATGCCCAGATAGGCCGCCGAAAGCAGCAGCGCATCGATCATGCCGCCATCGGGAGAGACCAGCAGCAGCATGACCGGCGGCACTGCCGCAATGGCCGAACCGATGTTCGGAATGTAGTTGAGGGTGAAGGCAAGCACCGCCCACAACAGCGGAAAATCCACCCCCACCAGCTGGCAGGCGATCCATACCAGGATACCGGTGACCAGGCTGACCACCGTCTTCACCGCCAGATAGCGCTTGAGCGTCAGGCTGAACTCGCTGAAACGCTCCAGGCTGGGCGCCGGATTGGCCAAGGCCCGGGAAAGCTTGTCGCGGAAGTGAAGCGTCTCGAAGAGCATGAACACCGCCAGCAGCCCGACGACCACACTCTGCATCAACAGGTTGCCGACCTCCCCGATCAGTGCCGGAAACCACTCCCCCAGCTGCTCCGCATCCAGCAGCTCGGCCAGGCGGTCGGTATCGATGGCCAGCCCCAGCCGCGACAGGCCATCCAGCAGCCCCAGGTAGTAGTCATAGAGCTTTTGTTCGATATCCGGCAGGGCATCAACGAAGGTGCCGAAGCTACTGACCAGCAACAGTCCCAGCAGCGAAAACAGGCCGCCGATCACCACCAGGGTCAGCCACACCGCCAGGCGCAGGCTCAGGCCGTGACGATTGAGCCATAACACCGGCGCCGTACAGACCACCGCGATAAAGGCCGCCAGCAGCATCGGCACCAGCAGGCTGGCTCCGAGTCGCATCCCGGCCACGATAACCACCAGCGCCGCCAGGGCCAGCACCAGGTTCAGCGGTATGATGCCCGTTGCATCATCTTTTGCGTCCTGCATCAGGACCTCCCAAACCATTGTTGGTTGTCATCATGCCCCCCGGGCGGCGCTTCAACAATCGGCGACACCCACCTGATAACGCAGAACCCCCGCCGGCGGCGGGGGTTCAATGTGCCAAGGCCCGGGAAAGCCTTACAGATTGATCGCCTCCTGTCCGCCCATATAGGGCCGCAGCACCTCGGGCACCGTCACCGAGCCATCGGCTTGCTGGCAGTTCTCCAGCACCGCTACCAGGCAGCGGCCCACCGCCAGGCCGGAGCCGTTGAGAGTATGCAGCAGCTGCGGCTTCTTCTGCTCGGGATGGCGGAAGCGCGCCTGCATGCGACGCGCCTGGAAGTCCTCGCAGTTGGAGATCGAGGAGATTTCCCGGTAGGTATCCTGGCTGGGAATCCATACCTCGAGATCATAGGTCTTGGCGGCACCGAAGCCCATATCGCCGGTGCACAGCGTCACCACACGATACGGCAGCTCGAGGGACTGGAGAATCGCCTCGGCATGGCCACGCATTTCCTCGAGCGCCGCATGGCTCTGCTCGGGCATCACCATCTGCACCATCTCGACCTTGTCGAACTGGTGCTGGCGAATCATCCCCCGGGTATCACGCCCGTGGGAGCCGGCCTCGCTGCGAAAACAGGGCGAGTGGGCGGCCAGCTTCAGCGGCAGCGCCTTGGCATCGAGGATCTCGTCCCGGGCAAAGTTGGTCAGCGGCACCTCAGCGGTGGGTATCAGATGATAGCTGCGATCATCGTCCAGCCGGAACAGATCCTCGCCGAACTTGGGCAGCTGGCCGGTGCCCCGCAGCGAGGCCTCGTTGACCATATAGGGAACATAGCACTCCTCGTAGCCATGCTCCTGGGTCTGCTTGTCGAGCATGAACTGCGTCAGCGCCCGATGCAGCCGCGCGATGGGCCCGCGCATCACTGCGAATCGCGCCCCGGTGAGCTTGGCGGCCAAATCGAAGTCGAGGTCGCCCTTGAGCTCTCCCAGGTCGACGTGGTCACGCACCGCGAAGTCGAACTGCCGTGGCTGTCCCCAACGATGCAGCTCGACGTTGTCGCTCTCGTCGGCCCCTTCGGGAACGCTCTCATGGGGCAGGTTGGGGATGCCGCTCACCGCGTCATCCCACTCGGCCTGGACCTCGGCCAGGCGTGTCTTGGCGCCATCCAGGCGATCGCCAAGGTCACTCACCTCGTCGAGCAGCGGCTGGATATCCTCCCCCGACGCCTTGGCCTTGCCGATCGCCTTGGAGCGGGTATTGCGCTCGTTTTGCAGCGACTCGGTCTCGGCCTGCAACTCCCGGCGCCGGGCCTCCAGCGTCGACAGACGATCGATATCCAGGGCGAAGCCTCGCTTGGCGAGTCGTTGGGCGACCGTCTCGAGGTCGCTGCGCAGCAGTTTGGGATCGAGCATGGAATCCAGTCCGTAGCAGTCGGTGATAGGGTCACAGCAGGTCGCCCATTGTAGGCAAAAGGCCGCAGGGGCGCCATGTGAAACGGGATTGCCGGGATGCGCCTTCGGGCCCCACACGGTAAGGTAGATACACCCTCGCTCGCCCTTGAAGATATCCATGATCGCACGACTCGATAGTACCGACGCCGCTACCGTCGCTGGACTCGCCACGCCCTACCTTCGTTTCCTCGAGGCCTTGAAAGCCGCCGGCTTCGAGGGCGATATCGCCCCCGACTACGCCGACCGCACGGTACTCGCCACCGATAACTCCATCTATCAGCGCCTGCCCCAGGCGGTACTCTACCCCCTGAACGGCGAGGACCTGCAGCGCATTGCCCACCTGGCCGGCCAGGTGGAGCATCGCCAGGTGGTCCTCAGCCCTCGTGGTGGCGGCACCGGCACCAATGGCCAGTCGCTCACCGACGGCCTGATGGTGGATGTCTCCCGGCACATGAACCGTATCCTCGCTATCGATGCCGACAACCGCCGGGTACGGGTGCAGGCCGGGGTGGTCAAGGACCAGCTCAATGCCGCCCTGAAGCCTTTTGGACTCTTCTTCGCCCCGGAGCTCTCCACCTCCAACCGCGCCACCATCGGCGGCATGATCGCCACCGATGCCAGCGGCCAGGGCAGCTGCGAGTACGGCAAGACCCGCGACCATGTGCTCGAACTCGAGGTGCTGCTGCTGGGCGGCGAGCGGCTGACCAGCCGCCCGATAGAGGAAGGCGAGCTGGAGACGCTCTGCTCCCGCGACACCACCAGTGCCCGCGCCTATCGCACCGCCCGGGAGGTCATCGACACCCAGGGCGAGCTTATCGCCGAGAAGTTTCCGCCCCTCAACCGCTGCTTGACCGGCTATGACCTGGCGCACCTGAGAGATGCAGCGGGCCGGCTGGACATGAACAGCCTGCTCTGCGGCTCCGAGGGCTCGCTCGGTTTCCTCGACGAGGCCGTCCTCAACGTGTTGCCGATCCCCAAGCACTCGACCCTGGTCAATGTTCGCTACGCCGGCTTCATGGATGCCCTGCGTGACGCCCAGGCGCTCAAGGGCAGCGCCGCCGGCCCGACCTCCATCGAAACGGTAGACGACCGGGTCCTGATGCTGGCCATGGAGGATATCGTCTGGGACAGCGTCGCAGAGTTCTTTCCGAGCGGCGACCCGGCGGCCGGCGATACCCCGGTACGCGGCATCAACCTGGTGGAATTCAACGACGATGACCCCGCGCGCCTGAGCGACCGCGTGGCGGACTTCTGTCGTCATCTGGAGGCGGACGCGAGCGTCCAGCGCCTGGGCTTCACCCAGGCCCAGGGACGCGCGCAGATCCAGAGGGTCTACGCCATGCGCAAGCGCGCCGTGGGCCTGTTGGGGAATGCCAAGGGAGAGAAGCGCCCCCTCCCCTTCGTCGAGGACACCGCGGTACCGCCGGCGCATCTCGCCGACTTTATCGCCGAGTTCCGCGCCATCCTGGACGCCCGAGGCCTCGAGTACGGCATGTTCGGCCATGTGGACGCGGGCGTGCTTCACGTACGCCCCGCCATCGACATGAAAGACCCCGAACAGGAGACGCTGATCCGCACGATCTCCGACGAGGTGGCGAGTCTCACGCAGCAATACGGCGGCCTGCTGTGGGGTGAGCACGGCAAGGGCATACGCTCGGAGTATGCACCGACCTTTTTCGGCGAACTCTACCCGAGCCTGCAGCGGATCAAGGCGGCCTTCGACCCCTATAACCAGCTGAACCCGGGGAAGATCGCCACGCCGCTTTCTAGCCCGCCCGACACCGCGGGGCTCTCTATCCCGCCCGACGACGCGGGTACAGCCTCTAGCCCGCCCGAAACCGCGGACAAGACCTCTATCCCGCCCGAAACCGTAGGCAAGCCCGAGGCCACGTCTATCGTTAGCCCGCCCGGGGCCGCGGGCAGGGGCGACCCGGGCCTGCTGGCCATCGATGGCGTGACCACCCGCGGCCAGCTCGACCGGACCATCGACGAGCGGGCCTGGCAGGCCCATGCCGCCACCGTCTACTGCAACGGCAACGGCGCCTGCTATAACTACGACCCCGACGACGCCATGTGTCCGTCGTGGAAGGCCACCCGCGACCGGGTCCACTCTCCCAAGGGGCGTGCCAGCCTGATTCGCGAATGGCTGCGCCTGCAGGGAGAGGCCGGCATCGACCTGGTCGAGGAGGCGCGCAAGAAGCGGGCCGAGGGCGCCTGGGGCGTTATCAAGGCCTTCCCCAAGCGGCTCCGCAACACCCTGGCCAGGCGGCGCGGCGAGGCGGATATGTCCCACGAGGTATATGACGCCATGGCGGGATGCCTGGCCTGCAAGGCCTGCGCCGGCCAGTGCCCCATCAAGGTCAATGTGCCGGACTCGCGCGCGCAGTTCCTGGAGGCCTATCACGGCCGCTACCTGCGTCCGCTTCGGGACTACCTGATCGGCGGCCTGGAGTTCATGGTTCCTACCCTGTCGCGTCTCGCGCCGCTCTACAATGCCGCCCTGGGCAATCGTCTGGTCGACCGCCTGTTGGCCGGCCCCATCGGCATGGTAGACAGCCCCCGGCTCTCCCGCGCCAGCCTTGCCAAGCAGCTCGATGCCTGGGGCGTGGCCGAGGCGACACCCACCTCGCTCGGCCGGTTGACCGAGGCCCAGAAGGCCCGCAGCGTGGTGATCGTCCAGGACGCCTTCACCAGCTACTTCGAGGCCAGGCTGGTCATGGATATCGTCGAGCTGTTGGGTCGGCTGGATGTCCGGGTCTTCGTGGCTCCCTTCTCTCCCAACGGCAAGCCGCTCAACGTGCAGGGGTTTCTCGGGGCCTTCCAGCGCACCGCCGCCAAACAGGCCGAACGGCTCGGGATGCTCGCCGAGTCCGGGGTGGCGCTGGTGGGCATCGACCCGGCCATGACCCTCACCTATCGCCAGGAATATGTGAAGGCGCTAGGCCCCCAGGCGGTACCCGAGGTGCTGATGCTGCAGGAGTGGCTGGTGACACGCGCCGCCCAGCTGGTACCCAGCGGATTCGCGGCTTCCCACGGCAACAGTATCCCGGCCTACAAGCTCCTCAGCCACTGCACCGAGAAGACCAATGCCCCGGGCAGCCCCAGGGCCTGGCAGCAGGTCTTCGGTGCCTTCGGTCTGGAACTCGAACTACTCGCCAGCGGCTGCTGTGGCATGTCCGGCACCTACGGCCACGAGGCACGCAACCTCGACACCTCCCGGACCATCTACGCCCAGTCCTGGCAACCCAAGGTGGAGGACGAGGCCAATGCCGGCCGCCTGCTGGCCACCGGCTACTCCTGCCGCAGCCAGGCCCGGCGGCTATCGGATGCCACCCTGCCCCACCCGCTGCAGGCGCTGCTTAGGGAGCTGCGCCTCACCGACTAGCTCCACAGCGCTAGGCGGCCACCCGCAGGGCAAGCAGGTACGGCCTGCTTGCCCTGCGCCGGATGGCGGCACGACCGTTTGCCGAATGCGGGCGGGTCCGCCATGCTTTGCACTTTGGTCAACAAGGTAGCTCCCATGCTTACAAGCCTCCCAGGCTACGGTCTCGCATCCTCTCTACTGCTCGTCACCAGCGCCTTCACCTCCCAGGCCCTGGCGCAACCCCAGGGGCAGCCGCTCTCCGCCCAAGACAGCGACCCCGTCGAGATGGGCTGGATGCAGGGCTTCCCGCCCTCCAAGGAGCACACCCTGAGCGCCGTCGACGGATCCTTTTTCGAGTTCCCGGCGCTACGCTGGAGCGTGGTGCACATGCGCCAGTTTCTTCCCACGGTGAGTGTGTCACGCGGGCTGGGGGCGCCGGATCCGTTCGCGTATGCGCTGGACTCTGGGATCGATGACGTTGTGTTCACCCCCCGAGGGGGCGACGAGCCGATGACCTGGCAGGCCTCGCTCGCGGAGAACTACACGGATGGCATTATGGTCCTCCACCATGGCAAGCCGGTGTACGAGCGCTACTTCGCCGAGATGAAGGAGGATCGCCGGCATGCCGCCATGTCGGTCACCAAGTCCTTCACCGGCATACTGGCCGCGACGCTGGTGGCCGAGGACAAGCTGGATCGGGAGGCGGCGGTGACAGACTATGTCCCCGAACTGGCGGACTCGGCCTTCGGGGACGCGACGGTAGGACAGGTCATGAACATGACCACCTGCCTGGCGTACAGCGAGGACTACGCCGATCCGGAAGCCGAAATCTGGGACTATGCCAAGGCCAGCAACCCCCTGCCTCGGGCCGGAAGCGACAACGGCCCGTCCGGCACCTTTGAGTATCTAAAAACCCTCGAGAAAGAACCGCAATGCGCTCACGGTGACGCCTTCGCGTACAAGACTCCCAACGCCGACGCGCTGGGCTGGATCGTTTCCCGGGCCGCGGACACATCGCTGGCGGAACTGCTATCGACGACGATCTGGAGCCGGCTGGGCATGGAGCAGTCGGCCTATTATCAGGTGGACGCCAAGGGCATGCCCGCATCCGGAGGCGGCCTGAGCGCTGGATTGCGGGACATGGCGCGTGTCGGCCAGATGCTGCTGGACGATGGTGCCTGGCGAGGCGAGCAAATCCTGCCCCAGGCCGCCATTGCCGATATTCGTGCGGGCGGCAGCCAGGAGGCCTTCGCCAGGTCCGACCATCCCGAGCTCGAGGGCTGGTCCTACAAGGACATGTGGTGGATGACCCATAACGATCACGGCGCCTTCGCCGCACGCGGCGTTCACGGCCAGACCCTCTATATCGACCCCACGGCAGACATGGTCATCGTGCGCTTTGCGTCACACCCGGTGGCGGCCAACGCGGCAAACGATGCCACCTCCCTGCCCGCCTACCAGGCGGTGGCCGATTACCTGATGGGGCACGACGCCGCCCAGGAGCCGGACGAAGGCCACTAGGCCACTAGGCCACTAGGCCACTAGGCCACTAGGCCACTAGGCCACTAGGCCACCAAGGATATCGCCGGACGAGTCGACGCGGCGGGCCAAACGCCATGGCGAGCCCGCCCGAACCACCGCCAGGGGGAAGAGGATGAGTGATAGCGAGGAACGACCGCACACCGGCGGCGCCAGCAGTGATGTCGGGGGACCCGCCGAAGCCAATGGCGGGGAAAGTGCCACCCCCGAAGCCAGCGAGAAGCCGAATAAGACAGGAAGCCCGGCCAGGATCATTACCCTGCTGGTGCTGGCATTACTGATCATGTTCGTGGTGATCTATGCATTGAGTGATCGCCTGGCCCCGTCTTCTTCGCGCGGCATTGTCTCCGCGCACGTCGCACGGATCGCACCACGGGTTTCGGGCCAGGTGACCGAGATACTGGTCGAAGATAATGCCGTGGTGGAAGCCGGCGATCCGCTGTTTGCCATTGATGATCGTCCCTTCCAGCTGGCCGTACGACAGGCGCAAGCGAATCTCGAGACCGCCGCCCAGAATGTCAGTGCATCCAGCGCATCGCTGGTAGCGGTTCAGGCCGAGGTTACCCAGGCCCGCGTGGCCCTCGATAATGCGCGTTCCAAGGCGGATCGAATGCTACGACTGGAGCGACGTGGTGTGATTTCCGTCGACAAGGCAGACGACGCTCGCGCCCAGCTGGCGGATGCCGAGTCGAGGCTGGACAGCGCTCGGGCCAACCTCGAGAGCGCCCGGGCCCAGCTTGGCTCCCAGGGCGAGGACAACCCGGCCATTCTCGCGGCCGAATCGAAGCTGGAGCAGGCCCAGTACGACCTGACGTCGACCACGGTGAAAGCACCGCATTTCGGGGTAATTACCAATGTCACTCTGTCGGAAGGCCAGTTCATCAGCGCAGGCAATCCGGCCATGACCTTTATTGATGCCAGGGCGGCCTGGGTCACGGTGGATCTGCGCGAAAACCAGCTGCAGAACCTCGACCCGGGCGATACCGCTCGGATGCTGTTTGATGCGGTGCCCGGCACGATCTACGAGGGTCGAGTACAAAGCATTGCCTGGGGCATAAACCCGGGGCGCAATACGCAAGAAGGCCTGGTGGTCAGCCAGCCCAATAACCGCTGGTTCGAGCCGGCGCGGCGAATCCCGGTGCGCATCGAGCTGGCAGGCGGCATGGAAGACTGGCCGAGACAGGTTCGCGTAGGCGGCAAGGTGGATGTCACCGTGCTGACCGGCGACAGTGGCAACCCGATCACCTGGATAGCCCGCGGCCTGCAACGGCTGCAGTCCTGGGCCAGCTACCTGCATTGAGGTCAGTGTATGTATGTCACCCCGCGCCCGGATGCCGGCGAAGATCCACTGTTTGCCCTGCGCCTGGCCTTGGTGGGCACGCTTTCCTATCTCGCCGTGGTGCTGATTGATCCCGCCTTGCCACCGATCATCGCGGCGCTGCCCATCGGATTGATCGGTGCCCAACGCAAGGCCTTCAGCGTGGGCAAGGCAATTGGGGGGCCCGTCGCCATGGTGGTGATGACCTTCATCATGGCGTGGCTCGTCAATGAGCTGCACACCATGCCACTGGTGTATATGGGCGTGATGTGGCTGCTGTATTTCGCCGGATTCAAGGCGATCCTCGCCACCGGGGCCCCCGCCGGCATGCTGATCGTGGTGATTACCGTATTGATGTCGGTCATGGGCATGCATGGATCGGCGACGGTGGAATCGCTGCGCGATGGCTTCCTGCAGGCATCCCTGGTGGCGCTGGTTCTAGCCCCGCTCGCCTATCTGTTGTTCCCGCCGCGCACCACCGAACAGCATATTGATACTCCTCGACCGGGGGGCGGCAATGTGACCGTAGGTGCCGCCATCCGGGCCACCGTGTTGCTGGGACTGAGCTTCTGGCTTTACTCGGTGATGCAGCCCTCGGACATGATGATGGCGGTCATCGCCGCCATGGTGCTGGTCTTTCCCACGCGCCGAGCCGTCTTCTCCGAAGCCCGGCAGCGCATTCGTGCCACCCTTTACGGCGGCATGATGGCGCTGGGCGTCCTGGCAGTATTCACCCTGTCACCGCACCTGCCCGTCCTGCTGGCTCTGATCTTTCTGGCTTGCCTGGCGCTCGCCAGCGGCATGCTGAAGGGTCCCCAACCCAGTAATGTCTACCAGTATGCGCTTTCCGTCATGCTGTCGTTGATTGCCGGCGCCCTGTCCACCCAGGATGCCGGTTACGCCATGCTCTCGCGGGTAGCGCTTACCCTGACGGGCGCCTTTGCGGCCTCCTTTGCCGTCGCGCTTCTGGATGCGCTGACCGGCTGGCGTGGTGGCGACGACGCCCGATGACCCCGCATGGTTAAGTGGCGAGCGTCCGGCTAGAAAAACAGCCGCCGCAGGGCCTCACCCGGGTCGGGCTGGCGCATGAAGGCCTCGCCGACGAGGAAGGCATTGACGTCGTGTTCACGCATGCGCAGCACGTCGCCGGGGGTGTGGATGCCGGACTCGGTGACCACGGTGACGCCCTGCGGGATGCGGGGCAGCAGCTCGAGGGTGGTATCGAGGCTGGTATCGAAGGTGTGCAGGTCGCGATTGTTGATGCCCACCAGGGTGAGGTCCAGCTCGAGGGCCCGCTCCAGCTCCAGGGCATCATGGACCTCCACCAGCACGTCCATGCCCAGCTCCGTGGCCTGGCGGTGAAGGTCGGCCATCTGCCGGTCCTCCAGGGCGGCGACGATCAGCAAAATGCAGTCGGCGCCGATGGCGCGCGCCTCGCTGACCTGGTAGCCGTGGGTGATGAAGTCCTTGCGGATCACCGGCAGCGAACAGGCATCGCGGGCCTCGATCAGGTAGTCCTCATGGCCCTGAAAGAAGTCGCTGTCGGTGAGCACCGAGAGGCAGGCGGCACCGCCCGCGGCATAACTGGCGGCGATGGCGCCGGGGTGAAAGTCCTCGCGGATCACCCCCTTGGAGGGCGAGGCCTTCTTGACCTCGGCGATGATCGCCGGGTCACCCTCGGCGCTACGCGCCGCCAGCGCCGCCACGAAGCCTCGCGGCGAGTCCTGCTCGGCGGCCAGGCGCAATAGCTCGGCCTCCGGCACGGCGCGGGCGCGCTGGCTGACTTCCTCGTTCTTGCGCTCGAGGATACGGGTCAGGATGGTAGGGGTCGCCCCCGGGGATACGGTCATGGTGTGACTCCTGAGGGAGAACGCTTATTGCAGGAAGACGCGAGTGAAGCTGGTCAGCTCCTTGAGTTTCTCGAGGGGGAGCTTCGAGGCCTGAGCATCCTGGGCCAGGGCCACCCCCTCCTTCAAGCTGTCGGCCACATCGGCGGCATACAGGGCCGCACCGGCATTCAGCGACACGATATCGGCCGCCGGCCCCTCGCCCTTCAGGGCCTGCTCCACCAGGCGCAGGCTGTCCTCGGCGGATGCGACTCGCAGCGGGTCGAGTGACTGACGCGGGATCCCCAGGTCTTCGGGGGTGATCACGTATTCGTGGATCTCGCCGTCCCTGAGCTCCGCCACCCGGGTCGGCTCGGCCACGGAGATCTCGTCCAGGCCATCCTCGGCGTGCACCACCAGCACATGATGGCTCCCCAGGCGACGCAGCACCTCGGCCATCAGCGGCACCAACTCCGGGGCATAGACCCCCAGCACCTGGTTCGGTGCACCGGCCGGGTTGGTCAACGGCCCCAGAATGTTGAACAGGGTACGCACCCCCATGTCACGCCGCGGCACCACCGCGTGGCGCATCGCCGGATGGTGGTTGGGGGCGAACATGAAACCCACGCCCACCTGCTCGATGCAGCGCGCCGCCTGCTCGGCATCGAGATCGATATGGATGCCCGCCACGGCGAACAGGTCGGCGCTGCCCGAGGAGGACGAGACCCCCCGGTTACCGTGCTTGGCCACGTGACCACCGGCGGCGGCCACCACGAAGCTGGCCGCGGTGGAAACATTGAACAGGTTGGCACCGTCACCGCCGGTACCGACGATATCCACCACATGATCCGCCTGGAGATGAACCGGCGTCATCAACTCACGCATCACCTGGGCGGCGGCACTGATTTCCTCGGCGGTCTCTCCCTTCATGGCCATGCCCATCAGGAAGGCGGCGACCTGGGGTTCACTGGCCTCCCCGGTCATGATCTGTCGCATGATCTGATGCGTCTCGGCGAAGCTGAGGTCTTCGCGGCGCATCAGGGCACCGAGGGCGTCTCGCATCTGCATTATCGGTCTCCTCGAATCAGTCTCGGCCCAGCGGCGCCTGGGGGCGGCGCTTAAGGAAGTTGGCCAGCAGCTCATGGCCCTGGCGGGTCAGGATCGATTCGGGGTGGAACTGCACCCCCTCTACGTCCAACGCCCGGTGGCGCAGCCCCATGATCAACCCCGGGGTAATATCCTGGTCATCGGTCCAGGCGGTGACCTCCAGGCAGTCGGGCAGCCCCTCGCGATCCACGGTCAACGAATGATAGCGAGTGACCTCCAGGGGGTCGTCGAGGCCGGCGAACACGCCCTGACCGGTGTGGCGGATGGCCGAGGTCTTGCCGTGCATCACCTCCGGGGCACGCACCACCCTGCCGCCATAGACCTGGCCGATGGCCTGATGCCCCAGGCAAACGCCGAGTATCGGCAACTTGCCGGCGAAGTGTCGAATGGCCTCCATGGAGATGCCCGCCTGGTCGGGCGTGCAGGGCCCCGGGGAGATCACCAGATGGGTCGGGGCCAGGGCCTCGATATCCTTCAGGGTGATGGCATCGTTGCGATGGGTCTCGACCTCGGCTCCCAGCTCGGCGAGGTACTGCACCACATTGAAGGTAAAGCTGTCGTAATTGTCGATCATGCAGACTTTCATGGAACTCTCCGCCACCGGGCTATTCGAGGTTATCCAGGCCGTGTTCGGCCATGGCCACGGCGCGAAACAGGGCGCGCCCCTTGTTGAGGGTCTCCTGCCACTCCATCTCGGGTACCGAATCGGCGACGATCCCGGCCCCGGCCTGGACGTGCAGCTGGCCATCCTTGATCACCGCCGTGCGAATGGCGATGGCGGTGTCCAGGTTGCCATGCCAGGAGAGATAGCCGACCGCACCGGAATAGATGCCGCGCTTGACCGGCTCCAGCTCGTCGATGATCTCCAGCGCACGGATCTTGGGGGCACCGGAGACGGTACCCGCCGGGAAGGTGGCACGCAGGGCGTCCATGGCGCTGAGTCCCGGGGAGAGCCGCCCGGTGACATTGGAGACGATGTGCATGACGTGGGAGTAGCGCTCCACCACCATCTCCTCGGTGACCCTGACCGAGCCGGTCTCGCTGATGCGGCCCACGTCATTGCGTCCCAGGTCGATCAGCATCAGGTGCTCGGCGCGTTCCTTGGGGTCGGCCAGCAGCTCCTCTTCCAGGGCCCGGTCCTCCTCCTCGGTGCGGCCGCGCTTGCGGGTGCCGGCGATGGGGCGCACCGTCACTTCGCCCTCCTCCAGGCGGGTGAGGATTTCCGGCGAAGAACCGGCCACCTGGTGGTCTCCCAGGTCGAGGAAGAACATGTAGGGCGATGGGTTAAGGCTGCGCAGCGCCCGATAGAGGTCCAGCGGGGCGGCACGATAGGGAATCGACATGCGCTGGGAGGGCACGCACTGCATGACGTCGCCGGCCAGCACATATTCCTTGATGGTCTCGACCGCCGCCTTGAAGCCTCCCTCGGTGAAACCGGAGGCGAAGTCGCCCTCTTCCACCGCGGCGCTGCCGGTCCCCGGGTTGGCGGTGTTGAGGGTGGCGCTGCGTAGCTGCTGTTCCAGGGCATCGAGACGGCCTGACGCCCGGGCATGAGCCTCGGGCTCTGCCGGGTCGGCGTGGGTCCAGAGGGTCAGTCGGCCGGAGAGGTTATCGAACACCACCAGCTCATCGCACACCATCAGCAGGATATCCGGCACACCCAGTGGGTCGGGCTTGGCGGCGGCGGCCTCGCTGCGCAGGCGCGGCTCGATATAGCGAATGGTGTCGTAGCCGAAATAGCCCACCAGGCCACCATCGAAGCGGGGCTGGTCGTCCAGGCGCGGTACCTTGAAGCGCGCCTGGAACTGCTCGATCCACTCGAGGGGGTCCTGCACCTCGGCGGCCCCTTGCAACTCATCGTCGACGATATGGCTGATGCTGAAGCCACGGACTTCGATGCGCTCGCGACAGGGCAGCCCGATGATCGAGTAGCGCCCCCACTTCTCGCCGCCCTGGACGGATTCCAGCAGGAAGGTCCAGGGCGCATTGGCGAGTTTCATGTAGGTGGAAAGCGGGGTATCGAGATCGGCCAGCACCTCGCGGGTGACCGGAATGCGGTTATAGCCGGCATCGGCCAGCTGCTGAAAGCGTTCGGGGGACATCATGCCCGGGCTCCTCGGTAAAACGGTTAGCGGTGGTTAACGCGGGTGCCGCGGCGGCTCAGGCAGCCACGACCAAGGGCGAAGTGAGCGTCACCATCGCCAGCTGCAGGGAGCGGGCAGGCGGGCAGCGGCGCGGGCAGCGCGAGTGTGAAGGGTAAGGTCCGACTGAGTGCGGGTGGGCATCGTGTGGTGTCCGCGGCTTATAGTAATAACATATTGAAAAGGCTCTACCTTATCGCAATAGCCGAATTTACGTTAAACGAGTTCCGCCAGCGATTCAACCACGCCATCCGGGCCACTGTCGCGCACCGGCTCGCCATGGTTGTAGCCGTAGGGGACCGCCAGGGTGCGGAACCCCGCCGCCTTGCCCGCGGCGATATCATGACGCGAGTCACCCACCATCAGGCAGGCCGCCGGAGAAATGGCGAAATGCGAGGCAACATGTAAAAGCGGTGCCGGGTGGGGCTTCTTCTCGGCCAGGCTGTCGCCCCCCAGGCAGAGCGCGAAATCGTCGGCCAGGCCCAGCCCCTCCAGCAGCGGCGCGATAAAGGCCTCGGGCTTGTTGGTCACCAGTGCCAGGGGCAGGCCGCGCCCCCGCAGGCCATCCAGGCATTCGCGCACCCCGGGGTAGAGCCGGGTATGGGTCCCGGGCGCACGGGCATAGTGCTCCAGAAAGGCCTGATGGGCGCGATCCAGCAGGCTTTCTGGCAAGGACCCATCTGGCGAAGGGCCAGCAGGCGAGGCGCCGGGGACTGATAGTAGAGGGGGTCCTATGCCAGGGACGGCATCGGTAGCGCCCAGGGAGGGGTTCACAGCGCCCCCTCGGATATCAGTCGCCGGATCAGCCTCGCCGACTCCCTCGTTTATGTGAGCAATAAACCGCAACGCCCGCTCCATCAGTACCAGCGAGCCATTGCCCACCCAGTCGCGCACCCGGGTCTCGCCGACGGCGGGCAGGTCCAGTTCGGCCAGGGCGGCATCCACGGCGATGGCCAGGTCGGGCACCGAATCGATCAGGGTGCCGTCGAGGTCGAAGGCCACCAGTTCGACGCCTTCCAGAATGGGATGCATGCGCTGACTCCAGGGCAGTAAAAACCATATTGTGCCGCACGAACCATGGGCAGGGAATGCCACCAGGCCTATGCTGGTGCTTTCTTACACTTGCCGAGGAGTTCTCTTATGAGCATACCGAGAATCGTGGTGGTCGGCGGCGGCGCCGGAGGCCTTGAGCTGGTGACCCGCCTGGGTCGGCGCCTGGGCCGGCGTGGCCGAGCCGAGATCGTGCTGGTCGACCACAGCCCGACCCACATCTGGAAGCCGCTGCTCCACGAGGTCGCCACCGGCGCCCTCGACTCGGGTCTCGACGAGATCGCCTATGCCAGCCATGCCCGCGGCAATGGCTACCGCTTCCAGCGCGGCACCCTGCGCGGGCTCGACCGTCAGCGACGCCGACTGCAGCTCGCCGCGATGCTCGACGACGACGGCGAGGAGATCCTGCCCGCTCGCGAGCTGGCCTACGACCGGCTGGTGCTGTCGCTGGGCAGCGTCAGCAACGACTTTGCCACCCCTGGCGTGGCCGAATACTGCCACTTTATCGATAGCCCCGGGCAGGCCGAGGCCTTCCGCCGCGACATGCTCGACACCTTCCTGCGCTACAGTGCCGCCGCACAGCACGAGTCCCCGCGGCTACGGGTAGGCATCGTGGGGGGCGGCGCCACCGGAGTGGAACTCGCCGCCCAGCTCTACGACGCCCTGCTGATGCTGCATAGCTACGGCGTTACCGAACTGGACCACCATCAGCTCGATATCCACCTCATCGAGGCCGCCGATGATGTGCTGCCGGCCCTTCCCGAGCGCGTTCGCCAGGCGGTCCGCGATGAACTCCAGGGCCTGGGCGTGCAGGTCCTCACCGCCACGCGGGTCACCCAGGTCGAGACCGACGCCATCCATACCGCCGATGGCCAGCGCATCGCCACCGACCTCGCCGTCTGGGCGGCGGGTATCAAGGCACCCGACATCCTCACCGAGCTGGGCCTGACCCTGGCCAAGGGCCAGCGTATCGTCGTGGACGACACCCTGCGCAGCGTCGATGACCCGGACATCTTCGCCTTCGGCGACTGCGCCAGCTGCCCCCAGGCAGACGGCAGCAGCGTGCCGCCCCGTGCCCAGGCCGCCCACCAGCAGGCCCAGCGGCTTTACCGAAATCTGCGTGCCCAGATCGACGGCAAGCCGCTCAAGCCCTTCGTGTACCGCGACCGCGGCTCGCTGATCTCGCTGGCGCATTTCGAGGCGATCGGCACCCTGATGCGCGGCGCCTCGGCACGACGCCTGTTCGTCGAGGGCCATCTGGCCAAGTTCTTCTACGTCTCGCTCTACCGGCTGCACCAGAGGGCGGTTCACGGCAACCTGAAGACAGGGATCATCATGCTGGTCGATGGGCTGAACCGGTTCATTCGGCCGCGCCTCAAGCTACACTGAGGCATCTTCGGTCCGCTGACGCAACCAGGCCCGCTTGCGGGCGGCCGTGAGGCGCTTGATCTCGGCCTCACGGCGCAGGGCCGTGCCGTGGTCACCCACCGGCTCCTGATGGCGCAGCGTCAAGGGCCCCTTGCCACGCAGCGCCTTGGCGCCGCGCCCCGTCCGATGCTGGGCCAGGCGCCGGTCGACGTCGGTGGAAATGCCGGTATAGAGCGCTCCGCCGGCCGTCTCCAGCATATAGAGGTACCACACCCTCGCTTGGCCCGTCGGCTCGAGCGCCTCCGAAGGGGTGCGACGCTCGCTCACGCCCTCAGCGCGCACCGGCCAGCTGTTCGCGGAGGTCGCGAATCACGCCGTCATAGCGGTGCGGGTCCGCCGCGTTGCGGGCCTTGAACACCGCCGAGCCGGCCACGAAGGTGTCGGCCCCGGCCCGCGCGACCTCGGCAATATTGTCCACCTTGACCCCGCCATCCACCTCGAGGCGAATATCGCGGCCGGAGGCATCGATGCGCCGGCGCGCCTCGCGCAGCTTGTCGAGGGTGGCGGGAATGAACGACTGCCCGCCGAAGCCGGGGTTGACGCTCATCAGCAACACCATGTCGACCTTATCCATCACATAGTCGAGATAGGACAGCGGTGTGGCCGGATTGAAGACCAGGCCGGCACGACAACCGCCGTCGCGAATCAGCTGCAGCGAGCGGTCGATATGGTCGGAGGCCTCGGGGTGGAAGGTAATGATGCTGGCCCCGGCGTCGATAAAGTCACCGATCAGCTGATCCACCGGGCGCACCATCAAGTGCACGTCGATGGGCGCGGTCACGCCGTGCTTTCTGAGTGCCTCACAGACCATGGGCCCGATGGTCAGGTTGGGCACATAGTGGTTGTCCATCACATCGAAGTGGACGATATCGGCGCCGGAGGCGAGGACGTCGTCCACCTCCTCTCCCAGCCGCGCGAAGTTGGCGGAAAGGATCGAGGGCGCAATCAGGAAATCGCGGTTCGGGTCGGTCATGGCGGGGGTCCCGGGTCGAAGACGAGGGGCAGTAGTCTATCAGACCTCCCCTTCGGCGGCAGGCATGCGGATGCCCAGGCTGCAGATCTATATCGCCAAACAGAATAAAGAATATTATTGTAATTACCTTTATCACCCCATAACCTTATCCCATCGCTTACCATCGACTATTCGGAGCCCCTCCATGACCCTCGACCCTCGCTTTCCGCGCACCCTGCTCGCCATTGCCCTGGGGGCAGGGCTCGCCGCCCCGGCCGTCGCCGCCGAGCGCGAACTGCTCAACTCCTCCTACGATATTGCCCGGGAGCTGTTCGCGGCGGTCAATCCGGAATTCATCGCCCACTGGCAGGAAGTCGAGGGCGAGGACGTGGCCATCCAACAGTCCCATGGCGGCTCCTCCGCCCAGGCTCGTGCCATTCTTCAGGGGCTGCGCGCCGATGTGGTGACCTACAACCAGGTCACCGACGTCCAGGTGCTGGCCGACGACGGCCTGGTGGCCGAGGATTGGCAACAGCAGCTGCCCAACAATGCCTCGCCCTACTACTCCACCACCGCTTTCCTGGTGCGCAAGGGCAACCCCAAGGGCATCGAAAGCTGGGATGACCTGGACGATGAGGGCGTGGAAATCGTCTTCCCCAACCCCAAGACCTCGGGCAACGGCCGCTATACCTACCTGGCCGCCTGGGGCTTCGCGGATAACCAGTTCGACGGGGATGAGGCCAGGATTCAGGACTTCATGGGCGATTTCCTGAGCAACGTGGTGGTGTTCGATACCGGCGGCCGCGGCGCCACCACCAGCTTCATCGAGCGGGGCATCGGCGATGTGCTGATCAGCTTCGAGTCCGAGGTCAACAACATCCGCGGCGAGTACGGCAGCGATGACTACGAGGTGATCGTGCCGCCGGTCAGCATCCTGGCCGAGTTCCCGGTGGCGGTGGTCGAGCCCAACGCCGAGCGCAACGGCACCGAGGCGCTGGCCCAGGCCTATGTGGAGTACCTCTACAGCGAAGAGGCCCAGCGCCAGCTGGCCGGCTTCAACTACCGCGTGCACGACGAGACGGTGGCCGAGGAATTCGCCGAGCAGTTCCCCGAGACCGAGCTGCTGCGCGTCGAGGATGTCTTCGGCGGCTGGGACGCGGCCATGGATACCCACTTCGGCAGCGGCGGCCAGCTCGACCAGCTGCAACGCCGCTGAGCCTCGGGAGACGACCGATGAGCGCCCTGGCTCTTCCCCTGCCCCGTCGCCGCGTACTGCCTGGCTTCGGCCTGTCGCTGGGCATCAGCCTGACATTCGTGTCACTGGTACTGCTGCTGCCGATGACCGGCCTGGTGGGCCAGCTCAAGGGGCTCAGCCTCGCCGAGTACTGGGCCATCATCAGCGATGGCCGGGTGGTGGCCAGCTATACGGTGACCATCGGCGCCGCCGCACTGGCGGCGCTGGCCAACGCCGCCTTCGGCCTGCTGCTGGCCTGGGTGCTGGTGCGCTACGACTTCCCCGGCAAGCGCCTGCTCGACGCCCTGATGGATCTACCCTTCGCGCTGCCCACGGCGGTGGCGGGCATCACCCTGGCCACCCTCTATGCGGGCAACGGCTGGGTCGGCGGCCTGCTCGAGCCCCTGGGCCTCAAGGTCGCCTACACCTGGGTCGGGATCGCCCTGGCCATGGCCTTCACCAGCATTCCCTTCGTGGTGCGCACGGTGCAACCCGTGCTGGAGGACCTTCCCCCCGAGGTGGATGAAGCCGCCATGACCCTGGGCGCCTCCGACGCCACCGGCTTTCGCCGCGTGATCCTGCCCTACCTGTGGCCGGCACTGGTCACCGGCACCGGGCTCGCCTTCGTGCGCTCGCTGGGCGAGTTCGGGGCGATCATCTTCATCGCCGGCAACGCCCCCTTCGAGACCGAGATCACCGCGCTGATGATCTTCGTCAAGCTGCAGGAATACGACTATGCCGGCGCCTCGGCGATTGCCTCGGTGGTACTGGCCGTCTCCCTCGCCCTGCTGCTGGCGATCAACGTCTGGCAGGGGCACTTTATCAAGCGGTTACACGGAGGACGCGGCTGATGCAGCGTATCGGTGATGCCCCCGCCGTGCGCCGCCTGCTGGTCGGCGCCGCCGTGCTCCTGGCGGGACTCTTCTTGCTGCTGCCGCTGGTGGCCATCTTCGCCCAGGCCTTTTCCCAGGGAATCGGCGTGTTCTGGAGCAATATCAGCGACCGCTACACCCTGGCCGCCATCGGCCTGACGCTGCTGATCGCCACGCTGACCATCCCCATCTGCCTGGCGTTCGGGGTGGCCCTGGCCTGGCTGGTAACACGCTTCGAGTTCCCCGGACGGCGCCTGTTGCAGACGCTGATCGATATTCCCTTCGCGGTATCACCGGTGGTGGCCGGCCTCATCTACCTGCTGCTCTACGGACGCAACGGCTGGATCGGCGGCTGGCTCGATGCCCACGATATCCAGCTGATGTTCGCCTGGCCGGGCATCCTGATGGTGACGGTCTTCGTGACCAGCCCCTTCGTCGCCCGGGAACTGATCCCGCTGATGCAGGCCCAAGGCTCCCGCGAGGAGGAGGCCGCCGTGACCCTGGGTGCGCCGGGCTGGACCATTTTCCGCCGGGTGACCCTGCCCAACATCCGCTGGGCGCTGCTCTATGGCGTGGTCCTGACCAATGCCCGGGCAGTAGGCGAGTTCGGCGCCGTCTCGGTGGTCTCCGGTGCCATTCGCGGCCAGACCATGACCCTGCCCCTGCACCTGGAGCAGCTCTACCAGGACTATAACGCCGTGGGCGCCTTCGCCAGCGCCGCCCTGCTGGCGCTGATCGCCCTGTTCACCCTGGCCGCCAAGGCCGGCCTGGAATGGCGCACCGCACGACAGGAGGTTACCCCATGAGCATCCGATTGACCGATATCGCCAAGCACTATGGCCATACAGGCAAGGGCCGCCCCGGGCATACCGCGAACCGCGCCCTGGAGCCAGTGAACCTGGAGGTCTCCGACGGCGAGCTGGTCGGCCTGCTCGGCCCCTCGGGTTCGGGCAAGACCACCCTGCTGCGCATCATCGCCGGCCTCGAATCCCCCGACCGCGACCCGGCCGGGCGCATCCTGTTCGGCGACCGCGATGTCACCGATGTTCACGTGCGCGACCGACGCATCGGCTTCGTCTTTCAGCACTACGCGTTATTCCGGCATATGACGGTGTTCGACAACGTGGCCTTCGGCCTCACCGTGTTGCCACGGCGTGAAAGGCCCTCCAGCGGCGAGATTCGGGCCCGGGTCCATCGCCTGCTGGAGATGGTGCAGCTCGAGCGCTTCGCCGGACGCTATCCGGCTCAGCTGTCCGGCGGCCAGCAGCAGCGCGTCTCTCTGGCCAGGGCGCTGGCCCTGCGCCCCGACGTGCTGCTCCTCGACGAGCCCTTCGGGGCCCTGGATGCCAAGGTGCGTCAGGAGCTGCGCCGCTGGTTGCGCCAGCTGCACGATGAGCTTGGCTTCACCAGCCTGTTCGTGACCCATGACCAGGAGGAAGCCCTGGAGCTCTCCGACCGCGTCGCGGTGATGAGTCACGGCCGCATCGAACAGATCGACACCCCGGATGCCCTCTACCGCACGCCGGCCAACCGCTTCGTGTTCGAGTTCCTGGGCGATGTCAATCACCTGGAAGGCGAGGTGCAGGATGGCGTCTTGACCTGTGGTGACGCCCGGCTTGCGGTAGACCTGCCCGACGGCCACCAGGAACTGCTGTTGCGGCCCCACGAGGTACGCCTGACCCAGGCGCCTACCCCGGAGGCCCAGCTGCCGGTGACCGTCACGGCCATTTCCCCGGTGGGTGCCGAGGTACGCATCGAGGTCGCCGCGGACTGGCTGGCCGCCCCCTGGCTGGCCACCGTACGCCATGCCGACTACGAGCGCCTCGCCCTCACCCGCGGCCAGCGGCTGTATGTCATTCCGCGCCACTGGCACCGCTTCAGTGATACCCCCGGCCAAGAGTCCCGGGCCATCGCCGCCTGAGCTCGGTGGCCCGCCCCCGCCCCGGCGGCGCTATCGACTCCGGGGCGCCCGGGACTTCGTCAACGCCCCGCCCCGAGGGGCTTGTGACACCCAAACTCGTGACACCCACCCTCGTGACACCCACACTGGCGACACCCAAAAAGGACGCCGTGGGCGCTATACTGCTCGGCCGACACTCATCCTTCATACGGGAGCTACTTAATGCTGCGTCGACGCCTTATGCGCCTGGCCCTGCCCCTGATCGCCGCCGGCTGGCTGGCCGGCTGCGCCGCCCCCCAGACCCTGCAGCTTGACCCGAAGCGCAGCACCCAGGTGCCGGTCGCCGGCAGCGGCCAGTCGGTCACGGTCATCGCCGCCGATGGCCGCGACAGTGATGTCATCGGCACCCGCACCGGCAGCGCCATGTCCACCGCCACGATCACGGTCTACGCCCACGACCTGATGCCGAAGCTGCAGCACGAAGCCGAGCGGGCCGTGCGCGACATGGGCTTTACGCCCACCACCCAGCGAGCCGAAGGCCGCCCCAGCCTGGTCCTGACCCTCGACCACCTCGGCTATGAACGCGGCAAGAGCCAACCGGTGATTGGCGAGGCACGCCTGGAGGCCGTGTATGTTGCCGAGGCGATCAATGGCGGCACGACCTACACCGGCACCTATACCTCTCGGCGCACCCAGGGCTATGCCGTCAAGCCGAGCCAGGAGGCCAACACCCGCATGGTCAACGACCTGCTCGCCGACGGCCTGGACCGGGCCTTCCGCGACCCGGAGCTGGGCCGCCTTCTGGCCCGCTGAGGGGCTATTCGACGGGGCCGCGGCGGACCATGGCCCAGACGTGTTCCCGGAAACCGCTGCCCGGTTCCGGGGCCCCTTGTTCCAGCAGGGTCATTCGGAAGTTGGGGGCGAACAGCTCGCGCAGTTCCGCTTCCGACACATGGAACGGTGGGCCGGCCTCTTCCTCTCCGGCGGCCCGGTTAAGGCTGATAAACAGCCCCCTGACCCCGGGCGGAACCAGCTGCGCCAGATGGAAGGCGTAACGCTGACGGGTAGCGGGCGGCAGCGCAATCAGGGCGGCACGATCATAGAAGGCACCGACCTCGGCCGCCTGGTCGATATGAAAGTGAAAGAAGTCGCCGCACCAGAGCTCGATATTGGCCTGTCGACTGATCTCGAACCCGGCCTGGTGATAGCGCGAGATGGGCTCGCGCCCTTCGGCGAGAAACTGCTCGACCGCCTGGGCCGCCAGCTCGATACCCAGCACCGGGTGCTCATGACGACTCAGCCAGCGCATATCGTGGCTCTTGCCGCATAGGGGCACCAGCACCTTGGCGCCCGACGGCACACCCAGCAGCGGCCAGTGGTGGCAGAGCGCGGGATGCGGGGCATCACGATGGAAGCCGATGCGCCCTTCCCGCCAGCGAGACAACCATTCATTTTCCATGGCGGCTCAGCACCGGCGGTCGCGCTTGGGACATCGCGATAGATTGACGTTGCACATCGACGGGTCCTGTTCGTGTGTTGTGGTATATGCCAGGCATGATCCTGACCGCCACGGCCCTGGCCGATGCGTATCCGAATGGTTATTCACAGCTTCTGTGGACAACCCCCGGGACAACCCTGGGAGAGTCGTCTCGCACCGCCGTCACCGCTCTGTCGGCGAGCCGGCGGTCACTGCGTAACCAGCATGCGGCTACCTGGCAGCGTTCGCCGGGGCCGCTAGATTACCACACTCCTGACGCTCTCCAGCCCAGGCCCCGCCCCCGGGCTGGCTCCCGGCGTTCACGACACGTATAATGGCCCTCTGTTGTCAACGATGGTCCAGACGACCACCGCCATCCATTGCCGTGCCTCCGGTAGCCCACTGCCCGAGCGCCGCGCATCCCAGAACCCACCGGTGATATACGTCGGGCGCCTCGCGCTACGACCCCAACTCTTATGGCGAAGAAACTCTTCATCAAGACACACGGCTGCCAGATGAACGAGTACGATTCTGCCCGCATGGCGGATCTGCTCGGCGAATCTCACCGTCTCGAACTCACCGACAGCGAGCAGGAGGCGGATGTCATCCTGCTGAATACCTGCTCGATCCGCGAGAAGGCTCAGGAAAAGGTGTTTCACCAGCTGGGACGCTGGAAGAAGCTCAAGGAGAGCAACCCCGACCTGGTGATCGGGGTCGGCGGCTGCGTGGCGAGCCAGGAAGGCGAGGCACTGCGCAAGCGCGCCCCCCATGTCGATATGGTCTTCGGGCCCCAGACCCTGCACCGGGTGCCTTCCATGCTCGACGCCCGCCAGCAGGATCAGATCTCGGTGGTCGACGTGACCTTCCCGGAGATCGAGAAGTTCGACCACCTGCCCAAGCCGAGTTCCGATGGCGCCACCGCCTTCGTGTCGATCATGGAGGGCTGCTCCAAGTACTGCACCTTCTGCGTGGTGCCCTACACTCGGGGCGAGGAGGTCTCGCGGCCCTTCGAGGCGGTGATGGACGAGGTCGTGCACCTGGCCGACCAGGGCGTTCGCGAGATCAACCTGCTGGGCCAGAACGTCAACGCCTACCGCGGCATGAATCAGCTGGGAGACGAAATCGACCTGGCCGAGCTGATCGCCTGCGTGGCGGCGGTGGAAGGCATCGATCGCATCCGCTTCACCACGTCCCATCCGGTGGAGTTCTCCGACAGCCTGATCGAGGCCTATGGCGATATTCCCGAGCTGGTCAGCCATCTGCACCTGCCGGTACAGGCCGGCTCTGATCGGGTCCTCGCCGCCATGAAGCGTGGCCATGGTGTAGAGGAATATGTCGAGAAACTGGAGCGCATTCGCGCGCTTCGGCCCGACATCAGCTTCTCCTCGGACTTCATCATCGGCTTCCCGGGCGAGACCGACGCGGATTTCGAGGCCACCATGGACCTGATTCACCGCATAGGCTTCGACCATTCCTTCAGCTTCGTCTATTCGGCACGGCCCGGTACGCCGGCGGCGGGCCTCGACGACGACACGCCGGAGAGCGTCAAGAAGCAGCGCCTGGCGATCCTCCAGGAGCGCATCAACCAGCAGGCCGCGCAGATCGGCCGGCGCATGGTGGGTTCCACCCAGCGCATCCTGGTCACCGGCTTCTCGCCGCGGGACCCGGGGCAGCTCTCCGGTCGCACCGAGAACAACCGGGTGGTCAACTTCCGTGCGCCCAACCCCACCGAACTGATCGGTTACTTCGTCGACGTCGTGATCAGCGAGGCACTCCCCAATTCGCTGCGTGGCGAGCTGGCCTCGCCGGCGGTCTACTGACCCGGCGACCGGCACTTCCATTTGCCGCGGCGGCCGCCGCGGCAGTAAGCTGAATGCACACTCATCATCCAGGGGACTCGTCCGTCTTGAGCCAGCCATCCTCTCAGGCCAATCGCATCATCACTCTGACCCTCGAACCCAACGACCCCCGCCGCCTGGCCAACCTCTGCGGCCAACGCGACGAGAACCTCAAGCTGGTGGAATCGCGCCTGGGCATTACACTGCGCAACCGCGGCAACATCTTCCAGCTGGCCGGGCCCATGCATCGGGTCAAGGCCGCCGCCAATATCCTCGAGCATCTCTATCGCGAGACCGAGGCCAGCGACCTGACACCGGATACCGTGCACCTTTTCCTGCAGGAATCCGGGCAGCAGGCGCTCGAGGAGGATGAGGGAGAGAGCGGCGACTCCGAGGTGCTGATCCGCACGCCACGCACCCTGATCAAGCCTCGCGGCCTCAATCAGCAGGGCTATGTGCAGAGCATTCGCTCCCATGACATCAACTTCGGCATCGGCCCCGCGGGTACCGGCAAGACCTACCTGGCGGTGGCGGCGGCGGTGGAGGCCCTCAATCAGCAGGAGGTGCGCCGCATCCTGCTGGTACGCCCGGCGGTAGAGGCCGGCGAGAAGCTCGGTTTCCTGCCCGGCGACCTCGCCCAGAAGATCGACCCCTATCTGCGCCCGCTCTACGATGCCCTCTACGAGATGATCGGCTTCGAGCAGGTGGCCAAGCTGATCGAACGCCAGGTCATCGAGATCGCCCCGCTGGCCTATATGCGCGGGCGCACCCTCAATAACGCCTTTATCATCCTCGACGAGAGCCAGAACACCACTCGCGAGCAGATGAAGATGTTCCTGACCCGCATCGGTTTCGGCTCCACCGCGATCATCACCGGCGACGTCACCCAGGTCGACCTGCCCCGGGGCCAGAGCTCGGGCCTGATTCAGGTGCTCGAGGTACTCAAGGGCACGCCCGGCATCGGCGTCACCCACTTCGCCGCCAAGGACGTGGTCCGCCACCCCCTGGTGCAACGCATCATCGAGGCCTACGACAGCTTCGAGGCCGACCAGGAGGCCGCCGAGCGCGCCCGCAAGGAAGCCCGGGAGCAGGAACGCGAGACCCTGCGCCAGGAGCGTCGGGCGCGCCTCGACCGTGAGCAGGGCGAATCATGAATCAGCCCCAGGTGGATCGCCAGGTCGCCATCGATGCCGACACCCTGCCGACCCAGGCCGAGCTGGAGGGCTGGGTCGGCAAAGTGCTCGCCCATCACGACGAGGAACGCCACGAGCTCACCGTGCGCCTGGTGGACGCGCCGGAGAGCCAGGCGCTGAACCGCGACTACCGCGACAGGGACAAGCCGACCAACGTGCTCTCCTTCCCCTTCGAGAATCCCCCCGGCGTCACCCTGCCACTGCTCGGCGACCTGGTGATCTGCCACCCCGTGGTGGTGGCAGAGGCCGCCGAGCAGGACAAGCCCCTGGGCGACCACTACGCTCACATGGTGGTGCACGGCACCCTGCACCTGCTTGGCTACGATCATCTCGAGGAGGATGAGGCAGACGTCATGGAGACCCTCGAGCGCGAGATCTTGACCGAGTTTGGCATCACCGACCCTTATCGGACCGCATCCGAGGACGAGAGAACCGACTCATGAGCGAAGATCGATCGAGTGGCCAGGCCAGCCGTTCCTGGCTCGAGAAACTGCTGGGGGCGCTCTCCAGCGACAGCGACGAGCCCAGCTCGCGAGACGAACTGCTGGAGTTTCTGCGCCAGGCGGCGAGCCGCCTGAAACTCGAGCAGGACGCCATGATGATCATCGAGGGGGCGTTGAAGATCAGTGACCAGCAGGTTCGCGAGGTACTGGTGCCCCGCTCCCAGGTCACCGCCATCGCCATCGACCAGCCGCTGGAGGAGTACCTGCCGGTCATCCTCGAGACCGGCCACTCTCGCTATCCGGTCATCGGCGAGAACCTCGATGACGTCAAGGGAATCCTGCTGGCCAAGGATCTGCTGCCGCTGCTGCGTAACGGTCAGGAGAACGGCAGGCCCTTCCGCCTCGAGGAGGTGGTACGGCCGACGCTTTTCGTGCCGGAATCCAAGCGGCTGAATAGCCTGCTCAAGGAATTCCAGAGCACTCACAACCATATGGCGATCGTGGTGGATGAGTATGGCGGTACCGCCGGCATCGTCACCATCGAGGATATCCTCGAGGAAATCGTCGGCGATATCGAGGACGAGCATGACGCCGACGACGAGGAGGATATTCGCGACCTCGGCGAGGGGCGCTACGCGATCCGTGCCCTGACGCCCATCGAGGACTTCAACGACCGCTTCGAGACCCACTACTCCGACGAGGAATTCGACACCCTCGGCGGCCTGGTGATGCAGCGCTTCGGCCACCTGCCCGCTCGCGGCGAGCACGCCATTATCGGCGGCTGGCGCTTCACGGTGCTGAACGCCGATAACCGGCGTATTCGCCTGCTGGAAGCCGAACCCTGCGAGGCCGGCGCCGACGACGCCCTCGACGACAACGACTGACACACTTGCCACGGAGGGCCAAGATGCCAGGGTTCCGCCACTCCCCCGCCCTCGGTTGCCTGCTGGCAATCGCGGCCGGCGGCCTCACCACGCTTACCGCCTCCCCTTTCGAGCTCTGGTGGCTAGGCCCGGTGGCCGCGGGGCTGATCTATCTGGGCATCGCGTCCCTGACGCCCGGTCAAGCCGCCCTGCGCGGCTGGTGCTATGGTCTCGGGCTATTCGGCTCCGGCGCCTCCTGGGTCTATGTATCGATCCATGACTACGGCTATACCGGCGTCCCCCTGGCCCTGTTGCTCACCACGCTATTCGTCGCGGGCCTGGCGCTTTTCCCCGCGGTCACCCTGTGGCTCTACCGGCGCCTTACCGGCCCGCGCCTGGCCTGGCTCAGCTTTGCCGGTGCCTGGGTCCTGGGAGAGTGGCTGCGCACCTGGCTGTTCACCGGCTTTCCCTGGCTGCTGCTGGGCACCTCCCAGGTCGACTCCCCCCTCGCTCCCTGGGCCCCGGTAGGCGGCGTCTATCTGCTCTCGCTGATCACCGTGCTCACCGGCACCCTGGGCGTCGAGCTGCTTCGCCGCCGCTGGTGGGCCGCCCTGCCCATCGCCGCCCTGTGGCTCGCCCCCCTGGCGCTGCCCACCCAGTGGACGAGCCCAAGCGGTCAGCCACTTCGTGTGGCCCTGCTCCAGGGCAACCTCGACCAGGCCATCAAGTGGACCGCCGACGGCCAGCGGGAAGCGGTCCACCGCTACACCGAGCTGACCCGAGCCCATGGCGATGAGGCCTACGACCTGATCATCTGGCCCGAGGCGGCGTTACCCATGTTCGAGCGTGAGGCGCGGCCGGTGTTCGAACGGGTCCAGTCTCAACTGCCCCCCGACACCGCCCTGCTGACCGGCATCCTGCAGCGTGACGGCGAGGGGCTCTACTACAATAGCGTGGTCGGCCTGGGCAACGCACAAGGCGAGTACCGCAAGACGCACCTGGTGCCCTTTGGCGAATATCTCCCCCTGGAGAGCC
This sequence comes from uncultured Halomonas sp., assembly GCF_947490095.1. GTDB lineage: Bacteria > Pseudomonadota > Gammaproteobacteria > Pseudomonadales > Halomonadaceae > Halomonas. The sequence goes on along the minus strand of NZ_CANLFS010000026.1, from coordinate 567 downwards.
TGCTCGCCGATACCATCGCCTTCTTCAACCTGCCGATGCCGGCCATGACACCCGGGCCGGAGAGCCAGCCGCCGCTGCGCGCGGCCGGTACCACCATCGGCAATGCCATCTGCTACGAGATCATCTATGCCGACCGTGTCGCCGCCCAGGCGCGCCATTCGGCGCTTTTGCTGACGGTATCCAATGACACCTGGTTCGGGCGCTCCATCGGGCCCCTGCAGCACCTGCAGATGGCCCGGCTACGCGCCCTGGAGAACGGCCGCCATGTGATTCGCGCCACCAGCAATGGCGTCACCGCCACCATCGACGACCGCGGCCGTGTCACCGCCCGGGCCCCCCAGTTCGAGGTCACCAGCCTGACCGGCGAGGTGCAGCCCATGACGGGGCTGACTCCCTTCACCCGCACCGGCAGCTGGCCCGTCTGGCTACTCGCCGCGGCACTGGTGCTGCCCGGCCTGCGACTGCGCCACGCCCGGCTTCGCCGGGAGCTGTAAGCCGGAAGCCGGAAGCCGGAAGCCGGAAGCCGGAAGCCGGAAGCCGGAAGCCGGAAGCCGGAAGCCGGAAGCC
>NZ_CANLFS010000025.1 GCF_947490095.1 uncultured Halomonas sp. | reverse complement strand
GCTTACGGCTTACGGCTTACGGCTTACGGCTTACGGCTTACGGCTTACGGCTTACGGCTTACGGCTTACGGCTTACGAGCCGTCCTTGAGTTCGCGCCGCTGTTTCTTGCGCCTGGCCAGGCGGCCGAATAACAGGCCCACCTCGTAGAGCAGGTACATCGGGATTGCCAGCAGGCTCTGGGAAATCACATCCGGGGGGGTGAGCAGCATGCCGACCACGAAACAGCCCAGCACAACATAGGGGCGCTTCTTCGACAGGCTTTCCACCGTGGTGGCGCCCGAGGCGATCAGCAGGAAGGTGGCGATGGGAATCTCGAAGGCCACACCGAAGGCGAAGAACAGCTTCAGCACGAAGTTCAGGTAGGCGTTGATATCGGTCATCACCGTGACGTTCTCCGGCCCGGTCTGGGTGAAGAACTCGAACAGCAGCGGGAAGACCACGAAGTAGGCGAAGGCCGCCCCGGCGTAGAACAGCAGCACGCTGGAGGCCAGGATCGGTATGGCCAGCGCCTTTTCATTGTCATAGAGACCCGGGGCCACGAAGGCCCAGGCCTGGTGGAGGACATAGGGCACGGCGATGAATACCGCCGTGACCAGGGTCAGCTTGAAGGGGGCCAGGAAGGGCGATGCCACTTCGGTCGCGATCATCTGCGAGCCCTCCGGAAGCAGCGCCATCAGCGGCTGAGCCACGAAGGTATAGATATCGTTGGCGAAGGCGTAGAGGCCTAGGAAGATCACCAGCACCGCGACCACCGCGCGCAGCAGCCGCGAGCGCAGTTCGATCAGGTGCTCGATCAGTGGGGCCTGGTGCTGTTCCTTGCCATCACCGGGATTACTCATCGTTCAGGGGCGTCCTTGTCGACGGAAGGGGGCTCGGAGGCGACGTCGGCCCCCTCGCGGGCACGTGACAGGGCATCATCCAGGCGCTGCTCCGGCGTCGCCGAGGAAGGCTCCTGGCGGTGTTGCCGGGCGTCTTGGGCATCGTGTTCCGGCTCGGCGATACCCTCGACGCCGCGCTTCACCTGGTTGAGGCTGTCGTCCAGCTTCTTCTGCTGCTCGTCGAGTTTCTGGCGCAGGTCTTCCGCCTCCAGCTGAGCGCTGATTTCGCGCTGCATGCCGGAGACGGTTCGCTTGGTCTTGCCGATCCACAGGCCTAGCGTGCGCGCCGCCTTGGGCAGCCGCTCCGGGCCGAGTACCAGCAGGCCTACTACGCCGAGCAGCAGGAGTTCGAGAAAGCCGATATCGAACATGGCAGTTTATTTGCGCTCTTCTTGTTCCTCGGGCTTTCGCTCGGCCTGCACGTCGTAGGTATTCGTCCCCTCCTCGTGCTCGACGCGGGCCTGTGCTTCGGCTTCCGCTTCACTCTTGTCGTCCTGCTCGCCTTTCCCGTCCTCGTTCATCGCCTTCTTGAAGCCCTTCACGGCGCCACCCAGATCGGTGCCGACGTTGCGCAGCTTCTTGGTGCCGAAAACCAGGATGATGATGCCGAGTACGATCAGCAGCTGCCAGATACTGATACCACCTAACATTAGCGCTTCCTCTGATTGGGGTTCCGGTGCACCCGGAACGGGCAGTGATGTTGCGTGCAGCGAATCATGGTGTGCGTGCGGCCTTCTCGTCGTGGCCGGAGATGCCGAAGCGGCGCGCCAGTTCGTCAAGTACCGCGCCATGCTCGAGCCCGAGATGCGACAGCATCACCAGGCTATGAAACCACAGGTCGGCCGTTTCGGCGATCAATGCCTGGCGTTCGGCCTCGCTGCCGGCCTCGGCGTCCTTCGCCGCCAGCAGGGTCTCGGTGGCCTCCTCGCCGACTTTCTCGAGTATCTTGTTCAAGCCCTTGTGATGCAAGGCGGCGACGTAGGAGTCGGCGGGATTCGCCTCGCGGCGTTGATCCAGGACAACCTGCAATCGTTCGAGAATATCACTCATCGATGACGTCTCCATGAAAGTTAGCGAGCAAGAAGGGGGCGAGCAAGAAAGGGGTCAGTGCCATGCCAACAGCGCCAGCCCGACGGCCGCGGCGGCCAGCGCCGGCCAGGGTTGCCCGTGGGCCCACTCGGCCAGCGGCTGCCAGGCCACGGCCAGCACGACCAGCAATACGCCCAGCCGTATCCGGCGGTGGCGTCGTCCCTGGTGTTCCAGGTGGTGCTGAATGCCGCCGAGCGCCTCGCCCTGATGTCGGCGCTGGCGCTTCTCCAGTTCGGCCTGGCTCAGCATCTGGTGAGCCAGGCTGGGCAGTTCGGGCAGCTGGTGGCTGAGCTCCGGGGCCTGTCGCTTGAGAGACGCCCAGAATCCCTTGACCCCGGCGCGCTCCTCCATCCAGCGCTCCAGATAGGGCTTGGCGGTCTTCCACAGATCGAGCTCGGGATATAGCTGACGCCCGAGGCCCTCGATATTGAGCAGGGTCTTCTGCAGCAACACCAGCTGGGGTTGTACCGTCATGTCGAAGCGCCGGGCGGTCTGGAACAGGCCCAGCAGCACCTGGCCGAAGGAGATGTCCTTGAGCGGCTTCTCGAGGATCGGCTCGCAAACGGTACGAATGGCCGCGGCGAACTCGTTGGCGCGGGTGTGTTCGCCGACCCAGCCCGACTCGATGTGCAGTGCCGCGACCTCGTAGTAGTCCTGATGGAAGAAGGCCAACAGGTTGCGGGCCAGATAGTCCTGATCCTCACGGGTCAGGCTGCCGACGATGCCGCAGTCGATCGCGATATATTGCGGGTCGTGGGGGTGCTTTCGGGAAACGAAGATATTGCCCGGGTGCATGTCGGCGTGGAAGAAGTTGTCGCGAAACACCTGGGTGAAGAAGATCTCCACGCCGCGCTCGGCGAGCCTCTTGAGGTCGGTGCCCTGGTCCCTGAGCGCGTCGAGGTCGGCCACCGGCACGCCGTAGATGCGCTCCTGAACCATCACCCGATGGCGGGTCAGCTCCCAGTGGATGGCCGGTACATAGAGCTGAGAGGAGCCCTTGAAGTTGCGCTTGAGCTGGGAGGTGTTGGCGGCCTCCTTGTGCAGGTCGAGCTCGTCGAACAGGGTCGTCTCATAGTCGCGTACCACCTCCAGTGGCCGCAGGCGCCGCGCCTCCGGGACGATGCTCAGCAGGCGAGCGAAACGATAGAGCAGGGTCATGTCCTGGCGCATCACCCGTTCGATGCCGGGGCGAATGATCTTGACCACGACCTCCTCGCCGCCGTGCAACCGTGCGCCATGGACCTGGGCAATGGACGCCGAGGCCAGCGGCTCGGCGTCGAAGCGTGCGAAGGCCTCGGTGACCGGCAGGCCCAGCTCCGACTCCACCACGTCGCGGGCCTCATGGCCGGGGAAGGGCGGCACCTGGTCCTGCAGGCGCTTGAGCTCGTCGGCCACATCCTCGGGAAGCAGGTCGCGGCGGGTGGACAGCACCTGGCCAAACTTGATGAAGATGGGACCAAGCGACTCCAGCGCCAGGCGCAGGCGCTCGCCGCGGGAACGCTCGCCGATGGGGATCAGGCGCAGCGGCGAGAGCCTGAACGCGTGGCGCAGCGGCCAGGGCAGGCGCTCGAGGGGCAGCAGGGTATCGAGGCGGTAGCGGGTGATGATCCTCAGGATGCGCAGCAGGCGTAGCAGGATCATGCCACCACCCTGTTGGACAGGCGTCGATGCAGGCGGGCCAGGCGTGCCTCGAGGCGGTCGGAGGCCACTTCGAGCTCGGTCAGATGGTCGCGCAGGACCTCGAACTGGGGGCGTCCCGGTAGCAGGCGGGCCTCCTCGACCAGATACTCGGAGAGGTCGGCGCAGAATTCCTCGTGGGTGCGTAGTCCGAAGCGTCCCAGGCGGCGCAGTCCCTCGGCCAGGCTATGGGCGGGGAGGTCGCCTAGCCAGCGGGCCAGTTCGCCTTCCCAGTCGAGGTCGAGGTCGAAGAGCAGGTCCCGAGTCGCCTCCAGCAGCGGGATGCGGCCGCGTACCGCCAATTGCCCCTGGAACATCAAGCGCTCCATGGAGGCGCCACCCAGCAGGGCGCCGAGGGTCTCGGCGTCCAGCTCTACCACGGCATCATAGGCCTCTTCGGCCGTGTCATCGGGGCGCAACAGGTCGAGGCCGCCGGGATGAAAGTGCAGGGCCAACGCCAGCTCGGGGTTCTCGAGGCGCAGCAGCAGGCGCTGGCCGGCGAGACGGGCCAGGCGCGCCGGTGCGGCGGGGTCGCGGGCCAGGAGGGCGTTCAGGGTTCTCTCAAAAGTAGCGAGCATTAACATTATAATTTGATGCCGCGGTGCAGGGCGACGATGCCCCCGGTCATGTTGGTGTACTCCACTCGCTCGAGCCCGGCCGCTTCCATCATCGACTTGAGCGTCTCCTGGTCGGGATGCATGCGGATCGACTCGGCCAGGTAGCGATAGCTGTCGGCATCGCTGGCCACCACCTGGCCGATCTTCGGCAGCAGGCGGAAGGAGTACTCGTCGTAGGCGCGGGTGAGCAGGGGGTTGCGTGGCTTGGAGAACTCCAGCACCAGCAGGCGGCCGCCGGGCTTGAGGACCCGGGCCATGGAGCGCAGGGCGGCATCCTTGTCGGTGACATTGCGCAGGCCGAAGGCAATGGTGATGCAGTCGAAGGTGTTGTCCGGGAAGGGCAGACACTCGGCGTTGGCCTGAACATACTCGACGTTGCCGCCCACGCCGTGGTCGAGCAGCTTGTCGCGGCCGACGCGCAGCATCGATTCGTTGATGTCGGCCAGGACGACGCGGCCGCGGGGGCCTACCGTACGCGAGAATTTCTGGGTCAGGTCACCGGTGCCGCCGGCGATGTCGAGCACGCTGTGGCCGGGCCGCACGCCGGCCCGCTCGATGGTCAGTCGCTTCCATAGCCGGTGAATGCCGAACGACATCAGGTCATTCATGACATCGTAGCGGGCCGCTACGGAGTGGAACACATCGGCCACTCGGGATGCCTTCTCCTCGAGGGGGACTTCCTGATAGCCGAAATCGATGGTCTGCTTATCCCTGGAGCTGGGGTTGGCGCTCATGCGATGGGGCTCCCGAATCGCTGCATGGGGGCGAGGTCAAGGCCTCGAATGGGCGACATTGTAGCCTCCCGCGCCGGCGATTGTCTTGACGGGGATTAAAGCTGCTTGATTTCTATTCCCAACGGCTCGCGGCTGGCGCCGGCCGCTTCCAGGCGTTGCAGGTAATCGGCCCAGTTGGCCTCGCGGTGGTTGATCAGCCACCACAGGTAGTCCCAGCTGAACAGGCCGCTGTCATGGCCGTCGTCGAAATGCAGCTTGAGGGCGTAGCGGCCGGTAGGCGTGATGTCCTTGAGGCCGACGAATTTCTTGCCCGTCTGCAGGGTCTCCTGGCCCTTGCCGTGGCCGCGTACCTCGGCGGACGGCGAGAAGACCCTCAGATACTCGATGGCGAGCCGATAGTCTTGGCCATCGGCATAGCCGAGCTCCAGCTCACGGGCCTTGCGGTGATAATGGACATTGGTGGGAATAGGGGCTGGCATAAGCGCCTCCGGTACCGGGCTTCGCCCGGCGCGTTAAGCTGTAAGCTTTAAGCTGTAAGTGGACGTCGGCTAGCCCTTGTTCGTAACGCCTTACCGTGGCGCAGCTCTGTGCTCGTCATGCTATCAGGGCTGCGCCATCGGGGGGCTTACAGCTTATCGCGTAAAGCTTACGGCTGGGTTTACAGGATATACCGAGACAGGTCTTCATCCATGGCCAGCTCGCCGAGCTGGGAGTCGACGTAGGCGGCGTCGATGGTCAGCGGGGAGCCGATATCGCTGCCCTGGAAGGAGGCTTCCTCCAGCAGGCGCTCCATCACGGTGTGCAGGCGGCGCGCGCCGATGTTCTCGGTGCCCTCGTTGACCTTCCAGGCGGTCTCGGCGATGCGTTCGATGCCGTCATCGGTAAAGACGACCTCCAGCCCCTCGGTGTCCAGCAGCGCCTGGTACTGCTTGGTCAGCGCCGCGGAGGGCTCGGTGAGGATGCGCTTGAAGTCGTCCGGGGTCAGGGCGTTGAGCTCGACGCGAATCGGCAGGCGGCCCTGCAGCTCGGGGATCAGGTCCGATGGGCGCGACAGGTGGAAGGCACCGGAGGCGATAAACAGCACATGATCGGTCTTGACGATGCCGTACTTGGTCGAGACCGAGGAGCCCTCGATCAGCGGCAGCAGGTCGCGCTGCACGCCTTCGCGGGAGACTTCGCCGCCGCTGGACTGGCCGCCACCCTTGCAGACCTTGTCGATCTCGTCGAGGAAGACGATGCCATTCTGTTCTACCGATTCGATGGCGCGGGCCTTGATTTCCTCCTCGTTGACCAGCTTGCCGGCCTCCTCGTCACGCAGCAGGGCGAAGGCATCCTTGACCGCCACACGGCGTGACTCGGTCTTCTGCTTGCCCATGCCCGAGAACAGGCTCTGCAGCTGGTTGGTCATCTCCTCCATGCCCGGCGGGGTCGCGATGTCGACGCTGGGACCCTGCTGAGAGACCTCGATATCGATCTCCTTGTCGTCGAGCTGTCCCTCGCGCAGCTTCTTGCGAAAGACCTGGCGCGTGGAGCTGTCCTGGCGGGGTTCATCCTCCTGGCCGCGGGGCGGAGGCAGCAGGGCATCCAGGATGCGCTCCTCGGCGGCGTCCTCGGCGCGATGGCCGACTTCTTCCTTGGCCTGCTCGCGGACCAGCTTGATGGCGGCCTCGGTGAGATCGCGCACGATCGACTCTACATCGCGGCCCACATAGCCCACTTCGGTAAACTTGGTGGCCTCGACCTTGATGAAGGGCGCGCGGGCGAGCCTGGCCAGCCGACGGGCGATCTCGGTCTTGCCGACGCCGGTGGGGCCGATCATCAGGATGTTCTTGGGTGTCACTTCCTGGCGCAGGTCGCCTTCGAGCTGCATGCGCCGCCAGCGATTGCGCAGGGCAACGGCGACGGCGCGCTTGGCGTCCTGCTGGCCGATGATGTACTGGTCCAGGGCGTGGACGATCTCGCGGGGGGTCATCTGGGTCATGGTGTCGGCCTTAGCCCGCCTTGGCAGGCAGCTCCTCGAGGGTGACGTTGTGATTGGTGAACACACAGATGTCGCCGGCAATCGCGAGCGACTTCTCGGTGATCTCGCGGGCGCCCAGGTCGGTGTTCGCGAGCAGGGCGCGTGCCGCGGCCAGGGCGAAGTTGCCGCCGGAGCCAATGGCGATGATGCCGCCCTCGGGTTCCAGCACATCGCCGTTGCCGGTGATGATCAACGAGGCGTCCTTGTTGGCCACGGCAAGCAGCGCTTCGAGGCGACGCAGGGCGCGGTCGGTGCGCCATTCCTTGGCCAGTTCCACGGCGGCCTTGACCAGGTTGCCCTGGTACTTTTCCAGCTGGGCTTCGAACCGCTCGAAGAGGGTGAAGGCATCGGCGGTACCGCCGGCGAAGCCTGCCAGCACCTCGCCGCGATAGAGGCGACGCACCTTGCTGGCGTTGCCCTTCATTACGGTGTTGCCCAGCGACACCTGGCCGTCGCCGGCCAGCGATACCTGTTCACCGCGGCGCACGGATACGATCGTGGTCATGGAGGGACTCCTTGGGGGAGCGGGTGAACGGCTCCCGATGACTTTCGGCGCCCGTCGGGCGCCGTAACGAATCTGTCTGGAAGGAGTAGGTGCGGGCGTGTGGCCAAGAATTCAAGCGGCCAACGTGCGGGCAGAGAGGGCCGGTTCAGTCGTTGAGCTGAATAAGCAGGGGCTCGATGCCCTGGGTGACCATCAGGTCCTGGGCCCGGGATATCTCGCGGCGGTCCTCGTAGGGCCCCACCTGGACGCGGTGCCAGGTCTGGCCGCCCCCGGCCTTGACCTCGCTGACCTGGGCCAGCAGGCCGAAGTCGCGCAGTCGGCTGCGTAGCTTCTGGGCATCGCCGGCCGCGCGGAAGGAGGCGGCCTGGAGCATGTAGCGCTGCCCCGAGGCGCTGGTGGCGGCGGTGCTCTGCTGCCGGGACGACGCGGCTTGCCGAGACTCGGCCTGGCGGTCGCTGGCCTGGTTGGCGGCGATCACCTCGGCGATGGGGTCGTCGGTGGAAGACGACGCGTCCTCGTCAGCCGATGCCGTCTCCGGCGGTGGCGGCGGGGTCGCCGTGGAGGCCGGCATTTCACCATCGGGGGCGATCACCTCGGACTCCGGCAGCAGGGTGTAGAACTCGAAGGTCGGCATCGGCGGCTCGCTGGGCTCGGCGGGAGCCTCGGGCTTGTTCTCCGGGGAGGTGCCGTGGGGCAGTACCGTGGCCAGCGGTGAGTCCTCGACCTGCCAGGGCGCCACTCCGTGCTGGTGTTGCGAGAGCAGGAAGCCGGCAATCAGGCCGGCCAGGCCCCATACCCAGCCAGGCAGGCGCCATTCGCGGCGGACCTTCTTGCTGGGCTGGCGCCGATTATTGGTGGCGCCGCGCTTCTTTTGCGGTTGTTTGCGAGTCGCCATGGGTTACATTTCCTCCGGGGCGCCGACTCCCATCAGCTCCAGTCCGTTGCGCAGCACCTGGCGTGTGGCCAGGCCCAGGGCCAGGCGGGCGTTGCGCAGGGCATCGTCCTCGACCATCACCTTGACCGCGTTGTAGCAGGTGTGGAAATCGGCGGCCAGGTCGTGAAGGTACTGGGCAATCTGCTGAGGCTCGCGGGCGGCGGCGGCATGGGCCACGGCGTCGGGGAAGCGGGCCAGGCGGTTCATCAGGGCCTTCTCCTGGTCTGCCTCCAGGCGGCCCAGGCTGTCCATGGCCTGAGCATGGTCGAAGGGCAGGCCATCGCTCTGGGTGCGACGCTCGACGCTGCACACCCGGGCGTGGGCGTACTGCACGTAGTAGACCGGGTTGTCGTTGGACTGGGAGCGGGCCAGGTCGATATCGAAGGTGAGCTGAGAGTCCGCTCGACGCGCGGCCAGGAAGAAGCGCGTCGCGTCGCGGCCTACCTCGTCGATCAGGTCGCGCACGGTCACGTAGCTGCCGGCACGCTTGGAGAGTTTTACCTCCACGCCGGAGCGGGTGACCATGACCATCTGGTGCAGCACATAGTCGGGCCAGCCCTGGGGAATGCCGGCCTCCAGCGCCTGCAGGCCGGCACGCACCCGGGTCACGGTGGAATGATGGTCGGCACCCTGCTCGTCGATCACGGTGGTGAAGCCGCGCCGCCACTTGTCGAGATGGTAGGCGACATCGGGCAGGAAATAGGTGTACTGCCCGTCGGTCTTGCGCATCACCCGGTCCTTGTCGTCGCCGAAGTCGGTGGTGCGCAGCCACAGGGCGCCATCCTGCTCGTAGGTATGGCCCTTCTCGATGAGACGCTCGACGGCGGCCTCTACCTTGCCGTCCCGGTATAGCGAGGACTCCAGGTAATAGACGTCGAAGTTGACGCCGAAGGCCTTGAGGTCGAGGTCCTGCTCGCGGCGCAGATAGGCCACGGCAAACTCCTGGATGGCCCCCAGGTCGTTGGGGTCGGCCTGGGCGGTGACGTGACGGTCGTCGGCGTGCACGGTCTCGCCGGCCAGGTAGGCGTTGGCCACATCGACGATATAGCCGCCGCGATAGCCGTCCGCCGGCCAGCCTTCATCCTCGGGGCCGAGTCCCTTGACCCGTGCCTGGACCGAGAGTGCCAGGTTGGTGATCTGGGCGCCGGCGTCGTTGTAGTAGAACTCGCGGGTCACATCATAGCCGGTGGCCTCGAGCAGGCGGCACAGACAGTCGCCGATGGCGGCACCGCGACCGTGACCGACGTGCAGCGGTCCGGTGGGGTTGGCGGAGACGAACTCCACCTGCACCTTCTGTCCCTGGCCGGTGAGGTTGCGGCCATAGGCGTCGCCCGAATCGAGTACCTGGCGAACCACCTGGGCGGCGGCGTCGGTGGCGGCAAAGAAGTTGATGAAGCCGGGGCCGGCGATCTCGACCCGGCTGACCGCCGGGCTCGCGGGTAGTGCGCCCACCAGGGCGTCGGCCAGTTCACGGGGCTTGCGGCCGGCCGGCTTGGCCAGCATGAGCGCCAGGTTGGTGGCATAGTCGCCGTGGGCCTTGTCCTTGGTCGGGTCGACCTTGATGGCCGGGGCGAGTTCGGCGGGCAGTACGTCCTGCTGCCTGAGGGATTCGAGGGCGTCCTCGAGCAGCGCAACGATGGTCTCTTTCATGGGGCGTTGGATGTCCTGTGGCGTCGGGATAAGCGGCCGATGAACCGGCGATACGCTGCGCTCGGCCCGGCGTAGGCATGGAAACGGAGCCCTGGATGGGCATGGCCGGCCATTATCGGCAATTGTGGGGCGGCTTTAAAGCCCGGCCGGGCTACGCCCGGAGCCGGAAGCGCGTCGCTTCGCTCCTGGAAGCGTGAAGCGTGAAGAAAGGGGGGATATCCGGGTTGGCAGCCTTGTGCTGTTTTTCCAGCGTCCCGCTAGGAGAGCGTCTGGGGGTCGATATCCAGCGACCAGCGTATCCGGCGTGCCTCGGGGGTGGCCTCCAGCCAGGCGGTGAGCCAGGCGCAGGCCTCGTGGAGGGCGCTGCGTTTTCCGGCGCCGAGCATCAATTGCAGGTGATAGCGGCCCTGGCGTCGCTCCATGGGTGCCGGTACCGGGCCCAGGCAGTCCACGGCCAGCCCGCGTTCGCTCAGCCAGGCGCGCAGGGCGGCGGCGGCGTCCCGGCCCAGCGCGCCGACGGCGTCTTCCTTGGCGCCTTCCAGACGCAGCAGGGCCAGGAAGCGAAAGGGCGGCAAGGCGGCGGCACGACGTTCCTCCAGCAGCCGGCCGGCGAGGGCGGCATAGCCGCGCTCGGCCAGCAGGCGCAGGTGAGGGTCGTCGGGATGCATCGTCTGGACCAGCACCCGGCCGGGATGTGCGGCGCGGCCGGCGCGGCCGGCCACCTGCACCAGTAGCTGGGCCCCCTGCTCCAGGGCGCGGAAGTCACTGGCATAGAGGCCGGTGTCCGCATTGACCACCACGACCAGGGTGACGTGGGGCAGGTGGTGCCCCTTGGCCAGCATCTGGGTGCCGACCAGCAGGCAGGGGTCGCCGCGGCGGACCTCGGCCAGGGTGTTGGCGAAGGCATCGCGGCGTCGTGTGCTGTCGCGGTCGATGCGGTGTACCGGCACTCTGGGGAAGCGTTCGGCGAGGGTCTCTTCGGTGCGTTCCGTGCCGCTACCCAGTGGGCGCAGATCGATGCTGCCGCATTCGGGGCAGCTCTCCGGCAGGGCGCGGCGGCGGTCGCAGTGGTGGCAGGCCAGCAGCGGTGGCTGGCGGTGCAGGGTCATGCGGGCGTCACAGGCATCGCATTCGGCGAGCCAGCCGCAGGCGTGGCAGGCCAGGGTCGGGGCGAACCCGCGGCGGTTGATGAAGACCAGCACCTGATGGCCGGCCTCGAGCGTCTCCGCGATGGCCTCCAGGGCGGGAGGCGCCAGGCCACCCAGGCGCGGGCGCCCACGCAGGTCGAGCAGCTCCAGCTTGGCGGGGGCATGGCGAGTGGCGCGGCGAGTCAGTGGCAGGTGGCGCCATTCGCCGCGGTGGGCACGGGCCAGGCTCTCGAGCGACGGGGTCGCGCTGCCCAGCAGCAACGGGATGCCGTGGCGGTGGGCGCGGGCTACGGCAAGGTCCCGGGCATGGTAGCGCAGTCCGTCCTGCTGCTTGTAGGAGGCGTCGTGTTCCTCGTCGACGATGATCGCCCCGGGGCGGGCCAGGGGGGTGAAGATCGCCGAGCGGGTACCGATCACGATGGGGGCCCGGCCGCTGGCGGCGGCCTCCCAGGCATCCAGCCGCTCGTGGTCGGTAAGGCCCGAATGCAGCGCCACCACCGGGACCCGGAAGCGCTTGCGGAAGCGTGCCAGGGTCTGGGGCGTGAGGCCGATCTCCGGTACCAGTATCAGCGCCTGGCGGTGGCGGCCCACCACCGCCTCGATCAGTTGCAGGTAGACCTCGGTCTTGCCGCTTCCGGTCACCCCGTCAAGCAGGCAGGGGTGATAGGCATCGAGTCCCTCATGCAGGGCGGAGAGGGCCTGGGCCTGCTCGCGGTTGAGCGGCAGTGCCGGGTCGGCCAGCAGATGATCGGCATCGGGCTGGGGAGCGGCGGTGAGAGGCTCGGCGTGGCGTTCGATAAGGTTCTTGGCGGCCAGGGCCTTGAGCTGATCGCGGCTGAAGGATTGGGCGAGAATCGCCGGGCTGGCCAGGCCGTGAGGGTGCTGGCGCAGCATCTCCAGCAGGGCCGCCTGGCGCGGGGCGCGGGACAGGGTATCGCCGTCGGTGGCATGCCCCGCGGGGGTGAGGCACCACCGCTCGCGAATGCGTGCCGCCAGGGCGCGGCCCTGGCGCAGCAATACCGGCAGCGCCTGATGCAGGGTGTCGCCCAGCGGGTGCTGGTAATAGCGAGCGGTGAAACGGCATAGCCATAGCCAATCCTGCGGCAGCGGGGCGTCATCCAGGCAGGCCGTCACCGGCTTGAGGTCGGCCAGGGGGAGGTCGCTCTGGGCGCGGCACTCCACCACGATGCCGACCACCTCGCGACGGCCGAAGGAGACCCGGACTCGTAACCCGGGTTGCCAGCCGCAGGCCGGCGCTTCGCGGGCGGGGCGATAGTCAAAGAGGCGGTGAAGCGGCGAGGGAATGGCGACGCGCAGCACGCGGGGGGCGGGGGATTCGGACAATTGGCCTCCGGCGATGGCTCTGGTAGAATGCGGCGCTCCCCGGCGCCTGGCTGGCGCTTGGGGATCCGGTGAGTGACATGATTGCCCGACAACTGCTTGGCCAGTTGCCGGCAAACGATAGACAACCGTATGCGGTGCTCGGCACAGGATCGGGTGGCGGCATACAGCGCAACGAGGCTCAAGATGAAACAAGGTATCCACCCCGAATACAAGACAATCAGCGCGACCTGCTCCTGCGGCGCTACCTTCGATGTCGGCTCGACGGCCGGTCGTAACCTGGAGCTGGACGTCTGCTCTCAGTGCCACCCCTTCTACACCGGCAAGCAGAAGCAGGCGACCACCGGTGGTCGCGTCGAGCGCTTCAACAAGCGTTTTGGCGCCGCCCTCAAGCGCTGATTGCGACCGCTTGCGGTCAGCCGTCTCGAGAACCCGCCTTCATGGCGGGTTTTCGCGTTTTATGGCGCCTTCAACCGGCGCGAGGCCTGGCTCTGTTCAGTAGTGGAATAATTTTCTATACTTGCTCGACACGACACCTCCCGACGGATTTCGAGTATGACTGACGCAAGACAGGCGGCGCTTGATTACCACGCAAAACCCATTCCCGGAAAGCTCACCATCGAGCTGACCAAGCCCACCGCAACGGCCAGGGACCTGGCACTGGCTTACAGCCCTGGCGTGGCCGAGCCGGTGCGTGAGATCGCCCGGGACCCGGAAAATGCCTATCGCTATACCGGCAAGGGCAACCTGGTGGCGGTCATCTCCGATGGCACCGCCATCCTGGGCCTGGGCAACCTGGGGCCGCTGGCCAGCAAGCCGGTCATGGAAGGCAAGGGGGTGCTGTTCAAGCGATTCGCCGGCATCAACTCCGTCGATATCGAGGTCAATGCCGAGAGTCCTCAGGCCTTTATCGATACGGTGGCCCGCATCGCCGACTCCTGGGGAGGCATCAATCTCGAGGATATCAAGGCGCCCGAGTGCTTCGAGATCGAGCGGGTGCTTATCGAGCAGTGCAACATCCCGGTGTTTCATGACGACCAGCACGGCACGGCCATCGTCACCGCGGCCGGCATGCTGAACGCCCTGGACCTCGCCGGCAAGGACCTGTCAGAGGCGAGGGTCGTCTGCATGGGGGCCGGTGCGGCGGCCATTGCCTGCATGAAGCTGCTGGTTTCCTGCGGGGCGCGCTCCGAGAACATCGTGATGCTCGATCGCAAGGGCGTGATCCACAGCGGGCGTGAGGATCTCAATCAGTACAAGGCGATGTTCGCCGTGGAGACCGACAAGCGCACACTCGACGATGCCATCGACGGTGCCGACGTCTTCGTGGGGCTCTCCGGCCCGGGCCTGATGACTGCCGACCATCTGCACAAGATGGCGCCGAACCCCGTGGTCTTCGCCTGCACCAATCCGGACCCGGAAATTCATCCGGCGCTCGCTCATCAGACCCGTGACGATGTCATCATGGCCACCGGGCGCTCGGATTATCCCAATCAGGTCAACAACGTGCTGGGCTTCCCGTTCATTTTCCGCGGCGCCCTGGATGTACGTGCCACGCGCATCAACGAAGAGATGAAGGTGGCGGCGGTGCATGCGCTCAAGGACCTGGCGCGTGAGCCGGTGCCCGAAGCGGTGCTCGAGGCCTATGGCAGGGAAAGCATGAGCTTCGGTCGCGACTACATCATTCCCACACCGGTCGACGTGCGCCTGCTTGATCGGGTGACGTCCGCCGTGGCCCAGGCGGCGGTGGACTCCGGCGTGGCGCGCAAGCCCTATCCTTCCCACTATCCGCTGAAGGCCGTGGATGAGGTCTATGGCGTCTGAGCCCCGGTGGGCTCGCCGCTCTTCATGATGACGCCGGCCCTGGAGCCGGCGTCAGTGTCTGGGCGCCACCGGGTTACCAGTCATAGAGAATAGAGGCGCTGGTGGTGTGGTCGGTGTGTGCCTCGGCGTCCGCCGGCGGGCGCGAGGTGGCCTTGATCTCATGGGATAGCTTCAAGGCCAGGTGTGAGTTGAGTCGGGCGGTGAGCGACGATAATGAGCGCGAGGTGGTGTTGTCGTCGGTGACCTCCATTGACAGTTCCTGTTCCAGGCTGGAGGTCTTCGTGAAAGCCCATTCGTAGGCCAGTGCGCCGTATGCCACGCCCAGTGAGGCGCTTTCCTTCCCCCCTTCGATGCGGTCGTAGCGGTAGCCCGGACCCGCTTCCAGCGAGAGTCGATGACGCACATTGTCGACCAGGTCGCGTCCGTAGCCGCCGATGGTGGTGAATTGATGGTCATAGCCACTGAAGCGGTCCCGTTCCGCGCGAGCGAAGCCAAAGAGGTAGTGGGGGCCCTGGAGATTAAAGCGCTCGCGGCCGGCCACCAGATACTGCTCGGCACTGGTCTCGCCGTCACGGCTGACATTGCGCACTTCGCCGCGCAGGGTATGCGTCCAGCTGCCGGTTAGCCAGGCGAATTGCCCCTTCGCGATCAGGGTCTGGCTGTCGGTGTTGCCCGACAGCTGGGTATAGCCCAGTTCGATGTTGCCGCTGAAGGCCCGGTCGTCCTCGTCGGGCAGCGGCGGTGCGTAGAAGGGGCTGGGCTGCGCCTTGTCAGCGACGCCTAACAGGCCTAACAGCGCCAGCCATCCAGATATCCAGGATCGTGTCGCGGAAGACGGCAATGGTCGGTCTCCGGGGTTGCCAGTTATTGAAAGCGGTGAGCGGCGCGTGAGGCACTCAAGGGGCGGGGCCTCCGCGCCGCTCCCGGCGCATGCCGGGATGAGGCGAAATATTAGAAGATCGCCTCGTAGGCGCCGGTTCCCTGGGAGCCGCTGTGCTGCTCGACCTCGCGCTCCACCCGGCGAGGCTGTTGGTCGGGCAGGTGGTCGGGGTGGAAGAGCTCGCTGATGCCCCCGCTGGACAGGCGCCTACCGGTCTCGGGGTCGACCCGGGCGGTGACCAGCGCCTCCGGCGCCTCCGGCATTGCCGGCGGCTTCCCATCGAGGGCCTCGCCCATGAAAGCCATCCAGATGGGCAGGGCGGCGCTGGAGCCGTACTCGGCGGTGGTGGTGTTGTCGTCCTTGCCCAGCCAGACCGTGGTCACCAGGTCGTTGTTGAAGCCGGCGAACCAGGTGTCACGCTGACCGTTGGTGGTGCCGGTCTTGCCGACGATGTCTTCGCGGTTCAGTTTCAGGGCGCGCCGCGCGGTGCCGTTCTCGATGACGTCGCGCAGTATGTCGCGCAGGATATAGAGGTTGATCGGGTCGACCACGCGCTCGGCAACGGGATGGCGCTCGCCGTCGAGGGTCACTTCCTCCTCGCCGGGGCCACAGTCGCGACAAGCCACGGCGGTGAGTGTCTCCTCCACGAGAGTCTTGTCCTTGGTGACGCGCTTGATGAACCAGGGGGAGACCTTGAAGCCGCCGTTGGCCAGTATCGCATAGGCACGGGTCATCTCCAGGGGCGTCAGGCTGGCGCTACCCAGGGCCAGCGACAGGCCGTGGGGCAGGCGTGACTCGTCGAAGCCGAAGTCCTCGAGGAAGGTGATGGTCTCGCTCAGGCCTACCTCGCGCAACACGCGGATGGTGACCAGGTTGCGGGAGCGGGCGAGGGCGTTACGCAGGCGCATCGGGCCGAGGAAGTCGCCGCTGGCGTTGACCGGGCGCCACAGTTCATTGCTGCCGTCGTTGATCACGACCGGGGCGTCGTTGACCACGCTGGCGGCCGTCATCGTGCCGCTCTCGAGGGCCGCGAGATAGATGAAGGGCTTGAAGATGGAGCCCGACTGGCGGCGGGCCTGCACGGCGCGGTTGAACTTGCTGGCGTTGAAGTCGAAGCCGCCCTGGAGGGCGAGGATGGCACCGGTATCGGGTTGCATCACCACCAGCGAGCCTTCGGCGTCCGGGCGCTGGGCCAGACGCAGGCTGCCGTCTTCGCGCGCCATGACGCGCACCAGGTCACCACGGCCGGCGATCTCGGACGCCGAGCCCGGCTGGGAGCCGCGGTATCGGGCACTGCGATACTCGCGAGCCCAGGAGAGGCCATCCCATTCGATGGTGCGCAGCTCGCCCTCGGGCATCAGCACGCGCATCTGGCGCCCTTCGCTCTCCACCACGATGGCCGGGTGGAGCAGGCCATAGCGCGGCGTGCGATCCAGGACCTGCACCCAGTTGCTGACGTCACCGTCGATGCCCTCGACGCGGACCTCACTGCGCTCGGCCGCCCGGCGGGCGGTCTCCAGGACCTCGGGGGACTCGTCCAGCTCTTCCTCCAGGCCGCTGCGCTCGGTGCGATCCTGGGCCTCGGCCAGGCTCGGTGGCAGCGATTCTTCCTCCGGACCGCGCCAGCCATGGCGGGTGTCGTAGTCGATCAGGCCCTGGGCAAGCGCGTTGCGCGCCATGGGCTGGAGCTCGCTGCTCAGGCTGGTGGTGATGCTGTAGCCCCCGGTATAGGCCTCGCTCGCGCCGAAGCGGTCCACGGCATACTGGCGGGCCATCTCGGCCACATAGTCGGCATTGACCTCGGTCTGGGCCACGTAGCGTTCGGCGGTGATCGGCGCCTGGACGGCCTCGTCGTAGGTAGCCTGGTCGATATGCCCCAGCTCGCGCATGCGAAACAGGATCCAGTTACGACGAATCAGCGCGCGTTCCGGGTTGGTCAGCGGGTTGAAGTTGGAGGGTGCCTTGGGCAGGCCCGCAATCATGGCCTTCTCGGCAAGGGTCAGCTCGGCGAGGGGGCGGTCATAGTAGATCTCGGCGGCGGCGGCGATGCCGTAGGCGCGGTGGCCAAGGAAGATCTTGTTGACGTAGAGCTCGAGGATCTCCTCCTTGCTGAGCACCTGCTCCATCTGCAGGGCGAGCAGGATCTCGCGAATCTTGCGGGTAAAGGTGCGATCCAGGGTCAGCAGATAGTTGCGCGCCACCTGCATGGTGATGGTGGAGCCACCGGATTGAATCTCACCGCCGCTGACCACGAGCTCGCCGGCCGCCCTCAGCAGGCCCATGGGGTCGACGCCGCGATGCGCGTAGAAGCCATCGTCCTCGGCGGCCAGCAGGGCCTCGATGAACTCGGCGGGAATGTCTTCATGATCGACCGGCAGGCGACGTTCCTCGCCGTATTCGCCGATCAGCTTGTCATCGCGGGTATAGATGCGCAGGGGGGAGTGCAGCTCGAAGCCCTGGAGCTGGCGCACGTCGGGAAGCCCGGGCGTGAAATAGAGGGCGGCGCCCACGACACCGAGTCCGGCCGCGGCAATCAGCGAGATTGTGAGCCAGACTAGGGAGAAGAGTAGGGTTCTGATAAACGTCATGAAGAGGCGGTGTCCATGCAGGGAACTGGAGCGGATGTGAAGCGATGACGAGACGTCCGGTTGCGCGGCCATTATAGGAAGCTGAGGCCCGGGTCACCAGCATTGGCGATACTGGTTTCATGGTTGCCGCATGGTTGCCGCATGGTTGCCGTACGCGCCATGGCAAGTGCCTGGGCCTCATGCGGCAAGGCAGAATAACCATCGGGACCTGCCTGGGAGTCGAGGCAGGCATTATAACAACTCCGGGAGTCGCGGACCCGGCAGGGCAGGGTCGACATGGGACTGATGGCATCCAGAGGTGCGCTGATCGGTGTCGATATTACCTCGGCGGCGGTGAAACTCGTGGAGCTCAGGCGCGCCGGCGATACGTACCGAGTGGATAGCTATGCGGTCAGGCCGCTGCGTGAGCAGGCGGTGGTCGAGCGCCGCATCCACGATATGGACGAGGTGGTCGATGCCCTCACTCGAGCCGTGCGACAGGCCAGGCCTTATGTCCGTAAGGCCGTGGTCGCGGTGCCCGCCGGCGCGGCGATTACCAAGACGCTCACGCTGCCGGCATCCCTCAGTGACGACGAGATCGAATCGCGCATCCAGCTCGATTCAGACACGCATATTCCCTTTCCGTTCAGCGACGTTGCCTTCGATTTCCAGCGTCTGGGGCTCAACGCTCGCGACCCCGACCAGGAGGATATCCTGTTGGTCGCCTGCCGACAGCAGGATATCGACCGGCTAACCGATGCCGTCGTGCAGTCCGGCCTGGCGCCGGCAGCCGTGGATGTCGAGACCTTCGCCATGGAACGCGCCTTCACCGAAGTGCATCGCCAGCTGCCGGTATTCGGCGGCGAGGGCGACGGGGTGGCGCTGGTGAGTGTCGGGGCTACCATGAGTACCTTCCACGTGTTGTGTCAAGGGCGTGTCGTCTACAGTCGCGACACCGCGTTTGGCGGTCGTCAGCTCACCGAGGAGATTCGCAATCGTTACGGCTTGAGCCTCGACGAGGCGGGCCTGGCCAAGAAGCGTGGCGGCCTGCCCGATGACTATCGGGACGGCGTTCTCGCCCCCTTCCTCGATACCCTGGTTCAGCAGGTGGGGCGCTCCCTGCAGCTCTATGCCGCCACCGGTTGCCAGCAGCCGGTGCGTCATATGGTGCTGGCCGGTGGCTCCAGCGTACTGCCTGGGCTGGCCGACTATCTGGCCCGGGACAATGGCCTGGCGGTCTCCATTGCCAACCCCCTGGCGCGCATGAGGGTCAATCGCCGCCTCGATGTGCAGGCCCTCTCCTGCGATGCGCCGGCCATGTTGACGGCCTGCGGCCTGGCAATGAGGGCCTGGCCATGATTATCGAGATCAACCTGCTGCCATGGCGAGAACAGCGGCGTGAGCGGCGCGGCAGGCTATTCTATAAGGTCCTGGGGCTGGCGGCGTTGCTGGGGCTCGGCGGCGGCTATGGCGTGGCCTGGCACTACCAACAGGAGGTCGAAACCCAGTCTCAACGCAACGCCCTCATTGAGGCCCGGGGCCGCCGGCTCGATTCGGCGATCCGCGAGGTCAGGGGGCTCGAGCAGACCCGCGAGCGAATGCTCGAGCAGGTGCGGGTCTTGACCCGGTTGCAGGACGGGCGCGCCCAGACGGTCCATGTGATGAATGATCTCGCCGTCAGCCTCGTGGATGGAGTGTATTACACGCACCTCAACCGCCAAGGCAATGACCTTGACCTGTCGGGAGTGGCCGAGAACAACCGGCAGGTGACCGACCAGCTACGGGCCCTGGCCTCCGTGGCGGCCTTCGATGCGCCCATGCTCTCCGAGGTCGAGGTCGAGGTCGAGGAGGGCGGGGAGCGGCGCCGGTTTCGCCTCCGTATGCGTCAGCGAGTGCCGGGGGCCGAGGCGGGTGTCTCGGGCGCGGTGTCGGTGGGCGGGGCCGAGTAAGGAGGGAAGCGCATGAATCTCAACGCCGAGATGCGTCGCCTGGGCGAGCTGGATTGGCGCGAACTGGATGTCAAGGAGGCCGGGGGCTGGCCGTGGTCGCTACAACTACTGCTCTGCTTGCTGGTGCTGGGCGTGATGTTCTTCGTGATGCATGGGTATCTGGCCGGGTCCGCCAAGGAACGGCTCCATCGGGCCAGGGCCGAAGAGGCGCGGCTGATTCGTGACTACCGCGGCAAGGTGGCCCAGGCCGCCAGCCTCGAGGCCCTGCGCGAACAGGTGAGTCGTCTCGATACCCGCATGGAGGCGCTGCGCGGGATGCTACCGACCGGCGCAGAGGTGCCTTCGCTGCTGGATAGCATCAGCGAGGCCGCCATCGACCATCGGTTGGCGATCGACCTGCTTCGCCTGCGCGACCCGGTGGAGACGGATCCCTATATCGAGCGGCCCTTCGATATTCGAGTGCGCGGGGACTATCACCGAATCGGAGCCTTTCTGGCGGACGTGGCCAACATGCCGAGAATCGTGACGCTCCATGATCTGACCCTGGGCCCGGAGGAGGGCGGTCAGCGGCTCAGGCTCTCCATGCAGGCGAAGACCTACGGCTATCGCCGGCAGGACGGGGGGGAGCCATGATGCTATCCGGCGGGGCCGGGCGCCTTGTCTCGCTCGTTGCCTGGGTGTTGCTGGCGGGCTGCAGTGACCCTCGTCTCGCCGAGTTCGACCGCCGGCTGGCCGCCTTGCGCGAAGATCCGGGAGCGGTACCGTCGTTCGAATCCCTCGCCATTCCCGAGTCCGGTGTCGTGGAGTATCGGCCTTCCGAGAAGCGCAGTCCCTTCCGGCCCGAGGCGCCTGATGCCTCGCCTGACGCGTCGGCCGGCTCGCCGGGCGTACCGAGGGCCGGTCGCCAGCGGGAGCGGCTCGAGGCCTATGCCCTCGATGCGCTTGACCTGGTGGGGACCTTGACGATGAGGGGGGAGTCGTCGGCCCTCTTCAGGGAACCCGGTGGGCGAGTGCGCCGATTGCGGGTTGGCCACCATCTGGGGCGTGATCATGGTCGCATCCTGAGCATCACGAGCACGTCCGTCCTGCTGGTGGAGCGGGTAATGGTGCAGGGGGACTGGGTCCAGCGTCATCGAGAGCTGACGCTGGAGTGAAGCGGCCGCATGCCTGGGCGAGGGCCGGCGATGGGGGGCAGGAATGAAAACAATCATA
This sequence comes from uncultured Halomonas sp., assembly GCF_947490095.1. Lineage (GTDB taxonomy): Bacteria > Pseudomonadota > Gammaproteobacteria > Pseudomonadales > Halomonadaceae > Halomonas. The sequence goes on along the minus strand of NZ_CANLFS010000025.1, from coordinate 24,505 downwards.
AAAATTATCGGGTTATTCGTAACACGGCATGCCGTCATGGTCGTCGCCATGCTGGTGGTATCGGAAAGCGTCCAGGCGGTCTCGACGCGCGAGGGCCGCGACTTCCTGCAGGACGCCGGCGTCGACACCCAGCATGGTGGGGGGTATGTCGGGGAGCGCATCACCTTGAACTTCCAGGATATCGAAGTGCGTTCGGTGCTGGCGATCATCGCCGACGTCACCGGCCTGAACCTGGTGGCCAGCGATGGCGTGCAGGGCCGCGTGACCCTTAATCTGAAGGATGTGCCCTGGGATCAGGCATTGGACCTGGTGCTCGAGAGCCAGGGGCTCTGGAGTCGTCAGGAAGGTAACGTCATCATGGTGGCCCCCTCTGCGGAACTGGCTCGGCGCGAACAGTTCGAGATCCAGTCCCGCGAGCAGCGGGAGTCCCTGGCGCCGCTGAAGACGGAGTATATTCAGCTGAATTACGCCAAGGCGGCCAATATCGCCGCGCTTATTCGGGGTGGCGATGAGGGGTTCGGGCTGCTCACCCAGCGAGGCAGGGTGGCCGTGGATCCGCGTACCAACACCCTGTTATTGCAGGATACGGCCGAACAGATTGCCGGTATCCTGTCGACCCTGGATCGACTGGATGTCGCCGTGCGCCAGGTACAGATTGAGGCGCGCATCGTGATCGCCAGCGATAGCGCCTCCCGGGAACTCGGGGTCAACTGGGGCATCTCCTCGCCGCGGGGCAGCGGACGGTTTGACCTGGGCGGTGCCTCGCAGGGGCGACCCGTGGTGACGTATGGCGACGGTTTTTCCGGCCAGCGGGAGTCCCGTGGCGAATACGTCGGTGGCGCCGATGGTCCGAGCGGCGAGGCCTTTCGCCGCGGGGGGCTGGCCGTCGACCTCGGTGGTGCCAGCCCCATGACTCGCTTCGGATTCGGCTATCTCTCCGGCGACATCCTGCTGGACCTCGAGTTACGGGCCCTGGAGAGCGAGGGGAAGAGCTACACCATTTCCCAGCCGCGTGTGATCACCGTCAATCAGCGACTGGCGGTGATCAAGCAGGGGCAGGAGCGTGCCTATGTGGCGTCGGATGGCGATAGCGTGAGCACCGAATTCAAGGAGGCCGTGCTGTCGCTGGAGGTGACGCCCCAGATCACCCCGGATGACCGCATTGTCATGGATGTGGCGATCACCAACGATACCTTCGGCGATTTCCGGGTGGGCGAGGAGCCACCCGTCAACAAGAATGAAATCCAGACCCAGGTGCTGGTCGATGACGGCGAGACCGTGGTGCTGGGGGGCATCCTGCAGACCGAGGAGATCGAAAGTCTGGCCAAGACGCCCTTTCTGGGAGACCTGCCGGTACTGGGGCGGTTGTTCCGCTATACCCAACAGAGCAACGAAAAGGTAGAGTTGCTAGTGTTTATCACCCCACGAATTCTTGACGACGGTGTGGCCCTCCGCTGATGCTGGCACTACCTAACCTGATACTGATCGGCTCCATGGGGGCCGGCAAGAGCACCATCGGCCGCCTCCTGGCGGCCGAGCTTTCTCGCGATTTTCTGGATACCGACCACGAGATCCAGGCTCGCTGCGGTGCCGATATTCCCTGGATCTTCGATGTCGAGGGCGAGGGGGGATTTCGCGACCGCGAGAGCCTGATGATCGATGAGCTGACCCACCGCGAAGGGGTGGTGATCGCGACCGGCGGCGGCGCCGTGCTGCGCGAGCAGAACCGTCGCATGCTGCGCGAGCGCGGCACCGTCATCTACCTCTTTACCACCGTGGAGCAGCAGCTCAAGCGTACCGCCAAGGATCGTAATCGTCCCTTGCTGCAGCGCCCCGACAAGGAGGCGGTGCTGCGGGAGATGTTTGACCAGCGTGACCCGCTCTATCGTGCCACCGCCGACCTCACCGTGCGTACCGACCGTCGCGGACCTCGTTCGGTGGTCAATGATATCGTCCGCCGCGTGACGCGGTTCGTCGACCCTCTGCAAGCCAAGGCCTGAACCATGACCCAGACCCCTTCCGGCCCACACACCCTAGAGGTGGCGCTGGGCAGTCGCAGTTATCCCATTCATATCGGCCCCGGCCTGCTCGGTGAGCCCGGTGTCCTGTCTCCCTGGCTGGCCGGCCAGCAGGTGATGATCGTCACCAATGAAACGGTGGCGCCGCTCTATCTCGAGCGTTGCCGTGGCGCCTTGCCCGAGGGCGTGGAGGTGCGCGAACTGGTGCTGCCGGATGGCGAGGCCACCAAGAATCTTGAGCATGTTTCGCGCATCTGGGATGCACTGCTCGAGGCGGGCTTCAACCGTCGCTGCACCCTGGTGGCCCTGGGGGGCGGGGTGATCGGCGATATGGTGGGCTTCGCTGCGGCCTGTTATCAACGCGGCGTGGCCTTTATCCAGGTGCCTACCACCCTGCTGGCGCAGGTGGATTCCTCGGTGGGCGGCAAGACCGGTGTCAATCACCCGCTGGGCAAGAACATGATCGGGGCCTTCTGGCAGCCCCGCGGGGTGCTGATCGACACCGATACCCTGGAGACGCTACCGCCCCGCGAGCTGTCTGCCGGCCTGGCCGAAGTGATCAAGTACGGCCTGATTCGCGATGCCGACTTCCTCGCCTGGCTGGAGCGAGAGGTGCCGGCGCTGCGTGGCCTGGACCCGGAGGCCCTGGCGCATGCCATTCAGCGCAGCTGCGCCCTCAAGGCCGAGATCGTCGCCGAGGACGAGACCGAGCAAGGGGTGCGGGCGTTACTCAACCTCGGTCATACCTTCGGTCACGCCATCGAGGCGCACCAGGGCTATGGTGCCTGGCTGCACGGTGAGGCGGTGGGTGCCGGCATGTTGATGGCCGCCGAACTCTCGGCGCGCCTGGGCTGGCTCGACGCCGCCGATGTGGCCCGGGTGAGGGCGCTGCTCGAGGCCGCCGCGCTGCCCTTGGCTGCCCCGGGGGACATGGGCGTCGATGACTTCCTTGCCCGCATGCGCCTCGACAAGAAGAACGTCGACAGCCGCCTGCGCCTGGTACTGCTGCATGCCCTGGGCGCCGCCTGCGTGCATGACACCACTCCCGAGGCGACCCTGCGGAGTCTGCTGGAGCGCTTCCCCCGCGCCTGATTCTTCCTCTCTGCCGTTGCTTTCGCCGGCCTATCACGCCCGCGCCATCCTGGTGCGGGCGTGCTCGTTTATGTCGGGTGAAACCGTAAGCGATGTCGGTCAGTTTCTGATAATCAGCATGCGCCATGCGTTATCAGCATGGATGTTTCGATGGGTGTTCGACTAAAGTCTAGTGAGCTTTTTGTTTCGTTTATTTTTCGTTTATGGGTAGTGCAAGTCATTGAGTGAGTGGGTTTTTTGTTTCGATGGGGGTAGGTAACTAACGGATTTAACGGTGATTATTGAGGAGTTGTCGAAGGTTTTTATTGCGCGAAAGTGCGGCCGCTGACTATGCTTGGCTCCCGTTTGCCGCGCAGATCGGCGCGAACAAGGCATCAATGCCGATAAAATAAAAAACTTAAAATATAGCACGGTATTTGTATTAAAAAAACCACTTCTTCGAGGCGAGCCCATGAACAGAGGCCTTCATCAACCCGGCGAGTTCCGTGACAACTGCGGGTTCGGCCTGATCGCTCATATGGAGGGGCGTGCCAGCCACGAGCTGCTGCGCACCGCCATCGAATCCCTGACCTGCATGACCCACCGTGGTGGTATCGCCGCCGACGGCAAGACCGGCGATGGTTGCGGCCTGCTGCTGCAGTTGCCGGGCGCCTTCATGCGCCATGTCGCCGAAGCCGAGCTGGGTGTCGTTCTCGGCGAGCGCTTCGCGGTAGGGGCGGTATTCCTGCCCGACGATGATGCCCGTGCCGATCATGCCGCCAGGGTCCTCGAGGGGGAGTTGCGTGCCCGAGGCCTGGTGATCCGTGGCTGGCGCGAGGTGCCGGTGGATGCCTCGGTGTGCGGTCCCATGGCGCTCGAGTGCCTGCCGCGCATTCGTCACCTCTTCGTGGAGCCCGGCAAGAGCGCCGACCCCGCGTCTTTCGATGTCGACCTCTTCATGGCTCGCCGTTTCGCCGAACAGGCGCTGCGGGACGAGTCCGAGTTCCATGTCTGTTCGCTTTCCGAGAAGGTGCTCTCCTACAAGGGGTTGGTGATGCCGGTGGACCTGCCGGCCTTTTACCGGGATCTCGGCGATGTGCGCCTCGAGACCGCCATCTGCGTCTTCCATCAGCGTTTCTCCACCAACACCGCGCCACGCTGGCCGCTGGCCCAGCCGTTCCGGCTGTTGGCCCACAATGGCGAGATCAACACCATCGAGGCCAATCGCGGCTGGGCCAACTCCCGCAAGGAGAACTTTGCCTGCGAGCGGCTGCCCGATATCGCCGAGCTCGACGAGATCGTCAACACTCAAGGATCCGACTCCTCGAGCATGGATAACATGCTCGAGGTGTTGTTGATGGGGGGCATGGAGCTGCACCGCGCGGTGCGCATCATGGTGCCGCCGGCGTGGCAGAACGTCGAGCTGATGGACGCCGAGCTGCGTGCCTTCTACGAGTACAGCTCCATGCATATGGAGCCCTGGGATGGGCCCGCCGGGGTCGTGATGACCGACGGCCGCCAGGCGCTGTGCATGCTCGACCGTAACGGCCTGCGCCCGGCACGCTGGGTGGTCACGAAGAACGGCTTCATTACCCTGGCCTCGGAGATAGGCACCTACGCCTACCAGCCCGAGGACGTGGTGGCCAAGGGGCGCGTGGGGCCGGGCCAGATACTCGCCGTGGACACCGAGACCGGCGAGGTGCTGCATACCGACGACATCGACGCGCGTCTCAAGTCGGCCTACCCCTACAAGCGCTGGCTCAAGCAGGAGGCCCAGTACCTGGAGTCGGCGCTCACCGAGCTGGCCAGCTTCCACCCTATGGATGCCGATGCCCTGGCCGTGGCCCAGAAGATGTTTCAGGTCAGCTTCGAGGAGCGCGACATGCTGTTGCGCCCGCTGGGTGGGGATGGCCAGGAGGCGGTGAGCTCCATGGGCGACGATACTCCCATGGCGGTCCTCTCCGCCAAGCCGCGCCTGCTCACCGACTATTTCCGCCAGAAGTTCGCCCAGGTCACCAATCCGGCCATCGATCCGCTGCGCGAGGCGATCGTGATGTCGCTGGAGACCTGCATCGGCGCCGAGCGCAATGTCTTCAAGGCGACGCCGGAGCACGCCCACCGCATCATCCTGACCACGCCGGTCCTCTCGCCACGCAAGTTCACCGCGCTGGTGGAACAGGACGACCCGGCCTATGCCTGTCACCGCCTGCGCATGGCCTATGAGCCCGAGCGCCATGGCCTGCAGGCGGCGTTGCGCAAGCTCTGCGGCGAGGCCGAAGAGGCGGTGCAGGCGGGGAAGGTGCTCCTGGTGCTCTCCGATACCGGCCTCGAGCGTGACGAGCTGCCGATCCATGCCGCCCTGGCCGTGGGCGCCGTGCACCACCACCTGGGTCGGCTGGCGCTGCGCCCGCGTTGCAATATCGTGGTGGAGACCGGCTACGCCCGGGATGCTCACCAGATGGCGGTACTGTTCGGTGTGGGCGCCACCGCGGTCTTCCCGTGGCTCGCCTATCAGGTGATGGCCGACATGCATCGTACCGGCGAGCTGGTGGGCGACCCCGCCGATGCCCGCGAGAATTACCGCAAGGGGCTGCAGAAGGGGTTGTTCAAGATTCTGTCCAAGATGGGAATCTCGACGCTCGCTTCCTATCGCGGCTCCATGCTGTTCGAGGCGGTGGGCCTCGGCGACGAGGTGATGGCGCTGTGCTTCCCGGGCATGGCCTCGCGGATCCAGGGTGCCGGTTTCGCCGAGCTGCAGTTGCAACAGGCGCTGCTCGCCCGGGAGGCCTGGATTCCGCGCAAGGGCATCAGTCAGGGAGGACTGTTCAAGTACGTTCATGGTCACGAGTACCATGCCTTCAATCCCGACGTGGTCAAGGCGCTACAGGAGGCGGTACAGGGGGGTAGCTACGCCAAATGGAAGCATTTCGCCGCGCTGGTCAACGAGCGTCCCCCCGCCACCCTGCGTGACCTGCTGCGCCTCACGTCGGCTGCCGAACCGCTGCCTCTCGAGGAGGTAGAGTCGGTCGAAGACCTGCTGCCGCGCTTCGACAGCGCCGGCATGTCGCTGGGTGCGCTGTCCCCGGAGGCCCACGAGTCGCTGGCCCAGGCCATGAACGAATCCGGCGGACGCTCCAACTCCGGCGAGGGCGGCGAGGATCCGGCTCGTTACGGCACCATCCGCTCCTCGAAAATCAAGCAGATCGCCTCGGGGCGCTTCGGCGTCACGCCGGCCTATCTGGTCAATGCCGAGGTGTTGCAGATCAAGGTGGCCCAGGGGGCCAAGCCCGGGGAGGGCGGCCAGCTGCCCGGCGGCAAGGTGAACGAGTTGATCGCTCGGCTGCGCTATGCGGTGCCCGGCGTGACCCTGATCTCGCCGCCGCCCCATCATGACATCTACTCCATCGAGGACCTGGCCCAGCTGATCTTCGACCTCAAGCAGGTCAATCCCGATGCCCAGGTATCGGTGAAGCTGGTCTCCGAGCCCGGGATCGGCACCATCGCCACCGGTGTGGCCAAGGCCTATGCCGATTTGATCACCGTCTCCGGCTACGATGGCGGTACCGCGGCGAGTCCCGTTACCTCCATCAAGCACGCTGGCTCGCCCTGGGAGCTGGGCCTGCCCGAGGTGCATCAGGCGCTGCGCATCAACGGCCTGCGCGACAAGATCCGGCTGCAGGCCGACGGCGGTCTCAAGACCGGCCTCGATGTGGTCAAGGCCGCGATTCTCGGTGCCGAGAGCTTCGGCTTCGGCACCGCCCCCATGGTGGCGCTGGGTTGCAAGTATCTGCGTATCTGCCACCTGAACAACTGCGCCACCGGCGTGGCGACCCAGCAAGTCTATCTGCGCGATAAACACTTCCGTGGCACCGTGGATATGGTCAAGTACTACTTCCGCTTTATCGCCGAGGAGGTGCGCGAGCTGATGGCGATGCTCGGCGTGCGAAGGCTCGCCGATCTGATCGGCCGCACCGAGCTGCTCGAGGCGATCGAGGGGGTGACCGCCTCCCAGGGCAAGCTCGACCTCTCCCCGCTGCTCGGCAACGACCATGTGCCGGCCAAGGCCCCGCAGTTCTGCCGGGTGAATCGCAATGAGCCCCACGACCCGGGCGCCAAGAACCGAGAGGTGCTGGAGGCGTTCCGTGAGGCGATCGAGCACAGGACCGGGGCGGATGCCGGGTTCGTCATCACCAATTGCGACCGCAGTGTGGGGGCGCTGACCTCCGGCGCCATCGCCAAGCGCTACGGTGAGGCGGGGCTCGAGGAGGCGCCGATCACCGCCCGCTTTACCGGTGTGGCCGGCCAGAGCTTCGGGGTGTGGAACGCCCGGGGGCTCAACCTCTACCTGGAGGGTGACGCCAACGACTATGTCGGCAAGGGCATGAACGGGGGCAAGGTGGTGATCACGCCCCCGCGGGGGAGCCGGTTCGAGAGCCACGAGACGGCCATTATCGGCAACACCTGCCTCTATGGCGCGACCGGCGGCAGGCTGTTCGCCGCCGGCACCGCGGGTGAGCGCTTCGCCGTTCGCAACTCCGGCGCTCATGCGGTGGTCGAGGGGGTCGGTGACCACGGTTGTGAATACATGACCGGTGGCCGGGTGGCGGTGCTCGGCAAGGCCGGGGACAACTTCGGGGCGGGCATGACCGGTGGCTTCGCCTATGTGCTCGATGAGAATCGCACCTTCGTCGACAAGGTCAATCACGAGCAGGTGGAGATCCAGCGAATCAATACCGAGGCCATGGAAGCCCACCGTCGCCATCTGCGTGAGGTAGTCGAGGAGTTCGTCGCCGAGACCGGCTCGGCCCGAGGCCGCGCCATCCTCGAGGACTTCAGCGATTTTGTCCGTCATTTCTGGCTGGTGAAACCCAAGGCGGCGAGCCTGAAGAGCCTGTTGGCCCAATCCCGGCGTCAGCCGGAATAAGAGACGGCGTCAGCCGGAATAGGAGGCGGCGTCAGCCGGAATAGGCGGCGGCGTCGGCCGGAATAGGAGGCGGCGTCGGCCGGAATAGGAGGCGGCGTCAGCCGGAATAAGCGGCGGCGTCGGCCGGCTAGAAAGCTGGCAACAGCCTGCATCGTCAGGGTGATCAGCGCCCGCCGGGTCCGTGGCTCGGCCGGGTGGCCGGCAGAATTTCCAGGAGTAGACAGCATGGCCAATCGTTTGAACAACGACTTCCAGTTTATCGATGTGGGGCGTCAGGACCCCGAGAAGAAGGACGCCCGCATCCGTGTGACGGAACTCACCGAAATCTACGAGCCCTTCAAGCCTCAGGAGGCGGCGAGCCAGTCGCATCGCTGCCTGCACTGCGGTAATCCCTACTGCGAGTGGAAGTGCCCGGTGCACAACTATATTCCCAACTGGCTGCAGCTGGTCAGCGAAGGGAACATCCTCGAAGCGGCAGAGCTGTGTCACAAGACGAACTCGTTGCCCGAGGTGTGTGGCCGGGTCTGTCCCCAGGACCGTCTCTGCGAGGGGGCCTGCACCCTCAATGATGGCTTCGGCGCCGTGACCATCGGCTCGGTGGAGAAGTACATCACCGACACCGCCTTCGACATGGGGTGGCGCCCGGACATGTCCCGGGTGACCTGGACCGACAGGCGGGTGGCGGTGATCGGCGCCGGCCCGGCGGGCCTAGGCTGTGCCGATATCCTGGTGCGTAACGGCGTCAGGCCGGTGGTGTTCGATCGTCATCCGGAGATCGGCGGCCTGCTGACCTTCGGCATTCCCGAGTTCAAGCTCGAGAAGAACGTCATGGAGCGTCGCCGCGAGATCTTCGAGGAGATGGGAGTCGAGTTCCGCCTGGGCGTGGAGGTCGGCCGCGACATCGCCTATGACGCCCTGCTCGAGGAGTACGACGCCATCTTCCTGGGCATGGGAACCTACAAGTATATGGAGGGAGGCTTCCCGGGCGAGAACCTGCCCGGCGTCTACAAGGCCCTCGACTTCCTGGTCGCCAATGCCAAGCATTGCCTGGGGTTCGAGAAGGACCCCGCCGAGTACATCTCCTTCGAGGGGCGGCGGGTGGTGGTGCTGGGTGGCGGGGATACCAGCATGGACTGCAACCGCACCTCGATTCGCCAGGGGGCTGTCAGCGTCACCTGTGCCTACCGCCGCGATGAGGAGAATATGCCTGGCTCGCGCAAGGAGGTGGCCAACGCCCGCGAGGAGGGCGTGGAATTTCTCTTCAATCGCCAGCCGGTCGCGGTGGTGGGTGAGAGCCGGGTCGAGGGCGTCAAGGTGGTACGCACCCGCCTGGGTGAGCCCGACGAGAACGGCCGTCGGCGTCCCGAGGTGGTGCCGGGCTCCGAGGAGGTGATTCCCGCCGACGCCGTGGTCGTCGCCTTCGGCTTCCAGCCCGACCCTCCCGAATGGTTCGCCGAGGCGGGGGTCGAGGTCGACGAGCGGGACCGGGTCAAGGCCCCGGAGCAGAGTGAATTCGCCTTCCAGACCAGTCATCCGAAGATCTTCGCCGGTGGCGATATGGTGCGCGGCTCCGACCTGGTGGTCACCGCCATCTACGAGGGGCGTCAGGCGGCCGAGGGCATCCTGGATTACCTGGGGGTGTAGGGCCTGAAGCCGGTGCCCGAGGTGGCCAGGAGCGAGGGGCGACGGGGCCGCCCCGGGCGGTCTCCGGTGTCGCGATGGCCAGGCCAGGCCATCGCCCAAAATTGAGCCGTTGGGCGTATTCTGCTACGCTATCGTCCCATCCTGGCTCGGCTTTCTGCCGGGCCTACCGATCATGCTTCGAAGGTTCCTCATGACACGATATATCTTCGTGACCGGTGGCGTTGTGTCCTCTTTAGGCAAGGGCATCGCGTCGGCCTCGCTTGCGGCGATTCTCGAGGCCCGCGGCCTCAAGGTCACCATGCTCAAGCTCGACCCGTACATCAACGTGGACCCGGGCACCATGAGCCCCTTCCAGCACGGTGAGGTGTTCGTTACCGAGGATGGCGCCGAGACCGACCTCGACCTGGGCCACTATGAGCGCTTTATTCGCACCAAGATGACCCAGGGCAACAACTTCACCACCGGTCGGGTCTACGAGCACGTGCTTCGCAAGGAGCGCCGTGGCGACTACCTGGGCGGCACCGTGCAGGTGATTCCGCATATCACCGACGAGATCAAGCGCCGTGTCTACAAGGGCGGCGAGGGCTTCGATGTGGCGCTGGTGGAAATCGGCGGCACCGTGGGCGATATCGAGTCGCTGCCCTTCCTGGAATCGATCCGTCAGATTCGCAGCGAGCTGGGGGCGAGCCGGGCGATTTTCATGCACCTGACCCTGGTGCCTTATATCAAGACGGCCGGCGAGACCAAGACCAAGCCCACCCAGCATAGCGTCAAGGAGCTGCGCTCCATCGGTATACAGCCGGATATCTTGATCTGTCGCAGCGAGGTGGAGCTCGAGGAGAGCGAGCGGCGCAAGATCGCCCTGTTCACCAACGTGGAAGAGCGCGCGGTCATCCCCCTGCAGGATGCCGATACCATCTATCGTATCCCGCTGATGCTCCATGAGCAGGGCCTGGACGAGATCGTCTGCGACAAGCTGCGCCTGACGGCCGATGAAGTCGACCTCAGCGAGTGGGTCCATGTGCTCGACGCCAAGCTCAACCCGCTCAAGTCGATCAATATCGCCATGGTCGGCAAGTACATGGAGCTGCTCGATGCCTACAAGTCGCTCAACGAGGCGCTGATCCATGCCGGCATCCAGACCCGCGTGAAGGTCAACGTCGACTATATCGACTCCGAGGATATCGAGCACCACGGCGCCGAGCGTCTGGCCGGCAAGGATGCCATCCTGGTGCCTGGTGGCTTCGGCGAGCGCGGCGTGGAAGGCAAGATCGCCACGGCGCGGTATGCCCGCGAGAACGGGATTCCCTACCTGGGCATCTGCCTTGGCATGCAGGTCGCGGTCATCGAGTTCGCTCGTCACGTGGCCGGCTGGGAGGATGCCGACTCCACCGAGTTCACCCATGATACTCGGCATCCGGTAGTCGGCCTGATCACCGAATGGTTTAGCCCCGAAGGCAAGATAGAGCTGCGTGACGAGGCCTCCGACCTCGGTGGCACCATGCGCCTGGGGGGCCAGGTCTGCCAGCTCAAGGCCGGCAGCAAGGCGCGCGAGGCCTATGCCGCCGAGGAGATCGTCGAGCGTCACCGCCACCGCTTCGAGGTCAACGAACAGTTCGTTGACGAGCTCGAGCAGGCCGGCCTGGTGGTCTCCGGCAAGAGCGTCGATAACTCCCTGGTCGAGGTGATCGAGCTGCCCGACCATCCCTGGTATGTGGCCTGTCAGTTTCATCCGGAGTTCACGTCGACGCCCCGGGATGGCCACCCGCTGTTCACCGGTTTCGTCAACGCGGCACTGGAGCACAAGGCGGCACGCGGTCGCGCCCAGTCCTCCCACCAGGAGTGAGTTGGATGAGTGTCCCCGAGAGAACCATCGAGTTTGCCGGCCTTCAGGCCGGCAATTCATTACCGCTGATGCTGTTCGGCGGGATGAACGTGCTGGAATCCCGTGACCTGGCCCTGGAAGTGGCCGCGGCCTATGTCGAGGTGACCGGCAAGCTCGGCATGCCCTATGTATTCAAGGCGAGCTTCGACAAGGCCAATCGCAGTTCCATCCATTCCTTTCGCGGCCCGGGCCTGGAGAAGGGGCTCGAGATGCTGGCCGAGGTGAAGGCACGCTTCGGGGTGCCGGTCATTACCGACGTTCACGAACCCTGGCAGGCAGCGCCGGCGGCCGAGGTGGCCGACGTGATCCAGCTACCGGCCTTCCTGGCTCGCCAGACCGATCTGGTGGTGGCCATGGCCAGGACCGGGGCGGTCATCAATATCAAGAAGCCGCAGTTCCTGGCGCCTCACGAGATGCGTCATATCGTGCGCAAGTGCGAGGAGGCCGGCAATGACCGGGTGATTCTCTGCGAGCGTGGCTCGAGCTTCGGCTACAACAACCTGGTGGTGGATATGCTGGGCTTCGGCGAGATGAAGCAGAGTGGCCTGCCGCTGTTGTTCGATGTGACCCACTCGCTGCAGCGCCCCGGCGGGCGCACCGACAGCGCCGATGGTCGCCGGGCCCAGGTGGCGGAGCTGGCGCGTGCCGGCGTCGCCGTGGGGCTCGCCGGCCTCTTCCTTGAGGCCCACCCGGATCCCGATAACGCCAAGTGCGATGGCCCCTGTGCCCTGCCGCTGGAGCGGCTCGAGCCCTTCCTGACCCAGCTCAAGGCCCTCGATGACCTGGTAAAGGGCTTCGCACCGCTAGAGATTTCATGACACTCCAACGCCGACACGACTAAGGAAGACTCGCATGACCAAGATCGTCGATATCCGTGCCCTCGAGGTGCTCGATTCCCGCGGCAACCCCACCGTTCAGGCCGAGGTTCAGCTGGAGAGCGGTGCCGTGGGCGTGGCCTGCGCCCCCAGTGGTGCCTCCACCGGGTCCCGTGAGGCCCTGGAATTGCGTGATGGCGACAAGGCGCGCTATCTGGGCAAGGGGGTGCTGAAGGCCGTCGAAGCCGTCAATGGCGCCATTCGTGGCAAGCTCATCGGCATGGATGCCCGGGATCAGCGCGGCCTCGACGACGCCATGCTGGCGCTCGATGCCACCGATAACAAGGCCAACCTCGGCGCCAACGCCATCCTGGCCGTATCGCTGGCGGCGACCAAGGCGGCGGCCAACGCCAAGGGGGTGCCGCTGTATGCCCATATCGCCGAGCTCTACGGTCGTCCGGGTCAGTACAGCATGCCGGTGCCGATGATGAATATCCTCAACGGCGGTGAGCATGCCGACAATAATGTCGACATCCAGGAGTTCATGGTGCAGCCGGTGGGGGCTCCCAACTTCCGGGAGGGCCTGCGCATGGGCGCCGAGATCTTTCATGCCCTGAAGAAGGTGCTCTCGGCTCGCGGCCTGGCCACCTCGGTGGGCGATGAGGGGGGCTTTGCGCCTAACCTGGCTTCCAACGCCGAGGCGCTGGCGGTGATCAAGCAGGCGGTGGAAGCGGCCGGCTACACGCTCGGCAGCGACGTGACCCTGGCGCTGGACTGTGCCTCGTCCGAGTTCTTCAAGGAGGGTCAATACGATCTGTCCGGCGAGGGCAAGCAGTATGATGCGCAAGGCTTTGCCGACTATCTGGCCGGCCTGTGCGACGACTACCCCATCGCCTCCATCGAGGATGGCATGGACGAGTCTGACTGGGACGGCTGGAAGGCACTGACCGACAAGCTCGGCGATAGGGTGCAGCTGGTGGGGGACGACCTCTTCGTGACCAACACCCGCATCCTCAAGCGCGGCATCGACGAGAAGATCGGCAACTCCATCCTGATCAAGTTCAACCAGATCGGCTCGCTTTCCGAGACGCTGGACGCGATTCGCATGGCTCAGGATGCCGGCTTTACCGCGGTGATCTCGCATCGCTCCGGCGAGACCGAGGACACCACCATCGCCGACCTGGCGGTCGGTACCAGTGCCGGCCAGATCAAGACCGGCTCGCTGTGTCGCTCCGACCGGGTCGCCAAGTACAACCGCCTGCTGGTCATCGAGAGTGAGCTGGGTGATGGCGTGGTCTACCCCGGCCTGTCGGCGATCAAGGGTCAGTAGTCTAGTGTAGGAAATTGCCGACAAAGTGGCGGCGTTTTTGTCGTCCGCCAAGCAAGAAAGCCGGCCGGCACCCTGGGTGCCGGCCGGCTTTTTATCTTTTTGAAATTAATGGGTTAGTTGTTCGATGTTGCGGTTCATCATGGACCCCGATGCCGGGGGCGGTGATGCCCGGGCCTGCTTGTGCCGCCCCGGGTATCTGACAGAATGGGCGTCCTTCCGGGGCGTGAGACGCCGCCTCGACAAGGTACAATGGGATGCATCGGGTGATGCGTCCGGTACGGCAGGATGCCGTTTCCGGACAGGGACGCCATCACGGGAGTCCGGGCGAAGGGAACCGCTCGAGGAATCGCTGGGAGCCGGCGGCCTGAGGGCCGCCTTTTTTTTGTGTATAAAACAGCGCCGGCCGTCGCAAGACGGCCGGCGCTGTTTGTTTGGCGTGGGGTCGCGAGGCGCCTCAGCGCTCCAGCTTGTCCCGCTTGCCGGGCGTGCCATCCCACTCCTCGGCCTCGGGCAGCGGATCCTTCTTCTCGCTGATATTCGGCCATACGTCGGCCAGCTCGGCGTTGATCTCGACGAACGACTCCTGGCCATCGGGTAACTCATCTTCCGAGAAGATCGCCTCGGCGGGACATTCCGGCTCGCACAGGGCGCAGTCGATGCACTCGTCGGGGTGAATGACCAGGAAGTTGGGCCCTTCGTAGAAGCAGTCCACCGGACACACCTCGACGCAGTCGGTGTACTTGCATTTGATGCAGTTCTCGGTGACGACGAATGTCATGCCACTCTTCCCTCCCTCATGACCGGATTCGCGCTGTCGTGGCGGATCTCGACCGATGTGAATAATAAAAGGTAATAAAAACCATGGTTTTTATTCTATTGATTGCGTGGATCCGTTCATTTTAGTCGCCGCTGCCCGGCCGCCGCAAGCAAAGGCGCGTTCTTATCGGGGGCGATCGACGAGCGCCTGGCAACCAGGCGGCCTGTGGCTGGCCGGGAGAGGCACTATCTTGTCTCGGGGCGTCCCCGGCAGCCCTTGGTTCTGGTGAGGGCGATGGCACTATCCCGTTAGAGTGCCTCCCGCCAGCGATAGAGAAGCGCCAGGGCCTGACGCGGGCTGAGGTCGTCGAGGGCGAGGCCATCGAGCTCCTCCACCAGCGGGTGGGGCGGGCTGGCGAAGAGGTCGTTCTGTAGGGGCGCCGCCGTGGGGTGGTCGGCGACGCTCGTCGGGCGACTGCCCTGGTCGACCTCCTGCTGTTCAAGCTGAGAGAGCTTTTCCCGGGCGCGGGCGATCACCCCCTGGGGCACGCCGGCCAGCTGGGCCACCTGCAGGCCATAGCTCTGGCTGGCGGGGCCTTCCTCCACGCGGTGCATGAAGACGATGCCGTCCTTGTGCTCCGCCGCGGTCAGGTGCACGTTGGCCACGCCCTCGGCCAGTTCGGCCAGGGCGGTCATCTCGAAGTAATGGGTGGCGAACAGCGTAAAGGCACGGGTGTGGGTCAAGTGCTCGGCGCTGGCCCAGGCCAGGGAGAGGCCGTCGAAGGTGCTGGTGCCGCGCCCGATCTCGTCCATCAGCACCAGGCTGTGGTCGGTGGCGTTATGCAGGATATTGGCGGTCTCGGTCATCTCCACCATAAAGGTGGAGCGGCCGCCGGCCAGGTCATCCGACGAGCCGATGCGGGTGAAGATGCGGTCCACCGGGCCGATCTCGGCCTCGTCGGCGGGCACGAAGCTGCCGGTATGAGCGAGGAGCACGATCAGCGCGGCCTGTCGCATATAGGTGGATTTACCGCCCATGTTGGGGCCGGTGATCACCAGCATGCGGCGCTCGTCTCCCATGTTCAGATCGTTGGGCACGAAGGGCGTATCGCTGACTCGCTCCACCACCGGGTGGCGACCGCCGCGGATGGCGATGCCCGGCGCCTCGGCGAGGCGTGGGCGCACGAGCTCCAGGGCATGGGCGCGCTCGGCGAAGCTACATAGCACATCCAGTGCCGCCAGGGCCTGGGCACTGGCCTGAAGGGCGCCGAGGTCGGCATTCAGGGTGTCGAGCAGGCCCTCGTAGAGCAGCTTCTCGCGGGCCAGGGCCCGGGACTTCGCCGACAGGGCCTTGTCCTCGAACTCCTTGAGCTCGGGGATGATAAAGCGCTCGGCGTTCTTCAGGGTCTGGCGACGGATATAGTCCACCGGCGCCTCCTTGGCCTGTGCCCTGGGGATTTCGATGTAATAGCCATGTACCCGATTGTAGCCGACCTTGAGGCCGGGCAGGCCGGTACGCTCGCGCTCCCGGGTCTCGAGCCTGACCAGGTAGTCGCCGGCATGCTCGGCGAGGCCGCGGTGTTCGTCGAGCTCGGCGTCGAAGCCATCGGCGAGCACACCGCCGTCGCGGATCACCACCGGCGGGTTCTCCATCAGGGCGCGATTCAGGGTGTCGGCGAGTTCGGGGTAGGGGTGAACATGGCGCCTGAGCTCGTCCAGGGCGGAGCCCTCGGGATAGTCGGCGAGCCGGGACGCCAGGTCGGGCAGGGCATTGAAGGCATCGCGCAGCCGCGCCAGGTCACGTGGTCGCGCGCTGTAGAGGGCGACGCGGGCCAGGATGCGCTCCACGTCGCCGATCGCCTTGAGCGAGTCGGTGAGCGTCACGAAGCCGTCCGCCTCCAGCAGCAGGGTGACGGCGGACTGGCGGGCCTGGACACGCTCGCGGTCGCGCAGCGGGCGGTTGAGCCAGCGCTTGAGGTGTCGCGAGCCCATGGCGGTGGCGGTGGTGTCGAGCACGCTGGCCAGGGTATTGTCGCCGCTACCGCCCAGGTTGGTATCGATCTCCAGATTGCGTCGGCTGGCGGCGTCGATGACCACGGTGTCATCGCGGCTTTCCACGCCGATGGCGGTGACGTGGGGCAGGCGGGAGCGCTGGGTATCCCGGGCGTACTCCACCAGCACACCGGCGGCGGTCAGGGCGGCGGTCAGGTGCGCGCAGCCGAAGCCACGCAGGTCCTGGACGCCGAACTGGTCGCACAGCAGGCGGGTCGCGCCCTCGAGGTCGAACAACCAGTCGCTCTGGCGGCGCAGCCCGCGGCGCCCCTCCAGGGTCGGCGGCAGGCTCAGGCTCTCGGCCACCAGCAATTCGGCCGGGTCGAGGCGCTGGAGCTCGGCCAGCAGCTCGCCTTCGCTTTCCACCTCCAGCACACTAAAGCGCCCGCTGGAGAGCTCCAGCCAGGCCAGGCCGGTGCGCTCGGCGGTGACGTGCGCGGCCACCAGCAGGTTGTCGCGGCGGGCGTCGAGCAGCGCCTCGTCATACAGGGTGCCGGGGGTGACGATGCGCACCACACGGCGCTCCACCGGCCCCTTGCTGGTGGCGGGGTCGCCGGTCTGCTCGCAGATTGCCACCGATTCGCCGGCGGCCACCAGGCGCGCCAGGTATCCCTCGGCGCTATGGTAGGGGATCCCGGCCATGGGAATCGGTTGACCGGCGGACTGGCCGCGCTGGGTCAGGGTAATATCCAGCAGCGAGGCGGCGCGCCTGGCGTCCTCGAAGAAGAGTTCATAGAAGTCGCCCATGCGATAGAAGAGCAGCACCTCGGGGTGTTCGCGCTTGATCTTCAGGTACTGGGCCATCATCGGCGTATGCTGGGTGCTGGCCTGGGACATGGTGATTTCCGGGCTCCTGGTGGCGTTGAGCGGTCAACGGATGGGCGAGCGGGGGGGCAGCGCCTGCATCCCCTCGGCAAAGGCAGTATTCTACGCAGATGGCCTCGCCTCGTCAGGCCTGCCTTCGATCCATCGTGCAGGAGTCAGTATCATGTCCCACTCAGCCGCGAACCTCGCCAATCTCGACCTGGCCACCCTGGCCGAGCGTCTGGGGAGGCTGTGTCGAGACCGGGGCGTCGCCATTACCTGCGCCGAGTCCTGCACCGGCGGCGGGGTGGCCAGCGCCATTACCTCGGCAGCCGGCTGTTCCGACTACTTCGAAACCGGCTACGTGACCTATTCCAATGCGGCCAAGATGCGCCTGCTGGGCGTGGCCGAAGCCTTGCTCGACACGCATGGCGCGGTGAGTCGCGAGGTGGTAGAGGCGATGGCGATCGGCGCCTGTCGTGACAGCGGCGCCGACCTCGGCGTGGCGATCAGCGGCGTGGCCGGTCCCGGCGGCGGCAGTGCCGACAAGCCGGTGGGCACGGTGTGGCTGGCCTGGGGCGATGATACGGCGGCTCAGGCGGAGTGTTTCTGCTACCCCGGCGACCGCCGTGCCATACGCGAGCAGGCGGTGCGCGAGGCGCTGGTCGGCCTGGTGCGCCGCCTCGAGGCGCACTGAGGGAGGGTGTCTTGTCGGCACAACTTTCGCTGGCCGAGCCCGCCATTTTTCTCCATACTGCTGTTCAATCATACAGTGTTTAGAGTCCCAGATTGAGGAGGCCCGTGATGGCTCAGGAAGACAACCGTTCCAAGGCGCTGGACGCCGCCCTTTCCCAGATCGACCGTCAGTTCGGCAAGGGTACCGTGATGCGTCTGGGGGATGCGCCGCGCGTGGTGATGCCCTCGGTCTCCACCGGCTCGCTGGGCCTGGATGTCGCGCTGGGCATCGGTGGCCTGCCACTGGGTCGGGTCGTCGAGATCTTCGGCCCGGAATCCTCCGGCAAGACCACGCTGACGCTGTCGGTGATCGCTCAGGCCCAGAAGCAGGGCAAGACCTGCGCCTTTATCGACGCCGAACATGCCCTGGACCCGAGCTATGCCGAGAAGCTGGGTGTCAATCTGGATGACCTGCTGGTCTCCCAGCCCGACACCGGCGAGCAGGCCCTGGAGATCTGCGACATGCTGGTGCGTTCGGGGGGCGTCGATGTGATCATCATCGACTCGGTGGCGGCGCTGACCCCGCGGGCCGAGATCGAGGGCGAAATGGGCGACTCCCACGTCGGCCTGCAGGCACGCCTGATGTCCCAGGCGCTGCGCAAGATCACCGGCAATATCAAGAACGCCAACTGCATGGTGGTGTTCATCAACCAGATCCGCATGAAGATCGGCGTGATGTTCGGCAGCCCCGAGACCACCACCGGCGGCAATGCGCTCAAGTTCTACTCCAGTGTTCGCCTGGATATCCGGCGTACCGGCTCGGTCAAGCAGGGCGATGAGGTGACCGGCAACGAGACCCGGGTCAAGGTGGTCAAGAACAAGGTGGCGCCACCCTTCCGCCAGGCCGAATTCCAGATCCTCTACGGCAAGGGAATCTATCATGCCGGTGAAGTGGTTGACCTCGGCGTGCAGTGCAAGCTGGTCGACAAGGCGGGCGCCTGGTACAGCTATCAGGGCAACAAGATCGGTCAAGGCAAGGCCAATGCCGCCCAGTTCCTCGAGGATAACCCCACGATGATGGAGGAGATCGAGAGCCAGATCCGCGCCCAGCTGCTCGCCACGGCAGAGCCCGCCAAGGAGGAGGCCGATGAGGCCGCCTCGCCGGCCGGTGGCGACCCGGACAGCGGCCTGTCATAAGCCATGTTCGAGCGCGGCGCCGGGGATGCCACGCCCCGTGATGATGCGATTCGGCTGCTGGCTCGGCGCGAGTATTCCCGCGCCGAGCTGGAAGACCGCCTGGCGGCCAAGGGGCATGCTGGCGAAGCCGTCGCCGAATGCCTCGATGAACTCGCCGAGCAGGGGCTGCAGTCCGATGCCCGCTTCGCCGAGAGTTTCCTGCGCTCGCGCCTCTTTCGCGGCCAGGGACCCGTCAAGATTCGCCTGGAAATGGCGCGCCGCGGCCTTTCCCCCGAGGAGGTGAAGGAGGCCTTCGCGGCGGGCGAGGTGGATTGGCGGGCCCTGGCCTGCGAAGCGCTCTCGCGGCGCTTCTCGGGCCCCGGAGAGTCTCCGCGGGAACGCGCCCGCCGCGAGCGCTTTCTCGCCGGCCGCGGCTTCGATTTCGACCAGGTGCGCCACGCCCTGGCACACGCCTGGGAAGACGGCGCCGACGAGGCGTAGGGCGGCGTGCCTCGGGGCATCCTGGCCGCCGTCGGCGTGACTGCCCCTTTAGTCCCTTGACAACTGCGCTATAATGACTCCCTTTGCGAACGCCCCGGGTGGCATCCCGAGGCACCGTGATGCGCCCGATTTCGGTGTGTCACCGTGCCCGCCTCGAGCCAGCGTCGCCCGCCGGGTCACCCCGTTCATCGCCACGGATACCCCATGAAAAGCGCAGACATCAGACAGGCCTTTCTGAGTTACTTCGAAGCGCACGACCATAGCATCGTGCCCTCCAGCTCCCTGGTTCCCGGCAATGACCCGACCCTGCTGTTCACCAATGCGGGCATGGTGCCCTTCAAGGATGTCTTCCTGGGCCGCGACCCGCGCCCCTATGTGCGCGCCACCTCCTCCCAGCGCTGTGTTCGCGCCGGGGGCAAGCATAATGACCTCGATAACGTCGGCTATACCGCGCGTCATCACACCTTCTTCGAGATGCTGGGTAACTTCAGTTTTGGCGACTACTTCAAGCGTGACGCCATCCGCTTCGCCTGGGAATTCCTGACGGAGACCCTGGGGCTGCCGAAGGAAAAGCTGTGGGTCACGGTGCACGTCAGCGACGACGAGGCCGAGCGCATCTGGAAGGAGGAGGTCGGCATCGACCCCGAGCGCTTCTCCAGGCTCGATGAGGATAACTTCTGGCAGATGGGCGATACCGGCCCCTGCGGGCCGAGCTCCGAGATCTTTTACGACCATGGCCCCGAGGTATGGGGGGGGCCGCCCGGAAGCCCCGAGGAGGATGGTGATCGCTATATCGAGATCTGGAACCTGGTG
Source organism: uncultured Halomonas sp. (assembly GCF_947490095.1). Taxonomy (GTDB): domain Bacteria; phylum Pseudomonadota; class Gammaproteobacteria; order Pseudomonadales; family Halomonadaceae; genus Halomonas. The sequence goes on along the minus strand of NZ_CANLFS010000025.1, from coordinate 4,041 downwards.
TTCATGCAGTTCGACCGCGATGCCGAGGGCAATATGCACCCGCTGCCCAAGCCCTCCATCGATACCGGCATGGGGCTTGAGCGCGTCGCCGCGGTGATGCAGGGCGTGCACTCCAACTACGAGATCGACCTCTTCCAGAACCTGCTGGCGGCGGCGGCTCGGCATACCGGCCACGAGGATACCCGCAACCCGTCGCTGCGGGTGATCGCCGACCATATCCGCTCCTGTGCCTTCCTGATCGTCGATGGCGTACTGCCTTCCAACGAGGGGCGTGGCTATGTGCTGCGTCGTATCATCCGGCGCGCTATTCGTCACGGCCACAAGCTCGGTGCCCAGGACAACTTCTTTCACAGGCTGGTGGCGGCGCTGGATGCCGAAATGGGGGCGGCCTACCCGGAGCTGCGGGAAGCGCGGGCCCAGATCGAGCGTGTGCTGCTCAAGGAAGAAGAGCAGTTCGCCCGGACCCTGGAGCATGGCATGGGCCTGCTCGAGGCGGCGCTGGCCGACCTCGACGGCGAGGTGCTGTCCGGCGAGACGGTATTCAAGCTCTATGACACCTATGGTTTCCCTTTCGACCTAACCGCCGATGTCTGCCGCGAGCGCGGCGTTACCCTCGATGAGGTCGGCTTCGAGCGTGCGCTGACGGCCCAGCGTGAGCGTGCCCGTGCGGCCAGCCAGTTCGGCGCCGACTATGGCGGCGTCCTGGAGCTGGAGGGCGAGACCGCCTTTACCGGCTATGAGCGCCTCGAGGACCGGGCCACCGTTGTCGCGCTGGCCGACCGCGAGGGCAACGCCCTGGAGCGGCTTGTCCCGGAGCACAAGGCGGTCGTGGTGCTCGACCGCACGCCCTTCTACGGTGAGTCCGGCGGCCAGGTAGGCGATACCGGCTATCTGCACCTCGACGGTGGTGGCCGCTTCCTGGTGGAGGATACTCGGAAGCAGGGCGGCCACCATCTGCATCATGGGGTGCTGCTCGAAGGCGAGCTGGCCCCGGGGGAGGCGGTGCAGCCCGCGGTGGATGCCGGTCTGCGCGCCGCGACGGTGCGTAACCACTCCGCGACCCACCTGATGCACAAGGCGTTGCGCATGGTGCTGGGCGACCACGTGGCCCAGAAGGGCTCGCTGGTCACACCGGAGCGGCTGCGCTTCGACTTCAGCCACTTCGAACCGGTGAGCGCCGACCAGCTCGCCGAGGTGGAGCGCCTGGTCAATGCCCAGGTCCTGGCCAACGCACCGACGCGCACCGAACAGATGACCCTGGATGAGGCCAAGGCGAGAGGCGCCGCGGCGCTCTTCGAGGCCAAGTACGCCGATAGCGTGCGGGTGCTGACCATCGGCGCCGATGACTTCTCCATCGAGCTGTGCGGCGGCACCCATGTGGCGCGCAGCGGTGATATCGGCTGCTTTCATATCGTCAGCGAACAGGGCACCGCGTCCGGCGTGCGCCGCATCGAGGCGGTCACCGGGGAGGGGGCGCTGGACTGGTTTTATGAGCAGGAAGCCCGGGTCAACCGCCTCGGCGAGCGTCTCAAGGCCAAGCCCGAACAGGTCGAGGAGCGCGTGGCATCGCTGGTGGAACGCAACCGCGGCCTGGAGAAGGAGCTGGAGCGCCTCAAGGCCAAGCTGGCCAGCGCCGCCGGCAGCGACCTGGTCGCCGAGGCCTGCGAGGTGGCGGGGGTCAAGGTACTGGCCAAGCCCCTCGAGGGCGTCTCCGGCAAGGAGCTGCGCGGCATGCTCGACCAGCTCAAGAACAAGCTGGGTTCCGGCATCATCGTGCTGGGGGTGGGTGACGAGGCCGCCGGCAAGGTGAGCCTGATTGCCGGGGTCACCGATGACCTCACCGGGCGCATCAAGGCCGGCGAGCTGGTCAACCATGTGGCCGGCCAGGTCGGCGGAAAGGGCGGCGGCCGTGCCGATATGGCCCAGGCCGGCGGCAGCGATGTGGCGGCCCTGCCGGGGGCCCTGGAGGGGGTTGCCGCCTGGGTCGGCGAGCGCCTGAAATAGAATACGACAGGGCCGGTTACCGAGAGGTGCCGGCCCTGATTGCAAGGAACCACCTTTCACTCATCCGGGCGCCTATGCCCGCCGCACGAGGGAAAATTCACAGATGGCACTTTACGTACAGAAATTTGGCGGTACCTCGGTGGGCTCCGTGGAGCGCATCAAGGCCGTGGCCGAGAAGGTCAAGGGCTTTCGTGAGAATGGCCACCAGGTCGTGGTGGTGGTATCGGCCATGAGCGGCGAGACCAATCGCCTGATCGGCATGGCCAACGAGATCAATGACGAGCCGACGCCGCGTGAGATGGATATGCTGGTCTCCACCGGTGAGCAGGTCACCATCTCGCTGCTGGCCATGGCGCTGCACAAGCTGGGCGTGCCGGCGACCTCCTATACGGGGTCACAGGTGGGCATTCAGACCGATAACGCCCATACCAAGGCGCGCATCCAGCGTATCGAGACCGACGAGCTGCAGGCCGACCTGGATGATGGCCAGGTAGTGGTCGTGGCCGGTTTTCAAGGGGTCGACGAGGAGGGCAATATCACCACCCTCGGCCGCGGCGGCTCCGATACCACCGGCGTCGCCCTGGCGGCGGCGCTGAAGGCCGACGAGTGCCAGATCTATACCGACGTCGATGGCGTCTATACCACCGACCCCCGCGTCTGCAGCAAGGCTCAGCGGCTCGAGAACATCACCGTCGAGGAGATGTTGGAGCTGGCTAGCCTGGGCTCCAAGGTGCTGCAGATTCGCGCCGTCGAATTCGCCGGCAAATACAATGTTCCGCTGCGTGTGCTGTCCAGTTTCCAGGATGGCCCCGGCACCCTGATCGTTGCAGACTCCGACCAAGACGAGGACTCCATGGAAGAACCGCTGATCTCCGGTATCGCCTTCACCGCCAGTGAAGCCAAGCTGACGCTGCTCAATACGCCGGATGTGCCGGGCGTGGCATCGCGTATTCTCGACCCCATCGCCGACGCCAACATCGAAGTCGACATGATCGTGCAGAACGTGGCCCCGGCCGGCGACTATACCGACTTCACCTTTACCGTCGCCAAGGCGGACTACAAGCAGACCCTCAAGATCATCAACGAGCAGGTCCTGCCCGACCTGGGCGAGGGTGAGGTCAAGGGCGATGACAATATCGCCAAGGTGTCGCTGGTCGGCGTGGGCATGCGCTCCCATGCCGGTGTGGCCTCCAGGATGTTCCGCGTCCTCGCCGATGAGAACATCAACATCCGCATGGTCTCCACCTCCGAAATCAAGATCTCCGTGGTGATCGACGAGAAGCAGATGGAGCTCGCCGTGCGCTCCCTGCACAAGGCCTTCGGCCTCGACAAGGCCGATATCGAAAGCGAAGAATAAGCCGACCGCGGGGCGGTAGATTCCCTTCTACGCTGATGGGGGAGGCTCGTTGCGTTCGCCGCGGTGCTTCCCTTCAACGGGTGACCTGATGTTTCATGGGTCGCCTTGTTGGTCACGGAGGACGTTCTGCCACATACTAAGGCGACGTGGGACCACCGGCCAACACCCGTTGCCAGCCAGAGAACAAGTCTGAGAAGGAGATCAGCCATGCTTATCCTGACCCGTCGCGTCGGCGAGACCTTGATGATAGGTGATGACATAACCGTGACGGTGCTGGGCGTGAAAGGTAACCAGGTCCGTATCGGCGTGAATGCGCCGAAGGATGTGGCGGTCCATCGCGAGGAGATCTATCAGCGTATCCAGCGCGAGAAGAGTGACGACGATACATCCGGTCATGACGCCTAAGCGCCCAGGGCGGGTAAACAAAAAAATCGCAGGGGTGCTGGACAAACCCCTTCGGAAACGGTAAGATATGCGCCGTGTCGTTAGGGAGAGGTGGCCGAGTGGCTGAAGGCGCTCCCCTGCTAAGGGAGTAAGGGGTTTATAGCCTCTTCGAGGGTTCGAATCCCTCCCTCTCCGCCATAACGATGCCGTGAAGCATAAGCGCCCGTAGCTCAGCTGGATAGAGTACCTGACTACGAATCAGGTGGTCGGAGGTTCGAATCCTCCCGGGCGCGCCA
>NZ_CANLFS010000024.1 GCF_947490095.1 uncultured Halomonas sp. | reverse complement strand
TATTTACGTGATGGGCCCGAGCTTTCCTATATTGCCGAGGCTGATGACACCTACTACCTCGAAGCGTCGAGCTACCGCAATACAGGCGATTACACAGTCGAAGTGTCCGAGAACGTGCTGACGGATGACCATTCCGATACTCAGGATGGGGCAACAGCCCTGACGCTAGGGGAAACCATGGCAGGCAATATCGAGGTGATCGACGACAAGGATTTCTTCCAGATTGATCTGGAAGAAGGCCAGCGCTATCTGTTCGATATGGTTTCTGAAGGTATCGAGGAGCTAGACGGAGAGCTTAATTTTTACCGTTCGAACGGCGATTACCTTGCTCGTCTGGAATCTGGATATTTACGTGATGGGCCCGAGCTTTCCTATATTGCCGAGGCTGATGACACCTACTACCTCGAAGCGTCGAGCTACCGAAATACGGGTGACTACACGGTCGAGGTTTTAGAAGTTGGTATTAACAACGCTGAGACCGAAATGCTCATGTAGGCAGTGACGATTTATAAGCTTCATGAGCTTTAATGAACCAGGTCGTTTTAAAGCGGCCTGGTACTTTATATATGCGGGCTTGGAAGTTTTTCAATGGGTCCTTACAGGCCAGCGAAGGGAGCTTTAATCAAAGCTCAGGATAAGTTTGTGTCGGAGTGCAGCACAAATCGGTTCTTCGTTACTTTAGATGGATTTGGCCTTATGCGGCATGCTTTCCAGGTATCCTGGCGAAGCGCCAAGAGGTTTTTTTGAGATCGCGAAGCACGCGGTCACTGAGGTTGGCAGCCTTAGCCAAAAAGGCCCCGTCGGTTTTCCGACGGGGCCTTTGCGGTTGGTGAGTTAGGAGGCCTTCGCTCAGTGCTCAGGCCGAACCCATCAGGCAGCGCCGATCATCTTGCGCAGCACATAGTGCAGGATGCCGCCATGGCGGTAGTACTCCAGTTCGTTGGCGGTATCGATGCGGCACAGCGCCTCGATCGTCTTCTCGCCCTTGTCGCTCTTGATGGTGACCCTGGCGCTGCCGCCGGGGGTGAGGTCCGCGAGTCCCTCGATGGAGATTTGCTCATCACCGGTCATGCCCAGCGACTGGCGGCTTTCACCCTCGGGGAACTGCAGCGGCACCACGCCCATGCCGATCAGGTTGGAGCGGTGGATGCGTTCGTAGGACTCGGCCAGCACGGCGCGCACGCCGAGGAGCAGGGTGCCCTTGGCCGCCCAGTCGCGGCTGGAGCCGGTGCCGTATTCCTTGCCGGCGACCACCACCAGCGGCGTGCCCTCCTCGCGATAGCGCATGGCGGCGTCGTAGATCGCCATCTGCTCGCCCGATGGCACGTGACGCGTCTCGCCGCCGACGACGCCGTCGAGCATCTCGTTCTGGATGCGTACGTTGGCGAAGGTGCCGCGCATCATCACCTCATGGTTGCCGCGGCGCGAGCCATAGGAGTTGAAGTCCACCGGCTCGACGCCGTGCTCCTGCAGATAGCGCCCGGCGGGGCTGTCGGGCTTGATGGCGCCGGCCGGCGAGATATGGTCGGTGGTGACCGAATCGCCCAGCATGGCCAGGACGCGAGCGTCCTTGACGTCCTCCACGACCTCGGGGTCGCGTCCCATGCCGTCGAAGAAGGGCGGGTGCTGAATGTAGGTGGACTCCGGCCATTCATAGACCTGGCTCTGGGGCACTTCGATGGCCTTCCAGGTCGCGTCGCCCTCGAACACCGCCGAGTACTCCTTGTGGAACATCTCGGTGTTGACCCGCTCGACGGCCTCGGCGATTTCCGCCTGGCTGGGCCAGATATCCTTGAGGTAGACCGGCTCGCCGTCCTTGCCGTTGCCGAGAGGGTCGCGAGTCAGGTCGAGCTGGACATTGCCGGCCAGGGCATAGGCGACCACCAGGGGCGGCGACGCCAGCCAGTTGGTCTTGACCAGCGGATGCACGCGACCCTCGAAGTTACGGTTGCCCGAGAGCACCGAGGCCACGGTAAGATCGGCCGTGTTGATGGCCTTCTCGATGGGATCGGCGAGGGGCCCGGAGTTGCCGATACAGGTGGTGCAGCCATAGCCCACCAGGTTGAAGCCCAGGGCGTCGAGGTCCTCCTGTACGCCGCCGGCCGCCAGGTAGTCGGTGACCACCTTGGAGCCCGGCGCCAGTGAGGTCTTCACCCAGGGCTGGGTCGCGAGACCCTTCTCGCGAGCCTTGCGGGCCAGCAGGCCGGCGGCCATCATCACGCTGGGGTTGGAGGTGTTGGTACAGGAGGTGATCGCGGCGATCACCACGGCCCCCGGGTCCAGCCGGAACGCCTCGTCGCCGAGGTCCACGTCCTGGCTGTCGTGGTGCTCGTAGCTCTCCGCGATGCCCACGGCGGTCTGGCCGCCCTCGGACATCAGCTTGCCCTTCTCGGTCGTGGAGAGGGGGGTGCCGTTATTTTCCATGATCTTGGCGAAGGCCGATTTCATGTCCGTGAGCGCCACCCGGTCCTGGGGACGCTTGGGGCCGGCGAGGCTGGCCTCGACCTCGGTCATGTCCAGCGACAGGGTGTCGCTGAACACCGGCTCGTCGCCGGGCTCGCGCCAGAGACCCTGGGTCTTGCTGTAGGCCTCCACCAGCGCCAGCTGAGCGTCGTCGCGGCCGGTGAGACGCAGATAGGTCAGGGTCTCGTCGTCCACCGGGAAGAAACCGCAGGTGGCGCCGTACTCCGGGGCCATGTTGGCGATGGTGGCGCGGTCGGCGAGTGGCAGGTCCTTGAGGCCGTCGCCGTAGAACTCCACGAACTTGCCCACCACGCCATGGTTGCGCAGCATCTGAGTGACCGTGAGCACCAGGTCGGTGGCGGTGATGCCCTCGCGCAGCTTGCCGGTCAGCTTGAAGCCGACGACCTCGGGGATCAGCATGGAGACCGGCTGGCCGAGCATGGCCGCCTCGGCCTCGATACCGCCCACGCCCCAGCCGAGCACGCCCAGGCCGTTGATCATGGTGGTATGGGAGTCGGTGCCCACCAGGGTGTCGGGATAGGCGAGGGTGTTGCCGTCCTGTTCCTTGGTCCACACCGTCTTGCCCAGGTATTCGAGGTTCACCTGGTGGCAGATGCCCGTGCCCGGCGGCACCACACGGAAGTTGTCGAAGGCCTCCTGGCCCCAGCGCAGGAACTCGTAGCGTTCGCGGTTGCGCTGCATCTCGATTTCCACGTTGTCGGCAAAGGCCTGGGGGTTACCGAACTTGTCCACCATCACCGAATGGTCGATGACCAGGTCGACCGGCGACAAGGGATTGATCTTCGATGGTTCCTCGCCCAGGCGTTCCACGGCCGCACGCATGGACGCGAGGTCGACCACCCCGGGCACGCCGGTGAAGTCCTGCATCAGCACGCGGGCCGGACGATAGCCGATCTCGCGATCGGAGTGTCCCGTCTTCTGCCAGTCCACCAGCGCCTGCATATCCTCCCGGGAGACGCTCTCGTCATCGGCGAAGCGCAGCTGGTTTTCGAGCAGGATCTTGAGGGTCTTGGGTAGGCGCTCGATGCTTCCCAGTGCCTCGGCGGCCTTGGTCAGGCTGTAGTAATCATAGGTGTTGCCTGCGGCCTCGAGGCGCTGCAGGGTATCGGAAATGGCGTCGGTGCTCATCGGAGTCCTCCACATCGGAGAGTGAACGAACCTTCCTGGTACGTCTAAGTGTAGATGGTCATGATAGGTAGGGATTTCAACTGTTGCCCGCCGGGGCACTTGCAATGCCGTCGCCGGGTCACCATCTCCTGGGGGCTGGCCGCTCCAGGATGGTATCGTCTCGTGACACGCCAACAACGGTCGGGAGTTAACATGAATGAAGACGCCCTTACCCCGAAGCGAGTGCGCTGTCCTTACTGCGATGCCCCCTTCGACCTTTTGCTGGACGTCTCCCAGGGCAGCCAGCTCACCTGGGAAGACTGCCATGTCTGTTGTGCGCCCATCCAGGTGCGAATCGAGGCGGACCCTGGCGACCCCGAGGCGTTGTCGGTCTCGCTGGGTCGCGACGACGAAGTGCTCTAGCGTCGCCCCGGCCCCCCGGTGCGGTGTGGCTGTTATAATGGCGCGACGTTTCTGGAACGATACTGCCACGAGGTTTTCCCATGAGTAATGCGCGTCATGAGCGCCTGATCATTCTCGGCTCCGGCCCGGCGGGCTATACCGCTGCGGTCTATGCGGCCCGTGCCAACCTCAAGCCGCTGCTGATTACCGGCATACAGGCGGGTGGCCAGCTGACCACGACCACCGATGTGGACAACTGGCCCGGCGATGATGCCGGAGTGCAGGGCCCCGAGCTGATGGAGCGCATGCAGCGTCATGCCGAGCGTTTCGATACCGAGGTACTCTTCGACCATATCCATGAGGTGGAGCTGCGTGAGCGCCCCTTCACCCTGAAGGGCGATAGTGGCACCTACACCTGTGATGCGCTGATCATTGCCACCGGCGCCAGTGCGCGCTACCTGGGCCTGGCATCCGAGCAGGCGTTCATGGGGCAAGGCGTATCGGCGTGTGCCACCTGTGATGGCTTCTTCTATCGTAACCAGGAGGTCGTCGTGGTCGGTGGCGGTAATACCGCCGTGGAAGAGGCGCTGTACCTGTCCAATATCGCCTCGAAGGTGACCCTGGTGCATCGTCGCGACAGCCTGCGTGCCGAGAAGATTCTCCAGGACAAGCTGTTCGAGAAGGCCGAGGAAGGCAAGGTGGTGCTGGAGTGGCATCACACCCTGGATGAGGTGCTGGGCGACAACAGCGGCGTGACCGGTGTGCGCCTCAAGTCGACGGAAAGCGGGGAGACCAAGGAGCTCTCGGCGCCGGGCGTGTTCATCGCCATCGGCCATAGCCCCAATACCGGCATCTTCGAAGGGCAGCTGGACATGAATGGCGGCTATATCCGGGTCCAGTCGGGCCTCGCCGGTAATGCCACCGCCACCAGCGTGCCGGGCGTTTTCGCCGCCGGCGACGTCATGGACCATGTCTATCGCCAGGCGGTCACCTCCGCCGGCAGTGGCTGCATGGCCGCTCTGGACGCCGAGCGCTATCTCGACGAGCTATAACCGGGCTTCGCCCGGCGCTTTACGCCATGCGCTGTAAGCTATACGAAAAGCCCACCCCGGCTGAGCCGGGGCTGTAAACCACACGCTCTACGCTTACGAAAACCCTTGCCGAGAGTTTAAGTGGTAGTAATCCCGGCTTACGGCTTCCGCGTAGCGGCTGAACGCGGCTAATAGTGCGGCGGTAGCTCGTCCTCGGCGCTTGGCGCCGCCGCATCGCCTTCCTGCAGCGCCTGCTGCTGTTCACGAATCTTTCGCTGCATCAAGACGTTGATGCGCTCCAGCTGGGTCAGCCGGGCCTCCTGTGCGGCTACCGCCTGGTCCAGGGTGTCCAGCCAGTGTTCCTGATAGGCGATACGGCTCTCCAGCGCCGTCAGGCGCTCGTCCAAGGCGTCAGACGCCTGTATCTGGCTCATGCTAGAATCCTCTTGCTGTGTGCCACCGTTCACCGTGGCACCTTCCAGGTGGTTATCAAATATCGTTCATTACCAATATGAGAGTCATTCGAGTCCATGAATCGCAAGCTTATGTTTCGCTGTAGTCTGGTCAGCCTGCTGCTCGCCGCTCCGGCCCCGCTGCTGATTGCCCTGTTCATTCATCTGGCCGGCGGAGCCCTGTCCGAGGCGCTGTTCGATAGCCTCCGGGTCGGGGGCGTGGCCGTGGTCTATGCCGCCGCGGCCCTGGCGATCTTCTTGGTGCTGCTGATTGGTACCCTGGCGGTCAATGCCCTGAGCCCCCAGCTGGTCAACCTGGCCGAGATCGAGAGCGATGATCGCGAGCTCGGTGAGGTGAAGTGGTTCAACGTCAACAAGGGATACGGCTTTATTACCCGCGACAGCGGCGAGGATGTCTTCGTGCATTTCCGCGCCATCCGCGGCCGCGGTCATCGCACCCTGGCCGAGGGGCAGAAGGTTCGCTATTACGTGATGGAAAACGAGAAGGGGCTGCAGGCCGACGACGTTACCGTGATCACCTGAAGCGACGCCCCTTCAGCCTGACGGGCCTCGTGTTCGCCAGCGCTGCCCGCCACGCCATCGCCCCGCACTCGCGGGGCGATGGCGTTTTCGGCTACTGACCGGAGTCGGGCCAGTGGATCTCTTCCTCGCGCCCGTCGGGTAACACGCTGAGAAAGCGGTCGGGCTCATCGCCGGGCTGCCAGCCGCCCAGCGAACAGCGCACCTCGCCGCCCAACCGCAGGGCGGCGGCGTGCGCGCAGGCGGCGTCATTCGGCCAGGGCGTCTGGGCGCTATCGAACCAGAGGCTGGCAAAGCCGTCGGCGGCGCGTTCCACCAGGAGCACCGGGATCTCGCTGTCGCCGAGCCGGCCGCGGGTACGCCATTTGCCCTTGCCGGCAGGAGCCAGGGGCTCGGCGTCGATGGCCGCACCCAGCCATTCGTTCAGCGCCTCGAGGGGGGCCTTGGCCAGGTAAACCTCGATATCGGGATAGTGGTTGTCGCTGTCAGCTGTCATGCACGCCTCAGGGTCTGGCACTGCCGTTGATGAAAAGGTGCTTCATGATGGCTTCATAGGCACGGCTCAACTCGTCCAGGTCGGCGGCGCGCACCCGTTCGTTGACCTGGTGGATAGTGGCGTTGAGGGGGCCCAGCTCCACTACCTGGCTTCCCAGGGTGGCGATAAAGCGGCCATCCGAGGTGCCGCCGCTGGTGCTGAGCTCGGGGGGCTGGCCGGTGACTTCTTCGACGCCGCGCATGCAGGCCTCCACGAGCTCGCCCTCGGCGGTGAGGAAGGGCTCGCCGTTGAGGGTCCAGTCCAGCTCATAGTCCAGGCCGTGCGCCTCCAGGATGGCCTGGGTACGGTCCTTGAGCTGCTCGTGGGTGACCTCGGTGGAGAAGCGGAAGTTGAAGACCACTTCGACCTCGCCGGGAATGACGTTGGTGGCGCCGGTGCCCGAGCGGAAGTTGGAGACCTGGAAGCTGGTCGCGGGAAAGAAGTCGTTGCCGGCGTCCCAGTGCTCCCGAGTCAGCGCCTCCAGGGCGGGCATTGCCTGGTGGATGGGGTTGCGCGCCAGGTGGGGGTAGGCCACATGGCCCTGAATCCCCTTGATATGCAACACACCGCCCAGCGAGCCGCGCCGCCCGTTCTTGATCACATCGCCCAGCCGGGCGGTGGAGGAGGGCTCGCCGACGATGCAGTAGTCGAGGCGTTCGTGGTGTTCGCGTAGATGTTCCACGACGGCGCGGGTGCCGTCCATCGCGGGGCCTTCCTCGTCGGAGGTGATCAAGAACCCCAGTCGGCCGTGGTGGTCGGGATGGTCGGCGATAAAGCGCTCAACCGCGGTGATCATGGCCGCCAGGCTGCCCTTCATGTCGGCGGCGCCGCGCCCTCGCAGCATGCCGTCGTCGTCGAGGCATGGTGCGAAGGGCGGGAAATCCCATTGGGTATGGGGGCCGCTGGGCACCACATCGGTATGGCCGGCGAAGGCCAGTAGTGGCCCCTGGTGGCCGCGGGTGGCCCAGAAATTCTCGACATCGCCGAACGGCAGGCGTTCGACATGAAAGCCGAGCGCCGCAAGGCGCTCGATCATCAACTCCTGACATCCCAGGTCGTCCGGCGTCACCGAGGGTCGCGCCAGGAGATCGAAGGCGAGCCTCAGGGTAGACGAGAGGCCGGCAGGATCAGTTATGGGCATGCAGTGCCTCATTGAGCGCGATGGCGCTCTTGTTGGTCAGGCACTCGATGCGGCCGTTTCGGGAGTTGCGGCGCAGCAGCAGGTCGTCCTGGTTGGCGAGCTCGCGGGCGGCCACGATGCCGGCTTCCTGGCCCTGGGCGTCGAGCAGGGTGACCTTGGCACCGGCGGTGATGTAGAGGCCCGCTTCCACGGTGCAGCGATCGCCCAGGGGAATGCCAATGCCGGCATTGGCACCGATCAGGCAGCCTTCGCCGACCCTGATGACGATATTGCCACCCCCGGAGAGGGTGCCCATGGTGGAGCAGCCGCCGCCGAGGTCGGAGCCCTTGCCGACCATTACTCCGGCCGAGATTCGACCCTCGATCATGCCCGGCCCCTCGGTGCCGGCGTTGAAGTTGACGAAGCCCTCGTGCATCACGGTGGAACCTTCGCCCAGGTAGGCGCCCAGGCGCACCCGGGCGGTGTCGCCGATACGCACGCCGCCGGGAACCACGTAGTCGGTCATCTTGGGGAACTTGTCGACGCAGTCCACGGAGAGGTGGCGGCCCTCCAGGCGTGCCTTGAGGCGGCGTGCGGGCAGTTCCTGGACGTCGATGGCACCCTCGTTGGTCCAGGCGATGTTGCGCAACAGGCCGAACATGCCGGTGAGGTCGAGGCCATGGGGCTTGACCAGGCGATGAGAGAGCAGGTGCAGCTTGAGGTAGACCTCCGGGGCGCCCTGCGGGGGCAGGTCCTCGGCGATAAACATCGCGACCAGCGGGCGCGTGGCCGCGGCGAAGGCCTCGGCCAGCTGGGCCTGCTCGGTGTGGCCGGCGGCCTTGAGGGCGCCGGCCAGCTCGCCGCACTGTTCGGGCAGGAAGCTGATCGCGGCGTTACCTTCCGGTACGTCCAGCACCTGCTTGACCGCCTCGATCAGGCCGTCATCGGGGTCGAGCAGCGGCGCGGGGTAGTAGATTTCCAGCCAGTCGCCCTGGGTGTTCTGGGTGCCGGTTCCGAGTGCAAAGCTCAGCATGTCGCGAATCCTTGTTGAATCGAGTGATGGGGTCAGTGAGAGGGGCGCTTAGCCCTGAAGATCGTCGTAGTCGCCGTCACGATAACCCACGCGGATATCATCCCCGGTATCCAGCAGGGGCCGCTTGAGCAGGGTGGGGTGGGCGAGCAGCAGCTCGCGGGCGCTGTTGGCATCCACCGCCTGTTTCTCCGCGTCGGGCAGGTTGCGCCAGGTGGTGCTGCGCTTGTTGAGCGCCGTGAGGACCGGCACCTTGTCGAGGATATGTTCGAGCAACGGTGCGGAGAGGCCGTCCTCGCGCAGGTCATGGAACTGATAGGGGGCGCCGGAATTGTCCATCGCCTTGCGCGCCCGGCGACAGGTGTCGCAGTTCTTGATGCCGTACAGGGTCAACATCACAGCCTCCTCTCAATGAAGTCGCGAAGGCGGCGTGCCGCCTCGGCGGTGGCCTGGGGCTCGGCCACCAGCGCCAGGCGCAGGCGGCCGTTGCCGGGATTGGCGCTACTGGTGCCGGCACGGCCCATCCCGTCGTCGGCAGCGGGACGACCCATATAGGAACCGGGCAGTACGCCGACGTTAGCATGACGCAGCAGTTCCCGCGTAAAGCCCACGTCGTCGCCGCCGGGGACCGCCGGCCATAGGTAAAAGCTTGCCTCGGGGGCGGGAAATGCCATCACCGGGGCGAGTATTCGGGTCACGACGTCGAACTTCTCGCGGTAGGCGTCGCGATTGGCGCGGACGTGCGTCTCGTCGCTCCAGGCGGCAATCGATGCGTGCTGCACCGGAAGCGCCATGGCGCAGCCATGGTAGGTGCGGTAGCGCTTGAAGGAGGCGATCACCCCGGCATCGCCGGCCACGAAGCCCGAGCGCAGCCCCGGCAGGTTGGAGCGCTTGGAGAGGGAGTGGAATACCAGGCAGCGGCGATAGTCGTGGCGGCCCAGGGCCGCACAGGCCTCGAGCAGTCCGGGCGGCGGCGAGGCCTCGTCCAGGTAGAGCTCCGAGTAGCACTCGTCCGAGGCGATCAGGAAATCATGCTCGTCGGCGAGCTCGATCAGGCGCTGGAATTCGGCTAGCGACGTCACTGCCCCGGTCGGATTGCCCGGCGAACAGAGAAAGACGATCTGTACCTGGCGCCAGACATCGGCGGGCACGGCATCGACGTCGGGACGAAAGCCGTTCTCGGCGCTGCAGTCGAGGTAGTAGGGCTCGCCGCCGGCAAGCAGGGTGGCCCCCTCGTAGATCTGATAGAAGGGGTTGGGCATGGCCACCTTCGCCGGGCGGGTGCGGTCCAGCGCCGCCTGGACGAAGGCGAACAGTGCCTCGCGGGTGCCGTTGACCGGCAGCACCTGGGTGTCGGCGTCCAGGCCGCTCAGGTGGAAGCGCCGCCTGGCCCAACCGGCGATGGCCTGGCGCAGCGCCGGGTCGCCGACGGTGGTCGGATAACGGGCGAAGTCGGCCCGATGCGCCTGCAGCGCCTCGAGGGCCGCGGCATAGGGGGCATGCTGGGGCTCGCCGATGGTCAGCGAGATGGGGGCGAGCCCGGCGGGTGGCGTCACATCGGCCTTGAGAGCGGCGAGTCGCTCGAAGGGGTAGGGCTTGAGGGCGTCGAGATCGGGGTTCATGGGTGTCCAGGCGCGCCTCTTGGGCCTTGGCCGCGGGCGTCGTCATTATGATGTGTCGTGGGGTGGTCGCAAGACGCTCGATTATAGGGAAGGCCAGGGAAGGCCTCAAACGCGAGGCCGTTGCCCCGGCGCCTTTCGCTATTACCCTGTCGCTAACTGCGATAACTCTGCTGTTGCGGTCTCGCGGCTAGCCCGAGACATCGAGCACTTCCACCAGGCGCTCGCGTAGCCGTGCCTGGCGCTCGGGGTCGGTGAGGGGGCGGCCGGCCTTGTCGGTAATAAAGAAGACGTCTTCCACCTTCTCGCCCAGGGTGGCGATCTTGGCCGCGGAGAGGGCGATGTCCTGTTCCATGAAGATACGCCCGACCCGGGCCAGCAGGCCGGGGCGGTCCGGTGCGATCAGCTCCAGCAGGGTGCGCTCGTTGGCCGGGTCCTGCTCGATGATGACCTCGGTGGGGACCTTGAAGTGTCTCAGCTGACGCGGGGTGTGACGGGTCACGATCTGGGGGTAGTCGTCGGGGTCGTCGAGCTCCTCGACCAGATGGGCGCGGATCTCTTCCAGGCGGACGGCGTCGCGGATGGGGCGTCCCTGGTCGTCGAGCACGATAAAGGTGTTCAGCGTCCAGTCGTTGCTGGAGGTGGCGATGCGGGCGTCGTGGATGGACAGGCCCAGCTGGTCGAGGGCGGCGGCGGTGGCGGCGAAGAGGTCATCCACCGAGCGGGTGTGGATAAATGCCTTGGTGCCGCCTTCGACCATCCCCTCGGCCGGCGCGCTGAGCAGGATCAAGGGCAGGGGGCTCTCACCATGGCCGAGAATGCCACGGGTCTGCCAGGCGATCTCGCTGGGGGCGTATTGCAGGAAGTACTCCTCGCCCAGTGATTCCCACAGCCGCTGCACGCGCGCCATGTCGGCCCCTATCGCGGCGAGCAGCGAGAGCGCCTCGTCGCGGGTCTCGTTGACCCAGTCGTTGCGCTCCAGCGGGTTTTCCAGGCCGCGGCGCAGGGCGCGCTTGGTCTCGGCGTGAAGCTGGCGCAGCAGCGAGGCGCGCCAGCCGTTCCACAGGGTGGCGTTGGTGGCGTTGATATCGGCCACCGTGAGCAGGTAGAGATAGTCGAGACGCGTCTCGTCACCCACCAGGCGGGCGAAGTCGGCGATCACGTCGGGGTCGGTGATATCGCGTTTCTGGGCCACCATCGACATGGTCAGATGCTGTTCCACCAGCCAGCTGACCAGGCGGGTATCGCGGGGAGAGAGGCCATGGCGTTCGGCGAAGGCCTCCACGTCCCGGGCGCCGAGGAGGGAATGGTCGCCGCCGCGCCCCTTGCCGATATCATGGTAGAGCCCGGCGATCCACAGCAGCTCCAGCTTGGGCAGCTGGTGGATGACATTGGCGGCCACCGGGAAGGCCTCTCGGGCCTCGGGCTTGCGAAAGCCGTGGATGAACTTCAGCAGGTGCAGGGTATGGGCATCCACGGTGTAGATATGGAAGAGGTCGTGCTGCATCAGGCCGATGGCGCGGCCGAATTCCGGCAGGTACTTGCCCAGTACCCCGTAACGGTTCATGCGCCGTAGCTGGCGCGCCACGTTGCCGCCGGAGCGCAACAGCTCGAGGAACAGGCTCTGATGGCGCACGTCGTCGCGATAGAGGTCATCGATCAGGTGGCGATGGTCGCGGATCTGGCGGATGGTGTCGGCGCGAACGCCTTCGATCTCGGGATGCTCGGCCATCAGCAGGAAGAGCTCGAGCAGTGCCGAGGGCTGGTCGCGGAACACGGTGCGTGACCGGGCCTGGATAAAGCCGTCCTTGATCTCGAAGCGTTCATTGAGCGGTTCGACCGGCAGCACTTCGCCGGCGTGGAGGATCGCCTCGTCGAAATGCTGCAGCAGCATGTCATTGAGGCCGGCCAGCGCCGTCACATGGCGGTAGTAGCGATTCATGAACTGTTCGACGGCGAGGCGTTCAGGCGTGTCGCGAAAGCCAAACAGCTCGGCGATGGTGCGCTGGTGATCGAACAGCAGGCGATCCTCGGCGCGGCCGGCGAGCATATGCAAGGCATAGCGTACCTGCCACAGGAAGGCCTGCCCCTGGCTGAGGATGCGCAGCTCCGCATCGTTCATGAAGCCGGTGGCGACCAGATCCTCGTAGCGCTCGCTACCGAAGTGGCGCTTCGCCACCCAGCCGATCATCTGAATGTCGCGCAGCCCCCCCGGCGCGCTCTTGATATTGGGCTCCAGGTGATATTCGGAGTTGTCGTGCCGGTAATGGCGGTTGATCTGCTCCTGCCACTTGGCCTCGAAGAAGCGCTTCGCCGGCCACATCCGCTCGGCGGCCAGGCGTGCCTTCATCGCCTGGCGTAGTGATTCCGGGCCGGCGACGGTGCGGCTCTCGAGCAGGTTGGTGATAACGGTGAGGTCGGCCTCGGCCTCGCGCTCGCAGTCGGCGAGCGAGCGGACGCTGTGGCCGATCTCCAGGCCGATATCCCACAGGAAGGTGATAAAGGCCGTCAATGGTTCGCGATAGGGCGCATCGTCGTCGTGTTCGAGCAACAGCAGCAGGTCGACGTCGGAGCAGGGGTGCAGCTCGCCGCGGCCGTAGCCGCCCACGGCGAGCAGGGCCACGCCGTCATCGGGCCAGGAATGGTGCTCCCAGGCCACGGCCAGCAACCGGTCCAGGCACCAGGCGCGGCCGTGGACCAGGTCGCGGATATCGGCCCCGGCTCGCAGGCGCGCATCGAGTCGCGCCTGGATCTCGCCGAGCGCCGCCTTGAAGGGGGCGATCAGCGAGCGCTTGCCGGAGAGCTCCGCCCGGAACCTCTCGACGTCAAACAGGGTCTCGTCCGGCACGAAGCGGTAGTGGTGGAGCAGCATCGGCTCAGGGCTCGAGGAAGGAGAGGTCTTCGTCGCTACGTGCGGTCAACACCTCGATGCCGGTCTCGGTGACCAGCAGGGTGTGCTCCCACTGGGCGGAGAGACTGCGGTCGCGGGTCACGGCGGTCCAGCCATCGCGTAGCACCTTGGTGCGGTAGCCGCCGACGTTGATCATCGGTTCGACGGTCAGGCACATGCCGGGGGCGAGTTCGATATCGGCCTCGGGGGCATAGCCATCATAGTGCAGGACCTGGGGGTCTTCATGGAAGCTGGCGCCGATGCCGTGGCCGCAGAAGTCGCGTACCACCGAGTAGCCGTTGGCCTCGGCGTGCTGCTGAATGGCCCGGGCCAGCGCCGAGAGGCGCACGCCCGGACGCATCAGCGCCATGCTCTCGTAGAGACACTCCTGGGTGATGCGGCACAGGCGCTCCCCCTGGATGGTCTCGCCGACCACGAACATCACGCTGGAATCACCATGGTAGCCGTCGCGGGTCTTGACGGTGATGTCCAGGTTCATGATGTCGCCGTTCTTGAGCCGCTTGGCCTCGTCGGGGATGCCGTGACACACCACATGGTTGATCGAGGTGCAGACCGACTTGGGGAAGCCATGGTAGTTAAGCGGGGCGGGGGTGGAGCCCAGCTCGTTGACGATAAAGTCATGGCACAGGCGGTCGATCTCGCCGGTGGAGATGCCGGCCTTGATGTGGGGGGTGATCATCTCGATCACGCGGGCGGCCTGACGACCCGCCTCACGCATCTTCTCGATTTCGTCGGGCGTCTTGATGGGTACGTTCATGGGGTCTCGAATTCTGGGGTGGGCGTCTATGTACAGGAGCCAGGACGCGTGGACAGCTTCATCTCGGCATCATTCCATGGTATAAAGCTGCGCGCCTTCCTGCAATCGCCTAGCCTTACGGCAGCGACTTCCTGCGACCCTTGGGTTGCGTCGTCGTGTCGGAAGATCGCGATAGTGAGGGCGTAAATCAACATAACGCCTTGAAAACACACATGCACCGGCACATGGTCCCGGGTGCTGCGGCGTCTCCGGCTGGAGATGCGGCGGTCGGATCCATGGGGTGCATGGAGGCCTAACCCGATATTTCAGGAGTCATCCATGGCACACGTCAATATGCGTGACCTGCTCAAGGCAGGCGCTCACTTCGGTCACCAGACCAAGTACTGGAACCCGAAGATGAGCAAGTTCATCTTCGGTGCTCGCAACAAGATCCACATCATCAACCTCGAGCATACCCTGCCGGCCCTCAACGAGGCCATCGACGTGGTCGAGAAGATGGCGGCGGCCAACAACAAGATCCTGTTCGTTGGCACCAAGCGCAGCGCCAGCAAGATCATCAAGGAAGAGGCCAGCCGCGCCGGTCAGCCGTTCGTCAACCATCGTTGGCTCGGCGGCATGCTGACCAACTACAAGACCATTCGCGTTTCCATCAAGCGTCTGCGTGATCTCGAAGCCATGCACGAGGATGGCACCTTCGAGAAGCTGACCAAGAAGGAAGTGCTGATGGCGACCCGCGAGCAGGACAAGCTCGAGCGTTCCGTGGGTGGTATCAAGGAGATGGGTGGCCTGCCCGACGCCCTGTTCGTGATCGATGTCGACCATGAGCGCATCGCCATCAACGAGGCGAACAAGCTGGGCATCCCGGTCATCGGCGTGGTAGACACCAACTCCAACCCGGACGGTGTCGATTATGTGATCCCCGGCAACGATGACTCCATCCGCGCCATTCAGATCTACGTCAAGTCCGTCGCCGATGCCTGCGCGCGTGCCAAGGAAGGTCGTCCCGACGAGTTCGTCGAGGTGAGCGAAGAGGCCGCCGCCCAGGAAAGCGATAGCGCCGCCGAGTGATCGCGGCCCGTCCCGCCGGCGGCTGTACTCGGTCAGCCATGCGGCTGACATCGATGTCGGTGGGACGATAAGGGGGCCACGGCCCCCTTTCTTCTCCGTATTTTCCGGAGTCTCCAGAGAGGAGAGTCCGGTCCACTTCCCGAAAGATTCAGAGGTGACACCCATGGCAGCTATCAGCGCCTCCCAGGTCAAGGAACTGCGCGAGCGTACCGGGCTCGGCATGATGGAGTGCAAGAAGGCCCTCACCGAGACCGACGGTGACATCGAGCAGGCCATCGATAATCTGCGCAAGAACTCCGGCCTCAAGGCCGCCAAGAAGGCCGACCGCACCGCCGCCGAAGGCGTCGTGGTGACCCGCGTGGCCGATGATGGCGGTTACGGCGTGATGGTCGAGATCAACTCCGAAACCGACTTCGTCGCCCGTGACGATAACTTCACGGCCTTCGCCGCCAAGATCGTCGATGCGTTCTTCGCCGCCAAGAGCGAGGACGTGGCCGCCGTGATGGCCGGTGAGCTGGAAACCGTTCGCGAGCAGCTGGTGCAGAAGATCGGCGAAAATATCGATGTGCGCCGCTGCGTGGTGGTCGACGCCGGTGCAGACAGCCTGGTCGGCGCGTACGTCCACGGCGGGCGTATCGGTGTGCTCACCGAGCTCAAGGGTGGCAATGCCGAGGCGGCCAAGGATGTCGCCATGCACGTCGCCGCCATCAACCCGGCCGTGGCCCGCCCCGAGGACATGCCTCAGGAGCAGCTGGATGCCGAGAAGGCGGTCATCCTGGCCCAGCCCGATATGGCCGGCAAGCCCGAGCAGATCGCCGAGAAGATGGTCCAGGGTCGTCTCAAGAAGTACCTGGCCGAGAACAGCCTGACCGAGCAGCCCTTCGTCAAGAACCCGGACCAGACCGTGGCCGAGTTCGTCAAGGCGGCCGGCGGCGAAGTGGTTGGCTTTACTCGCTTCGAAGTCGGTGAGGGCATCGAGAAGGAAGAGGTCGACTTCGCCCAGGAAGTGATGGAACAGGCCAAGCGTAGCTAAGGTCAGAAGTTCCGCTAAGATGATGGCGTGCGCGAGAGCGCACGCCATCGCGTATCCGGCCGGACGATCTGGCCACCCCGTCATGCTACCGAAGACGCCCAGGAGATGTTTCCATGTCCACCACCGAGCACCTTGAATCGTCCGCCAAGCCACGCCCCCAGAAGTCGAAGTACAAGCGTATTCTGCTCAAGCTGTCCGGTGAGGCACTGACCGGGGACGCCGAATTCGGCATTGACCCCAAGGTGCTCGACCGCATGGCGCTGGAGATCGGGCAACTGGTGGGAATCGGTGTGCAGGTGGGGATCGTGGTCGGTGGCGGCAACCTGTTCCGGGGGGCCGCCTTGCATGAGGCCGGCATGGAGCGGGTGACCGGTGATCATATGGGCATGCTGGCCACGGTGATGAATGCCCTGGCCATGCGCGATGCCCTGGAACGTTCCAATATCCGTACGCGGGTCATGTCGGCGATTCCCATGAGCGGCGTGGTGGAGCACTATGATCGCCGTACCGCGATTCGTTACCTGACCTCCGGTGATGTGGTGCTGTTCTCCGCCGGCACGGGGAACCCCTTCTTTACCACCGACTCCGCGGCCTGCCTGCGTGGCATCGAGATCGACACCGATGTGGTGATCAAGGCCACCAAGGTGGATGGGGTGTACGACAAGGACCCGGTCAAGTATTCGGACGCGGTCAAGTATGACCAGCTCAGCTATGACGATGCGCTGGACCAGAAGCTCGGCGTCATGGATTTGACCGCCATCTGCCTGGTGCGGGACCATGACATGCCGGTACGCGTCTTCAACATGAACAAGCCCGGCGCCCTGCTCAATCTGGTGGTGGGCGGCGAGGAAGGTACGCTGATAGATAGAGGCTGATATCGTGATCAATGACATCAAGAAGGACGCAGAGAGCCGCATGAAGAAGAGCGTCGAGGCGCTCCATGGCAATCTGAACAAGATTCGTACCGGGCGGGCTCATTCCAGCATCCTGGATTCGGTGACCGTCGAGTATTACGGCAGCCAGGTTCCCCTGAACCAGGTGGCGAATATCAATACCGAGGACGCGCGCACGCTCTCCGTGGTGCCTTGGGAGCAGAGCATGGTGCCCAAGATCGAGAAGGCCATCATGACGTCGGATCTCGGCCTGAATCCCTCGACCGCCGGCAACAATATCCGCGTGCCGCTGCCGATGCTGACCGAGGAGACACGCAAGGGCTACATCAAGCAGGCGCGCCACGAGGCCGAGAACTCCCGGGTGGCGGTGCGTAACGTGCGCCGCGATGCCAACGGGGATATCAAGGCCCTGCTCAAGGAGAAGGAAATCAGCGAGGACGAGCAGCGCCAGGCCGAAGAGGCGATCCAGAAGCTGACCGACAAGCATATCGCCGAGATCGACAAGACCCTGGAGTCCAAGGAACGCGACCTGATGAAGGTCTGAGGACATCCGCCCGGCCCGCTCGCGGCCGGGCATGGCGATACACCCAAGGTGAGACCTCATGACGTCACCGCTTCCCCCCAGCGCCGGCTCCGATGCCGGCGCTACCAGCGCCTCCGGGGCCGGTCTGCCGCGCCACGTGGCGATCATCATGGATGGTAACAATCGCTGGGCGAAGGCTCGTGGCATCGCCGGCGTGCGCGGCCACCACGCCGGCGTCGAGGCGGTGCGGGCCACCATTCGGCGCGCCGCCGAGCGCGGCGTCGAGACCCTGACGCTCTTCGCCTTTTCCAGTGAGAACTGGAAGCGGCCCAGGGCGGAAGTGCGGGCGCTGATGGAGCTGTTCCTGATGGCGCTCAAGCGCGAGGTCAACAAGCTCCACGCCAACAACATCCGCTTGAGCGTGATCGGTGATCGAAGCGGCTTCTCCGAGACGATTCAGGCGCATATCGCCAGTGCCGAAGAGAAGACCCACGCCAACACTCGCCTGCACCTGGTGATCGCCGCCAACTATGGCGGTCAGTGGGATTTGGCCCGCGCGGCGCGGCGCCTGGGCGAGCGGGTCGCCGCCGGGGAGATTGCCCCGGATGCCATCGACGAGGCGGCCCTGGCCTCCGAGCTGCATCTGGCCGGTGTGGCGCCGGTGGACCTGTGCATCCGCACCAGCGGAGAGCGGCGTATCTCGAATTTCGTCCTCTGGGAGCTGGCCTACGCCGAGCTGTACTTCACATCGTGCCTGTGGCCCGATTTCGACGCCGATGCCTTCGATGCCGCGCTGGAAGACTTCCGGCGCCGCAAGCGGCGCTTCGGCATGACCGATGACCAGATCGACGAGGCTCAGGGTGCTTAGACAGCGTATTATTACCGCCGCCTGGCTGGCGCCGCTGATGCTGGCCGGACTGTTCGGCCTATCAGGCAATGCCTTCGCCGGCTTTACCGCCGTCCTCGTGCTGCTGGGCGGCTGGGAGTGGACCAACCTGGCGGGCATCGCCGGGCGAGCCCGGCGCCTGGGGCTGGTCGGCGTCCTCGCCCTGGCCATGGCGCTGCTGTGGGGCGGTGCCGCCACCCAGGCGGCCTGGCCGCTATGGCTGGGCCTGGCCGGCTGGGTCCTCAATCTCTATTGGGTGACCCAGTACCCGGGCCGCCTCGGCCAGTGGTCCTCGTCTCCGCGACGCCTGGCCATGGGGCTCTGGGTGCTGCTGCCGGCCTGGGTAGGCCTCAACGTGCTGCGCGAGACCGGCGCTATCTGGCTGCTGTTCGTGTTGTTGCTGGTGTGGAGTGCCGATATCGGGGCCTATTTCGCCGGCCGCGCCTTCGGGCGACACAAGCTGGCGCCACGCGTGAGCCCCGGCAAGAGCTGGGAGGGCGTGTTGGGCGGCATGGCCGCCACGCTGCTCCTGGCCCTGGCGTTCGCCGTCGGCCAAAAGCTGGCTCCCGTGGAGGCCGTCCTGCTGGTGCTGACCACCCTGGCGGTGACACTGGTGTCGGTGCTGGGTGACCTGCTCGAGAGCATGCTCAAGCGTCACCGTGGCATCAAGGACTCCAGCGGCCTGTTGCCCGGTCATGGCGGCGTGCTCGACCGTATCGACAGCCTGACCGCGGCCTTGCCGCTGTTTGCCCTGCTCGCCCCGGGAGTGACCTAGATGGCTGAAAGCCCTGTCGTCCCGCGTTGCCAGGGAGTCACCGTGCTGGGGGCGACCGGCTCCATCGGTACCAGCACCCTGGATGTGATCGGGCGCCACCCGGCGCGCTATCGGGTCCACGCCCTGACCGCGCATCGTTCTCGTGAATCGCTGCTGACGCTATGTCGGCGACACCGGCCGGCGGTGGCGGTGCTCGAGCGCGAAGCGGATGCCGGCTGGTTGCGTGAGTGTCTCGCCGAGGAAGGCGTCGCCACCGAGGTGCGCAGCGGCGCCGAGGCGCTGGTGGAAGCCGCCGAAGCGGCCGAGGCCGACGTGGTGATGTCGGCCATCGTTGGTGCCGCGGGCCTGTTGCCGACGCTGGCCGCGGTGCGGGCCGGCAAGCGGGTGTTGCTGGCCAACAAGGAGGCCCTGGTGATGTCCGGGGCGCTGTTCATGGAGGCGGTGGCGCGCCATGGGGCGACGCTACTGCCCATCGATTCTGAACATAACGCCATCTATCAGTGTCTACCCGTGGAGCATCGTGGCGGGCTGGCTCGTCACGGGGTGACCCAACTGCTGTTGACCGCCTCCGGTGGCCCCTTCCGAGGCTGGTCGGCCGACGCGCTGGTCGGCGTCACGCCGTCCCAGGCCTGTGCCCACCCCAACTGGAGCATGGGACAGAAGATCTCGGTGGATAGCGCCACCCTGATGAACAAGGGGCTCGAGCTGATCGAGGCGTGCTGGCTGTTCGATGCCAGCCCCGACCAGGTCCAGGTGGTGGTGCACCCCCAGAGTGTGATCCACTCCATGGCCGCCTATAACGATGGCTCGGTGATCGCGCAGCTCGGCAACCCCGACATGCGCACGCCCATCGCCTATGGTCTGGCCTGGCCCGAGCGTATCGATGCCGGCGTACAGTCCCTGGACCTGTTTGCCGTGGCGCGGCTGGACTTCGAGCCGCCCGATGAAGTCGCCTTCCCCTGCCTGCGCCTGGCCCGGGAGGCCATGGCGGCGGGAGGGACGGCGCCGGCGGTGCTCAATGCCGCCAATGAGGTGGCGGTGGCGGCCTTTCTTGCCGGAAGACTGTCCTTTACCGGTATCGCCGAGCTGGTGGCGAGGGTGCGCGATGCCCAGCCGGTGCATCCGGCCACCGAGCTCGAGGCGGTTCTGGCGGCCGACGCCCAGGCGCGGCACGCCGCCGAGCGACACCTGGCAAGTTTATGAGACAAGAGCATTTATTCAGGCCATCGATGATGTCAGGAGGAGAATGACTTGGGCGTGATCCAGAATATCCTGGCCGTGATCGTGGTATTGGGCCTGCTGATTACCTTCCATGAGTTCGGCCACTTCTGGGTGGCACGGCGCTGTGGTGTCAAGGTGCTGCGTTTCTCGGTGGGCTTCGGTGCGCCGATATGGTCGCGGCGTGATCGTCACGGCACCGAATACGCCATCGCCGCTATCCCCCTGGGGGGGTACGTCAAGATGCTCGACGAACGCGAGGGTGAGGTGGCCCACGAAGAACGCCACCGCGCCTTCAATCGCAAGAGTGTCTGGCAGCGCATCGCCATCGTGGCCGCGGGTCCGTTGGCCAACTTTCTGCTTGCCCTGGTGGCCTACTGGGCGCTGTTCGTGGCCGGTACCACCACGGTGGCGCCGGTGATCGGTGAGGTGGCCCCGGGTTCGCCCGCCGAGCAGGGTGGGTTGAGAGTCGACCATGAAATCACCGCCGTTCAGGGCGAGGCGGTACGTTCCTGGGAAGAGATCAATCTCAAGCTGGTGGCGGCCATCGGCGAGCCCGAGGCGCTTTCCATTGCCACCCGTCCGAATGCCACCGCCGAGCCGCATGAGCACCGAGTGCCGGTAGACAACTGGCTGGTGCGTGAGGACCCGCCCCGGCCGCTGGCCCGTCTCGGGGTAACGCCCTGGCGGCCGCCGATGCCGGCGATACTCGGCCAGGTCGTGGAGGGTGAGGCCGCGGCGAGAGGGGGCCTCGAGGCGGGAGATGAGATTCGGCGAGTGGACGGTGAGGCCCTGGACGATTGGCGGCATTTTGTGGAAATCGTGCGCGCCAGCCCGGGGCAGCCGCTCGAGCTCGGGGTGAGCCGGGATGGCCGGCAGCTGTCGCTGACCGTTACGCCCGGCCGCCGCGAGCAGGAAGAAGGCGTGAGCATCGGCTATGTCGGCGCGGGGGTCGCGCCGGTGGAATGGCCCGAAGAATATCGCCGCGAGGTTCGTTATGGGCCGGTTGCGGCGGTCGGTGAGGCCGTCTCGCGCACTGGCGAGATGATCGCCCTGACCTTCGGCGCGGTGCGCAAGATGCTGGTGGGGCTGATTTCTCCCTCCAACCTCTCGGGCCCGATCACCATCGCCCAGATCTCCGGCGACTCGGCGCGCGCCGGCCTGGAGAGCTTCGTCGGCTTCATGGCTTATCTGTCCATCAGCCTGGGTGTGCTCAACTTGCTGCCCATTCCGGTGCTGGATGGCGGCCATCTGCTCTACTATGTCGTGGAGGTGGTACGCGGCAAGCCGGTCTCGGAGCGCATCCAGGCCATCGGCCTGCGCATCGGGCTGGCGCTGGTGGGCAGCCTGATGCTGATGGCGATCTATTTCGATCTGATGCGGCTCTGGTAGGCATTTTCCCGCCTTGTCAGTAGGCTGCACAAATGTATAAGGTGCCTGTCTGGACAGGATTGGCAGATCAACGCGAGCGAATCGACTGCATGAAAATCAAGACCATCGGACTGGCGGCGCTGCTGCTCGCCGGGGCCAGCGTGGCCCAGGCGGAACCCTTCAACGTTGCCGACATTCGAGTAGAGGGCCTGCAGCGCATCTCTGCCGCTTCCGTCTTCAACGCCTTTCCTGTGACGGCCCGCGACCGCGTCGACGAGCGTGAACTTGCCGAGGCCGCTCGCGAGCTCTTCGCCACCGGGCTGTTCGAGGACGTCAGGCTGGCCCGGGAAGGGGATGATCTGATCATTCAGGTGGTGGAGCGTCCTACCATCAGCCGCCTCAATATCGAGGGCAATCGCCAGCTCGAGGATGGCCAGCTGCGCCAGGGGCTGCGCGAGGCCGGCCTCGACGAAGGGCAAGTGCTGCAGCTCTCGACGCTGGAGGAGATCGAGCGCGAACTCGAGGGCGTCTATCAGGCCCAGGGCCGCTACAGTGCCGATATCGAGACCAGCGTGCGCGAGATCGACGAGGGCCGTGTCCAGGTCGATATCGAGATCGATGAGGGGGCGGTGGCCAAGATTCGCCAGATCAGCATCGTGGGCAATCGCGCCTTCGATGATGAGACCCTGCGCGAGGTGTTCGAGCTCAATGACCGCCCCGGGCGTGTCTTCGGCTGGTTCTCCAAGGACGAATATTCCCGCGAGGCGCTGTCCGGCGACCTCGAGCGCCTGCGCTCATTCTACCTGGATCGCGGCTACGTCAACTTCAATGTCGCGTCGACCCAGGTCTCGATCAGCCCCGACAAGTCAGAGATCTTCGTCACCATCAACGTCGATGAGGGCGCCGAATATCGCCTCGGCGAGGTACGCTTCGTGGGGGATCTGACGATCAGCGAGCGCGAAGCGCGCGAGCTGCTGGAGGTCACCCCCGGCGAGACCTTCTCGCGTAGCCACGTTACCGCCTCTACCGAGGCGCTGCGGGCTCGCCTGGGGGCCGATGGCTTCGCCTTCGCCAGCGTCGATGGCATACCCGAGACCGGTGCCGACGGCGAGACCGTCGACCTGGTGTTCAGGGTCGACCCGGGGCGTCGCGCCTATGTGCGGCGCATCGAGTTCGTCGGTAACACCACCACCATGGACGAGGTGCTGCGCCGGGAGATGACCCAGATGGAGGGCGCGCCGGCGTCCACCGAGGCGATCAGCCAGTCACAGCAGCGCCTCGAGCGCCTGGGGTTCTTCAAGCAGGTCGAGGTCGAGACCCAGCCGGTGGCCGGCGAGCCCGACAAGCTCGACGTCACCTATAGCGTCGAGGAGCAGCCTTCCGGCTCCATTTCCGCCAGCATCGGCTTCTCCCAGAGTGCCGGCGTGATCTACGGCGTGGGCCTCTCCCAGAGCAACTTCCTGGGTACCGGCAATCGGGTGAATATCAGCGCCCAGCGCAGTGATACCTACACCAGCCTCAACTTCGGCTTTACCGACCCCTACTGGACCATGGACGGGATCTCCCGAGGGTATAACCTCTATTATCGCGAGTCCGACTACGAGGACTCCGATATCTCGACCTATTCCACCGATGCCTATGGGGCGGGAATCAACTTCGGCTATCCCATCAACGAAATCACGCGCCTGAATTTCGGCACCGCGATAGAAGATCTGAGCATCAAGACCTACAGCGATACGGCCTCCGAGATCAAGCGCTACGTCGATGACCAGGGGCGCGATGCCCAGTCCCTGAAGCTGACCGCGAGCTGGACGCGCAACAACCTCAACCGCGGCATCATGCCCACCGACGGCAGCTATCAGCGCCTGTCGCTGGAGACCGCGGTACCGGGCAGCGACGCGGAGTACGCCAAGTTGCGGGCCCAGGCTCGTCAGCTCTATGCATTGAATGATAACCAGGATTGGGCGCTGAAGTTCGGTGGCGAGCTGGGCTATGCCGACACCCTGGGCGGCGATGATCCCTATCCCTTCTACGAGAACTTCTACGCCGGCGGGCTGGGCTCGGTGCGTGGCTTCACCAGCAATACCCTGGGCCAGCCCACCACACCACAGGACGACTCCACCCGTGACCGTACCCTGGGCGGTAACGTGCTGGTGCGGGGCAGCGCCGAGCTGATCTTCCCGACTCCCTTCGTGAGCGATCAACGGTCGGTGCAGAGCTCGCTGTTCGTGGACGGCGGCAATACCTTCCTGACCGATTGCTATCCCGTGGAGGCGGGCGCCACGTCCACCTGCAGTTCGGGGGTCGATTTTGGCGACCTGCGCTATAGCGTCGGCCTGGGCCTCTCCTGGCTGACCCCGGTGGGTCCCTTGACCTTCAGCGTGGCCGAACCGCTCAATGACGAGAGTGACGACGATACCCAGTTCTTCCAGTTCTCCCTCGGCCAGACCTTCTGATCGGGCGCCGATACGTTATTTACCCCTGGCCGCCATCGGCGGCCCCAACAGGAGTCTTATCATGCGCAAGTTGACCGTTGCCTTTACCCTGCTGCTGCTCTCCGCCATGGCCCTGCCGGCGCTGGCCGCCGACGTGGCGGTGCTGGACTGGCGCCGTGCGCTGATGGAAACCAATGTGGCCCAGCGCTCCATGAGCGACCTGGAGAGCCGTGTCGGTAGCCAGCAGCAGCAGGCCCAGGCCCTCCAGCAGGAGCTTAACCAGCTGCAGCAGCGTGCCGACAGTCTCAGCGACGGCGAACGCCAGCAGGCCAACCAGAAGGTCGCCGAGCTCAATCGCCTGATGGGCGAGGTCATGCAGGCGCGCCAGGAATCCGAGCAGGCCCTGTTGCAGCGCGCCGAGCCCAAGCTGCAGCAAGCGGTGGACCAGATCATCGCACGCCACAGCATTCAGGTCCTGGTGGAGCCCCAGGCGGTTCTGCACGCCGAGAGTGACCTGCAGAACGTCACCGCCGAGGTGACCGAGATCCTCAACAGCATGCTGTAACCGCCGGGACCCCTTGCCATGACGCGACGCGCTACCCCCAAGATGACCCTGGGTGACCTGGCCGAAAGGCTGGGTGCCCGCCTGGTGGGTGATGCCCATCGCCAGGTCAGTGGCCTGGCGACCCTCAATGCGGCCGGGCCCGGCGAGGTGGCCTTCCTGGCCAACCGCGCCTACCTCAAGGACCTCCCCGGCACCCGCGCCGGCGCCGTGTTGCTGCACCCTCAGCATGGTGAAAGTTGTCCGGTGGACCGACTCGAGCTCGACAACCCCTATCTGGGCTATGCCGCGGCATCGCGGCTGTTCGACCCGTTGGCGGGCCATGAGCCGGCCGGCGTTCATCCGTCGGCGGTGGTGGACCCATCGGTGACCCTGGGGGCCCGGGTCGAGGTCGGGCCCCAGGCCGTTGTCGAGGCCGGGGCTTGCCTGGGCGATGACGTCAGCATCGGCGCCGGCTCGGTCGTCGGGGCCGATACCATCGTCGGTGACGGCACGCGGTTGCATGCCAACGTCACCGTCTATCATGGCGTGGTGATCGGCCGCCGGGCCATCCTGCACAGTGGTTGTGTGGTGGGCGCCGATGGCTTCGGCTTCGCTCATGATGGCAGCCGCTGGCACAAGATCGCACAGCTCGGCGGGGTGGTGCTGGGCAATGACGTCGAGGTGGGTAGCTGCTCGAGCATCGATCGTGGTGCGCTGGGCGATACCCTGATTGGCGATGACGTCAAGATCGACAGCCAGGTCCAGATCGCCCATAACGTGCAGATCGGCGAGCATAGCGCCCTGGCCGGCTGTGTGGGGATCGCCGGCTCCACCAAGGTGGGGCGCCACTGCATGCTGGGCGGTGGTGTGGGGCTGGCCGGCCACCTGACCCTCTGCGATGGGGTGCAGATCACCGGCATGAGCCTGGTCACCAACTCGATCCACGAGCCCGGCGTCTACTCCTCGGGGACCGGCGCCATGCGCAACGCCCAGTGGCGCAAGAATGCGGTACGTTTCAAGCACCTGGATGATATGGCCAAGCGCCTCGCCCGTCTCGAGAAGAGGCATGGCACTTGAGGGCCCCGAGAGGGGCGCTATAATCCCCGCCTGACCGGCATGATCGCCGGCTCACGCCTGTCGAGACGGCAGGCACTCCGAGACTTCAGAGGTTGTAACGATGGTAATGGACATCAACGAGATCCGTGAGTATCTGCCCCACCGGTATCCTTTCCTGCTGGTGGATCGGGTCACCGAACTGGCCCTGGGCGAGACCATCGTTGCCTACAAGCATGTCAGTATCAATGAGCCCTTCTTCAATGGCCATTTCCCCCACCATCCCATCATGCCTGGGGTGCTGGTGATCGAGGCGCTGGCCCAGGCCTGTGGCATCCTCGGCTTCAAGACCGTCAACAAGCTGCCCGCCGACGGCTACGTTTACTACCTGGTCGGCAGCGACAACGTGCGCTTCAAGCGTCCGGTAATGCCCGGTGACCGGCTCGACCTGCGTGCCGACGTGGTGCGCGAGAAGCGCGGGATCTGGAAGTTTGCCTGCAAGGCCAGCGTGGACGGCGAGTTGGCCTGCGAGGCCGAGATCATCTGCGCCGAGAGGAAGGTCGCTTGATTCATCCCACCGCCCTTATCGACCCCGCCGCACGGCTGGCCGACGACGTCGAGGTCGGCCCCTTCACCGTGATCGGGCCCGATGTGACGATCGGCCCGGGATCGCGTATCGGCCCCCACGTGGTGATCAAGGGGCCGACGGTGCTCGGTGCCCGCACGCGCATCTTCCAGTTCGCCTCGGTGGGCGAGGATTGCCAGGACAAGAAGTATGGCGGTGAGCCGACCCGGCTGGTGATGGGGGATGACAACGTGGTCCGAGAGGGCGTTACCCTGCATCGTGGCACCGTTCAGGACCGCGGCGAGACGACCATCGGCTCGCGCAACCTGCTGATGGCCTATGTTCACGTGGGTCATGACTGCGTGATCGGCAGTGACTGCATCCTGGCCAACCAGGTGACCCTGGCGGGCCACGTCAGGATGGGCGACTTCGCGATTCTCGGCGGCCTCTCGGCGGTCCACCAGTTCTGCCACTTCGGTACCCATGCCATGGCCGGTGGTGGTTCCATCATCACCAAGGACACCCCCGCCTACGTGATGCTCAGCGGCAACCCGGCCCAGGTGCATGGGCTCAACCTGGTGGGCCTCAAGCGTCGCGGCTTCTCCCGGGATGCCCTCAAGGCGCTGGGTGAGGCCTACAAGCTGGTCTATCGCCAGGGGCTCACCGTGGAGCAGGCACTGATCGAGATTCGCAGCCGCTTCCAGTACCCCGAGACCGAGGCCTTCGCCGCCTCCATCGAGGTCTCGACCCGCGGCATCATCCGCTGATCATGCCCGGCGACGAAGTGGCCGCCGTGCGTCGCGTCTATCTGGTGGCCGGCGAGTTATCCGGCGACATCCTCGGTGCCGGTCTGATGCGTGCCCTCAAGGCGCGTCACCCCGGCGTCGAGTTCCGTGGCATCGGCGGGCCCCGCATGATCGAAGAGGGCATCGACAGCCGTTACCCCCTGGAGACCCTGTCGGTCATGGGCCTGGTCGAGGTGGTCAGGCACCTGCCCAGGCTGCTCGGCGTGCGTCGCGAGCTCATGCGCGATGCCTTGCGCTGGCGGCCCGATATCATGGTCGGCATCGATGCCCCCGACTTCAATCTCGGCCTGGAGCGTCAGCTGCGCGAGTCGGGACTGACGACCGCCCACTACGTCAGCCCCTCCGTGTGGGCCTGGCGCCAGGGGCGGGTCAAGGGCATTGCCCGTTCCGTCGACGCCATGTTGACCTTTCTGCCCTTCGAGGCCGCCTTCTATGCTCGGCATCGCGTCCCCGTGGCCTTCGTCGGCCACCCGCTGGCCGATGAGCTGCCCCTCGAGAATGACCGCCTCGCGGCTCGGTCGGCGCTGGGCCTGACCGGCGATGCCCCGGTGCTTGCCGTGCTGCCCGGCTCCCGGGCCGGTGAGATCCGCTTTATCGGCGATACCTTCCTCGCCGCCGCCGAGCGCCTGTGCACCGCACGCCCCGAGTTACGGGTGGTGGTGCCGGCGGCTACTCCGGCGCGTCGCGGCGAGCTCGAGGCGTTGCTCGCCGGCTATCCCGCCCTGGCCGAGCGCCTGACCCTGCTCGACGGCAAGGCTCGAGAAGCCATGGTGGCCGCCGATGCGGTGCTGCTCGCCTCTGGCACCGCCGCCCTGGAGGCGATGCTCTGTCACCGGACCATGCTGGTGGCCTACCGCATGGCGCCGGCGACCCACTGGCTGGCCAAGAAACTGGTCAAGACCGAATGGATCTCGTTGCCCAACCTGATTGCCCAGGAAGGCCTGGTGCCGGAATTGATTCAGGAGGCGGCGAGCGCCGAGGCGATCGCCGCGCGACTCGGCGAGATGCTCGATGATGCCTCGGGTCGTGAGGCGCTGGAGGCACGCTTCGCCGCCATGCATGCCGGCCTGCAGCGTGACGCCAGCCGCCGCGCCGCGGAGGCCATCGAGGCACTGGTGGCGGGACGTTCGCTGCCGGCAAGCGTCATCCCCGAGTGTGGCGAGGAGGTGGCGTCTTGACTCGAACGAAGGCGACGAGTGCCAGGTCCAGGCATGATCTGCCCCCTTTGGTGGTCGATTACCGCGGAGAGCGGCTGGCCGGTGTTGACGAGGTCGGGCGAGGCCCCCTGGTAGGCAGCGTCGTGGCCGCGGCGGCGATCCTCGACCCGGCGCGGCCCATCGATGGGCTCAACGATTCCAAGGCGCTGACGGCGAAGCGCCGCGAGGCGCTGGACGTCGAGATTCGCGAGAAGGCCCTGGCCTTCGCCGTCGCCGAGGCCTCTGCCGCCGAGGTAGACGCGCTCAATATCTTTCACGCCACCCATCTGGCCATGCGTCGCGCCATCGATGCCCTGACACCGGCGGCCGAGTATCTGTTGGTGGACGGCAATCGCCTGCCCGGGCATCATGTGCCGGGCCAGGCGGTGGTCAAGGGCGATGCCCGCCATCCGGCCATCGCGGCGGCGTCGATACTCGCCAAGGTGGCCCGTGACGCCCAGATGCTGGCGCTGGATGCCCGCCACCCCGACTATGGCTTTGCCCGCCACAAGGGCTATCCGACCCGTGAGCACCTGGCCGCCCTGGCGCGCCTGGGACCGTTGCCCGAACACCGCCGCTCCTTTGGCCCGGTGAGGCGCCAGCTGGCCCTGCTTTAGGTCTCTCACATCATAAGAGGCGCCGGGAGCCGGTCGCAGAGGAGGTCCGAGACCTGCTCACGGGTTAACCGCGCGCTTCATGTACCGATTATTTATCGCCAAGCCCCGAGCCTTCTATGACCACGCCCTTCGTTCATCTGCGCGTCCATACCGAATATTCACTGGTCGATGGCCTGCTGCGCCTCAAGCCGCTGGTCAAGCAGGCGGCCGGCCTCGGCATGCCGGCGCTGGCCGTTACCGATGAGGCCAACCTCTTCGGCCTGGTCAAGTTCTATACGGCCGCCCAGGGCGCCGGGCTCAAGCCGATCATCGGCGCCGACCTGTGGTTGACCAACCCCCATGACGAGAGCCAGCCCTGCCGGGTGACGTTGCTGGCCATGAATGAGGTGGGGTATCGGCACCTGACGGAGCTGATCTCCCGGGGCTGGGTGGAAGGGCAGCGCCTGGGTCAGGCGCGGCTCGAGCGTGACTGGGTGCTCGAGCGCAGTGAGGGGCTGATCGCGCTCTCCGGCGGGCGCGATGGCGACATCGGGCGCCATCTGCTCGGCGACCATCCCGACGATGCCCGGGAGGCCCTCGCGCAGTGGAACGCGGCCTTTCCCGGACGCTTCTACCTGGAGCTGACGCGTACCGGTCGTCCCGGGGAGGAGGAGTGCTTGCATCTCTGCGTGGAGCTGGCCGCCGAGACCGGCACGCCGGTGGTGGCCACCAACGACGTGCGTTTCCTCGAGAAGCAGGACTTCTGGGCCCATGAGACCCGCGTGGCCATCGGCGAGGGCAAGGCGCTGGACGACCGGCGCCGGGAGAAGAAGTATACCGAAGAGCAGTACCTGAAGACCCCCGAGGAGATGGCGGAGCTGTTTGCCGACATTCCCGAGGCGCTGACCAACAGCGTGATGATCGCGGCGCGCTGCAGCGTCGATGTGCGCCTGGGCGAGATATTCCTGCCCGAGTTCGAGATCCCCGAGGGCCTGACCCAGGACGAGTACTTCCGCAAGGTCTCCCACGATGGCCTGACCGACCGACTGGACTTCCTCTTCCCCGTGGCGCGTTATCCCCGGGACGGTGCCGAATATGCCGAGATCGATGCCCGCTATCGCGAGCGCCTCGACTTCGAGCTCGACATCATCATCCAGATGGGCTTTCCCGGCTACTTCCTGATCGTGATGGACTTTATCCAGTGGGCCAAGGATAACAACGTGCCGGTCGGCCCGGGGCGCGGCTCCGGTGCCGGTTCGCTGGTGGCCTATGCCCAGAAGATCACCGACCTTGACCCCATCGGCTATGACCTGCTGTTCGAGCGCTTCCTCAACCCCGAGCGGGTCTCGATGCCCGACTTCGACGTCGACTTCTGCATGGAGAAGCGCGACCGGGTGATCGACTATGTGGCCGACCGCTATGGCCGCGATGCCGTCTCCCAGATCGTCACCTTCGGCACCATGGCGGCCAAGGCGGTGGTCCGCGATGTGGCCCGGGCCCAGGGCAAGCCCTACTCGCTGGGTGACAAGCTCTCCAAGCTGATTCCCTTCGAGGTGGGCATGACGCTCGGCAAGGCCATCGAGGCCGAGCCGGCGCTCAAGGAGTTCCTCGACAACGACGAGGAAGCCGCCGAGATCTGGGAGATGGCGCTCAAGCTCGAGGGCATCACCCGCGGCACCGGCAAGCACGCCGGGGGGGTGGTGATCGCCCCCACCAAGCTTACCGACTTCTCGCCGCTGCTCTGCGATGAAGACGGCTCGGGCCTGATGGTGCAGTTCGACAAGAACGACATCGAGGAGGCCGGCCTGGTCAAGTTCGACTTCCTCGGCCTGCGCACCCTGACCATCATCGACTGGGCCCTGGAGATGGTCGACAAGGTACGGGCCGCCGCCGGAGAAGGCGCGCTGGATATCAACTCGATTCCGCTGGACGATGCGCCTACCTTCGAGATGCTCAAGCGTGCCGAGACCACGGCGGTATTCCAGCTGGAATCCCGGGGCATGAAGGAGCTGATCAAGCGGCTATTGCCGGACTCCCTGGAGGACATGATCGCCCTGGTGGCACTGTTCCGTCCCGGGCCCCTGCAGTCGGGCATGGTCGATGACTTCATCAACCGCAAGCACGGCCGGGCGGAGCTATCCTATCCTCACCCGGACTACCAGCACGAGCTGCTCAAGCCGGTGCTCGGTCCCACCTACGGCATCATCCTCTACCAGGAGCAGGTGATGCAGATCGCCCAGGTGATGGCCGGCTACAGCCTGGGACAGGCCGACATGCTGCGCCGGGCCATGGGCAAGAAGAAGCCCGAGGAGATGGCCAAGCAGCGGGCCGGCTTCCTGGAGGGCTGTGAAGCCAACGGCATCGATGCCGATCTTGCCGGCAACATCTTCGATCTGGTGGAGAAGTTTGCCGGTTACGGCTTTAACAAGTCGCACTCGGCGGCCTATGCGCTGGTCTCCTATCAGACGGCATGGCTGAAGGCGCACTATCCCGGGCCCTTCATGGCGGCGGTGATGTCCACCGAGATGGACAATCTCGACAAGGTGGTGCCACTGATCGAGGAGTGTCGAAATCTCGGCCTGACCGTGACGCCGCCGGACGTCAACGTCGGCAGCTACAAGTTCAGTGTCGATGACCAGGCGCGGGTCATCTACGGGCTGGGAGCGATTCGCGGGGTGGGCGAGGGCCCCATCGGGGCCATCGTCGAGGCCCGCGAGGCCGGCGGTCCCTTTGCGGATCTCTTCGACTTCTGTCGTCGCGTCGACCCCAAGCGCATGAACAAGCGCACCCTGGATGCGCTGATTCGCTCCGGGGCCCTGGACACCCTCGGTCCCAACCGTGCGGTGTTCACCGCCGCCATGGACGATGCCCTCAAGGCCGCCGCCCAGACCCAGACCAACCAGAATCTGGGCATGATCGACATGTTCGGTGAAGCCTTCGCCGAACCCTCCGAGG
This sequence comes from uncultured Halomonas sp., assembly GCF_947490095.1. Taxonomy (GTDB): domain Bacteria; phylum Pseudomonadota; class Gammaproteobacteria; order Pseudomonadales; family Halomonadaceae; genus Halomonas. Next base: position 15,812 of record NZ_CANLFS010000024.1, on the reverse strand, counting down.
CGGGGGAGGCCTACGCGGAATACCGGGGGGTGCGTGAATGGAGCGACAAGCAGCGCCTGGCCGGCGAGAAGGACACCCTGGGGCTCTATCTCACCGGTCACCCCATCGATGAATATGAGAAGGAACTCGAGCGCTTCGTCTCCACGCGCATTGCCGACCTCAAGCCCTCCCGCGAGCCCCAGCGAGTCGCGGGGCTGGTGGTCGGGGTGAGGACCATGAAGTCCAAGCGTGGCGATACCATGGCCTTCCTTACCCTGGATGATCGCACCGGCCGCATCGAGGCCTCGCTGTTCGGCGAGGTCTTCGACCAGATGCGGGGCCAGCTGGAGGCCGACCAGGTGCTGATCGTCGAGGGGGAGGTCGCAAGCGACGACTACTCCGGGGGCCTTCGCCTGCGTGGCAAGGAGGTCACCCCCATGGTCGCCGCGCGCACTCGCTACGGCCAGGCGGTGGAGCTCTCCCTGAATGGCTCGGCGGTCAACGGGCGGCTGGTGGACTCGCTGCGCGCGAGCCTCGACCCTTACCGCGATGCCGAGGGGCTGCCGGTACGGCTGCGCTATCGCAATGCCGAGGCCACCGGCTGGCTGGAGCTCGCCAAGGAGTGGCGGGTGGTCCCCAGCGATGACCTGCTGATCGGCCTGCGCGAGGTCCAGGGGCAGGATGGGGTACGGCTGAAGTATCGCTGAGCCGGTTATCGTCACCGGCCCTCAAGGCGGGGCGGGTCCGGCGACAGGCCTGGGCCCTCCCCGCGCCGGCCGAGACGCGTCGCCTTGCGTGGCGCGTTGAGGGTGCGATAATGCGAGCCACTTTCTTTTTTATGTGCCGGCCGCCTTTCCCGGGGCCGCCGGCAGAACATCACAAGGCCTCCCGCCAATGAATCCCAACTATCTCGACTTCGAACAGCCCATCGCCGAGCTTCAGGCCAAGATCGAGGAACTGCGCCTGGTCGGCAACGACAGCCAGGTCAGCCTCAACGACGAGATCGAGCGTCTCGAGGAGAAGAGCCGCAAGCTCACCGAGTCGATCTTCAAGGACCTCAGCCCATGGCAGGTCTCGCAGCTCTCTCGCCACCCCCAGCGCCCCTACACGCTGGATTACCTGGAACACGTCTTCAGCGACTTCGACGAGCTCCACGGCGACCGTCGCTTCGCCGATGATGCCGCCATCGTCGGCGGTGTGGCACGCCTGGACGACCGTCCGGTCATGGTGATCGGCCACCAGAAGGGACGCGATGTCCACGAGAAGGTGCGTCGTAACTTCGGCATGCCGCGCCCCGAGGGATATCGCAAGGCCTGCCGCCTGATGGAGATGGCCGAACGCTTCGGCATGCCGGTGCTGACCTTCATCGATACGCCCGGGGCCTACCCCGGCATCAATGCCGAAGAGCGCGGCCAGTCCGAGGCCATTGCCTATAACCTCGGGGTCATGTCACGCCTGCGCACGCCGGTGCTGGCCACCGTGGTGGGTGAGGGCGGCTCCGGCGGGGCACTCGCCATCGGGGTCTGCGACGAGCTGGCCATGCTGCAGTATTCCACCTATTCGGTGATCTCCCCCGAAGGCTGCGCCTCGATCCTGTGGAAGAGCGCCGAGAAGGCGTCCGATGCCGCCCAGGCCATGGGCATTACCGCCGAGCGCCTCAAGGAACTGGGGCTTGTCGATACCCTGATCCCGGAACCGCTGGGCGGGGCCCATCGCCAGCCGGTCGCCACCGCCGAGCGTGTCAAGGAGGCGCTGCTCGCCAGCCTCGAGCGTCTCGACGCCATGGACACCGAGACCCTGCTGGAGCATCGCTATCAGCGCCTGATGAGCTATGGCGCACCGGCCTGACGGCATGCCCCTCCAGGCCATGATCGACGACGCCCTGGCGCAGACCGCGCCGGGGCGTTGTGTATGGGTGGCACTGTCCGGGGGCCTGGATTCCTCCCTGCTGCTCTCCCTGGCGGCCGACGCCTGCCGCCGTCACCCCCGCCCGCTGCGCGCCCTCCATGTCCACCATGGCCTGCAGGCGGCCGCCGACGATTTCGAGGGGCATTGCCGGGAACTGTGCGAGCGGCTTGGCGTGGCGCTTCGTGTGGCACGGGTGGAGGTCGATCGCGCCAACGGCCAGGGGCTCGAGGGCGCCGCCCGAGAAGCGCGCTATGCCGCCTTCCTCCGGCATGTGGCCGCCGGTGAGAGCCTGTGGCTGGCCCAGCACCGCGATGATCAGGCCGAGACCCTGATGCTCGCCGCCCTGCGGGGGAGCGGGGTGCGTGGCCTGGCCGGCATGCCGGCGGCACGCGACTGGCAGGGTCGGCGCCTGGTGCGGCCGCTGCTGGATATTCCCCGGGCGCGGCTCGAGGCCGCCGCGGCGCGCCGCGGCCTCGCCTGGACGGAAGACCCCAGCAACGCCGAGTGCGACCAGGACCGCAACTACCTGCGCCATGCCGTCCTGCCGCGGCTCGCCGAGCGCTGGCCGCAGGCCGGCCGTTCGCTTTCGCGCAGCGCGGCGCTGTGTGCCGAAGCCGATGGCCTGCTGGCAGAGCTGGCGGGGCTCGACCTGGAAGAGCTGGGCGGCGACCCGGGACGGCTGTCGCTCGATGGCCTTTCTCGGCTGTCGGCGCCGCGTCGGCGCCTGCTGGTGCGTCACTGCTGTGAGCGGCTGGGCCTGGCGCTGCCGCCGGCGCGTCGCCTGGCGAGCCTGCTGGCCCAGCTGGGCGCCCGGGTGGACGCCGAGGTGCGCGTCGCCTGGGATGGCGGTGAGGCGCGAGTGTGGCGTGGTCATCTCTATCTGCTGGCGCCGATGCAGGCTCTGCCGTCGACCTGGGAAGTCGAGTGGGATGAGCATGGGCCGCTGGTCACGCCCTTCGGGCGGAGTACAACCGCGCTGGTCGGGCCGGGGGGCGGGTCGGAGACAGGCGAGCAGCGGCTGCGGGCGACGCCTCGCCGCGGCGGAGAGCGCCTGCGGCTGGCCGGGCGGGGGCGGCGTGACCTCAAGCGGCTGCTCCAGGAGCTTGAGGTGCCACCCTGGAGACGCGAGCGGCTGGTAGTGGTGTGGTCAGGCGCCACGCCGGTGGCGGTGCTCGACCCGGTCGACGAGCAGTGGTTGGTGTTGTCCGAGGGATGGCGGGCCTCGCCGCCCTAGCGGTGGCGTTCCATCAGCTCATGGAGCACGCCTTCGCGCAGGGCGCCATCGGCATAGCGCAGGGACTCGAGTTCGAAGGCCTCGAAAATGGCGCCGAGTATCGCCATGCCGGCGGGAAAGACCCGGGCCCGATCGGGGTTGAGGCCTTCAAGTGCGACGCCGTCCAGGTGCTTGAGCCCGATCAGGCGGTGGCGCAGCTCGCGCATGCCCTCGCGGGTGATCACGCCTTCCCCCGGGCCGGGGGTGCCACCGGCGGCCAGTACGGCGGCGGCGGCCTTGACGGTGCCGCTGGTGCCGATGGCCTCCTGCCAGCCCAGCGTGCGATAAGCCGAGCGGAGGCCGGCCAGCGTGGAGAGGGCGGCGAGCTCCGCCTGGCGCATATGCTTGTCGGTGATCGTGCCATCGGCGAAGAAGCGCCGGGTGAAGGTGACGCAGCCCAGGCGCTGGCTCTTCAGGGCCAGCGGCTCGAACCCCTCGCCGATGATAAACTCGGTGGACCCGCCGCCGATATCCACGACGAGCCGCCTGTGGCCCTTGTCGGGGGCTTGGTCGGCAAGGACCGGCTCGGCCAGGGTTCGATCGGCCAGGGGCCGGGCAAGGGCTTGATCGGCCAGGGCATGGGCGGCACCGAGGTAGATCAGGCGCGCCTCCTCGTCCCCGGTGATGACCTCGATGCGATGCCCCAGGCCGGCCCTGATGCATTCGATAAAGGCCTCACGATTGGTGGCCTCTCGCAGGGCATTGGTGCCCACGATCCGCAGGCAGTCCGGCGACACTCCCTGGAGCAGTGGGGTGAAGCGTGACAGGCACTCCAGGCCCCGCGCCATGCTCGCCTCGTCGAGGACACCGCCTTCGTCGAGTCCCGCGGCGAGCTGAACCTTCTCGCCGTGGCGGGCCACGATTTCCAGGCGGTCATGTTGATAGTCGGCCACCAGCAGGTGAAAGCTGTTGGAGCCCAGGTCGATGGCGGCCAGGCGGAGAGGGCGGTAGGCAACCTGGGAGGCGGTGGCCGGGTCCTGTGGCGCGGTCATGGATCTTCCTTCAAAGGTTCTCGAAAAAGGGTGCGGCCAAGTGGCGGTGCTGTCAATCGCCGGCGGGGGCAGGGCTTGCGTTCGCCGACGGGCTTGTCTAGTATCAGGGCGTTCGCCTATTCCAAATGCTTTCCGGCCGAACCGGCAATCCCGTATCGGTCATTTCCAAGTCGTCAGACAGCCCTCTGTATCAGTCCGCGTTCCCGGCCTAGTGGCCCCGAACCCCTGATCAGGCGAAACGAACCTGCTTCCTCGCTTTCGATATCGGCCCGGTGGCCCTGCAATCCTTGTGCGGCCTCCCGCCCATGGCCATTCGATGCATCACGACCAGAGGTGGCCTGTCCGGGCTCTGAACGCACTACAGGGCGTCTTCTTCTCGCTTCCTGTCGCTTTTCCTCACGGCGCATGCCGCCCGGCTTACCAAGAGCAACGTCTGAACACACCGATGAATCTTACCGAACTCAAGCAAAAGCCCGTGCCGGAACTGCTGGAGATGGCCCGCGAGATGGGCATCGACAACCTGGCACGTTCTCGCAAGCAGGACATCATCTTCGCCATCCTCAAGAAGCACGCCAAGAGCGGCGAGCCGATCTACGGTGATGGCGTACTGGAGATCCTCCAGGATGGTTTCGGCTTCCTGCGCAGCGCCGATAGCTCCTATCTGGCCGGGCCCGACGATATCTATGTCTCGCCGTCCCAGATCCGCCGCTTCAACCTGCGCAAGGGCGACTCCATCTCCGGCAAGATCCGCCCGCCGAAGGACGGGGAGCGCTACTTCGCCCTGCTCAAGGTCAGCCAGATCAACTTCGATCGGCCGGAGAACGCCAAGCACAAGATCCTGTTCGAAAACCTGACGCCGTTGTTCCCCCAGGAGCGCCTGCGTACGGAGATCGGCAATGGCTCCACCGAGGATCTCACGGCGCGGATCATCGATCTGGTAGCCCCCATCGGCAAGGGCCAGCGCGGCCTGCTGGTCTCGCCGCCCAAGGCGGGCAAGACGCTGATGCTGCAGAATATTGCCACCTCGATCACCCGTAACAATCCCGAGTGTCATCTGATCGTGCTGCTGATCGATGAGCGCCCCGAGGAGGTGACGGAGATGTCGCGCACGGTGCGCGGCGAGGTGGTGGCCTCGACCTTCGATGAGCCGCCCGCCCGCCACGTCCAGGTCGCCGAGATGGTGATCGAGAAGGCCAAGCGCCTGGTGGAGCACAAGAAGGACGTGGTGATCCTGCTCGACTCCATTACCCGTCTGGCGCGCGCCTACAACACCGTGGTGCCGAGCTCCGGCAAGGTGCTCACCGGTGGCGTCGACGCCCACGCCCTGGAGAAGCCCAAGCGCTTCTTCGGCGCGGCGCGCAACATCGAGGAGGGCGGCAGCCTGACCATCATCGCCACGGCGCTGGTCGATACCGGCTCCAAGATGGACGAGGTGATCTTCGAGGAGTTCAAGGGGACCGGTAACATGGAGGCGCACCTCGATCGCAAGCTGGCCGAGCGTCGCGTCTACCCGGCGATCAATATCCGCCGTTCCGGCACACGCCGCGAGGACCTGCTGGCCTCCGAGGACGAGATGCAGCGCATGTGGATCCTGCGCAAGCTGCTCAATCCCATGGAGGATACCGCGGCCACCGAGTTCCTGATCGACCGCCTCAAGGATACCAAGACCAACATCGAGTTCTTCGAGGCGATGAAGCGCCGCTAGCCGCATCAGGCAGTGAGCAAAGGGGCGGCATGCTATGCTGCCCCTTTCGTCATTCTGGGATCGGGAAATCCGAATGAAGTACAAGGATCTGCGCGAGTTTATCGCCGCCCTGGAGGCCCAGGGGGAGCTCAAGCGTATCAGCGCCGAGGTGGACCCCTACCTCGAGATCACCGAGATCTGCGACCGTACCCTGCGCGCGGGCGGTCCGGCCCTGTTGTTCGAGAACGTCAAGGGTCACGACATGCCGCTACTCGGCAATCTCTTCGGCACGCCGCGGCGTGTGGCCCTGGGCATGGGCCAGGATTCGGTTGCCGCCCTGCGCGAGGTGGGCGAGCTGCTTGCCTTCCTCAAGGAGCCGGAGCCGCCCAAGGGCTTTCGCGACGCCTGGGACAAGCTGCCGATCTTCAAGCAGGTGATGAGCATGGGTCCCAAGATGGTGCGCTCGGCCCCGGTACAGGCGCGGGTCTATGCGGGGGAGGAGGTCGACCTCGATCGCCTGCCGATCCAGCACTGCTGGCCCGGCGATGCCGCGCCACTGGTGACCTGGCCGCTGGTGATCACCCGGGGGCCCCACAAGAAGCGCCAGAATCTGGGCATCTATCGTCAGCAGAAGCTGGGGAGAAACCGGCTGATCATGCGCTGGCTCTCGCATCGCGGTGGAGCACTGGACTTTCAGGAGTTTCAGCAGGCCCACCCCGGCGAGCCCTTTCCGGTGGCGGTAGCCCTGGGGGCCGACCCGGCCACCATCCTGGGGGCCGTGACACCGGTGCCCGACTCCCTGTCCGAGTATGCCTTCGCCGGACTGCTGCGCGGGTCACGCACCGAGCTGGTCAAGTGTGGCCACGCCGACCTGGAGGTGCCGGCCTCGGCGGAGATCATCCTGGAAGGCTTTATCTATCCGGATGATATGGCGCCGGAGGGCCCCTATGGCGACCATACTGGCTACTACAACGAGGTGGACAGTTTCCCGGTATTCACGGTGACACGCATGACCATGCGCGAGAATGCCATCTACCACTCCACCTATACGGGTCGACCGCCGGATGAGCCGGCGATCCTGGGCCTGGCGCTGAACGAGGTGTTCGTGCCGATCCTGCGTCGCCAGTTCTCGGAAATCGTCGATTTCTACCTGCCCCCGGAGGGCTGCTCCTATCGCATGGCCGTAGTGACCATGAAGAAGCAGTATCCCGGCCATGCCAAGCGGGTGATGATGGGCGTCTGGAGCTTCCTGCGGCAGTTCATGTACACCAAGTTCGTGGTGGTGCTCGACGATGACGTCGATGCCCGGGACTGGAAGGATGTGATCTGGGCCATCACCACGCGCATGGACCCGGCCCGGGATACCGTGCTGGTGGAGAATACCCCCATCGACTACCTGGACTTCGCCTCGCCGGTCTCCGGCTTGGGCTCCAAGATGGGGCTGGATGCCACCAGCAAGTGGCCCGGTGAGACCGACCGCGAGTGGGGCGTGCCCATCGTCATGGACGAGGCCGTCAAGACGCGTGTCAGCGAGCGCTGGAACGAGCTGGGCATCGACCTGCCCGATACCACGACATCCCAATAATCGTACGAGGCCATTCATGACGCCAAGGATCTTGACCTGCCCGGTCACCGAGGTCGAGGACCTCAGCCCGGACGTCTTCCGCGTTCGGCTCGACGGGCGCGCCGAGGCGGCCGTCCACGACCCCGGCCAATACCTGGAACTCAAGCTCGCCGAGGATACCTGGGTGCCGTTCTCGATCGCCAACGCCTGGCGCGGCGACGGCGAGATCGAGCTGCATATCCAGCACTGGCCCGAACGGGGCAATTCCGCCCGATTGCGCGAGATGCTCAAGGTGGCCAACCACCTGACCCTGCGCCTGCCCGGTGGTGACTGCGTGCTCGACCCCGACAGCCGGCGCCCCCTGTTATTGGTCGCCGCCGGCACCGGCTTCGCCCAAATGAAGGCGCTCGTCGAGGGCGCGCTTGCCGCCGACCCCGACCGCGAGATCACCCTGTGGTGGGCCGCGCGGGAGGAGCGTGATCTCTACCTGGAGAGCCTGCCCCGGGAGTGGGCCGAGGCGCACCGTCATTTCCATTTCCATCCGGTGACCGAAGTGGCCCCGGCGCTGCCCTGGTCCGGCGATCGGGTGGCGGGATATCACGGCCGCATCGACCAGGCGCTGGCCCATGGGTTCGAGGATATCTCGGCCTATGACGTCTATCTTTCCGGCTCGCCGGGCATGGTCTACGCCTGCGTCGATGTGCTCGCCTCGCTGGGGCTTTCGCCCACTCGGGTGTTTTCCGACGTGTTTGCCTATGCGCCCCGCGACCCCATCGTGCCCACGGCGGGTAGCCTGCGGCGCGAGGCCGATGCATGAGCGCTTCACCGATCCTGATTACCGGCGGCGCCCAGCGACTGGGTCGCCACTGCGCGGAACAGCTGGTCAATGACGGCCATCCGGTGATCATCAGCTTCCGCCGCGAGCGTCCGGAGCTCGAGGCGCTGCGCGAGCGTGGCATCGTCACGCTGCAGGCCGATTTCTCCAGCGAGGCAGGCATTCTCGATTTTCTTGCGCGGCTCAAGGGCGTAACGTCGTCGCTGCGCGCCATCGTGCATAACGCCAGCGATTGGGCGCCGGACGCCACCGGGGAGGAGGCGGGAGCGATCTTCGAGCGGCTCTTCCGGGTGCATATGCAGGCCCCCTATCTGATCAACCTGCACGCCCGTGAATTGCTCGAGGCGTGCAGCGAGCCCCAGCGCGATATCGTGCACATGACCGACTACGTGGTACAGAAGGGGTCCAGAAAACACGCCGCCTATGCCGCCAGCAAGGCCGGGCTCGACAACCTGACGCTGTCGTTTGCCGCCATGTATGCCCCTGATATACAGGTCAACGCCATCGCCCCGGCATTGATCATGCTGGGGGAGGACGACGACGAGGCCTATGCCGAGAAGGCCCGCGCCAAGTCAATGATGCAGCGGGTACCCGGCCCCGGGGTGATCTATCAGACCCTGCGCTACCTGCTCGATAATCGCTACGTCACCGGCGCCACCCTGCCGGTGGATGGCGGGCGCCACCTGCGCTGAGCCGGCGTCCCGTTTCATCATGGTCGACCATGGGGGGCCGTGTCGGTGGCCGGCGTTTTCGTTAGAATGATGCCTCCCCCTGACCCAACAGCCTGACGCAATCGAAGGAGTGACACATGGCAGAACACGACGAGAATTTCCGCGACAGCAGCGGCCTGTTTTCCATCATCATGGGCCTGGTTGTGCTGGTCGCCATGAGCTGCCTGCCGGCGACCATCGGCTGGTTTCAGCTGTTCGCCGGCTAAATCCGCCCGGCCTTTCGCCGGGTGGGCCTTGTCAGCCATGCCGCGATACGGCACGATACAGCGACTGCTCAGGAGAACCTCATGACCGCATCCGCCACCCACCGCCGTTGTTGCCACGCCGATGCCGAGCGTGCGCCATCACTGTGCGTGGCCGGCAACGGTTTCTGGTATGGCTATTTTATGACCGGTGTGCCGGCGGCCATGTCCTGAGCTAAAGACGCGACATCGCCGGAGGCACACCCACCAGGGCCGCCTCCACCAGAACCCCCGGACGGCAGCCCCGCCCGGGGGTTCTGTGTTTCACGGCTCCGTCATCATCACGGCGACAGCGCCGGTTAGCAGCGTAGATTTCGAGGAGAGACATCATGACCGCATCCACCGCCATCCGTCAGACCCTGAGCCGTGTGGGCTATTATGGCTACTGGCGATTTAGCGAGCTGCGGTCGGCTCCCTCCGCCACGCCCGACCGTAGCGAGATCGGTGGCACCCGACCGACACGATGTATGATCGCTACCCGGAGTTGAAGACGCCATGAATGCTACCCTTGCCGCCACCCCCCTGAACGACGCTCTGTACCCCGCCGATGAGCCCGCCCGGACATTACCCACCCCCGGCGAGCTGTGTCGTGAGCTGCCGCTCTCCGCCGAACTGAGGCGTCGCATCGAGGGGCAGCGCCAGGCCGTGCACGATATCCTCGCCGGCCGCGACGACCGCCTGCTGGTGGTCGTCGGCCCCTGTTCCATCCATGATCCCCAGGCGGCCCTGGAGTACGCCCAACGCCTGGCGGCGCTCTCGACGAGGGTGGATGACCGCCTGCTGCTGGTGATGCGCGTCTATGTGGAGAAGCCCCGCACCACCGTGGGCTGGAAGGGGCTGGCCTACGACCCCGACTTCGACGGCACGGGGGACATGGGGCGCGGCCTCGAGGCCGCGCGGCGCCTGATGCGTGACGTGGCCGCACTGGGCCTGCCGGTGGCTACCGAGCTCCTGCAGCCGATGCTGGCGCCCTATCTCGAGGATCTTCTCTCCTGGGTGGCGATCGGCGCCCGTACCACCGAGTCCCAGCTTCACCGTGAGCTGGCCAGCGGCCTCTCGGCGGCGGTGGGCTTCAAGAACGCCACCGGCGGTGATATCGGTGTGGCCCTGGACGCCATGCGTGCCGCCGCCCATCCCCACAGCCATTTCGGCATGGATGCCGGAGGGCGCCCGGTGATCCGCGACACCGCGGGCAACCCCCATACCCAGCTGGTGCTGCGTGGGGGCCACGGCGAGCCCAACTATCAGGCGCACCACGTCCAGGCGGCGCGCCGGGCCCTGGAAGAGTCCGGCCTCTCCCCGCGGCTGATGGTGGACTGCAGCCACGCCAATGCGCGCAAGGACCACCGCCGCCAGAGCGAGGTGCTGCTCGACGTGCTGGCCCAGCGTGAGGCCGGCGAGACGGCCGTCGCCGGGCTGATGCTGGAGAGTCATCTGCATGAGGGCAAGCAGGCCCTGGAGCCCGGGCGGCTGCGCTATGGCGTGTCGGTTACCGACGCCTGTATCGGCTGGGAGACCACCGAGCGTCTGCTGCTCTCCGCCGCCGAGCGGTTGCGCTGAAGGCGGAAGGCGCGTCCCGGTGTCGGGGCGGCGCCGCGCGAGATGGGTGACGGTGGACGCTGTACCGCCGATGACGATGTCGGGATAATACGGCCCACCACCGATTCGCCACCCAGGAGAGCGCGATGCCGTTTCATTTCGAGGAGCACGACCCCGAGGCCTACCGCCGCAAGGGGCGCCTGATCAGCCTGGCCATGGCGGCCCAGCTGATCGTCCTTGGGCTGGTATTTGCCCAGCTGTTGCAGGTCGCCTTCGACGGCGGCTTCTGGTTCAACGTGCTGGGCGTGGCGTTGGGACTGGTGGCGACCAGCCTGGTCTTTGCCGTGGTGCGCGAGCGCCCCTGGATGACGGAGGTGCGCTATGTCTGGCAGCTCAAGCATCATCTCTCCCGGGTCAGCGGCTACCTGCCGGCGTTGCGGCGTGGCGCCGACGAAGGCAATGAGGCCGCCCTGGACCTGCTCGCCTTCTACCATCAGGGCATGCTGCAGCTCGCCGAGCTCAACGGCCGCACCCTGGATGACGACGCCGAAGCCGTCGCCGAGCGGCTGAAGGTGCGCCAGGCACGAGAGGAGCGTGGCCTGCCCCAACATGTCGAGGGGCTCGACCCCCACGACCTGGCGGCCTTCAAGCGAGGATAGATCGAACGCCGCCGCCTGACAGGCGGCGGCGCTGTCGTGTCTTTCTCGGTGTTTCATCCTGCTGTCATCTCGCGGGCCTAGCCTGACCTCGTCCCCTGGAGGCGTTCTCGACGCTTCCCCCACCCGACGAGGAACACAACATGAGCAAGGCCATCGAGGATCACCGCGTCCTGAACCCTAGCGGCAACGAGCCCTTCGTCTCCGTTCTCGAGCGTCATGTCTCGCGACGCAGTGTGATGCGTGGCGGCCTGGGGCTGGCGGCCGCCTCGATGCTGGGTTTCGGTGGAGCCGCCCGGGTGCTGGCGTCCGGCGTCAAACAGAAGACGCCACTGGCGCTGGCCTTCGAGTCGGTGCGCGGCTCACGTACCGACGCCGTGGTAGTGCCGCCGGGTTATACCGCTCAGGTACTGGTGCCCTGGGGCACATCGCTCGTTGACGAGACGCCGGAGTGGCGTGATGAACTGGCCATGACGGCGGAGCGTCAGGCCGCCAGCGTGGGGATGCATCATGACGGCATGCATGGCTTTGCGCTGGATGAGTCGACGGCCTCGCGGCGCTTCGTACTGGCGCTGAACAACGAATATATCGACCAGCAGGCGTTGTGGGTGTCTCAGGGAGGCCCCACCAATGCCGAGGAAGGGGCCCGCCCCGTCGAGGAGTCCCGCACCGAGATCAATGCCCACGGAGTGACACTGGTGGAGGTGGAGGCGTCCGTCGATGGCCGCTGGCGCCATGTGCCGGGTTCCTCCTACAACCGTCGATTGACCAGTGCGACCGAGATGGACCTCGCCGGGCCGGTCGCCGGCAGCGAGTATGTGCGCACGCGCTTCTCGCCGGAAGGCAGACTTGCCCGCGGTACCAATAACAATTGCGGTAACGGCTTCACTCCCTGGGGCACCTATCTGGCCTGCGAGGAGAACTGGCCGAATATTTTCGTCCATACCGGCGAACGCTTCCGGGACGATGCCCGTATCGGGGTTGCCACGCAGCGCTCCCGCTATGGCTGGGAGACCTCGGCCGGTGATCCTGCCGAGCAGGATGACGAGTTTGCCCGCTTCGATATCACCCCGCGGGGTGATGCCGCCATCGATGACTATCGCAACGAGGCGCGCACCTTTGGCTATCAGGTGGAGGTCGACCCCTACGATGGTTCCCGTCGCGCCGTGAAGCGCACCGCCCTGGGACGCTTCCGCCACGAGGGTTGCTGGTTGGGTAAGCTTGAGCCCGGCAAGCCGGTGGTCTTCTACTCCGGTCATGACGCGCGCAACGAATACATCTACAAGTTTGTCTCCGCCGCCGCCTGGGAGCCGGCCGACGCCAATCGCCCCGGCGAGGCCTATGATCGCCTGGCCATCGGGGCCAAGTATCTGGACCACGGCGTGCTGTATGCCGCTCGCTTCGATGCCGATGGTCGAGGGGAGTGGTTGCCACTGACTCCGGAGGCGCCGACCGCCGATGGTCGCCGTCTCCATCAGGCCCTGGGGCTGGCTGGTGCCGATGCGGCAGGCATCATCATCAATACCTGCGACGCCGCCGATCTGATGGGGGCCACGCCCATGGACCGGCCCGAGTGGGCCAGTGTGGATCCCGCCTCCGGAGAGGTCTATCTCACCCTGACCAACAACAGCAAGCGCAGCGAGGAGGGTAGCGAGGCGACCTTCACCAATGGCGGTGGCGCCATCGAGGAGTTCGGTGTGGGATTTGCCACCGCCCCGCCCAACGCGGCCAATCCGCGAGCCGACAACGGGGCGGGGCATATCATCCGCTGGCGAGAGGACGATGCTGTGACCCGTTTCGTGTGGGAAGTGTTCGTCTTCGGCGCGGCGGCCGCTGATAGCGACAATCTCTCCGGGCTCACCGAGATGAACCAGTTCGCCAGTCCCGATGGTCTCTGGTATGACGATCGTGGTGATGGGCAGGGAATCCTGTGGATTCAGACCGACAATAGCTACACGGGGGTCGCCGAGCATACCAATGACCAACTGCTGGCGGTGGTGCCGGGGGCTCTGGGAGCAGGCGGCGAGCAGGCCGTGGTGGATGCCGATAATCAGCAGCACCTCAAGCGCTTCGCGGTAGGACCGAATGGCTGTGAGGTCACCGGGATCTTCGCCACCCCGGACAGGACGGCGCTGTTTATCAATATTCAGCATCCGGGCAACTGGCCGGCCTCGGAAGATGCCACCGAGCAGGCTCGGGGCAATGTGCGTCCTCGGGCATCGACCGTGGTGATCCAGCGGCAGGATGGCGGTCAGATCGCGGTATAGTGCGAGGGGGCGGAGCATCGGCGTCGGCCCGGGAGCGATTCTTGCCCCGAAGCCGACGCCTGACGTCGCTACGGCTGCTGGGTGAGCAGTCGTGCGGCCCGCTTGGCGAAGTAGGTCAGCACGCCGTCGGCGCCGGCGCGCTTGAAGCACAGCAGGGATTCGAGGATCACGCTGTCGCCATCCAGCCAGCCGTTCTCGAAGGCCGCCATATGCATGGCGTACTCGCCGCTGACCTGATAGGCATAGGTGGGCACCTTGAGCTCATCCTTCACCCGGCGCACCACGTCGAGATAGGGCATGCCGGGCTTGATCATCACCATGTCGGCACCCTCGGTCAGGTCCATGGCCACTTCATGCAGCGCCTCGTCACCGTTGGCCGGGTCCATCTGATAGGTGCTCTTGTCGGCCTTGCCCAGGTTGGCGGCGGAGCCCACCGCGTCGCGGAAGGGGCCATAGTAGCGCGAGGCATACTTGGCGCTATAGGCCATGATACGGGTATTGACCAGCTGCGCCTGTTCCAGCACCCGACGAATCTCGCCGATGCGGCCATCCATCATGTCGGAGGGAGCGACCACGTCGGCACCCGCCTCGGCGTGGGAGAGTGCCTGCTTGAGCAGCGTCTCCACGGTGCGGTCATTCTGCACATAGCCCCGGTCGTCGAGGATGCCGTCCTGGCCGTGGCTGGTGTAGGGGTCCAGGGCCACGTCGGTGATGATGCCGAGCTCGGGCAGGGCCGCCTTCAGGGCTCGCACGCTGCGCTGTACCAGGCCATCGGGGTGATAGGATTCCTCGGCCAGCTCGCTCTTCTGTGGTGTGTCCACCACCGGGAACAGGGCCAGGGCGGGAATGCCCAGCTCGACCGCTTCGCGGGCCTCCTCGATCAGCAGATCCAGGGACAGGCGCTCGACGCCGGGCATGGAAGGCACGGGCTCGCGCTGGCCCTCACCCTCCAGGACGAAGACCGGCCAGATCAGGTCGGCCGGGGTCAGCACGTTCTCGCTCATCAGGCGGCGCGAGAAGGCATCGCGGCGCATGCGGCGCATGCGGGTGGCGGGGAACTGGCGTGGGGTCGTGAAGCTCAAGGTCTCTCTCCGACTCTGGCGCCGGCGAGGAAGATCCGGCGCGGTGTAATGACAAGAGTATGATGACAAGAATTCGCTGGGGTTGCCTGGGAGTATATCAGGGACACCTTGCGCCGAAAGTCTCGCCTTGTCGCGCTCGAGGGATCGCTCTAGAGTGTGATATCCCATTATTGGCCCTGTCGCCCGTTGGCGGGGAACTTCTTCAAGGAGATAAGCATGAGCAAACAGGTGGCGGTGATCCTCTCGGGCTGCGGCGTCCATGATGGTTCCGAGATCTACGAAACCACCCTGACCCTGCTGCGGCTCGACCAGCTGGGCCTCGGCTATCGCTGCTTCGCCCCGGATATCGCTCAGCATCACGTCATCGACCACCGCAGTGGCGAGGAGGTGGAAGGGGAGTCGCGCAATGTGCTCGTCGAGTCGGCCCGCCTGGCGCGAGGCGATATCCAGGCGCTGGATGAGCTGGAGGCCGACGAGTTCGATGCGGTGATCATGCCGGGCGGGTTCGGCGCCGCCAAGAATCTCTCCAGCTTCGCCATGGATGGTGCCGAGATGCGGGTGCTCGATGAGCTCAAGGAAGCCCTGGAGGGGTTCCATGAGGCGCGCAAGCCCATCGGGCTGATGTGCATCAGCCCGGTGATGGTGCCGCACCTGCTGGGGCCGGGGATCGCCGTCACCATCGGCCAGGACCCCGGCGTATCCGGCGCCCTCAGCGCCATGGGCGGCCTGCATCGGACCTGCGGCGTGGAGGATATCGTGGTCGACTTCGAGCACCGGGTGGTCACCACGCCGGCCTATATGCTCGCCACCCGCATCAGCGAAGCCGCGACGGGCATCTTCAAGCTGGTCGACCGGGTCGATGAGCTGATGGACCTCTAGCCCGGCCCGGGCTTCGCCCGGCGCTTTACGCCGTACGTCCTCGGCCCTGCCGAGAGCTGTAAGCCATACGCTTTATGCTATACGAAAACCCCTTGCCGGGAGTGTCGATGGCGATATCCTGGCTTACGGCTTACGGCTTACGGCTTACGGCTTACGGCTTACGGCTTACGGCTTACGGCTT
>NZ_CANLFS010000023.1 GCF_947490095.1 uncultured Halomonas sp. | reverse complement strand
GGCTTACGGCTTACGGCTTACGGCTTACGGCTTACGGCTTACGGCTTACGGCTTACGGCTTACGGCTTACGGCTTATATCGCCGGTTGATCATGCTTTCTTCCGGTGCTCGAAGCGTCCGCCGAGCACCAACATGCAGGGCGTCAGCAGCAGCGTCAGGCCGGTGGCGAAGGTCAACCCGCCGGCGATGGCGCTGGAGAGCTGGGTCCACCATTGGGTGGAGGGGGCGCCGATGCCCAGGCTGGGGGCGAGCAGGTCGACGTTGATCCCCAGCACCATGGGGAGTAGGCCCAGCACTGTGGTCACCGCCGTCAGCAGTACCGGCCGCAGGCGCAGGCTGCCCGCCTCCAGGGCGGCATCGAACGGCGCCAGGCCCTCGCCGCGCAGCTGATTGTAGGTGTCGATCAGCACGATATTGTTGTTCACCACGATCCCCGCCAGGGCGATGATGCCCATTCCCACCATCACGATGCCGAAGGGCTGGGCGTTGGCCAAGAGCCCCAGCAGCACGCCCGCGGTGGAGAAGATGATCGCCGAGAGCACCAGCCCCGCCTGGTAGAAGCTGTTGAACTGGGTCACCAGGATCAAGGCCATCAGCCCGATGGCGATCATGAAGGCCCCGCCCAGGAAGCGGCTGGCCTCCTGCTGGTCCTCCTGTTCGCCGGCCACCTTCACCTGCACGCCCTCCGGGGGTTCGCCGGCGGCCTCGAGCAGGGCGCTCAGGCGCTCATCGGCGCTGGCGTCGGCGGCCACGTCGGCCTCCAGGGTGATGGCGCGACGCCCGTCGATGCGATGCAGGGTGCCGACCTTGGGGGCCGGTTCCACCGACACGAAGTGCGATAGCGGCACCTGGCCGCGAGAGGTGTTCAGGCTTAGCCGGCCCAGCTGGTCGAGGGTACGGTCGCCCTTTGGCAGGCGGATGCGGATATCGACCTCGTCGTCGACTCCCTCGGGGCGATAGCTGGCCACCTGGACGCCGGTGGTCAGCAGCTGTACCGCGCTGCCCACGCTGGATACATCGGTGCCGAAGCGAGCCGCGGCCTCGCGGTCGACGATGACCCGCCACTCCACCCCGGGCAGGCTGCGATTGTCCTCGATATCGCGAAAGCCCCCCAGGTCGTTCATCAACTCGCGCAGGCGGTCCACCGCCTGGTTCGCCAGTTCGGGCCGCTGTCCGCCGATCTCCAGCACGATGGGCTTGCCCTCGCCGGGCCCCATCTGCTGTTTGCGGAACTCCAGCACCAGGCCGGGCAGGTCGGCGGTTCGCTCACGCATCTCGTCGAAGACCTTGGCCAGCGGGCGCCGCCGGTGCCAGTCGATCATCTGGAACTGCAGCAAGCCGATGACGTCGGCGCCGAGCTGCTCATTCGGGGTGGCGAAGGAGCGTGCATAGAAGGTCTCGACCTCGCTCATGCCGCCGAGGCGAGCTTCCACTCGCCGCACCATGGCGTCCTTCTCCTCGACGGAGAAGTCACCGCGGGTACGCACCAGCACCTGGGCGGAGTCGGGCTCCACGCTGGGGAAGAACTCGACGCCGTGGTTCAGGCGGGCATAGGCGGTATAGACCAGCGCCATGAGCAGCACCGTGAACAGCAGGGTCAGCGCCGGATGGGCGAGCAGCCGCGACAGGGCGCGGCGATAGAGGCGCCCGCCGGCGGTGGCGCCGACCGGTGCCGAGCCTTGAGACGCCGCCCGCGCGCCGAACACACCGCCCAGGGTCGGCAGAAACACCAGGGCCATGGCCAGGGAGGCGAGGAGACACAGGATCACCGTGGCGGGCAGATATTTCATGAACTCGCCGACCATGCCGGGCCAGAACAGCAGCGGCATGAAGACCGCCAGGGTCGTGGCGGTGGAGGCGATCACCGGCCAGCCCATGCGAGTTGCCGCCTCCCGCCAGGCCTCCCGCGGTGCCATGCCCTGGTGCAGGTAACGGTCGGCCAGTTCGCTGACCACGATGGCGCCGTCGACCAGCATGCCGGCGACCAGGATCAGCGCGAACAGCACCACGATGTTGAGGGTGTAGCCCACCGCCCAGATCATCAGGATGCCGCTCAGGAAGGCGCCGGGGATGGTCAGCCCCACCAAGAGGGCGCTACGGGCGCCCATGGCGGCCAGGATCACGATCAGCACCAGCAACACCGCGGTGACCACATTGTTGAGCAGCTCCGAGAGCATATCCTCGACGAACTCGGACTGGTCGGTGATGGTGGTGATCGTCAGGCCCTCGGGGATCCGGCTCCCGGCCTGCTCGAACAGCGCCTGCACCTGCTCCACGGTGGCGATGATATTGGCGCCGGCACGCTTCGAGATCTCCAGTACCAGGGCCGGCTGGCCGTCGATGCGCGCGTAGCCATCGGGGTCCTTGAAGGTGGGCCGGATGATGGCCACATCGCCGAAGGTGACGACACGGTCGCCGTCCACCTTCACCGGCATGGCCATCACATCCTCGAGGGTCTCGATCACCCCGGGTACCTTGATGCCGAGCCGGCCGGCGCCGGTATCCAGGCTGCCGGCGGCCACCAGGCGGTTGTTGCGGCTGACCAGGTTGAACAGCGTGGCAAAGTCGATGCCGTAGCTCTCCAGCACCAGCGGGTCGACCACGATCTCCAAAAGCTCTTCGCGGTCGCCGCCGATATCCACCTCCAGCACCTCGGCGATGCCCTCGATCTCCTCCTGGATACGCCGGGCGATGGCCACCCGCTGGTTCTCGTCCACGTTGCCCGACAGGCCGATGGAGAGCACCGGAAACTCGCTGACGTTGACCTCCACGACCCGGGGCTCCTCGGCCTCGGAGGGCAGCTCCACCTTGGCGATATCGACCTTCTCGCGCACATCGGAGAGCGCCTGGTCGGCATCGAAGCCGGCATCGAACTCCAGGGTGATCGAGGCGTGGCCCTCGCTGGATTGTGCGGTCATCTTGCGCAGCCCCTCGATGCTGCGCAGCTCCTGCTCCATGGGGCGTACCAGCAGCCGCTCGCCGTCCTCGGGGCTGACCCCCTCCAGGGTCATGGCCACATAGATCATGGGAATGGCGACGTCGGGGTTGGCCTCCTTGGGAATCGCCTGCCAGGCGGCCAGGCCTGCCAGCAGCAGGGCGGTCAGCAGCATCAGGGTCGTGCGGGCACGGGCTTGAGCGGCCGCGATCAGCTGGCGCATCTCAGCGGGCCCCCATGTCGTTGGCGGTGTCGGTGCTCTCGATAGCGTCCGCCGCGACCGGGGTGACGCGCTGGCCGACCTCCACCATGCCGGCGCCGAGGATAATCAGGCGCACCGGGTCGGGCAGCCCGGCCACCCGGGCGCTCTCGAGGTCGGCATCCACCAGCGTGACCGGGGTCTGTACGACCCGGTCATCGGCGTCGAGGTGCTTGACGGCCAGCTCCCCATCGGGATTGAGCGCCAGCAGGGCAGGCGAGAGGCGGTGCACGCGGCGCTCGGGCAGGGTGATCGCCAGGGTGGCGCTGGCCCCGGCCAGGCGGCGGCCCTCGGGGTTGTCGGCGCTGACCTCGACGCGGAAGCTGCGCGTTGCCTCATCGGCGCGGCGGGCCACCAGGCTGACCCGGCCGCTCAGCCGCGAGCCGTCCAGCAGCCGCAGCTCGGCGGGCTGGCCCACCTCGAGGGCGAGGGCATCCTGCTGTGGGGCCCAGGCCTGGGCCGTGAGCCGCGAGTCGTCGACCAGTCGCCCCCAGGTCTCGCCCGGTTGCAGCAGCTCGCCGAGTTCCACGTCGAGCCGGTCCAGGGTGCCGGGGAAGGGGGCGGTGAGGCGGGTGTCATCGCGCTGGCGCCGCAGGGTGGCCAGCTCCGCCACGGCCCGGCTGACGTTGGCCTGGCGGCGCAGATATTCGGTCCGGGAGATGAGCTCGCGCTGACGCAGGGAATCGGCCCCCGACAGTTCGGCACGGGCCAGGGCCAGGTCGTCCTCGGCCTGGGCCAGACGCGCGGGGAGCTCCTCCTGGGCCTGCTCCAGGAGAGCCGCCCCCGCCTCGACCCGGCTGCCCTCCGCCACCGGCAGTGTCGCCACGCGGCCGGCCTGGCGGGCGCGCAGCTCCAGGGTGCGGCGTGCTTCCAGCTCGCCCTGCAGCACCAGGGTGGGGGCATGGGTCTCGGCATCGCGAGGGGCCACCTCCACCCGAGGCGCCTCGGTATCGGCCTCGGCGGCGGGCGGCGTCTCCGGCGGGGCATCGCGAAAGCCCTGGATATCGCCCAGCAGCAGCCAGGCGAGCAGGGCGATGACCAGCCCGATGGCAAGCAGGGCGGGGAATGGCGGAAGACGATGTCGAGACATGCGGTGTCCATCAGCGGGCATGAGAGCGCCAGCATACTATTCTCGCCGGAGGTTCTCATACACGCGTTTGTCGTACTCACCCCTCACAAGCGAAGCGCTAACTCCTTACCCCTCACCTTAGGTTGCATTGAGTTTTGTGCACTGCAGGCATACCATCTTGGCGGTCTGTTTTCAGGCCAGTGCGGGCTCGATGCCCGCCCGGCTCGTCCTCACGGCGACAACCCGCGCGTTGACAATCCAAGGAGCCACCATGAAAGACCCCGTTCGCATTGCCATTACCGGCGCCGCCGGCCAGATCAGCTACTCCCTGGCCTTCCGTATCGCCTCCGGCGACATGCTGGGCAAGGACCAGCCGGTCATCCTGCAGCTGCTCGAGATCACCCCGGCCATGGACGCCCTGAACGGCGTGGTCATGGAACTCAACGACTGTGCCTTCCCGCTGGTGCAGGATATCGTCGCGACCGACGATGCCAATGTCGCCTTCAAGGACGCCGACTTCGCCCTGCTGGTGGGAGCTCGTCCGCGTGGCCCGGGCATGGAGCGCAAGGATCTGCTGGAAGCCAACGCGGCGATCTTCTCCGTACAGGGCAAGGCGCTGAACGACAACGCCAGCCGTGACGTCAAGGTGCTGGTGGTGGGCAACCCGGCCAACACCAACGCCCTGATCGCCTCCTGCAACGCGCCGGATCTGAATCCGGGTCAGTTCACCGCGATGATGCGTCTGGATCACAACCGTGCCAAGACACAGCTGGCGCAGAAGGTCGGCAAGCATGTGACCGACGTGGAATCGATGGTCGTCTGGGGCAACCACAGCGCGACTCAGTACCCCGATATCGCCCACTGCAAGGTGGACGGCAAGCCCGCCGCCGAGCTGGTCGAGCAGGAGTGGTACGAGGGCACCTTCATCCCCACCGTGCAGCAGCGCGGCGCGGCGATCATCAAGGCGCGCGGCGCCTCCTCCGCGGCCTCCGCGGCCTCCGCGGCCATCGACCACATGCGTGACTGGGCGCTGGGCAGCGACGGCATCGTCAGCATGGGCATTCCCTCCGACGGCAGCTACGGCGTGGAGCCGGGCATCATCTACTCCTACCCGGTGACCTGTCAGGACGGCAAGTACGAGATCGTCCAGGGCCTGGACGTCAGCGACTTCAGCCGCGAGCGGATGAACGCCACCGAGCAGGAACTGCGCGAAGAGCGCGCCGCCGTGGAACATCTGCTTGGGTAAGCTCGAGCGGTACGCCTTACGCTTTATGCGGTAAGTGAAAACCCCACTGACCGGCAACGGTCGTGGGGTTTTTTATGGTTCTTTGCAGGCTGGCCTAATGGTCAGGTGCACGGCATTGATGGGCCATCCAAATTCGTAGGCTCGGTAAGCACCAGCGCACCGAGCGTATAAGCGGGCACCTGCGTCATGCCCGATGCGCCTTCGGCTTATCGAGCCTACGCGAAGCACTTGGCCCCATCGAGGACAGACCCCTTTCTGCCTGTCGCCGGATAAATCCGGCTCCTGCAGCTCAATAAATTTTCTTACGGCTTCCAGCTTCCAGCTTCCAGCTTACGGCGTATAGCGTACGGCTCTGACCCGGCGTAGCCGGATCAGTCCCGCAGGCTCATGATCCGCCAGCCGCGTGATTCGGCGGCTTCGCGCAGGGTGGGGTCGGGGTCGACGGCCACCGGGTAATCGATGGTTTCCAGCAACGGCAGGTCGTTGTGGGAGTCGCTGTAGAACCAGGCGTCGTCCAGGGTCTGCTCCTTGTCGGCCAGCCACTCTTCCAGGCGCGTGATCTTGCCCTCGCGATAGCTGGGGGTGCCGCTCACCCTGCCGGTGTATCGCCCCTCGATGACCTCGGGCTCCACGGCGATCAGGTCGTCGACGCCCAGACGCTCGGCGATGGGCCCGGTGATGAAGCGGTTGGTGGCGGTGATGATCAGCAGGGTGTCGCCGCGAGCGCGATGGCGTGCCAGCAACTCCTCCCCCTTGGGCAGGATGTGTGGCTCGATCTTGCTGGCCATGAACTGCTGGTGCCAGGCGGCGAGCTGTTCGGGGGCGTGCTCGGCCAGGGGCCTGAGCGCCACCTCGAGAAACGCCTGCATATCCAGCGTGCCGGCCTCGTAGTCGGCCATGAAGCGGTCGTTGGCTTCGCGGTAGGCGACGGGGTCGACGGCGCCTTGCTCGAGCAGAAACTCGCCCCAGGCATGGTCGCTGTCGATCGACAGCAGGGTGTTGTCCAGGTCGAAGATGGCCAGGCTCACGGAGACTCTCCAGGGTTGCAGACGGGGTGGATGGAAGGCCCGCGATTATGGCAGAAGCCGTATTCTCCTGCACCTTGTGGCCGAAGGCGTATTGATGCGCTTCACGGCCTTGTGGAAGAATGGCTGCAATACTGGTTTTAACAAGGTGAAGTCCGTGATCGACGCTGACGGCTTTCGCCCCAACGTTGGCATCATCATCGCCAACGACCAGGGGCAGCTGCTTTGGGCGCGTCGGGTAGGGCAGAATGCGTGGCAGTTTCCCCAGGGAGGCATCAAGGCTGACGAGACACCCAAACAGGCGCTATTTCGAGAGCTCCATGAGGAGATCGGCCTGATGGCCGAAGATGTCGAGATCCTTGCTTGCACCCGGGGTTGGCTACGCTATCGCCTGCCGCGACGCATGATTCGCACGCATTCCAGGCCGGTATGCATCGGCCAGAAACAGAAGTGGTTCCTGCTTCGGATCCGCTGTCAGGAGTATCGGATATGCATGGATCTTTCCGAAAAGCCGGAATTCGACGGCTGGCGCTGGGTCAGTTACTGGCATCCGCTGGCACAGGTGGTGCCCTTCAAGCGTGAGGTCTACCGCCGCGCCCTGAAGGAACTTTCGCCACGCGCCCAGCGTCTAGCGTTGGGTCATGGCTAGTCGCTGAGTTAGGCGCCAGCAGCGCGGGAAACACTCATGACGGCAATGGTTTAATGATAATATTTATCGACAACGCTTAACGACAACAGGATACCCGCTCGACATGCTCGAGGTCTTGCGCCGCATCATCCAGGAAGTCAACGGGGCCCGCAGTCTGGATGCGGCGCTCTCCACCATGGTGCGGCGCATTCGCAAGGCGATGAAGACCGATGTCTGCTCCTTCTACATGTTCGATGAGGAGGTGGATCGCCTGGTGCTGATGGAGACCATCGGCCTGCGTAGCCAGGCGGTGGGGCGGGTGACCCTGTCGATTGGCGAGGGCCTGGTGGGCCTGGTGGCGCAGCGCGAGGAACCGCTTAACCTGGAAGATGCCCAGGCCCACTCGCAGTTCCGTTACTTTGAAGCGACCGGTGAGGAGCGCTACTCCAGCTTTCTCGGCGTGCCCATCATCCACCAGCGCCGCATGCTTGGCGTGCTGGTGGTGCAGCAGGCCGAGAATCGCCGCTACGGCGAAGAGGACGAGGCATTCCTGGTGACCATGGCCGCTCAGTTGGGCGGGGTGCTGGCCCACTCGCTGGTGACCGGTAACCTGACGCGGCCGGGACGGCAGAGGCAGGTGCAATTCAAGGGGGTCGCCGCCTCGCCGGGCATGGCCATCGGCGAGGCGATCGTGATCGCCGCGCCGGCCGACCTCAACAGCGTGCCCGACCTGATCCCCACCGATGTCGAATACGAGATCGCCCGCCTCAAGGAGGCGATCGGCCGTGTCCGCGAGGAGATTCGGGCCGCCGGCGCCCGCCTGGCCAGCCGCATTTCGGCTCAGGAGCTGGCGCTGTTCGAGGTCTACCAGCAGATGCTCAGCGAGGCGGCGCTCTCCCAGGAAGTGGAGAAGCGCATCCGCGAAGGGCAGTGGGCGCCGGGGGCCCTGGCCGATGTGGTCAAGCGCCATGTGCAGTACCTGGAGCGGGTCGATGACGACTATCTGCGCGAGCGCTCGGCGGATGTGCGCGACCTGGGGCGTCGAGTGTTGTCTCACCTGCAGGAAGAGACGCCCCAGACGCCTCGCGTCTATCCCGAACGCACGATCCTGGTGGGCGACGAGTTGAGTGTGGCGCTGCTGGGCGAGGTCCCGCGTGACAAGCTGGTGGGCCTGGTCTCGGTGCGGGGTTCGAGCACCTCCCATGTGGCGATTCTCGCCCGCGCCATGGGCATCCCCACGGTGCTGGGCATGGTCGACCTGCCGCTGCCGAGGCTCTCGGGGTCACAACTGATTCTCGACGGGCATCGTGGGCGGCTGTTCATGCGGCCCAGCCCGGAAATGCTGACCCACTATGAGGGCCTGATCGCGGAGGAGGAGGCGCTGGCCAAGGTGCTCGAACACGAGCAGCACCTGCCCAGCCGCACCCCGGACGGTTACACCATGCCGCTGATGGTCAACACCGGCCTGGCGGTGGACGTGGTCGCCTCGCTCAAGCCGCGCATCAGTGGGGTCGGGCTCTATCGCACCGAAGTGCCCTTCATGATCACCGAGCGCTTCCCCGGTGAGCAGGAGCAGACCCGCCTCTATCGTAACCAGCTCGAGAGTTTCTCGCCGCTACCGGTGGTCATGCGGACCCTGGATATCGGCGGCGACAAGGACCTACCCTATTTTCCCATCGAGGAGGCCAACCCCTTCCTCGGCTGGCGCGGCATGCGCGTCACCCTCGACCATCCCGAGGTGCTGATGGTCCAGCTGCGCGCCATGTTGCGGGCCTCCCAGGGGCTCGACAACCTGCAGGTGCTGCTGCCCATGATCACCAATGTCGACGAGGTCGACGCCGCCCTGCGCCTGCTCGAGCGTGCCATCGTCGAGCTGAGCGAGGAGGGCGTCGTCGTACCCAGGCCCAAGGTGGGGGTGATGATCGAGGTGCCGGCAACGCTCTACCAGCTCGATGCCCTGGCCAGGCGCGTGGACTTCTTCTCGGTGGGCAGCAACGATCTAACCCAGTACCTACTGGCGGTGGATCGCAACAACCCGCGGGTCGCGGACCTCTATGATTCCTGTCATCCCGCGATGCTTTCCGCCATGGCCCATCTGGCGAGGGAGGCACGCCGGCTGGAGATGCCCATCTCGGTGTGTGGCGAGCTGGCCGGTGACCCGGCCGGCGCGCTGCTGTTGATGGGCATGGGCTTCGGTTCGCTCTCCATGAACGCCCCCAGCCTGCCGCGGGTGCGCGCCGCGATTCGTCGCGTGTCACTCAAGGCGGCCCAGGATCTGGTCGACCAGACGCTCCATCTCGATTCCCCCGGAGAGGTGCGCCGGCATCTGAACCAGCGGCTGGGCGAATGGGAGCTCGCCCATCTATTGCCCCCGAGCGACTAGCCCGGCTACGCCCGCCCCGGCTGCCGCCGGGAGCTATAAGCGATAAGCTTTACGCCATACGCTTTACGCTGTAAGAAAAACCCGCCCCGGCTTACGGTGCCCCTCCGCCGGGGACTGTCCTCAAGGGGCCTAGGGCTCCACCGTCAACCGTGTCTCGCCGTTGGCCGCGCCCCCCGGCCCGAAACGTTTCTCGCTGATTTCGATGCGTCCGCTGGCGTGCCAGCCGACCGAGGTCATGGCCCGGGTGCCGTACTGCTCGCCGATGATAAAGGACGAGGAGAGGAAGCGTTCCAGCTCGAGCCCCACGCCGGTATCCGGCAGGCAGGCGTCGTCGGCGGGGTGTGGGTCGGCCATCGCGGCCAGGGCGTCGGTGGGCCAGTGACCATGACGAAGGGCGGCACCGAGACCCCGGCGGGCCTCGACCAGCTTCGGCCAGGGCGTATCGAGTGTGGCGTTGGAGAGGCCGTGGAGGCCGGGCGGCACCTCGCGAAGCACCGCCCCCTCGAGGCCGCGATGCAGGTGCCACAGTCGCTCTCCGTCGCCGACGAGCAGGTTGAAGCCGGCATAGCGCAGTGCCTCGCCACGCTCCAGGCGTGCCAGCCAGCTCTCAAGCTCGGGATGGGTCAGGGCGTCATGGACGAGGCCGCCGCGGCTGGGGGCGCCATCGGGCACCCGCAGGCGCGGCTCGCGGACATTGGTCACCGCGGCGAAGCGTCCGCCGCGGTGCACCGCCAGCCAGGTGCCGCCGGCTTCCAGGTCGCGTCCACCGAGGATCTCGGGGGCGTCGCCCCAGGCGGCCAGCCCGGCGGTGGGGCGGGCGTGAAATTCGTCGCGGTTGGCGACCAGTCGCAGGGGCCAGGCGCTGTCGGGGCGATGGTCAAAGGCAATCAGGCACATGGGGCTAGCTTAATGGCTCGCCGCCGGCCGGGAAAGCCCGCGATGACAGCCCCCACGGGCCAGCGTACACTCTGGCCTCCTCGTTAATGACCAAGGATGACAGATGCGAGACGCGTTAGCCGAACCGTTAGCCGATGAAACCGGCCCCCAAGAGCCGGTCGGGCGAATGCCCCCCAGGGTGACCGAACGCCGCCGGGAGCCCCGCACATGATGACGCTACTGCTGGTCTTCGTCGGTTATCTGGCTCTGGGGGCCGTTGCGGGAACGCTCGCCGGGTTGTTCGGGGTCGGCGGTGGCTTGATCATCGTGCCGGCCCTGGTCTTCGCCTTTGGTTTTCAGGACGTGCCCACGGCGGTCATCATGCATCTGGCGATCGGCACATCGCTTGCCACTATCGTGGTGACCGGCACTTCCTCGGCCTGGGGGCACTATCGTCGCGGCAGCATCCATCGGCAGTGGTTTCTGGCCCTGTTGCCCGGGTTGCTGCTGGGGGCCGTGGCCGGTGTCTTCGTCGCCGATGGCCTCTCCGCGGGTAGCTTGGGCACCCTGTTCGGGGTGTTCGTGCTGGTGATGGCGGCGCGTATGGCGCTCCCCCGTAGGCCGCGGCCAGGCAGCACGGCGCCCGGGCGAGCGGTCATGGGCATGGCCGGGGGGGTAATCGGCGGCATCTCGGCGCTGTTCGGCATCGGCGGCGGCACCCTGAGCGTGCCCTGGCTGACCCGCTGCGGGGCGCCGCTGACCCAGGCGGTGGGTACCTCCGCCGCCTGTGGTGTTCCCATCGCCCTGTTCGGGGCGGCCACCTTCGTGGTGCTGGGGTGGGGCAACTCGCTGCTGCCTGCCGGCGCCACCGGCTTCGTGATGTGGCCGGCCCTGCTGGGCATCGTGCTGGCCAGCGTACCTTGTGCGCGCTTCGGCGTCTGGCTCGCCCACCGCCTGCCGGCCAAGGTGCTGCGCCTGGCCTTCGCCGCCTTGCTGGCCTCGGTAGGGCTTACCTTCGTGCTGTGAGTCTGAAGCGCCCGGCTAAGCCGGAGCGAGCTGTAAGCCATACGCGTTACGCGGTAAGAAAGGCTTTAGCATAGGCTTGGTGCTTATATACTGGCTCACGATTCACGATTCACGATTCACGATTCACGATTCACGATTCACGATTCACGATTCACGATTCACGATTCACGATTCACGTGTCAAAGGACTCCCATGCTTTCGTATCCCGATATTAACCCCGTGGCTATCGCCCTTGGGCCCTTCCAGGTGCACTGGTACGGGTTGATGTATGTGGTGGGCTTTATGGCCGCCTGGTTCCTGGGGCGTCGCCGCGCCGCGCGTATCGGCCTGGTCCAGGAGGATATCGGCGATCTGTTGTTCTATGCCGCCCTCGGGGTGGTGCTGGGAGGGCGCCTGGGCTATGCGCTCTTCTATGGTCTCGACCAGTGGTTGGCGGATCCACTATGGATCGTGCGAGTATGGGATGGAGGCATGAGCTTCCACGGCGGCCTGCTCGGCGTGCTGGTCGCCGCCTGGTGGTTCGCCAGGAAGAAGCAGTTGGCCTTCTTCACCCTCACCGACTTCGTGGCCCCACTGGTGCCTATCGGCCTGGGCGCCGGGCGCATCGGTAACTTTATCAATCGCGAGCTGCCGGGGGCCGTCACCGAGATGCCCTGGGGCATGCCGTTTCCCGGGCTGGGCGCCGCGCCGCGCCACCCCTCGTCGCTCTATGAGGCGGCCCTCGAAGGGGCGGTACTGTTCGTCGTGCTGTGGTGGGTCACCGCCACGCCGCGCCGTCGTGGCTTCGCCTCGGGGCTCTTCCTGGTGCTCTATGGGGCCTTCCGTTTTCTGGTGGAGTTCTACCGCCTGCCGGATGCCCATATCGGCTACCTGGCCTTCGGCTGGTTCACCATGGGCATGCTGCTGACCCTGCCGATGATCGCCGCGGGTCTGGCCCTGCTCGCCTGGTCGCGCCGCCAGCCCGTGGATGCAACGCGAACGTAGGAGCGCGATGTATCGCGGGATGGCCAGCGACGCCACTGCGGACCGCCCGATGACCGGGCTCCTGGAAGGTGATATGGCTACTCGCTAGCTCGCCGGAGCGCAACTTGTCGCGCAAGGGCTCGCTTCAGTCGGTATCGCTGGACGTGTAGAATCCTCGCTTCTACACGTCCAGCTCAGAAGAATGCCGTGACCGACGATACTCAGCCCGCCCTCGAACAGCCCGCTCTCGAGCAGCCCGCCCTCGAACAGCCCGCTCTCGAGCAGCCCGCCCTCGAACAGCCCGCTCTCGAGCAGCCCTACCTCGACCTGATGCGCCAGGTGCTCGGCCGTGGTGTGGAGCGTGACGACCGCACCGGGGTAGGGACCCGCTCGATCTTCGGCCATCAGATGCGCTTCGACCTGGCCCGGGGCTTTCCGCTGCTGACCACCAAGAAGCTGCACACCCGCTCGATCTTTCACGAGCTGCTGTGGTTCCTGGCCGGCGACACCAATATCGGCTACCTCAAGGAGCATGGGGTGCGCATCTGGGACGAGTGGGCCGACGACAACGGCGACCTGGGCCCCATCTATGGGTATCAGTGGCGCAGCTGGCCCGATCCGAAGGGTGGCCATGTCGACCAGATCGCCGGTCTGCTCGAGCAGCTGCGGGTGAATCCGCGTTCGCGGCGCCTGATCGTCTCCGCCTGGAACCCGGCCCAGGTCGATGAGATGCAGTTGCCGCCCTGTCACTGCCTGTTCCAGTTCTACGTGGCCGAGGGGCGGCTCTCTTGCCAGCTCTATCAGCGCAGCGCCGATATCTTCCTGGGGGTGCCCTTCAATATTGCCAGCTACGCGCTGCTGACCCAGATGGTCGCCCAGGTGGCGGGCCTGGCGCCGGGCGAATTTATCCACACCCTGGGTGATGCCCATCTGTATCTCAATCACCTCGAACAGGCCGAGGAACAGCTGGCACGCACGCCGCGCCCGGCGCCCCGGCTGGTGCTCGACCCCGAGGTGAGCGACCTCTTCGATTTCCGTATCGAGCATATCGCCATCGAGGGCTACGATCCCCATCCGCATATCAAGGCGGAGGTAGCGGTATGAGTCGAGCCGACACCCTCGTACCCGTCGCCATGATCGCCGCCATGGATCGTCACCGCGTGATCGGCGTCGACAACGCGTTGCCCTGGTACCTGCCCGAGGATCTCAAGTTCTTCAAGCGCATGACCCAGGCCAAGCCGTTGGTGATGGGACGCAAGACCTTCCAGTCCATCGGTCGGGCGCTGCCCGGGCGCTTGAATATCGTGGTCACCCGCGATACGGACTTTCATCACGATGGCATCCGCGTTTGTCATGATATCGCCGCGGCGCTGACCCTGGCCGACCAGCAGGCTATCATCGACGGTGTAGAGGAGATCATGGTGATGGGGGGCGCCGAGATCTACGCCCAGGCGCTGCCCGACGCCAGCCGACTCTACCTGACCGAGGTCGATACCGAAGTGGCGGGCGATGCCCGCTTCCCCGAGGTCGACCCCGCCGAGTGGGTAGAGGTCCAGCGGATTCCCGGCAGCCCCGGCGAGGGGCAGCCCGCCTACGACTTCGTGGAATACCGGCGTCGCGACGATCAGCGCCAAGACAGCGCCGATACCTAACAACATTTGTCATGGGCATGCATCTGGCACAGACTTGAAGGCATTGCCTGAATCATAGCGCCTGTGGGAGGAGAACGGTTTGGCCGAGCAACGCGTATACTCGCTGCTGGACGCCCTGGATGGGCGGACTCGAACGATGCTGGAGCGCCTGGCCCATGAACGCGAGGCGCGCCGCCACGCCGAGAGCGTGCAGGGGGAGCTGGCCCAGCGTCTCGGCGAACTGCAGCGCCGCTTGGCCGAAGCCGAAGCCAACCGCTTGGAGCTGGAGGAGGCGCGCCGGGAGCTGAGTGACAGGCACCGCGAGCTAAGCGACAAGTATCGCGAGATGAACGACACTGCCTCACCGGATACATCCGGCTCCTACGAGGCAGGGTCCCCCGAAGCAGCGGTCCCCGAGGCTCCCGCAGCGCCGGATACATCCGGCTTCTACGAGACAGTGGCTCCCGAAGCAGAGGCCCCTAAAGCAGTGGCTCCCGAAGCCGTGGCCCCTGAAGCCGTGGCCCCTGAAGCCGTGGCCCCCGAAGCCGTGGCCCCTGAAACAACGGCCCCCGAGACAGCGGCTCCCGAAACCGCGGTCCCCAAGGCCGCGGCGCCGTCTCCTCAGGCGCTGCTCCACGAGTGGTACCAGCGCTATCCTGGCGCCTTCTTCCAGGGCCATACCCGTCCGCTGATGGTAGGCATCCATGAGGTGCTGGCCGCCCGCGAGCCCTGGCCCGAAAAGCTGGTGCGTCGCGCCCTGGCCTGCTACGTCAACCTGCCGCGTTACCTCAAGGCGATGCGTGAGGACGCCGAGCGTATCGATCTCGACGGCCAGCCCGCCGGCAAGGTGGATGCTCAGTCCGCCGATTACGCTCACCGCAAGCTAGAGCGCCTGCAGGGCGAGAAGCGTGCCGGCCAGGGGCGTAATAACTCAGGGCGTAATAACCCTGGGGATAATAATCAGAGCGGTAAAAACCAAGGTCGTACTACCCCGGGGCGCGGGAAGCCGGGCAAGGCCGGGGGGCAAGGAAAAGGCAAACTGAAGAAGGGGCAGGGCAAGGGCCCCAGTCAGGAAGCCCGCCAGCCAGCCCTCGAGCGGGCCGAGTCGGCGCCGGCCACCATGGAAGAGAAACTCGCGGCCTTGATGGCTAAGCATGGCGAAAAGTAACGCACTGAAAATAAAGTAATTTTTTAGCGATTTTTGTTTGTCATGGCACCGCGAATGGGCGCTGCCCGAGCCTCGGCTTGTGTTCGTTATATTGGCAGGGCATTATGCTGAAAGCGCCGACAGGCGTGTGTTTGCGATAGTAGACAAAAGTTCCATGAAGTAAGAGCGAGACGTAGGAAAACAGTGTTTTTTCTTCTTGCGTTCCCTCATGAGCCGGTATAAGGTTGCTCCTGCGAGCATTGGAATATAACTAAGGCTTTGCCGAAGTGAGGCTCGCACCGGCACCCTTCGCGAGAAGGCTCGCCGAGACGAGCCGGCGCAGACCGGCCAGGCCCGCCGAATCGCCCAAGAGCGGTCGGCAATAAACGATCGAAACAGACTGCTAGTCAAAGGAACATCATCATGAAAAAGACACTGTTAGCGACTGCTATTGCTGGCACCATGGTTGCCTCCGGCGCCCAGGCCGCCACCGTCTATAACCAGGACGGCACCAAGCTGGATATCTACGGCAACATCCAGATCGCCTACTACAGCATCGATCAGGGTCCCGATACCACCGACGAGCTCACCGATAACGGTACCACCTTTGGCTTCGCCGCCGAGCACGAGATCAACCCGGGCCTGACCGGCTACCTCAAGCTCGAACTCGACGACATGAAAGCCGATGAGATGAAGACCGCGGGTCGTGACTCCGGTGACCAGGCTTATGTTGGCCTGAAGGGCAACTTCGGTGACGTCCGTGTGGGCTCCTATGACCAGCTGATCGACGACTGGATCCAGGATCCGATCACCAACAACGAAGGTTTCGACGTCTCCGACTCGACCTCCGAAATTGGTTATGGCGGCATCCGTGAGACCGACAAGGTGACCTACACCTCTCCGGTCTTCAGCGGCTTCCAGTTTGCCCTGGGTACCCAGTACAAGGGTGACGCCGAGGACGAAAACCTCGACGATTCTGGTAGTGCTTCCGCCTTCGGTGGCCTGAAGTATACCGCCGGTGCGTTCTCCGTCGCCGCTGTCTACGATAACCTGGAAAACTTCCAGTACATCGATGCCAACGGTAATGTCGAAAGTGTTGGTGACCAGTACGGTGTAACCTTCCAGTACACCATCGATACCCTGCGTCTCGCTGCCAAGTATGAGCGCTTCGAAGGTGATACCGACGATATCATCGACACTGACTTCTATGCCCTGGGTGCCCGTTACGGCTATGGCATGGGTGATATCTACGGCGCCTACCAGTATGTCGACGTAGGCGGTGAGGGTATCAGCGAAATCGATGCCAACAACCGTCCGAACGATACCGGCAACGACGAAGATAACCGTAACGAAGTCATTATCGGTGCCACCTATAACATCTCCGACGCCATGTACACCTGGGCCGAGGCCGCCTGGCGCGACCAGGACGGCGATGCAGGTGACGGCGTTGGCGTTGGCGTGACCTACCTGTTCTAAACTTTCTCGCAGGGCTTCCTGCCTGAAGGTCCGAACACAGAAGCCGATCCTCAGGGGTCGGCTTTTTTTATTCCACCGGCGAGATCGAGTGAGGTTATATGAAAAGGCCTTTTGTCACCGCTGGCCTTCTAAGCCTGGGGCTTGCTCTGTCAGCGACCCCAGCGTTGGCCAGTGAGATGCAGGATCGCTTTCGTGAAGAAGGCAAGGGACTGGACCTGACCGGGCTGTTCAACTCCGAGACGGATGCCCGCAGTCGAAGCTTCAGGTTCGGTAGCGCCAACGCCCACGACTTCAACGTGACCGAGGCCGGCATGTATCGTTTCGAGAGCCGCGTCACGGCGGGCTACAGCGATGATTACCGTATTGCCGCGGTGCTCGAAGATGCGCAGGGTAATGTCGTCGCTCGCGACGAAGCGTTGGGGCAGAGCGGTGGCCTGCAGATGAGCCAGCGTCTGGAGCCAGGCGATTATGTGCTACGTGTCGAAGCACAGCGCTTTGGCACTCGGGGTCGCGCCGGTGATGGCTACTCGGTGCGTATCCGCGGCCTCGATTCACAGGGCCGAGAACTCGCGGAAGGCGTAAGTGACGGGGACGGTATCTTCTTTACCGGCAAGGGCCGTGAAAGCGCCGGGTCCGTTTTCGTGCGCGGTGATAACGCCGTTGCGACGCTGGGGGCTGCCGATGAACGGCCCGAAGCGGCCCCGGCATCAGAGCCCGCCCAGGAGGTCGCCGCTCAGGAGGGCACCGCGAGTGTGGCGCCAAGTGCGACAGCAAGCGTCGACTCGGCCAAGCCATCCCAGGCCGGTGATCTCGCGGAGCCTGACGATGAACCCTCCGCACGCTCTCAGGCGTTCCAGACGATCAAGACCGACGTCAAGATTCGTGCCCGCGGTGAGGTGCTTACCTTCAACATGGCCGAAGCGGGCCGTGTCGCGGTGACCACTTCGACCTATCCCTCGGGTTACGAGAGCACCTATCGCCTGGTGCTTGAGGTGCTGGATCAGAGTGGGAATGTGGTGGCCGAGGGGGCCGGGGAAGGCTTTAATGGAAACGTTGACCTTGAGGCCGAGCTGGAGCCGGGACGCTACACTATTCGTGCCAACGGTCAGAAGTTTGGCAACGCTCGTGAAGGCGTCAACAACTATGAGCTCGAGGTGCGCCAGCTGGATCGCCGTTAAGCTTGGCTGTTAACCCGCCTGTTTCATTACCCCATCAATACCCTAAAGAAGCCCCGGCCAGCCGGCCGGGGCTTGAGCCATCACCGGCGGGCCTAGAAGCTGTACTTGACCATGCCCTGCAGGCGTACCGCGTCGCCATCGCGGCCATCGACCACTTCGCGGGTATGGTAGGCCGCCTCGATGCCGTAGCTGACGTGCTGGATCGGCGACCAGATATAGTTCAGGTGCACCGCCTCGAACTGCTCATTGGCGCCATCACCGCTAGCAAATCCATTGGCATAGGCATCATCCAGGTCCGCCTTGGAAATACCGTATCCCAGATTGATGGCACCCGGGCCGGCGGCCAGGCTCATGCCCACGTTCGCGCCCCAGGCCTCGACGGTCTCGATATGGCTCCCATCCCAGTAGCCCGGCGCCGAGGGGTTGTTCTGCAAGTATTCGCCGATGCCGTCGCCCCAGGTCAGCGCGCCGCGCAGGGTCAGGGTGTCGCTTGCCGGGTAGCGCGCCGCCAGGTTGAGGCCATAGCCGGTGGCGCTGTCATCGGCGCCGTTGACCTCCTCGACTTCCAATTGGCGGACCATGGCGGCGGCGGAGTAGTGAAGGCCGGCGGTCTTGTTCTGGTAACGCAGGGTCAGATCGGGCAGGCCGGTCTTGGCGTCGCCATGGACCTTCTTCTTGGCGCTGGGGTTGGAGGCCGCTACGCCATCGGCATAGTCGTCCGGGTCCGGGTTCTCCAGGGCAATATGCCAGTTGTTCCAGGAGTAGCGCAGCTGCGCCTTGCGGCCGACCTTGCTCTGGCCCGGCTGGGGCGCAAGGTCAATGGTCGGGGTCTTGCCCAGCAGGCTGCCGAAGTTGGTCCAGGTCTTGCCCGCCGTGATGCCGTTCCAGCGGCCGAAGGCGTGGCGCAGGCGCAGGTCGCCACCCTCAGGGGCGTTATCGAACCAGTCCACCTCGATCATGGTGGTCAGGTTGCTGTCGCCCATGGGGGTGGCGGTCTTGAAGCCCAGGCGACTCTGGTAGGCATGGGTATTGAAGTGCCCATCGCTGCTCTGCTGGCCATCGATCCGAATGCGTGGGCGCGCGGCCAGGTTGCCAAGATCGTTGTCGACGTCGTAGATCATGTCCAGCTTGGCGAAGCCGTAGACGCTGGCGGTGGTATTGCCCACCTCGAAGTCGACGGCGTGGGAGGCCGAGGCGATGGCGAGCGCCAGGGTGCCGCCGGCGAGCAGCGTGACGTGCTTGAGGCGGATGGGGACTGTCATTGGCTTTTCCTTCTACGGAACGCCCTAGGGGCAAGAGTCGCTCGGCGACGCCCGCGGGTTCTCTTGAGGATTCCGCTTGCCGCCGATGGTTGCCATGCTAACCATCCCGACGATCCGATCACACCACCGAGGTATGGAAGATTATTGATATGGATCAATCAGTTGAAAGATCCAGAGATCTGCCTGTAGCCACTGGAATATTTCGCAAAACGGCTGGTTAAGGAAGGATTAACGCCATGTTTGGGGTCATGGACGTGATATAAAATATGCTTGAATATGAGTGGGTCACCGTGCCCCGTTTGGCCTTCATAAATAGCCTGGAGAAGCGGCGATGCCGATTGCAGGAGGCCTGTCACCGGAGTCGCTGACGGCGCGGCCGAACGCACGAGCTATCGGGCCAAGCAATTAGGGAGAAAGCGGGCGATCCTAGCCGAGACGACAAGTCTCGCATGGCATGCCGGTGAACGAGTCATGGAGATAGGGGAGGGGAGATGGCGCCCCCTTCAGGATTCGAACCTGAGACCTTCCCCTTAGGAGGGGGACGCTCTATCCAGCTGAGCTAAGGGGGCAGCGCGTTGCGCATTATAGAGAAATGCGCCGCCGAGGGGAACCGTGGCGCCGGCATCGACGTGTTTGCCGGGAAGAATATGAGCTCGGTGCGGCTTGCAGGTAGAATGCCGGCATCTTCGATCAAGGTAGTCCGATGACCGCTCCCTCGTCTCCACTCTCCGCACTCTCTGTCCATGGCGATCGCCACTTCGATGGCCTGGCCGACAAGTTCGCCGCCAGCCTCTACGGCGGCATACGCGGCGAGCTGCGCCTGGCGCTGCTCGACCGTCTGTTGCCCGAGATGCTTGACCTTCGCAGCCAGCCGCTGCTCGATGTGGGGGGCGGCCTGGGCCAGCTGGCCGCCTGGTTCGCCGGGCGGGGTCACCCGGTCACCCTGGCCGAGCCCTCCGCTGAGATGCTCGAGCGGGCGCGCGAGGCGCTCCTGGGCATATCCGCAGGGCGTGAGGTGAGCTTCATTCCGGCCACGCTGCAGGCCCTTC
Organism: uncultured Halomonas sp.; assembly: GCF_947490095.1. Taxonomy (GTDB): domain Bacteria; phylum Pseudomonadota; class Gammaproteobacteria; order Pseudomonadales; family Halomonadaceae; genus Halomonas. Next base: position 30,041 of record NZ_CANLFS010000023.1, on the reverse strand, counting down.
CCGAGCGAGCACCGGGCCCCTGGTCGCTGGTCGCCTGCCATGCGGTGTTGGAGTGGCTGGGGGATCCGCGGGCGGCGCTGGCCATTCTGGCGGGGCTGCTGGCCCCGGGCGGGCAGCTCTCGTTGATGGTCTTCAACCGTGATGCCCTGCGCTTCTCCAATGTGGTCAAGGGTAACCTGGAGAAGGCCCTGGATGATCGCCTGGAGGGGAAGGGACTACGGCGTCGACTGACCCCGATCTCGCCGCTGACCCATGCCCAGATCATGGCCTGGAGCGCCGAGCTGGGCCTGGAAGTGCGTGGTGTGGCGGGGCTGCGCGTCTTTCACGATTATCTGCGCAGCCCGCCACCGAGTGATGTCGAGCGCGAGCGGCTGTTCGAGCTCGAGTGGCGCTACTGTCGGGTCGATCCTCACTGGCGGCTGGGCCGCTATCTGCTCTATACCCTGGTGCGCCCCGACGCCCCCGTTCCCTCTGCCTCTTTGCCCGACTCTTCATCCGCTTTTTCACCCGCCACTTCTCCAACCTCTTTACAGCACCAGGAGCCCCTGCCATGAATGCCGAGATGCCACGTGCCGAGAACCCGGTCTGCCAGCTGCTGGAGCGCCAGGATGACGACTATCGCGGCTGGTGGTGGGTCGCGCCACCCCGGGACGCCTGGCTGGAGGCGGGACAGGGCGTGGCGGTCAGTGCCGACCTGATGGTGCGCGAGGCCTGGCGAGGCGCCGGCGGGAAGGCACACTCGCCATTTACCCCGGAGCTTGTCGACGAGCGGGCTACGCCGGCCGGGGCGGTATTGTTCTGGCCCAAGAGTCATGCCCTGGGCGAATGGTGGCTGCTGTGGCTATGCGCCACGCTGCCCGAGGGCACCCCCTTGCAACTGGTGGGCGAGAACCAGGGGGGCATCAAGCGGGTGCTCAAGGTGCTGGCCGCCCTCGGCCTGGGGTGTCGCAAGCTCGATAGCGCTCGGCGCTGTTCGCTGTTCGAGACCCGGCTCGGCCGCCTGGACATCGCGCCGGAGGCGGCCTGGACCCACTTCGAGGTGGGCCCGGAGGATGGACGACTGACTCTCGCCAGCCACCCGGGGGTGTTCGGCCACGGCAAGCTCGACGAGGGCACCCGGCTGCTGCTGGAGACCCTGCCGGATGCGCTGGGAGGGCAGGCGTCAATGGCGTCGGGCGAGCTGCTGGACATGGGGTGCGGCGACGGCATCCTCGCCGCCTGGCTGGCGCATGGCGGGGCCGGGGTCAGTGCGGTGGACGTCAACGCCTTCGCGGTGGAAGCGACTCGGCGCAGCCTGGCGGCCAACGGGCTGGCCGGCGAGGTGCTGGAAAGCGACGTCTATTCCGCCCTGGCGGGGCGTCAGTTCGACGCCATCATCAGCAATCCGCCTTTCCATCAGGAGCGCGCCATCGATTACGGCCCCGCGGCCCGGCTGATCGGCGAGGCCCCCGCTCATCTGCGGCCCGGTGGGGCGCTGATCATCGTGGCCAACGCTTTCCTGCCCTATCCGGACCGGCTAGAGCGCGCCTTCGGTCGCTTCGAGGTGCTCGCCGATGATCGTCGCTTCCGCGTCTATCGCGCCATCAAGCGCTGATCAGGCCTGTGGGTCGCGGTAGTCGATCTCGGTAATGATATAGGTAGTCTCGCCGCCGGGGGCGGCCACGGTGACTTCCTCATCCAGGGGCTTGCCGAGCAGCGCCTTGGCCAGCGGTGAGTCGACGCTGATCCAGTGCCGGTCCGGGGCGATCTCGTCGTGGCCGACGATGCGGATGCGCATCTCCTCGCCTTCTTCATCCTCCAGGGTCACGAAGGCGCCGAAGTAGACCTTGCCGGTATCCGCCGGCAGGCGGTCCACCACCGTCAGCTCGTCGAGCCGCTTGGTCAGGTAGCGGATGCGCGCGATGACGCGGTTGAGCTCCTTCTTGTTATAGGTGTAATCGGCGTTCTCCGAGCGGTCGCCCAGGGCCGCCGCCTCGCCTACTTTGGTGGAGAGGGCGGGGCGCTTGACCCGGGCGAGATGGTCGAGGATGCCGCGTAGTCGCTCGGCGCCCTCGGCGGTGATCAGGTGGCTCTTGGGCTCCTGGCGCGGGTCCTTGGCCGGGTCGCGCCAGCGGGTCATGTTACGGCCTTTCATGGCGTCCTCGTGTTTCCGGGCTTTGATGGTATCTGGCGAGAACATACGCCAAGCGAGTGGCGTTGGCCAAGGCGGCCGTGACTGGCGAATCATTCAAACGTTCGTTACATTGCAGGTCGGGATCATAATACCAATCACCCGAAGGAGAGCCGAGATGATACGACGTCGACTGCTGACAAGCGCCATGGGGCTGGGCATCAGCCTGGGCCTGAGCCTGCTTCCCCTGGCCGCGGCCCAGGCCCAGGCCCAGGCCTGGGAAGCGAGCGTGGAGGGCATGAAGAACCACTGGGAGCGGGTGGTGACCGAGCAGCCGGAAGGCGAGCGCGGTGCTGGCCTCAAGGCCCTGGCCGGCCAGGCCGAACGGCTGGTGGAGGCGTATCCCGATGCGGCGGTGCCGCTGGTATGGCAGGGCATCATCGAGGCCTCCTGGGCTCGCGAGCGCGGCAGCCTCGGGGCGCTCTCCAGCGCCAAGAGTGCGCGAGCCGCCCTGGAGCGGGCCGTGGAGATTGACCCCCAAGGGCACAACGGTTCCGCCTACGTGACCCTGGGGGCCCTCTATGACCGCGTGCCGGGTGGCCTGATCGGCTTCGGCGACAGCGAGACCGCCGAGCGCATGTTCCAGCAGGCGCTGGAGATTCGTCCCGATGGCATCGACGTCAACTTCTACTATGCTGCCTTCCTGAAGGAGGAAGACCGCCTGGATGAGGCCCGCGAGCACGCCCGGCGAGCCGTGGACGGACAGGTTCGTCCGGGGCGCAAGGCCTCCGACGAAGCGCTGCGCGACGAGGCCCGCGAGCTGCTGGCCAGCCTCTAAGCGTGGGGCCATCGAGCCCTGCATGCTCGCCCCTGGGGGTGACGTGCGAGGTTGGCATCTCCGCTGCCGATCACGATAATGGGGCCTTTCCTGTGACCGGAGAGTGCCATGCGTGACCCGTGCGAGACCCCGGACCCGACCGCGGCACCCTTCACCCGTGATGATGTGGAGCTCCAGGAGCGACGCTGTCTCTATCAGGGCTTCTTCCGTCTGGAGGCCCTGCATCTGCGTCATCGCCTGTTCGAGGGGGGCTGGAGCCAGCCCATGGTGCGTGAGGTTCATCAACGCCACGATGCGGTAGGGGTGTTGCTGTATGACCCCGAGCGCGATGCCGTGGTGCTGGTAGAGCAGTTCCGCGCCGGCGCCCTGGACGACCCCGAATCCCCCTGGAAGCTTGAAGTGGTGGCCGGCCTGGTGGAGTCCGGCGAGAGCGTTGCCGAGGTGGCGCGTCGTGAAAGCCAGGAAGAGGCAGGCTGCGAGGTGGGCGAGCTGATCGAGTTGCACACCTATTACCCGAGCCCTGGCGCCTGCAACGAGCGAGTGACGCTGCTCTGCGGCCTGGTCGACAGCCGTGATATCGGCGGGGTACATGGCCTGGACGAGGAGCACGAGGACATTCGCGTGCATGTAATGGCGTTTGCGCGGGCCTGGGAACTCCTGCAGGCTGGTCGACTCGATAATGCCATGTGCCTGATTGCCTTCCACTGGCTGGCGGGTGAGCGGGCCTCATTGCGGGCAAGGAGATAGCGTGCCGACGAGAAACGCCTATGTGACCGACCTGAAGGGCCTGCAGGGCGAATGCAGCGCCAACTACCTGCGACTCGTTCGCCTGATGAGCGAGGTGGAGCCGGGAGAAACCCGCGAGGTGGAGCTGATCAGCAATGGCCGTCGCGTGGGTGAGCTGTGTCTCAAGCTGCAGGAGCGCGCGCCCTACACGAGTATCATCCGGGTCTCGCAGCGCGGTATTCTCGATGAGTACCTCGAGACGCCCCGCATGCGCGTGCACCTCTATCATGATGTGCGCATGGCCGAGGTCACCGACTTCCAGCGCCAGCGCCACTTCCATGGCCGCTATCGTTACCCCAATGCCCAGATGCACCAGCCGGACGAGAAGCTGCAGCTCAATCGCTTCCTCGGCGAATGGCTGGAGCACGGCCTGGCCCACGGCCATTCCCTCGACCTGCCCGAGCTGCGTTAAGCGGCTGACCCCCGGAGCCCGCCATGCCCCGCCTGATTCAGATCAGCGACTGCCATCTGTGTGCCGACCCCGATGCCCGTGGCAGGCGCGGGGTGCCACTGCGTCAGTTCGAGGCGGTGGTGGAGGCCGCCAACCGGGAGCGCCCGGATCTGGTGCTGGTCACCGGGGATATCAGCAACGATGACAGCGCCGCCTCCTATGCTCTGGCCGGGCGCACCCTGGACACCCTCGATGCCCCCTGGGAGTGGCTGCCCGGCAACCACGACGTGCTCGAACTCATGGCCGCCGTCCGTCCCCTGGCCACCGAGCTGACCCTGGGCGCCTGGCGACTCCTGCTGCTCGACACTCATGTGCCCGGCAAGCCCCATGGGGAACTCGGCGATGAGGCCCTGGAGGCGCTGGCCGGACGCCTCGCCGCCGATGCCTCGCGGCCGGTGCTGATCGCCATGCACCATCCGCCCCTGGCGGTGGGTTCCGCCTGGTTGGATGCCATCGGCCTGCGGCGTGCCGAGGCATTCTGGCGGACCCTGGCACCGTATTCCCGGACTCGGGCGATACTCTGTGGGCATATCCATCAGGCCTACCTGGGGCGCCAGGCGCTGGAGGCGGGCGACGTTACGGTCTATGGTTGCCCCTCCACCGTGGACCCCTTCTTGCCGGGCAGCGAGGGCTTTGCCGTCGACCCGGTGGCGCGCCCCGGCTACCGCGTCATCGACCTGGATGGCGACGCCTTGACGACGCGGGTCGAGCGAGTCGATTTCTCTGCTTAAGTGATCAACATGCGGCCGAGAGGAGCATGGCTCGCGGCTGGGGGCCTGGGTTCGGGTGGTCCCGGACGGTAAGGAAAGTCGACAAGTTGCAAGGAGCCTCTGCGCCTCATGAAATCTCCCATCGTGCCCGTTCGACACGTTCTGGATTTTATCAAGCGGCTGGTGCGTACCGTCGCCAGTCCCATGAAGCGTGACGACGGGCGTGGCGGCATGATGGTCCAGCCCTATCGAGGATACGGCTCCCGCAAGCAGGTCTTCCTGATGGGGCGGGTGTTTCGTCAGGCACGCCTGGGTCGCGTGATCCCCCGCCGCGGCATGCTGCGCGACACCGCCGATATCGTGCGGCGGGTCGCTCGCCGTGGCTACGCCGACGCCCAGGTGGCGATACGCCTCGGGGACAACACCGTTACCGTCATCACGGACAGGGACGGTTATTTCGATGCCCAGCTGGCCATCACCCATCCGCTGCCCGACAAGGTCGCCTGGCACCGGGCGGACCTCGTGGTCACGGCGAGTGGAGGGCCCGCCGTCCAAACGAGCGTCGATGTCTTCGTGGCCCTACCCGAAACGGACCTGATGGTGATCAGTGATATCGATGACACCGTCATGTTCACCGGGGTCGCCGACAAGCTGCGCATGCTGTATCGGCTGTTCGTCGAGAAGCCCCATCGGCGTACCGCCTTTCCCGGTGCCGCCTCGCTTTATCAGGCGCTGCATCGTGGTGCGGATGGTCATGCCCATCGTCCCATCATCTATGTGTCCCGCGGGCCCTGGGCAATCTATGAGGTCCTGGAGACCTTCTTCCAGCTCAATCATATTCCCGTTGGCCCGATCCTGTTTCTGCGCGAGTGGGGCGTTTCCCTCCGTCGTCCCTGGCCGCGTCGCGCCGAGGATCACAAGCGTGAGCTGATCACTCGCATGCTGGCGCTATTCGAGGAGATGCCCTGCATCCTGATCGGCGATAGCGGCCAACACGACCCCGAGATCTATACCCAGGTCGTCGAAGCCCATCCCGAGCGTATCGAGGCGATCTACATTCGTCGCGTGGATGACAAGCCGGATCGCGACCGCGCCATTCGGCGGCTTCGTGACCAGCTTCGTCATACAGGCTGCGAGCTGGTGCTGGCTTCCGACAGCCACTTGATGGCGGAGCATGCCCATGCCAACGGCTATATCTCTTCCTACGGCGTGGAGGCCGATCGCCGATAGTGAACACGATCGTGCCTGAACATCCTCCTGGTGACCGCTCTCCTGATATCCTGAATGCCTGATATCTTGAATGGACTGTTCGCCATTTGCCTCGAGGGCCCGTGATGATCGTGCTGGTGATTGCTCTGCTGTTGGCCGTCTTCCTGCTGCCCAATGTCTGGGCACAGTGGGTGCTCAAGCGTCATGCGCGGGGGCGAGACGACTATCCCGGCAGCGGCGCGGAGCTGGCCGAACACCTGCTGCGTCGCCTCGGCATCGAAGGCGTTCGGGTGGAGGCGACCGAGCAGGGAGATCACTACGACCCGGCGGCCCGGTGTGTGCGCCTGTCGCCGCGGGTTCACGATGGCCGCTCGCTGACGGCGGTGACCGTCGCCGCCCATGAGGTGGGCCATGCGATTCAGCACCATCGCGGGTATGCGCCGCTGCTGGCGCGTTCGCGGCTGGTAGCGGTGGCCCAGAAGGCCGAAAAGCTGGGAGCCCTGCTGATGATGGCCGCCCCCTTCCTCTTCGTGCTGACCCGTCTGCCGGGGGGGCTCGCCATCGTGGTGGCCGCCGCGGTGATCAGCTTCGGTACCGCCGCGCTGGTGCATCTGGTGACCCTGCCGGTGGAGTTCGATGCCAGCTTCCAGCGTGCCCTGCCGCTGCTCAAGGAATACATCCCGCCCGGGGACATGGCCGGGGCCCGCCATGTGCTGACGGCCTGCGCCTTCACCTATGTGGCGGCGTCGCTGTCGAGCATCCTCAATCTGGGGCGCTGGCTGGTGATCCTCAGGCGCTGACGGCCGGATCGCTGCCGGGGGGACACCAGGAAGACAAGGGCCGCTCCGCAGAGCGGCCCTTGTGCGACTGCCGGCCGGTTGGGCTACGGCATCATTTCTTGATCATGCGGTAGGCACCCAGCAGCACCAGGGCACCCAGGATGGCGGTGATAAAGCTGCCCAGGCTGAAGCTGCCCATGGAGCCCATGCCGACCATGGAACCTAGCCAGCCGCCCACGAAGGCACCACCGATACCGAGCAGAATGGTGACGATGATGCCACCGGGGTCCTTGCCGGGCATGATCCACTTGGCCAGCACACCGGCGATCAGGCCGAACAGAATCCATGCGAGTATGCCCATATTGCTCTCCTTGCTTGCGGGTAGGGGAGTCACCAGTCTGGCATATCCGGCTATCCATTCCCAAGGCCCTGATGGCCGTCCTGCCGCCGTCACGGCGTCCATATTCAACGTTGCTGCATGGGTCAGGGGCGATTTTATGCGATTAAGGGGAAACCCTTTGTGATGCTGCTGCAACCAACGGGTAGATGCGCCGCTGGCGCGCATCCTTCACCCGCTGGAATGGAGTCGTTACCCATGAATACTTTCTCGAAGCTGATCATCGGACTGGGCGTGGCCGGGCTGCTAGGGGGGCTGTCCTCACAGGCACTGGCCCATGATGAGGAGGCGTTGCGCGAGGCGCCGCCGGCGGCGCCTTATATCAAGGTCAGTGACGCCTTGCCGCTACCGGAGTTTATTCCCGGGCTCGGCATGCTCTTCGTCGACCCCGAGACCCTGCCGGCCGGCCCCTTCCTGGCCTATGACCGGGAAGGGCACTTATCGGCGACCATCTACATGACGCCCCTGGCGGCGCTGGAAGCGGGAACGGCCTTCGATGGCATGGCGGTGGGCCTGCATCATGTCGCCTCGGTGGATGTCTACTATAACGCCGGCCACCCCGGAGTGGATGAGCCCCATGCCCATGTCGTGCTGTTCCATGACAACGAGGCGAAGGCGAGGCTGTCGCCATGAACCTGTCTCGGCGCAGGCTCCTGGCCATGAGCGGCGGCATCGCCGCTCTGGCCATGCTGCCTCCGGCCATCGCGCGGCCGGAACCCGAGGTCGAGATCGCCATGCATGGCACGGCGCGCGGCGAGCGGGTGTGGTTTACGCCAGTGGGGGTCGCGGTGGCGCCATCGACGCGGGTACGTTTCGTCAATCGCGACCCCGGCAACAGTCACACGGCGACGGCCTACCACCCGGCGAACTTCGAGCGGCCGCAACGCGTTCCCGATGCGGCGCTCCCCTTTCACAGCGGCTTCCTGCTTCCGGGGGAGGCGTTCGAGGTGGTGCTGAGGGCCCCCGGGGTCTATGACTACTACTGCCTGCCCCATGAGCGGGCCGGCATGGTGGGCCGCATCGTGGTGGGCACCCCGGATACGCCGGGCTGGCAGGAGGCGGCCGCCGGGACGGCGAATGTCCCCGCGGTGGCCCTGGCGGCGCTACCGGCGGTGGCGAAGATTCTCCTACACGGGCAGGTGATGCCAGAGGAGGCAGCATGACGCATCGGATACAAGGCCTCGAACGGCCAGAGCGTGGCTCGCCGTCACCCATCGGCGAGACGGAGGCCGAGCTGGTCGCACAGGCGCGGTGTGGCGACGAAGCGGCGGTGCGCGAGCTGGTGCGACGCTTCAATCCGCGGTTGTTTCGCATCGCGCGTGGCCTGCTGGATAGCGATGCCGCCGCGGAAGAAGCGGTGCAGGAGGCCTATGTAGCGGCCTTCACGCGGCTCGATACCTTTCGCGGCTCGGCGCGATTCTCGACCTGGCTCAGCCGCATTGTCATCAACCAGGCCAGGATGCAGTGGCGTCGCCGGCGTCCTCTGGAGGAGTACGACACCGTGGATGAAAGCGCTGCCGATGACACCGTGGTGGTCTTGCCTGGCCTCGGGCCCGAGGCCCTAGAGGCGGGGCTTGGCCGCCGCGAGTTTCGCCTCCTGCTGGAGGAGACGCTCGACGAGCTGGCGCCGGAGTTCCGACTGCCGTTCGTGATGCATGAGGTCGAGGGCATGGGCGTCTTCGCCATTGCCCGGGATCTGGGCATCAACCCCGCGACCATCAAGACCCGCCTGTTTCGGGCGCGTCGCAAGCTGCGAATCCGCCTGGAGGCGAAGATGAAGGGCGGTTTCGGCGAGGTGTTTCCCTTCGATGGTGCGCGCTGTGCCGGCATGGCCGAGCGCGTCGTCGAGCGGCTCATGGCAACGGGAAGCGTGGCCGATGATCGGCAGCCCTGAGCCCGGCGGGCATGATGAATGGCGCGTGGCCGTGGCTCAGAGGGGGGCAGCCTATCCGGCTGGTCGGTCGGCAAGGATCACCGCGCGGCGCGGGGCGGGGTAACCCTCCCGGGTCCGGGTGGCGTCCTCGGGGTCGAGGAAGTCGGCCAGGGATTGAAAGGTCATCCAGTCGGTAGCGCGCTGCTCCTCGGTGGTGGTCATCGCCTCGTCCACCACGCGCACGTTCTCGAAGCCGCTGCGCTCGAGCCAGTGGCACAGGGCGGCGGAAGAGGGCAGGAAGTAGACATTGGGCATGGCGGCGTAGCGCTCGCCGGGCAGCAATACCGTGGTGGCGTCGCCCTCGACGACCAGGGTCTCCAGCACCAGCTCGCCGCCGGGGCGCAGGGCCTCCTTGAGCTGTTGAAGGTGCTCCAGCGGAGAAGGGCGGTGGTAGAGCACGCCCATGGAGAACACCGTATCGAAGAAGCCGAGACCCGCGGGGACCTCCTCGATGCCCACCGGCAGGAAGTGGGTGCGAAGGCCATCGGCGTCGCCGACGAAGTGGCGTATCGCCCGGAACTGCCAGAAGAAGCGCGGCGAGGGGTCGATGACCAGCACGAAATCGGCCCCCGCGCCGGCCATCCGCCAGCCGTGGTAGCCGCTGCCGCCGCCTACATCGAGGATGCGGCGACCCCTCAGCGGTGCCAGATGGGGGGCGACGCGCTGCCACTTCCAGTCGGAGTGCCACTCGGTATCGATATGAATGCCGCCCAGCGAGAAGGGCCCCTTGCGCCAGGGCGCGAGCTTCCCGAGCAGGTTCTCGCATTGGCGGCGCTGGCTGTCGGAAAGCGCCATCTCGACCGTGACGGCGTCGGTATCCAGCCGTACCACGCGTTCCTCGGGCGGCGTGGGGAGCTTGGCCACCGCCTTCTCCCAGGCGGGGAGGTCGCCGAAGCGCTTGCGGTCGAGCCCGCGGGCGAGCTGTTCGGGCAGTCGGGCCAGCCAGGTGTCGAGGCCCTGGTCGATGAAGGCCTGATAGAGGTCACGGTGGGGGTGGGGCATCGCGGTAACCAGCGGCGAATAAGGCGGTGTTGGCCTCCGACAAGACGAGCGGTCGGGGCATGCGGGCGCAGTGTACCGGATGGGTCCGGGAGTGGCGACCGCCGCGCGGGACGGTCGAACGACGGGGGCGTTTCGAGAGCCGTTTAGCCGGCCTCGCCGGCATCGGTTACCCGGAGAAACACGCGGTGTCCGCCGTGGGCCGGGACGTTGTGGTAGGTCCAGCCCAGGCGTTCGGTGAGCTGGGCGGTCAGTTGCAGGCCCAGGCCGAACCCCAGGTCATTGTCGGCATCCGCGTCGCTGGCCTGGTGATTGTCGATGCGTATCGTCTGACCGTCCTGGTGGATCCTGACCTCGCCCACCCAGGTGTGCTGGAAGGCGTTGCGAATCAGGTTGCCGATCACCACTCGGGTCGCCACGTCGGAGTGTTCCAGGGTGGCCGGTTCGGTGGTCAGGGTCAGGGTGACATCCTTGCCCTGCAGCAGGTAGCGGTGTTCGCTGACCAGCTCCTGGATCAGCCGATCCAGGGCGATCCGCCGGGTCGGCAGGTCGCCCGACTCGTCTCGGCTCAGCCACAGCAGGGTTTCGGTCAGGTGCTTCATGGTTAGGCTGGCACGATCCACCCGATCGATGATGGTGGCCAGGATGCTGTCCGCCGCGGGTGCCTGTTCCGCTGGCAGGGAACGAATCAACTCGACGTTATTGCGGATCACGCTGATCGGCGTGCGCAGCTCGTGGCTGGTGTGGCGCAAAAAACGGTGCTCTCGCTCCAGGCTCTCTTCCAGAGACGACAGGCTCGAACGGACCAGCCCGGCCAGCTCGTTGAGTTCTGGATAGCGGAAGTCGGGCAGGGGGGCCTGCAGATTGCCGCTCTCCAGGCCGCGGGCCCATTGGCCCAGGCGTGCCACCGGTGTGGCCACCCGGCGCATCACCAGCCAGATCACCGCGGCCAGGGCCAGGGCGGAGCCAAGGCTGATGATCAGCAGGGTGTTGAGGTTGTCACGGATGGTACCCCTCACCAGGTTCGACATCTGCGGACGGGGGAGCGTGTGGCTGACATACAGGTCGGTATCGCCGGAGGATAGCCGCATGGCGAAATATAGCTCGCCACGCCGCCCGTCCTTTCGCGTGGTGTGCTGTTTGACGAGGGTGGCCGGCGTTTGAGGCGGCTGGGACAGCGCGTGGCGCACCTCTTCCGGCTGGTCCTGCCAGGATGAGGTCACGATGAACGAGCTCGGGCCGGGAGCGGGCTGCTGACGTTGATGGCGTGCCACGGCTCGCTCCATGGCGCCCACCATGGTGCTGTCCATGCCTAGCGTGAAGTAATGGGCGGACAACTGGTAGTAGCCGCCTACCAGCAGCACGCCCAGGGCCAGAAATATCGCCGCCAGCTGCCACTTAAGCCGAACCTGCCGGATCATCGTCGTGCTCCTCATTGCGGTGCCTGTCATCGGGCCTGCCGTGATCCGCCAGGATGACCCCACGGCCGGGGAGGGTGTGGATCAGCGGCGTCGCAAACCCCTGGTCGATGGCCTTGCGCAGATGATGGAGATGCACCTTCAAGCTGTTGCTGTCCGGCGGTTCGTCGCCCCAGACGGCCTCTTCCAGCGATCGACGGCTGACGACCTCGGGGGAGGCGCGCATCAGGGTTTCCAGCAGGCGCCAGCCGATGGGCGAGAGTTTCAGCGGCTGCCCGTCGCGGGTCAGGGTTTGGGCGGTCAGGTCCATCTCGAGACCGGCGCAGCTCAGGCGCCTGACCTGGCCGCTGCGTCGGTGAGCCAGGGCGCGGATGCGCACCAGGAGCTCCTGAAGCTCGAACGGCTTGACCAGGTAGTCGTCGGTGCCGGATTCGAAGCCTTCGACCTTGTCGGTCAGCTGGTCCCGCGCGGTAAGCATCAGGATGCTGGTGTCGTTACCCGCCTGGCGGACCTCCCGGCAGACGCTTAGCCCGTCCAGTCGCGGCAGGTTAAGGTCCAACAGGATCACGTCGTAGCGGTTGTCGCGAATCAGCTGCAAGCCGCTGACGCCGTGGCTGGCATGGTCGCAACGGATCTTATGGATCTCCAGGTACTGGACGATGGTCATCGCCAGGTCCCGGTCGTCTTCCACCAGCAACACATTCAGCACATTCAACATCAGTTCGTGGCCTCGTCGGTCCGTGGCGGGAGCCGGCACCAGCGCCTGAGCCGTTCCTCGAGATCGGTCTGGATGCGCAGCAACACCGGGATCAGGATCAGGGTGATCAGGGTGGCAAACAGGATACCGTACGCCAGCGAAACGGCGGCGGGAATCAGGAACTGGGCCTGATGGGAGGTCTCGCCCAGCAGTGGGTAGAGGCCGGCGAAGGTAGTGGCGGAGGTCAAAATGACCGCACGCATCCGGCTGGTGGCAGATTCCACGATGGCCGCCCGGCGTGCCAAGCCTCCACGTCGCAGGTCATTGTAACGAGACACCAGCAGTAGGCTGTCGTTTATGACCACCCCGCTCAGGGCGATGATACCGTTGAGCGATAGAATGCTCAGGGACAGGTCATTGATCCAGTGGCCCAGCAGGGCGCCGACCACGCCGAAGGGAATCGCGGTCATGATCAGCAGCGGCTGCACATAGGACTTCAGCGGAATGGCCAGCAGCATGTAAATCACCAGCATGGCGATCAGAAATACCTGGGTCATGGACGACTGGGTTTCCTGCTGTTGCTCCGCCTCGCCGGCGAAATGGACGTCGACGCCGGGGAACCGGCTTTGGACCTCGGGCACCACGTTCTGCTTGAGCAGGGCGACCAGCTCGGTAGATGACATCGCACCCTTGTCGACATCGCTGGAGATATACACCGCACGCTGGTTGTCGATTCGGGTGATGGTATCGCGGGCGTAGCCGAGGCTGGCATTGGCGACGGTGCCTAGCGCCAGTACCGTGCCATCGGGTGCCCGCACGCTGGACTGCATGACATCGACGATGGACTGGCGCGCGGTCTCCGGGAAGAGGACCTTCACCTCAATCTCGTCGTTGCTGCGCTGGTAGCGTTGGGCGACTTGACCGCTGAAGCCCTGCATCACCTGCTCGGCGAGGTCTTCGGTGGTCATCCCCAGGGCTTGGCCCTGGGCGGTCAGGCTCAGCTGCAGCTGGGGCTGGCCCGGTTGCAGGTTATCTTCGATGCCGCTCACCGCAGGCATGGCCTCCAACTTGCTGCGGAACAGCTCGCCGGCTCCGGTCAGCAGGGTATCGTCATTGGCGCGCAGCTCCACGCGAAGGGCGTCGACGCTACCGCGGCGGCTCTGGATGCTCAGGGTGCGTGTCCCCTCCGGGTTACCGACGAGGCCGGTCCATTCGCGCACGAACCGGTCGAGATCGAAGGGCGCGTCGTCCACTAGTTGCACCGTGACGGTGCCGGACTGATCATTCGACGCGGTCACCTGCAGGTGATCGATGGCGCTGTCGCCGTTGCCGTCGTCGTGACGCAATGCCCGGTCCGCCTGATAGGCGCTGTCTTCCAGTTGGCCCAACGCCTCGTGGGTCAGGCCATAGCTGGCATCGTTCTGCAGGGTGATGGTGGCACGTGCCGTTTCGCCGGGGACATCCGGAAAGAAACTCGTGGGGATGGTGCCGTTGAATGGCATGGCCAGTACCAGGATCAGCAATGCCATGAACAACACCACGATCGTATAGCGAAAGCTCAGCATCAGCACGATCATCGGGCGATAGACGTGCTCGGTCAGGTGCTCCAGGCCCCTGGCCGCCATCCCCTGGATCCGTCCCCATAGTTGGCCGAGAGCATGGCGTGAGGGCGGTGTGCGCGTATTCAAGTGCCCCAGGTGCGCCGGTAGAATCAGCTTGGACTCGATGATCGACAACACCAGGCACAGGCTGACCACGGCGGCGAACTGGGCGTATAGCTTGCCCAGGCGGCCCTCGATCTGGGACAGGGCAATGAAGGCGACCACCGTGGTGAAGACCCCGAACAGGGTAGGTACCGCCACTCGCTTGGTACCACGGATGGTGTTGCGCAGGGTGTCACCTTCGGCCCGGCGCACGGCGTAGACGCTTTCTCCCACGACCACGGCGTCGTCCACCACGATACCCAGTGCCATGATGAAGCCGAAGGTGGTGAATTCGTTGAGCGTCAGCCCCAGGAAGGGCTCGCCCATGAAATACAGGGTGCCGAAGAATACGAAGGGCAGACCCATGGCGACCCAGAAGGCCACCCGCAGGTTCAGGAACAGGGCCAGCAGGACGAACACCAGCATGATGCCGAACAGGGCATTGTCGATCAGGAGTTGCAGGCGCTCGTTGATCGAGGTGCTGCGATCGTACCAGGTGTCCAGCTGCACCATCTCCGGCAGGTTACCGTCGTCGCGCCATTGCTGTACCACCTCGCGAGCCCCGTTTACCGAATCGGAGATATCGTCGGTGCCAGTGGTGACGACCTGTAGGGCGATGCTGTCCTGGCCGTCGAAGCGCGACAGGGTAGAGGTGGTATCGTCGAAGGTATCGCGGATCTGCGCCACGTCACCCAGGCGGATACGATCCCCACTGGTGGTGGTGACCAGCGGAATAGCGGCGAAGTCTTCCTTCAGATAGGCCTGTTCCGAGGCCTTGAGCTGAAGGTACAGGTCCGCGCTTTTCATGATGGCGGTTGTCGCGCTGGTGGAACCGTCGTTGATGGCCGACTCGACGTCGGACAGGGTCAGGCCGTAGGCCTGCAGCCGACCTTCATCGATCTCAATGGCCATCATCGGGTCCAGCCAGCCGGTGATCGACACGCGACTGACGTCGTCGTGTGCCAGGAGATCGGCTTTCAGGTTATCCGCCAGCTGCTGCAGGGTGCTTCGGCCGGCGTCGCCATGAAGCTGTACCCACAAGGAGTGCTCTTCCCGCTCGCTCTTGGTGATGACCGGGTTATCGGCACCGGACGGAAAGTTGGAGATGGCGTCTACCTGGGTCTTGACGTCCTGTAGCAGGGTGTCCAGGTCGTAGTCCGAGGTCTTCTCCACGGTGACGCTGGCGCCGCTGGTGGTGGACGAGCTGGTGATCGTGTCGATGCCGGTCACGCCTTCCAGGGCGTCTTCGATCTTGATGGCCAGCCCTTCCTCCGACTGCTGTGCCGAACCACTGTCGTAGCTCACTGAAATAGTGAGACTATCCGGCTCCATGCTGGGGAAGGCCTCCTTCTGCAGCGAGCCCAGGGCGATGGCGCCCATGGCAATCACCAGCAACATCAGCAGGTTGGCGGCGACCGAGTTGCGTGCAAACCAGGCGATGATGCCCCGTTCCGGGGAGTGATCAGACATCACTCTGCTCCTCGATCGGGTTCACGGCCATGCCATTCACGTAGCTGCTCAGCGGTTGGCGAACCACTCGTTTCGCTTCGCCTTCCAGGGCCGCCGGCGGGTCGATAAAGATTGCGTCGTCGCTGATAAAGACGGGGGTCGTGTCGAAGTTGGCCAGGGTGTTGTGGTCGGTGACGTACCAGGCCTTGCCGCTCTGGCTCAGGGCCGTGGAGGGCAGCTTCCATAGGCCATCGATAGCCTTGCCGGCAAGGCTTGCCTCAACGAAGGTGCCGGGTAACAGGGCCGGTGACTGGTCGAATGGTGCCGGCACCGCGATCACCAGGGACCGCTGGCGGCTGGTACTGTCGAGATGCTGACGTGTGCGAATGACGTGGCCGGTCCATTGCTGGCCGCTCTCGACATGGGTCAAGGCGACTGGCCAGTCGCCACTGGCAAGGGCCGATGGGCCCGGCAGGTGTGACCACTGTTCGGCGGACAGGCTGACGCTGATCTCCATCCGGTCGGTACTCACCAGGGTCGCGATCTCGGTGCCGGTCTGCACGTAGCTTCCCGGCACCACGCTGCGGGCGATGATCTGGGCGTCAAACGGCGCCGTGATGTGAGTCTGCTCCAGGTCCTGGCGGGCAGCCTCCACGGCGGCCTGGGCTTCGGCGGCGGCGGCCCTGGCGGAAGCCAGCTGGGGAGCGCGTAGAACCAGCGGTGAGTCCGGCTCGCCGGACAGTCCCGAGGCCTGCCACTCGGTGGAGGCCTGCTCCCCCTGCCGTTCTTCTTCCAGCAGGCTGACCCGGGCGCTAGCCAGGGTGTTCTGTGCGGTCGCCAGGGCTTCCTGGTAGCGGGTATCCTCCACGCTGGCGAGCAGGTCGCCCTGGGCCACCCGGTTGCCGGCTTCGAAGTCGTCCGTCAACGCCTCAATCAGGCCATCAACCTGGGCGCTGAGGGTGAGCTCGTAATGCGCGGTGGCTTCGCCGTAGGCAGTAATGTGCGAAGCATAGGTGTCGGTCTCGACGGTGACCACGGACACCGTGGCGTGCTGTGCCTGGGACTCGGGTTGGCCGGATGAGGGCTCGGGCTGGCCAGCCGGGGGGCGTGGTTGGCGGGGCGGGGCCTGATCGAGGGCTCGGGCCTGGCCTTGAACATACAGTATTACCGCGGCGGCCAGTACCAGGGCTCCGGCCAGCGGCAGGCTGCGGATCAGTTTGCGCTTCATGATGTCACTCCCAGTCCAAGCGCTAGCCCCAGATCAATCCGATTGGCCAGGCGTTGATATATCAGGTCGTCGAGCTGTGCCTGGAGGTCATAGGTCTCCTGCTGCACCGACAATAGGTCGAGGATATCCACCAGGCCGGCGCGGTAGCTCGCCTGGTACTGTGCCAGGGTGCTTTGCTGGCGCCCCAGGGCATCGGCGATGTGCTGTTGGCGGGTGGCGAGGGAACGCTCCAGGCCCAGGGCGTCTTCCACTTCGTTGACCGCCTCCAACAGGGTTTCGCGGTAGGCCTGGTAGGCCTGGGCGGTTTCCAGTTCGGCGGCATCGGCGGCCGCGCGCAGCTCGCCGCCCTGGAACAGGGGAGCCGTCAGCTGGCCTAACAGATTCCAGGCGGGGTCGGTCAGCAGCGCCTGGGACGGGGAGTCCGCCACGTCTTCCAGGGCAGCGGCCAGGTTGATGCTGGGCAGCAGGCTCTTGTAGGCCGCTCTGGTGCGATAATTGGCCGCCTCGATGGCGTGATAGGCGGCGACCAGGTCCGGCCGGCGCTGCAGGGTCTGGGCCGGCAGGTCTGCCAGGGGCGTGAGCACCGCGGGATAGTCACCGGGCACGTTGCCGTCGGTGGTGGGTACTTGTCCCAGCAGGGTGGTCAGGGCGCGTTCCTGTTGGGCTTGCGTCTCCCGGTCACTCTCCAGGGTGGCGCGGGCGCTGGCGGTTGAGCTGCGGGCGCTGTCCAGGTCTTCCAGGGTGTCCAGGCCGTTGCGATAGCGCTGCAGTATCAGCGTCTCGTTATTTTCCAGGGTCGCCAGGCGGTCCTGTTGGATGGTGATGGCGTGCTGCTGGGCGATCAGGGCCAACCAGCTGCTCATGACATCGGCCGCCAGGGTATTTCGGGCTGCCTGGTAGAGTGCCGCCTGCTGTTCCACATCCTCGCTGGCCGCGGCGGTACGGTCGGCGATCTTCTGCCATAGGTCGGCCTCCCAGCCGACCGAGACCGATCCGGTGTAGGCGTCGCCGCCGTCCTCATCCTCGCTGGCCGAGAAGCCGGCCTCGACGTCGGGGAAGCGGCCGGCGCCGGTCTGGCGTAGCTCCGTCTCGCGGATGCGCAGGGTCAGCAGGGTCTGCTGGAGCCCCGGGTTGGCGTTTAAGGCCTGCTGCACCAGCTGGTCGAGGACATCCGACCGGATCAGGTCGGAAAGGGAAGAGGCGGCCTGGCCGTCGCCCTGGGTTGACCAGTCCGGCACCTGTTCGACCAGCGCCTGGGCCTGCTCCGGGTACGCGGGTTGGTCGCTGGTCATGGCGCAGCCGGTTAATGCCAGCACCAGCGTGCCGACCAGCAGAGAGTCGATATAAGCCCGAACCATGATGGCTATTGTCCTCGATGACGGGGGGGTATCAGGCCCGGGAGGATATCGAGGTCGGGGTTAATATCGGGTTAAAGGGGCTCGCCGCTATTCCTTGAAGGCCACCAGGGAGGCGAAGTTAAGTAACTGGAACCAGGTATGAATGCGCGAGAAGCCGGCCTGGTCGAGGCGAGCATGATGGTCGGCCAGGGTGTCGGGAATCAGCACGTTCTCCAGCGCCGTGCGCTTCTGGCTGATTTCCAGGTCGCTGTAGCCGTTGGCGCGCTTGAAGTCGTGATAACGCTCGACCAGCCAGGCATTCTCCTGCTCGTCCTCGGCGCGAATCTTCTCCGAAAGCACCAGCACGCCGCCGGGTTCCAGGGCGGCAAACAGGCGTTCCACCAGGGCGTCGCGGTCCTCGGGCGGCAGGAACTGCAGGGTGAAATTGAGCACGATCATGCCCGCCGGCTGATACTCCAGGTGGCGAATATCGCCTTCGAGCACCGTCATGGCATGGTCGGGACACTCGGCGGCCAGCGTCTCCCGGGCGCGGGTGGCCATGGCCGGTGAGAGGTCGATGCCGGTGTAGCAGAAGGCATCCGGGGCGAGCTGGCCGGCCAGGGCCAGGCCGCCGGCGCCCAGCGAGCAGCCCAGGTCATAGACCCGGGCGCCGTGGCGCAGGTGACGCTGGGCGATCAGCCCCAGCATGCCGAGTATCTGTCCGTAGCCCGGCACCGAGCGTCGGATCATATCGGGAAAACAGGCGACGACCCGCTCGTCGAAAGAGAAGCGGGCCACCCGGTCGAGGGGTGTCGAAAAGATCGCGTCACGGTAAGATGCGTTACTCATGATCGGGCCAGATAGACGGGAACGGCCGCCATTCTACGCGTGCCGCCTCGCCCTCGCACCCGCCGCTTTCAAGGAGTAGAAAGATGAACAACGAGAGCGCCGCCTGGCGTGAGCTCGAGGCGCATGCCGAAGAAGTGGGCAAACGCCACCTGCGCGAGCTGTTTGCCGCGGAACCCGAGCGTCAGTCCGATTTCACCTGCCACGCCGCGGGCCTCACTCTGGATCTCTCCAAGCAGCGCTGGTCCGCCGAGACCCTCCGGCGCCTGCTGGCACTGGCCGAGCAGGCCGAGGTGCCTGGCGCGATCGAGCGCCTGCTGGCCGGTGAGCGGGTCAACATCAGCGAGGACCGTCCGGCACTGCACACGGCGCTACGCCTGCCCGCCGATGCCTCCCTGGTGGTGGAGGGGGAGGACCTGGTGCCCTCGGTTCATCATACCCTGGCGCGCATGGCCGACATGGTGGAGCAGTTCCATGCCGGCCAGTGGCGAGGCGCCACGGGCAAGCCGATTCGCGATGTGGTCAATCTGGGGGTCGGTGGCTCGGACCTCGGCCCCCTGATGGTGACCCATGCCCTGGCCGACTATCGCCCCAAGGGCGTGCATGCCATCGAGGTTCACTTCGCCTCGACCATGGACGGCTCCCAGCTGGTCGATTACCTGCGGCGGTTGAATCCCGAGACCACGCTGTTCGTGCTGTCGTCCAAGTCATTTACCACCATCGATACGCTCTCCAATGCCAACACCGCCCGTGACTGGTTGATTAGTCGCCTGAGAGACAGTGATGGCGTCGATGGCGAACTGGTCATGCGCCAGCACTTTATCGGCGTCTCGGCCAGCGCCGAGAAGATGAGCGAGTGGGGCATTGCCGAGGCGCACCAGCTGGAGTTCTGGGAGTGGGTCGGGGGACGCTATTCGCTATGGGGGGCCATCGGCCTGCCCATCGCCCTGGTGACCGGCATGCCGCACTTTCGGATGCTGCTGGCCGGCGCCCATGCCATGGACCGGCATTTTCGCGAGGCGCCCCTGGCCGATAACCTGCCGGTGTTGCTGGCCCTGGCGGGCATCTGGAACGTCAACTTCCTGGATATTCGTGCCCACTCCATCCTGCCCTATGACGGACGCCTGGAGTATTTCGCCGCCTATCTCGAGCAGCTGGAGATGGAGTCCAACGGCAAGTCGGTGACCCACGATGGCCGCGAGGTCGGCTACGCCACCTGCCCGGTGCTGTGGGGACAGCTCGGCCCCAATGCCCAGCACGCCTTCTATCAGCTGCTGCACCAGGGCACCCAGGCGGTGGAGTGTGACTTCATTGCCCCGCTGCGGCGCTACGACGGCGTCGAGGGTGATGCCACCCGGGCCCATCTCAAGGGCCAGCATCGCCTGACGCTCGCCAACTGCTTCGCCCAGTCCCGGGTGCTGATGCTGGGGGATGACGCCATCGACGACGACGGCCCACGCCCCGGCCACAAGCGCTATCGCGGCAACCAGCCCTCCAGTACCCTGCTGCTCGACGAGTTGACGCCGGCCACCCTGGGGGCGCTGATCGCGCTCTATGAGCACAAGGTGTTCGTCCAGGCCACGATCTGGGGGATCAACCCCTTCGATCAGTGGGGGGTCGAGCTGGGCAAGAAGATCGCCGGCGAGACCCAGCGTATCCTCGAGAGTCGCGAGGGGCTCGCGGCCATGGATGCCTCCACCCGCGCCTTGATCGAGGCGGCCTGGGCGGCAGAGGCGTCCTCGTGAGGCTGGCTACCCATACAGGTGTTGCGGTATGCTGAGCGAACCGAATCGGCCGGCACCCGCGACCGGGGTGCTCTACCTGCATGGCTTCAACAGCGGCGGCGCCTCGCCCAAGGGCGTGGCGATGCGCCGCGCCTGCGAGGCCGTGGGGTTGCCCTGTATCACGCCCCAGTTGCCCCATCATCCGTGTGAGGCGCTGACGCTGGCCGAAGCGTGCCTGGCCGAACTGGGGGAGCGCCCGCTGGTGGCGGGAAGCTCCATGGGTGGCTTCCTGGCCACCTGCCTGGCCGAGCGTTTCGCGCTTGCCGGGGTGCTGATCAACCCGGCGGTGCGCCCGGCGGGACTGGTGGCCGACTGGGTGGGCGAGCACTTCGTCAATGACCATACCGGCGAGCGCTTCACGGTCGGCGAGCAGCATCTGGCCGAGCTGGCGGCGCTGACGCCCGAGTCGGTGACCCCCGAGCGCTACCTGCTGCTGCTGGGCACCGCCGACGAGGTGCTCGCCCCAGCGGATGCCTGTTCGCTCTATCGCGGGGCAAGGATGCTGCTGCACCCCGGGGCCGACCACGCCTTTACGGTACTCGCCCGGCACCTGCCGGCGGTGCTGGCCCACGCGGGTCATGCCCTGCCGATGGACGACCAGGCCAGCCAACACTAAGGAACCGGACGACACATGACGCAATACAGTGCCAGCTCGATCGAGGTGCTTTCCGGCCTGGAGCCGGTGCGCAAGCGCCCGGGCATGTACACCGATACCAGCCGTCCCAACCACCTGATCCAGGAGGTGGTCGACAACAGCGTCGACGAGGCGCTGGCCGGCCACGCCAATCGCGTCGCCGTGCGCCTGTTCGAGGACGGCGGCATCGAGGTCTTCGACGACGGCCGGGGCATGCCCATCGATATCCACCCCGAGCATGGCGTCTCGGGGGTGGAGCTGATCCTCACCCGGCTGCATGCCGGGGGCAAGTTCTCCAACACCAGCTATCAGTTCTCCGGCGGCCTTCACGGGGTCGGGGTCTCGGTGGTCAATGCCCTGTCTCGGCGCCTGGAGGTGGAGGTGCTGCGCGATGGCGGCCGTCACGCCATCGCCTTCGAGCATGGCGAGCCGGTCTCCGGGCTCGCGGTGATCGGCAGCGTGGGCAAGCGCAACACCGGAACGGTGCTGCGCTTCTGGCCCGAGACGAGCTATTTCGACAGCCCGCGCCTGGCCATCGGTCGGCTCAAGCACCTGCTGCGCGCCAAGGCGGTGCTCTGTCCGGGGCTCAAGGTGAGCCTGGTGGAGCCCGATGGCACCGAGAGCGAATGGCAGTATGCGGATGGTCTTCGCGACTATCTGGCCCAGGCGACCGACGGCTTCGAGGTGTTGCCCGCCTCGCCCTTTATCGGCCACTTTGCCGATGATGAACATGGCGTGGACTGGGCGATCCAGTGGCTTCCCGAAGGGGGAGAGCCGCTGATGGAGAGCTACGTCAACCTGATACCCACGCCCCAGGGGGGCACCCACGTCAACGGCCTGCGCGCCGGCCTGCTCGAGGCGCTGCGGGAGTTCTGCGAGTACCGGAGCCTGCTGCCGCGAGGCGTGAAGCTAAGCGCCGAGGACCTCTGGGAGCGCGTCTCCTATGTGCTCTCGGTCAAGATGCTCGACCCGCAGTTTGCCGGCCAGACCAAGGAGCGGCTCTCCTCGCGGACCGTGGCGGGATTCGTCTCCGGGGTGGTCAAGGATGCCTTCTCGCTGTGGCTCAACCAGCACGTGGACCAGGCCGAGGCGCTGGCCGAGCTGGTGATCAGTGCCGCCCAGCGTCGCCAGAAGAGCTCGAAGAAGGTGGCGCGCAAGAAGGTGGCGTCGGGCCCGGCGCTGCCCGGCAAGCTGGCCGACTGCTCCGGCCAGGACCCCGCCGCCAGCGAGCTGTTCCTGGTGGAGGGCGACTCCGCCGGTGGCAGCGCCAAGCAGGCGCGCAACCGCGAGACCCAGGCGATCCTGCCGCTGCGTGGCAAGATACTGAATACCTGGGAGGTGGAATCCCACGATATCTACGGCTCCCAGGAGGTCCACGATATCGCCGTGGCCGTGGGCATGGACCCCGGCAGCGACAACCTGGCCAAGCTGCGCTACCACAAGATCTGCATCCTTGCCGACGCCGATTCCGACGGCCTGCATATCGCCACCCTGCTGTGCGCGCTTTTCGTGCGTCATTTCCCGGCGCTGGTCGACGCCGGCCACGTCTTCGTGGCCATGCCGCCGCTCTACCGCATCGATCTCGGCAAGGAAGTTTTCTATGCCCTCGATGAAAGCGAAAAGGCGGCGATCCTGCGCAAGCTGGAGGGCAAGCGGGGCACCGTGAACGTCCAGCGCTTCAAGGGGCTGGGCGAGATGAGCCCGCTGCAGCTACGCGAGACCACCATGGCCCTGGACACCCGGCGCCTGGTGCAGCTCACCCGCGAGGCCGACGACGGCACCATGGAGATGATGGACATGCTGTTGGCCAGGAAGCGTGCCTCCGACCGCAAGAGCTGGCTCGAGGACTACGGCAACCTGGCGGATATCGAGGTGTGACTCGGCTTCGGCGGGAGCTGTAAGCCATAAGCTTGAAGCTGGAAGAAATGCCGAGGCGAGCGGCGCCGGGGGCAGCCCGCGGCGGAGGTCCTATGCCAGGGATGGCATCGGTAGCGCCCAGGGATGGGTTCACAGCGCCTCCGTCTAGGGCTGTCACCGGGTAAGCCGCGATTGTTAGCCGCGGACTCCGATGAGTTTTTAGTGGGACGATCCCCAAACGATTCCACGATCGCGAATAAGGTCAACGTGCTATGACCATGGATATCCAGGTGGCGGAGGGCGACGTCGAGCGCCTTTCGCTGCGCGAATACACCGAGAAGGCGTACCTCGACTACTCGATGTACGTGATTCTCGACCGGGCGCTGCCGCATATCGGCGACGGCATGAAGCCGGTGCAGCGCCGCATCGTCTACGCCATGCGTGAGCTGGCCCTCAGTGCCAGCGCCAAGTACAAGAAGTCGGCGCGTACCGTCGGCGATGTGCTGGGCAAGTTCCACCCCCACGGCGATAGCGCCTGCTACGAGGCCATGGTGTTGATGGCCCAGCCGTTCAGCTACCGCTACCCGCTGGTGGATGGCCAGGGCAACTGGGGCAGCCCCGACGACCCCAAGTCCTTCGCGGCCATGCGCTATACCGAGGCGCGATTATCCAGGTTCAGCGAGGTGCTGCTCGCCGAGCTGGGCCAGGGCACCGTGGACTGGACCCCCAACTTCGACGGCACCATGAACGAGCCCGTGGTGCTGCCGGCGCGGCTGCCCCACGTGCTGCTCAACGGTGGCACCGGCATCGCCGTGGGCATGGCGACGGATATTCCGCCGCACAACGTGAACGAGGTGGTCGAGGCTACCTGCCATCTGCTGCGCCACCCCGAGGCGACCACCGCGGACCTGATCGAACACCTGCCGGCACCGGACTTCCCCTCGGCGGCCGAGATCATCACGTCGCGTGCCGACCTGCGCAAGGTCTACGAGAGCGGGCGGGGCTCGGTGAAGCTGCGCGCCCGCCATGTGCGGGAGGAGGGCAGCGTGGTGATCACCGCGCTTCCCTACCAGGTCAGCGGCGCCAAGGTGCTCGAGCAGATCGCCGCCCAGATGCAGGCCAAGAAGCTGCCCATGGTGGCCGACCTGCGTGACGAGTCGACCCACGAGGAGCCGACCCGGCTGGTGATCGAGCCGCGTTCCAATCGAGTCGATATCGAGGCGCTGATGGCGCATCTGTTCGCCACCACCGACCTCGAGAAGAATATTCGCATTAACATGAACGTGATCGGCCTGGACGGCCGGCCGCGGGTCATGCCGCTGCCCGATATGCTCGGCGAATGGCTGCGCTTCCGGCGCTCCACGGTGCGCCGGCGCCTGGAGCATCGCCTGGGCAAGGTCGAAGACCGCCTGCACCTGCTCGAAGGCCTGCTGATCGCCTATCTCAATATCGATGAGGTGATCCGCATCATCCGCGAGGAAGACGCCCCCAAGCCCGCGTTGATCGAGGCCTTCGGCCTCAGTGACCGCCAGGCCGAGGCGATCCTGGAGCTGCGCCTGCGCCATCTGGCCAAGCTCGAAGAGATGAAGATCCGCGGCGAGCAGGACGAGCTCGAGGCCGAGCGTGCCCATCTGCAGGACCTGCTGGGCAACGAGGCCAAGCTCACCGACTTGATCGAAAACGAGCTGCGCGATGCCGCCGAGGCGCACGGTGACGAGCGTCGCTCGCCCATCGTCGAGCGCGAGGAGGCCCGGGCGCTGTCGGAAGTCGAGCTGATGGGCGCCGACCCCGTCACCGTGGTGCTCTCCGAGAAGGGCTGGGTGCGCAGCGCCAAGGGCCACGAGATCGACCCCTCGGGGCTCTCCTACAAGGCCGGCGACCGCTTCCATCTCGCGGCGAGGGGCAAGACCAATCAGCCGCTGGTGCTGCTCGACGATACCGGCCGCGCCTATACCCTGCAGGCGCATAACCTGCCCAGCGCGAGAGGCCAGGGCGAGCCGGTGACCAGCCGGGTCAATGTGGTGGCCGGCGCGCATATCGCCGGCGTGATGCTGGCGCCGCCGGCGACCCGCTACCTGCTCGCCTCCGACGGCGGCTACGGCTTTGTCGGCCGCCTCGAGGAGCTGGTGGGCAAGAACAAGTCCGGCAAGTCGGTGCTGACGGTGCCCAAGGGATGCAACGTGCTGCCCCCGGTGATGGTGCCCGAGGGCGAGGGGGCGCTGGTGGCCGCGGTCTCCAATGAGGGGCGCCTGCTGGTCTTCCCGCTGTCGGAGCTTCCCGAAATGGCCAAGGGCAAGGGCAACAAGATGATCGATATACCCGGCCCCCGGGCGGCGCGGCGCGAGGAGTTCGTCCGCGACCTGGCGGTGGTGCCGGCCGATGCCAGCCTGGTGGTGCATGCCGGCAAGCGTCACCTGACCCTCAAGGCCGACGATCTGGCCTATTATCTTGGCGAGCGTGGTCGACGCGGCAGCAAGCTGCCCCGGGGGCTGCAGAAGGTCGACCGCCTGGAGAGCTTGAAGCCGGAAGCTTGAAGTCCCCGGCTTCGCCGGAAGCCGGAAGCCATAAGCTATAAGCTGTAAGTAAACCCATGATAGACACGTCTTTCTTACAGCTTACGGCTTAAAGCTTACAGCTCATCAAAGGGGTTAACATGACACGACGAATTCTGATCCGCGCCACCGGCGCGGCACGCCCCGGCCAGCTGGCCGGCCTGGGCAAGGCGCTGGCGGCAAGCGGCGCGCGACTACTGGACATCAACCAGAGCGTGACCTTCGGCATGCTGTCGCTGGAGGCCCTGGTGGGCCTGGACCACGACAGCGAGCTCGAGGCGGCCCTGGCGGCGGCGGGTGACGCGCTGGGCCTCGACGTTCAGGCGATCCAGATCAGCGCCGAGGATTACCAGCGCTGGAGCAGCCAGGCCGGCCGGCCTCGGCTGATCCTGACGCTGCTGGCCCCGCAGTTGCCCGCGGGCATCCTGGCCGAGGTGGGCGCGCTGACCGCCGAGCATGGCCTTACGGTGGAGCTGATCCATCGCCTCTCCGGCCGCGAGCCGCTGGATGGCGGTGTGCCCCGCGAGCACGACAGCATCCAGGGAGCCTGCGTGGAGTGCTGGCTGCGCGGCGACGAGGTCGACCTCGCGGCGCTGCGCGAGAAGGCGCTGACGCTGGGGGCCATGCACGGTGTGGACATCGCCATCCAGGAGGACTCCATCTGGCGCCGCCACCGCCGCCTGGTGTGCTTCGACATGGATTCCACCCTCATCAAGGCCGAGGTGATCGACGAGCTGGCGCGACGCCACGGCGTCTATGACGAGGTCGCCGAGATCACCGAGCGTGCCATGCGCGGCGAGCTCGATTTCCAGCAGAGCTTTCGCGAACGCATGGCCAAGCTCGAAGGGCTCGACGAGGCGGTGCTGGCCGAAATCGCCGAGGCATTGCCGCTGATGGATGGCGTCGAGCGGCTGATGACCCAGCTCAAGCGCCTGGGCTATCGTACCGCCATTCTCTCCGGCGGCTTTACCTATTTCGCGCGTCATCTGCAGCGGCGCCTCGGCTTCGACGAGGTCCATGCCAATGAGCTGGTGATCGAGAACGGCAAGGTGACCGGGCAGGTACGCGAACCGATCCTCGATGCCGACCGCAAGGCCTTGCTGCTGGGCGAGATCGCCGCCCGCGAGGGCCTCGCCATGGAGCAGACCATCGCCGTGGGCGACGGCGCCAACGACCTCAAGATGCTGGCCGCCGCGGGCCTGGGCATCGCCTACCGCGCCAAGCCGCTGGTGCGTGCCCAGGCCCAGCACTCCATCTCGACGCTGGGTCTCGATGCCGTGCTCTACCTGATCGGCTATCGTCAGGGCGACCTGGAGGAGGCCGGGGCGTGAGCGCTAGCTTCGATACCTGGCGCGACCGCTTCGAGCGGCTGCGTGCCAACAAGTTCTTCGAAACCGCGGTGATCGGCATCATCATTGTCTCGGCGCTGCTGATCGGCGCCAAGACCTATGAGGAAACCAGCCGCTTCGAGCAGTGGCTCTTGATGCTCGACGTGGCGGTGACGGTGTTCTTCCTGGTGGAGATCCTGATCCGCATGGCCGCGGAGCGGCGTCTGCGCGACTTCTTTCGCCGGGGTTGGAACGTCTTCGACTTCCTGATCGTTACCGCCAGCCTGGTCCCCCTGGACGACTCGGAGGTGGTGCTGCTGGCTCGCCTGCTGCGCATCTTCCGCGTGCTACGCCTGGTGTCGATGATTCCCGAGCTGCGCATGCTGATGGCGGCGCTGGTCAAGTCGATTCCGCGCATGGGCTACGTGGCGCTGCTGATGTTCATCATCTTCTACATCTATGCGGCGATCGGCAGCTTCCTGTTCGCGGATATCGACGACTTCCTGTGGGGCAATATCGCGACCGCCATGCTGACGCTGTTTCGCATTGCCACCTTCGAGGACTGGACCGACGTGATGTATGCCACCCAGGAGGTGCATGCCTGGAGCTGGCTCTATTACCTGACGTTTATCTTCCTGACCGCCTTTATCTTCTTGAACATGATGATCGGCATCGTGCTCGACGTGATGCAGAAGGAGAGCGTGCAGATGGAGATCGAGAGCGGGGAGGGGGAGGCCGCCGAGCTGCATGGCCTGCGCGATGACGTGCGCGAAATGCGTGCGCAGCTCTCGCGGATGGAGGCCCTGTTCGAACGCAGGAGTTGACAATGCCCCTCAGGCCTGATTTTCTAGGGGCATGAAATTGACCGCGTACGACCTCGACCTACGACTACTAGCGCTAGCCTGAGCGCTGGCGGTGCCGCCTGCATCGCCGAGTCATTGCTCCGCCCTGGAGCCCCGGTCGTAAAGAGGTCGTACCATGTCATCCAGCCCCGTTGTTACATCTCGATTCCATCTCCCGGTTGTACCGGTATCGTCCCCTGCGGCCGATGCCCGCCGACCCATGATCCTTCACGCAGCGCCCCGACCCGCCTTCGGCCGTCGGGGCGCTGTCGTTTCCGAACGCCAGTCCGCCTGACGCCCCGTCCCTTGAGGAGAACGCACCATGATGCTCGATAATCCCGCCGCCAAGTATCGCCCCTTCGTCGCCGTGGACCTGCCCGATCGTCAGTGGCCCAGCCGCCGCATCGAGCAGCCGCCGATCTGGACCAGCGTCGATCTGCGCGACGGCAATCAGTCGCTGATCGACCCCATGGACCAGGAGCGCAAGCAGCGCCTCTTCGACCTGCTGGTGAAGGTCGGCTTCAAGGAGATCGAGGTGGGCTTTCCCTCCGCCTCCCAGACCGACTTCGACTTCGTGCGCTCGCTGATCGAGGGTGACCGCATTCCCGATGATGTCACCATCCAGGTGCTGACCCAGGCCCGGGACCACCTGATCGATCGCACCTTCGAGGCACTCAAGGGGGCCAAGAGCGCCATCGTCCACGTCTACAACGCCACCGACCCGATGTTCCGGCGTGTGGTGTTCGGCGTCGACAAGCCCCAGTGCATCCAGATCGCCGTGGGGGCGACCGCCCGCATCCGCCAGCGCATGGAGGAGGCCTCGGAGACCGACTGGACCTTCCAGTATTCGCCGGAGCTGTTTACCACCACCGAGATGGACTTCGCCAAGGAGATCGTCGAGGCGGTCATGGACACCTTCGGTGCCAGTGCCGACAAGCGGATGATCGTGAACCTGCCGGCCACGGTCGAGGTGGGGACCCCCAACAACTACGCCGACCAGATCGAATGGTTCTGCCGTAATATCAACAACCGCCAGGCGCTGATCGTCAGCGTGCATCCGCACAATGACCGGGGCACCGGCGTGGCCGCCGCCGAGATGACCCTGATGGCCGGCGCCGACCGCGTGGAAGGCACCCTGTTCGGCAACGGCGAGCGTACCGGCAACGTGGATATCGTCACCATGGCGATGAACATGTACACCCAGGGGGTGCACCCGGGGCTCGATTTCTCCAATATCACGCCGGTCATGCGTGAGGTGGAGTACTGCAACCAGCTGCCGGTTCACCCGCGTCACCCCTATGTCGGCGACCTGGTGTTCACCGCCTTCTCCGGCTCGCACCAGGATGCCATCAAGAAGGGCATGACCGAGCGTCGGGCCAGCCCGGATGCCGTCTGGGATGTTCCCTATCTGCCCATCGATCCTCTGGATGTGGGCCGCAGCTACGAGGCGGTGATTCGCGTCAACAGCCAGTCGGGCAAGGGGGGCATCTCCTACCTGCTGGAGCAGGAGCATGGCATCGAGCTGCCGCGTCGCCTCTCCATCGAGTTCAGTCAGGTCGTGCAGGAGGTGGCCGATCGCACCGGCAAGGAGATTACCTCCGAGATGATCTACCACGCCTTCGCCGATGAGTACCTCGAGCAGACCTCGCCCTTCGGGCTGGTCAGCCATCGTCTCTCCTCCGAGCCCGATAGCCCGACGGTCAGCCTGGAGGCGACCATCGAGAAGCACGGCGAGCGGCGCACCATCAGCGGTCAGGGCAATGGCCCGCTGGCGGCCTTTATCAAGGCCCTGGAGAGCGCCGGCGATGACGTGGAGATCATCGACTACCACGAGCATTCACGGGGCCAGGGGTCCGACGCCGAGGCAATTGCCTATGTGGAAGTGCGCATCGACGGCGAGGCGGTATTTGGCGTGGGGTCCGACGAGAGCATCACGAGCGCCTCGATGAAGGGCGTCATGAGCGCCATCAACCGCAAGCTCTCCACCCAGGCACCGGCGGCCAACGTGACCGCCGCCACCTTGGCTTGATGGGCTACGCCGTTAGACAGCCGTAAGCCGTACGCTTTACGCCATAAATGTCGGGTCCCGTGTGATTGACCACCCGCTTGGTAAATAACTCAGGACGTTTGATCTGCCATTCCTTCATCACTGCA
>NZ_CANLFS010000022.1 GCF_947490095.1 uncultured Halomonas sp. | reverse complement strand
GCCGGAAGCCGGAAGCCGGAAGCCGGAAGCCGGAAGCCGGAAGCCGGAAGCCGGAAGCCGGAAGCCGGAAGCCGGAACACAGCTTGAGCGATGAGACCACCGACGAAAACACCCCGAAGGTTGGAGTGAGTGTCCAACCTTCGGGGTGCAGTTCAAGGGCAGCGGTTTTTCAGTTCTTCGCAGACCGACGTGATGGTCAGCCACATGGCGCTAATGGGCCATCCACATTCGTAGGCCCGGTAAGCGCCAGCGCACCGGGCATAGAACGAGCATCGGCGCCATGCCCGATGCGCCTTCGGCTTATCGGGCCGACTTGAGGCCTCATCGACGTCACGCCAAATGGCGATGAGCCTTGTCTCTTCGAGCTTCCCGCCGCGAAGCGGTGCTCTTCAGGCTTTGACGCCAAGCTTCAGGCTTTGGCTTCGCCGAGTACCTCGGGAATGGTCATCTTGACGTAGCGGCCGGGTGCCGGCTCGATGACGGAGAGCTCACCGTCGCCGGGCTGGCGCGCCGTCACCATCTTCTCCGCATCCACATAGCCGTTGTCGGTCATCCACGCCTGCCAGTGCGGCCACCAGGAGCCCTCGTGCTGCTCGGCGCCGGCCAGCCACTGCTCATGGGTCTCGGGCAACGCATCGTTGGTCCAGTAGCCATACTTGTTCTTGTGCGGCGGGTTGACCACCCCGGCGATATGCCCCGACCCGCCCAGCACGAAGGTCACCGGCCCCTTCGGCAGCAGGGCCCCGTAGTAGGTGCTGTTCCACTTGGCGATATGGTCCTCCCGGGTGGAGAGGAAATAGCTGGGCGTGGAGATCTTGCGCAGGTCGATCTTGACGCCGTCGAGCTCGATGCCACCGGGCTCGACCAGCCGGTTCTCCATGTACATATGGCGCAGATACCAGCCATGGGTCGCCGCCGGCAGGTTGGTGCCGTCGGTGTTCCAGTAGAGCAGGTCGAAGGGGGCCGGCACATCGCCCTTCAGGTAGTTGCTGATATAGAACGACCAGAAGAGGTCATTCTCGCGCAGCAGGTTGAAGCTGAAGGCCATCACGCGGCCATCGAGATAGCCGTCCCGCGCCATCTGGGCCTCGATGCCGGACAGCACCGGCTCGCTGAGGAAGGCGCCGATCTCGCCGGGGTCCCGAAAATCCTGCAGCGTCGTCATGTAGGTGGCCGACTTGATCCGCCGGCCACGGCGGGTGCTGGTGAGGTAGGCCACGGTAGCGGCCGCCAGGGTGCCGCCGACGCAGTAGCTGAGCAGGTTGACCGACTTCTCCCCGGTGGCCTGCTCGATCGCCTCGAGGGCGGCGATGGGTCCCAACTGCATATAGTCGGCCCAGGTCACGTCGTGCTGTGCCGGCCCCGGGTTGCGCCAGGAAATCAGGAAGACGCTGTGTCCCTGGTCGACCAGCCACCTGACGAAGGAGTTGTCCTCGCGCAGGTCGAGGATGTAGTACTTGTTGATCCAGGGCGGCACGACCAGCAGCGGCTCCTTGTAGACCCGCTCGGTGCTGGGCGCATACTGGATCAGCTGAATCAGCTCATTTTCATAGACCACGGCGCCGGGCGTCACGGCGATGTTCTTGCCCACTTCGAAGGCGCTGCGGTCGGTCATGGTGACATTGAGCCCCTCGGCGGAGTTGCTCAGATCCTGGCGCAGCCTGGCCAGGCCATCCACCAGGTTCTGGCCGCGGGTCTCCAGCGTCTTGCGCATCACCTCGGGATTGGTGGCGACGAAGTTGGTGGGCGACATGGCATTGACCATCTGGCGGGCATAGAACCCCAGCCGGCTCTTCTGCTCATCGGGCAGGTCCAGGCCGTCGACCAGCTCCTCGACCAGGCGCGAGAAGAGCAGATATTGCTGCATGATGGCCAGATAGTAAGGGTCGCTGGTCCAGGTCTCATCCTTGAAGCGGCGATCGCCCTTGCTCGGCGTCACCAGCGGCTCGACCCGCTCGCCAGCCATGGAGCGCAGGCCGTTCTGCCATAGCTGGCACTGGTCCTGAAACAGTCGGGCCTGGGCCTGCCAGAGTTGCGGAGGATTGCGCATCAGCGACTCTGCCGCTGCCTGGAAGCTCTCCCGCATGTCGGCATAGACCGAGTCGGCGGCGTCGCTTGGCACCATGCGTTCCAGCAGATCTGCCATCAGATGACGGTACTCGTCGCCGATCTTCTGGAGGTGTGAATTCCACGCCTCCAGCTCGGCCTGTGTCGGTGCTTGAATCCCTGGCTGCATAGAACCCTCCCGGTTCGCCGGCCACGCCATGCCGACGTCAGATAGCATGATCCGCCGCCCTCCCACGGAGAACGGCGGCCTGGACAGCGACCCCGTCAGGGATCGGGCTGCGCTGAGGAACAGCGCTCGAGATCAGCCCTTGCCGTAGGCGGTGGCCGACTCACCCATCAATGCTGCACCGCAAAAACTCTAGACTGCCACCGCCGGGGTTGCAAGGCCATGTCGACGCGACGCTGAATCCCGAGGCGCCTCTCTCAGCTATCGCGCTGGGTCCTCGAGCGGGCCGTGGCCGCCCCCTTGCTGGCCTTGGCGCGGCTGGAAGACTTGCCACTTGCCGTGCCGGAGGCACTCTTGGACTTCGCGCCGCCCTTTTCGCTCTTGCCATGGCGCTTGTCATCGTCCGCGTCGCCCTCGTCCTCGTCCTCGGTGCCGGACTGGCCCCCGGACTGGCCGGCCTGCTTGAGCATATCGAGCATCATCTGCTGATAGGTACCGAAGCTGGACAGTCCCTGGGATAGCCCCTGGGACAGGCCCTGAGAAAGCCCCTGGGGCATGCCCTGCCCCATGCCCGCCTGCTGCAGGAAGGGCTGCATCAGGCTCATCGGGTCATAGCCCTCCACGCCGGATTCCATCTGTTTCTGTATCCGATCCAGCAGGTCCTTCTGGAAGGCCGCCACATCGGGCAGGCCCAGTGCCTGGCGAAACTCATCGGGGGTAAGGTCAAATTCGACGTTGATCTTCATGATAGATGCCCTGTCCGTTGGTCCGATTCGCAGTGTAGCAGTCCTTCCGGCCGGTCCTTCACCCCATGGCCGTCAATGCTCTCAACGCAGTACCGGCGTCTCGACGCTGACGTCGGCATTCTGGCCGCGATGACGCAGCAGGTGGTCCATCAGGGTCAGGGCCATCATCGCCTCGGCGATCGGGGTAGCCCGGATACCCACGCAGGGATCATGGCGTCCCTTGGTGATCACCTCCACCGAGTCGCCATGAGTATCGATGCTGCGGCCCGGGGTGGTGATGCTGGACGTGGGCTTGAGCGCCAGATGTGCCACGAGCGCCTGGCCGCTGGAGATGCCACCCAGCACGCCGCCGGCGTGGTTGGAGAGAAAGCCCTCGGGCGTCATCTCGTCGCGATGCTCGCTGCCACGGCTGGCCACGGACGCGAAGCCGTCACCGATCTCCACGCCCTTCACCGCATTGATGCTCATCAGGCCATGCGCCAGCTCGGCGTCGAGGCGGTCGAACACCGGCTCGCCGAGTCCCGGCGGCACGCCCTCGGCCACCACCGTGATCTTCGCCCCCACCGAGTCCTGGTCCCGCCGCAGCTGATCCATATAGGCCTCGAGCTCCTCGACGCGACTGGCATCGGGGCAGAAGAAGGGGTTGTCGCCTACCGCGTCCCAGCTCTTGAAAGCGATCTCGATGGGGCCAAGCTGGCTCATGTAACCCCGAATGCGGATGCCTCGCGTCTCGAGATACTTCTTGGCGATGGCCCCGGCGGCCACCCGCATCGCGGTCTCCCGGGCGCTGGAGCGTCCGCCACCCCGGTAGTCGCGAATGCCGTACTTGTGGTGATAGCTGTAGTCGGCATGGGCCGGGCGGAACTGGTCCTTGATCCTGGAATAATCCTTGGAGCGCTGGTCGGTATTCTCGATCAGCAGGCCAATGGCGGTGCCGGTCGTGCGCCCCTCGAAGACCCCGGAGAGGATCCTGACCCGGTCGGGCTCGCGACGCTGGGTGGTATGGCGTGAGGTCCCGGGGCGACGGCGGTCCAGGTCGCGCTGCAGGTCCTCCTCACTGAGCGCCATGCCCGGCGGGCAGCCGTCGACGATGGCGCCCAGCGCCGGGCCATGGCTTTCGCCGAAGGTGGTAACGGTAAACAGCTTGCCGAAGGTGTTGCCGGACATGAGCGTACCTCGAGTGATCGGAGTCAGGGGGTCAGGCGAAGGACGCCGCATAAGCGTCGAGTTCATCGGCGGTCAGGGCGAAGACCCCCTGGCCGCCGCGCTCGAAGTCGATCCACAGGAAGGGCACTTCCGGGAAGGCGGCCTCCAGATGGTGGTCGGAGTTGCCCACCTCGACGATCAGCACGCCGCGGTCGGTGAGGTGCTTGCGGGCCTCACGCAGAATGCGGCGCACGATATCCAGGCCATCGTCACCCGCCCCCAGTGCCAGGGCGGGCTCGTGGCGGAACTCGGCGGGCATGATGGCCAGGTCACGGGCGTCGACATAGGGCGGATTGGAGACGATCAGATCGTAGCGGCCGGATAGCCCGTCGAACAGATCCGAAGCCATCGCCCTCACTCGTTCGCCGACATCGTGACGACTGATGTTCTGGCGGGCCACCGCCAGCGCCTCCTGGCTGATATCGGCGAGTTCCACCTCGCTGGTGGGCAGATAGAGCGCCGTGGCGATGCCGATGCAACCGGAGCCGGCACACAGGTCGAGCACCCGCTGCGGCGGCTCCTCGGGGAACCAGGCGCCGAAGCCCGTTTCCACCAGTTCGGCGATGGGCGAGCGTGGGATCAGCACCCGTTCGTCGACGTCGAAGGGCAGCTCGGCGAACCACGCCTCGCCCAGCAGATAGGGCAGCGGCCGCCGACCGGTGATACGCTCGCGCACCAGGGCCACGACCCGCTCGCGTTCCATGGGGAGTAGCCGGGCATCGAGCACCGCCGGGTCGGTGTTCCAGGGCAGATGCAGCGCCCCCAGGGTCAGGGCCACCGCCTCGTCCCAGGGCGAATCACAGCCATGGCCATGAAACAGCCCGGCCAGATGGAACTCGCTGGCCGCCCAGCGCAGGCAGTCGCGCAGGCTGAGGAGTTCGACGGCGAGCTCTTCGTCGGTGAGTGTCAGAGTGGAAGTCGCGCGCGGGGCGTGCTGGTCGGCCAAGGGGGCACCTGAAC
Source organism: uncultured Halomonas sp. (assembly GCF_947490095.1). GTDB lineage: Bacteria > Pseudomonadota > Gammaproteobacteria > Pseudomonadales > Halomonadaceae > Halomonas. The sequence goes on along the minus strand of NZ_CANLFS010000022.1, from coordinate 45,723 downwards.
GTCGTGAAATAAGGGTCAATGATTGTAACCCGCCCCGCCGGTTCACAGCCACGCCATGCCGGGTATACTGGTCGTCCCTAGGCCAACCAACCGACAGCGCCCATGAGTCCTGCCCCATGAACCCTGCCCCATGAACCAAAATCGCCACCGCCCCGACGATGACGAGGTCAGCGCCTTCCGTCAGGCCCTGCAGCAGGCCGGCGTCAGACCCATCGAGCGTAACCGCGCCGACCCCGGCCGCCCGCGCCGAGAGATGGCATCCGCCGCGGCACGGCGGGCCGCCGCCCAGGCGGCGGGCGACGATGCCACCAGCGGGCGCACCTCGGACGGGCGCGTGGAGGCGGTGCGCCCCTCGGAGTATCTCGATTTTGCCCTGCCCGACCTGCCCTGGCGTACCCGTAGCCGCCTCAAGCGCGGCGACATGGCCTGGGAGGCGGGCCTGGACCTGCATGGCTACACCCTGGAGGAGGCTCGCGGGCAGCTGGAGGGGTTCCTGCGCGATGCCGCCGCGGAACAGCGCCGCTGTCTGCTGGTGGTGCATGGCAAGGCCTGGGGGGCGGACGGCAATTACCCGGTGCTCAAGAGCCATGTCAACGCCTGGCTGCGCGAATGGCCCGGGGTACTGGCGTTCTGCTCCGCCGTGGACGCCGACGGCGGGACCGGCGCCGTCTATGTACTGCTGCGTCGTCACCGCGGGCCTTGAGGCGCGATTACTCGCCGGGCGATGTCTCACCCGGTAGCCGCGGGCCGACGATGATGCCACGCTCGCCCCACCCCGGCAGGGTTGGTTGCGTGTAACGGTCCAGCGCCTCCACCGCCAGCTGGCGACCCAGGGTGATCAGCGCCTCGGCACGATGAAACTCGTAGGCGCCACATACCGTCTTGGGCACCTCGATCAGCACATCCGGTGGGTAGCCCGCCACCTTGTACTTGGCCAGCGCCGCCTGGGTAATATCGAAGGAGGCGAGCATCATATCCAGCCGCCCCCACTGGCGACGACGGCTGCCCGCCTCACTCTGGTCGTCGTCCTCCTCGTCCCCGTTGCCGCCTCCCCCCAGGCCATCGATCCAGCGGCTCGCCGCGCCTTTCACCTCGTCGATCCAGGCGCTGAACTCGTTACCCGAATCACTCCGCGCGGCCTCACGCTCCCGGCGAGCGGCCTCGGGGGGCAGCAGCTCCTCCAGGGTCACCGGTCGCGGGCTATGGGCCGTCACGTTGACCGCCACCACCAGGTCGGCGTCGGCCGAGACCGAGGGAATGATCGGCAGCGGATTGAGCAGGCCGCCGTCGACCAACACCTGTCCCCCCCGGCATACGGGCGTGATGACCCCGGGGACGGCAATGGAGGCACGAATCGCCTCGAGCAGCGACCCGCTCTGGAACCAGACTTCACGCTGGCGCGTCATGTCGGTGGCAACAGTGGTCACCGGGATCGCCAGCTCCTCGATATGGACGTCCCCCACCAGGCTCTCCAGCTTGCCCATTACCTTGTTGGCCTTCATGGCACCCATGGCGCTCCAGGTGACGTCCACCAGGCGCAGTACATCGAAGTAGTCGAGACGACATACCCAGTCACGGTAGGCGGAGAGCTGGCCGGCGGCATAGACGCCTCCCACCAGCGCCCCCATGGAGCAGCCGGAAATCGAAACGATCTCATAGCCGCGCCGCTCGATTTCCTCGATCACGCCGATATGCGCATAGCCCCGCGCCCCGCCGCTGCCCAGGACCAGTGCCACACGCCGCCCCTCGCCACCGGCTACCGCCCTGTCACTCATGCCTCTGCGCCTCCTCACCTGCCTGACAGCCGTGAATCACCCCCGGCCCAGCCGCCGATGGTCTCGGCCACCGCCGATATCGCCTCGGGCTCCAGATGCAAGTGGTGCCCCCCCGGCAGCACTCGTCGCTCGAGCCCCGCTAGCGCCGCGCGCGCCCGGCGGGCGGGCTCGCCCTCGCCGAGGATACCGGTCTGCCCTTCGACCAGCAGCGTCGGACATTCGATCTCCGCGAGACAGGCCAGCACCTGCTCGGGTGTCAGCCGCACCGGCGAGGGGCGCATCAGGTGGGGGTCGGTGCGCCAGCCCAGCGACCCGTCCTCGAGAGCCTTCAGGTTGCGGGCCACCACCGGGCGGATGGTCTCGGCGTCGACCGGTGTCGCCCCTCCCCTGACCCGCGCCGCCACAGCCGCCTCTTCGTCAGCATAGCGCGCCGAGCGGGAAGGCGAGCGGCGGTGGCCCAGCAGCCCTCGGCGCAGCTGCCGCGGGGCCTCGGCGGCAGGCGTGGTCACCGACCCCAGTCCATCGATCAGCGCCAGCCTCGCGACTCGTTCGGGCAGGGCGGCGGCCAACAGGCACGCCACCCCAGCCCCCATGGAGTGCGCCAGCAGCGTCGGCCGGGTGCTTCCCAGCGAGTCCGCCGCATCGAGCACATCGTCGGCGTAGTCCCAGATGGCATAGTCGCCGGGCGTATGGCGCGAGTGGCCATGGCCGGCGAAGTCGATGGCGACGACCCGCACCCCTAGCTGCCTGGCAAGCACCGGGGCCAGGCGCGAGAAACTGGCGGCATTATCGAGCCAGCCGTGAAGCGCCAGCCAGAGCGGGGCCCCCGCCTCGCCCCAGGCCAGCCCCGACAGGCGCCCCTCGGCCAGGCTCAGGGCCTGGGGCGACGTCATGATGGCTCTCCTAGCAACTCATCCAGCATCGCCAGCAAGCCCTGGCGCGCCTCGTCGGGATGCTCCATGGGGAACATATGGGTCCCCGGTACCACGCTGAGGGGGATGGCGTGGCGCCTGATGCGCCTGCAGCGAGCCGGCGTCAGGAGATCGGAATCCTCGCCGGCCAGCACGGCATGGGGAACGCGCAGCCGCCGCGGCAGATCCCCCAGGTGGTCGGGTAGATGACGGAAGATCTCCACCTCGATATCGGGGTCATAGACCAACACGGCCTGGCCGTCGTCGAGCAGGCGGGTACCGCCTTCGACGTAGTCCTCCAGGGCCTGGTCGGTAAAGCGACGAAACAACCCCCGGCGGCGCAGATAGTGACGCATCGCCTGGCGATCCGGCCAGGTGGTACGCCGCCCCAGGCTCTTGCCGGCGGGGGTAACGCGATCCGCCATGCGCAGCCGCTTGGCGGCCTTCATTCCCCAGGCATCGAGGCCCAGCATCAGCGGCGGGTCAAGCATCACCACGCACCGGAAGCGCTCCGGCGCCGCCTCGGCGGCCATGGCCATCAGCACGCCCCCCATGGAGTGCCCCACGCCGACCACCGGCGCCTCGAGCCCCGCCAGGGAAGACAGCAGTTCATCGCGCAGCGCCAGCCAGTTGTGTCCCACCGGAAAGTCGGCGTGATGGCCGAGCCGGTCCAGCGGGTGCAGCGCGAAACGCTCACCCAGGGGCGCCAGGAAGCTGCGGTAGCTGGCGCCGGGAAACCCGTTGGCGTGGGCGAACAGCAGCGTGGAACGGTCGGTATCGGGGGGCGTCATCGGCGTTTCCTGATCCAGTTTCAAGCACGGCGCGAGTCCCGCGCCTGGTGATAGCAGGCTAACGGGATTACCATGTTTCGCCAAGTCGCCTTTCACCTTATATGGAGCCCTCGTGTCTGCCCGCCAGCCCCGTGATACCCGCCTGCGTAATCGAGTCTTCTTCGCTACCGTGATGGCCGCCATCCTGGTCGGCTTCTGGCTGGTGCGCTGATGGAGGCCCTGGCGATCTTCCAGGCCACCCTGGAGGTCACCCTGCCGGTCTTCGCCATGGTCTTTATCGGTCTGGGCCTCAAGCGCGCCCGCTGGATCGATGCGGCCTTCGTCACCACCGCCTCCCAGCTGGTGTTCAAGGCAACTCTGCCCACGCTGGTCTTTCTCAGCATCATCCGCGCCGACCTGGAAGCCACCCTCAACCCGCGGCTGCTCGGGGTCTTCGCCCTGGCCACCCTGGGCGGCTTCCTCCTTGCCTGGGCCTGGGCGGAGCTACGCATTGCCCGGAATGATCGCGGCAGCTATATCCAGAGCGCCTTTCGCGGCAATGTCGGCATCGTCGGGCTGGCCCTGGCGGCGGGCATGTACGGCGACTACGGCCTCTCCGCCGGGGGCCTGCTGCTCGGCGTGGTGATCCTGACCTACAACATCTTCTCCGTCGTCGCCCTGGCGATCTACCGCGACGAGGCTCGGGTCGACTGGCGCGACATCCTCACGAACATCGTGCGCAATCCGCTGATCCTGGCCGTGGTGGCGGCACTGCCGGTGGCCGTGGCGGCGCCACCGTTGCCCGGCTGGCTGATCACCACCGGCGATTACTTCGCCTCCCTGACCCTGCCGCTGGCGCTGATCTGCATCGGCGCCACCCTCTCCTTCGGCGCCCTGCGGGCGTCCGGCGCCGTGGCGCTGAGCGCCAGCCTGATGAAGATGGTGGTGATTCCGATGCTGGCGACCGGTGCGGCCTGGCTGGCCGGCTTCGAGGGGCGTGAGCTGGGCGTGATGTTCCTGTTCTTCTCGAGCCCCACCGCGGCGGCGGCCTTCGTGATGGCCAGGGCCATGGGCGGCAACGCCGTGCTTACCGCCAATATCATCGCCCTGACCACCCTGATGGCCAGCGTGACCATCACCCTGGGGGTCTTCGGCCTGCAGATGGCCGGGCTGATCTAGCGCCGACTCCCGCTCAGCCAAGCTCCGCCGGGGTGATAAACCGCGCCAGCCGCGCGCATCCCGCCGCCCAGACATCGGCCTCGAACTCGGCCACGGCGGCAGTGGGAAAGCCGAGGCCCCTATCCTCGCGCCCCTCCACCAACAGCCCGGCCAGTGCGCCTACCAGCGGCATATGGCTGACCAGCATCAGCGGACGCCCCGGCGCCTGCTCGACCAGCCAGTCGGCCACCGCCTGGGGCGAGTCGTCGGGGGTGATGCGGCCCAGCGTCTCAACCTCAATACTGACCTCGGCACCGCCCAGCGCCTCAGCGACCAGGGCGGCGGTCTGCTGGGCGCGCCGATAGGGGCTGGCCAGCAGGCGCAGGCCGCCGAGGTCGTCGCGGCCGGCCAGCCAGGCCGCCATGCGCCGCACCTGCTGTTGGCCATGGCGCGTCAGTTCACGCCCGGCGTCGGGGCGCCCAGGACCCGCCTCGCCGTGGCGCATGATCAGCAGCCGCTCAGTCATGGCCCTTGCCCCTTTCGCCGCCCCGCTCGCGATGCGCTCGCTGCACGTCCTCGCGTGCCAGCACGAACTCCACGTCGCTGCTCTGCTCGCCCAGCATCAGCAGCCGCGCCATCTCCTCGGCCGGCACTCCCTTGAACAGCACCTGATAGAGCCCCTCGGCAAGCGGCATGTAGATGCCTTCGTCAAACGCCTTGTCGCGCACCAGGCGCACGCTATTAACCCCTTCGGCCACCTGACCCAGAGCGTCGACCGCCTCATCCAGGCTGCGCCCCTCGCCCAGGGCATATCCGACGCGATAGTTGCGTGACAGCCGCGACGAGCAGGTGACGATCAGGTCCCCGACCCCGGCCAGGCCCAGGAAGGTCATGGGGTTGGCGCCCAGGGCCACGGCGAAGCGGCTCATCTCGGCCAGCGCCCGGGTCATCAGCATGCTGCGGGTGTTCTCGCCCATGCCCAGGGCCGCGGCCATGCCGGCGACGATGGCATAGAGATTCTTCAGCGCCCCGCCAAGCTCCACGCCATAGCGGTCATTGCTGGCATAGACCCGGAAGTAGTCGCAGCCCAGCGCCGTCTGGACCCGGGTGCGGGTCTCGGGGTCGTCGCTGGCGATCACCGTGGCGGTGAGCTGTTTGTCGGCCACCTCGGAGGCGAGATTGGGCCCCGAGATCACGCCGATATGCGGGAAGCCGGTCTCCTCCTCGAGGATCTGGCTCATCAGCTTGAAGCCCGCCTCCTGGATGCCCTTGGTGGTGCTGACCAGGATCTGGTCGGGGCTCAGATGGGGGCGTGCCTGACGCACCACCGCGGCGAAGGCCTTGGAGGGAATGGCGACCAGCACCAGGCCGGCCCCGGGCAGGACGTCAACCATCTCGGTGGAGGCCACCACCCCCGGATTGATGGCATAGCCGGGCAAGTAGCGGCCGTTGACGTGTTCCCGGTTGATCTGCTCGGCCAGCGCCGGGTCGCGTAGCCACTGACGCACCTCGGCACCGTTGTCCGCGGCAATGCTGGCCAGGGCGGTACCGAAACTGCCCCCCCCCAGCACCGCCACCCGCATGCGTTCGTCTGCCATGATAAACCCCGAAGGCGATGAATGAATGTAGGAAGGGATTGTAACGAAAAAGACGCCCGGACCGTGATCGGCCCGGGCGTCCCGGCATACGGCCCCAGGCGGGGCCGTGATCGAAGAGCGTCAGTCGACCAGCGGCAGCAGGTCGTCGATGCTCTTGCGGGCATCACCGTAGAACATCCGGGTGTTCTCCTTGAAGAACAGCGGGTTCTCGATGCCGGAATAGCCGGTGCCCTGGCCGCGCTTGCTGACGAACACCTGCTTGGCCTCCCAGACCTTCAACACCGGCATGCCGGCGATGGGGCTGTTGGGATCCTCTTCGGCGGCCGGGTTGACGATATCGTTGGAGCCGATGACGATCACCACGTCGGTGGAGGGGAAGTCATCATTGATCTCGTCCATCTCCAGCACGATGTCGTAGGGCACCTTGGCCTCGGCCAGCAGCACGTTCATGTGCCCGGGCAAACGCCCCGCCACCGGGTGGATGCCGAAGCGCACCGTCTTGCCCGAGGCGCGCAGCTTGCGGGTCAGCTCGCTGACCGCGTTCTGGGCCTGGGCGACCGCCATGCCGTAGCCCGGCACGATAATCACGCTGTCGGCATCGTTGAGGGCGCTGGCCACGCCGCCCGCATCGATGGCCACCTGCTCGCCCTCGATCTCCGCCGCCGGCCCCTGAGTACCACCGAAGCCGCCGAGGATGACGTTGAGGAAGTTGCGGTTCATCGCCTTGCACATGATGTACGAGAGGATGGCACCCGAAGAGCCGACCAGGGCCCCGGTGACGATCAGCAGATCGTTGGAGAGCGTGAAGCCGATGGCGGCCGCGGCCCAGCCGGAGTAGCTGTTGAGCATCGAGACCACCACCGGCATATCGGCGCCGCCGATGCCCATGATCAGGTGGTAGCCGATGAAGAACGCCAGGGCGGCAATCAACAGCAGCGTCCAGAAGCCCGCACCGCCGAGGTAGAGAATGGCGAGCAGCAGCGACAGCGCCGCGGCGCCGGCATTGAGCATGTGTCCACCGGGCAGCTGGCGGGGCTTGCCGTCGATCTTGCCGGCCAGCTTGCCGAAGGCGATGATCGACCCGGTAAAGGTCACCGCACCGATGAACACGCCCAGCACGACCTCGACCTGCAGGAACATCAGCTCGTCCGGCGCCTTGGTGGCCACCAGGCCGGCGAAGGCCGAGAACTGGTCGGTGCCCGCCTCGAGGGCCCGCGCCGCCAGCACGCGACGGCGCTCCAGGTCGGCACTCCAGCCGACAAACACCGCGGCCAGGCCGACGAAGCTATGCAATGCCGCTACCAGCTGCGGCATCTCGGTCATGTCGACCTTCTTGGCCACATAGACGCCGATACCGGCGCCGATGACCATCATCGGGATCATCCAGGTGTAGGCGCCGATACCCGGCCCCAAGGCGGTAAAGAATACCCCCACGGCCATGCCGACGATGCCGTACCACACCGCCCGCTTGGCCTTCTCCTGATTGCTCAACCCCCCCAGGGAGAGGATGAACAGTACACTCGCCGCGATCGCCGCGGCAGACACGAATCCTTGACTCAGCATGGGTTGTCTCCGCGGTTCACGATTTCTGGAACATGGCCAGCATCCGGCGTGTCACCAGGAAGCCACCCACGATATTGATAGTCGCCACCAGCACCGAGATGGCCGCCATCAGCGTTACCAACCCGCTGCCCGAACCGATCTGCAGGACTGCCCCCAGGATGATGATCCCGGAGATGGCATTGGTCACCGCCATCAGCGGCGTATGCAGCGAGTGGCTGACGCCCCAGATCACCTGGAAGCCGACGAAGCAGGCCAGCGCGAAGACGATGAAGTGCTGCATGAAGGAGGCCGGTGCCACCTGACCGAGCAGCAGCATCAGCGCGCCCCCCACCCCGAGCAGGGTGACCTGACGCTTGGTCTGGGCCTTGAAGGTCGCCAGCTCGGCGGCCTTCTTCTCTTCCGGCGTCGGCTCCTTCTCCTTGGGCTTGGGCTTGGCCGCGGCAATCGCCTTGACCTTGGGCGGCGGCGGCGGGAAGGTGACCTCGCCGGCATGGGTCACCGTGGCACCACGGATGACGTCATCCTCCATATCGTGGTTGATCTGACCATCCTTCTCGGGGGTCAGGTCGGTCAGCATATGGCGAATGTTGTTGGCGTAAAGCAGCGATGACTGGGTCGCCATGCGCGACGGGAAGTCGGTATAGCCGACCACCACCACGCCGTTGTCGCTCACCACGCGCTCGTCGGCCACGGTCAGGTCACAGTTGCCCCCCTTCTCCGCGGCCAGGTCGATAACCACCGAGCCCGGCTTCATGGCCTGGACCATATCCTCCAGCCACAGCTTGGGTGCCGGCCTGCCGGGGATCAACGCCGTGGTGATGACGATATCGATATCCGGGGCCTGTTCGCGGAAGCACTCGAGCTGCTTCTCACGGAACTCGGGGCTGGAGGGGGCCGCATAGCCACCCGTCTCGGAACCGTCCTGGCTCTCGTCGAAGTCGAGGAACAGGAACTCGGCGCCCATGGACTCGATCTGCTCGGCCACTTCGGGGCGCACATCGAAGGCCCGCACCACGGCACCCAGGCTGGTAGCGGTACCGATGGCGGCAAGACCCGCCACGCCGGCACCGATCACCATCACCTTGGCCGGCGGTACCTTGCCGGCGGCCGTCACCTGGCCGGTGAAGAAGCGTCCGAAGTTGTTGCCCGCCTCGATCACCGCGCGATAGCCGGCGATATTGGCCATGGATGACAGGGCATCCATCTTCTGGGCCCGCGAGATACGCGGCACCATGTCCATGGCCACCACGGTGGCGCCCTGGGCACGACACTTCTCGAGCAACGCCTCGCTCTGGGCCGGCCAGAAGAAGCTGATCAGGGTCTGCCCTTCGCGCAGGCGCTCGGCCTCCGCGTCCTCGGGCTCGCGGACCTTGATCACTACCTCGGCTTCGTTCCAGAGCGCATCGGCGCCGTCGACGACGGTGACGCCGGCGCTGCGATAGGCCTCGTCATCGAAGCCGGCGGCCACGCCGGCGCCGGTCTCGATCAGGCACTCGTGTCCAAGCTTCTGAATGAATGTCGCGCTGTCAGGGGTCAGCGCGACGCGCGCCTCGCCCTTGGCGAGCTCCCTGGGTGCACCAATCTTCACGTTGGATCTCCCGCTTAGTTATCGAATTTGTGCATGGGTTAGTCTTTTTATTCATACCTGACAATGCCGCATTGCACAACCGTCGTGTGAACGATCGAGGGTCAGAATATGCAGCATCGCCGAACTGAAAGCCGGAGCCGGATAACGCTGAACGCAAATCGGCAAAAAGGCAAGTGCCAGACGCCAACAGGCCGCCCGGAGGCGGCCTGTTGGTGAAGGTAGATGGATGGAGAGAGATAGGTGGAGACCGAACCTATCGGAGAATCAGGCACTCAACACGGCGTTAAGGCGCTTTACGTAAGCGGCAGGGTCGTCGAGATGCCCCCCCTCGGCGATGATCGCCTGGTCGAGCAGGATATGGGTCAGGTCGCTGAAGACCTCACCCTCCGCGCTCTCGAGGCGCGCCACCAGCGCATGCTCGGGATTCAGCTCGAGGATCGGCTTGACCTCCGGCATGGCCTGACCGGCGGCTTCCATGATGCGCCGCATCTGGAACCCCATTTCGTGCTCGGGCAGCACCACACAGGCCGGTGAATCGGTCAACCGGTGGGTCACCTTGACCTCCTGGACGGTCTCGCCCAGCGCCTCCTTGACCCGCTTGACCAAATCCTCCTTGGCCTTGGCGGTTTCCTCCTGGGCCTGCTTCTCCTCCTCGTCCTCGATCTCGCCGAGGTCGAGCTCGCCCTTGGCCACGTCGACGAAGGACGTGCCGTCGTACTCATGGAGATGGCTCATCAGCCATTCGTCGATGCGGTCGTGGAGCAGCAGGACCTCGACGCCCTTCTTGCGGAAGATCTCCAGGTGCGGGCTGGACTTGGCCGCGTTGAAGCCGTCGGCGACGATATAGTAGATCTTCTTCTGCCCCTCCTGCATGCGACTCACATAGTCGGCGAGGGACTGGTCCTGAGTGGTACTGTCGGTGTGGGTGGTGGAGAAGCGCAGCAGGCCGGCGATCTTCTCGCGATTGCCATGATCTTCCGCCGGGCCTTCCTTGAGCACGCTGCCGAAGGTGTTCCAGAAGGTCTGGTAGGCCTCGGGATCCTTGGCCAGCTTCTTGAGCATGTCCAGGGAACGCTTGGTCAGGGCGCTCTTGATCTTCTCGACCTGGGGATCCTGCTGTAGCAGCTCACGGGACACGTTGAGGGACAGGTCGCGGGTATCCAGCACCCCCTTGATGAAGCGCAGGTAGAGCGGCAGGAACTGCTCGGCGTCGTCCATGATGAAGACGCGCTGAACGTAGAGCTTCACGCCACGGGCGCCATCGCGCTCGTAGAGGTCGAAGGGCGCGCGCCCCGGCACATAGAGCAGGCTGGTGTACTCGAGCTTGCCCTCGACCTTGTTGTGACTCCAGGTCAGCGGGTCGCTGTAATCGTGAGCGACGTGCTTGTAGAACGCCTGGTAGTCATCGTCGGTGAGCTCGCTCTTGGGCCGCACCCACAGGGCGGTGGCCTCGTTGACGGTCTCCCAGGTAACGGTCTCGCTACCCTCGATCTCGTTGTCTTCCTCGTCGCGGGCCTTCTCGACCCGGGGCATGCGTACCGGCACCTCGATATGATCCGAGTACTTGCGCACCAGGCCCTGCAGGCGGAAATCGTCGGCAAACTCCCGGGCGTCTTCCTTGAGGTGCAGCACGATCTCGGTGCCGTGAGCCGCACACTCGGCGTCGGACACGGTGAACTCGCCCTCGCCCCGGGAGCGCCACTCGACGCCTTCACCCCGTTCGGCGCCCGCTTTGCGGGTGCGCACCGTGACCTCATCGGCGACGATAAAGCCGGAGTAGAAGCCGACGCCAAACTGGCCGATCAAACGGGCGTCCTTCTGCTGCTCGCCGGAAAGCTGCTTGAGGAACTCGGCGGTGCCGCTGCGGGCGATGGTGCCGAGGTTCTCGATCACCTCATCACGGCTCATGCCGATGCCGTTATCACGCACCGTCACGGTACCCGCCTCGGCATTATGTTCGATCTCGATGCGCAGCTCGCTGTCACCCTCGTAGAGCGTGTCGTTGTCCAGGGCCGCATAGCGCAGCTTGTCGCAGGCGTCGGCGGCATTGGAAATCAGCTCGCGCAGGAAGATCTCCCGGTTGGAGTACAGGGAGTGAATCATCAGGTGCAGGAGCTGCTTCACCTCGGTCTGGAAGCCAAGGGTCTCTTCATGTTGCGTGGCAGTAGTCATGTGGCGTGAACCCCTCCTTTCGACATGACGACGGTGGTGGACCACCGACTCGGGACTGGCAGTCGATATGGGGTTGCCGCGCGGCTTTTCAAGCCCCGAGGTGACTCACGCCCGACCGCTGTCGGGGTCTTTCAGCACGAAATGCAGCCTGGCGGTGGCCACCGGCGCGGTTTCCTCCTTCTGCCAGGCACTGACCGTGACGTTGGCCAAACGGCGCCCCTCGCGCAGCAGCGAGCAGCGGGCATGGGTCGGCACCAGGCGGGCGGTGCGCAGATAGTCGACGGAAATATCGACAACCTTCGGCAGACGCGGCTCGCGGATGGCGAGCATCAACTCAAGCGTCGCCGCCGTCTCCATGAAGGCCGCCACCACCCCGCCATGCAGCGCCGGCAGCATGATATTGCCGACATTGCCCGGGCGAGGGTCGAGGCGAAACAGCAGGCCTTCGCCCTCGGGGTCAGGAAGCGCCGAGACGCCAATGCGTCGGGCATAGGGCATCAGCGCCAGCCACGCCGACAGGTCGCCGGCGTGGCGAGGTCCCGACAGCCGCTCCACTCCATGAATGCCTTCAGGCATGGTCATCCTCCTCGGCGAATAGCGCCTCGGCAAATTCCGGCGGGGTATTATGCGCTCCCAGCCGCACAAAACTGCCGACGGCGCGGGCCACATCGCCGTCGGCCGACTGCCAGACCCGCCCCTCGGTGAACACCACCGAGGCGGTGACCCGCACGGCACGCGCCTCCACCTGCAGGTCACGGCCGGCGACCGCCGGGCGAAAATGATCAACGCGCAAATCCAGGGTCGGGCAGATCTCCGGCGCCGGTAGCGCCGGCAGGACCGCCGAACCGCAGGCGGTGTCCAGCAACATGGTCAAGACCCCGCCGTGGACCAGCCCGCGTTCGCTGTCACCCAACAGGTCATCGTGCCAGGGCAGGCGCAGGCGGGCGAGGCGCGGCGAGGCCTCGAGCACCTCCAGCCCCAGCTCACGCGTATGGGGTATCACATTGACGAAACGCGTCAAGGCTCGCCGCCAGACGGCGGCGGAATGGGAATCGGCGTGCATGGGGCGCCTCGCTAGGGATGTTGTTGTGAATATCCGACAATCAAACGACCGTATCAGAAATCACCGGCATGATCCTTGTCGGCATCAACGCTCGCTTCCCGCCAGGCGCGATAGGGCCCCAGGGCAGTATCCACCCGGGTCAACAGCCAGCCGACGATGACCGCGTCATCCAGCACGCCCACCAGCACCAGAAAATCCGGAATCAGATCCAGGGGCGAGACCAGATAGACCAGCGCGGCGAGCATCCACAGGATGGCCGTCCAGGGCACCGGGCGAAAGCGGCCACGCCACACATCCCCCAGCATCGGTACAAACAGCCGCAGGGCCCGGGTGATCTGGCCAATCATTCGGGAACGCCCGCGTAGCCGCGTCTTCAACTTGTCGCCCTTGCCTGCCATGGGCATCCTCCTTGCCGACCTCAACGAACAGAATGTCACGATAAGCGATTCACGGGCATGACAACAGCATGGACGCTGCGGTCATGAACAGGCGACACTATCCCGCCACTATCCATCGACGACGATGGTCGTTTTACACGAGAACCGACGCTGGAGGGTTCCTATGTCGCTGCGTTTCCCCGTGCCCTGGCGTGCTCTCGCCACCGCCACCCTGTGCTGCCTGCCCCTCCTGGGCCAGGCCGATGATCGCAGCATGCGCGACGCCTTGCATGCCGCTCGAGCCGGCGACTGGCACAAGATCGATGAGGCCGCCATCGCCGGGCACGAGCTGGCCGGCTACGTGGCCTATCATCGCCTGCGCAACCGTCTGCCGGATGCCGAGCCCCGCAGCGTCTTGAACTTTATCGAGCGTTACGCCGACGCTCCCCTCGCCGGCTGGATGCGCGGCCAGGCCATCGACCGCTATGGCGACGCCGGGCGCCATGCCGACCTCCTGGAGGTCGCCGACGGGGAGCCCGAGGGCACCGCACGGCGCTGTCATTACTACACCGCCCTGCTCGACCGGGACCCCGCCATGGCCGCCGAGGGAGGCCGCCGGCTATGGCGGGTCGGCCACTCCCAGCCCGAGGCCTGCGACAGCCTCTTCAACACCCTGCGCGCCCGTGGCGCCATCGACGAACAACGGATCTGGGAGCGCCAGATGCTCGCCTGGCAGGCCGGTGAAAACGGCCTGGCAACATATCTGGGGGGCCTGCTGGGCTCTCGCTGGCAAACGGCTCGGCAGGCCATGGCACGCGTACAGGCTGACGACACCGCCATCACCCGGGTCTCTCCCTGCATTGGCCCCGAATGCCGCGGCAGTGGCCCCTTCTTCGCGGCCGCCATGCACGGCCATGTGCGCGCCGACACCGAGCAGGCCCTGAGGGCGTGGCGCCGCATCGCACCGCAGCTGAACATTGCCGCCGAGCACCGTCGGGCGATCGAGCATGACCTGATCTTCTATTCGCTGGTGCGCGACGTGTACGGTCATCGCGACTGGGTCGATGCCACCCTTCCCCAGCTGGCCGACCCCGACCTGCTCGAGCTTCGGGTGCGCACGGCCCTGGCCGATCGCGACTGGCGTGGCGTACTCGACTGGATCCAGCGCCTGCCGGACGAAAACCGTCGTGACGAGCGCTGGCAGTATTGGCAGGCCCGGGCCCTGGAGCGGCTCGGCGACGCGGACGCCGCCGAGCGCGCCTATGCCGCCGCCGCCACCGAGCGCAGCTTCTACGGCTTCGCCGCCGCCGACCGACTCGGCCGCGACTACTCGCTCAATATGGAGCGCAACTCGGTCGACTCCGCCGACCGCGAGCGGGTCTCACGCTGGCCGGCGGTAAGGCGCACCGAAGCCCTGTTGCGCATCAACGAGCCAGGGCTGGCCGCCAGCGAATGGTACATGGCGGTGCGTCGGGCAAGCCCCCGCGACGCCCGCGCCCTGGGGGACTACGCCCACCGGCGCGGCTGGAATGCCAGGCTGGTACAGACCACCATCGTCGGTCAGCTCTGGGACGCCCTCGAATGGCGCTTTCCCGAGGCCTATCGTGGCGACTTCCTGGAGTGGGGCCGCCGGACCGGTGTCGATCCCTACCTGTTGATGGGCATCGCTCGACGCGAGAGCGCCTACAACCCCGAGGCCTTGTCACCCGCCGGCGCCCGTGGGCTGATGCAGTTGATGCCCGCCACCGCGACCCAGCTGTCGCGCCAGCTGGGCATCCCCGACCCGGGGGCCTACGGGATCCTCGACCCACAGACCAACATTCGCCTGGGCAGCACCTATATTCGCGACATGCTCGAACGCTATCGGGGCAACCGCCTGGCCGCCACCGCGGCCTACAACGCCGGCCCCAGCCGCGTGGACCGTTGGTTACGAGGCAGCGCCACCGTCCCCTTCGACCTCTTCGTCGAAAGCATTCCCTTTCGCGAGACGCGCCACTACGTGCAGGCCGTACTGACCTACCGCGCCATCTTTGAAAGCCTGGCCAACGGCGGCAACAGCGAAGGCGTCTCGATGCTGACCCAGGCGGAGAAGACCGCCCGCTACGATAGCTCACTGCTGGCACGGCAATAGCCGTACGGAAGCCGTAAGCCGTAAGCCGTAAGCCGTAAGCCGTAAGCCGTAAGCCGTAAGCCAGGATATCGCCACCGAGGTTCACGATAAGGGTTTTTCTTACAGCGTAAAGCTTATGACTTATAGCTCCGGGCGAAAGCCCGGCTGGGGTTTTGCGTACAGCGTAAAGCGTATGGCGTAAAGCTCCCGGCGTAGCCGGGCCCAGCTCCCGGCGCAGCCGGGCTAGGGCTGGCGCTCCAGCGCCAGCCGGATGCCGAAGACAATCAGCACCATGCCGGTCAGCCCGTTGAGCCCACGTGCGAAGACGGGGCTGGCCAGCAGCCGCCCCGCCCCCCCCACCATGGACGCCACCCCGATCTGCCAGAGATTGGCAATCACGAAGTGTACGCCGGCCAGAAACAGCGACTTGATCAGGGCCGGGTCACCCGGGGCGATAAACTGCGGCAGAAAGGCCATGTAGAAGACGATGGTCTTGGGATTGAGCACGTTGGAGAGCAGCCCCTCGCGCAGGGGCCTCCAGACAGACACACCACGACGTGCGCCACCCATCCCCGCCACCGGCAGCCCCTGGCCACGCCGCGCCGCCAGGAGGGCCTGCAACCCCAGCCAGATCAGATAGACGGCCCCGGCCAGCTTGAGCACGCCAAAGGCCCAGGCCGACTGGAGCAGGATCAGTGAGATGCCCAGGGCCGAGACGGCGGCATGCACGAAGAGCCCACAGCAGATCGCCAGGCTCGTGAGCGCCCCATCGCGCACCCCGCCACGGGAGGTATTGCGGATCACCAGCAGAGTGTCCACGCCCGGGGTGATCGAAAGCAGCGTGATGGCCACCAGAAATGACCAGAACTGGGCATCGACCAGCATCATCCCTGATCCTATGCCGAGCGCTGTGAGTGACGCATCGATATCTGGTCATTAAGCGTCCAGAAATCGTAGAGCACGCCCAGCCCGAATACCCCGAAGGTCAGCAGATAGAGGATGCCGGTCAACCACTTGCCCTGATAGAACCGATGCAATCCGAAGACGCCCAGAAACGTCAGCAGCAGCCAGGCCAGGGAATAGTTGATGGGGCCGGGGCGAAAGCGCAGGTCCGCCTGGCGATCCATGGCGGGGATAAGGAACAGGTCGATCAGCCAGCCGATACCCAGCAGCCCGAGGGTAAGGAACCAGATGGTTCCGGTCACCGGCTTGCCGTAGTAGAAGCGGTGAGCCCCCAGGAAGCCAAACAGCCAGAGCAGGTAGCCAAACAGCATGTTATGGGTATCGTAAGAAGAAGAAGGGGTGGCAGTCATGAGGATCTCGAGTGAGGTAGGGACGGTAAGCGAGCGCGCTGGACGCCCTCGCGCTTTCCAACTAGAGTGGTCGTGCGGGCTCGGCCTAGTTTCCCTGCGTCATCCAATGGGCGCAAGCCTGGCCGAGAAGCCGCCAACGATGCGCCGGCAGGCGACCGGGCCACATGGCCCCCTGCCGGGCACCGCGGCTCGAGTGCCCCGGGCACTCGAGCCGGAAACACCATCCGTACGTTAAGGAAATCGATAAATGGCAACTGGCACTGTCAAGTGGTTCAACGACACCAAGGGCTACGGCTTCATCTCCCCGGACGACGGCGGCGATGACCTGTTCGCGCACTTCTCCGAGATTCAGGCTGAAGGCTTCAAGTCCCTGCAGGATGGCCAGAAGGTCACCTTCGAGGTCACTCAGGGCAAGAAGGGCCTTCAGGCCTCCAACATCCGCTCCGACGACTGAGCGAATACTCGCCGGAACGGCACTGCCGGATCCGCGAACAAGGCCCACCCTGCGGTGGGCCTTCTTGTTGGTGAGGCCAACGCCCCGCGGGTTACTCCTCGGCGGGCCCTGCCGGCGCGGGTGCCGAGGCCTCGCTGCCCATCGACTCCGCATCGAGACCCTCGAATTCGGGTACGTCCCGCTCGATCTCGTCGAACTGCTGCTCCAGCTCCCGCTGCGCCTCTTCGAAGCGGCGCTCCTGCTCCTCGATAATCGCGTCGATATCCGAGTCACTCGCCTCCGCTTCGCTCAAGGTGCTATCGCCGAGGGAGGAGTCGAGGTCGATACGACTGTCGGCATCACCGCCCTCCATGGGCTCGGGCGCCACCGACTGCTGCTCCGCCTGCTCGAATTGCTCGTCGATGCGCTGCTGAGCCTCCTGAAAGCGCCGCTCGTTCTCCTCGATGATGGCATCGACGTCTTCACGGGTCGCCTCGCCGGGCAAGGCGGCCTCACCCTCCAGGGTGGCCTCGGGGGACTCGCCCAGGGTCTCGGCATCGGCGGACACCTCGGCGTCGACCGGGGCCGGCTCCGAGGCACCCTGGTCGGCAGGCGCGGCCTCTTCGCTGCCTGACGCTGCCCCGGGCGCGTCTTCAGCCCGCTCCTCGGCGGCATCGCCTTGCGGCGCACTCGCGTCGGCGCTCTCCTCCGCCGCCTGGGGCGCCTCGGCATCGGACGCCGGCTCATCGCCGTTACCACAGCCCGCCAGGCCCAGGGCCAGCAGCATGCCCAGCAGGGTCGGCTTCCAGTGTGTGAATCTCATCAAGCGCCTCCGTCACGAAAAGGACATATTGCAGCAGAGCGGCCCCTCCCTCGCAAGGCGATCCAGGCTTTGACCGGGAAAGCGTGCCATTCCTCGGGCGTCTTCCGTAGACTATCGCCAAAGCATGATTTAACGAACAGGGAGCGTGCATGATCGAACCGGCATTTCTTGTCGCCGCCTTCCTGGGCGGCGCCGCCGCCCTGGCCATCCGCTTACCGCCGTTGGTCGGTTTTCTTTCCGCCGGCTTCGTGCTCAACGCGATAGGTTACGACGACTCTCCCCTCCTCGCCATGATCGCCGAGATCGGCGTCACCCTGCTGCTGTTCACCATTGGCCTGAAGCTCGACGTACGGACCCTGCTACGCCGTGAAGTCTGGGCCGGCACCAGCCTGCACATGATCGGCTCATCGCTGCTGTTCTGTGGGCTGCTGGTGGGGCTCAAGGGGCTTGGCCTGACGCTGCTGGTCGATAGCCACTGGCATACGCTGCTGCTGCTGGGCTTCGCCCTGTCATTCTCCAGCACGGTCTTCGTGATCAAGACGCTGGAGAAGCGCAGCGAGACGCAGACCGCCTATGGGCGACTGGCCATTGGCGTTTTGATCATGCAGGACGTTCTCGCCGTGCTGTTTATCACCGCCTCCACCGGCGAGCTGCCGAGCCCATGGGCGCTGGGCCTGGTGCTGTTGATTCCGCTGGCCCCGCTGCTGCGCCGGCTGCTGGATCGCCTGGGGCACGGCGAGATGCAGATCCTGTTCGGCATGCTGCTGGCCCTGGTGCTGGGCTATACGCTGTTCGAGGCGCTGGGCCTCAAGGGGGACCTCGGCGCGCTGCTCGTGGGCCTGTTGCTGGCCCCCCACCCGGCGGCCCGGAACCTTTCTCGCGCGATGTTCAATATCAAGGAGCTGCTGCTGATCGGCTTCTTCCTGAACATCGGCCTCACCGCCATGCCGAACGTCAGTCATGTCCTGATGGCGCTGCTGCTGGTCGCCCTGCTGCCGCTCAAGAGCCTGCTCTATTTCGTGGTGTTCATGCGCTATCCGATGCGCAATCGCACCTCGCTTCTGACCACCCTGAGCCTCTCCAACTACTCCGAGTTCGGGCTGATCGTCGGCGCCATTGCCGTCTCCGGGGGCCTGTTCGACGAGAACTGGCTAATCGTCATCTCGCTGGCCGTCGCCCTGAGCTTCGTCCTCTCCTCGCTGCTCAACGCCGTCAGCGAGGGCATCTACCGCTGGCTCGAGCCACGCTTGCCCGAGCGCGACCCGAGTCAGCTCACCCCCAGCGACCGCCCCATCGAGGTCGGCGATGCCGAGGCGGTCGTGCTGGGCATGGGGCGCATCGGGCGCAGCGTTTATCGCCGTCTGCAGAAGCATTACGGCCTGCGTGTGCTCGGCATCGACAGCAACCCGACCAGCGTCGGGCTGCTGGCCGAGCGTGGGTTCAATATCGTCGAGGGCGATGCCATGGACTCCGACTTCTGGGACAAGCTGCTGATGTCTCCCGACGTTGCCATGGTGGTGCTGTCGATGCCACACCATACCGGCAACCTCTTCGCCCTCAAGCAGCTACGCTTACGCCATTTCAATGGCAGGATCACCGCCGTGGTCGAATTTCCCGAGGAGATCGAGCCCATTCGCGAGCTGGGCGCCAGCGCCGTCTTTCACGTTTACGACCAGGCCGGCAGCGCCCTGGCGGACAGCGCCGCCGAAGAGTCGGGTATCGAGCCGATGTCGAGCCAGCTGGGGTGAGGCACGGCGCATGCCGGTGACGACGACCGCCTCCGGCATGCTACCTTTGGCACCCTAGCGAACCACGAGAGAACCCGCACATGGAAGCGTTCTTCACCTGGATCGGTCGCACCCTCGGCGAGATCATCCGTTTCGTCGTCGACCTGTTGACCGGCGTCTTCGGCAACGTCGGCGACTCCGCCCGCGGCTTCCTCCAGGGACTGGCCGGCTCGCTGGGCATCTCGACCTCGATCACCAGCCTGTTGATCCTGATGGTGGGCCTGTGGATGCTGTGGAAGGCCTTCCGCGCCCTGACTCGCCGCGCCATCGTCGCCACGGTTATCTGGTTGTTGCTGGGGTTTGTCGTACTCAGCTGGCTGATCTACTGACTCCCTGCAACGTGAAAGCGCCGCCCCGAAGGGCGGCGCTTTTTACGCTGCCAGGAAAGGTGGAATTTCCGTCGCGAGCGAGAATAGGCTGGCCGACGCCGGAGCGCAGCTGCCGGAGTGTAGCCTGCTACATGAGGAGACGACCGGGCCGGCGCACCGGCACCGCCGGCGGCCAGCTTCTTTTATAAGAGCCCGAGCACAGCAGGAAATTACCCTTTCCTCAGGCCAGGGCCTTTTCCACCACCTCATAGACATTGGGCGAGAGCTCGCCGGCGCGGATGCGCTCGAGCTCGACCTTCATCAGTGCCTGGCGCTGCTCGTCGAAGCGCGCCCAGCGCGTCAGCGGAATGATCAGGCGAGCCGCGATCTCCGGGTTAAGCCGGTCGAGTTCGATCACGGCATCGGTCAGCAGGCGATAGCCTTCGCCGTCCAGGCGATGGAAGTTGACGCGGTTCTGGCCGATAAAGGTGCCGATCAGGGCTCGTACCCTGTTCGGGTTCTTCAGCGAGAAGGCTGGGTGCTCCATCAGGAACTTGACCCGTTCCAGCACGTCGGGCTGCGGGCGGGTCACCTGGATGGCGAACCACTGGTCCATGACCAGAGGGTCATGGGCCCACTTCTCGCCGAACGCCTTGAGCGCCGGCTCACTCAGCTCATCCCGGCGGCTGTGCGTCAGCAGGGTCAGGGCATGGCGCACGTCGGTCATGTTGTGGTCGGCCGTGAACTGCTCATGCGCCAGCGCCACCCCTTCTTCATCCTCGATGGCCATCAGGTACGAGAGCGCCACGTTCTTCAGGCTGCGCCGGGCGATCTGCTCGGGCGTCGGCGCATAGGGCGCATCGAGTTGATTCTCGCGATAGACGCGCAGGAAGTCGTCGCGCAGCGCCAACGCCAGTCCTTGGCGCATAAACTCGCGTGCCGCATGGATGGCATCGACGTCCACCAGCGGCTGCTGCTCGGCGATATAGGCCTCGCTGGGCAGCACGATCATCTCCGCCAGCACGGCGCGGTCCTCGGGCTCTCCCTCGAGCAGGCCGCGGAAGGCCTCGACGACCCGCGTATCCATGACCTTCTCGACGCCGTTGCGGTGGGCGGCAATCAGGTCATCCAGGGCCAGCAACGCCAGGCGCTGGCCGGCATCCCAGCGATTGAAACCGTCGGAGTCGTTGGCCTGCAGGAAGGCCAGGTCCTCGCGGCCATAGGGGAAGCGCAGCTTGGCCGGCGCCGAGAAGCCGCGCAACAACGAGGGCACCGGGGCCTCGGAGACATCGGTGAACACGAACTCCTGCTCCGCCTCGCGCAGATGAATCACCGCATCCTTGCCAAGCTCCTCGCCCTCCAGGGTCAGCGGCAGGTCACGACCGCTCTTGGTGCCCACCAGGCCCAGGCGTACCGGGATATGCAGCGGCTGCTTGTCGGGCTGGCCGGGGGTCACCGGCGTGCGCTGGCGAAGGATCAGGCGATACTCGCACTTGGCGTAATCGTATTCGCCGTAGGCGTCGATCTCGGGGGTGCCGGCCTGGGAGTACCAGTTCATGAATTGCGAGAGGTCCAGGCCCGAGGCCTCGGCCATGCAGTTCACGAAGGCCTCGATGGTCACCGCCTGGCCATCGAAGCGTTCGAAGTAGCGATCGCTGCCCTGGCGAAAGGCCTTTTCGCCCACCAGGTTGGCCAGCATGCGCACCACCTCGGCGCCCTTCTCATAGATGGTCAGGGTGTAGAAGTTGCCGATCTCGATATAGTGGTCGGGGCGTACCGGATGGGCCGTCGGCCCGGCATCCTCGGCGAACTGGGCGGTACGGAAGAAGGCGACATCCTCGATACGCTTGACCGCCGGGGAGTTGGTATCGGCGGAGAAGCACTGGTCGCGGAAGACGGTGAAGCCCTCCTTGAGGGAGAGCTGGAACCAGTCGCGGCAGGTCACCCGATTGCCCGACCAGTTGTGGAAATACTCATGGGCGACGATGCTCTCGACCCGCTGGAAGGCGGCATCCGTGGCGGTCTGAGGATGGGTCAGCACCGCCGCGGAGTTGAAGATATTGAGCCCCTTGTTCTCCATGGCGCCCATGTTGAAGTCGTTGACTGCCACGATCATGAACAGATCCAGGTCATACTCGCGGCCATAGGCCTGTTCGTCCCAGCGCATGGCGCGCTTGAGCGAGGCCATGGCGTGGTCGGTCTTGTCGAGGTTCTCTTCCTCGACCCAGATCTGCAGGGTCACCTCGCGCCCGCTCATGGTGGTGAAGCCATCCTCGACCTTGTTCAGATCGCCGGCCACCAGGGCAAACAGATAACTGGGCTTGGGGTGCGGGTCCTGCCAGGTCACGAAGTGACGACCGCCCGGCAGGCTGCCGCGCTCCACCGGGTTGCCGTTGGACAACAGTACCGGTTCGCGGTCACTGTCACCGATCACGGTCGTGGCGAAGGTCGCCATGACATCGGGGCGGTCCGGGTAGAAGGTGATGCGCCGGAAGCCTTCTGCCTCGCACTGGGTACAGTACATCCCGTTGGAGAGATAGAGCCCCTCCAGGGCGGTATTGGCCTCGGGGGCGATCTCCACCTCGGTATCCAGGCGGAAGGCCTCGGGCACTCGGTGCACCGTCAGGCGCTTGTCGTCCACCCCATACTCATCCGCCTGCAACGGCTCCCCGTCGACGGCGATCGCCTTGAGGTCGAGCCCTTCGCCCTCCAGCACCAGCGGCTCACCGGGCTCGCATGCCGGGTGGCGTTCCAGATGCAGGCGCGCCTTGACCCGAGTCGTGGCGGGGTCGAGATCGAAGGTAAGGTCGGTATGCGTGACGCGGTAGGCGGGGGGGCGATAGTCGCTCAGGTAGGTCGCCTGGGGATCAGACATGCGTGATGCTCCTGTCGAGAATTGCGACCATTGTACGGCGCCACGCCCCCCGAGCTCAAAGCGCGCGCATCAGCCGTCCAGCGTCGGCTCGGGGCGGGTCAGGATCCAGGCGCCAAGCGACGCCAGCCCGATGATCAGGGTCAGCTTGAGCCACAACAGGCTGACGGTCAGCATCAGTACCAGCATGGAGAGGGCCAGCATGCCGACGGCAAGTCGCTTGGCGTGGCGCGGGATGGCGCGCTCGCCCTCCCAGGCCATCACCGCGGGGCCGAGGCGCGGATGCTCGCGTATCCAGCGGGCCAGGCGCGGCGAGCTACGCGAGGC
Source organism: uncultured Halomonas sp. (assembly GCF_947490095.1). Classification (GTDB taxonomy): domain Bacteria; phylum Pseudomonadota; class Gammaproteobacteria; order Pseudomonadales; family Halomonadaceae; genus Halomonas. Next base: position 22,775 of record NZ_CANLFS010000022.1, on the reverse strand, counting down.
CGCCCATACCGCCAGCAGCATGAAGCAGGTAGTGGGCATCAGCGGGAGAAACATGCCGATAACCCCCAGCCCGAGGCTGATGCCGGCGATGGCGATCAAGACGAGGCGCTTCAGCTCTGACATCCCGCGCTCCTTTCCCGGTGATACGGTCATTGAAGCGCAGGCACGCCCGCTACGCCAATCGGAGATGGCTATGGGCGCCCTGGCGAGCGGGGGCCGGATGGCATCAGTCGCGGAAGTTGTCGAACTGCAGCGGCAGGTCGGGGCCCTGTTCGCCGCGCAGCATCGCCATCACCGCCTGGAGGTCATCGCGCTTCTTGCCGGTCACGCGCACCTTCTCGCCCTGGATCTGGGCCTGCACCTTGAACTTGGCATCCTTGATGCGCTTGACGATATCCTTGGCCTCCTTCTGCTCGAGCCCCTGCTTGAGCTCGGCCTCCTGGCGGGCTCGCACGCCGGAAACCACCGGCTCCTGGATATCGAGACAGCGGGCATCGATGCCGCGAGCGATCAGCTTGTTGCGCAGCACGTCGAGCATCTGCTTGAGCTGGAAGTCGACCTCGGCCTCGAGGCTCACGCGGTCGCCCTCGAGGCTGAAGCTGGCGTCGACGCCCTTGAAGTCGAAACGCGACTGGATCTCACGATTGGCCTGATCGACGGCGTTGCTGGCCTCGTGCTTGTCAAACTCGGAGACGATATCGAAGGAAGGCATGGCGGCTCCTGGCAAAGGGAATAGACGCAAAGGGAATAGAAACAGGGATTCTACCAGCCCTCCTCTTGCAGCGCCGCCGATTCCCGGCTTTCGTCAGACGAAGCGGCTGACGCCTCGCCATGGCTCGCGTATGCTGCGAGCCATCTTGGCAGGCCTTGTACAGAACAAAGGATATCTGATGAGCGATCGCGATACCCGCCACAAGCAATCGATGCAGAAGCTCAAGTCCCACGTCGACGAGAAGATCGCCGCCGCCACCACACAGCGCGGCCTGATGATGGTCTTCACCGGCAACGGCAAGGGCAAGACCACCGCCGCCTGGGGCACCGTGACCCGCGCGCTGGGCTATGGCTATCGGGTCGGCGTTATCCAGTTCATCAAGGGCCAGTGGGAGTGTGGCGAGCGCGAGCGACTGGTCGAGGACCCCAATTTCGAGGTCGCCATCATGGGCACCGGCTTTACCTGGGAGACCCAGAACCGTGAGTCGGATACCGCCGCCTGCCGGGAAGTCTGGGCCGAGGCGGAGCGCATGCTGGCCGACCCGGAGACTTACCTGGTGGTGCTGGACGAGATCACCTACATGCTCAAGTTCGGCTATCTGGATATCGACACGGTCAAGCGTGCCATCGACAACCGCCCCGCCGAACAGAGCGTGATCATCACCGGTCGCAATGCCCACCGCGACCTGCTCGCCATGGCCGACACCGTCACCGAGATGCAGGAGGTCCGCCACGCCTTCAACGCCGGCGTGCAGGCCCGGCGCGGCATCGACTACTGAACCGCCCACCGGATAAGCCCGCTGTAAAACGCCGAAGGCCCCGCGCGAGCGGGGCCTTCGGTCATTCAGCGCAAGAGGACCCTCAGTTGAACGGGTTGCGCAGCACGATGGTCTCGTTGCGGTCGGGACCGGTAGAGATGATATCGATGCTCACGCCCGTCTTTTCCTCGAGGAAGCTGATATAGGCGCGGGCGTTAGCCGGCAGATCCTCGACACGCCGGACTCCCAGGGTCGACTCGCTCCAGCCCGGCAGGTCCTCGTAGAGGGGCTCGACGGCCTCATAACCCTCGGAGTCCACGGGGTTGTCCAACACCTCGCCATCCTTGCCGCGATAACCGATGCAGACCCGAATGTTCTCCAGGCCATCGAGGACATCGAGCTTGGTGAGGCAGATCCCCGACACCGAGTTGATCTGAACCGCATGGCGCAGCGCCACGGCATCGAACCAGCCGCAACGACGCGCACGCCCGGTGGTAGCACCAAACTCGTGGCCCTTCTCGGCCAGGTGGCGACCATGGTCGTCGAACAGTTCCGTGGGGAACGGGCCGGAGCCGACACGCGTGGTATAGGCCTTGGTGATGCCCAGCACATAGTCCAGATAGAGCGGACCGACGCCGGAGCCGGTCGCGGTGCCACCGGCGGTGGTGTTGGAGCTGGTCACGAAGGGATAGGTGCCATGGTCGATATCCAGCAGCGACCCCTGGGCGCCCTCGAAGAGGATATTCTCGCCGTCGCAACGCACGCCATGCACCAGGCTGACGGTGTCGGTCACCATGGGGCGCAGTTCCTCGGCCATCTGCAAGGCGCTATCCAGCACCTCCTGGAAATCGACCGGGGACTCGCCATGGTACTGGGTCAGCACGAAGTTATGGTAATCCAGCACCTCGCCGAGCTTGGACGCGAAGCGCTCGCGATGCAGCATGTCGCCCAGGCGCAGGCCACGACGCGCCACCTTGTCTTCGTAGGCGGGGCCGATGCCACGCCCGGTGGTGCCGATCTTGGCGACACCGCGCGCCTTCTCGCGGGCCTGATCGAGACGCACATGGTAGGGCAGGATCAACGGGCAGGCCGGCGACAGACGCAGGCGGTCGCGCACCGGCACGTCCCTGGCCTCCAGCTCGTGGATTTCCTTGATCAACGCCTCCGGTGACAGCACCACGCCGTTGCCGATGACGCACATCTTGCCGGGCCACAGAATGCCGGAAGGAATCAGGTGGAGGACGGTCTTCTCGCCGTCGATCACCAGGGTGTGGCCGGCGTTGTGGCCACCCTGGAAGCGTACCACCGCATCGGCGGATTCGGTCAGCAGGTCAACGACCTTGCCCTTGCCCTCGTCACCCCACTGGGTGCCCAGTACGACTACATTCTTGCCCATTGCTCTCTCGTCTCTCGTTGCCGCGCGGCGGCGGGCCGTCGCGCCAAGGTGATATCCCAGTCTACAGTGTCACGGCCTGCCAGTGGCCATCGCGATGCACCAGCTGACGATCGCAGCGATACTCGGCGGGCCCCGTGCGCTGCCCCGGCAGCGCCTGAACCACGCGCTCGCCCTGGGCGCGTAGCGCCATCACGGCGTCCACCAGACCCTCGCCCTCGGCCGGCGCCCAGATGCCCTCACGGGGCGGCTCGTCGGGTGACAGCGAGGCCAGCTGCTTGAGGTCCATGGAGAAGCCGGTCGCCGGACGGGCCCGGCCAAAGGCGCGTCCGGCACCATCATAGCGGCCGCCCTTGGCCAGCGCCTGGCCGTAGCCGGGCACATAGGCGGCAAACATCATGCCCGTGTGATAGGCATAGCCGCGGAGCTCGCCAAGGTCGAGGTAAAGCGAGACGCCGGGGTGCGCGGCCAGCACGCCATGCTGCAGGGCGCGTAGCTGCTCCAGGGCCGAGGCCACGGCGGCGGGTGCCTCGGCGAACGCCTCACGCGCCTCATCCAGCACCTCGACGCCACCATGCAGGCGGCCCAGCGCCATGAACATCTCGGCCAGCCCCGGGTCGCTGACGCTCGCCTCGACGCGGGCCGCCAGCCCCCCCGGGGACTTCAGCTCCAGCGCCTCGAACATGGCGCGCTCGGCGTCGCCTTCGAGGCCCGAGGCCTCCACCAGGCTGCGATAGATGCCGATATGCCCCAGTGCCAGGTGTATCTCCCCGGCGCCGGCGGCGGTCAGCGAGGCCAGCGCCAGGTTGAGGATCTCCAGGTCGGCCTCGAGGCCGGCGTGGCCGAACAGCTCCACCCCGACCTGGACCGGACTACGGCCACCCTGATGCTGGTCGGGCATGGCCCGCAGGACATCGGTGCAATAGCAGAGGCGCACCGGTCCCTGCCGCTTGAGGGAGTGGGCGTCCATGCGCGCCACCTGGGGGGTGACGTCGGCACTGATGCCCATCATACGGCCGGTGAGCTGGTCGGTCAGCTTGAAGGTCTGCAAGGCAATATCGGAGCCGGTACCGGTGAGCAGGGAGTCGAGAAACTCCGCGGTAGGCGGCATCACCTGGTCATAGCCCCAGCGGTGATAGAGGTCGAGCAGCCCACGGCGCAGTTCTTCCATGCGGTTCGCCTGGGGCGGCAGCACTTCGTCCATGCCGTCGGGCAACAGCCAGCGGTCAGCGATGGTCATGTCAGTCATCCTGCAAGACAATGAATGGCCGTTAAGGAGACGTTAGCGAGGGCTCGGTGAGCGTCCGACAGACGTCTGGGCTTGCGATAGACGGCCACAAAAAAACCGGGCCACGCCCGGTTGCAGGAGTCTACCACAATTGTGCCGAGGATGAACCCCGGCCGGACCCGCGGCGCTGCCGTAGATAGCTTGGCAGCTCGGGGCTGATAACGTCATCAGCCCTGAACCCGCGGACCCGGCCGGTTGGCTTACTCCCCGCCGGTGGGCGTGGGGCTCTTCAGGTACTGGAAGAAGTCGCTGGACGGGTCGAGGACCAGCATATTGTCATCACCGGCGAAGCTGTCACGGTAGGCGTTCAGGCTGCGCCAGAAGGAGAAGAACTCCTCATCCTTGCCATACGCCTGGGAGAAGATGGCGGCCGCCTCGGCGTCGCCTTCACCCCTCAGGGTCTCGGCGCGCTCGTTGGCCTGGGCCAGCAGTACCTGGCGCCGGCGGTCGGCGTTGGCACGAATGCGTTCGGCCTCTTCCTGACCCTGGGCGCGCCACTCGCGGGCCTCGCGCTCACGCTCGGAGCGCATGCGCTCGTAGACCGCCGAGGAGACATCCTCGGGAAGGTCGATGCGCTTGACCCGGATATCCCGAATGGCCACCCCCAGCTCGTCGCGCAGCAGCGCATCGAGTTCTTCCGTGGGCCCGGTCATCAGGTCATCGCGACGCTCGGCGATGATCTGCTGCAGGTCGAGCCGGCCGAACTCGTTACGCAGGCTCTCGTCGACCCGCGGCTGAATCAGGCGACTGGCCATCAGCTCGTCACCCGCCGTGGCCTCGTAGTACTGGGTCGGATTGACCACCTGCCACTTGACGTAGGAGTCGACGATCACCGCCTTCTGCTCCAGGGTCAGGTAGCGGCTGGGGTCGGTATCCAGCGTCAGCAGCCGCGTATCGAAGGTACGCACCGTCTGGGTAATCGGCACCTTGACGTGCAGGCCGGGCTGGATGTTCTCCTCGACGATCTCGCCGAAGCGCAGCTTGACCGCACGCTCGGTCTCGTCGACCACATACAGGCTGTTGCTGGCCAGCCAGGCGACGGCCGCCAGGCCACCGACAATGAGCAGGGAACGATTATTGATCATTTAGCGGCCCTCCCTGCGGATACCACCGGTATTGCTACTGTTGCTGGTACTGGTGCTGCTGGATGATGCGCCGCCCTGGGAGCCCCGCAGACGCTCCAGCACGCGGGGGTCGAGCTCGCCCTGCTCGCCCTGCTGCTGTGCGGCGCCGGTGCTGCCTTGGCCCATCTTGTCCAGGGGCAGGTACATCAGCGGTGCATCGTCGGCCACATCCACCATCACCTTCGGTGTATTGCCGAACACTTCGCTGATGGCGTCCAGGTAGAGGCGCTCACGCATGATCGAGGGCGTATCCTCATACTGATCCAACAAGGCAGTAAAGCGGTTCGCCTGACCGCGCGCCTCGGCAACCACCGATTCACGATAGCCCTGGCCCTGTTCGACGAGGCGCTGCGCCTGGCCTTGGGCCTCGGGAATGATGGCGTTGGCGTAGGCCATGCCCTGGTTGATGGTGCGCTGGCGGTCCTCACGGGCCCGGATGACGTCATCGAAGGCATCGATGACCTGGTCCGGCGCCGAGGTAGACTCGATGTTGATGGTCTGCAGGCGGATGCCCGTGCCGTAGTTGTCCTGGTAGGTCTGCAGGCGGCTGGCCACCGAGCTGCCGAGGATCTCACGACCCGAGGTCAGGATATCGATCATGTCGGTACCACCCACGACGTGGCGCAGGGCACTGTCCAGGGCATTCTCGATGGAGAGCTGCGGATTGCGCACGTTGAGCATGAAGTCGCGCGGGTCGGCCACCTGATACTGAGCGGAAATCTCGACCTCGACGATATTCTCGTCGCGAGTCAGCATCGACTGGGTCTGGGTCAGCGAACGCACGCGGGTCACATTGACCATGCGCACCTCGTCGATCAGCGGCGGGTTCCACTGCAGGCCCGGCGTGACCACTTCCTGGAACTTGCCGAAGCGCAGCACCACGCCACGCTCCGACTGGTCAACCAGATAGAAGCCCGAAGCGGCCCAGATGGCCAGTGCCACCACGATCAGCAGGCCCGGCAGGGTAAAGGCATTGCGTGGCTTGCCACCACCGCCCTTGCCACCGGACCCGCCCTTCTTCTTGCCGCCTCGGCCGCCCAGCATGCCGTTCAGCTTGTCCTGAAACTTCTTCAGGGCCTCGTCCAGGTCCGGCGGCTTGTTGTCATTGCCACCGCCATTGCCACCGCCGCCGCTACCGCCGCCGCGACCGCCCCCACTCCAGGGGTCGTGCTGGTTGCCACCACCACCAGGCTCATTCCAGGCCATAGGTCTTCTCCACTATGCGTTACTGCCCCGGCCGGAAGTGCCGGCCGGGGCCTCGGTTGCGATCCTGTCCTGTGCTTGTCCCGCCTAGGGGACTTCTTCCCACGCCTCGCGCTCGCTCAGCGACGCCGGCAGGTAATCCTCGGCCCGCTCACCCAGCCGCGCCATCAACTGCAGGAAGTCCCGGCGCGGTAGCCGTATCTGCAGGCGCGTCTGCCCCTCGTCGCAGAAGCTTTCCTCGCGCACCGCCCCCAGTTCGTGCAGGCCGGCACGCAGGCGCCCCTGCTCGGGCTCCAGGGTCAGCGAGAACTCGATGACGTCCTCGGCCAGGCACTCCGAGAGCGCCTGTTCCAGCAGCTCGAGCCCCCTACCCTCCTGGGCCGAGAGCCAGACCACCTCGGGGCGCCCTTCGCCATCACGCTCGATGCGCGGGGCGCTATCGAGCAGGTCGATCTTGTTCATCACCCTCAAGGTCGGCACATCCAGGGCGCCGATCTCATCGAGCACCCCCTCGACCTGCTCGACATTGAGCTCACGGTCGGGGTCGGCGGCATCGATGACATGCACCAGCAGGCTGGCCTCGGCGGCTTCCTGAAGGGTCGCCTGGAAGGCCTCCACCAGCTTGTGGGGCAAGTGACGAATAAAGCCGACGGTATCGGCCATCACCACCGCCCCCACATCCTCGATCTCCAGCCGGCGCAGCGTCGGGTCGAGGGTAGCGAAGAGCTGGTCCGCCGCATAGACCCGCGATTCGGTGATGGCATTGAACAACGTTGACTTGCCGGCGTTGGTATATCCCACCAGCGAGACGCTGGGGATTTCGGCACGGGCCCGGGAGCGACGATTCTGGTCCCGCTGGCCACGCACCTTGTCGAGGCGCTTGTGAATCGACTTGATCCGCCCACGCAGCAGCCGCCGGTCGGTCTCCAGCTGGGTCTCGCCGGGGCCACGCAGGCCGATACCGCCCTTCTGACGCTCCAGGTGTGTCCAGCCCCGCACCAGGCGGGTCGACATATACTCCAGCTGGGCCAGCTCCACCTGCAGCTTGCCCTCATGGGTACGCGCCCGCTGGGCGAAGATATCGAGGATCAACCCGGTACGGTCGAGCACGCGACACTTGAGCTCACGCTCGAGATTGCGCTCCTGGGAGGGGCTCAGGCCATGGTTGAAGATCACCAGCTCGGCCGCATGGACGCGGAGCGCATCGCGCAACTCCTCGAGCTTGCCTGAGCCCAGGAAGGTGCGTGAGTCGGGGCGCTTGCGGCTACCGGTCAGCAGGGTCGCCGGCTCGGCGCCGGCAGAACGCACGAGTTCCAGGAATTCTCCCGGATCCTCGCGCTCTTGCTCATCCTGAAAATCGACATGGACGAGTACCGCCGTTTCACCGGCGTCGGGGCGTTCAAAAAACAATCACGACCTCACTCATCTTCCTGCGGCGCGGCAGGATCCTGGACCGGCAGACGCACATTGCGCGACGGCACCACGGTAGAAATGGCATGTTTATAGACCATCTGGCTGACGGTATTGCGCAGCAGGATGACGAACTGATCGAAAGACTCAATCTGGCCCTGCAGCTTGATGCCGTTGACCAGGAAGATCGATACCGGAATACGCTCCTTGCGCAGGATGTTCAGGTACGGATCTTGAAGCGACTGCCCTTTGGACATTTTACTCTCCCTGGATGTGTCTCTGGGGTTGGGTTATTGGGGCTTATGGGGGCTTTTCAAGCCGTCCGGCCAGTGACCAGCGAAAATCGCTATCTTACGCTAAGTGCCGAAATGGCGCACCAGTTTCAGCACTCGTGCCAGTGGGGCGTCGCCCAGGGTATCGACCCAGTGCAACGCCTCCCAGCTACGCATCCAGGTCAACTGCCGCTTGGCCAGCTGCCGAGTCGCCACGATGCCACGCTGCTCGAGGCCGGCGCGATCGATCTCACCGTCGAGGTATTCCCATACCTGACGATAGCCGACGCTTTTCATCGAGGGCAATGATGCTACCAGATCGCCTCGCGAGCGAAGGGCCGCCACCTCGTCGATGAACCCGCCCTCCAGCATGGCGGTAAATCGCATGGCGATACGCTCGTGCAACACGCGCCGCTCACCGGGCGCGAGTCCTATTGACAGCGTGCGCCAGGGAAAGGTTTCCGGGCGCTGCTCGGCCCACAGCTCGCTGAGCGTGCGCCCGCTGAGGCGAAACACCTCCAGCGCACGCAGCAGTCGCTGGGGGTCGTTGGGATGGATTCGCGCCGCGGAGCCTGGATCGATGCGTCCCAGCTCCTGGTGCAGGGCGGCCATGCCGCGCGCCTCGAGCTCGGCCTCGAGCTCGGCGCGCACGACCGGGTCCGCGCTCGGCAGGTTAGCCACACCATACAGCAACTGGCGCAGATACATCATGGTTCCCCCGACCAGCAGCGGCACCCCGCCGCGGGCGCTGATCTCGCGCATCTCGTCCAGGGCATCCTCGCGAAAGTCGGCCGCCGAATAGGGGTCGGCCGGGTCACGGATATCGATCAGGCGATGCGGCGCACGGGCCAGCTCCTGCGCCGACGGCTTGGCACTGCCGATATCCATGCCACGATAGACCATGGCCGAATCGACGCTGATCAGCTCCACGCCGAGGCGTTCATGGAGCTCGATGGCAAGATCGGTCTTGCCGGCGGCGGTGGGGCCCATCAGCAGAATGGCGGGCGGACGCTTATCAGGCATCTAGTTCTCGAGGTCTGTCGGGCTTTGAACCGGGAAGCTTATCCGGGGGCAGACCTACGAGGAGGCGCTGTGACCCCATCCTTGGGCGCTACCGATGCCATCCATGGCATAGGACCTCCTCTTCGGTCTGCCCCCGGCGCTTCTCGGAGTTCGGGTGGCTTCTATTTTTCTACTGCCCTCTCATAAAGAGCCGGTCGAGCTGCTTCATGCTCATCTCGGTCCAGGTAGGGCGTCCATGATTGCACTGGCCGCTACGCTCGGTGCGTTCCATGTCACGCAGCAGGGCATTCATTTCCGCGATCGTCAGGCGGCGGTTGGCACGCACGCTGCCGTGGCAGGACATGGTGGAGAGCAGCTCGTTGATATGCGCCTCGAGGCGGTTGGAACGCCCATAGCGCTCCAGGTCGGCGAGCATCTGACGAACCAGCGGCTCCACATCGGCGTCGGCCAGCAGCACCGGCACCTGGCGCACCAGCAGGGTCTCGGGCCCGGCGGCGTCAAGCTCGACTCCCAGCCGGACGAAGGCGTCCCGTTCGCTTTCGGCAGTGGCCACCTCGGCATGACTCGCCGCCAGGGATACCGGCACCAACAGCGGCTGGGCCTCGAGGCGCCCCCCGTGGACCTGGGTCTTCATGCGCTCGTACACGATACGCTCGTGGGCGGCATGCATGTCCACCAGGATCAGGCCACGCTCACTCTGGGAGAGGATATAGACACCGTGCAGCTGTGCCACGGCGAAGCCCAGCGGCGGCGCCCGGGTATCATCCGGCTCGGGCAGCGGTTCGGGGGGCGGCGCCGACTCCGCCTGACGCTCGGCCAGGGCCAGGCCGGCCGCCCCACCGCCGGCACCGGTGGCTGCCGGCTGGGGGGTGAGCAGCGTCTCCTCGTGATCCGGGTGCAGGCGGCGATAACCCTCCATGAAGGCCCTGACGCGATCCGGGGTGACCCGCTCGCCCGCGTCCTGGTCGGGCAACGACATGGGCTGTTGCTGCCAGCGCCCGGCGGCCTCGGTCACCCCCGGCGACGGGGCGCCGGCTTCGCTGGCCTCGCCATCTCGCGTGTCGGGCGCGTCACCAGCCTCTTCCTCCGCCTGCCCGCCGGCCCGGGCCTCCCCGAGCGCCCGATGCAGGCTGGAGAAGAGGAAATCGTGGACCAGGCGACCATCCCGGAAGCGCACCTCGTGCTTGGTCGGGTGAACGTTGACGTCGACCACCGCCGGGTCAACCTCCAGATAGAGCACGAACACCGGGTGGCGGCCATGGAAAAGCACGTCGCGGTAGGCCTGGCGCACCGCATGGGCTACCAGGCGGTCGCGCACCACCCGACCGTTGACGAAGAAGTACTGCTGGTCAGCCTGGGCACGAGAGTGCGTCGGCAGTCCCACCCAGCCCCACAGCCTCAGGCCGGAGGCCTCGAGATCCAGGTGCAGGGCGTTATCGAGAAACGCCTTGCCGAGCAGCGCGGCGATGCGCCGCTCACGGCTGGCGACATCCTCACCGGAGCGCAGCTGATGAACGGTCTTGTGGTTATGGCGCAGGGTCCAGCCGATGTCATAGCGCGACAGCGCCTGGCGGCGGAAGGCCTCCTCGACATGACCGAACTCGGTCTTCTCGGTGCGCAGGAACTTGCGCCGGGCCGGCGTATTGAAGAAAAGATCGCGCACCGTCACCGAGGTGCCGCGAGGATGAGGCGCCGGGGAGACCCGCGGTTCCATGTTGCGCCCTTCGGCCACCACCCGCCAGCCAGCGGTGGGGTCGTCATCGGGGTTGGAGACCAGCTCGAGGCGCGACACCGAGCTGATCGAGGCCAGCGCCTCACCGCGAAAGCCCAGGCTCGCCACACCCTCGAGCTCCTCCAGGGACACGATCTTGCTGGTGGCGTGGCGCGACAGCGCCAGCGGCAGGTCATCCTCACCGATGCCGCTGCCGTCGTCGCGCACCCGAATCAACCGGGTACCCCCGGCCTCCAGTTCCACGTCGATGCGCGAACTGCCGGCATCGATGGCGTTCTCCACCAGCTCCTTGACCACCGAGGCCGGCCGCTCGACCACCTCCCCCGCGGCGATCTGGTTAGCCAGGCGAGGATCAAGGATGCGAATGTGACGTTGCTCTGACATATCACTCCAAACAAGCCGTAAGCCAGGTTCTTCCAACTCAAGAGCGGGGTATCCGCAGCACCTGCCCCACGCGAATCACGTCGCCATTGATCTCGTTGGCCTGCCGGAGGCGGCGCACCGGCACATTATGACGGGTGGCGATTTCGGAAAGGGTATCTCCCGGCCGGATACGGTACTCATTTCCGGCGGTGCTACGCCCGTTATCGCGCTGCCAGGCCAGCAGGCTGGCCGGCGGCGGGTTGGTGCGAAAATGCTCCTCAAGTCCCGCGAAGATAGCACGGGCCATCTTCTCCTGGTGGCCGGGGTCGAGCAGGCGCCGCTCCTCATCGGGGTTGGAGATGAAACCGGTCTCCACCAGCAGGGAGGGAATATCCGGCGACTTGAGCACCACGAAGCCGGCCTGCTCCACCCGCGGCTTGTGCAGCCGGTTGATGCGGCCCAGGCGATCCAGCACCTGCCCCCCGATGGAGAGGGAGTCGTTGAGCGTCGCGGTCATGGTCAGGTCGAGCAGCACGCCGCGCAGCACCTCATCCTTGTCCTTGAGCGACAGACTGCCATCCACGCCGCCGATCAGGTCGGCCTCGTTCTCCGTCTCCGCCAGCCATTGGGCGGTCTCGGAGCTGGCGCCGCGCTGAGAGAGCGCGTAGACCGAACTGCCATTGGGACGGGGGCTAGTGAAGGCATCCGCGTGGATGGAAACGAAGAAGTCCGCCCTCTGTTCCCGCGCGATCTGGGTGCGCTGGCGCAGGCCCACGTAGTAATCGCTGTCGCGGATCATCACCGCGCGAAAGCCCTCGGCCGCATTGATCCGCTGCTGCAGACGCTTGGCGATCTGCAGCACGACGTCCTTTTCATTAGTGCCCGAGGGGCCGGAGGCACCGGGGTCCTCGCCGCCGTGGCCGGCATCGACGGCAATGATGATATCGCGCTTGGGGTGCGGCTGGGCACGCTGAACCGCGGCCTCCGGCTCGGGAGCCGCCGTCACACCGCCCAGATCGGCCTGTGCCTGGGCCCGCTTGGCGGCGATCTCCTGCTCGCGGATCATCGCCTCGATGGGATCGATGGGATCCTCCACGGCGCTCGCGCCGGGATACTCCAGATCCACCACCAGGCGATGTCCGTACTGTTCATTGGGCGCCAGGACAAAGTGGCGCGGCGCCACTTCACGCTCGAGATCGAGCACCACGCGCAGATCATTCCCCTTGCGCACGCCGGAGCGAATGCGGCTGATGGCACTCCCGGTCAGGTCGAGGCCGGCGAGGTCGGCCCCCATGCGGCTATCGTCAAGGTCGATCACCAGGCGCCGCGGATTCTCCAAGGGAAACACCTGGGCCTGGGTCGGCGACGCCAGGTCGAAGACCAGTCGCGCGTGATCGGGGGCCGCCCACAGGCGCAGATTCTCCACCTCGCTGGCCTGCGCGTCGGCGAGAGGAATCAGCAGCAGACTCAGGGCCAGCAGGCGTCGCACAGCACCGAACATCATGATGCGCCTCTCCCATGAGTCTCTTCATCGAGGCGCCACCGGGTAGCCTCGGGCATCGCCGCCAGGCGAGCCAGGACCGCCCGGCCATGGGCACTGTGTGCCTCCAGCCAAGCCTCCCGACCGGCCCCCGCCACGCTCAGCTCGATGCGCAGGTCGGGGCCGGGCAACCAGCCCTCACCCCGCGTCGGCCACTCAATCAGGCTCAGGGCGTCATCCCCGAGCAGGTCACGGCCACCGATGAACTCGAGCTCCTCGGGGTCGCCCAGGCGATAGAGGTCGAAGTGATAGACCCTAATCCCGTCGAGCGCGTAGGGCTCCACCAGGGTATAGGTCGGACTCTTTACCGCCCCCCGATGGCCATAGGCACGCAGCACGCCTCGAGCCAGGGTGGTCTTGCCGGCACCCAGCTCGCCGACGAGATAGACTCGCCCACGCCCTTCCAGGGCTCGCCCCAGGCATTCGCCCAGGCCTACCTGGCATTCTTCCTCATCGAGTCGCAGCCGCATCGTCCTCGCCTTTGCCCTTGCTTTCACCCATGGTCGGGTTGACCAAAATTCGCGCATAGGATGCCAGATCACCGGCCAGCAGACCACGCTCTCCGGCATCGGCGGCGGCCAGATCCGCGGCCCTGGCATGCACCAGCACACCCAATCGGGCGGCCATCTCAAGCCCAATGCCCTGGGCCAGCAGGGCACCGACCATCCCGGAGAGCATGTCTCCCATGCCACCGCTGGCCATGCCCGGATTGCCGAAGGGACAGACGACGACCCCCTCGGGCCCCGCGACCAGGGTGCCGGCCCCCTTGAGAACGACGACCCCGCCGAAGCGCTCACGCAGGGCCAGGACCGCCGCCAGGCGATCCGCCTCGACCGCGGCCGTCTCCTGGCCCAGTAGCCGCGCCGCCTCGCCGGGATGGGGCGTCAGGATCCAGTCATCGCGACGCCTCCCGGAGAAACGTGTGGCCAGCAGATTGAGCCCGTCGGCATCCACCACCAGCGGCCTGCCGGCCTCGAGCGCCGCCTGCAGCACGCCCTGCCCCCAACTGCCCTGTCCCAGCCCCGGCCCGACGACCAGAACATCGGCATGCGCCGGCAGCTCGCCGAGGTCGGTGGCACCGCGAACACCGTGAACCATGACCTCCGGGCGGCGCACCAGGCTGGCGGTAACATGCCGTGGCGAGGTCGCCAGACTCACCCTGCCGGCCCCCAGGCGCACACAGGCCTCGGCGGCCAACAGCGCCGCGCCGCCGAACCCGGGCGCGCCCCCCAGGACCAGCGCATGGCCGCAGTCGCCCTTGTGGGCGGTGCGACGCCGCGCCGGTAGCCAGGCGGCCGGTAGATGCCTGTCGAGCCGCCAGGCGGCGGGTGTTATATCCCCCTCGGCCCCGGCATCCACGCCCAGGTCGCGAAAGTAGAGCTCGCCGACATGCCCCGGCGCCGCCCCGGTATGCAGGCCCAGCTTGTCGCCGATAAAGGTCACGGTGGCGTCGGCCCGCACCGCCTCTCCGAGCGCCGCGCCGGTATCGGCATGCAGCCCCGAGGGAATATCGATGGCCAGCACCGGCCTGGCGCTGGCGTTGATCGCGGCGATTGCCTCGCGAAAGGCATCCCGTGCCTCGCCGGCAAGCCCGGTGCCGAGCAGGGCGTCGACCACCAGCTCACCGGACAGCGATATGCCGGGCCGCCAGGCCTCGGCCCCGACCCCGGCCGCCGTGGCCATATCGGCGGCCAGCCGCGCATCGCCGCTCAGCTCATCGATGCCCTTGAGCAGGATACGCTGCACCACCCGCCCCTCGGCGGCGGCCAGGGCGGCCAGCACATGGCCATCACCGCCGTTATTGCCGCCACCACACAGCACCGACAGCGAACGCCCCCCGGGCCAGCGCTGCCTGAGCACCCGCCAGGCGGCGGCGCTGGCCTGCTGCATCAGGGCGAAGCCCGCCATGCCGCCGGCGATGGTACGCCGGTCGAGCTCACGCACCTGGGCGGCACGATAGAGCGGACGCATCCCTGGCCTGGGCCCCTGGCTGGCATCGGTCATGCGGTGTCTCCTCGGTGGCAATGCTTTATCATGGTAGTCGTTTGATAGACGACCCTATCGAACAGTGTAAAGCCCTCGCGGCCCGCGCCAAGTAGCGCCGGCCCCCTGCACGGTGTTTCCGCGATCATGTCTTCCTCGTCTCCCCACGACGACGCCCTCGACCTCCACGCCCTGGCCCATCGCATCAAGGCCTGGGGCAGCGAGCTCGGCTTCCAGCAGCTGGGCATTACCGATATCGACCTGAGCGAAGATGAGGCACGGCTCGAACGCTGGCTCGAAGCCGGCCGGCATGGCGAGATGGGCTTCATGGCCAAGCACGGCACCAAGCGCACCCGCCCCGCCGAGCTGGTACCCGGCACCGTGCGGATTATCAGCGCACGCCTGGACTATCTCCCCGCCGAGGTGGAAACCGTGGCGACCCTGTCTCGGCCCGAGACGGCCTATGTGTCGCGCTATGCCACCGGCCGCGACTATCACAAGCTGATGCGCAAGCGCCTGGCGACCCTGGCCAAGTGGATCGAGGCCGAGACGGGCCCCTTCGGTTACCGCGCCTTCGTCGATTCGGCACCGGTCATGGAGCGAGCCCTGGCCCGCAAGGCAGGCCTCGGCTGGGTAGGCAAGAACGCCATGCTGATCAACCCCAAGGCCGGCTCGCTGTTCTTCCTGGGGGAGCTGTATACCGACCTGCCGCTCCCCGTGGATGAGCCCTTTGCCGGCGAGCACTGCGGCAGCTGCAGCGCCTGTCGCACGGCCTGCCCCACCGATGCCATCGTCGAGGACCGCGTGGTCGATGCCCGGGCCTGCATCTCCTACCTGACCATCGAGCTGTTCGGCGCCATCCCCGAACACTACCGCGCGGCCATGGGCAACCGGGTCTTCGGCTGCGACGACTGCCAGCTGTTCTGCCCCTTCACCCGCTTCGCCACACCCACCGCCGAGACGGACTTCACGCCCCGCCACGACCTCGACCGCGCCAGCCTGCTTTCGCTGTTCGCCTGGGGCGAAGAGGAGTTTCTGGAGAAGACCGCCGGCAGCCCGATACGGCGCATCGGCTACGAGCGCTGGCTGCGCAACCTCGCCGTGGGACTGGGCAACGCCCCCTGGAGCGAAGCGGTCGAATCGGCGCTAAGGGCACGCCTGCCCTACCCCTCCGATCTGGTCCGCGAGCATGTACGCTGGGCCCTCGACCGCCACCGGGAGAAGCGCCCGCCGCTTATCGCGTCGAGCCGTAAGCCGTAGCAACCGGCTACTCCTCCTCGTCGCCCTGCTGCCCCGGCAGACGCAAAAAGGTATTGCGATAGTGGCTCAGCTCGGCGATGGACTCCTTGATATCGTCCATGGCCAGGTGCACGTTGCGCTTCCTGAAGCCCGCCAGGGCACCGGGATTCCAGCGCTTGGCCAGCTCCTTGAGGGTGGAGACGTCCAGGTTGCGGTAGTGGAAGAACGCCAGCAGCTCGGGCATTTCCCGCTCCAGGAAGCGGCGGTCCTGGTGGATGCTGTTGCCGCACATCGGCGATGTACCGGGCTCGACGTGTTCCTGCAGGAACGCCAGAGTGCGCCGCTCGGCCTCGGCGGTATCCATATCGCTCGCCTGCACTCGCGCGGTCAGCCCCGATTCGCCGTGGGTGCGGGTACACCACTCATCCATGGCGTCGAGCAGGCTATTGGGCTGTTTGACGGCGATCACCGGCCCTTCGGCGATCGTATTGAGCTCGGCATCGGTCACCAGGGTGGCCACCTCGATGATCCGCTCCTTGTTCGGGTCGAGGCCGGTCATCTCCAGATCGATCCAGACCAGACGCTGCCTTCGGGGATCCTGCTTGTCGCCTTTCGCTGACGCCTTCACGCTCATGGTTAGCCTTCTCCTGCGGGGGCCGGATCGCAACGTCGCGACAGCCGGCATGATGGATGAGTACAATGCCGGTATTGTACCGAGCATTAGGGTCCCATGAGCAAACGCAAGTTGAGCCGCCAGCAGCGCTGGCGTATCGAGAAGGTCCAGGCCGAGCGCGCCGAGCGCGCCACCCGCCACGACGTCCAGGAAGAGGTGCTGCTCGCCGCGGGCGACTACGGCGCCGAACAGCCGGGTCGGGTCATGGCCCACTTCGGCCGCACCCTGGACGTTCGCTCGGACGTCGACGGTGAGTCGGTGCGCTGCCACCTGCGCGCCAACCTCGAAGGCCTGGTCACCGGCGACCGGGTCGTCTGGCGCGGCAGGACCGATGCCGAGGGCCATATCGTGGAGGGCGTGGTGGTCGCCCGCGGCGAGCGTGAAAGCGTGCTCGAGCGCCCCGACGCCCGTCACCAGCTCAAGCCGGTGGCGGCCAATATCGATCAGATCCTGATTGTCTTCGCGGTGGAGCCCGAGCCCCACGCCAACCTGATCGACCGCTACCTGGTGGCCGCCGAGGCCACCGGCATCGCCCCGGTGCTGGTGCTCAACAAGGTCGACCTGCTGCCCGATGACGGCGGCGAACTGAAGACACTGCTGCAGCGCTATGCGGCGCTGGGCTATCCGGTGGTCACCACCTCCACGTCCTGCGAGGATGGCCTGGCGACCCTGTTGTCGCGGCTGGCCGGTCGAACCTCGGTGTTTGTCGGCCAGAGCGGCGTGGGCAAGTCGTCGTTGATCGACTGCCTGCTGCCCGATGAGGCACTCCGCATCGGGGCGCTGTCCAAGGATTCTCGCAAGGGCACACACACCACCACCACCGCGCGGCTCTATCGGCTACCGGCCGCCGAGGGCGCCGAGCTGATCGACTCCCCGGGCATTCGCGAATTCGGCCTCGGCCACCTGGATGAACAGCAGGTCACCGAGGGATTCGTCGAATTCCGCCCCTATATCGGACAGTGTCGCTTTCGCGACTGTCGCCACCGCCTGGAGCCCGGCTGTGCCCTGCTGGCCGCGGTGGAGCGCGAAGAGATTCATCCCGAGCGATTCGCCAGCTATCGGCGCATCCTCGATTCGCTGGAAGTGAGCTGAATGGACCCGTCACAAAGGAGAGTCCCATGAGTTCCGAAGCCAACCTGCTGCCGCTGATCGTCGAACCGGAGCAACTCGTCGAGCATCTGGACGACCCGTCACTGCTGATCATCGACGTGCCCATGCGCGCCGAGAGCCATGCCGAGGGCCATGTGCCCGGCGCCATCTTCCTCGACAAGGGCCGCCTGATGCGTGGAGAGGGTGAGGTCCCGAGTCAGGAGCCCAGCGTCGAGCAGCTCTCGGCGCTGTTCAGCGAACTGGGCCTGACGCGTGACGTCCACGTGGTGGCCTACGACGACGAGGGTGGCGGCTGGGCGGGCCGACTGCTGTGGACCCTGGAGCTTATCGGCCACACCCGTTACTCCTACCTCAACGGCGGCATCCACGCCTGGCGTGCGTCGAACCAGCCAGTCTCCACCGAAGCCCGTAGCCCCACGCCCAGCGACTACCAGGCCGAGATCCTCGCCCCCGAGGTCCTGATCGAATACGACGAGATCGCCGAGCGCCTCGGCGAGAAGGGTTTCGCGGTGTGGGACGCCCGCTCGCCTGCGGAATACCGCGGCGAGAAGGGGCAGAACAAGCACCTCGGCCATATTCCCGGGGCCGTCAATCTGGAGTGGACCCAGGCCATGGACCCCGACCACGGCCTGCGATTGCGCGACTATGCGGAGCTGATTACCGAGCTCGAAGCCCTGGGCCTGACCCCGGACATGGAAGTGGCCACCCACTGTCAGAGCCATCACCGCAGCGGCCTCACCTGGCTGGTAGGCAAGGCGCTGGGCTTCGAGAAGATCCGCGGCTATGCCGGCTCCTGGAAGGAATGGGGCAACCGCGACGACACTCCCATCGAAAAGCCGTAAGAACCGGGCCGCGCCCGGCGCTGTAAGCCATACGCTGTACGCAAACAAGCCCCTTGGGGAAACCCCCTTGGGGTCAGACCCCGGCGGTATGGGGTCTGACCCCAAGGAGACGACCCCAAGGAGACGGCTCCGATACAGCCAACTCGACTCACCTCGGAGACAACCTGCCTTGTCCCTAGCCAAGCTATTTGCCCTGATTCAGTATCCCCTGCCCCACCATCTGCTGTCGCGGCTGGTGGGTCGCCTGGCCGAGTGCCGCCGGCCCGCCCTCAAGAACACCCTGGTGCGCGCCTTTATTCGCCGCTTTCGGGTGGACATGGCCGAGGCCGCCGAGCCCGAGCCAACCACCTATGCCACCTTCAATGACTTCTTTACCCGGGCGCTGAAGGCCGACGCACGCCCCATCGGCGAAGGCATGGTCAGCCCCGCCGATGGTCGCCTGTCACAGTTCGGGGCCATCGAGGCGGGCCAGCTGCTCCAGGCCAAGGGGCATCGCTTCTCCGCCGAGGCGCTGCTGGGCGGCGACGCCGAGGCCGCGACTCGCTATCTCGGCGGCAGTTTCGCCACCATCTACCTGTCACCCAGCGACTATCACCGAGTGCACATGCCTATCGCCGGCACCCTGACCGAAATGGTCTATGTGCCGGGCCGACTCTTCTCGGTCAATGCCGCCACCACCGAGCATGTGCCGGGACTCTTCGCCCGCAACGAGCGCCTGGTATGCCACTTCGATACCGAGCACGGCCCCATGGCCATGGTACTGGTGGGCGCCATGATCGTCGCCGCCATCGAAACGGTGTGGGCCGGCCAGATCACCCCCCTGCCCCGGGGCGGAGTACAGCGCATTCGCTTCGATGCGCCGGTGCGTCTGGAGAAGGGCGAGGAGATGGGCCGCTTCAAGCTCGGCTCCACCGTGGTGATGGCGTTCAGTGAGCCCCTGGCCTTCGCCGATAGGCTCGAGCCGGGCGCCAAGGTGCGGATGGGAGAGTCCCTGACCAGTCCCTAACAGCGCGGGGTGGCGAAGGCGATTACCTCGGCGACGCTGGCCTTGCCCAGCGCCAGCTGGATGAGGCGGTCGAGGCCCAGGGCCACGCCGCTGCCTTCGGGCAGGCCGCTCTCCAGGGCCGCCAGCAGGCGGGCGTCGACGTCGACCTCGGGCAGGCCCAGCTCACGCCGGGCGAGATTGTCCTCGGTGAAGCGCACGCGCTGCTCCGCGGCATCGGTAAGCTCATCATAGCCATTGGCCAGTTCCAGCCCATCGAGATAGAGCTCGAAGCGCGAGGCGACTCGCGCGCCATCCTCGGGGTCACGATGGTGGCGCGCCAGGGCCGCCTGGCTGGCGGGATAATCGACCACCGCATCGAGGCCATCGCGCCCCAGCGTCGGCTCGATGACGAAGCTCATCAGCAGGTCCAGGCAGCCATCGCGATCGCTGTCGGCCATCGAGAGCCCGCCCCGCTCCCCGGCCAACCGCCGCAGCGCTTCCAGGGACTCCGTGAAGGGGTCGATGCCCAACGCGTCCCGGAAGAGCTCGCGGTAGCGCCGCCGACGCAGCGGCCCGGGGTCGCGCCCCAGCACTCGAGCCACCAGCGCGGCGGTCTCCTCGATCAGCGCCTCGAGACCGAGGCCCGGGCGATACCACTCCAGCATGGTGAACTCGAGATTATGGCGGCGCCCCACCTCGCCATCGCGAAAGCTTCGCGCCAGCTGGAAGATCGACCCGCTACCGGCGGCCAGCAGGCGCTTCATGGCGAATTCCGGCGAGGTCTGCAGCCACAGTCGTTCCCGCCCGGCCGAGGTGGCCGCCTCGGTCGAGAGGGAGGCGAGATGCACCTCGGTGCTGCCGCCATGGCCGAGCACCGGGGTCTCCACCTCCCACACATCGCGCTCGGCGAAGAAGCCACGCACCTCGGCCAGCAGCCGAGCCCGCTCGCGCAGGGTCTCGAGCGTCGCCGTGGGGCCCCAATCGACGGCCATAACACCTCCTCCATAATGACAAAGACCACGCCGATTTAGCGTGGCCTTGCCGGTAACAACCTGGCTAACGCCCTCTCCGAGCGATGCTCAGACAAGGCGAACCCCGAGTAAGGCGGCGGAATTTAGCAGCGCTAAATGAGCAAGCCGTCTCGGGATTCAACGCCGTATGGGCGAGCGCAGGAAGGGCCGCACCTCAGGCGCGGGAGACGTACTCGCCGGTCCGCGTATCCACCTTCAATACCTCGCCCTCGTTGATGAAGAGCGGTACGCGTACCACGGCGCCGGAGGAGAGCGTCGCCGGCTTGGAGCCGCCCTGGGCGGTATCGCCCTTGAGGCCGGGGTCGGTCTCGGTGACCTCGAGCTCGATGAAGTTCGGCGCGGCCACGCTGATGGCGTTGTCATTCCACAGGGTCAGGGTGTAGGGGACCTGCTCCTTGAGCCACTTGCCGGTGTCGCCCAGGGCGCGCTTCTCGACCGCGTACTGCTCGAAGGAACCGTCGGTCTTCATGAAATACCACATGTCACCGTCGGTGTAGAGGTACTCCATCTCCAGTTCCATGACATCGGCGGCTTCCAGGGAGTCACCGGACTTGAAGGTGTGCTCGAGGACGCGCCCGGTCATCAGGTTGCGCAGCTTGACGCGGTTGAAGGCCTGGCCCTTGCCCGGCTTGACGAGCTCGTTCTCGACGATGCTGCACGGGTCGCCGTCCAGCATCACCTTCAGACCGCCCTTGAATTCGTTGGTAGAATAGTTCGCCATCTTCACTCATCCATATGATCGAGCGCGCCACCGGAGACCCCGCGGCGCGCTGGTAAACGATTTCCGACGAGGCAGGCCAGAACGGTCAGCGCCTCGTTCGCATTGACTGGTGTAGCGCATGATAACCCGAAGCCCCGCTCCTTTGCAGCGCCATGACGAAAGCGCAGAGAGCCGTCAGAACCCTTCACGACGCGAGGCGCCGGGGTCGACCTCGAGCGAAGAAACCTCGCCACTCGTGCTGCCACCCGCCTGGCAGGCACAGCTGGCCGGCGCCATCCGCGACCCGCGTGAACTCTGCCGGCGCCTGGGCCTGGACGAGCGCTGGCTCCCCGGCGCCGAGGCGGGACACGCACTCTTCGAGGTGCGCGTGCCCGAGGCCTTCCTGGCGCGCATGCACCGCGGCGACCCTGACGACCCCCTGCTGCGCCAGGTGTTGCCGCTGGGCGAGGAGGCAAGGCCCACGCCCGGCTATGTCGACGACCCGCTGGAAGAGGCGGCCCATACGCCGGCCAAGGGGCTGATTCACAAGTACCACGGCCGAGTGCTGCTGATCACCAGCCCCGCCTGCGCGGTAAACTGCCGTTACTGTTTCAGGCGCCACTTCCCCTATGCCGAGAACTCCCCCTCCACGGCGCAGTGGGAGGCCAGCCTCGATGTCCTGCGTGACGACCCCAGCATTACCGAGGCGATCCTCTCCGGCGGCGACCCCCTGGCCACCAATGACCGTCGCCTCGCCGGGATGATCCAGCGCCTGGAGGATATTCCACACCTCAAGCGCGTGCGGATCCATACCCGCCTGCCGGTGGTCATCCCCGAACGCATCGATGCCAACCTGCTCGGCTGGCTCGAGGCCACACGCCTGCAGAAGGTGATGGTGCTGCATATCAACCATGCCAACGAGATCGACGACGCCGTGATCGACGCCTGTGCACGGCTGAAACGGGCCGGCGTGACCCTGCTGAATCAGAGCGTGTTGCTGCGCGGCATCAACGACTCGATCGAGACACTGGCCACCCTCTCGGAGCGGCTGCTTGATGCCGGGGTACTACCCTACTACCTGCATGTCCTCGACCCGGTAACAGGGGCGGCCCACTTCGATGTACCCGACGCCGAGGCCCGCGAACTGGTCGCGGGCCTCAGGGAGAAGCTGCCGGGGTTCCTGATGCCGCGCCTGGTCCGGGAGGTTCCCGGCGAGAACAGCAAGACACCCTTATAAGCGGTAAGCCATAAGCCATAAGCCATAAGCCGTAAGCTGTAAGTAACCCCCAGAGCATGATGCCCTGGGGGTATTCTTTATGTGTGGGGTACCGGATGATCAAATCGCCTATAGGAGTTATCCTCTGCTAGCCGCGAGGGAGCTTCTTCAGCAATTCA
>NZ_CANLFS010000021.1 GCF_947490095.1 uncultured Halomonas sp. | reverse complement strand
CGGCTTACGGCTTACGGCTTACGGCTTACGGCTTACGGCTTACGGCTTACGGCTTACGGCTTACGGCTTACGGCTTATTTAGGGTATCCATGGGCCAGCGGGGTACCGCCTGCATCGCACCGAGTTCGTCGCGTTCGCCGGCCAGCAGCCGTTGGGCTCCCACATAAGCGATCATCGCGCCGTTATCGGTGCAGAAGCGCCCGCGGGGGTAGAAGGCGCGGGCGTCACGCTTGTGGCACTCATGTTCCAGCCGTTCGCGCAGCCGGGCATTGGCGCTGACGCCGCCGGCTACCACCAGCCGCTTGAGGCCGGTCTGGTCCAGGGCGCGACGGCACTTGATGACCAGGGTATCGACGACCGCCTCTTCGAAGGCGCGGGCCACATCGGCACGGGCCTGTTCGTCGAGCTCGCCGGCCGCCTCGAGCTTGCGAATGGCGGTGAGGGTGTGGGTCTTCAGGCCCGAGAAGCTGAAATCGAGCCCCGGGCGGTCGGTCATCGGCCGCGGGAAGCGCAGGCGGCCGGGGTCGCCCCGCTCGGCCAGCCGCGCTATCTGAGGGCCGCCGGGGTAGGCCAGGCCCAGCATCTTGGCGGCCTTGTCGAAGGCCTCGCCGGCGGCATCGTCCACGGATTCGCCGAGCAGGGTGTAGTCGCCCAGCCCGCGGACTTCGACCAGTTGGGTGTGGCCGCCGGAGACCAGCAGGGCCGCGAAGGGGAAGTCAGGGGAATCGTCCTCCAGCATGGGGGCCAGCAGGTGGCCCTCCATATGGTGAACGCCGAGCACGGGGATGCCCAACGCCCTGGCCATGCCGTGGGCCGTGGCGGCGCCGACCATCAGCGCCCCCACCAGGCCGGGGCCGGCGGTATAGGCGATGGCGTCCAGGTCCTGGCGGCCCAGGCCCGCCTCGTCGAGCGTCTGCTGAATCAATGGCAGCAGGCGGCGGGTATGATCGCGGGACGCGAGCTCGGGGACGACACCGCCGTACTCGGCATGCATGGCGATCTGGCTGTAGAGAGCGTCGGCCAGCAGGCCGCGTTCGGTGTCGAAGAGGGCGACGCCGGTTTCGTCGCAGGAGGTCTCGATGCCCAGTACGCGCATGATGTCGGCTCGTTGACTCGGAAAGGCCCGCCATTCTACGTGGTATGGGAGCGGAAAGCATTTGCAAGAATCAAGTGTGGGGACTAGACTACCGTGCGCTGCAAGACTGGGTCGTGCACCCAAGCGGCGAATTCCGCGATCGATACCCTCGTTCTCCGGGCGCGCAAGCGTTCCGGGCGTATGTTCTTCGCGAAACGTGCCGCCCTCAGGGGTGTGCGTACTAACCGAACTCTAGTTACCTAAGGTAGGTGAGTGCTTAATGCCTTCTGTTAAAGTACGTGATAACGAGCCGTTTGACGTCGCGCTGCGTCGCTTCAAGCGTTCCTGCGAAAAAGCCGGTGTTCTCTCCGAAGTGCGTCGTCGCGAGCACTACGAGAAGCCGACTGCGGAGCGTAAGCGCAAGGCGGCGGCTGCCGTCAAGCGTCACGCCAAGAAGCTTCAGCGTGAGCGCAAGCGCTTCGAACGGCTCTATTGATCCGTACTGGAGACGTCGGGCCATAGGCCCAGGCGATCTCAGGAGGACGCCAAGCGGCCGCCATCCGGTGGCCGCTTGTTTTTTCCGGGTCGGCGGTGACTGCCGTCGACCCAGGGTGATCACGCCGCAGTCGTCGAGGTAATCCGACTTCATGGCCGGACAGATTCCCCAACGCTTTATCGATGACCTGCTCGCCCGCGTCGACGTGGTCGAGGTGGTGGGCGAGAGGGTCAAGCTCAAGAAGGCCGGGCGCAATTACTCGGGCCTGTGTCCCTTCCATCAGGAAAAGACGCCGTCGTTTACCGTCAGTGCCGACAAGCAGTTCTACCACTGTTTCGGTTGCGGCGCCCACGGTAATGGCCTGCGCTTTCTGATGGAGTACGACAAGCTACGCTTCCCGGAGGCGGTGGAGCAGCTGGCGAGTCGGCTGGGCATGGAGGTGCCCCGGGAGGGTGCCGATGACCCCCGAGCCCAGGCTCGCGAGCGCAAGCGCAAGGAAGGGGTCAACCTGCTGGAGCTGTCGGCCTCGTATTTTCGCGAGCGGTTGAAGATGCCCGAGGGGCAGGGTGCCCGGGAATACCTGGAGCGCCGCGGCCTGGCGCCGGAGGTGCTCGAGGCCTTCGGCGTCGGCTATGCCCCGGATGCCTGGGAGAGCCTCAAGCGACACCTCGGCGAACGCGGCATCGGCGAGCCGGTGCAGGTGGAGTATGGCCTGCTGGTGCATCGCGAGGAGAGCGGGCGCACCTACGACCGCTTCCGCGACCGGGTCATGTTCCCGATCCGAGACATCAAGGGGCGCACCATCGGCTTCGGTGGCCGGGTGCTGGGCGACGCCAAGCCCAAGTACCTCAACTCGCCGGAGACCCCGGTATTCCACAAGGGGCGCGAGCTGTACGGCCTCTATGAGGCCCGCCAGGCCGATCATCGTCTCGAGCGCGTGGTGATCGTCGAGGGCTATATGGATGTGGTGGCCCTGGCCCAGTTCGGCATCCGCAATGCGGTCGCCACCCTGGGGACCTCCACCAGCGAGGAGCACCTCGGTCGCCTGTTCCGAATGGTCAGTGAGGTGGTGTTCTGCTTCGACGGCGACCGCGCCGGTCGCCAGGCCGCCGCGCGCGCCCTGGAGACGGTGCTGCCGCTGATGATCGATGGCCGCCAGGCGCGCTTCCTGTTCCTGCCCGAAGGGGAGGACCCGGATACCCTGGTACGGCGCGAGGGCGCCGAGGCCTTTCGGGATCGGATTACCTGTGCCAGCCCGCTGTCGGAGTTTCTTTTCGACCAGGCGGCGACCGGCCGGGACCTGGCGCATATCGAGGAGCGTGAGCGCTACGCCAGCCAGGTGTTGAAGGCCATTGGTCGGTTGCCGGACGGTGTGCTCAGGTCGCTGATGTTGACCGAGCTGTCGCGGCGCACCGGGGTCGAGGCGCAAGACTTCTCGGCCCTGCTGGCAAGAAGCGATGCCGGTGCGGGTCGTGAGCCCCGCGGCGGGGAAGAGGTGCCTGTTGTGGAAGGAGCCGAGGCGCCGGCACCGGCGCCCTTCCAGGACGAGGGCGGGGCGGCACCCGTGCGGCGGCGTTCGGGTTGGGCGTTGAGCCTGGCGGCGCGGGCCCTGCAGTTGTTGCTCCATGAGCCGGAACTGGTGACCCAATTGCCCGCAGAGGACGATTGGTGCCCGGAGGATGACCCCGATGGCTTGCTGTGCCGAGAGGTAGTGCGTCTGCTGAGGGCCGGTGGCTATCGCAGTCCTCAGGTGCTGTTGGCGCACTTTCATGGCAGCCCGGAGGGTGAGCGCCTGGCGGCGTTGGCGCGCCGGGAGCTGTTGATCCCCAGGCCGGCACGGAGTGCCGAGCTGGAGGGGCTGGTGGAGCATTTTCGCCAGCATCGACGCCGGCGTTCGCCCCAGGAGGAGTTCGACGCGCTGCTGGCCAGGGAGAGGGCGGGGGAGCGGCTGTCGCGGGAGGACAGGCAGCGCCTGATGGCGTTGATTACCGAACTGCACCGCTGACCGGAAGGTCAAATACGTACTTTGAAGGCACTCCGGATTGGCCCGGTGGTTGATTTCTCTCTAGGCGTCCCCACATTGGAGACAGCGCTCGGCACCGGCGTAACCTGACAACCTAACACACCTGAATGACCGCGCAAATAGATCGAACTGGCAGAAAGGTGCTTTCAGCCGCTATACTGTTCGGCTTTATACGTTTTCTCTACCCAGCGCCTCAGGTGTTTCATTCTTCTTCGTCGAGATAGGGTTTCTATGGCTGGAAATGCGCAGCAACAGTCGCGTCTGAAGGAGTTGATCGCGCGCGGAAAGGAACAGGGCTTCCTGACCTATGCCGAGGTCAACGACCACCTTCCCGAGGATATCGCCGACCCGGATCAGGTGGAAGATATCATCGGCATGATCAACGACATGGGCATCAGCGTCGTCGAGGAAGCCCCCGATGAAGACACCCTGATGATGTCGGATCACTCCACCGACGAGTCGGCGGCCGAGGAGGCCGTAGCGGCCCTGGCGGCCGTTGAGAGCGATGTGGGCCGCACCACGGACCCGGTGCGCATGTATATGCGCGAGATGGGAACGGTGGAGCTGTTGACCCGCGAGGGCGAGATCGAGATCGCCAAGCGTATCGAGGAGGGGACCCGCGAGGTCATGTCGGCCCTGGCCTATCTGCCGGGGGCGGTTGGCTCCATTCTCGAGGCCTACGATGCCACCCAGGACGAGGAGGCTCCCGGCCGCCTCTCCGATCTCTTTTCCGGCTTTATCGACCCCGATGAGGGCATTCCCGGGGTGGCCGAGGCGGAGGTTCCCGAGGAGGAGCCCAGCGTCGCGGACGATGAAGGCGAAGAGGAAGAGGAAGAGGAAGAAAGCAGCGGCGGCCCGGACCCCGAGGAAGCGCGCGCCCGCTTCGAACAGATCCGCGAGCAGGGCGGCGTGGTCGATGCGGCCGTCGAGGCGCACGGGCGTCACTCGAAGGAGGCCAAGGAAGAACTGGCGCGCCTGGCCGAGCTGTTCTCGCCGATCAAGCTGGTACCCAAGCATTTCGAGCGCCTGGTCAATCAGGTGCGTATCAGCGTCGAGCAGGTGCGTGCCCAGGAAAAGGCGGTGATGCAGCTGTGTGTCAAGAAGGCCCGCATTCCGCGCAAGACCTTTATCAAGGCCTTCCCGGGTAGTGAATCCAACCCCGAGTGGCTGGACGGCTTTTCCGACGAACACCCCAAGTATGCCGAGCGCCTGAAGCCGCTGCGCACGGATATTCAGCGTGCCCAGCGCAAGATCGCCTTCGAGGAGGCGATGGTTCGGCTGCCGGTGCAGGAGATCAAGGAGGTCAATCGCCGCCTCTCCATCGGTGAGGCCAAGGCGCGTCGTGCCAAGAAGGAAATGGTCGAGGCCAACCTGCGCCTGGTGATCTCCATCGCCAAGAAGTACACCAATCGAGGCCTGCAGTTCCTGGACCTGATCCAGGAGGGCAACATCGGCCTGATGAAGGCGGTGGACAAGTTCGAGTACCGCCGCGGTTACAAGTTCTCCACCTATGCCACCTGGTGGATTCGCCAGGCCATCACCCGCTCCATCGCGGACCAGGCGCGCACCATCCGTATCCCGGTGCATATGATCGAGACCATCAACAAGCTCAACCGGGTCTCCCGGCAGATGCTTCAGGAGATGGGGCGTGAGCCGACTCCCGAAGAGCTGGGTGAGCGTCTCGAGATGCCCGAGGACAAGGTGCGCAAGGTGCTCAAGATCGCCAAGGAGCCGATCTCCATGGAGACGCCCATCGGCGACGATGACGATTCGCACCTGGGCGACTTCATCGAGGACGGCTCCATGGTGCTGCCCATCGACTCCGCGACCGGTGAGGGGCTGATCGAGGCGACGCGTAACGTGCTCGGCGGGCTGACGGCCCGAGAGGCCAAGGTGCTGCGCATGCGCTTCGGCATCGACATGAACACCGACCACACCCTCGAGGAGGTCGGCAAGCAGTTCGATGTTACCCGCGAGCGGATCCGTCAGATCGAGGCCAAGGCGCTGCGCAAGCTGCGTCACCCCAGCCGCTCGGAGCCGTTGCGCTCCTTCCTGGACGAGTAACGCCGGGCGCCTGTCGCAGGCGTCGCTCATGCAGAAAGCCCCGGGGTTCGATGAACCCCGGGGCTTTTTCGTGGGCGTCGGGCCGGCGATCGTCACCGAACCCAGCGCATTCCGCCGAGCCTAGCCGTCTTGCCGCGCCAAAGCCCAGCGCCGGGCCAGCAGGACAAACTCGATTACCGCGATCAGCAGCAGGGCATAGCCGAACAGTTCGACGACTTCCTCGGCGGCGCTCTTGAAGTCGCGTACGTAGTTTTCCTGCAGGACCGCCTCCCAGAAGTCGCCGCGTCCGTAGAGTCGCGAGAAGACATAGGTGGTCAAGAAGCCCGCCGCGAACAGCCCGAAGGAGAAGCTGTTGGCATAGGCGGCGAATTCGTCCACGAACTCTCGCCGCTGGCGAAGGATCACGAACAGGATCGGCAGCACCGTCAGGCTGACCATCAGCTGCCAGGCCCCGTCGAACAGATAGGCATCCAGCAGGGCGTCCTGCTCGCGGATCAGCGAGGCCAACAGAAACCCGAACATCAGCAGGCTGATGTTCGGCAGGGTGCGAAGCACCAGCCGGCTATAGAGCAGCAGAGCGACGGCGAGAGCCAGCAGGGCGGACTGGGTCAGCTCGGTGAAGCTGAGCTCGGAGAAGCGCGAGTCCGTGAAGTGGAGGGCTTCGTAGAAGACTCCCTGGACGAGGCCCGCCACCAGCAGGATATACAGCGTGGCGCGCAGGCAGGTGGCGCGGAAGCTGATGGGCCAGGCAGGCGAAGGCAGAGACGTATATGACATGGCGAAATACGGGTAGACGAGTAAGAGTTGAGGGGCATTTTATCCGGTCCGCCGAGAGGTAGCGAACCCTGCCGAGAAATTATTTGCAAGCTATTGAATTTCAGGGGGCTACACCATTAGTCGCGTTTTGATGCCGGCCCTATTGCCGAGGGCGGATCCTTTCTCTAGCTTACGTTAACGTAAATCTTGGAAATAACGACAACAGTACCAAGGCGGGTCGAATGGCGACCCCAAGAGGAAGATTCATGACCCAGGAGTTCATACTGGAAACTCGCGGGTTGACCAAGGAGTTTCGTGGCTTCACCGCCGTGGACGACGTCAACCTCAAGGTCCGGGAAGGCCACATCCACGCCCTGATCGGCCCCAACGGAGCCGGCAAGACGACGGTCTTCAATCTGCTCACCAAGTTCCTGCCGCCGACCCGGGGCGAGATTCTCTATCGCGGCAAGCCCATTACGCGCATGAAGGCCAACGAGATCGCGCGTCTCGGCCTGGTGCGCTCCTTCCAGATCTCCGCGGTGTTCGGCCATATGACCGCCCTGGAAAACGTACGGGTGGCGCTGCAGCGCAAGCTGGGCACGTCGTTCCATTTCTGGAAATCCGAACGCAGCCTCGACCATCTCAACGACCGCGCCATGGAGCTGCTCGATGAGGTGGGCCTCGCCGCGTACGCCGATGTGCTCACCGTGGAGATGCCCTATGGCCGCAAGCGTGCCCTGGAGGTGGCTACCACCCTGGCCTTGGAGCCGACGATGATGCTGCTCGATGAGCCCACCCAGGGCATGGGAGCCGAGGACGTCGACCGCATCGTCGAACTTATACGCCGGGTCTCCAGGGGCCGCACCGTGCTGATGGTGGAGCATAACCTCAGCGTGGTGAGCCGGCTGTGCGACCGCATTACCGTGCTGGCCCGCGGTGCGGTGCTCGCCGAGGGGAGCTATCAGGAGGTGTCGCGCGACCCCCGGGTCCGCGAGGCCTACATGGGCAGTGACGCCGCGGAAGAGGAGGCCAGCGCATGAATCAGACAGCCGAGGCGCTGCAGGATCCGGTGCATCAATACCAGGATCACGACGGCGCCGAGATGCTCAGGGTCAGCGACCTGCATGCCTTCTACGGCGAGTCGCATATCCTCCATGGCGTCGACTTCAACGTGAAACGTGGGGAGCTGGTCACCCTGCTGGGACGCAATGGCGCCGGGCGCAGCACCACCCTCAAGGCGGTCATGAACATGGTGGGCCGGCGTACCGGTTCGATCATGGTCAATGGCAATGAGGCCATGGGGATGAAGTCCCATCATATCCCGCGGCTGGGTATCGGCTATTGCCCCGAGGAACGCGGGATCTTCGCCAGTCTCGATGTCGAGGAGAACCTGCTGCTGCCGCCCACGGTGCGCTCCGGCGGCATGTCCGTCGACGAGATCTACGCGATGTTTCCCAATCTCTACGAGCGCCGGCGCAGCCAGGGAACTCGGCTATCCGGCGGCGAGCAGCAGATGCTGGCCATGGCGCGAATCCTGCGCACCGGGGCACGCCTGCTGCTGCTCGACGAAATCACCGAGGGCCTGGCGCCGGTCATTGTTCAGGCGCTCGGCGAGGTACTGATCAAGCTCAAGGAGCGGGGCATGACCATCGTGCTGGTGGAGCAGAATTTCCGCTTCGCCGCGCCCCTGGCCGACCGCCATTTCGTGATGGAGCACGGCCGCATCATCGAGGAGATCAGTGCCGCGGAACTGCCGTCGCGGCGCGATCACCTCAACGGCCTGCTGGGCGTGTGACGGCGCGCCCGGCGTCCAGCAATCTTCCTGCCGTCAACC
Organism: uncultured Halomonas sp.; assembly: GCF_947490095.1. GTDB lineage: Bacteria > Pseudomonadota > Gammaproteobacteria > Pseudomonadales > Halomonadaceae > Halomonas. The sequence continues at coordinate 48,923 of NZ_CANLFS010000021.1, read as the reverse complement.
GTATCGACAACAACAAACCGCCCTGCATGGGCGACGGAGTCAAGCATGACCTTCAACCGCAAGATTCTCGCTTCCAGCATTGCCGTTGCCGCCGCGACCCTGATGGCCACCGGCGCCCAGGCCGAGATGAGTGACGATGCCGTGCGCATCGGCTACCTCGCCGACATGTCCGGCACCTATCGTGATCTGGCCGGCCCGGGTGGCCTCGAAGCCCTGCAGATGGCGATCGAGGACTTCGGCGGCGAGGTCAACGGGGCACCGATCGAGGTATTGAGTGCCGACGACCGCAACAGCGCCGATGTCGGCGCCAACACGGTGCGCGAATGGTTCGATACGAAGAATGTCGACCTGGTATCGGGACTGGTCGCGTCTTCGGTGGCCATTGCCGCCACCAAGGTGGTCGAGGAGAACAATGGCCTGGCCATCGTCTCCGGTTCCGCCGCGTCCAGCATTACCAATGAGCACTGTGCGCCGACTCATATCCACTGGGTCTATGATACCTACCCCATGGCCAACGCCACGGCCAAGGCCGTTGTCGACCAGGGGGGAGACAGCTGGTTCCTGCTCACCGCCGACTACGCCTTCGGCCATGCGATGGAGAAGGACGTGACCGAGGTCGTGGAAGAGAGTGGTGGCACCGTCGTCGACAGCGTGCGCCATCCCTTTCCCACCACCGACTTCTCCTCCTATATCCTCCAGGCCCAGGGCTCCGGCGCCAAGGTCGTCGGGCTTGCCAATGCCGGCGGCGATACCGTCAACGCCATCAAGACCGCCAGCCAGTTCGGCCTGACCCAGTCCGGCCAGCAGCTCGCCGGCCTTATCGTCTTCCTCAATGACATCTATGCCATGGGGCTGGAAGCGACCCAGGGCCTGCTGCTGACCACCGGCTGGTACTGGAACATGGATGAGGAAAGCCGCGAGTGGGCCGAGCGCTACTATGAGCGTGTCGGCAGCATGCCGGGCATGGTGCATGCCGGTATCTATTCCAGCGCCACGCACTACCTGAACACGGTGGAGGAGATCGGCAGCGACGACCCCGAGGCGGTGCGTGCGGCCATGGCCGAGAAGCCGATCGATGACTTCTTCTCTCGCAATGGCCGCATTCGCGAGGATGGTCGCATGGTCCACGACATGTATCTGGTCCAGGTGAACGCTCCGGAAGATGCCACTCACGACTGGGACCTCTACGAGGTGCTGTCCACCATTCCCGCCGAGCAGGCCTATCGTCCGCTTTCCGAGAGCCAGTGTGATCTGGTCAACAACTGATCGGATGCCGAACCGGCGGCGGCTTCGGCCGCCGCCATCTGACGGGAGGCTTGATACATGACGATGATTTTCGGGGTGCCGTTGATGGTATTCATGGGCCAGCTGATGCTGGGCCTGATCAACGGCGCCTTCTATGCTCTGCTCAGCCTCGGGCTGGCGGTGATCTTCGGCTTGCTGAAGATCATCAACTTCGCGCATGGTGCGATGTACATGCTGGGTGCCTTCGCGGCGCTGCTGGGGCTGCAGTACCTGGGACTCAACTACTGGGCGGCCCTGCTGGTGGTACCGCTGGTGGTAGGCGGGCTGGGCATGCTGATCGAGCGCTTCATCCTGCGCCGCATCGCCCATCTCGACCACCTCTACGGATTGCTGCTGACCTTCGGCCTGGCGCTGATCTTCGAGGGCTCGCTGACCAACTTCTTCGGGGTCTCGGGGTCGAGTTATCCCACTCCCGAGGCCCTGCAGGGCGGTGTCAACCTGGGCTTCATGTTCCTGCCCATCTATCGGGGCTGGGTGCTGATTGCCGCTCTCGCCGTCTGTCTGGTGACCTGGTTCATCATCGAGCGGACCCGCCTGGGGGCCTATCTGCGTGCCGGCACCGAGAACCCGGCCCTGATGCAGGCCTTCGGCGTCAACGTTCCCCAGCTGATCACCCTGACCTACGGCTTCGGCGTGGCGCTGGCCGCCTTCGCCGGTGTGCTGGCCGCACCGCTCTATCCGGTCTCGCCCACCATGGGCTCGAGTCTGCTGATCGTGGTCTTTGCCGTGGTGGTGATCGGTGGCATGGGCTCGATCATCGGCGCCGTCATCACCGGCCTGGTCATGGGGCTGATCGAAGGCCTGACCAAGGTCTATTATCCGGAAGCCGCCAATACCGTGATCTTCGTGGTGATGGTGGTGGTCCTTATGCTGCGTCCCGCGGGACTCTTCGGCAAGGAGGCTTGACGTCATGTCGGCAACTCGGACCCTGACGCCCGCGATGAAACTTCGCCGCAAGGCCAAGGTGCGTCGCAATCTTCTCTATCTGGTGCTGCTGGCCATCGCCCTGGTGGCCCCCTTCGTGGCCTATCCGGTCTTCCTCATGAAGTTGCTGTGCTTCGCGTTGTTTGCCTGCGCCTTCAACCTGCTGCTCGGCTATGCGGGCCTGCTCTCCTTCGGGCATGCCGCCTTCCTGGCCACCGGGGGCTACTTTACCGGCATCATGCTGGCCAGCTACCCGGGGCTGACGCCGGAGCTGGGGATCCTGATTGGTACCCTCGCCGCCGTGGTGCTGGGCATCCTGTTCGGCGCCCTGGCGATTCGCCGCCAGGGCATCTACTTCGCCATGGTGACCCTGGCACTGTCACAGATGATGTTCTTCTTCTTCATCCAGGCGCCCTTCACCGGCGGCGAGGATGGCCTGCACGGCGTACCGCGCGGCGAGTTGTTCGGGGTGATCAGCCTCGACAACAACCTCAACATGTACTATTTCGTGCTGGCGGTATTTTTGATCGGCTTCGCGATCATCCAGCGTGCCGTTCACTCGCCCTACGGCCAGGTACTCCGGGCGATCCGCGAGAATGAGCCGCGCGCCGTCTCGCTCGGCTACAACGTCGACGCCTACAAGCTGGTGGCCTTCGTGCTCTCCGCCGGCCTGGCGGGCCTGGCGGGCTCCACCAAGACCGTGGTCTTCCAGCTCGCCTCGCTGACCGATGCCCACTGGCACATGTCCGGCGAGGTGATCCTGATGACCCTGCTGGGTGGAGTGGGGACGCTGTTCGGGCCCCTGGTGGGAGCCGGTGTGGTGGTCAGCCTGCAGACCCAGCTCGCCCAGTCGCCGCTCGGCAACTGGGTCAGCGTGATCCTCGGCGCCATCTTCGTGATCTGCGTGCTGAGCTTTCGCAGCGGCATCGTCGGCGAGATCCAGAAGATCGTGAGGAAGAACTTCAAGTGAGCCATGCGATGTCATGCAAACTCGAGGCGCCCCGCGGGGCGCCTTTTCAATGGACGGAAGGCAGGCTTTTCGGCAGGTGTTCGACCAGGTGGTCGAGGAAGCGGTGCAGCTTGGGGGAGCGCTGTCGGTGACGCGGGAACACCGCCCACACGGCGTTATCGTCGTGGCGGTAGGCGTCGAGCACCGAGACCAGGTCGCCGTTGGCCAGGTGCTCCTTCACGTAATAGTCGGGTAGCTGGGCCAGCCCCAGGCCCTTCAGGGCGGCATCGAGCAGGGCGGGTCCCGAGTTGGCACGCCAGGGACCTTCGACCCTCACCTCGCGGCGCACGCCGTCCACGGCGAAGCGCCAGTGGTCGCGCGACCCCACCAGACAGCGGTGTCGGGAGAGCTCGGCCAGGGCATGGGGCTGGGAAATATGGGCAAAATACGCCGGGGCGCCGACCACGTATTCGCGGCGCTCGCACAGGCGCCTGGCGACCAGGCTCGAATCCTCCAGGCGGCCCATGCGGACCGCCACGTCGAAGCCCTCATCGATGATATCCACCTGACGGTTGGTGAAGTGCATGCGTACCTCCAGCTGTGGGTGCTCGAGCTGGAAGTCATTGACCAGAGGCGCGATAAAGCGCTCACCGAAGGTGGTGGCCGAGGTCAGGGAGAGCCGCCCCTGGGGGCGGTCCTGGAGGTCCCCGATGGCGGATTCGGCCTCGCGGAAACCATCGAACAGGTGACGGCAATGGCGGTAGTAGAGTGCCCCGGCGTCGGTCAGGTGGATCTGGCGGGTGGTGCGATAGAGCAGGGCGGTGCCCAGCTGCTGCTCCAGCTGGGCCACCAGTCGACTGACATGGGAGGGGGATACCGATAGCTCGCGCGCCGCGGCGACGAAGGTTCCCAGCCGTATGACCTCCACGAAGGCCTCGATACGATCCCAGCGTTGCATGGACTCTCCTTACGTAGGATCTAGAATTGTTGCTGTGTGGCAATAATGTTGTGCCTTTAGTGCAGTTTATCTCGAGTGGGGCTTTTGGCTAGACTGGGGAAACAGAATGTTCACACCTGGCACCACCGCTGCGGTGTGGAACGAAGGGGCGCCGGTCCATCGTCGGATCGACCCCGAGCGGCCAGGGTTGGTCGCACAGAGTCTGTTATCCAAGCGAGGAGAACGAACATGAAATCACGCGCCGCCGTTGCCCTGGAAGTGGGCAAGCCCCTGGAGCTGGTCGAGATCGACGTCGAGGGCCCCAAGGCCGGTGAAGTGCTGGTGAAGATGGCCGCCACCAGCGTCTGTCATACCGATGCCTTTACCCTCTCGGGTGCCGACCCCGAAGGGCTGTTCCCCTCGGTGCTGGGCCACGAGGGGGCCGGCATCGTCCAGGAAGTGGGCGAGGGAGTCACCAGCCTGCGTCCCGGTGACCATGTCATCCCGCTGTATACCGCCGAGTGTGGCCAGTGCAAGTTCTGCCTCTCCGGCAAGACCAACCTGTGCAGCTCGGTACGCGCCACCCAGGGCAAGGGCGTCATGCCCGACGGCACGTCGCGCTTCTCGCTGGATGGCCAGCCGCTGCATCACTATATGGGTTGCTCCACCTTCAGCGAGTATACCGTAGTCCCCGAGGTGTCCCTGGCGGTGGTCTCCAAGGAGGCGCCCCTGGACAAGATCTGCCTGCTGGGGTGTGGCGTGACCACCGGCATCGGCGCGGTGATGAATACCGCCAAGGTCGAGCCGGGTTCTACCGTCGCCGTGTTCGGCATGGGTGCCATCGGCCTGGCGGCGATCCAGGGCGCCGTCATGGCCAAGGCCAGCCGCATCATCGCCATCGACGTCAATCCCGAGAAGTTCAAGCTCGCCGAGCAGTTCGGCGCCACCGACTTCGTCAATCCCAAGGATCACGCCGCCAGCATCCAGGAGGTGATCGTCGACATGACCGATGGCGGCGTCGACTACTCCTTCGAGTGCATCGGCAACGTGAATGTCATGCGCTCGGCCCTGGAGTGCTGTCACAAGGGCTGGGGCGAGTCGGTGGTCATCGGCGTGGCCGGTGCCGGCGAGGAGATCAGCACCCGTCCGTTCCAGCTGGTGACCGGCCGGGTCTGGAAGGGCTCCGCCTTCGGCGGCGTGAAGGGCCGCTCGGAGCTGCCGGGTTACGTGGAGCAGTACATGAACGGCGAGATCAATATCGACGACTTCATCACCCATGACATGCCGTTCGAGAAGATCAACGAGGCCTTCGAGCTGCTGCACAAGGGCGAAAGCATTCGTACCGTGCTGCATTACTGATGCGCGCCTGCCAGGAGGGATATCCATGACCATGACCGAGAACCTCGAGCTGGTATCGGCCAACAAGAGTTTTGGTGGCTGGCACAAGCGCTATCGCCATCGCTCCCGGACGCTGGACTGCGAGATGGTCTTTGCCATCTATCTGCCGCCCCAGGCCGAGACCGAGCGAGTGCCGCTGTTATGGTGGCTCTCCGGCCTGACCTGCAACGACGAGAACTTCATGCAGAAGGCCGGCGCGCATCGCATGGCCGCGGAGCTTGGCATCGCCATCATCTGCCCGGATACCAGTCCGCGTGGCACCGACCTGCCCGGCGAGCACGACAGCTATGACTTCGGTTCCGGCGCCGGCTTCTACGTCAACGCCACCCGGGAGCCCTGGAAGCGCCATTACCGCATGTATGACTATGTGACCGAAGAGCTGCCCTCGGTGGTGCGCCAGCATTTTCCGGTCAATGGCCGGGAGTCGATCAGTGGCCACTCCATGGGCGGTCATGGTGCCCTGGTAATGGCGCTGCGCCGGCCCGGTCATTATCGCTCGGTGTCGGCCTTCGCCCCGGTCGTCAATCCTACCGAATGTCCCTGGGGGCAGCAGGCCTTCACCGGCTATCTCGGCGAGGACCGTGGCAAGTGGACCCAGTACGATGCCTGTGAGCTGGTGGCGCGTGGCGCCTCCAGTCAGCCGCTGTTTATCGACCAGGGCGAGGCGGATGACTTCCTCGAGGAGCAGCTCAAGCCCGAGCGGCTCGAGGCGGTGTGTGCCCAGCACGACCATCCGCTGACCCTGCGTCGCCAGCCGGGCTATGACCACAGCTACTACTTCATCGCCTCCTTTATCGAGGAGCACCTGCGCTACCACGCCGAGCATCTGCACAAGACGCGCTGATACGAGGCGCTGGCGTCGAATCTCTCCCCGTGCGGCGTGCCGGGCCCTTATACTGCCATCATATAAAGGGCCGGTTTGGCACAAGGGGAGAGAGATGATGCGCAGAGGTTCGCCATGATCGGGGCGCTGCTGGGCAAGTTGCGAGGATGGCTATGGCGTGCCGTCCTGGGCTTCGTGGTGCTGTCGGTGCTGCTGGTGCTGTTGTTCCGTCAGGCACCGGTATTCGGCTCCATGGTGATGGTCGAGCGCAAGGTGCACTCCTGGATCGTCCGGGAGCCCATCGATATTCAGCATCGCTGGCGCTCCTGGGAGGCACTCTCCGACCATGCCAAGCTGGCGGTGATCGCCGCCGAGGACCAGCGCTTCCCGGTGCACCACGGCTTCGACCTGGTGGAGATTCGGCGTGCCTGGGAGGCGAGCCGCAACGGCGGACGGCTGCGAGGGGCCAGCACCCTCAGCCAGCAGACCGCCAAGAACCTCTTCCTGTGGAGCGGGCGCAGCTGGGTGCGCAAGGGCTTCGAGGCGTGGTTTACCCTGCTGATCGAGGTGATCTGGCCCAAGCAGCGCATCCTCGAGGTCTATCTGAATATCGCCGAATGGGACACCGGCGTGTTCGGCCTGGAGGCCGCCGCCCAGCATTACTTCGGGGTCTCCGCCGATCGGTTGGGGCCGGTGCAGGCCAGCCGGTTGGCGGCGATCCTGCCCGACCCGCGGGGCCGGGATGCCGCGCGACCCTCTTCCGATGTGGTCCAGCGTAGCGCCTGGATCCGCCGGCAGATGGGCAATCTCGGCGGTGCGGCCTATCTGGATCGATTGTGAGGAGGCGCCTGTTTCCCGAGGCGCTCCATCAGATGCTGCCGCATTGCCGTCGCCGCCGGTGACAGACTGACATCGACCTGGCAGATCAGCCCGATCTGGCGCTCCACGTAAGGTTCCGACAGCGGCACGAAGCGCAGCCTGGCGCACTCCTCGGGAAATGCCAGCCGGGGCAGGGTGGTGATGCCGATACCCGCCTCCAGCATGGCATTCAGCGAAATCATGTTGGAGATATCGAAAGCACTCTGCGCCAGCAGCGGCTCGGCGTCGGTTCCCGAAAGCAGCCGCGAGGTGCCGTTGCGGATCAATACCTCCCCCTGCAGCTCTTGCCAGCTCAGCGCTTCGCGGTCGGCGAAGCGATGATCCTCGCGGCATACCACGCCGACGGCATCCCGCATCAAGGGATAAAACTCCAGTTCCTCGCTGGCCTGCCACAGGCTGGAGATGCCGAGGTCGACCTCGCCACTCGCCACTAGCCGGCCCACGAAATCGGCGTTGCCGTCGTGGAGGCTGACCCTGAGATCCGGGTAGCGTTGGACGAAGTCGCTGAGCAGGTGCGGCATCAGCCGACTGGCCACTGAGGGGACGGCCGCCATGTCGATATGCCCGGCGCGCTTCTCCACCCGGGCCGCCAGGTCTCGACTCAGGCGGTCATGATGTGTCACGAGCTCGCGAAAGCGCGGCAGGCAGTAGGCGCCGAAGGGCGTGAGTGTTGCCTTGCCCCCCTTCTCGAACAGCGGCTCGCCGAGCCTCTGTTCGAGTTCACGCACCGCCATGGAAAGCGCCGGCTGAGTGCGGTGAAGATGGCGGGCGGCGGCATGAAAGCCACCCTCATCGACGATGGCCAGCACATAGCGGAGGGGCTGTGTCTTGAGTTCGGGGAGCATGGCAACCTCGCGCTTTCTCTGGGAGGTAGTAAGATAAGGCGAGTTTATCATTTTATCTTTATTACTGATTATCTCTTATCTTCGAATATCGCCTAGAGTGGCGTGGATCATCTCTAGGAGGTTTCCATGTCCCACGTTCACTCTCTCTACATCAACGGCACCTGGGTCGAGGGTCAGGGCAGCATCACCAACATTAATCCCTCGGACACGAGTGATATCGTCGGCGAATATGCCCAGGCCAGTGTCGCCCAGGTGGAGGAGGCCATCGGTGCCGCCAAGCAGGGCCAGAAACAGTGGGCCAAAACCGGCCTCGAGCACCGCTATGGCGTGCTGATGGCCATTGGTGATGAGCTGATCGCGCGCAAGGCCGAGCTGGGTGAACTGCTGGCCCGTGAAGAGGGCAAGACCCTGGCCGAGGGCATGGGCGAAGTCCATCGCTCGGGCCAGTTCTTCCACTACTACGGCGCCGAAGTGCTGCGTCAGATCGACGAGCGCGCCGAGTCCGTGCGCCCGGGCGTGGAGGTCGATATCCGCCGCGAGCCGGTGGGCGTGGTCGGCATCATCAGCCCGTGGAACTTCCCCATGGCCACCGCGGTGTGGAAGATCGCCCCGGCGCTTGCCTTCGGCAATGCCGTGGTGTTCAAGCCCGCGAATCTGGTGCCCGGCAGCGCCTGGGCGCTGAGCGAAATCATCAGCCGCCAGGACATGCCCGCCGGCACCTATAACCTGATCATGGGATCCGGCGGCTCGATCGGCGATGCACTGATCTCGAGCCCCGATATCCAGGCGCTGTCGTTCACCGGTTCGCTGGAAGTGGGCCGCCGCGTGGCCGCCGCCACCGCCGCCAACCTGGTCAAGTGCCAGCTGGAGATGGGGTCCAAGAACGCCCTGATCGTGGCCGACGACGCCGACCTGGACCTGGCCGTGGAGGCCGCCTTCAACGGGGCCTACTCCGGCACCGGCCAGAAGTGCACCGCGTCCTCGCGGCTGATCGTCACCGAGAAGGTCCACGACGCCTTCGTCGACAAGCTGATCAAGCGGCTCGAGCAGGTCAGGGTCGGTCATGCCCTGGAAGAGGGCGTGAGCTTCGGTCCGGCCGCCGATGCCCGTCAGCTGGAATCCAATCTGGCGTGGGTCGAACGCGCCCAGAAAGAAGGCGCCAAACTGGCCTTCGGCGGCGAGCGCCTCGAGCGCGATACCGATGGCTACTTCATGGCGCCGACGTTGTTCGTCGACACCACCAACGACATGCCGATCAACCGCGAAGAGGTCTTCGGGCCCATCGCCTGCGTGATCAAGGTGGCCGACGCCGATGAGGCCATCGAGGTGCTCAACGACACCCACTTCGGCCTGACCGCCGGCATCATCACCGACTCCCTGGCGCTTGCCAGCGAGTTCAAGGCCCGCGCCGAAACCGGCTGCGTCATGGTCAATCTGGCCACCGCCGGCACCGATTACCATGTGCCCTTCGGCGGTCGCAAGAACTCCAGCTTCGGCCCGCGTGAGCAAGGCCGCTATGCCCGCGAGTTCTACACCGTGGTCAAGACCTGCTATGTCAAGGCCAACTGAGCCAGGGCCCGAGAGAGGAGTCGAGCTGATGTCCAAGCAGATGCTGACGGTCGATGGCCTGCAGTATTCCAACTGGTCGCGTGAGATCTTCGAGCAGATGCGCGAGGGCGGCGTCGACGCCGTCCACGCCACCCTGGTTTACCATGAGACTATCCGCGAGACGCTGTTGCGGATGGGCGAGTGGAACCGCCGCTTCGAAGAGCACAGCGACCTTATCATGCCGGTGCGCGAGCCCGGCGATATTCTGCGCGCCCAGCAACAGGGGCGCATTGGCATCTTCCTGGGCGCCCAGAACTGTTCGCCCATCGAAGACGATATCGACATGGTCGAGATCATGCGCGACCTGGGCTTGCTGATCATGCAGCTCACTTACAACAACCAGAGCCTGCTGGCCTGCGGTTGTTACGAGGCCGAGGACAGCGGCATCACCCGCTTCGGACGCCAGGTGATTCGCGAGATGAACCGCGTCGGCATGGTCATCGACATGTCACACAGCGGCGAGCGCTCGACCCTGGAGGCCATCGAGCTGTCCAGCCGACCGGTGATCATCTCGCATGCCAATCCGGCGAGCTTTCATCCGGCCAAGCGCAACAAGTCGGACAAGGTACTCAGGGCCATCGCCGAGTGCGACGGCCTGCTGGGATTCTCGGCCTATCCGTTCCACCTGAAAAACGGCCCGGACTGCACGCTGGCCGAGTACTGCGAAATGATCGCGCGCACCGCCGACCTGATGGGCGTGGAGCACCTGGGGATGGGCACCGACCTGTGCCAGAACCAGCCCACCTCGGTGCTTGAGTGGATGCGCAACGGCCGCTGGTCGAAGGACATGGACTACGGCGAAGGCAGCGCCGCCAACGCCGGCTGGCCCGCACCGCTGCCCTGGCTGCGCGACAGCCGCGACTTCCCCAACTTGATCGGCGGCCTGCGTGACGTCGGCTTCAGCGAAAGCGAGGTCGCCGGGATCATGGGGCAGAACTGGGTGGCCCTGCTGGAGCGTACCGCCACGCCCCGGCAATGCCTGAACCAGGCCGCCTGAAGGGAAGAGATCAACGGTCACAAACATAAAAATCACAACAGCGGCCCCGCTCTTCGAGGGGCCCTACGCCAGAGGCCACTCTGATGTCGTCAACCAACACCAATACCGATACCAACAGCGACACTCCCGAAGCCTCGCTGCCTGCCGGTCAGCATCGACTGGGCGATCCCGTTGTGCTGACCCTGAGCATCGGCTTTATCGTGCTGTTCGTGGGCCTGTCATTCTATGACATCAACGGCGTCGCCGATGCCATTGGCGCAGGCTTCGCCTGGACGGCCAAGGTCCTCGGCGCCTACTTCCAGCTGCTGCTGCTGCTGACCTTTCTGGTCGCCATCGGCCTGACCTGTACGCCCATGGCCAGCGCACGCATCGGCAACACCTACACGCCGGAGCTCTCCACCTTCAAGTGGGTGTCGATCATCATGTGCACCCTGCTGGCCGGTGGCGGGGTCTTCTTCGCCGCTGGCGAGCCGATCTACCACTTCGTGACGACGCCGCCGTCATTCGACACCGAGGCGAGCACTGTCGACGCCATCGCGCCGGCACTGGCCCAGTCGTTCATGCACTGGGGCTTTCTGGCCTGGGCGGTACTGGGCAGCCTGACCTCCATCGTGCTGGCCCACGCCCACTACGATAAAGGCCAGCCGCTGCAGCCGCGCACCCTGCTGTATCCGGTGTTCGGCGAGCGCATCATGAGCGGACCCTTTGGTGGTGTGGTTGACGCCCTGTGCGTTATTGCCGTGGTCGCCGGCACCGTCGGCCCCATCGGTTTTCTCGCCACCCAGGTGAGCTTCGGGCTGCATGAGCTGCTGGGCTTCGCCAATACCTACTCTACCCAGCTGATCATTCTGGTCGTCCTGGGCGCCATCTACGTCACCTCGGCGGTGACCGGCATCGACAAAGGCATTCAGGTGCTGAGCCGTCTCAATGTGTTCCTGGCGCTAGGCATCGCGGCGGTGATCTTCCTGTTCGGCCCGACGCTGTTTCTGGTCAACGCCTTCACTCAAGGCTTCGGTGAATACCTGACCAACTTCTTCGTCATGTCGACCATGACCGCCCAGAGCGCGCCGGACTGGTGGATGCAGTGGTGGACGGTGTTCTTCTTCGCCTGGTTCCTCGGCTATGGCCCGTTGATGGCGATCTTTGTGGCACGCATCTCCAGGGGGCGCACGATCCGCCAGATGATCCTGACCGTCGCCGTGCTGGCGCCCATCGCCACGACTATCTGGTTCACCCTGCTGGGCGGTTCGGGCATTTTCTACCAGTTCACCGGCGTCATTGACCTGAGCGAGGCACTGAACAACTTCCAGTTCGATGTGGCAACACTCACCGTGGCCCAGGCCCTTCCCGGTGGCACCTTCATGGCGCTGGCGATCCTGCTGCTGACCACCATCTTCGTCGCCACCACCGGCGACTCCATGAGTTATGCCATTGCCGTGGTCGCCGCCGGACACGACGAGCCGAATCCGCTGATCCGCGCTTTCTGGGGCATCACCATGTCACTGATGGCGGCAATCCTTCTGTACATGGGGGCCGGCCAGATCAGCGCGCTGCAGCAGTTCATCGTGCTTACCGCCATTCCTGTGTCGCTGGTGCTGCTGCCATCGCTGTGGACCGGCCCTCAGGCCGCCATCGCCATGGCCCGCGCCCAGGGGCTGATCTCCCGGGACCTGCGGCCGATCGCGGTCCAGCCAACCTCGTCAACGTCGCCGGCACAGCCAGGCTCGACGCCCTCTCAGGAGCAGTAACATGATCGACCGCGTTTCTCCGCTCGAGGAGAGCCTGCGCCTGCGTGCCCCGGAACGGGTCATGGACCTGGAGCGCCTGGGCAGCCTGCACCCCAGCCGCCTGAGCTTCGTGCGCAGCCTGATGCGTCAGATGGCGCGTCAGCGCTGGCAGATCAGCACCACGCGTTTCGATCTCGATGATGATGGTCATGGCACGGCCATCTATCGTCTGCAGACGCCGCGCGGGCGCTATCATGGCGTGATCTTCTCCCAACCGCTGCCCGACACGGCGCGCTCGGACCGCGTCATCGCCGAGGCCTGGGACGTCACCTTCGGCGTGGTCGAGGGCGATGTGGACGACGCCCTGCTCGAGCAGATGGCGGCCAACGTGCCGCTGCAGGAGGCCGGCCGCCAGCACCCGCGCCTGCTGGTGCTGTCCCGGGCCAACCGCAGCCTGCGCAACTTCGCGGCCTTCACCGAGGCGCTCGGTGCCGGCCGCCAGCCTGACCCGCAATGGATCACCCGGGTCGGCTACCTGTATCGCACCACGGCGGTCTATGGTAACGGCAAGTTCGGCATCGCCGACTTCGACCGCCTGCGTGACAACCCGGACTTCCAGCGACCCTTCTCGGCTCAGATGCTGGGGGTCTACCTGCTGCGCCACTTCTCCATCGAACAGATCGAGCACATCGCCAGGCGCCAGGCGCCGGCCACCGCCATCGGCCTGGCCGCCTCGCTGAAACGCTATCTGGGCATCGGTAACTCCACCGGACTCGGCATGGCCCCGTTTCTGATCAACCATCCTCAGTTGATCGAACAATGGGTCGAGAGCCGCGAGCAGGCGCTGGCCCAGATCAGTGCCCAGCAGCCCGATGAGGCACAGCGTGCCGCGCTGATGGCACTGATCAGCCGGGCCCAGCGCCACCTGGAGCAGACCGTCACTGAAGACGAGGAGCAGAGCGCGCGCAATGTCGAAACGGCGGCGGCCCTGCCCGAGGTGCGCATCTGGCTCGAGCAGGTACCGCTGACCGACGATCTCTGGCAGGAGCTGATCGAGTGGGGGCACCGAAGCCTGTCGCTGGAGACCCAGGAGCTGATCAATACCCTGCTGCTGGAGATCTATCCGGACATCGTCGAACCCTTCGAGGATCGCATGGGCGTCGATGAGCGTCTGGAATTGACGCCGGAAATGCCGCTGGTGCGCCTCAAGCAGCTGATCGAGACCCACTATGACTGGGCGCTTTCCTACGACTTCGATGATCCCGAGAATCGCTACTGGTTCTGGTACCGCTCCGTCGAGAAGGAGGAGCCGCGGCTCGGGGTGCGCGGCAGCGAACCCGGTGCCGACCGCGAGCTCAAGCTGGCCATCGCCCCGCGGGTCGCGGACACCCATCGGGTCATCACCGATTATCTGAGCGATCACCCCCGTGCCACGACGGTGGATTTCCTGATCCAGCATTCGCGCCACAAGGACATCGTGCGTCGCATTCAGACCATGGTCGAAACGCCTTTCGGCGAGATTCGCGCCAACCTCTGGGCACGCGACATGAAGCCCATGCATCTGTTGCGTACCAAGTTGTCATTCTTCGGCGCCAGCCGCTTCGATCCCAAGTCGGATCGTTGGGTACGCATCACGCTGTTCCAGGGCGCACCGCTGGTCGAGGAGCTCAACGCCGAGCCCGAGGATCTGCGTGCCTTCGACGACTGGAGCTTTCCTCTCGAACCATCGACAAGCCACGCCGAGGACATACCCACCACCATTACCACCGGAGTCGTGACATGAAGGTCTCCTACAACGAGCTGCAAGGACTCTGTCGCAAGGCCTTTCTGGGCCTGGGTTTCGAGGACGGCGATGCCAGCGATGCCGCCGACATGGTCGCCTGGATGCAACTCCATGAGCTCGATGGGCTGGAGGCCCTGAACCGTGGCCTCGATTACCTGCTGGCCGAGCAGCATGCCCAGGAGCAGGCGCCGGTGCAGCTCTATGCCGATGGTGATCTCGCGGTACTCGATGGCCAGGGGCACAGCGTCCTCAGGAGCTCGAGCCTGGCGCTGGAGCTCGGTTTCGCCAAGGCACGCGCCCGGGGATTCTCGGTGATCAAGATCCGGCGCTGTCACAATCGCCAGCTGATCATGGGCTATCTGGCCCGTATCGCCGGGCGGGGCATGAACGTTACCGCCTTCTGGCGCAACGCCCAGGCCCCGCAAGGCGACGGCAACGGAGAGCCACCGCTCACCGAGCAGGTCGTTGGCTTTCGCGCCAACAGCTCGGTGCCCGAGATCCGTGTCTACGCGGTGACCCAGGTGCCCGAGGAAAACGAGCTCAATGACGGCATCACGCTGGTCTTTGCCAACCACGTGAACCTGCTGCCCTCGATGCGCTCCGAGTTCGACTACGACCTGTTGGCCCGCCACGAGGAGTCGACGCTGCTGGCCTGCCGCGAGCGGGCCATGCTGGATGGTATTCCCATCAATGATGGCGTGTGGAACCGACTCAAGGACCTGGCAGCACGCATTCTGGTCGAGTCCACCGATGCCTCTCGCGGCGGTGCCGGGGCCGGAACCACCGACAACGATTGAGCCCTCGATTCATTGAGTGACGAGCAGGCCCGGCGTTCACCCTCGAGGGGCGCCGGGGCCTCGTTATCCACCTACCCAGAGCACCCCAGAGAAGGACACACGCATGGTTCAGCCCGTTACCACCGATCTGTTCGCTTCCCGCGCCCCGCTGTCATGGGCAACCGTCGGCAATGGCATCCTGTTCACCGCCCAGATTCCGATCGACGATCAAGGAGAGGTCGTCAGCGGCGGCATTGAAGCTCAGACCCGTCAGACGCTGGACAATCTGGTGCACACCCTGGAATGTGCCGGGGGTGGCGTCGAGAACCTGACTCAGGTGCTAATCTATGTGACCCGGCGCGAAGACCTTGCCACGGTCAACCGGCTGTACGCCGAGGTGGTGAAAGCCCCCTATCCCAATCGTGCGGCCATCATCGTTTCGGGCTTCGCCCGCGAGGAGATGCTGGTCGAGATGGTGGCCTACGCCGCTATGGATGAAGCAAGCTGATGGGGGAGTGGCGTTGCTCGGAGATTGTCCAGGCCCGGGGCAAGTGCCACTATGATAGGGATGATGCACACCGGCATCCGAGATGCGGGAAGCTACCGATACTCGAGGCCCCATAACAACCATGACAATGAGCTCGTTATGACCGTGGAAAACTCTCAAGCGAAGCGTCGCCGCGGCAGAACCCGCGGCCGGGAGCTGGCCCCGTTGGCGCTTGCCGGGCTGCGTAGCCTGCTGGGCGACGAGCGCAGTGATTCTAGCCTGCGGCGTCGCGATCGGTTGATCGAGCACCTGCATGCCATTCAGGATGCCCAGGGGCATCTGGCCATGGCCGAGCTGCGGGCGCTGGCCGCCTACATGAACCTGCCCATGGCGGCCATCTACGAGACCGCGACCTTCTATGCCCACTTCGACGTGGTCCACGATGACCAGGCACCGCCGCCCGAGGTGACGGTGCGGGTCTGCGACTCCCTCGCCTGCCAGCTGGCCGGCGCGGCGGGACTGAAGGCCGAGCTGGAGGCCGGCGCCGACCCCGCAAGCGTGCGCGTGGTGCGGGCCCCCTGCATGGGGCGCTGTGACAGCGCCCCGGTGGTGGAGGTGGGGCATCATCATGTGCGCTACGCCACGGTGGAGGGCGTCGAGGCAGTGGTAGATACCGGTCACTTCCATCCCGAGACGATCCTCTGGCAGCGCCTGGCCGACTATCGCGAGGCCGGCGGCCATCGTCTGCTGAGTGCCTGCCGCGACGGCGAGGTGAGCGTCGAGTCGCTCAGCCAGGCGTTCGAGCATGCCGGGCTGCGTGGCCTGGGCGGCGCCGGCTTTCCGTTGTATCGGAAGTGGCAGGCGGTCCGCGCCGAGCCCGGCCCCCGCTATGCGGTGGTCAACGCCGACGAGGGCGAGCCCGGTACCCTCAAGGACCGCGTCTATCTCGAACGTGAGCCCCATCGCTTCCTGGAGGGGGCCCTGGTCGGCGCCTGGGTGGTGGAGGCCGAGGCGCTCTATATCTATCTACGCGACGAATACCCCGGCCTGCACCGGGTGTTGACCGAGGCGATCGAGGAGCTGGAGACCGCCGGACTGGTGGCGCCGGGCTATATCGTGCTGCGTCGCGGCGCCGGCGCCTATATCTGCGGCGAGGAATCGGCGCTGATCGAGTCCCTGGAGGGCAAGCCCGGCAAGCCCCGCCATCGTCCGCCCTTCGTGGCCCAGAAGGGGCTCTTCGACCGTCCGACCCTGGTCAACAACGTCGAGACCGTCTATTGGGTCCCACGAATCTGGGAGCAGGGGGCCGAGTGGTTCGCCGCCCAGGGCCGCCACGGCCGGAGTGGGCTGCGCAGCTTTTCGGTCTCCGGGCGAGTCAGGCGCCCCGGGGTGCATCTGGCCCCGGCGGGCATCACCCTGAGCGAGCTGCTGGAGGAATATTGCGGCGGCATGACCGAGGGGCATCGCCTGCTGGGCTATCTGCCCGGCGGTGCCTCCGGAGGCATTCTGCCCGCCAGCAAGGCGGATATACCGCTGGATTTCGATACCCTTCAGGAACACGGCTGCTTTATCGGCTCGGCGGCGATCGTCGTGTTCTCGGACCAGGATGACCTGCGTGCCCTGGCCACCAACCTGCTGGCCTTCTTCGCCGATGAATCCTGCGGGCAGTGCACACCCTGCCGAGTGGGAACCGAGAAGATGCTCACCCTGCTCGAACGCGACAGCTGGGATGTTCCGCAGCTCGAACGCCTCGCCCGGGTGATGATGGACGCGTCCATCTGTGGCCTGGGGCAGGCGGCGCCCAACCCGGTGATCAGCCTGCTGCGTGACTTCCGCGGCGAGCTTGCCGGCCGCAACCTGATCGCCAAGGGGTGAGGAGGCAGAGATGAGTGACCCGAATGTAATGGAGCGCTTTACCCTGAGCCTGGACGGCACCGAGGTCAGCGCCTGGCCCGGCGAGACCCTCTGGCAGGTGGCCAAGCGTGCCGGCGAGACCATTCCCCACCTGTGCTTCAAGGACGCCCCCGGCTATCGTGCCGATGGCAACTGCCGCGCCTGCATGGTCGAGATAGAGGGTGAGCGGGTGCTCGCCGCCAGCTGTATCCGCCAGGCCGCCCCCGGCATGGTGGTGAAAAGCGCCGGCTCCGAGCGGGCCCGCGAGGCGCGGAAAGAGGTGCTGGCGCTGCTGCTGGCCGACCAGCCCGAACGCGATGCAAGCCCCGACCGGTCGAGCCATCTCTGGGCCATGGCCGACGGGCTTGCCATCGATGCCGCGGCGGTGCGCGAGCGCCTGCCGGCCCGGGCCGAGCGGGCGTCGCCAACGGTGCATCATGTTGCCGAGCGGGCGAGCTCACTGCCCCATGCCCGGGGGCATGACGCCAGCCACTCGGCGATGAACGTCAACCTGGACGCCTGCATCGAGTGCGGCCTGTGCGTGCGTGCCTGTCGTGAGGTGCAGGGCAATGACGTGATCGGCCTGGCCCATCGCGGCGCGGCGGCCAAGATCGTCTTCGATTTCGATGACCCCATGGGGGAGAGCACCTGTGTGGCCTGTGGCGAGTGCGTCCAGGCCTGTCCCACCGGGGCGCTGATGTCGGCGACCCTGGTCGACGACGCGGGCCGCGGCGACTCCGCCGTGGCCGATCGCCGCGTCGACTCGGTCTGCCCCTACTGCGGGGTGGGCTGTCAGCTGACCTACCACGTCAAGGACGAGCAGATCCTCTTCGCCGAGGGGCGTGACGGCCCTTCCAACCAGGGGCGGCTCTGCGTCAAGGGCCGCTTCGGCTTCGACTACCCCAATCATTCGGCGCGACTGACCCGGCCGCTGATCCGCCGGGAGGGCGTCGCCAAGAGGGTCGACCCCGATTTCGACCCGGCCGACCCCCTGACCCACTTCCGGGAGGCGAGCTGGGAGGAGGCGCTGGACCTCGCCACCGAGGGGCTCACCGCACTCAAGGCGAGCCTGGGTCCCGAGGCGCTGGCCGGCTTCGGCAGCGCCAAGTGCTCCAATGAAGAGGCCTGGCTGTTCCAGAAGC
The DNA here is from genome assembly GCF_947490095.1 of uncultured Halomonas sp. GTDB lineage: Bacteria > Pseudomonadota > Gammaproteobacteria > Pseudomonadales > Halomonadaceae > Halomonas. The sequence goes on along the minus strand of NZ_CANLFS010000021.1, from coordinate 30,450 downwards.
TGGTGCGTACCGGGTTCGGCTCCAACCACGTCGACCACTGCACCCGGCTGTGCCATGCCAGCTCGGTCGCCGCCTTGATGGAGTGCCTGGGGTCCGGCGCCGTCACCGCCTCCTTCATGCAGGCGCTCGAGGCCGATGTGGTGATCCTCACCGGCTGCAACCCGGCGGTCAACCACCCGGTGGCGGCCACCTATTTCAAGCAGGCGGCCAGGAACGGCACCCGGCTGATCATCCTCGACCCCCGTGGCCAGGCGCTGGATGCCTATGCCTGGCGCAGCGTGCGTTTCTCGCCGGGCGGCGACGTGGCGCTGCTGAACGCCATGTTGAACGTGGTCGTCGCCGAGGGCCTTTACGACCGGGCCTATATCGATGCCCATACCGAGGGCTTCGAGGCGCTGGCGACGAGCGTGGTCGACATGACCCCCGAAGCCATGTCGCCGCTGTGCGGCGTGGAGGCCGCCACCATCCGTGAGATCGCGCGTGCCTACGCCACCGCCGACGCGGCGATGATCTTCTGGGGCATGGGGATCTCCCAGCATGTCCATGGCACCGACAACGCGCGCTGCCTGATTTCCCTGGCGCTTTCCTGCGGCCAGACCGGGCGGCCGGGAACCGGCCTGCATCCGCTGCGTGGCCAGAACAACGTCCAGGGGGCCTCGGATGCGGGCCTGATTCCCATGGTACTGCCTGACTACCAGCCGGTGGGCGACGCTCAGCTGCGCGCCGCCTTCGAGGAGCTGTGGAACACCGAGCTTGACCCCGAGCCGGGGCTCACCGTGGTGGAGATCATGGATGCCATCCAGGCCGGCACCATCAAGGGCATGTATATCCTCGGCGAGAACCCGGCGATGTCCGACCCGGACCTCAACCATGCCCGCCAGGCGCTGGGGGCCCTCGAGCACCTGGTGGTGCAGGACCTGTTCGTGACGGAGACCGCCCAGTTCGCCGATGTCATCCTGCCGGCCACCGCCTGGGCGGAGAAGGATGGCACCGTCACCAACACCAATCGCCAGGTACAGCTGGGGCGTGCCGCCGTGGCCCCGCCGGGAGAGGCGAGGCCCGACTGGTGGATCATCCAGGAGGTGGCGCGGCGCTTCGGCCTGGGCTGGAACTACGAGCACCCGCGGGAGGTGTTTGCCGAGATGAAACACGGCATGCACTCCCTGGATCATATCAGCTGGGAGCGGCTCGAAAGGGAAGGCTCGGTGACCTACCCCTGTCCCGGCGACGATGTGCCGGGCGCGGACGTGGTGTTCAGCGACGCCTTCCCGCGTGCCGGCGGCCGGGCGGCGTTCTCGCCCACTCGGCCGCTGCCACCGGATGAGCCGGTGGATGCCGACTACCCGACGGTGCTGACCACCGGACGGCTGCTGGAGCACTGGCACACCGGTGCCATGACGCGGCGCAGCCGAGTGCTCGATGACCTGGAGCCGGAAGCCGTGGCCAGCCTGGCGCCCGCCGAGCTGGGGCGTCTGGGTGTGGCGCCGGGCGAGCCGATCACCATCGCCACCCGGCGAGGCACGATCACCCTGATGGCGCGCTCCGACCCGGGCATGCCGGAAGGCATGGTGTTCGTGCCCTTCGCCTTCGTGGAGGCGGCGGCCAACCTGCTGACCAACCCGGCGCTGGACCCCTTCGGCAAGATACCGGAGTTCAAGTACGCGGCCTGCCGGCTCTCGCCGGCGGCGTCCTGACCACCAGCACCACGCCGGCGATGGCGATGGCCATGCCGGCCAGCGATGCGGGCGGCAGGGATTCCTCGAACAGCCACCAGGCCTGCAGGGCGGTGACCGGGGGCACCAGGTAGAACAGGCTCGCGACCCGGGAGGCCTCGCCGCGCTGGATCAGCGCCATCAGCAGCAGGATGGCGCTGATCGAGAGCACCAGCACCAACCACCCCAGGGTCAGGGCGAAGGTGGGCGTCCACACCACGCTGCGCTCCTCGAAGAGCGCCGCACCCAGGCCGAACAGCGCCACCGTGGCCAGGTACTGAACCACGGTGCCCGAGAGCAGTGGCATGCCGGTGCAGTAGCGCTTCTGATAGAGCGTGCCGCCGGTAATGCCCAGCAGCGCGACCAGCACGGCGCCCAGTGCCCCCAGGCCGAAGCCCTGGAAGAGACCGTCGCCCGGGTCGAGCTTGCCGCCCAGCACCAGGACGACCCCGGCCAGTCCCAGCAGCAACCCCAGCCACTGACGCGGCGCCAGCCGCTCGCCCAGCAGGGGGCCGGCGAGACCCGCCGTGAGCAGCGGCTGCAGCCCCACCAGCAGCGAGGCGAGCCCCGCCGGCATGCCCAGGTAGATGCCGTAGAAGACGCCCCCCAGATAGGCCCCGTGCACCAGCAGCCCCGAGACGGCGATATGCCCCCATAGCCGCGCGCCGTGGGGCCACTCGCCGGAGAGCCAGTGGGCCAGGGGGGCCAGCAGTACCAGAGTCAGGGCAGAGCGAATGAACAGGAAGGTGAAAGGCTCGCTGTAGGGCAGGCCGAACTTGGCGCCGATGAAACCGGTGCTCCATAGCGCCACGAACAGCAGCGGCATGGCGGCGAGCCACAGGCGATGGGAGGGCATGGCTGACATTCGAGCATCCTTGCGTTGGGGAAAAATCATTTTCGCCTCTCGACTTCAGGATTGCCAAGCCTCTGTGCGTCGGGAGGAAATGGCGCAGATATTTCGCGCCTCGTTCCCCTTCCTGGCACTGCAGGCGGTGGGCCTGCTGCTGGTGATCCTGTTCCCGGCCCTGGTGACCTGGCTGCCCAACCTGGCTTATGGATGAGGGTGCGCTGTTACATTCCTACACAAAACGATCTGAACTCCCTCGGTCGTGGGTCGTCACAGATAGGCACATACATATTGCAGTACCCCTGGAGGTATCTATGAAACGCATGACTGCCCTGTTCTCCGCCGCCCTGCTCAGTGCCGGCCTGCTAACCGCCACTGCCCACGCCCAGGAGGACTCCGCAGCCAATGCCGCCGGTCAGGCCCAGGCCACTGCGCCGGCTCAGGACTTCTCCGATGCCCAGCTCCAGCAGTTCGCCGACGCCTCTCAGGAGATCGCCGTGCTGTCCCAGGACTACACCGAGCGCCTGCAGGCCGCCGAAGGCGAAGAGGCACAGCAGGAGGTGCGTATGGAAGCCAACGAAGAGATGGTCAGCGTGGTGGAAGACAGCGGTCTCGACGTGGATACCTTCAACGCCATCGGCCAGGCCATCCAGCAGAATCCCGAACTGATGCAGCGTGTTCAGGAAATGGCCCAGTCATAAGACTCGCCTGATTCCCTGCCGACTCCCATCGGCATTCTTGGCCACCCTCCGGGGTGGCCTTTTCATGCGCCCTTGAAGACGCTTTACAGCGCCCCGACAAGCTTCCAGACTTGGCGAAAACGGCACCTTAGCGGAGACGTCCATGGAAGTGGAATGGCTGGAGATTCGGCAGCACATGGGGCGCTTCCCGCCCTTTGAGGCCTTTTCGGATGAACTGCTCGACGAGGTCGCCGCCCAGGTCGAGGTGGCCTACTATCGCGCCGACAGCGATATCTTCGTTTCCGACCAAGAAATCGATGTCCTGGGCTATGTACGCAGTGGGGCCATCGAGGTGCGCCGCCGTAATGGCGACCTCTACGACCGCCTCGGCGAAGGCGATATGTTTGGCCACTTCAGCCTGCTGCGAAGGCAGCGCGTGCGCTTTCCCGTGCGTGCCCTGGAAGACTCCCTGATCTACTTCATTCCCGATGCCATCTTCCAGCGGCTGTGTGAGGAAGATGAACAATTCGCCGACTTCGTCGAGGTGGAGCGTCCGCGGCTGGAAACCGCGGTGAAGCATCAGAAGCAGCAGAACGACATGATGGTGACTCGGGTGCGCAAGCTGCTCACCCGCTATCCGTTGATGCTGGAAGCGGCAACCACGCTGCAGGAAGCCGCCGCTCAGGTCACCGAGTTCGGCGCCTCGGCGGTGCTGGTCCTCGATACCCCGGAAGAGAAGGCACGCTATGTCTTTCGCGATAGCGAAGAGCGCGCCTGGCAGGTGAGCGGCATTCTTACCGACAGTGATTTTCGCAGCGCGGTGGCCAAGGGGCAGGCGCCGGATACGCCGATCGGCGACGTGGTGGGCCCGTGGCTGGTGGCGATTCAGTCCGATGAATCGGTACACGAGGCGATGCTCACCATGCTGCGCAACAACATCCATCATCTGCCGGTGATGCATCGTCGCGGCCCGGTGGGTATCGTGCACCTCTCCGACATCATTCGCTACGAGACCCATTCCAGCCTCTATCTGGTCAGCAATATCTACAGCCAGTCCAGCGCCGAGGGGTTGGCCAGGCTGGCGCCGGATGTGAAGGGCACCTTCGTGCGCATGGTCGAGGACGGTGCCGACTCGCGAATGATCGGCAGCGCACTGTCCACCATCGCGCGCAGCTTCACGCGCCGGCTGCTGGAGCTGGCCGAGGAGGAGCTCGGGCCGCCGCCGGTGGAGTACTGCTACATGGCCATGGGCTCCATGGCGCGCAACGAACAGACCCTGGTCACCGACCAGGACAATGCCCTGGTGCTCGCGGACGACTTCGACCCCGAGCGTCATGATGACTACTTCCTGGCGCTGGCCAAGCGGGTCAGTGATGGCCTCGCCGCCTGTGGTTACGCCTACTGTACCGGCGATATCATGGCCACCAACCCTCGCTGGCGGCAGCCGCTGTCGGTGTGGAAGGGGTACTTCCGGGACTGGATCCAGGACCCGACCCCCGAACGGCTGTTGCATAGCTCGATCTTCTTCGACCTGGATGCGGTCTATGGCGAGAACTCCTTCGTCGAGCAGCTTCAGGACCTGGTGGCGTCCCAGGCCCCCCAAAGCAAGCTGTTCCTGGCGGCCATGGCGCGCAATGCCCTCAATCGCACCCCGCCACTGGGCTTCTTCCGAACCTTCGTGATGGAGAAGGATGGCAAGCACAACAACTCCATCAACCTCAAGCGGCGCGGCACCGCACCGCTGACCGATCTGATACGCGTCCATGCCCTGGCCTGTGGCTCACGGTCCCAGAACAGCTTCGAGCGGCTGAGCGATATCGGTCACACCCGGCTGCTGCCGGATGGGGTCGAAGAGAAGCTGCGCCACGCCCTGGAGTTTTTGACCCTGACGCGCATCCATCACCAGGTGATCGATATCCAGACGGAGGGGGAGCCGGACAACAATATCGAGCCGGAAAGTATCAGCGACAGCGACCGTCACACCCTGAAAGACGCCTTCCAGGTGTTGAGCAACGCCCAGAAGTTCCTGAAGTTTCGCTATCCGATCCCCAGTGCCTCCGAGCGGAGGCGGCGCTAGATGGCCTTGCGTCGCTCACGCGCGCCGGCCCCGGGCTGGCCCGAGTATCTCGCCGACCGCGCCGGACGAGTCCAGCATCCGTTGCTGAGCGATTACTTTGCCGCCGGCTGTCCGGGGCCCGATACCCCCATCGGCGAGGCGCCGCTGGTGGCCCTGGACATCGAGACCACCGGCCTCGACTCGCGGCGCCACGCCATCGTCAGCATCGGACTGGTGCCTTTCACCCTGGCACGCATCCCCCTGCGCGAGGCGCAATACTGGGTGCTGAAGCCCTATCGCGAGCTGACGGCGACCTCGGTCACCCTGCATCGCATCACCCATAGTGAAGTGAAGGATGCCCCCGACCTGGCCGACGTCTTGCCGGAGGTGCTGGCGGGTCTGAAGGGGCGGCTGGCGGTAGTGCACTATCGCCATATCGAGCGGCCCTTCATCGATTCGGCGGTCTTCAATCGCCTGGGGGAGGGGCTGCTCTGTCCGATGATCGATACCATGTCGCTGGAGGCGCGGCTGCATCGCCAGTCGCCGTGGGCACGCTTTCGGCGCTGGCTGGGGCGCCCGCCGGTGTCGATTCGCCTGCAGGCGAGCCGTGACCGCTATGGCCTGCCGCCCTACCAGGGGCATCATGCCCTGGTGGATGCCCTGGCCACGGCCGAGCTGCTCCAGGCCCAGGTAGCCAACCGCTTCTCGGCGGAGACGCCGCTGGGCGAGCTATGGAGCTGAGGAACCGGAGGCCGCGAAGCCAGGGGTCGTGACACTCGACGTTATGAAATCAGGCGTTGTGAAGGTTGTGAAAACAGGCGTTGTGAAGTCAGACGTTGTGAAAACAGAGTACCGAGGCAGGCCATTGGCCACAAATGCAGAGAGGCGGCCCAAGGGCCGCCTCTCTGGGTCTTGCCAGGCCGACGGGTCGGCCTGCTTTCGACTTGCTTGCTGCCGGCTTACTTGGCCTTGGGCTCCGTCATCAGTCCCTTGACGATGGCGTAACAACCCGCCAACAGCACCAGGGTGAAGGGCAGCCCGGTGGTCAGCGCCGCCGTCTGCAGCGCGCCGAGGCCGCCACCCAGCAGCAGGGCGATGGCGATGCCGCCTTCGATCAGCGCCCAGAACACGCGCTGGGGCTTGGGAGCATCGACCTTGCCGCCGGCCGTGATGGAGTCGATCACCAGCGAGCCGGAGTCCGAGGAGGTGATGAAGAACACGATCACCAGCACGATCCCCACGAAGGAGGTGATGGAGGCCAGGGGCAGGTGTTCCAGCATGGTGAACAGCTGCAGCTCAAGAGCCGCGTCCTGGACGTCGGTGATGCCGGAGCTGATCACCTGATCGATGGCGGTAGTACCGAAGGCGGTCATCCACACCACCGAGGCCAGGGTGGGAACCACCAGCACGGCGATCAGGAATTCACGCACGGTACGACCACGGCTGACGCGGGCGATGAACATGCCGACGAAGGGCGACCAGGCAATCCACCAGGCCCAATAGAAGGCGGTCCAGCCCTGGGTGAAGCTGGCATCCTCGCGCCCGAAGGGCATGGAGAGCGCCGGCAGATTCTTCACATAGCCCATCAGGTTGTCGAGCACGCCGGTGGCGATCATCAGCGTCGGTCCCACGGCGATCACGAACACCAGCAGCAGCAGGGCCAGCCCCATGTTGAGCTGCGACAGGCGCTGCACGCCCTTGTCGACGCCGAGCATGATCGAGCCCAGGGCAACGATCGTGATACCCATGATCAGCAGTACCAGGGTGACGTTGTTATCGGGGATGCCGAACAGGTAGTTGAGACCGGCGGAGGCTTGGGTCGCCCCCAGCCCCAGCGATGTCGCCAGGCCGAACAGGGTGGCGAATACCGCCAGGATATCGATCAGGTGGCCGGGCCAGCCCCAGATGCGCTCACCCAGGATCGGGTAGAAGATCGACCGCATGGTCAGCGGCAGGCCCTTGTTGAAGGCGAAGATCGCCAACGACAGGCCGACAATGGCGTAGGCGCCCCAGGGGTGCAGGCCCCAGTGGAAGATGGTGGCGGCCATGCCCAGTGAGATGGCGCCGGCCTGGTCACCCTCGGCGCCGCCCAGCGGTGCCCAGTCGGTACGCAGGCCATCCTCACCCATGCTGATGCCGCCGAAGGCGGTGCCATAGTGGCCCAGCGGTTCAGACACGCCATAGAACATCAGGCCGATGCCCATGCCGGCGGCGAACAGCATGGCGAACCAGCCGGCGTAGCCGAAGTCGGGCTTGGCGTTGGCCCCGCCGATACGCACCTTGCCCATGGGGGTGAAGATCAGCACCAGCGCCAGTATCACGAAGACGTTGGCACCCAGCAGGAACACCCAGGTCAGCTTGGTGGTCAGGAAGCTGAACATGGCATCGAAGATCGGCTCCATCTGAGCCTGCATGGCCAGCGTCATGATCACGAACAGCAGGATCACGATCGAGGAGACCATGAAGACCGTGCTGTGTAGATCCACGTCGATCCCCAGCGGGGATGCCTTGATATTGTCCTGACCGATCACGTAATCCGTATCGATCAGATTCGCAGCCCCCTCCGGGGCTGGAATCCCCTCGGAACCCTGTTGTGGCTCCTGGGGGGTGTCATCGTTGGTCGAATTGGCCACGAGACGTCTCCCTTGCGGTTAGTGGTAAGCGCAGATTCGAATTATAGGTGTGTGCGGCTCTCGTTATCGGTGCGGTTAATCGTTCTCTTCCGGGCGCACCAGGAACACCGAGGCGTCGGTGCGGCTGGCGACCTGGCTGCCGTTGGCAGGAATGACGATATCCAGATGGTTGGGCGCATGGGTCGGCATCACGACCAGGTCGGCGTCCACCTCGTCGATGGCCTTGACCAGGGTGTCGACGAGGTCCGCCACGGGGTCGACCCGGCCGATGGTCTTGCTGCTGACCGGCTGACCATGCACCTTGCCCCGCTGCTGGGCGAAGGCCTCCAGTTTCTGGGCGTACTCCTCCGGCGTGCGTGCCACACTGCCTGGCGTATTGGCCGTGACGCCCACATAACAGACCTCGGCCTGATAGTGACGCGCCATGTCCGCGGACACCTTCAGCGACGGCTCGATCTGCGTGATATGTGCCAGATCGACCGGCACCATGATCTTGTTGAACATGCGGTGGTCTCCTTTATTGCCACGGGATCTTCTTGCCACGAATCGTTAACGGCATGATACCCATGCACTGCCATGCTTCAGGACATGCCATGCTTCAGGACGATCATGCCCCAGAACATGAAAAGGGGAGGCACTGCGGTGCCTCCCCTGTGCATGGTCAAGCCTCATCCAGGGAAGAGCCTAGGCATGCGGTCATCAGGACGCAGCGTCGATCCACTCCTGCACGATGTCCTGGTTATCCTCGACCCACTTCTGGGCTTCCTCGTAGGGGTCGTCGCCCTCTTCCTGCATCAGCATGACTTCGCCCATCGTCTCGTTGTCCCACTCGAAGGCATCGAGAATGGCGAAGGCCTCGGGCATTTCTTCCTCGAGACCCTGGCGGGCGATGGTGTGGATTTCCTCGGCGCCGCCGTAGGTCTCCTTGGGGTCATCGAGGAACTTGAGATCCCAGCGAGCGAGCATCCAGTGCGGCGCCCAGCCGGTCACGGCGATGTCTTCCTCGTTGTTGATGGCGCTCTGCAGTGCCGCGGTCATGGTCGCGCCGCTGCCGCTCACCAGCTCGTAGTCCAGGTCATAGTCGTCGACGACCTTCTCGGTCAGGCGCATGACGCCCGCGCCCGGGTCGATGCCGGTGATCTTGCCATCGAAGCTGTCGACATGGTCATTCATGTCGGCGATGGAATCGACTTCGCTGTAGGCGGGTACCACCATGCCGAGCTTGGCGCCTTCGAGGTTGGCGCCGAGGTCGACCACCTGGTCCTCGAGCTTGGCGAAGTAGTCTTCATGGGTGATCGGCAGCCAACCGGCCAGGAAGGCATCGGTGTCGCCCGTGGCGACCGATTGCCACATGGCAGCGGCGGACAGTGAAGACGTCTTGACGTCGAAGCCGGCTTGTTCGAGTACCACCTGCATCACGTTGGTCGAGGCAACGGTGGATGCCCACTCGACGTAGGACAGGTGAACGGTACCCTTGTCCTGAGCCTGGGCGGCACCGGCGGCAAGTGCGGTGCCGGCCGCGAGCGCGACGCCGGCCATACGGATACGACGGTTCAGAAGATGCTTCTTCATCGGATACCCCTTATTTATTAGCTTCACGTACTTACCTTGACGATATCCACACCGAGTTTCAAGAGGCGGCACGGCGTCAGGACTTGCGGCCCTTGCGCAGGGACTGGGTGATACGGTCCAGCAGCATGGCCAGGATCACCACGGCGATACCGGCCTCGAAGCCGTCGCCCGGACGCAGACGCTGGATGGCGCGCCAGACTTCGCTGCCCAGACCATCGGCGCCGATCATGGCGGCGATCACCACCATGGAGAGCGCCAGCATGATGGTCTGGTTGATCCCCGCCATCAGCGTAGGCAGAGACAGCGGCAGTTGCACCTTCATCAGCTTCTGGCCCCGGGTGGCGCCGTAGGCGTCGGCGGCCTCGATCAGGTCGACGGGCACCTGGCGGATGCCCAGGGTAGTGAAGCGAATCGCCGGCGGCATGGAGAAGATCACGGTGGCGAAGATCGCCGAGACCGAGCCGATGCCGAAGAAGGGAATCGCCGGAATCAGATAGACGAAGGCCGGCATCGTCTGCATGAAGTCGAGCACCGGCATGATGACCTTGTAGAGCCGGTCGGAGAGGGCGGCGGCGATGCCCACCGGCAACGCGATCACCACTGCCACCAGGGTGGCGATCACCACCAGGGTGAGCGTCTCGATCATGGGGTCCCACAGGTCCATGTTCCAGACCAGCGCCATGCCGGCGGCGGCGCCGATCGCCAGGCGCATGTTGGCCACCCACCAGCACAGGCCGACGATGATCAGCAGCAGCGCCCAGGGCGGTAGCCACATCAGGGCATCATTGAGGCCGTCGATGCCGGTCTGGGTGACGCGGGAGATGCCGCGGGTCACCATGGAGTATTCGCTGGTCAGCCAGTCGAGGCCGCCCTCGATCCACTGGCCGAGGGGGATACGGGGTATGTCGATCGCCATTATTGGTCTCCTGCCGCTGCCGAGAGGGTGTCGTCACTTGTCGCCGTGGGCTCGGTGGTCCGGGCCAGCTGGTCGATGACCGCGCCCTTGACGACCACGCCGAGCAGCCGCTCGTCGTCGTCGGTCACCGCGATGGGGAAGCCTTTCTCGCTGAACATGGCGAAGAGGTTGTGCATGGGCTCCTGAAGGCCGACCTTGCGGAAGTCCTGGGTCATGAATTCGCCGATGCTGTCGGCCCCCTGCTTGGCCGCCTGTTCCGCGGCGTCCACCTCGAGCAGCCCCTGGAGGGTGCGGTCACGGCCGACCACATAGATGGAATCGACGTTGTTTTCACGCATCTTGTGCAGCGTGGTGCGCGGGCCGTCGGTGTCTTTCGCCACGGCGCGGACCTTGCGCATGGCGTGCTCGGCGGTGAGGATCTTGGACATGTCGACGCCCTCGATGAAGCGCTCCACGTACTCATCGGCCGGCCGGGTCAGGATCTGCTCCGGGGTACCGATCTGTACGATCTCGCCGTCCTTGAGCAGGATGATGCGGTCGGCGATGTTGAGTGCTTCATCGAGGTCGTGGGTGATGAACACCGTGGTCTTCTGCATGCGGCTCTGCAGTTCCTGCAGCTCCTGCTGCATGTCGCCGCGGATCAGCGGGTCCAGGGCCGAGAAGGCCTCATCCATCAGCAGCACGGTGGCATCGTTGGCCAGTGCCCGGGCGAGGCCCACGCGCTGCTGCATGCCGCCGGAGAGCTGATTGGGATAGGCGTCTTCCCAGCCGTCCAGGCCCACCTGCTTGAGCGACTTGCGCGCGATATCGGCGCGTTCCTGGGGATCGATGCCGCGAATCTCGAGGCCGAACTCGGCGTTTTTCTGCACCGTGCGATGCGGAAAGAGCGCGAAGTTCTGGAAAACCATCGAAAAATGACGACGGCGGCATTCCAGCAGCGCCTTGTCATCCAGCTGGGGGATGTCCTCGTTGTCGATGACGATCTCACCCTCGGTGGGTTCGATCAGCCGGTTGAGGCAGCGAATCAGGGTCGACTTGCCCGACCCCGACAGTCCCATGATCACCAGCAGTTCGCCTTCATAGACGTCGAAGTCGATATTGGACAGGCCCAGGGTCTGGCCGGTTTTTTCGAGGATTTCGGGGCGCTTGAGCCCCTCGTTGCGCAGTTCGAGCGCCTTCTTCGGGTTATTGCCGAAGACCTTGCTCAGGTTGCGAACCCGTATCTTGACGTTTCGGTTCTCGTTCATTGGCTTGCCTTCTTGTCATTCCCTGGCGTAATGCGAACGGCACAGGATGTACCGGGTCGATGTTGCCTAGTGTGGCATGAGGGAGCGTTGACGGTTGCGAAAGGTGCTATACCCTACTTTTTTTTGAACAGCCATTCAAATTAAAAAGGCGCTCGGCACGGCGCCGGACACTGATATCAACGCCTCGAGGATACGCTATCTGTTGCTTGACGCCAGTCGGCGGCGGCGTCAACCAGGGGCTTCCGTCGCTGCGTTCCGGGCCAGATGGGAGGCGTGGGCGCGCTCGGCCTGACGCGTCAGGGCGAAGTCCAGGCGTTCCACCAGCCCGGCGATCAGGGTCCGGTCGCGCTCGCTCAACGAGGGCTGATGGCTCGCGGCCTCGATCAGCGTATCGCCGGCCTGGCGGACTCCGCGTGGCGGCCGCCCCCGGGCGCTGTCGGCGTAGGCGGCGGCCAGCGCCAGGATGAAGCGCCGCTTGGCCTGCTTCAGGTCGTCCCCCGGCAGGCCATCGAGCCGTCGACGTATCCGGAGACAGGCGTGGCCGACATCCAGGCCGGCCAAGCCCAGGCTGAAGAGGTGGCGCTGGTCGTCCGGCAGCACGTCGTCATGCTTGGCCAGGTGCAGCATGCGGTCGGCCATGGCGCCCATGAAGCGCGCCTCCTCCTCTTTCACCGGATGAGTCGCCAGGCGTTGCAGGTCGCCGACGATGGCGGTCATCAAGCGGCGCTTGCGCAGGGTGGCACCCAGGCCGGGCAGCAGGCGAAACCCCGATACCACCGTGGCGAGCCCGATCATCACGGCGATGGCACGGTTGATGAAGGACGCGAAGGAGAGGTCCATGCCATTGCCGGGCATGGTCAGCAGGATATTGCCAATGGTGAAGGCCAGGCAGTAGCCCAGCAGTCGCGGGTTGGCCGAGCCCAGCAGGCCGAGAAACAGCGGGGTGAGAACGAGCATCGCCATCAGCGGGAAGCCGCTGGCCTGGGCCAGCAGTATGTGGCCGAACAGCAGGGAGCTGGGGATCGCCACCAGCATGCCCTTGGCAAACATCATGCATACCACCACCGGGTTGTCCTGGCTGGCGAAGAGGGCCGATAACAGGGTGCCGAGGAGCATGGCCATCTGGCCATTGTCCCAGCCGGTGGCCAGCCAGAAGGCGGCGAGTGAGCAGAAGATGGCGCCGGCCCGGAGGGCGTTGAGCCCGGCGACCAGGGGGTCGCGATGCCAGGCCAGAGCGGCGCCGCGCAGGCGCTTCCCGCCGGGGCGGATAACGGCGTCGCGGGCATCGAGCATCACCAGGGCGTGGCCCAGGACCTCGCGCATGCCCAGCAGGCAGCGCAGCTCGATGGGAGAGAGCGACTCGTCGGGCCACGCCAGCAGGCGATGGCGCAGTGCATGCAGGCGTCGATTGGCCCCGGCACCGTTGTCCCGGGTCGCGTCGCGAAAGCCGTCGGCGAGGTCACCGGCCAGGACGTGGATCGCCGGTGACAGTCGCTCGGCCGCGTGGTGCAGCAGCTGCTGCAGGGCGTGGAGGGTGGCCATCATCATCAGGGTGCGGTGGGTCAGCACATGGCTGGCGCGAATCCGGGCCGGACCCTCGGGGCCCTCATAGCGGGCCGCCTGGCTGTCCCCCTCGAGCAGGGTCAGGGGCTCCAGGCTGCCGGTCAGGGTGGCCTGGAGTTCGGCCGGCGTGGTCGAGTCGGTCAATCGTTGGGCCGCATGCTGGAAGGCCTGGTTAACGACGGTGTCGGCCTGGTGACCCAGGTGGTCGCCGACCTTGATCGGCCATAGCAGCGCGCTGACAAGGGTGGCACACACCGCCCCCAGGGCCAGTTCCGACAGGCGGGCCACGGCGATGGCGAAGATGGCGTCGGGCTGGCTGGCGCCGATGACCACGATCAGCATGGCCGTGACGGCCCCCATGATGCAGCCATAGGCGGCGTTGTTACGCAGCAGGGAACTACCGTAGGTGCACAGCATGATCCATAGGGTCAGGCTTGCCAGCGCCGGCACGGGGGCCTGGGCGAACGCACTCATGATGGCGATGCCGGCCCCGCAGCCCACCAGGGTGCCGATGATCTGGCTCAGGCCCTTCTCGACCACCATGCCGCTCATGGGTCGGATCTGCAGGAAGGCCGCCGAGATCAGCGCCCAGTAGGGGCGCTCCAGGTCGCACCACAGCGCCACATAGAGGGCCAGCAGCATGGCCAGCGTCGCCTTGATGGCGAACCGTACGGCCGCGCCGCTGGGCGTTAGATAGGCCTGCAGCCAGGGCGACATGCGGGTTACTCCCGCGGCTCGATATGCACCGATGCGGTCATGCCGGCGCTCAGCGAGATATCGGCGGGGAGCGCGTCGAGCGCGATGCGCACCGGGATACGCTGGGCCAGGCGCACCCAGCTGAAGCTGGGCGCCACCTGGGGCAGCAGCTGGGCGTTAGGCGTGGTGTGGGGGTCTGCGATGGCGCGGCCGATGCTGTCGACATGGCCATGCAGTTCGGTATCGCCGCTCATCAGGATGATTCGAGCGGGGGCCCCGATTTGGATGCGGGGTAACTTGGTTTCCTCGAAATAACCGGTCACGTAGAAGGAGTCGGCCTTGACCAGCGCCATCGCCGGGGTGCCGGCATTCACGTAGTTGCCCTCGGCCAGCTGCAGGTTGAGCACATGGCCGCTTACCGGGGCCTCGACCGTCGTGCGTTCGAGGTCGAGGCGGGCGCTGGCGAGCTGGCTTTGTGCCTGGTCGAGCTGGGCCTGGACCACCCGGCTCTCGAGGCGTGCCGTTTCCTGGCGCTCGGCGCTGATCGCCTGGCGGCTCAGATGGCTGCGGCGTGCGGCTTCGTGCTGGCGTCGCTCGAGTTCAACCTGGCGCTGTGTGACCAGGGCCTGCGCCCGATCCAGCGTTGCCTGGTAGTGTTCGGTGTCGAGCCGGAACAGGGGCTCACCCGCGGCGACGCGCTGGTTGTCCTCGACGGCCAGGGAGACGACACGACCGGAGATATCCGAGGCAACGGTGATGACCTCGGCCCTGATCCGGCCGTCCCGGGTCCAGGGCGTATAGAGGTAGTAATGCCAGAGCCACAGGCCGGCGGCGATGGCCAGGGCGACGATCGTGAGGGTGACGAGACTGCGAAGCAGGGTGCGCATCATGAGAGGGCTCCGGTGACCACGCAGGAGAGATAGGCCGCGGTAGCGGTGCAGATGACGAACAGGGAGACATCGAACCAGGCCTCGAACCACAGGCGGTTCGCGCCCAGCACTTTAAAGAGCAGGCTGCGAATCAGCAGGGTGGCGCCGAATCCGGCCAGGGCATACAGCAGCAGTGGAGAAAGATAGAGCCCGCCAATGGCGACTTCACGAAGAGGCATGTTGGCTCCTGGCGTGCCGGTCGAGTCGGGCCATGGTAGCGGCTTTTCTGCTTCGCTATCTACATTAGCCAGCTACATCAGCCCTACATCAGCCAGCTACATCAGCCAGCTACATCAGCCAGCTACATTAGCCAGGCCAGCAGCAGCGGCAGGTAGAACAGCGAGAGCAGGGTCGAGCAGAACACCAGGCTGGCGACATACTCCGGTTCACGCCGGGCCTTCTGGGCGAACAGGTAGTTGAACACCGCCACCGGCATGCTCATCTGCAGTACCACGATGGCGTGGGCCAGCGGTGGCAAGCCCAGCAGTGCACCGATGCCCCAGGCCAGCGCCGCGGCGACCGGGATGCGCAGCAGGCTGAAGCCGATGCCGGAACGCAGGCTTCTCACCTGAATGCTGGCCAGCGAGACGCCCAGGGTGATCAGCATCAGGGGCACGGTAAAGCCCGAGATCAACTCGACGCTGTTGGAAAGCCAGCGGGGCAGGGCGGTATCGGTCAGCACCAGGGCCAGCGACAGCAGGATGGCATAGACGGTCGGCGTGCGTGCCAGGGTGCGCAGCGGGTTGCCGCTTTGGCTGGCCATCACCGACCCCAGGGTGAACTGGAACAGCGAGACGGTGACCATCACCGTGATGCCGTAGGCGAAGCCGGCGCTGCCGAAGGCATAGAGCACCACCGGCAGGCCCATGTTGCCGGTGTTGGGGTACATGGCCGGGGCCAGCAGCACCCGCCAGTCCTGGCGCAGCAGGCGCGCCAGGGGCCAGGTCATCGCCGCCATGGTAACGATCACCAGCGCCGTGGCCAGCATGGTGCGGCCGAAGTTACCGGCTTCGATCTCGGCGCTGGAGAGTGAGGCGATCACCAGCGCCGGCGTGCCGATATTGAAGACCAGTCGGGTCACGAACTCTACCGGGTAGGGTTGGCCCAGGCGAACCCAGAAAAAGCCCAGGCCCGCCCCGGCCAGTACCGGGGCCATCACGGCGAAGAGTTCGGCAAGCATGCAGGTGTCTCAGGGAAGTGAAGGGCCCGCCATTGTCTGGAATCGACACACCGTCTGGCAAGACGGTGTGTTCCTAGGAGGGAGCACGCCATGCCGCCGGCACCGCCTGGCGCAGCGCCTCGAGCAGGGCGTCCAGGCGCCGGGGGCGCTGGCCATAGGGGTAGAGCAGGGTGGCCGCCAGCGGCGTCGGTCGCCACTCGGGCAGGCAGGCCACGAGTTCCCCGGGGTGATGCTCCTCGCGCGCCGCGACGAGCCACGCCGGCAGTACCCCGATGCCCTGGCCCCGGGCGATGGCATCCACATGCAGCATTGGCAGGTCGACGCGAAGCCGCGAGCGTGGCGGGCGAAAGCAGAAGGCGTCCCGCTCGGCGTGATGCAAGGTCAGCCCGTCATGGGTGGTACCGAGCAGGTCGATCCAGGGGTGGTGCGCCAGCGCTTCGGGATGTGCCGGCGCCGCGTGGCGTGCCAGGTAGTCGGGGCTGGCGTAGAGCCGCTGGGTGAGCCTGCCCAGCGGCTCTGCCTTGAGGCCGGTCTCGGTGGGCAGTTCCCCCAGCCATACCTGCACGCACGGCGTCTCCGGTGAGCATTCCGGACGCTCGCGTGCCTGCAGGGTCAACTCTACCTCGGGGTGGCATGTCAGGAAGGCCTCGACCACTCTGGCCGCCCAGCTGCGCGCCAGGCTGCAGTGCACCCTCAGGGTCAGGCGCCCGCGCATCGCCTCGGAAAGATCGGCCAGCGCCTCGCGGCTGCGGCTGGCCAGACTCAGCATCTCGCGGCAGTAGCCGTGAAATACCTGCCCCGCCTCGGTAGGTATCAGGCGGTTGGCCTGGCGGCGCAGCAGCATCTGACCCAGCCGCGATTCCAGCTGGGTGATGCGACGGCTGAGCGTCGACTTGGCCAGGCCCATCTCCCGGGCGCTGCGGGTCAGGCTGCCCGAGGTCATCACCGCATCGAAGGCAGCCAGTTCATCGAAGTCGTGCATGGTCGTGGGGATTGCGCCGAAAGATGGGCAGTATGTCATGCTATTAATCTTAATAAAAACGATTACGTTTTTCAGAAGTCCACGGTGAGCCCCAGGTTGACCTGGCGACCATCGAGCACGACTTCGTAGTCGTCGTTGGTAATTTCCTTGTTACCGATGTTGTAGATGCCGGCCTTGACGCGGGTGTTGTCGTTAAGGGCATAGACCAGGCCGGCATCGACGAAGCCGTAGCCGGGGGTGGCATCACTCATGCTGCTGCGGCCAAGGTAATCGCTGGTCTCGCTGCGAATGTTGTTCTGCACCCAGAGATTAAGGTCGCGGGTGGCCTGCCAATCGAGGAGCACGTTGAACATGTGCTCGGGAATCTTGTTGAGCGGCTCGCCGGCGAACTCGCCGGTCTTCTGTTCGGATTCGGTGTAGGTGTAGCTGGAAGTGAGGCTCAGCCGCCGTGTGATGTCATAGCCCAGCGACAGCTCGACCCCCTGCATCTCTGCTTCGTCGATGTTCTTGCGGGTGCTCAAGAAGACGAACTCGTTGCCGGCGTAGGGGCAGGTCCAGGTGGAGGGATCATTGCGATCGACATTGGGCGTTTCGCAAAAACGGTCCTCGGCGATCTTGTCATCGAACTGGGTGTGGAACAGTGTCGCGCTGGCGTTCAGGCTCCCGGCGGTATTGTTGTAGGCGACGCCGAGCTCGTAGTTGGTGCTGGTTTCCGGGTCGAGATCCGTGTTGCCGATGATCAGGGCGCGGGGATGCGGTGCAGGGGAGCCACCGCCGCCGGTGCCGCGACCGAAGCCCTCGGTGGCATCCGACAGGCTGGGCTGCTTGTAGCCGGTGGAGACGCCGCCCTTGAGGGTCCACTCGGGGGTCAGGTGATAGTTGGCGTAGACGCGCGGCGAGATGTGACCACCGAACAGCTCGTCATCGTCGTAGCGTATCCCGGTGGTCAGGTTGAGGTCGTCGGTGACGCTCCACTCCATCTCCATGAACAGGGCGGCTAGCCAGCGATCCACATTGTTGATGGCGCCGGGCACGTTGGAAGACAACAGGCCATTGGTGTCGTCGGTCAGGTCTTCGTACTTGTATTGGCCGCCGAGCGTCAGCATGTGATTGCCCCAGAAGTAGGTTGTCTGGGTGTTGAAGGTGGTCATTTCATTGGTCTTTTCCTCGCTGGCATCGCTGAGATGTCGGTCGGAAATGTCGTGCTGCAGATAGGTGTCGGTCAAGAAGCCACCGTAGTTGCCGCTATGCGACAGGGTGTAGACATCCTTGTCGTAGCGGGTGGTGTTGGCTTCGGTAGGGTTACCTCTGCTATCCACCGATTCCATGCTGCGCCCGGGAGTGTGGGTGTACTCCTTGGTGGAGGAGGTATAGCCCAGGGAGAACTCGTTGTTGTCGTCGGGGGTCAGGATCAGCTCGATGCCGCCCTGTCGGGTATCGCTCTCGGGCGTGCTCTCGGCGTTATCGTCACTGCCGATGTAATCGCTTTCCTCGTGGCCGACCCAGCTGCCGTGGACGCGGGCGCCGAGCAAGCCCTCGATCAGCGGGCCGCCGGTGAAGAAGCTGACCTGCTGGCCGTCGTTGTTGATGTCGTTGAAGGAGTGAGTGTATTCGGTGGTGACCGACCCCGCCCATTCGTCGGTGACCTTCTTGGTGATGATGTTGATGACACCCCCCATGGCTTGAGAGCCGTAGAGTGACGACATCGGCCCGCGAATGACTTCCACACGCTCGATCATCGAGATCGGCGGCAGGCCGATCTGCTTGCCGCTGTCGGTGCCGTTGGTGTTGACCGTGCGGCCATCGTTGATCGGACGACCATCGATCAGATACAGCGTATAGCTATCATCCATGCCGCGGATGCTGATGTCCTTCGACAGCCCTCCGCCGGTGACATAGACGCCCGGGATGTTATCCACGGCATCCACGATGCTCGAGTAGGACTGCTTGTTGAGCTCTTCGCCGCTGATCACCGAGATGCTGGCCGGGGCGTCGGAGAGGACCTGTTCGAAGCCCGAGGCGGTGACGACTACCGGCTCCAGCTCGGCGGTGTCCTGAGCCAGGGCCGTGCCGCCGACGAAGGTAGCCGAAATGGCCAGGGCCAGGGCCGAGCGGTGGTAGGGAAGGGAGGCGTGGACTGGCATCTTGTGGGTTCCTTGCTCGTGGAAGACTTCGTGGGCGTGATTGTTTTGTGGAAAAAAATGATAAAGATTCGTATTTCTTTTTAAAGGTCTATTTCATCGAATGCCATGTTCCCGATCTTGCAACGCGGAGAGTGAGCCTTGGTGCCTCTGGCTTACTGAGCTCATGAGGCGGATTTCGGACTCCCGAACGGCGTGTTGCGTGTTTTGCTACATGCAAAAGTCTCTGATAATCATTATTATGTCGAAGACCAAGGAGATCCCAGCCCATGTTGCACGTCACACGTCTCGCCGCCGCCATGGCCGGCCTGACCACGCTCTTGACCCTCTCTACGGCCCAGGCCGCCAGCGTTGCCACCGCCCATGGCGAGGTCGAGGTACCCGATTCCCCCGAGCGGGTGGTGACCCTCTATGAGGGCGCCCTGGATGCCGCCCTGGCGGTGGAGGTGACGCCCGTGGGCGCCGTCACTACTCGTGGCGGCGATGGTGTGGCCCGCTATATCGAGGCCTATCTCGATGAAGAGACCCGCCCGGCCATTGTCGGGGTGGTGCGCGAGATCAACCTGGAAGCGGTGCTGGCCGAGCGGCCGGACTTGATCCTGGCGGCCCCGCAGCTGTCCGACGAGCAGTACACGCTGCTGTCGAAGATCGCGCCCACCGTGGTGCCTGAGGCCCGGGAACTGGCCCCCGACAACTGGCAGCAGGAGGCGCGCCTCTTCGGCGAGGCCCTGGGCCGCGAGGAGGCGCTGGACAGCGCCATCACTGAGGTGGAAGAGCGCGCCTCGGCATTGGCCGGGGCGATTGCCGAGGCAGGTGAGGGCGGCAGCGCCAACCTGGTGCGCTGGATGCCCCAGGGCCCGCTGGTGATGTCCGATGCGCTGTTTTCCACCGGCATGCTGGCGGCGGTCGGCCTCGAGGTGACCGATGCCGGTCTGGTCAGTCCAGGTGGGGCGCACAGCGACCCGCTGAGCCTCGAGAACCTCTCGCGGCTGGAGGGCGACTGGCTGTTTCTGGCCACCTTGAATGAAGAGGGCGACCAGGCCCTGGACGCGGCCCGGCAGTCGGCCGCCTTCGCCCGCCTGCCGGTCGTGGAGAACGACCGGGTGGTTCCGGTGGATGGTCAGCTGTGGACCAGCGCCAGTGGCCCGCTGGCCGCCCAGGCGATCCTGGACGACATCGAAGCCGCGCTGTTGCCCTGATGGCGGCGAGCGGCTTGTGTCTTCGGCCCCGCCGACCGGCGGGGCTTTGGCGCGTCATGATACTCCTGCTGATGCTGTTGGCAGCGGTGGCTATCGTCAGCCTGATGCTGGGCGCCGGCGAGGTAACCCCGGGCCGCGCCCTGGCCGTGCTGACAGGGCACGGCGATGACGAGGCCACCTTCGTGGTGGGCGCGCTGCGTGCACCGCGCACCCTGATCGGCATCGTCGTCGGTATCGCATTGGGGCTGGCCGGGGCGCTGCTGCAGGCGGTATCGCGCAACCCGCTGGCCGAGCCCGGACTGCTGGGCGTCAGTGCCGGTGCGGCATTCGCCGTGGGCGTGGCGCTGTGGCTGGGCGCCAGCGCGGCGACGCTACGCATCGCGGTGGGGCAGGTAGGAGCACTGCTGGGTTGCCTGGCGGTGCTCAGCGTGGTGCGCCTGCGTGGCATGGGCGGTGATCCGGTGCGCCTGGTGCTGGCCGGTGCCGCCTTCTCGGCGCTGCTCGCCTCGCTGACCTCGCTGCTGTTGTTGTTCGACCAACGCACCGCCGACGAGATCCGCTTCTGGGTCGTGGGCAGCCTGGCGGGGCGCCGCCTCGAGGACCTCCTGGCGGTGTTGCCCAGCCTGGGCCTGGCGCTGGTGATCATCGTCGTCATCGCCCGGCCCCTGGCGGCCCTGGCGCTGGGCGAGCGGGTCGCCTCGGGCCTGGGCCATCATCCGGGCCGTGTCCGCCTGCTGGTGATTCTGGCGGTGGCATTGATGGTGGGGGCGGCCACGGCGGTGGCCGGCCCTATCGCCTTCGTCGGCCTGGTGGTGCCCTTCGCCGCTCGTGCCCTGGCCGGCCCCGATATTCGCCGCACCCTGTGGCTCTGCCTGCCGCTGGGGCCGTTGATGGTGCTGGCGGCGGATATCATCTCACGCCTGGTCGTGGCGCCGTCGGAGCTGCCTATCGGGGTGCTGACCGCTCTACTCGGCGCCCCGGTGCTGGTGGCCGTCGTGCGCGCCCGGCGCCTGCCGACGCTATGAGGAGGCGAAGCGCATGAACATGGAGAGCCTCGAACGGTTCCCCCCCTGGAGATCTACCCTGGCCGAAGCAAGAACCGCCCCCGCGGAGGACGTTCAGCCGCCGCTCGGGCACTGGCGCCTGGCGGTGGGGGATATCAGCCTGCTGGTCGAGCGCCGTGCCCTGTGGGTCGGCGCGCTGCTGCTGCTGGCCCTGCTGGTGGTATCGCTGGCTTATCTGGCGCTGGGGACCGGGCGGCTGACGCCACCGGCGGTCTGGTGGGCGCTTGTCGGCCATGGGGACCCGGTCGCCACCTTCCTGGTGCAGGAACTGCGCCTGCCGCGCCTGGTCGCGGCATGGCTGACCGGCGCCGCCTTCGCGGTGGCCGGCTGCTTGATGCAGACCCTGGCCCGCAACCGCCTGGCCACGCCGAGTATCATCGGCATCGATAACGGCGCCACGGCCTTCGCGGTGGCCTCGGTGGTGGGGCTCGGCACCTCCCTGGCGCCGCCTGCCATGGCCCTGGTCGGCGCTGCCACCGCGGCAGCCATCACCTTCGGCCTGGCCAGCGGCGGCGATACCCGCGGCTATCGCTTTATCGTGGCTGGCATCGGGATCGGTGCGGTGTTCGGTGCCGTGACCCAGCTGCTGCTGGCCCAGGTGCCTATCGACAGCGCCAATGCGGCTTACCCCTGGACCGTGGGCACGCTGAACGCTCGCTCCGGCGGCGCGATACTGACGCTGGCCGGCGGCTGCGCCGTGGGGCTGCCCCTGGCACTGGTACTGGCTCGCTCGCTGGGCAATATGCGCTTCTCCGATGCCATCGCCCAGGGCTTCGGCGTGCCCTTGAGGCGCCGCCGCATTCAGGTGCTGAGCCTCGCGGTCGTGCTGACCGCCCTGGCCGTGGCGGTGGCCGGGCCGGTGGGCATGGTGGGCCTGATCGGCCCGGAAATCGCGCGCTCGCTGTCTTCATCCCGGGGCGTGCCCCTGATAGCCTCGGCACTGGCCGGTGCCCTGGTGATGGTGCTGGCCGATCTGGTGGGCCGGCTGCTGCTGGCGCCCATCGAGCTGCCGGTCGGCATCGTCACCGCCATCGTCGGCGGCCCCTGGCTGCTGTGGATCCTGCTGCGACCCTCGAGGAACCCCGCATGAACGCCCCCGCACCTCCCGCCAACCTGCTGCAGGCCAGCGAGCTTCGCCTGGCCCACGGCGGCACGACCATCATCGAGAACCTGGCCCTGACCCTGCCGCCGGGTCGGGTAACCGCCATCGTGGGGCCTAACGGTTGTGGCAAGTCGACCCTGCTGGCGGGCCTGGCCCGGCTGCACGTCCCGGGCGGCGGCGCGGTGCTGCTCGACGGCACCGATGTCCAGCGCCTGCCGACCCGGGAGATGGCTCGGCGCCTGGCGCTGCTGCCCCAGGAGGCCGGCGCGCCGGAGGGCCTGACGGTGGGGGATCTGGTGCGTTTCGGTCGCCAGCCCCACCAGGGCTGGCTGCGCCAGTGGTCGTCCGATGATCGGCGGGCGGTAGACGAAGCGCTGTCCGCCGCCGGCCTCGAGGCCCTGGCGGAACGCCCGCTGGAGTCGCTGTCCGGGGGGCAGCGCCAGCGCGCCTGGATCGCCATGACCATCGCCCAGCAGACGCCACTGCTGCTGCTGGACGAACCCACCTCGGCGCTGGACCTGGGACATCAGCTGGAGGTCTTCGAGCTGGTGTGTAAGCTGGCGACCCGCGGGCGCACCATCGCCGTGGTGCTCCACGACCTGGCCAGCGCCTGTCGTTACGCCGACTATCTGGTTGCCATGCGCGATGGCGCCATCATCGCCCAGGGCCCGCCGGCGGAGGTGGTCACCGAGGCGCTGGTGGCGGAGCTCTACGGCGTCGCCTGTACCCTGATTCATGACCCGGCGAGCGGCGCGCCGCTGCTGACCGATCTGCGTCGTCTATCCTGAGTCGGTTATCCTGAACCGCCTACTCTGAACTGCCTACCCTGAACGACCTATCCTGAGCCGCGATCCCTTATGATCCAGAGTGTGACTCCAATAGCCTTCAACAGCGTCTCGGCGGCGTTGCGCCGGCGGCGCATCTTCGCCGCCAGCACGCGGCTGGCCGAGACGGCGTCCCATGCGTGAGCGTCTCGAGCGCCACCAGGTATGGCTCTACCTGGCGGCGATCATCATGGGGCTGGGCCTGGGGCTGATGCGCCCCGAGGCCACCGCCACCCTGGAGGGCGGGCTCTGGCCATTGCTCGGGGGGCTGCTCTACGCGACCTTCACCCAGGTACCGCTGGGGCGGCTTGCCCCGGCCATGCAGGACTGGCGCTTCGCCACGGCACTGGTGGCGGGCAACTTCCTGATACTGCCGCTGATGGTGGGTACGCTGGTGTCGCTGCTGCCGCTGGCGCCGGCCATTCGGCTCGGCGTCTTGCTGGTGTTGCTGGTGCCCTGCACCGACTGGTTTATCACCTTCACCCATCTGGGCAAGGGAGACGCCGGGCGAGCCATCGCCGCCACGCCCCTGCTACTGGTATTGCAGCTGATAACGCTGCCGGCCTATCTCTGGCTGTTTCTGGATATGCAGTGGGCACGGCTCGCCCTGGGCATGCCGCTGCTGAGTGCCTTCGTCGGATTGATCCTGGTGCCGCTGGCGGCGGCCTGGCTGACCCGGCGGCTGGCACGGCATGTCGCCCCGGTGCGCCGTCTGGTGGAGGGGCTGGGTTGGCTCCCCGTGCCGCTCCTGGCCATGGTGCTGCTGGTGGTCGCGGCGACCCAGATCGTTGGCATGCAGGGCTTGAGCGGCGTGGTATGGCAGGTGGTGCCGCTGTTCATCGGTTACCTGGTGCTGGCCGCGTTGCTGGGCTGGGGCCTGGGCCGAGGGCTCGGCCTGGCGCCGCCGATCGCACGAACGCTGACGTTCAGCTTCGGCACCCGCAATTCCTTCGTGATGCTGCCCATCGCCCTGGCGCTTCCCGAGGGGTGGCAGGCCGCGGTGGTGGTCGTCGTCTGCCAGTCGCTGGTCGAGCTGTTCGGCATGCTGGCCTATCTACGCTGGGTGCCCGGTCGGCTGATTCCCGACCGCTAGGGGCCGGGTAGTGGGGCCTACGCCTGGTCCCGCTTCTTGAGGGTCTTGGTCCAGCGCTGCCGGGCGTACTTGCGCAGATTGGCGACGTTGTCGGTCTCATCCACGATGTCCTGGCCGAGGATGGTTTCGATGACGTCTTCCAGGGTGATCAGGCCCACCCAGGTCGCCAGGTCGTCATACACCACGCAGAGGTGCTGGCGGTTCAGCACCATGGTGGTAAATATCTGCTCGATGCTGTCATCGGCGAGCACCGACCTGACCGGGTGCATCAGCGACTTCAGGTCGGCGTCATCATCGGCACTATAGGTATCGGCCTTGTGCACATAGCCCAGCGCCTGTTCCCCCCCATCCATCACCGGGAAGCGGGTAAAGGGCGAGGGGCCTAGTTCGGCGCGGAACTCGCTGACCGTCATGGCGGGGGCCGCCGTGACCGAAACGGTGCGTGGGGTCATCACGTTCTTCACCCGGATATCATGCAGATTGAGGATGTTGATGATGACGCGGGTTTCCTCCGGGGCCAGCGCCTTTTCCTCCTGGCCGATCTGCGCCAATGCCTTGATCTCGCCGCGCATGTCGGTATCCATGGCGTCCTTGCCGATGCGCTTGGTGATCTGTTCCGACATCCAGATAAACGGCTTGAGAAGCAACACCATGATATCCAGCGTGGTGGCCAGCATGCCGGCGAGCTCGCGCCAGTAGGTGGCGCCGATGGTCTTGGGGATGATCTCGGAGACGAACAGGATCAACAGGGTCATCAGCGCCGAGGCGATGCCCAGCCAGGCCTCGCCGAACACCACCGTGACCTGGGCGCCGACACCGGTGGCGCCTACCGTATGAGCGATGGTGTTCAGGGTCAGAATCGCCGCCAGGGGCTGGTCGATATTGTGCTTCAGCCGGTTGAGCCTGGCATGTAGCTGGGGATTGGATTCGCGCACCTGGGCCACATAGCTGGGAGTCATCGACAGCAGCGCGGCCTCGAGCAGTGAGCACAGGAAGGAAACGCCAATGGAGAGGGCGGCAAAGGCTATCAGCAGGAGCATGGGGTCTCGGGTAGTGGCCAGAAAGGGTCCGCGTATGGCGGTCTCGGCATAATCGCCGATGGCATCGTATCACTGCAAGGCATCTTGCTCTGGTCTCAGCCAGCGGCATTCGCTATCATACGCCGGCGTCTTTGACGCACCCTCCGTATAAGGGCCTATAGCTCAGTTGGTTAGAGCAGGGGACTCATAATCCCTTGGTCGCTGGTTCGAGTCCAGCTGGGCCCACCATTAAAATCAAGCGCTTAGTAATTCTCGCTGGTGAGTCCCATGTTCCAAGGGTACAGTTTCGGTACAGTGCCGATCCTTCAGCCCCCTGGAGATTTTCATGGCCACCACCGCCAAGACCTTCCGCACCAAGCGTGACGCCCAGGACTGGGCACGTCGAACCGAAGACGACATGGTGCGTGGCGTCTATATCCAGCGCAGTGCCTCGGAGCGCATGACGCTCGAAGCGGCGCTCAAGCGTTATCTTGCCGACGTTACCCCTACCAAGAAGCCCAGCACCTAGAAAAGCGAGCAGCACAAAGCGCGCACGCTGATCGAGCACCTGGGCAAGTATTCCCTTGCGGCTCTGACGCCGGAGCTGATCGCCAATTTCCGTGACACCCGCCTGAACAGCATTGGCCATCGTGGCCAGCCTATCAGCGCCAATACCGTGCGCCTGGAGCTCGCCTTGCTCGGCCATCTCTACACCGTGGCCATCCAGGAATGGGGCCTGGGCCTGACCTACAATCCCGTCCAGAACATCCGCAAGCCCAGCCCTGGAGAAGGGCGTGACCGGCGTCTGAGCGCCGACGAGGAGAAGCGCCTGTTCGCCGCCCTACGACAGCACAGCAATCCCATGTTGGTCTGGATCGCCAGAATCGCCCTGGAGACGGGCATGCGCTCGTCGGAGATCCTGATCCTCACTCGCTCCCAGGTCGACGTGAAGCGCCGCGTGGTGCGCCTCACCGACACCAAGAACAACGAAGCTCGCCTGGTACCGCTGACCCAGGCCGCCACGGAGGTGTTCAAGCAGGCGCTGAACAACCCGGTGCGCCCGCTTGACTGTGATCTGGTGTTCTTTGGTGAGCCTGGAAAGTATGGAAAGCGCGGCCCCTACGCCTACACCAAGCTCTGGAACCAGGCGAAGAAGCAGGCCAGGCTCGATGACTTTCGCTTTCATGATCTACGCCATGAGGCTGTGAGCAGATTAGTCGAAGCTGGTTTAAGTGATCAGCAGGTGGCAGCAATTAGCGGCCACAAGTCCATGCAAATGCTGCGGCGCTACACCCACCTACGCGTCGAAGACCTGGTAGACCAGCTCGATGCTATTGAGCAGCGACGCTCAAAGGCGTGACTGAAATAGACTTGTAAGGTCTGTGCCACTCGAATACCAACACCGTCGAGCCTACAAGGGCGAGTAAGTTATAGGTAAATGGACGCCGCCAGTTTACTGGCGGTGGACCATTTACACATCCTGCCCCGCTAGCAAGGCCGCATTTCAGCGACACGGTTGGAGTTTGAAGGCCAATACATACTGTAATGAGCGATAATGCTAAATTATTTAGAGTGTTTTTGAATATAAGTGCTATTTTTAATCGCCTCAGTATATCGAGTGTCTTTAAAGTGTCTCTATACTGTCACTAATGTGGGCAGTCTCAAGTTCCAAGCGCAACGCTATTGAAGAGTGCTTGGGCCAGCGACCGATTTCTTGAACACGTCCGCATAAACTTCCAGCGGCGTGCGCCAATCCAGTGTCTTGCGCGGACGCGTGTTCAGTGAGTCGGCGATCGCATCGAGCTCTTCCTGACTATAGGCCGAAAGATCGGTCCCCTTCGGTAAGTACTGCCGCAATAGCCCGTTGGTGTTCTCGTTGGAGCCCCGCTGCCATGGGCTATGCGGGTCAGCGAAGTAGATCGCTGTACCGGTTTTCTGCGTGATCTCGGCATGCTTCACCATCTCTCTGCCCTGGTCATAGATCATGGACAGGCGCAAAGCTCGCGGCACTTCATTGAGCTTATCGCTGAACCCTACGGCCGCCGCCGTGGCTGTTGTGCCATCCGATGACCAACCGTGTGGTGCGTTCCACCAGCGTACCGACGGCGGAGCGATTATTGGCGCCAATGATAAGATCGCCTTCCCAATGGCCAGGCATCAGGCGATCTTCGATCTCAGGCGGGCGCATGTGGATGCTGACCAGATCGGGAATCTGCTGGCGTCGATCCTTGCCACGACTGCGTGAGCGACGCTTGCCGTTGCCCTGCCGCAGACAGGCGCTGAGTTCCTTCTTGAGGCTGCCGCGGGGCATTAGATAGAGCGCGTTGTAGATGGCCTCATGCGAGACCTGTCGACGTGAATCGTTGGGAGACATGCGCTTCAGTGTGCGGGCTATTTGCTCCGGTGACCAGTACTTGCGCAGCAGATGAACCACCACCTCGAAGAGCTCCCCGTCGGGATGCAGCTTGGTTTGGCGCCGGGGTCGATGACGTGACAAGCATGCTCTAAAGCCTGCCAAGCTGGCATCGTAGCCCCTGGAGGAGCTGACCGTGTGGCGAGTGAGTTTCCGCGATATGGTACTCGGCGCACGGCTCAAGTGGGCTGCAATGGCACGGATCGAGTGCGTGGCTCGCATCATCATGATGGCGGCTCGGTCTTCAGCAGTGAGATGGCGGTAGCAGTAGGTCATGGCAACACCGTACCTGATGGGTTATGTGTTGCACTTGGTCATTGAGACCGCCGAGGTAGGCTGGATCTTGAAAGCTCCGTCAAGGTTTCTCCAGATAATTGCGATTCTCGGTTTCAGTTGGCTGAAGGGGACATTCTTTACGGCATGTCCGGGAGTATCGGTGACACAGGAAGCCTTGGAAACTACGCGATAGTGAGCCGTGACGACCTGCCAGCACAGCTCAATCAGCGTGTGGGGCGCTTCTTGCTTGAAAGAGGGCTGTTGAACAGCTACCTGGAGCTTATCATCCAAAGCTCATCATTTTATGAGCAGGTGTTGGATCAAGTTACTGGCACTGCCCAGTTTAATGTGAGTTCAGATCAAGTTGAATCCTGTAAGATAACATTTCCAGAAATTGAAGAGCAGACGGTAATTGCCAGAGATGTCCGGGCACGGCTTGAAAAGATGGATAAGCTAATGGAGCTGGCTGCTGATCAAATCCATTATCTGCAAGAGCGCCGCTCCGCCCTGATCTCCGCCGCCGTCACCGGTAAGATAGACGTGCGGGGCTGGACGCCGCCGGACGACTCGGCGTCAGCTCATCAAGAAGCCCGCATGGAGACGGTATGACGGAGGGACGCAGCATCCGGCTGTTCCTGGTGGGCGGCACGCCCAACGACTTTCTGACCGTCAAAACCATAGATGTTATAGAGTATGTGCAATTGCTCTTGGTAGAAGCTTGAAAATAACTGTAAAATCTCCGCTCGAGAGTTGTGGATGCTTTCAAATGAGCGCAGTATATAAGTTCTCTATGAAAAAGGGAGGTTTTTGTGGAAGAGTCAACTTTATTGTTTTCCGTTTCAGCCTTTGTCGTGTCGATAGTGACCTTGGCGCTTTCTTTGATCAACGCTAGCATAAATGAGCATGATGAAAGGATGCAGTTAATAATATCACAGCTTTTGTCCCAAGATTTATCTGTTGGCGGAAAGCTGCAAAAAGATGTGGAGGAAATGCTGTCTAATAAAGCAGTAGTCGGATGCAACTGCTCATGTAATGGGCGTGGCGAACTTGTGGACAAGTATAACGAGCTGCGTCGAGCTAAAAAAAGACGCTTTTGGTTATTTGTCACCTCTTTCTTTTTTGTTCTTTTAGGGTTCTTTTTATGGTTGGATTATGCGAGATTTTTTAGCATTTAAGTCCGGTTGATGAGGTCGTTTGAATGTGCGGCCGCTTCGCCCTCTACAGCGATTATCCCAGCTTGGCACGCTCCCTCAGGCTACCGCTGACCGAGGGCGAGATTAGCCCCCGTTTCAACGTCGCGCCGGGCACTTGGATCAGCGCGGTGCGCCGAAGCGACGATAGCGGCCAGCTGAGCCTTGACGCGCTGTGGTGTGGCTATCGGCCCCACTGGGCCGACGACAAGGCCCCGTAGCCCATCAACGCCACTGTCGAGAAGGTCGCCACTTCTCCCTACTTCCGCGGGGCCTTCGCCCATCACCGTTGCCTAGTGCCGGCAGATGGTTGGTACGAGTGGCTGGCCGTTGAGGGGCGCAAGCACCCCCCACTATCTGACCCACCGCGACGGCGAGCCGCTGTGGTTCGCCGGCATCTGGACGGAGCGACCGGACGGCAAGCCTGGTTGTGCCATCCTCACCGAACCCGCCCGTGGCGTTGCCAAGGCGATTCATCCGCGCATGCCGCTGATTCTGGATCAGCAGAGCCTGGAACCCTGGCTTGATCCTGACCTGACAGAACGTGAGGCGATCCGCTACTTGGTCCACCACCTCCCGCACGATCGACTAACCCACTGGCCGGTGAGTACCCGGGTCAACAAGCCAGTAGAGGATGATCCGACGCTGATTGAGGCGGTGAACTGAAGCATCATCAGTGCTGTCCTGGTGCCTAGTGGCGAGGGGTGGCGAGGTACAGTTTAGAAGTGTGCTTGGAATCGCCCGTAAAGGTCACTTTCAGAGACAAAATTAAACTCACCGTTGGGGTTGCCCATTGGCGCAGGGCTAACGACTCGCCTCGGTCGCTGTGTCCAGCTATCATTTCATTCGACAACACCCCCCACGCCTCTCACGGAAGCGCACCTTGGGGGGTTACTTTTTGCCAGGCCGTGCGGTGACATATTCAGAGTCTGGGTCCCAACATTGCTGTGAGCGGCTGGTCGGGCTGACCGACCGCCATGCTAGCCATGATGCTGAAGTGAATCCTTGCCGATTGCCGGATGGCCTTCTGCAGGGCAACACACCGTCCTAAGTCGCCTTCTCCTAATATCCCGGACGCGCTAGGCTGTTATTCATAATGACGCTAAGCGCAGGGGA
>NZ_CANLFS010000020.1 GCF_947490095.1 uncultured Halomonas sp. | reverse complement strand
AGCCGTAAGCCGTAAGCCGTAAGCCGTAAGCCGTAAGCCGTAAGCCGTAAGCCGTAAGCCGTAAGCCAGGCTATCGCTACCGACACTCCCGGCAAGGGTTTTCGTACAGCGTAAAGCGTATGGCTTATCGCTCCGACCGGGGGGCTTACAGCGTAAAGCGTATGGCTTATCGCTCTCGGCGAAGCCGAGGCTCCTCCCCACGCCCGAGGCGCCGGATATTGAGCACATGGCGCGCCAGCACCAGCAGGGTAAAGGCGATGACCACGCCGACATAGTCCGGTGCCAGCCACAGGCTCGCCAGGGGGGCGGCCGCGGCACTGACCAGCGACGCCACCGCGGCGGTGCGCATCCGCCAGGCGAGAAGCCCCCAGCAGCCGGCGCAGCACAGCGCCACCCCCGGCGTCAGCACCAGCATCACGCCGAAGGCGCTGGCCACCGCCTTGCCACCGCGCAGGCGATGCCAGACCGGGTAGCTATGCCCCAGCAGCACGGCGAGACCCACCACCCCCTGCGCCCAGGGCGGCAGGCCCAGCAGGATCGCCAGCATCAGCATCGGCATGCCCTTGAGCGCATCTACCAGCAGGGTCGCCAGCGCCAACCGCCGCCCGTGAAGCCGCAGCACGTTGGAAAATCCCGGATTGAAGGAGCCCGCCAGGCGCGGGTCGCCCACGCCCGCCAGCCGACAGACGGTAAGCGCGCCGAGCCAGCTGCCGCCGAGATAGCCCAGCAGCACCAGCGGCAATAGCGAGACCAGTGGCGCCTCCACGGCCGACTCTCCTGCAGCGGGAACTCGGCCATTCTGACAGCCCGGCCCCGGGCTGCCCAGTGACCGAGGTATTCCACACGGCGTGGCTCGCGTACAATCTTGCCCCATTCCCCCGACACCCGCCCGGAAGCCACCATGGATCTAGTGCTGATAGAGTCCCTCGCCGTCGATACCGTGATCGGCGTCTACGACTGGGAGCGCACCATCACCCAGCGCCTGACGCTCGACCTGATGCTGGCGACCGACATCCGCCCCGCCGCCGCGGACGATGATATCGCCCAGACCCTCGACTACGCCGCCATCAGCGAGCGCATCCTGGCCTTCGCCGCCGCCCACGACTTCGCCCTGGTGGAGACCTTCGCCGAGCGCCTGGCCGCGACCCTGCGCGAGGAGTTCGCCATCGCCTGGTTGCGCCTCACCGTGCGCAAGCCCGGCGCCGTGCCGGCCGCCGCCGCGGTAGGCGTCAGCATCGAGCGCGGCACTCGGCAGGGAGTCGCGTGATGGCCAGGGTCACGGTGAGTATCGGCAGCAACATCGAACGCGAACACCATGTACGCGTCTGCCTGGACGCCCTGGCGGCTTCCTTCACGGGACTGACCGTCTCGCGGGTATTCGAGAGTGAGCCGGTCGGCTTCGAGGATGGGCGCAACTTCTACAACCTGGTGGCGACCTTCGAGAGCGACGCCAGGGTGGGGGAGCTCCAGGCCTGGTGCAAGCGCCTCGAGTTCGCCAACGGCCGACGCGTCGACAGCCCCAAGTTCAGCCCCCGGACACTGGATGTCGACCTGCTGACCGTGGGCGACCTCAGCGGTGAACACGATGGCGTCAGCCTGCCCCGCGGCGAAATCACTCATCATGCCTTCGTGCTCCAGCCCCTGGCCGAGCTGCTCCCCCAGGCGCAGCACCCCCTGAGCGGCGAAACCTATGCGTCCCTGTGGCGCCGCTTCGACCCGGGCAATCAGCAGCTCTGGCCCGTGGCATTCACCTGGGCCGGGCGCCGGATCTCGACCCCCGACCGGCCAGCCGAATGACCCGCCGACCAGGGTGAGCGGCTCAGGCGACGCCCAGGGCGGCACCGATCGCTTCGCGCCGCCGTCGGGCGAGTTCCTGGCCCAGCTCTCCACCCCTGAAGCCCTCCTCCACCAGCGTCTTCGGCAACACCTGGGCGGCCAGTCGCCAGCCCAGCGCCAGCTCCTCGGCAAGCTCCGGCGCCTCCCGGCTGACCAGGCGGATCAGCGGCATGACTCGCTCGCCGCGCCGCCAGGCATCGATGCCATCCAGCCAGGCCAGGATGTCACCGCCCCCCAGCGGCGACCGCCGTGATGCCGCGACCAGGGCGCGGGTCAGCGACACCTGGCGGGCCAGATCGACGTAGGCCCTGGGCAGGCGTAGCTGCTCGGCCAGCTCGGTCCGCGCCGCCTCGTCCAGATGCTCGACGAGTCGCGCCCAGCGCCAGCGAGGCAAGGCCTCACCCTCCCCCTCCTCGGGTAGCCGATGCAGTCGGCCCAGCGCCTCGTCCAGGGCCTCTCCGTCGGCGGCCAGTGCCGGCATCAACACCGCCAGGGCGCCGCAGTCGTCGAGCGTCTGGAAATACACCTCGGGAAAGGGCGCCGCCAGCGCCTTCTCGGTCTCGACCCATACTCGCTCGGCCACCAGGTGGACAAGCTCTCCGGCCTCCACCAGCTCACGCATCAGCGCCTCGGTTTCCTCGGCGATGGTAAAGCCCAACCCGGCATAACGGGCCAGGAAGCGTGCGGTGCGCAGCACGCGCAGCGGGTCCTCGACGAAGGCCGGCGACACATGGCGCAGCACCCTCGTCGCCAGGTCGGCCAGGCCCCCGTAGGGGTCCACCAGCTCGCCTTGCGGGGTCTCTGCCATGGCATTGATGGTCAGGTCGCGGCGCGCCAGGTCCTCCTCCAGGGTCACCTCGGGGCTGGCGTGCACCACGAAGCCGGTATAGCCATGCCCCGCCTTGCGCTCGGTACGCGCCAGGGCATATTCCTCGTGGGTCTCCGGGTGCAGAAAGACCGGGAAGTCACGCCCCACGGGCCGGAAGCCGCGACGGCGCAGGGCCTCGGGCGTGGCCCCCACGACGACCCAATCGGTATCGGTGACCGGCCAGCCGAGGCGGGCATCGCGCACCGCGCCGCCCACCCGATAGACCGCGAGCCCCGTCACGGCCGGATCACATGACCGCGTCACGCTCAGACCTCCACTCGATCGGGATGGCGTAGTTGCCAGTCGGTGAAGCCGCCATCGAGGCTGTAGACCTCGGAAAAGCCCTGGCCGGCCAGCCAGGTGGCCGCCTGCTGGCTGGAATGGCCGTGGTAGCAGACCACTACCACCGGCCGCGCCCTAGGCGTCGCTTCGACGAACTCGCCTACCGACTCGTTATCGAGCCGACGACTGCCGGGAATATGGCCCTGGGCGAAGCTCAGGGCGTCGCGGATATCCACCAGCGTCGTCTCGCGGTCCGCGTCGAGCCAGGCCTTGAGGGTCGGGATGTCGAGATGCTGAAAGCTCATGGGGCGTCTCATGTCAGATGATGGGTAACGCGGCTGGGCACGCTGGTGCGCTCGCCGCGGTCGAGGTCCAGGGCCGTCAGGGAGCCCCCCCATACGCAGCCGGTATCCAGCGCGCAGGCGTTGACGCGGCTGCCGGGTGTCGCCCCCTGGAGCGCCGCCCAGTGGCCGAAGACGAGCCGCGCGGCGTCGCCGCGCGGGTAGCGAAACCAGGGTGCGAAGCCCGCCGGGGCGCTATCGAGCCCCTCCTTGGCGGCGAAATCCAGCCGCCCCTCGGCATCGATGAAGCGCATGCGGGTGAGCACATTGACGATGGCCCGCCAGCGCTCGATGCCCTCGAGGTCATCGCGCCAGCGATCCGGCGTATTGCCATACAGACGCTCGAGAAAGCCTCCCGCCTGCTCGCTGCCCAACAGCGTCGTCACCTCGTCGGCCAGGCCCTCGGCCAGGTCCGGCGACCACCGCGGCAGCAGGCCGGCATGCGCCATCAGGGTATCCTCCCCCCCCAGGGTCTCGCGAACCACCAGCGGGCGCGCCTGCAGCCAGTCGAGCAACCGCTCGCGATCCGGGGCGGCGAGAATGGCCTCGAGGGTGTCCTTGCGATTGAGCGTGCCCC
Organism: uncultured Halomonas sp.; assembly: GCF_947490095.1. GTDB lineage: Bacteria > Pseudomonadota > Gammaproteobacteria > Pseudomonadales > Halomonadaceae > Halomonas. The sequence continues at coordinate 59,541 of NZ_CANLFS010000020.1, read as the reverse complement.
CCCCTCTCGCCACCGCCAGCAGGTGAAGGTCGTGGTTGCCGAGCACCGTCAGGGCGGCATCGCCCAGGGCCTCGACCTCACGCAGGCAGGCAAGCGATCCGGGGCCGCGGTTGACCAGGTCACCGGCCAGCCACAGCCGGTCATGACGCGGGTCGAAGTCCAGGGCCTCGAGCAGCTCGACGAACTCGGCATGGCAGCCCTGAAGATCGCCGATGGCATAGGTAGTCATGGGCGTTTCCTGCTTACGGTTAAGGCGCGACGCATTCAGTGAACCTGGTTGGGTCCGGCCAGGCGGAAGGGGGCAATGGCTACCTCGAAGGGTCGCTGGGTGGCGGTATCGACGCAGGTATACTCGCCCTGCATGACGCCGACCGGCCCATCGAGCACCGCCCGGCTGGTGTAGCGAAAGTCATGACCCGGCGCGATCACCGGCTGCTGGCCCACCACGCCCTTGCCCCGCACGTCCTGAACCTTGCCGCTGCCCTGGGTAATGGTCCAGTGGCGCGCCATCAGCTGGACACTATGGCGTGAGGCGTTGTGCACCGTCACGGTGTAGCTGAACACGTAGCGGGCTTCGCCGATGGCAGACTCCTCGGGGCGAAACTCCGGCTGGACCTCGACGCTGACGCCCGACGCCTCGGTCATGGCGGCGGCGTCGAGAGGGCTGTGATCGCTCATGGGTGAGCCTCCCCGCCGGCCTGCGCCAGGTGGTCGGCAATCGACACGAACTCCTCGACGCTCAGGGTCTGGGGCCGCCGACCGGGATCGATGCCCAGCGCCTCGAGCTCGGCGGCACCGATGCGCCCCTTGAGGTTGTTGCGCAGGGTCTTGCGGCGCTGCCCGAAGGATTCCTTGACGATCGAGGCCAATAGCACCTCGTCCCGGGCCGGAAAAGGCAGCTCGGCATGGGGCGTCAGCCGCACGATGGCGGAGTCCACCTTGGGCTGCGGCACGAAGGCTTCCGGCGGCACCACAAACAGGGCATCCACCCGGCAGCGATACTGGGCCATCACCGAGAGTCGCCCCCAGTCGGCGCCGCCCGGCTCGGCGGCCAGGCGTTCCACCACCTCCTTCTGCAGCATGAAGTGCATATCGGCGACGGCATCGCCGGCCTGAAGCAGGTGGGCGATCAGCGGGGTGGAGATATTGTAGGGCAGGTTGCCGACGACGCGCAGCGGCTCGCCGGCGCCACGCAGGGCCCGGAAATCGACCTTGAGGGCGTCACCCTCATGGATCACGAAGTCGGGGTAGTTGAAGAACTGCACGCGCAGTCCGGGAATCAGGTCGCGGTCGAGCTCGATCACCTCCAGGCGACCGCCGGCGGCCTCCAGCAGTGGCTCGGTAAGCGCCCCCTGACCGGGGCCGATCTCCACGATTCGCTCGCCGGCACGCGGCCCGATGGCCCGCACAATACGGGAGATGATGCCGCGGTCGCGCAAAAAATTCTGTCCGAAGCGCTTGCGCGCCTGATGAACCGGGGGGCGAGATGCCATTCAGGGGTGTCCTTCTATCACTAAGTAGTCCAAATATCGCAGTGCCGCTATCTCGGGGCTGATCCGGCGCCCCTCGAGCGACACTAGTTATCGTTCAGTTTCAAGCACCGCGGCCGGCCATCTCCGCGGCCAGGGCCACGGCGACGCGCAGGCTGCCGAGGTCGGCGCGGCCCGTGCCGGCCAGGTCCAGGGCGGTACCATGATCCACCGAGGTGCGCACCAGCGGCAGTCCCAGGGTGAGATTGGCGGCCCGGCCGAATCCCGAGTACTTGAGTACCGGCAATCCCTGATCGTGGTACATGGCCAGCACCGCGTCGACACCCGCCAGGTGGCGCGGGGTAAAGAGGGTGTCGGCGGGGAGCGGGCCGTCCAGGGTCAATCCCTCGTCGCGTAATGCGGCCAGGGTCGGCTCGATTATCTCGATTTCCTCACGCCCCAGGTGCCCCCCCTCGCCGGCGTGGGGGTTGAGCCCGCACACCGCGATGCGCGGCCTCGCCACCCCGAACCAGCGCGTCAGGTCGGCATCGAGGATACGCAGCACCCGCGTGAGGCCCTCGGCGGTGATGGCCTTTGCCACGTCTCTCAGGGGCAGATGGGTCGTGGCAAGCGCCACCCGCAGAGAGGCGGCGCCCCGCCAGTCGGGCCCCGCGGCGTGCAGGGCGGCGTCGGTCGCCAGCACCATCACCACCTCTTCGGCACCGCAGGCATCGCGCAGGTACTCGGTATGCCCGGTAAATCCCGCATGCCCCGCATCGAGAATCACGCCCTTGTGCAGCGGGGCGGTGACCATGCCGTGGGCCCGCCCCGTCCGGCAGGCATGAATCGCCACATCCAGGGTCTCGAGCACATAGTCGGCATTGCGCGGCTCCAGCACTCCCGGCCGCGCCGGCTCCCGCAGCGCCACGGGCCATACCGGAAGCCGGCCGGGAATCGCCGGCGGCACCGCCTCACCGGGTGCCATGTCGAGCAATTCGATATCCAGCCCCAGCAGGTCGGCACGCTGGGCAAGCAGCGCCGGGTCACCCACGGCCACCAGCCGCGCCGCGGCAACGCCTTCGGCCGCCAGCATCAGGGCAAGCTCGGGGCCGACGCCCGACGGCTCACCGGTGGTCAGCGCCAGCAGCGGCGTGTCTGGCATTGTCATCAGCGCGCGTCGAGACGCTTGTCGATAAAGGCCTGGGAGCGGATCTCCCGGAGCCAGGTGTCGAGCTCCGCATTGGCCTTGCGCTGGAAGAGGGCCTGCTGGGCCTGGTCACGGGTAACCCCTTCCTGCTCCATGAAGCGCCCCACCTCCCGCTCGGAGAGGTTGACCCGGCTGCCGACGCGGCGCTGCTGGAGCTCGCGCAGCGCCATTTCGCGGCGGATCTCCTCGCGCACCCCGGCAAGCGTCAGGCCATCGGCCTCCAGGGCATCGGCAAACTGCTCAAGGCTCATGCCGTTGCTCTCGGCGATGCCCCGCACCTGGCGATTGAGCTGTGTATCCTCCACCGTGAGACCCGACTCCTCGGCCATCTGCCACTGGATTTCCTCGAGGATCATCCGCTCCAGCACCTGGTCGCGCAGAGCCTGCGTGGATGGCAGCTCCTGTTGCTGGGCGTCCATCTGGCTGCGTACCTGGGTGAGGCGGTCCTCGAGTTGGCTGTGCATGATCGCCCCCTCATTGACCACCGCCACGATGCGGTCCAGCGTCTGGCGCTGGCTGGACGAGGTCTCCTGGGCCTGGACGCCAAACGGCACCACGGCGAGACCCAGCGCCATGGCCAGGCCGGCGGCCAGGAGGGGGGTGCGTCGGCTGCGCACGGTGTGCTGTTCTTTCATCATTTCTCTCTCTAAACGGGCCAGCCCAACTCAGAAGGCAGTGCTTCGATAGCCGGGGATGGCCTCCTCGAAATAGCTGTCGGCCTCGCGACCCACGCCGCCGAGTCCCTTGAACACGAAGCGCAGAAAGACCCCACGATCGCTGAAGTCATCGTTCACAGGACCGGTGTCGTTGTCATCGATCCATTCACGCCACACCAGCTGCACGCCGTAGCAGCAGTCGTTCCACTGCACCCCGGCCAGCTGCTCCAGGGTGCGATCGTTGGTGTTGTCATAGAGCAGGCGGCCGATCACGTCGAAGCGCCGCCCGGCCTTCCAGGCGAAGGAGGCGTCATATTCCTCGCGGTCATAGTCGCGGAAATCATCGTCGGTCCGGTCCAGCGAGGGATCGAAGCCTTCGAGTTCCCAGCGATACCCAAGGTTCAATGCATGCCCCTGGGGCGAGCGATACTGCAGGTCGACCCCGGTGCGCTCGGTGCGTTCCCGGTGATCGTCGTAGAGCCATTCCCAGTGGGTGCGCCAGCGTTCGCTGATCTGCCAGTCGGCATTGACCACCAACGGCGAGCGCTCGCGAGTCGCGCGATAGCGATCCCCGTCATTCGCCGGCAACCCGTCCGGGTCGCCCGCCATGTCGATGGCTCGGTCCTCGAAGTAGAGCGCCTGGCCAAGCCCCAGGGAGAGGCGCTGGCGGCCGCTCCCGTCCTCCAGCAGCCGCGAGGAAACCCCCAGAGAGAGACGGTTGAGGTCACCGACCCGGTCGCTTCCCGAGAAGCGGTATGGCGACCACAGCTGGTTCCAGGAGAAGGCTTGCTCGCTGGTATCGAAGTCGGGGAAGTCGCTCTGGTCACGGGCCGGCACATAGGCATAGTTGGCCCTGGGCTCCAGGGTCTGGCGATAGCCGCGGCCGCCCAGGTCGAGCTCACGCTCGAAGACCAGGCCGGCATCCACGGAGGTCACCGGCACGCTACGGGTCAGGCGAGTATCGCGGTCGCCGACGTCGCGGTCGCCATAGTCCAGTTCGTAGGCGGTGCCCAGCCACTCGAAGCGTGGTTCCAGATGGCCCCAGCTCGCATCGAGGCGCCAGCCCAGGGCCGGGGAAAGATGCAGCCGCGAGCCGGTGGCCGCCTCTCTCTCCAGGGGAATCTCATCCTCCTCGACGTCGCGCCAGAAGTAGCTGTAGTTGCTCTGCCACTCCTGGTAGAAGCCGCTCGCCTGGTTCCAGCGGGCAGACGCACTGAGGCTGGGCAGGCGATAGAAGGGCTTGTCCTGCTCCAGCAGCGGATCATCGAGCTTCTGAAACCCCTGGGCGCGGGCATCGAGGCGCCAGGTATCACCGCGGTAGTCGATCTGGGCCAGGCGCGACATGGACGAGGTGTTCTGCTCGGCGAAGTCGCTGCCGAAATCATCGAAATAGCGCCCATCGCTGGCCGCCCCGTAGCGCAACCGATAGCGAGTGCGCGAGTCCAGGGTACCGGCATGGCGATAGTCGAGGTACCAACGCTCCTCTCCCTCGAAGCGGCGCGCCGCATCGTTGGGATTGTCGCTGTCACCGCCATCGTCGCTGTTCAACCAGGCCCCCTCGATCTGGCCGGCATCGGCGGGGAACAGGTAGCGGTACTGGCCGCCCAGCAGCAGGCCGCGGTCACTGATCCAGCGCGGCGTGATGGTGGCATCCTGGTCCGGGGCGATGTTCCAGTAGAAGGGCTGGGCATAGTCCAGCGAATCCGTCGAGAAGCCTACCGCCGGCCATAGAAAGCCGGTTTGGCGGCGGTCATCGATGGGGAAGCGTACCCAGGGCCAGTAGAAGACCGGCACATCCTTGACCTCCAGCCGGGCATGGCGGGCGGTGCCGAAACCGCTCTCGCGGTCGAGCACCACATCGCCCCCCACCAGGCGCCATAGGTTGTTGCCCGGATCACAGGTGGTAAAGCTCCCCGATGTCAGCCGATAGCGGCCATCCTCGAGGCGCGCCAGGCGTTCGGCATCCCCGCGCAGGCGTTGCTCATGAACCACATAGTGGGCCTCATCGATGCTGGCCCCATCGTGAACCAGCGAGAGTTCGCCGGCGCCCCCCCGCACCAGCAGCCCCTGGTCACGTAGCGTCAGGGGCCCCTCGGCGAAGGCACGCTCCCGGCTGGGCGGCACCCGGGCCTCCGGGGTCTCGAGCTGGGCGGTGTCGCGGCGCAGCACGACTTCTCCCTGTAGCAGGGTCTCGCCGTCGTCGCCATAGTGGGCGCTGGCCGACTCGCTGGCCACCTTGCCCGGTTCGGGCGGCGGCAGACGATAGTCGGGCATGACATAGCGCCCACGACACAGGGCATCTGCCGGGCGCTCCTCGCCCCAGGTCATAAAATCCAGCTGCTCGGCAGGCAGTGGCTCCGGCGGAGCCGCCAGTAGCGGCCCCCCGGCAAGCGGCGCGGTCGCCAGGCCCGCGAGGGCCGTCCATGAGAGTCGCTTGCCCATGTTGGTCGATGTCCTTGGCGAGATGAAACGCTATTATACAGGCCGCCGTCGGCCTGTCCTGCCGGCGGTGACGGCGCAGCGCCCAGCATGCGGCGACTGCCCACGACCGTCAACCGGACACCCCGACTGGAGCCACCTTAATGACCGACGCCGCCCCCGACGCCACGCGCCTCGAATGGCTCACCCGCTGGGCCGCCGAGTACCACGACCTGACGCCCGAGGCCTTGGATCTGCGCCTGGCCGCCGGCGACGCCAGCTTCCGCCGCTACTATCGTCTGACCCTTCCCGACGCCACCACTCGCATCCTGATGGATGCCCCGCCCGAACAGGAAGACAGTCGCCCCTTCGCCACCATCGCCCGCCGCTGGCAGGCCGCCGGGCTGCCGGTCCCCCACCTTTATGCCGTCGACCTGGCAGCGGGGTTTATCGAGCTGGAGGACCTCGGGGACACCCCCCTGCAGCTCTGCTTCGATGATGGAGACGAGACGCTAATCTGGCATGACCGGGCCATCGCGGTGCTTCATGATCTTCAAAACCGCGCCGGCCCCGAGGCCCTGCCACGCTTCGACTCCGCGCTGCTCGAGCGTGAGCTGGACCTCTTCCCCGAGTGGTGCCTGGGTGAATGGCTGGGCCTGGAGACACCCGCGGGCTGGGAGGCGCTGCGCCAGGCCCTGGTGGAACAGGCACTGGCCCAGCCGACGGTGACGGTGCATCGCGACTTCGATGCCATGAACCTGATGGTACACAAGGATTCCCTGGTGCTGATCGACTTCCAGGACGCGGTGGCCGGCCCGCTCGGCTACGACCTGGTCTCACTGCTGCGCGGCCGCTACTGCCGCTTCGATGCCGACCGCTTCGCCGCCTGGGTCGAGGCCTTCCGCCGCCGGGCGATTGACGATGGCCGCCTATCCTCGCGCACTAGCGAAGCCGACTTCCTGGTCCAGGCCAATGCCATGGCCGCCCAGCGCGCGCTCAAGGTGCTGGGCATCTTCTGTCGCCTGACGCTACGCGACCGCAAGTCGGGCTATCTCGAGCGCCTGCCCCACTTCCTCGATCACCTGGAGGATAGCCTGGCGGGCCTGGCGGGACACCAAGCATTCAAGGCCTGGCTGACCGACACCTTCCGCCCGGCCCTGACCGCCAGACTCGGGGAGGCGTCATGAAGGCGATGATCCTGGCCGCCGGCCTCGGCACCCGCATGCGCCCGCTGACCGACCATTGCCCCAAGCCACTGCTCCGGGTGGGCGGCAAGCCGCTGATCGTCCACCATCTCGAGCGCCTGCGCGCGGCGGGCATCCGCGATGTGGTGATCAACGTCAGCTATCGTGCCGAACAGATCATCGAGGCGCTGGGAGATGGCGGGGACCATGGGATACGCATCGCCTGGAGCCGGGAAACGACGCCCCTGGAAACGGGCGGGGGCATCCAGCACGCGCTGCCGATGCTCGGCGCCGCGCCCTTCCTGCTGGTCAACGGCGATGTCTGGTGCGACCTCGACCCGGCCACGCTACCCGCCCTCGACGACGGCGAACTGGCGCGACTGGTGCTGGTGGACAACCCCGAGCATCACCCGGCCGGCGACTTTCATCTGGACGACGCCGGGCGCGTGCATGAGCAGGGCGCGCCCTGCCTGACCTTCGCCGGCATCAGCCTGCTCGACCCGGCGCTGGTGGCCGACGAGCCACCCGGCGCCTTCGCCCTGGCACCGCTGCTGCGCCGCGCCATGGCCGCGGGCCGGGTAGCCGGCCATTATCACCGCGGCCAATGGGTCGATGTGGGCACACCGGAGCGACTGAGAAAACTGGACGAGGCACTGGCGTCGAATCACCCTCGCTACTGAGCTCCTACGATGCAGCTGCTATGCTGGCCATCTTTGCCCAGGACACGAAAAGGAAACTCGAGACATGCAAGCCACAGTCAAATGGACCGACGGTCGTCAATTCGTCGCCGAATCGGGAAGCGGCCACAGCGTGGTCATCGACGGACCGCCCGACCACGGCGGGCGTAACACCGGCCCGCGCCCCATGGAGATGCTGCTGATGGGCATGGGGGCCTGCGCCTCCTTCGACGTGCTCAACATCCTCGAGAAGGCCCGCGCCGACGTCAGCGACTGCGTGGCCAGCATCGAGGCCGAGCGCGCCGACGCCACCCCCAGCGTGTTCACGTCGATCCACGTCCAGTTTACCGTCACCGGCAAGGCTCTGAAGGAGAAGCAGGTGGCACGAGCCGTGGAGCTCTCCGCCGAGAAATACTGCAGCGCCTCCATCATGCTGGCCAACGGCGGGGTCGAGATAACCCACTCCTACACCCTCGTCGAGGCCTGATGCTCGGGCTCAGCGCATGCGGCGCTGAGCCAGCAGGTGACGCACCAGGGGCCCCAGGATCAGCTCCATGGCCAGGGAAACTCGCGCCCCGGGTACCACCAGGGTGTGGGGGCGGCTCATGAAGGCATCGGGAATCATCGCCAGCAGATAGGGAAAATCCACCGTCGCCGGTTCGCGGAAGCGAATCACCGCGAAGGACTCGGCATCGGAGGGGATATCCTGCACCTCGAAGGGGTTGGAGGTATCCACCGTGGGTACCCGCTGGAAGTTGATATGGGTACGCGAGAACTGGGGCTGGATATAGCGCACATAGTCGTTCATGCGCGCCAGGATGGTGTCGATCACCGCCTCCTGGGAGTAGCCACGCAGCCGGGTGTCACGGTCAATCTTCTGGATCCACTCCAGGTTCATGGTCGGCGCCACCCCCACCAGCAGGTCGACGTGACGGGCAATATCGTTCTCGGGCGTGACCAGGCCGCCATGCAGCCCCTCGTAGAACAGCAGGTCGGTGCCAGCGGGCAGCGATTCCCACTCGGTGAAGGTGCCGATCCGGTAGCCGGCCTCGATCATCTGCTTGTCTTCGGCATGAATGTAGTGGCGATAGGTGCCGTTGCCACCATCGCCATACGCCTGGAACAGCGTCTCGAGCTCCTCGAGCAGGTTGGCCTCCACGGCGAAGTGCGAAAGCTCGCCCTTGTCGGGCGCCTCGCGGAAGGCAAGCGCCAGCTCCTCGCGGGTATAGCGATGGAAGGCATCGCCATCGACGAAGGCGGCATGCACATCCTCCCGGGAGAACATGCGCTCGAAGGTACGCCTGACCGTGGTGGTCCCGGCCCCCGAGGAGCCGGTCACGGCAATGATGGGGTATTCACGGGACATCAGGCCCCTCCCGCCCCGGCAATGGCAAAGGCCACCTCCTCAGGCACCGCCACCGGACGGCCCGTCTCGGGATCCAGCAGCAGCAGATTGAGCCGTGCCGTGGCTACCGGCCGCCCACCCTCGGCGTGGCATACCCGCTGGAAGACGGTAAGCGCCTTGCCGCGGGGGGCGGGAATCGCCGTTTCCACCACCAGGGCATCGGGCCAGCGCGCCTCGGACTGGTACTGCACGGCGAGGTCCGCCACCACGCTGGGAAAGCCGCCCAGGTCCCATTCGCTCAGGCCCAGCCCGGCCAGCGCCTGGATGCGCGCCTCATGGAGCAGCGACACCAGGGCATCATGCCCCAGGTGACGCCCATAGTTCATGTCGGTCACACGCACCGTCAGCGGCTGACGGTGGATGATGGCGTTCTCGGGAAACTCGAGCCTGACGCGCTCCATGCTCGCCTCCTCTCTGTTGCTCTTGTTATAGATTGAATCCGTTATAGATCGACCCCGGGGCTCAGCGCTCGCCCCGCTCCCGGGCGATGGCCCGATGAGCGATATCACGGCGGCAGAAGGCGCCCTCCCAGCGGATGGCATCGACCCCGTGATAAACATTGGTGGCGGCCGCCGAGACTCCCTCACCCAGGGCGGTAACGCAGAGCACGCGTCCGCCGGCGGTCACCAGGCGACCATCCCGGTCGGCGGTGCCGGCATGGAACACCTTGCCGCCGGCGGCCTCGGCGGCTTCGATTCCCTCGATAACATCGCCCTTGCGATAGTCGCCCGGATAGCCGCCGGCGGCGAGTACCACGCCTACCGCGGCCCGCGCGTCCCATTCACAGGCCATACCGGCCAGCTCGCCCCGTGCACCGGCCAGGCACAGCTCGGCCAGGTCGGAGCGCAGGCGCAGCATGATCGGCTGAGTCTCGGGGTCGCCGAAGCGGCAGTTGTACTCGATGACCCGGGGGTTACCCTCGGCATCGATCATCAGGCCGGCGTAGAGAAAGCCGGTATAGGGGAGGCCCTCTTCCGCCATGCCCCGCACCGTCGGCCAAATCACCCGCTCCATGATGCGCTCATTGACCTCGGCGGTAACGACCGGTGCCGGTGAGTAGGCTCCCATGCCGCCGGTATTGGGGCCGCTGTCGCCTTCGCCGACTCGCTTGTGGTCCTGGCTGGTGGCCATGGGCAGCACGGTCTCGCCATCCACCATGACGATGAAGCTGGCCTCCTCGCCGTCGAGGAACTCCTCGATCACCACTCGGGCACCGGCATCCCCGAAGGCATTGTCCTCGAGCATGTCACGCACCGCCGCCTCGGCCTCCTCGAGGGTCATGGCGACGATAACGCCCTTGCCGGCGGCCAGGCCGTCGGCCTTGATCACGATGGGAGCGCCCCGCTCGCGCAGGTAGTCGAGGGCCGGCGCCACGGCGGTAAAGGTGCAGTACTCGGCGGAGGGAATCGCGTGGCGTGCCAGGAAGTCCTTGGTGAAGGCCTTGGATCCCTCGAGCTGGGCGGCGCCGGCGGTGGGGCCGAAGATCGCCAGTCCCGCCTCGCGGAAGCGGTCCACCACGCCGGCCACCAGCGGCGCCTCGGGGCCGACGATGGTGAGGTCCACCGCCGCGTCGCGGGCGAAGACCAGAAGCCCTTCCAGGTCATCCGCGGCAATGGCGACATTGGTCAGCCCGGGTTCCCGGGCGGTACCCGCATTACCCGGCGCCACATAGGTCATCGCCACCTTCGACGACTGGGCGACCTTCCAGGCCAGGGCGTGTTCGCGGCCACCGCCGCCGATGATCAGCACCTTCATCCTATCCACCTTCATGCTGCTGGCCGACTATGCGGCGTGGGAAATCGAGGCGGCATTATGTCAGAAAGTCGTGGCGCCTGCGTCGGCGCGCTCACGACGCGTCATCGTCATCCTTGTTACCCTTGTTGCCGGTCCCCGTGGCCTGGCCGATGGTCTGCTGCCAGAAGCGCATGTTCTCCTCGGCCATGTCACGCATCAGGTCCATGGGAGAGTGGCGCATGGCCTGTTGCCACTGATCCTGCATGCGTTGCTGCTGCTCCATCATCAGCTGGGTGCCCTGCTCCAGGTAGCGCGACAGCGGCAGCGGCTGGGCCATGTCGTAGACGCGGATAAACTGAGCCAGCAGGTCGTTGGAAAACACCTGGGCGTCGCCATCGGCCTGCTCCTGCTCGATGATGATCGACAGCAGGATGGTGCGGGTCAGGTCCTCACCGCTCTTGGCATCCTCGACGCGGAAAGATACCTCGTCGAGAATCAACCCACGCAAATCCTCGAGGGTCACATAGCGGCTCTGTTCGGTATCATAGAGCCTGCGGTTGGCATACTTGCGAATCACGCGCACGGCGCTACTCCTCATTCGGCATGGGTGGGGCAATGGCCCCTGCAGGACCATTGTGCACCGCGCCACACACCATGCAAGACAAAGCCGCCAACGCGAGGCCCCATGAACCTGATTCTGCTCTCCCCCGATGACATCGAGAACGACCGCCTGGCGCGTGTGCGCGACCCGCGACGGCTGCGCCACCTGCGCGACGTTCACCGCGCCGCCCCCGGGGACCGCTTCACCCTCGGCGTGGCCGGCGGGGCCATCGGCCAGGGCGAGCTGCTCGCCCTCGACGACCGGGAGGCCACCTTCGCCCTGATGCCATTCGACCAGAAGCCGCCGGCGCCGCTACCGGTCCACCTGGTGCTGGCGCTGCCACGCCCTCGCATGCTGGCGCGCACCCTGGAGCACGTCACCGCGCTGGGGGTCAAGGAGATCACCCTGCTGCACACCCGACGGGTCGAGAAGAGCTACTGGATGTCGCCGGAACTCGAGGCACGGAAGATTCATCATCATCTGGTGCTGGGGCTGGAGCAGGCCCGCGACACCCTGATGCCCGAGGTCACCCTGGACAAGGGCTTTCGCCCCTTCGTGGAGGACCGCCTGCCCGGGCTACTGAAAGAGCGGCGCGGCCTGCTGGCCCACCCGGGCATGCAGAGCGCCTGCCCGCGGGGCCTGGAGAGCCCCACCCTGCTGGTGGTGGGGCCGGAGGGCGGTTTCATTCCCTGGGAGGTGGAAAGGCTGCTCGACGCGGGCTGCGAGGGCATACACCTGGGTCAGCGTATCCTGCGCGTGGAGACCGCCGTCACCGCCCTGCTGGCGCGTCTCTTCTAGTAGCAGTCGCGCTCATCCGCCCTAGCAGCCGTTCTCTATCGGCTCTCGTCGTCGCCCTCGTCCGCGTCATGTTCGACCAGCCGTGAATCATCGTCGCAGCGCGGTTCGGAGATGAAGGTCTCGCCCACGTCGAGCAGGCCCAGGTGACTAATGGTGCGGCGCCCCAGGAGCAGCGGATAATTCATCTCCTCGCGGTTGCGCAGTCCAAACTGCTCTTCGTAGAGGGTGTCTCCCAGGCAGATCTCCATCAGCACGACCGGACGCTCATCCCGGCCACCGGCGCCGCGCACCCTGAGGTCGCGATAGAGCGGCCGTTCCAGGTGCTCGGTGAAGGTCTCGCCGTCGGCCTCATCCTCCAGCTTCAGGCGAAAGCGGACCCATTCCTCGCCCTCCTTGTCGAAGACCTCGATATCACGGGCATCCAGCGAGGAGGTCAAGGCGCCGCTATCGAGCTTGGCCTTCACCTCCACGCCCCACGGCTCGACGGTGGCCTTCTCGACCCAGCCGAAGACCTTGTCGTCGGCCTGGACGGAAGAGGCCAGCAGGGTCGTTCCCAAAAGAGCGGTCAGCAGTGGCTTGATACGCATCGTCTTCTTTCCTTTCCATGGGCGAGATTCGGGGTGAACTCAGTGGTCCAAGCGCTCCAGCAAGCGCCGGGTGGCGAAGCCATCCGGCACCTCGCCGATGGAGGCCTGGTACTCACGCAGGCCACGCCGGGTATTGGGACCCAGGATGCCATCGGGGGTTCCCACCTCGAAGCCACGCGCGTTGAGGGCATGCTGCATCTCGCGCACGTCCGCGCGTGCCAGCGGCTGCTCGTCGCGGGGCCAGCCGCCGATGACTCCGTCACGACCCGCGATCTCGTCGGCCAGGTTGCCGACGGCCAGCGCGTAGCTGGTGGCGTTGTTGTAACGCAGGATGACCCGGAAGTTGGGTCCCACCAGGAAGGCCGGTCCCCTCGCCCCGGCGGGGGCGATCACCGCCGCCTCATCGAAGGCGGGCAAGGCGCCGCCGCCCACCGGGCGCACGCCCTGGGCCGACCAGGCGCGGGAGGAACGACGCTGGGAGAGCTCGGTCTGGGCATAATCGAATCCCTCCGGCAGGGCGACCTCGACGCCCCAGGGCTCTCCCGCACGCCAGCCGGAACGCTCCAGGTAATAGGCCGTAGAGGCCATGACATCGGGGATGCTCCCCCAGATATCGCGGCGGCCATCCCCGTCGCCGTCCCGGGCATAGGCCTCGAAGCTGGAGGGAATGAACTGGGTATGCCCCATGGCGCCCGCCCAGGATCCCAGCATCCGTCCGGGGGCGATATCTCCGGCGTCTATGATACGCAGGGCGGCGAGCAGCTCGCCCCGGGCGAAGTCGCGGCGGCGCCCGTCATGGGCCAGCGTCGCCAGTGCCTCGAGGGTCGAGAAGTCGCCGAAGTTGCCGCCGTAATTGCTCTCGATGCCCCAGATCGCCACGATCACCTCCGCCGGCACCCCGTACTGCTGCTCCATGCGGCGCGCGGTATCACGGTGCTCCGCCAGGCGAGCCCGCCCGGTGGTGACCCGCTGGGCAGAGACCGCCGAATCCAGATACTGCCAGATGGGACGCACGAACTCCGGCTGGGAGCGGTCCAGCTCGATGACCCTTGGGCGATAGCGGATATCGTCCAGGGCCCGCGAGAGAGTCGCCGACGAGATGCCTGCGGCGCGTGCCTCCTGGCGGAAGCGGGCCAGCCAGGCGGTAAAGGTCTCGGCGGCCACGGGCGCCCGGGCATCGGCGGCGGCATCGCTCGCCACCGGCTCGCTGGGGGCGACACTCGCCTCCTGGGCGGCACTGGCTTCGCGGGCCGGGCCGCTCTGACAACCGGCCAGCAGGGCCAGCGTCAGGCAGCATGTCAGGGTCATCCGTTGCATCAGTCTCTCCTTGGCGTGGGGCGAAAGGGGGGATCATCGCGCAGATCGCCTCGCTCAGCCAGTGGCGAGCCGCGAAAGCCTTGCCATGGGGGCCGACGACGACCGGTTTGGGCATTGTGACCCTCAGCGTTCGGCGTCCTCCTCGGCGCCGTATCGCGCATTGCGCTCGCCCTCTCGGCCGCTCTTCAATTCGTGGGTCAGGGGGTCGTAGTGCGGCCTGAGCTCGTCCTTGAGCGTTCTCTCCCAGAGCCTGGTCCCCACGAAATAGCCCGCCCGACCGATCACATGGGCGGCCACGGGGGCCGTCATCATGATAAAGAGGATCACACCGAAGGCCCGTGCCACGACCGCTACCTGGGCGAAGTGAAGCGCCACCGCCAGCATGATCAGGGTGACCCCGAAGGTGGCCGCCTTGGTGGTCGCGTGCATGCGGGTCAGCAGGTCGGGCAGGCGCACTACTCCCAGTGCCGCCAGCAGCATGAAAATCGCCCCGGCAAGGATCAGTCCTTCTCGCACCACATCAGTCATCCCGCGGCCCTCCCCGCTCCAGGAACCTCGCGAAACCGATGGAGGTCATGAAGGCCATCAGCGCCATGACGATGGCGACGTCGAGCAGGCTGGCCACGTCGGTGGCGATGGCCACCACGCCGACCATGCCGACGAGGATCGAGGAAAAGAGCTCCAGGGCCACCACCCGGTCGGGCAGGCTCGGGCCACGCAGGAGGCGCACGAAGGCCAGACACAGGGCCAGCGCCATCAGCGCCAGGCTCAACAGGATAATGGGCGTCATCGGCGACCTCCTCCGGGGTTCGGCGTGGCCATCAGTGAAACAGCGCCAGGGCACGCCGCTCCAGCTCCGCCAGGCTGGCTCGCAGCTCGGCCTCGTCGCCCAGGAACATGGCGTGGATATAGAGCACCCGGCGATCATCGGAGACATCCAGGCTCAGGGTGCCCGGCGTCAGCGAGATCAGGTTGGCGACGAAGGCGATCTCGAACTCGCTGCGTGCCTGGAGCGGCATGGCGATCACACCGGGCGTCATGTACCAGGGGGGCGTGATGATATCGAAGGCCACCTTGAGGTTGGCCATGACCAGCTCCTTGATGAAGAAAGCGATAAACGCCACCAGGCGTGGCAGGCGCTGGGCATGGCCGGCAAGCGCCGGCACCTGGGGCTGAATCAGCGCCAGCACCAGATAGCCGAAGATCAGGCCGACCAGCAGGTTGCGGCCACCGAAGTCGCCGGTCAGCACCACCCAGGCACCGCCCAGCAGCAGGTTCCAGGTCGCGCCGATCATGGCACCGCCTCCGCCCCGAGCACCGCATCGATATAGCCTTGCGGGTCAAGCAGCTGGGCGGCCGAGGCCTCGGCCAGGGCGTGAATCGGCGCCGGATAGAGGCCGATCAACAGGGTGCACAGCGCCAGGCCGGCCACCGGCGCCACCATCAGCCACAGCTCGCGCGGGTGTAACTCGGGATCAGGGGCGGCGTCGCCCTCCGATGGCGGCGACTTCCAGAACACCTCGGCCCAGATCTTGATCATGGAGTAGAGCGTCAGCAGCCCCACCACCAGGGCGATGGCCGTGACGCCATAGGCCTCGGCCTCGATGCCGGCACGGATCACGATGAACTTGGCCAGAAACCCCGACAGCGGCGGAATGCCGGCCAGCGACAGGGCAGGAATCAGAAACAGCACCGCCAGCCACGGATGGCTGCGATACAAGCCGCCCAGTCGCTTGAGCCGATAGCTGCCGCACAGCCGGTGGACGATGCCACTGACCAGGAAGAGGGTCGTCTTCACGATGATGTGATGCATGATGTAGAAGACCCCGCCGACGATTGCCAGGGGCGTGAACAGCGCCAGGCCGAGCATCATGTAGCCGATCTGGCTGACGATATGAAACGACAGGATGCGACGGAATTCGAACTGGGCCGCGGCCCCCAGCACTCCCGACAGCATGGTCAACCCCGCCCCCCACAGCAATATCTCGTGGGTATAGCCTGGATGATGATGGAAGATCAGGGTAAAGACGCGGAACAGCGCGTAGACCCCGACCTTGGTCAGCAGCCCCGCAAACAGCGCCGATACCGCGACCGGCGGGGTGTGGTAGGAGGCCGGCAGCCAGAAGAACAGCGGGAAGGCCCCCGCCTTGATGCCGAATGCCACCATGAACATCATCGCCAGGGCATCGACCATGCCCGGCTCCTCGACCATGGCCAGACGCCGGGCAATATCGGCCATGTTGAGGGTCCCCACCAGGCCGTAGAGCAGCCCCACGGCGACCAGGAAGATCACCGAGGAGAGCAGGTTGAGCGCTACATACTTTATCGCCCCCTCCATCTGCGCCTTCTCGCTGCCCAGGATCAGCAGCGCGAAGGAGGCCACCAGCATCACCTCGAACCAGACGTAGAGATTGAAGATGTCGCCGGTGAGGAAGGCGCCGGCCACCCCGGCCAGCAGCAGGTGCATCAGCGGGAAGTAACCATGGGCCTCGTGCCCTCGGCCGGTCGTGGCCAGGGAATAGATCGCCACGGCGAAGCCGATGATGCCGGTGAGCATCACCATGATGGCACTCAACAGGTCGGCCACCAGGCTGATACCGAAGGGCGCGGCCCAGCCGCCCACCTGCATCACCAGGATGCCCTCGCGGTTCACCTCGGCGAGCAGCCAGATGGCGGCAAGCAGGAGCCCGGCGCTACCCCCCACGGCGAACAGCCGCTGCATCAGGCGCGAGCGCCAGCAGACCAGGGACAGGGCCCCCGCCATCAGCGGCACCAGAACAGGCAGCGCGATCTCCGGGCTCACGTGTCGGTATCCTTCATCTTGTCCAGGTCATCGGTACGCACGATTTCCCAGGCCCGTCGCACCAGCACCACGGCGAACGACAGCACCCCGAAGGCGATGACGATGGCGGTCAACACCATCGCCTGGGGCAATGGGTCGGCCACCATGTTCGCGGGGGCAGAGAGCCCCTGGGGCACCAGCGGCGGCGCCCCGCGGAGCATGCCGGCGGTGGCGAAGATCAGCAGATTGGCGGCATTGGAGAGCAATATCAGCCCGACCACCAGCTTGACGATGGAGCGACGCAGCATCATGTAGATGGCGGCGGCAAACAGGATGCCGATGGTCACGGCCATCAAGGGTTCCATGTAAGCTCCTTGGTATCAGGCGTCATCGTCGGTCTCGACCAGGGCGACAATGGCGGTCAGCACCGAGCCCAGCACCACCAGATAGACGCCGATATCGAACACCAGCGGCGTGGAGGCCTCGACCTCGATGAGGGGGATGGTCCACCACTGGGCGGTAAGGAAGGGCTGTCCATGCCACCAGGCGGGCAGCGTCGAGGCCACCCCCAACAGGAGCCCCACGCCGATCAGGTCACGCGGCGAGACCTTGAGCATCGCCTCCAGGGCACGACGCCCATAGGCAAACAAGTAGAGCGCAAAGGCCCCCGCCGCCACCAAACCGGCGATAAAACCGCCGCCGGGCTCGTCATGGCCACGCAGCAGCAGAAACCACGAGAACATCAGCTGCAGCGGCAGCAGCAGCCGCGCCGCCACATTGAGAATCAGCGTGCCCGACCTAACCATCGTCGTCTCCCCGTGTTCCCGAGCCACGTTGGGTCGCACAGGACCCGGCATGGAAACGCAGCATGGCGAAGACCCCGATGGCCGATAGCGCCAGCACGAACATCTCTCCCAGGGTATCCAGGGCGCGGACATCTACCAGGATGACATTGACGATATTATGACCATGGCCCAGTGACTGGCTGTTGGCGACCATGTAGTCGGAGATCCGCGGCAGCCGTTCGCCGGCGAGCACCGCCAGCATCAGCAGGGTAATCAGGCCACCGGACAGCCCCGCCACGACCAGGTCGCGCAGCCGCTCGATCGGGGTAGAGAGGGTGGCGAAACGCGGCAGGCGAAACAGCACCAGCACCAGCAGGACCACCGTCAGGGTCTCCACCAGCAGCTGGGTGATGGCCAGGTCCGGGGCGCTGAACAGCACGAAGGTCAGGGCGATGGCAAAGCCCACGACTCCCAGGGCCGCCACCGCCGTCAACCGCGAGCGCACCACGCAGGCGGCCACCGCCCCGGCGACCATCAGCCCCGCCATCGCCGCCTCATGGGGATAGACCTCCAGCGTGAAGGCGAGGCTCGGCGTCTGCCGCATCAGCAGGGCGTGGCCTACCAGGCCCACCAGCACCAGCAGGGTCATGATCAGATAGTTACGAATATGGCCGTTTTGCAGCAGGCGAGTCTGCCACTCGGCGAGGAGCACGAGCCCTCTCAGCAAGGCCTCATAGCCGGCCTCGGGGCCCCGGGCCATCAGCGGCTCGAGCCGCGCCAGCCACCCGCGCAGCCGGTCCCAGCGGTAAAATACCAGGCCCCCCAACACAAGGCTGGCCAGCGATAGCACCAGCGCCGGGTTGAGGCCGTGCCAGAGCGCCAGGCGTGTCTCGACCGGCCCCGCCCCGATTCCCCCGATAACGGCACTCACCAGGGACTCGAGCAGCCCGGGCGCCAGGCCGAACGACAGCGACAGCACGGCGAGCAGGGCGGGGCCGGCGAGCATGCCCGGGGGCGCCTCTCGGGGCGTCCTCGGCGTCTCGCGTCGCGGGCCGAAGAAGGGCCGAATGGCGACGATCGCCGCCACCGCCAGGGTCAGAAAGGCGGCGAGGAAGGCCAGCGGCAGGATCACCGCCCGGTAATGCCCTGCGGCGAGCAGCGATTCCAGCATCAGCTCCTTGCCGATAAAGCCCAGCAGTGGCGGCAGCCCCGCCAGCGATAGCGCCGCCACCGCCGCCACCAGGGCGGTGCGTGGCATCACATGACGCAGCCCGCCCATGGCGGTGACATCCCGGGTGCCGGTCTCGTGGTCGAGGATGCCGGCCACCATGAACAGCGCCCCCTTGTAGAGGGAATGGGCGAGCAGGAAGGCCACGAAGGCGGTGAGGGCGGTCTCGGTGCCGATGCCCAGCAGCAGGGTCAGGGCACCCAGGGCCATCACCGTGGAATACGCCAGCAGCGTCTTGACGTTGGTATGCCGGATCGCCAGGAAGGCACCACAGGCCATGGTCAGCGCCCCCACCAGCGACAGCGTGACTACCCAGGGCTCGGTGTCCCCCAGCGCCGGATGCAGGCGCGCCAGCAGATAGATGCCCGCCTTGACCATGGTGGCCGAGTGCAGATAGGCCGAGACCGGCGTGGGCGCCGCCATGGCGTTGGGCAGCCAGAAATGGAAGGGGAACTGGGCCGACTTGGTGAAGGCGCCTAGCAGCACACAGGTCAGCAGCGGCGCATAGAGGGCATGCGCCTTGAGCCGCTCGCCACGCTCGGTGAGCTCGGCCAGCGACCAGCTCTCCCCGGCCTGGGCCAGCATGACGAAGCCGGCGAGCAGCGCCAGGCCTCCGCCCACGGTAACGAGGAGGCCTTGCCGGGCCGCCTGGCGCGCCGCCGGGTCGGTGTGATTGAAGCCGATCAGCAGATAGGAGGTGATGCTGGTCAGCTCCCAGAACACGAACAGAGCCACCAGGTTATCGGCCAGCACCAGGCCGAGCATCGACATCATGAAGGCGGTGATCACCGCCAGGAAGCTCGGCAGATCACGACGGTCGTGGAGATACTCTCCGGCATAGACCAGCACCAGGGCACCGACCACGGTGATCAACATGGCGAAGAGCCAGGCCAGGCCGTCGACCATGAACGTGAGGGTGATGTCGAGGCCCGGCACCCAGGCCCACTCTCGCCATAGCGTCTCGCCGCCGGCGATGGTCGGCCACAGGGTCATCAACCAGACGGCGATGACTGTCGGCAGCAGCGCCATCACGATGGCCGCTCGCGCCCCGCACCAGCGGTACAGCAGCGGCGCCATGGCCGCCACCCCGAATCCTCCCAGCACGGCGAGTTGCATCCGACACCCTCCCGTCGGTCGACCGAATCACCTTATTCACACAGCGTGTTGAAACACAAGGCTGGCGCGCAACGGAGAACTTTACGTTAGGATAAACGGCATAACGTCGAGGTCGGGCCAGCGCGCCAGGGACGGGATGTGATCCGGCGTCGCTTGCATCCTTCCTCCCAGCAGGCATCCTGCGTCCTTCCTTTTCACTTGATAATTCGCAGGATGAGCGATCGATGACACTGATGTGGATAGCCCTGCTGCCGCTGGTGGGCATGCTGGTGCCGATGGTCACCGCCGGCCGCGGACGGCGCACCTGTTCCGTGGCCACGGCCGCCCTTCCGGCCCTGGCCCTGCTGCTGATGCTGACCCAGTTGCCGGCCCTTTCCGCCGGCGAGGTCCTGCGCACCTCCGTCGACTGGCTCCCCAGCCTGGGGCTCGAGCTGGGCTTCCGCCTGGACGGCCTCTCGGTGCTCTTCAATCTGCTGATCCTGGGCATCGGCCTGCTGATCCTGCTCTATGCCCATTTCTATCTCTCGCCGGAGGAACCCTTCGGGCGTTTCTATGCCTACCTGATCCTGTTCATGGCCTCCATGGTCGGCATCGTGATGGCCGACAACCTGATGCTCCTGTGGCTTTACTGGGAGCTGACCAGCCTCTCCTCCTTCCTGCTGATCGGCTTCTGGTCACACCGCAGCGACGCTCGCAAGGGCGCCCGCATGGCGCTGACCGTGACCGGTGCCGGTGGCCTGGCACTGCTCGCCGGCCTGCTGTTGCTGGGTGACATGGTGGGCAGCTACGCCATGGACGACGTGCTGGCCGGCGGCGAGATGATACTCGCCGACCCGCGCTATCCGGTCATGCTGGCCCTCATCCTGCTCGGGGCCTTCACCAAGTCGGCCCAGTTTCCCTTCCAGTTCTGGCTGCCCCACGCCATGGCCGCCCCCACGCCGGTCTCGGCCTATCTGCACTCGGCCACCATGGTCAAGGCGGGTATCTTTCTGATGGCGCGCCTGCACCCGGCCATCGCCGGCAGCGAGCTATGGTCGGCGACCGTCTCCCTGGTGGGCATGGCCACCATGCTCTACGGCGCCTGGTTTGCCCTGGTCAAGACCGACCTCAAGGGCATACTGGCCTTCTCCACGGTCAGCCACCTGGGCCTGATCACCGTGCTGCTGGGCATCGGCAGCCCCATGGCGGTGCTGGCCGCGCTGTTCCATATCCTCAACCACGCCACCTTCAAGGCGGCGCTGTTCATGAGCGCCGGGATCATCGACCACGAGACCGGCACCCGCGAACTCGGCCGCCTGGGTGGCCTCAGGCGCGCCATGCCGGTGACGGCATTGCTGACCAGCGTGGCGGGGGCCGCCATGGCCGGGGTACCACTGCTCAACGGCTTCATCTCCAAGGAGATGTTCTTCACCGAGACACTGGAGACGCCGGTGCTGGCGGGCCTAAGCTGGATGCTTCCGGTACTCGCCGCCCTGGGCGGCATCCTCTCGGTGGCCTATTCACTGCGCCTGGTCCACGCGGTATTCTTCAAGCCCGCCAAGGAAGGCCCGCCCAAGTCGCCCCATGAGCCGCCCTGGCTGATGCGCGCACCGGTGGCGCTGCTGGTGACGCTTTGCGTGCTCGTGGGCCTGGCACCGGTACTCGCCGAAGGCCTGCTGAGCCTGGCCGTGGAAGCGGTACTGGGCGAGCCGTTCGACTTTCACCTGGCCATCTGGCACGGCCTCAACCTGCCATTGGCGATGAGCGCCCTGGCGATTGTCGCCGGGGTCACGGCCTACTGGCGGCACGCCGACCTTCGCCACTTCCACCGCGGCTTCAGCCCGGTGGATGCCCGGCTCGTATTCGAGGCCGCCCTGCAGCGCCTGGGCAACGGATCCGAGCGCGGCCTGAAACGCTTCGACGGAAGCTCCCTGCAGCGCTACATGACCTGGCTGCTGCTCGCCACCCTGATCATGGGGGGACTGGGGCTCGCCCGCATCAACGGCCTGACCGGTTCGCTGGGCAATCAGCCCATCGACGGCGCCGTCCTGCTGGGTGCCGCCTTGCTGGTGTTCAGCGGCATCGCCACCGCGGTGACCCACCGCTACCGGTTGATTTCGCTGATCATGCTCTCGGTGGTGGGCCTGGTCGTCTCATTGACCTTCGCCCGTTTCTCGGCCCCGGACCTGGCGCTGACCCAGCTCTCGGTCGAGGTGGTGACGATGATTCTGCTGATGCTGGCGCTGTTCTTCCTGCCCCAGAAGACCCCTACCGAGTCATCCAACCGCCGCAACCTGCGCGATGTCGTGCTGGCCGGCAGCCTCGGCCTGGTGGTCGCCAGCCTCAACTATGCGGTGCTGACCCGCGACAACACCCCCATTTCGGGGTTCTTCCTGGAGAACAGCGTGCCGGGGGGTGGCGGCCATAACGTGGTCAACGTCATCCTGGTCGACTTCCGCGGCTTCGATACCCTGGGTGAGATCACCGTGCTGGCCCTCGCCGGCCTGGCGATCTTCAAGCTGCTCAACCGCCTGAGACTCTTCATGCCCCATAGCGACGGCGAGGGGCGCGTCTGGTCACCGGACCGTTATCCGGCGATCCTGACCTCCATCTCCATGGCCCTGCTGCCGCTGGCCCTGCTGGTCTCCGCCTTTATCTTCCTGCGCGGCCACAACCAGCCCGGTGGCGGCTTTATCGCCGGCCTCGTCACCGCCGTGGCATTGATTCTGCTCTACATGGCCCGCGGCGTGGAGTGGAGCCAGCAGCGCCTCGACTTCCCCTATCAACCGATCGCGGTGGCCGGGGTCGGCATCGCCACCCTCACGGGCCTGGGCAGCTGGCTGTTCGGCTATCCCTTCCTGACCTCGGCCTTCGGCCACTTCCACCTGCCGCTGGTGGGCGACTTCGAGCTGGCCACCGCCATGCTGTTCGACCTCGGGGTCTATCTCGCCGTGGTCGGCGCCACCCTGATGATCCTGGCCAACCTGGGCAAGGTCACCACCGCCCATCGTCCCAGCAAGGAGCCGAGCGCCGAGAACGACGCCGCCCCCGAACGCCCCCGTAAGGAGACCATCTGATGGAAAGCCTCTATGCCATCACCACCGGCGTTCTGACCGCCTGCGGGCTCTACCTGATCCTGCGTTCACGAACCTTCCCCGTCGTGGTGGGCCTGACTCTGCTCTCCTATGCGGTCAACCTCTTCCTGTTCTCCATGGGAGGGCTGACCACCGACGGCGCGGCCCTGGTCAACGGTGTCAAGGATTACGCCGACCCCCTGCCCCAGGCGCTGGTGCTGACCGCCATCGTCATCGGCTTCGCCATGACCGCCTTCGTGGTGATCCTGGCAATGCGCGCGCGCAGCGAGGCGGGCAACGATCACGTCGACGGCCGCAAGCATGAAGCCGGGGAGGGCCGCCGATGAGTACTCACCTGATCGTTCTACCGGTGGTGCTGCCGCTGGTGGCGGGTATTTTCCTGCTGCTCCAGCGTCAGGGCAGCGTACGCCTGAAACGCCTGATCGGCGTCACCGCCACCCTCGCCCTGTTGCTGGTGAGCATCGCCCTGGTGGCCCGCGCCGCCGGCGGCGAGATCACCTACTATGCCCTGGGCGACTGGCAGCCGCCCTTCGGCATCGTGCTGGTGCTCGACCGGCTCTCGGCGCTCATGGTGCTGCTCACCGCACTCCTGGCGCTGGGCGCCGTGGTGTTCGCCTGCGCCGGCGACGATGAGCGGGGCAGCAACTTTCATGGCCTCTTCCAGTGGCAGCTGATGGGGATCAACGGCGCCTTCCTGACCGGCGATCTGTTCAACCTGTTCGTGTTCTTCGAGGTCCTGCTGCTTGCCTCCTATGCGCTGCTGCTCCACGGCGGCGGCAAGGACCGGATCATGTCCGGGGTTCACTATGTGGTGCTCAACCTGGCGGGGTCATCGCTGTTCCTGATCAGCGTCGGCCTCCTCTACGGCGCCACCGGCACCCTCAACATGGCCGACATGGCCGTGCGGCTGGCCGACCTGCCCACCGAGCGCGAGGGGCTGGTGGTAGCCGGCGCCCTGATGCTGCTGGTGGTATTCGGCCTCAAGGCCGCCATCCTGCCGCTCTACTTCTGGCTGCCCAAGGCCTATGCCGCGGCACCGGCGCCGGTGGCCGCCCTGTTCGCCATCATGACCAAGATAGGGATCTACGCCATCCTGCGGGTCTATTCGTTGATATTCGGCGACGGCGCCGGCCCCCTGGCCGACCTCGAACAAGGCTGGGTATGGTGGCTATCGCTGGGCACGCTCGTGGCCGCCGCGACAGGCGTGCTGGCCGCCCGCGACCTGCGCCTGCTGGTGGCCTACCTGGTGCTGGTCTCGGTGGGCACCCTGCTGGCGGGAATCGGCATCGGCACCCCCGCGGCGATCTCCGCCCTGCTCTACTACCTGATTCATACCACCCTGATTACCGGCGGGCTCTTCCTGCTCGCCGAGATGATCGGGGTCCAGCGTGGCAAGGCCGGTACCCGCCTGGTCAAGGGCCGTCCGCTGCGTCAAGGGGGCTGGCTGGCCGCGATGTTCTTCGTTGGCGCCATCGCCGTGGCCGGCATGCCGCCGCTGTCGGGCGCCATCGGCAAGGCCCTGCTGATGGCCGCCGCCGAAGGTGGGCAGCGCGCCTGGCTATGGCCGCTTCTGCTGCTCAGCGGCCTGGCGGCCATCATTGCCCTGTCACGGGCGGGCTCCACGCTGTTCTGGCGCAGCACCGGCGAGGCGGATGGCCAGCGCCTGCCCTATCGTCAGTGGTTCGGCGTCGCCTGGCTGATCGGGGCGGCACCGCTGCTGATGGCCCTGGCCGGCCCGCTGGTCGAGTACACCGATGCCACCGCCGAGCAGCTGGCCCACCCCGGCGTCATGACCCGGGCCCTGCTGAACAACGAGGGAGATGCCCCATGATTCAGCCGCGTTCCTGGCTACCCACGCCTCTGCTGTCGATCCTGCTGCTGATCGTCTGGCTACTGATGGTACGCAGCATCGCCTTCGGCCACTTCCTGCTGGGCGGCGCCCTGGCGGTGGCCATCCCCCTGGTGACCCACCGCTTCTGGGATGCCCAGCCGCATATACAGAAACCCGGGCTGCTGCTGCGCTTCACGCTGCGCCTGCTCGGCGACATCGTGGTCGCCAACCTGCATGTTGCCTGGTTGATCATCAACCCCTGGCGGCGCATGCGCCCGCACTTCATCGAGTACCCGCTGATGCTGGAGGACCGCTTCACCATCACCCTGCTGGCCAATACCATCAGCCTGACCCCGGGTACGGTGTCGACCAACCTGCGTCTGGATGGCAAATCGCTGCTGATTCACGCCCTCGACGTGGAAGATGATGACGCCCTGGTCGCGACCATTCGAGAGCGCTACGAGCGGCCGCTGAAGGAGATTTATGAATGATTGAGGTTGCACTCTGGACCAGCCTGGCCCTGGTCGTGGCGGCCATGGCGCTCAACGTCTACCGGCTGACCATCGGCCCGGACATGCCCGACCGCCTGCTGGCGCTGGACACCATGTATATCAACTCCATCGCCCTGATCGTGTTGCTGGGGCTGTGGCTCGATACCAAGACCTACTTCGAGGCGGCGCTATTGATCGCCATGCTCGGCTTCATCAGCACCGTGGCGGTATGCAAGTACCTGCTGCGCGGTGACATCATCGAATAGGAGGCGCCATGACACTGCCTGTCATTCTCGAGGGAGTCATCTCCCTGCTGCTGGTCGCCGGCGGGGCCTTCGTGTTTATCGGTTCCCTGGGCATGGCCCACCTGCGCGACTTCTACATGCGCCTGCACGGCCCCACCAAGGCCACGACCCTGGGAATCGGCTGCATGCTGGTCGCCTCGATGCTCTATTTCTGGGGCACCGAGGGAAAACCCGATATTCAGGAGATGCTGATCACCCTGTTTCTGTTTATCACCGCGCCGGTGAGTGCCCACCTGCTGGCCAAGACGGCCCTCCATCTGCGCATAAAGCATGTGGAAAGGACCGCCGGCCGGCCGATCGAACTACGCCCCGAAGAGCTCGGCGAAAAACCGGTCCCCCATCCCGACCGCGCCCACGACTGATGCGTCGCAGGCCCGCCCCGGCGGCGGGCCTATACCCAGCCTTGCAGTTCGTTGTCGATAATCGACAACAGGGCGGCGATGTGGTCGTCACGTTCGTTGAGGCAGGGCACATAGGTGAAGGTCTCGCCGCCGGCCTCGAGGAAGGCATCGCGAATCTCCTCCTGGATCTCCTCCAGGGTCTCGACGCAGTCGGCGGAGAACGCCGGTGACACCACGGCGATATGCTTTTTGCCCTGACGGGCCAGCTCGGCGACATGCTCCACGGTAGCCGGCCCCACCCACTCCTCGGGACCGAACTTCGACTGGAAGGCGGTCTGGATGGCATCGTCTTCCCAACCCAGCGCTTCGCGCAGCAGGCGAGTGGTCTTCTGGCACTGGCAGTGATAGGGGTCGCCTTCCATCAAGAAGCGCTTGGGCACGCCATGGTAGGACGCCACCAACACCTCCGGCGGCGTCGCGGCGGCGCCGTAGGCGTCACGCACGCTGCCGGCCAGCGCCTGGATGTACTGCGGATGCTCGAAGTAGGCCGGCACGGTGCGGATCGCCGGTTGCCATTTCAGCTTCATCAGGGTTCGGAAGGCGTGGTCGTTGGCGGTGGCGGTCGTCGGCGAGGCGTACTGGGGATACAGGGGGAAGAACAGGATCTTCTCACAGCCCGCCGCCTGCAAACGGCGGAGCACGCTGTCCGTGGAGGGGTTGCCGTAGCGCATGGCGAAATCGACCATCACCTCGTCGCCGTAGCGCGTCGCCAGCCCATCGGCCACTCGGCGGGTCTGCTCCCGGGTGATGGTCAGCAGCGGGCTCTCGTCCTTCTCGGTGTTCCAGATCCCGCGGTAGGCCTCGCCGGACTTGAAGGGCCGGCGCGAGAGAATGATCAGCTGCAGCAGCGGCTGCCACTTCCAGCTCGGGTAGTCCACCACCCGCTTGTCGGAGAGGAATTCACCGAGGTAGCGACGCATGGACCAGTAATCGGTGGCATCCGGGGTACCCAGATTGACCAGCACCACCCCGACCCTGGCACGAGGAATCGGCGGATGATCATCCGGCGCATGGGCCAGGCGCCCGCTGCCGGCGGGGTCCATGTCCATGCCGGGAGGGGCCGAATCCTGGGTCGTGGTGGTCATGGGGGGCTCCTTGATCGATACACTGGATAGATGAAGACGGGGCTAGTGTATCAGGCTCCTCGCGGTGGCCGCCCGGGTTGAGCCTCACAAGACCAGCGGCATGCGTGAGGCCAAGGGCTCTCGATAGTGGGTCTCGCGGCCGACCATCTCATCGTGGGGCACTTGTTGCACCAGATAGGCACGGTGGATACCGGCACGCTTGAGATCCCCATAGACGTCTTCCAGCGAGCGGAAGAGGACCGGCTTGCCCCGACGGGTCAGCATATGGCGCTGGCCCTCGATATCTTCCAGCTCTACCTGATAGAAGCGGCTACCGGCATGGCCGATGACGCGAATTTCGTAGTTGTCGTGATGGGCCGCGAAGGCCTTGAGATCGTGGAATTCCATGGATCCCTCCAGCGTTTATTGTGATGTCGATTCCTGGCAGCCTGCCTCACAGAGATGACAATCTGATGACGGCTGCGTCCTGATAAGACATCAAACACCCTGAAGGGTTCCTCAAGTCATTGATAATCGGAGGGATCGATGGCCTTGCCCAGGGAGTTGCGGTCCACCCACTTGCCGGCCTTGGTCTCCTTGTAACGAAACACCACCCGGTCGCCGATGACCACCGGCAGTTCGGCATCCTCGGTCTGGTAGCTGTAGGCCTCGCCCTCCACCACCAGCTGGTAACGATAGAGGTCGGGCATGCCCAACCACTCCTTGAAGGGGCCTTCACGCTCCACGGACTGGAGCTCACCGCGCGCCTCCAGCTTGGGGGTACGCTGACGATTACCGCGCCGAAATCCACCTGCCATGCTGCCTCCTGGCTATGCTCGTTGGAAGGATGCGCATTATACGGGCCCACCGCCCCGGCTCAACCCGAGATGCCAATGCCTACTCGCCGAAGCCGTCGCCATAACCGTCCGGCGCCAGGTCCTCGAAGCGAGTATAGCGGCCGATGAATGCCATATGCACCGTGCCGATGGGGCCGTTACGCTGTTTGCCGATGATCAGCTCGGCGAGTCCCTGATTGTCGGGGTTATCGGGGTTGTAGACTTCATCGCGATAGACGAAGGCGATCACGTCTGCATCCTGCTCGATGGCGCCACTTTCACGCAGATCCGACATCACCGGACGCTTGTTGGGCCGCTGCTCGAGGGAGCGGTTAAGCTGGGAGAGCGCTACCACCGGGCAGCCGAACTCCTTGGCCAGGCCCTTGAGCGAGCGGGAGATCTCGGAAATCTCGCCGGTGCGATTCTCGGAAAAGCCCGGTATCTGCATGAGCTGCAGGTAATCGATCATGACCAGCCCGACATTGCCATGCTCTCGCACCAGGCGCCGAATGCGCGAACGCATCTCATTGGGTGACAATGCCGCGGTATCATCGATAAACAGCTGCTTGTCCTTGAGCAGATTCACCGCCGAGGTCAGGCGTGGCCAGTCCTCGTCCTCCAGCTGGCCGGTACGCACCCGCGTCTGGTCTATGCGACCCAGCGAGGAAAGCATGCGCAGCATCAGGGCATCGCCCGGCATCTCCATGGAGAACACCATCACCGGCTTTTCACTGGAGATGACCGCATGTTCGACCATATTCATGGCAAATGTGGTCTTTCCCATGGAGGGACGTCCGGCGATGATCACCAGGTCCGAGGGCTGCAGGCCCGAGGTCATCTCGTCCAGGTCGCGAAAGCCGGTGGACAGCCCCGTCATCTCGCCCTGCATGTTGAACAGCTCGTCGATGCGATCCACCGCCTTGGCGAGCAGCTCGCTCATGCCCACCGGCCCTCCCGACTTGGGCCGTTCCTCGCTGATCTGGAACACCAGCCGCTCGGCCTCATCGACCAGCTCATCCGCCGGCCGGCCCTGGGGACTGAAGGCGCCATCGGCAATCTGGCTGGAGGCGCGAATCAGCTTGCGCAGGGTCGCCCGCTCGCGAACGATATCGGCGTAGGCCCGGATGTTGCTGGCGGAAGGCGTGTTGCGGGCCAGTTCGGCGAGGGTGGCCAGGCCGCCCACGGTATCCAGCTGGTCGCGCCCCTCCAGCGCCTCGGAGAGGGTCACCACGTCCAGCGGCCGGGCCGACTCGGCCAGCTCGGCCATGACATTGAAGATCAGCCGGTGTTCGTAGCGGTAGAAGTCATCGGCCACCAGGCGGTCGGCGACATTGTCCCAGGCCTGGTTATCGAGCATCAGCCCGCCCAGTACCGACTGTTCCGCCTCCATGGAGTGAGGCGGCACCTTGAGGGCGGCGGTTTCCTGGTCGTGCTCGAGCATCTCTGACATGGCGATGATTCACCCTGGGCGTGACGGGGTCATCATTCTACCTTAGACGAGCGGCGGGCCCCATGGCTCGATGCCCCAGGTACCAACGCAACGAGGGGCGCGAGGATCTCTCCTCGCGCCCCTCGTCGGAAGCGGCCGCCGCGACTTACTCGGCCACGACCACCACGCGCACGGTGGCATCGACTTCGGCATGCAGACGCAGCTGAATGTCGTACTCGCCGGTGGCACGAATCGGGCCCTCCGGCATGCGCACTTCGCTCTTGGCGACATCGATTCCGGCGGACGCGATGGCATCGGCCAGGTCCCGCGGCCCGATGGAGCCGAACAGCTTGCCCTCGTCGCCGGACTTGGCCACCAGGGAGAGCTCGATCTCGTTGAGCTGGGCGGCGCGCTCTTCGGCCTCGCCCTTACGCTCGGCGGCCTGGGCCTCGAGCTCGGCACGCTGGGCCTCGAAGGCCTCGATGTTGTCCTTGGTGGCCGGCACGGCGAGGCCGTAGGGCACCAGATAGTTGCGGCCATAGCCGGGCTTGACGGTGACCTGGTCACCCAGGCCGCCCAGCTTGCCAATATTGTCGAGCAGAATGACTTCCATCTCGTAAACCTCTTGTCAGTTGCGACTGGCCAGGCGCCCGCGGATATTGGCGAAGGCGTCGATAAAGGCCAGCAGCAGCACGATCAGAATCATGGGCCAGGTGGTGATCAGCAGCAGGTAGAAGGCGACCAGCCACAGCCCGTTCATCCCTTTAAGTCCGATAAAACCATGCACCAGGGCGATACCGGCGACCAGCAGCGGCATCCATAACAGCATCCCCAGGCCGGGCAGCTCCAGTACGGCACCCACCACGCCGAGCACGACCAGCACGGCGAGCTCACGCGGGCTCAGGCGCAGGGTGTGGAACTCCTCGCGAAAGCCCCCCGGGTTATAGAGCCCTGCCTGCCAGCTGCGCGCCAGGGCCAGGCAGCCCACGGCGGCAATCAGCACGATAAGCCCGGTAACTCCGCCGATCAGCAGGCTCGCCAGCTGTTCGGTGTCCACCCCCTGGCTACCCAGGTCACTGAGCAGACGCTCCACCTCGGGGGACGCCTGACGCAGCTGGTCGAGCATCTCCCCGGAGCCGCCGGGCGGCAGAAAGACGCCCAGCTGGATCATCACGGCACCGGCCAGGGCACCGACGATCAGCGCTTCGCTCCAGCGCAGGCGAGAGCGCAGCACCACGGCCATCAGCGTGACCAGCAGCACGCTGGCCAGCGGAATGACATCCCCCTGGACCCACCACCAGCCCGAAGGCACGGCGGCGGCCACGATCACCGGCAGTGCCGGCGACAGTCCCCGGCGCAACGTGACCAGGGCCGCAATGGCGGCCCCCAGCCAGAACAGCCAGGGTATCAGGGTAGTCACGGCGGCCCCGGCGACAGCATAGGGCGTGCCGCGCATCACCCAGCGGGCGATCGTCAGCATCTTGCCGCGGGCTTACTGGTGGCTATCGGAATAGGGCAGCAGAGCCAGGTAGCGCGAACGCTTGACGGCGGTCGCCAGCTGGCGCTGATAGCGGGCCTTGGTACCGGTAATGCGGCTGGGAACGATCTTGCCGGTCTCGGTGATGTAGGCCTTGAGGGTGTCCAGATCCTTGTAATCGATCTGCTTCACGCCCTCGGCGGTGAAACGGCAGAACTTACGGCGACGGAAAAAGCGTGCCATGTGAAGACTCCTTCAGACGTGCGATGGGGGTGATCAGGCGGACTCAGCGCGGGGCTTATCGTCGTGAGGCTTCTCGTCGCGAGGCTTCTCGTCGCGGCGTGCGCGCTTCTCTTCCACCGGCTTCATCATCGGCGAGGCTTCGGTGACCGCTTCATTGCAGCGCACCACCAGGCTGCGAATGATGGCGTCGTTGAAGCGGAAGATGTTCTCGATCTCGTCGAGGGTCTCGCCGCTGCACTCGACGTTCATCAGCACGTAGTGAGCCTTGTGGATCTTGTTGATCGGGTAGGCCAGGTGACGACGGCCCCAATCTTCCAGGCGATGCACGGTGCCGCCGTTCTCGGTAACGAGGCCGGTATAGCGCTCGACCATGGCCGGAACCTGCTCGCTCTGGTCCGGATGGACCATGAACACGATTTCATAATGACGCATGGAATCTCCTTGCGGTTTGGCAGCTTCCTCGGGAGGTCTTGGGCTCCGGGGAAGCAAGGAGGTGATAGAAAAACACGAATGCCCGCTCGATGGACGAACGGGCGCAGATATTCTAAGGAATGCCGCCCCGCCTGGCAAGGCTTGATCGTCGCGCCACCGGCATCGCCCAGGACAAGCCCTATCGCGCCGCCTTATCGGATGACCGAAAACCGCGAATGACTGGCAAGCGCCGACGACGCACCACTCGGGTCGGGCTCGCTCGGCATATTTGACAAAATAATGAAATATCCATATTTTGATAACGCGTAGTTATGGACTGCCCCGCTTTACCCGTGGCCGACACGCCACACTCGCACTGAGCCTTCAGGCGAGCGATGCCATCTCGTCTCCGCCGCCGGCCCACACGGCCCCGGCACCAGAACGAGCAAATGACGCCATCAGAAGCCCTCGATTTCTCCAGCATGAGGGCCCCCATTCGGGTAACGGGTCTTCGCCTTCCAGGCGAAGCCTGGAGTCGACGTCACCTCCTGACAGGCAGCGGGCATCCATGCTTTCTGCCATCTCGATGCTCGACCCGGCCCTCCCCCCTTGGCAGTGCCGTGGCGAGCCTCAATCACGGAGCCATTCATGACCCAACGTGTTGCCATTATCGGCGCCGGCCCCAGCGGCCTGGCACAGCTGCGAGCCTTCCAGTCAGCCTTCGAGCAGGGGGCCGACGCTGTCGAGCTGGTCTGCTACGAGAAACAGAGCGACTGGGGAGGCCAATGGAATTACACCTGGCGTACCGGCATTGACGCCAATGGCGAGCCCGTGCACAGCAGCATGTACCGCTACCTGTGGTCCAATGGCCCCAAGGAGTGTCTGGAGTTTGCCGACTACAGCTTCGAGGAGCATTTCGGCAAGCCGATCGCCTCCTACCCACCCCGCGCCGTGCTGTGGGATTACATCAAGGGCCGCGTCGAGAAGGCCGGCGTGCGCCGGTATATCCGCTTCAACTCTGCGGTTCGCGATGTGGCATATCGGGAAGACGACGAAACCTTCCTGGTCACCGTGCACGACCATGACCGCGACGTGGTCGAGAGCCGGGTCTTCGACCATGTGGTGGTGGCTTCCGGCCACTTCTCCACGCCCAATGTGCCCGAGTTCGAGGGCTTCGAGGCCTTCAACGGCCGCATCCTGCATGCCCACGATTTCCGCGACGCCCTGGAGTTCCGCGGCAAGAACCTGCTGCTGGTAGGCAGCAGCTACTCCGCCGAGGATATCGGCTCACAGTGCTACAAGTATGGCGCGCGCAGCATTACCACCAGCTACCGCACTCGTCCCATGGGGTTTGACTGGCCCGAGAACTGGGAAGAGAAGCCCCTGTTGCAACGCGTCGACGGCAATACCGCTTATTTTGCCGACGGCAGCCACAAGCAGGTGGATGCCATCATCCTGTGTACCGGCTACCTGCATCACTTCCCCTTCCTCCCCGACACCCTGCGCCTGCAGACCAATAACCGCCTGTGGCCGCTGGGTCTTTATCGTGGCGTCGCCTGGGAAGCCAACCCGAGACTCTTCTACCTGGGCATGCAGGACCAGTGGTATACCTTCAACATGTTCGATGCCCAGGCCTGGTATGTGCGCGACCTCATCCTGGGGCGCATCACCCTCCCCGACCGCGAGACCATGCGGGCCGATAGCCAGGCATGGCGGGCACGCGAAGAGGCCCTGGAAACCGATGAGCAGATGATTCGGTTCCAGGGTGACTATGTGGCCAGCCTGATCGAGACCACGGATTACCCGAGCTTCGATATCGAAGGCGTCAACCAGACCTTTCTCGAGTGGGAAGCCCACAAGCACAGGGACATCATGACGTTCCGTGACAAGTCCTACCGCTCGCTGATGACCGGCACCCAGGCACCGCGTCACCATACCCGCTGGCTGGATGCCATGGACGACTCGCTGGAAGCCTTCCTCAATGCTCCCGCCAAACACTCGGTCACCACCGAAGGCGTCGACGACTGATCGCTAGATGCCGCTAAAACAGCAGCGCCTGCCATATGGCAGGCGCTGCTGTTGCGTCTCGAGGAGCGCTTAGCTCCCCGGCTTCGCCGACCCTCGCTGGCGAACCACCTCGAAGAGGCCAACCCCCGTGGCCACCGAGACATTGAGGCTGGAGACGCTGCCGGCCATGGGCAACTTGACCAGCTGGTCACAGGCCTCCCGCGTCAGGCGGCGCATGCCCTTGCCCTCGGCCCCCATGACCAGGGCCGTGGGTCCGGTGAGGTCGGCCTCGAACACCAGCGACTCCGCCTCGCCGGCGGTGCCGGTGACCCAGACACCCAGCGACTTGAGCCGCGCCAGGGCACGGGCCAGATTGGTGACCCGATAGACCGGCACGCTCTCGGCGGCGCCGCAGGCCACCTTGCGCACCGTGGCATTGAGCGGTGCGGCCTTGTCCTTGGGCACGATGACCCCATGCACCCCGGCGGCATCGGCACTGCGCAGGCAGGCGCCGAAGTTGTGCACATCGGTGATGCCGTCGAGCACCAGCAGCAGCGGGGGCTCGGCATGGGGCCAGGCCTCCAGCCGGAACCACAATGCATTCTCGCCCTCGAACGCCAATGGCGTGGCGAAGGCCGCGACGCCCTGGTGGGCGGCACCCTGGGCCAGGCGGTCGAGCTCGTCTCGCGGGCGCGACTGGATCCGGGCCCCACCACGACGGGCGGTCTCTACCAGGTCGGACAGGCGCGCTCCCGCCTCGCCCTCCTGCACCCAGAGTTCGCGGGGCGTCTCCCCGCGCTCCATCAGCGCACGCACGGCATGGACGCCGAACACCGCTTCCAGGCCACCGGGCACGGCCGGCTTGCCAGCGGCAGGCCGCTGGGGTCGCTTATGCTTCATGTTTTTCGCTTCATCGCGGAGGATACGGCGGACCCGAAGGCCCGCCTCAGGATTCAGCGCCGCGAGCGGCGCCGACGGTTGCCGCTACGCCTGCGGCCATCGCTCTTCTCGGGCTTGGCGCCCTTGCCGGACTCGCCGCCGCCATCGGGGGCACCGCCACGGGCATCATCGGCCTTGGGCGGCTTGCCGCCGGCACTCGCGCGCCCCTTGGCGGGGGCATCATCCACCGCTCGGCGGCGACGCGGCGTCCGCTTGGGGCGCGGCTGGTCGTCGGCCAGGGCGAAGTCGATCTTGCGATCGTCCAGGTCGACTCGCGCCACCTGGACGGTAACCCCATCGCCGAGGCGATAGCTGATACCGCTGCGCTCGCCCTTGAGGCGATGCTTCTCCGGCTCGTAGTGATAATAGTCGGAAGGCAGCGATGTCACGTGGACCAGCCCTTCGACGAAGAACTCATCGAGGCGCACGAAGATACCGAACTGGGTCACCGAGGCGATGGTGCCGTCATACACCTCGCCGAGCTTGTCGGACATGAACTCGCACTTGAGCCAATCCTCGACGTCGCGGGTGGCATCGTCGGCGCGGCGCTCGGTCATCGAGCTGTGCTCGCCGAGTTCGAGCATCTGCTCGAAGGTATAAGGGGCCCACTTGCTCGGCGGCTCGACGGGCGCCCCCTCGGCGCGCAGCACGGTATTGGTCTGGCGCGGCCCACGAATCACCGAACGGATCGCACGGTGCACGATCAGGTCCGGATAGCGGCGGATCGGCGAGGTGAAGTGCGCATAGGCCGGATAGGCCAGGCCGAAGTGGCCATCATTCTGGGGCGAGTAGATCGCCCGGCTCATGGAGCGCAGCATCACCGTCTGAATCACGTCGGTATCGGGGCGCCCCTTGATGGCCTCGGCCAGCTCGCGGTAGTCCTGGGGGCTCGGGTCATCGCCGCCCCCCAGCGACAGGCCCAGCTCGCTGAGAAACAGGCGCAGCTTGTCGAGACGCTCGGGCGAGGGCTGCTCGTGAATGCGATAGAGGGCCGGCAGATCATGCTTGTCGAGGAAGCGCGCCGTGGCCACGTTGGCCGCCAGCATGCATTCCTCGATGATCTTGTGGGCGTCATTGCGCGAGCGGGGCACGATCTTCTCGATCTTGCGCTCGTCATTGAAGACGATCGCCGTCTCGGTGGTCTCGAAGTCGATGGCGCCCCGCTCCACCCGAGCCTCGCGCAGCAGTCGATAGAGAGAGTGAAGATTCTTCAGGGACGGTACCAGCTCGCGATACTCCTCGCGCAGGGCATCTCCCTGCGCCCCCTCGTCCTCGAGGATCGACGCCACCTTGTTATAGGTGAGGCGCGCATGGGACTGGAACACCGCCTCATAGAACCGATAGCGACTGATGGCGCCGCTCTGGGAGATGTTCATCTCGCAGACCAGGGCGAGCCGGTCGACCGCCGGATTGAGCGAGCAGAGCCCGTTGGAGAGCAGCTCGGGCAGCATCGGCACCACCTGCCCCGGGAAATAGACCGAGTTGCCGCGGCGTATCGCCTCCTGGTCCAGGGCGCTGCCGGGACGCACGTAGTGGGAGACGTCGGCGATGGCCACCAGCAGCTTCCAGCTGCCGGACTTGGTCTTCCAGGCACAGACGGCGTCATCGAAGTCCTTGGCGCTCTCGTCGTCGATGGTCACCAACGGCACGTCGCGCAGGTCGATGCGGCTATGCTTGTCCTCCTCGGCCACCTCGGCGGACATGCTGGCGATCTGGTCGTGGACCTCCGGCGGAAACTCGGCGGGGATCTCATAGCTGCGAATGGCGATGTCGATTTCCATGCCGGGATCCATGCGCTCGCCCAGCACCTCGATCACCTCGCCCACCGGCTGCACCCGGGTCTCGGGCTGCTTGACGATATGCGCCGAGACCACCTGGCCATCCTTGGCCCCGCCACAGGCGCTGTGCGGGATGATCACCTCCTGGGTGATGCGCGGATTCTCGGGAATCAGCACGCCGAACTCGGGGGTGTTCTCGCGGTAGACGCCGACGATGGTCTGGGTGTTGCGTGCCAGCACCTCGGCGATGGTGGCCTCATCGCGACCGCGACGATCGCGGCCACTGACGCGCACCAGCACATGATCGCCATGAAAGGCGCGGCGCATCTGGCGCGGCGGCAACACCAGGTCGGGCTTCTTGCCATCGTCACGCAGCACGAAACCGAAGCCGTCACGGTGGCCGAGCACCTTGCCCTTGATCAGGTCGAGCTTGTTGATCAGCGCATAGGCCCGTGCCCGGTTGCGCAGCACCTGGCCATCGCGCTCCATGGCCGCCAGCCGGCGACGCACGGCCTCCTGCAGTTCCTCATCCTCGAGGCCGAGCAGCTGGCTCATCGCCTCATGGGTCATCGGCTTGCCGACATCCTCGAGACGGGCGAGCAGATACTCGCGACTGGGGGCCGGCTTGTCATACTTGTGGGCTTCACGTTCCGCGTGCGGATCGTCGCTGAGCGTCCAGTGGGTCATGCGCGATGCATCCTTGGCAGGGTCGGAGACGACATGGGGGAGGAGGCGCTCGAGCGCCGCGGGAACGAAATATTGCCTTGGGAATTATTGATCATACCAGCATTATAGCGCCGCAGGCGCGGCCACCCAACCTTGGCGGGCCGTCTGCGACCGGAAAAAAATTGCCGTCCGGTCACTCTACCCCTTGCAAACACGAACAATTCGGGTACTATACGCGTCGCTTGCCCAGATGGCGGAATTGGTAGACGCGCTAGCTTCAGGTGCTAGTGTCCTTACGGACGTGGAGGTTCAAGTCCTCTTCTGGGCACCATCGCTCTTTATACAGTTTGACTCGCTCGTGTTCGCCCAGGTGGCGGAATTGGTAGACGCGCTAGCTTCAGGTGCTAGTGTCCTTATGGACGTGGAGGTTCAAGTCCTCTCCTGGGCACCATTCCTTCGGGAAACGCGGACACGACGAGATGCATGATGCGCCCAGGTGGCGGAATTGGTAGACGCGCTAGCTTCAGGTGCTAGTATCCTTACGGATGTGGAGGTTCAAGTCCTCTCCTGGGCACCATTCATATCGCGTCATGCAGACTGAATCGAGCAAGACCATCGGAAAACCGCGACATGAGATCGCGGTTTTTTTGTGTCTATACAATACGCTATTCGAAGCGCCCGGGGCGATTTGCCACCTCTTCCAGCGCCCAGCCACGGGGACTCACCCGACTCTCGAACGCCGCCGCCGTCGTTTCGGGAAGCCCGGGGAAGAAGTCGAGCCCGGTACGCGCCTCGACCTCATCGATGCTCACCAGGTAGTCATCCAACGCCTCATCGCCACGCACCTGCTGGGGCATCAGGAAGGCCAGAGCCAGGGGCCGCTCACCGGGAACCACGATAATCTTGTAGAAGGCCGAGGGAATCTCCACGAAGCCGACCCGGTTGAAGATGTTGTCGAGAAAGCGCTCGGGAAACACGGGCCCGGTGATCACCTGCACCGCGCCGAAGCGAGGCACGAAGTGGTCCATCACCACCTCCTCCAGGCGCTGCCAGAGCCGGCGATTGAGGTCGGGTCGCTGGGGCGTCATGTTGCTCATGTAGAAGGTATCGAGCTGGGCGTCACGGCCGTGTACCGCGGCGACGGCGTAGTTGGGCGCCATATGCCCGCGATCGAAGCCGCTGCCGGCATAGTGGTCGGTACCGATGGGCCACAGGGTACGCCAGTCCTGGCGGAACCCGGGGCGCGGCCCGGCTCGAGGATCGTCTACCGCCTGGAGACGATAGCTGACCCACAGAGGATTGACCCTCAGGTCCGACCAGCCGACCAGAAACCCCTCATTGCGCAGCACGCGATGAAAACTGGCCAGAGACGGCTCCTGCCACTCGGGCACCCCCATCCACACCAGGGAATCGCGCAGCTCGCGCTCCTGA
The DNA here is from genome assembly GCF_947490095.1 of uncultured Halomonas sp. Lineage (GTDB taxonomy): Bacteria > Pseudomonadota > Gammaproteobacteria > Pseudomonadales > Halomonadaceae > Halomonas. Next base: position 21,194 of record NZ_CANLFS010000020.1, on the reverse strand, counting down.
AAGTGCCACAGCCCAGCACCGACGGCCACAAACAGCAGGCTGACGGCAAAGCGCCGCAGCGTGCGGCCACGACGCGGAAAACGCAGGCGACTCATTCGTGAAAGGCGTTCCTGTGATCAGTGGAAGACAGGGAGCAACGGCCGGGCACCGACGTCATCCGGCCCTGGACGCTACCAACCCAGCGAGAACATCGTCTCCAGGTCGTGGCGCGAGTGTACCTGCATGGCGTTAAGCGTCTCTGTATCGCGGATGCCTTCCACGGCATTGAGTCGCCCCGTCACCAGCTCGGCCAGACTCTCGAAGTCGCGCGTGCGGGCGATGGCGACCAGGTCATAGCGGCCACAGGTGGAGTAGACCTCGCTGATTCCCTCGACGTCGGCCAGGCGCTCGGCCACCGACTTGACCTGCCCCTTGTCGGTGTTGATCAGGATCACGGCATTCTGCATCGGGCTCTCTCCGGGTGTCGCCCCGCGGGCGGAGATGGACGACGGACAGCCACCGATGGCCGCCCGAGATGTCCTGGCGAGTATATCAGCGCCGGGAAGCCCGAGGCATCCTCCTCCTCCACGCCGGGGCAACGGCGCGACAAGCCGCCGCAGTGGCGCGTTCGCATACAGGCATCACCTTGACTATGATACGACCTGTATATTGCCGGCAGTCGCCTGCCGGTTTCCAAGAGGTGGAACACCACCCAAGAATAGCGGGCCAACGCCCGACCGTGACCGTCAACGAGATCCAAGGAGATTCCATGGCTAACCACAGCCGTCGTGATTTCATGCGCCATAGCCTGATGGGCATGGCCGCCCTGCCGCTGGGTGCCGGCATCCTCTCCGGCCGCGCCTTCGCCCAGGACCTGCCGCCGCTGGACCCCTCCGCCGATCAGGCGCAGGCCCTCAACTACGTGAAGGATACCGCCGAGGCCGCCGACCACCCGGCCCACGAAGAAGGCGAGCAGTGTGACAACTGCATGTTCTTCCAGGCCGACAGCCAGGGCTGCCAGCTGTTCCCGCAGAACAGCGTCGAGCCGGCAGGCTGGTGTCAATCCTGGACCGCCAAGAGCTGATATGGCCAGGCGGCACCCGTCGCCACACCGGCCCAGACAGGGACCCACGCCATGGCGTGGGTCTCGTTGTTTTAGGCTCTTCGCCTATCGATTCGAAAACCGAAACCGTCCGTCGCGATGCCGGGCATCTCGGCACCCGACGGCTCAACCTTCCCCGACTCAACCCTCCCCGACTCAACCCTCCCCGGTATCCCCCGCCTCGTCCGCCAGCGGCCACTGGTAGCGTCGTACCACCCGTTCGTCCTGGGCCGACGCCAGGCGCACCGGGAAGCCCCACAACTGATGCAGGTGGCGAAGCACCGGATAGACGCTACGGGCCAGCGGGCGACGATCATCCTGAACATGGTGCAGGGTCAGTGAGCGGTCGCCGCGAATATCCGCCGAATAGACCTGGATATTGGGCTCGCGCACGGCCAGCGCATAGTGGGCCGCCAGTGATTCGCGGATACGCTGATAACCGCGCTCGTCATGGATCGCCGCCACCTCCAGCATTTCGTCCTGGTCGTCGTCGACCACCATGAAGAGCTTGAGGTCGCGAATCACCCGGGGGGAGAGAAACTGCTGAATGAAGGACTCATCCTTGAAGTTCTGCATGGCGAACTCCAGGGTCTCGCGCCAGTCGCTGCCGGCGGTATCGGGGAACCAGTGGTGGTCCTCGTCGGTGGGTGACTCACAGATGCGCCGCAGGTCACTGAACATGGCAAAGCCTAGCGCATAGGGGTTGATGCCATTATACAGGGGGCTATCGAAGGCAGGCTGCTGCACCACGGCCGTATGCGACTGCAGAAACTCCAGCATCAGCCCCTCATCCACCGCCCCCTCCTCATAGAGCCGGTTCATCAGGGTATAGTGCCAGAAGGTGGCCCAACCCTCGTTCATTACCTGGGTCTGGCGCTGGGGATAGAAGTACTGTGCCAGCTTGCGCACGATACGCACCACCTCCCTCTGCCAGGGCGCCAGCAGCGGCGCATTCTTCTCGATGAAGTAGAGCAGATTCTCCTGGGGCTCCGGCGGATAGCGCCCTCCCGCGTGCAGGCCGAGCGGGTCCTCCTCCCCTCCTTCCATGCCCGGCAGCCGGTCTTCGCGATGGCGGTCGGGAATGGTACGCCACAGGGTGTTCACCTGGGCCTGCAGGAGCGCCTCGCGTTCCTTCTGGCGACGCACCTCCTCTTCGGCGGAGATCGGCGAGGGGCGCTTGTAGCGATCGACGCCATAGTTCTGCAGGGCGTGACAGGCGTCCAGCAGCTGCTCCACCGCCGCGACACCATGGCGCTCCTCACACTCGGCGATATACCGCCGGGCGAACACCAGATAGTCGATGATCGAACCGGCATCGGTCCAGGTGCGAAACAGATAGTTGCCCTTGAAGAAGGAATTATGGCCATAGCAGGCATGCGCCATGACCAGCACCTGCATCATCAGGGTGTTCTCCTCCATCAGATAGGCGATGCAGGGGTCGGAGTTGATCACCAGCTCGTAGGCCAGGCCCATCTGGCCGCGGCGATACGCCTGCTCCACGGCCAGGAACTGCTTGCCGAATGACCAGTGGTGATAGCCCACCGGCATGCCCACGCTGGCATAGGCATCCATCATCTGCTCCGAGGTGATCACCTCGATCTGATTGGGGTAGGTGTCGAGACGGTATTCATCCGCCAGGCGGGCAATCTCCTGCTCGAACTCGGTGAGTATCTCGAAGTTCCAGTCGGATCCGCTGGCGATAGGCTTGCGTCGGGTCATCTTGCCTCCTCGGCCACTGACCGGCCCTCAGCCGCCGGCAACGCGGCGCTTGAACAGCTCGCGAAACACCGGGTAGATATCTCCGGCTTCGACGATCTGGCGCATGGCAAAACGCGCCGGAAACTCGGTGGCCACGGTTTCGTACTCCTCCCAGAGGGCCTGGTGGGCATGGGGGGTGATTTCCACATAGGTGAAATACTGCACGCGCGGCATCAGCTTTCTGATCAACAGGTCACGACAGGTGATCGAATCGTCATCCCAGTTATCGCCGTCCGAGGCCTGGGCGACGTAGAGGTTCCACTGGCCCGGCGGGTAGCGCTCGGCGATGATCTCATCCACCAGCGACAGCGCACTGGACACGATGGTGCCGCCGGTCTCACGCGAATAGAAGAACTCCTCCTCGTCCACCTCCCGGGCGGCGGTATGGTGGCGAACGAAGACCAGTTCGACCTTCTCGTAGTTGCGTTCGAGAAACAGGTAAAGCAGCAGGAAGAAGCGCTTGGCGATGTCCTTGTGGGCCTGGGTCATGGAGCCGGACACGTCCATGACGCAGAACATCACGGCCTTGCTGGACGGCTGCGGCTGATTGACCAGATGGTTGTAGCGAAGGTCATAGGTGTCGATGAAGGGCACCGCCTCGAGACGCTTCTCGAGGCGTTCGATCTCCGCCTTGAGCTCGGCGATGCGCGCCGGGTTGCGCAACACCGGGTCCTTGCGCTCCTCGGCCTCCAGCGCGTCGCGGGCATCGCGCAGGGCGCGACGAATCGGTGCACGCATGGCGATGCGACGGGCATGGGCCTCACGCATGGAGCGCACGATATTGACTCGCGCCGGCACCCCCTCCTTGGAGACCCCCGCCCGTACCGGACGCACCTCGTCGAGGTCCACCATCGCCTTGCGCTCCAGATGGGGTAACTCCAGGCCATCGAAGACGAAATCGAGAAACTCCTCCCGGGAGAGGGTAAAGGCGAACTCGTCCATGCCCTCGCCCTGGTTGGACGCCCCTCCCTCGCCGGCGCCATCTCCCCCGCCGCCGCCACTCGGGCGCTGCAGGCGATCCCCCTCCACGAACTCCTGGTTGCCGGGGGCGATAATGCGACGCTTGCCACCGGCGCCATGCTGGAATACCGGCTCCGAGATATCGCGGGTGGGAATCGATACCTTCTCACCGCGTTCCATGTCGGTGATCGAGCGCCGATTCACGGCCTCTTCCACGGAGCGTTTGATATGGGTGCGATAGCGGTCGAGGAAGCGCTGCCGATTGACCGCGCTCTTGTGCTTGGCATTCGCCCGCCGATCGATAAAGTAGCTCATGGCAACTCTCCTGCGCGCCGTGGGAGCCTGCCGCCACGGCGCGGCGTCGGGCTACTGAGACTTGCGTACCCGCAGGTACCACTCGGAGAGCAGGCGCACCTGTTTCTCGGTATAGCCACGCTCCACCATGCGTGCCACGAAGTCCTCGTGCTTCTGCTGGTCGGCGCTGGAGGCCTTGGCATTGAAGGAGATCACCGGCAACAGCTCCTCGGTATTGGCGAACATCTTGTGCTCGATCACCCCGCGCAGCTTCTCGTAGGACTGCCAGCTGGGGTTCATGCCATTGTTCTGGGCCCGCGCCCGCAGCACGAAGTTGACCACCTCGTGGCGGAAGTCCTTGGGGTTGGAGATACCCGCCGGCTTCTCGATCTTCTCCAGGTCCTCGTTGAGGGCCTGGCGGTCGAGGAACTCGCCGGTCTCGGGGTCACGGTACTCCTGGTCCTGGATCCAGAAGTCGGCGTAGGTCACGTAGCGATCGAAGATGTTCTGGCCGTACTCGGAGTAGGACTCGAGATAGGCGGTCTGGATCTCCTTGCCGATAAAGTCCACGTAGCGGGGGGCCAGGAACTCCTTGATGAAGCGTAGATAGCGCTCGAAAGTCTCGCTCGGCAGCTGCTCCTGCTCCAGGCGCTGCTCCAGTACGTAAAGCAGATGCACCGGGTTGGCCGCCACTTCATGGCCGTCGAAGTTGAACACCTTGGCCAGTATCTTGAAGGCGAAGCGGGTAGAGAGCCCGTTCATGCCCTCATCGACTCCGGCGGCATCGCGATATTCCTGAATCGACTTGGCCTTGGGATCGGTATCCTTGAGGTTCTCGCCGTCGTAGACCCGCATCTTGGAGTAGACGCTGGAGTTCTCCGGCTCATTGAGCCGCGAGAGCACCGAAAACTGCGCCAGCATGCGCAGCGTATCCGGGGCACAGGGCGCCTCGGCCAGCGAGGAGTGCTCCAGCAGCTTCCGATAGATGCTGATTTCCTCGGAGACCCTCAGGCAGTAGGGAATCTTGACGATATAGACCCGATCCAGGAAGGCCTCGTTATTGCGGTTGTTGCGGAAGGTCTGCCACTCGCTCTCGTTGGAGTGGGCCAGGACCACGCCCTCGAAGGGGATGGCGCCCATGCCTTCGGTGGGGTTGTAGTTGCTCTCCTGGGTGGCGGTCAGCAGCGGATGGAGCACCTTGATCGGCGCCTTGAACATCTCGACGAACTCCATCAACCCCTGGTTGGCGCGACACAGCCCACCGGAGAAGCTGTAGGCATCGGGGTCATCCTGGGAGTAAAGTTCGAGCTGGCGGATGTCCACCTTGCCCACCAGCGACGAGATGTCCTGGTTGTTCTCGTCGCCCGGTTCGGTCTTGGAGACGGCGATCTGATTCAGCCGCGACGGATAGAGCCTCACCACCTTGAACTGGCTGATATCACCGCCGTACTCCCTGAGCCGCTTGGCCGCCCAGGGCGACATCACGCTCTTCAGATAGCGACGGGGGATCCGGTACTCCTCCTCCAGCAGCGCCCCGTCCTCTTCGGGCGAGAACAGCCCCAGGGGAGACTCGTAGACCGGCGAATCCTTGATGGCATAGAAAGGCACCTTCTCCATCAGCAACTTGAGGCGCTCGGCCAGCGATGACTTGCCGCCCCCCACCGGCCCCAGCAGATAGAGGATCTGCTTGCGTTCCTCCAGGCCCTGGGCGGCATGCCGGAAGTAGGCGACGATCTGCTCGATCGCCTCCTCCATGCCGTAGAACTCGGCGAAGGCCGGATAGCGGCGAATCACCTTGTTGGAGAAGATGCGTGAAAGCCGGGGATCCTTGGCCGTGTCGATGACCTCCGGCTCGCCGATCGCCTGAAGCATTCGCTCGGCGGCCGAGGCATAGGCCAGCGGCTCCTCGCGACACAGCGCCAGGTACTCCTGCAGGCTCATTTCCTCCTGCTGGACGCGAGCGAAACGGTTCTGTACATGATCGAAGATGCTCATCGATGCCTCCTTAAGCCCGATGGCTCGGCGCCGGCCCATGGGCGCACGAGAACTGGGTCACTCTCAGCGTAGCCAGGCGGGCTCTTGTTCAGCGGATAGCGAGTCAACGCTTCGCCTACACCTGTAGACGCAATGAGAGCGGGAGGGTTCGATGTTTCGATGGCGGGTCACTCAACGCCACGGGCCTGCCCCTTCGCAGGCGGCAGGCCCGTGGCGGAACCGGCGAGCGGCGGTTAAAGCGCCGCCGCCACTCGCGTTCCCTGGTCGATGGCACGCTTGGCATCCAGCTCGCCGGGCTCGTGGGCACCGCCGATCAGGTGGACCGCCACCCCGGCGTCCCGGAGCGGCTCATAGAGGTCACGCACCGACTCCTGGCCGGCACAGACCACCACCGTATCGACTTCCAGCAGGCGAGGCTCGTCGGCATGCAGGATATGCAGGCCGGCATCATCGATATGCCGATACTCACAGCCGGCCAGGGTCTCCACGCCGCGCTGCCGGAGCGAGGCGCGATGCACCCAGCCCGTCGTCTTGCCGAGGCCCTTGCCCGGCTTGGAGCGCTTGCGTTGAAGCAGGAAGACCTGGCGCGCTACCTCGGGCCGCTCGGGCGCCTTGAGCCCGCCCGGCGAGGAGACGGTGAGATCCACCCCCCACTCCGCACACCAGGCCCCGGCATCCAGGGACGGCTGGCCGACATGGGTCAGCAGCTCCGCCACATCGAAGCCGATCCCCCCCGCCCCGATGATCGCCACCCGGCGCCCTACCCGCTCGGGATGCAGGATGGCCTCGGGATAGCCCATCACGCTGGGGTGGTCGCTGCCGGGCAACGTGAGTCGCCGCGGCCGCACGCCGCTGGCCAGCACCACCGCATCGAAGTCGGCCAGCATGGCGGCATCCGCCGCACAGTCCAGCCGCACCTCGACGCGATGCTTGTCGAGCATCACTCGGAAGTAACGCAGGGTCTCGTTGAACTCCTCCTTGCCGGGAATCTGGCGGGCATAATGGAATTGGCCGCCCAACTCGCTATCGCGCTCGAAGAGGGTGACCGCATGGCCGCGCTCGGCCGCCGTGAGCGCCGCCGCCAGGCCGGCCGGCCCGCCACCGACCACGGCGACGCGGCGCGGCGCGACCGCCGGCTCGACCAGAAGCTCGGTCTCATGACCGGCGCGGGGATTGACCAGGCAGGACGTCGGCTTGCCCTCGAAGGTATGATCCAGGCAGGCCTGATTACAGGCGATGCAGGTATTGATCTCCTCGCTGCGCCCCGCCGCCGCCTTGCTGACCCAGGCCGGGTCGGCCAGGAAGGGGCGTGCCATGCTGACCATGTCGGCATGCCCTTCGGCCAGCACTCGCTCGGCGACCTCGGGCATATTGATGCGATTGGTGGTAATCAGCGGAAGCGAGACCTCCCCCTTCAGCCTGCGGGTCACCTCCGTGAACGCCGCCCGGGGCACGCTGGTGACGATGGTCGGCACCCGGGCCTCATGCCAGCCGATGCCGGTGTTGAGCGCATCGGCCCCGGCGGCCTCGAGCGCCTTGGCCAGGGCGACCACCTCATCGTGGGTGCTGCCGTCCTCCACCAGGTCGATCATGGAGAGGCGAAAGATCACCGCGAACTCATTGCCGACCGCCGCACGAATGCGGCGCATCACCTCCAGCGGGAAGCGGATCCGGTTCTCGAAGGCGCCTCCCCACTCATCCTCTCGATGATTGGTGCGCCGGCAGATGAACTGGTTGATCAGATATCCCTCGGAGCCCATCACCTCCACGCCGTCATAGCCGGCCCGCTTGGCCAGTGTCGCACAGCGCACATAGTCCTCGACCTGGCGCTCCACCTCGTCGCTGGCTAGCGCCCGAGGGGCGAAGGGATTGATCGGGGCCTGAATCGCCGAGGGCGCCACGAGCTCCGGCGTATAGGCATAGCGACCGGCGTGGAGGATCTGCATGCAGATCCGTCCGCCTTCGGCGTGTACCGCCTCGATCACTCGACGATGATCGTCCAGCTGCGCGTCCTCTTCGAGGGTCGCCGCGCCCTGAAAGACGGCACCCTCGGGGTTGGGGGCAATACCGCCGGTGACGATCAGCCCGACGCCCTCCCGGGCCCGCTCGGCATAGAAGGCCGCCAGGCGCTCGAAGCCTCCCGGCCTCTCCTCCAGGTTGGTATGCATGGACCCCATCAACACTCGATTGGGCAGAGTAAGATGACCGAGTTTCAATGGCTGAAAAATGCGCGAATAGGCGGCCACGGCGACACTCCTGTTATTTGAACAACGCTGATTCAGAGGCACCGGCGAGACACGGCGCCCGAACACAGCCACGAATATTCAAACAACTGTATGACAGTTTTGTCCGGAGAGAAAGGACGGTCTACACAGACGGTCTACACAGAAGGAAGAGCCCGAAGCCCCGAGGGGTGTGGCATATAACGAAAAAGCCCCGGGCGCTGGGCCCGGGGCTTTTGGAATTCGTGGCGATAATGGCGGACTGGACGGGACTCGAACCCGCGACCTCCGGCGTGACAGGCCGGCATTCTAACCAACTGAACTACCAGTCCGCGTGGTGGGTGATACCGGATTCGAACCAGTGACCCCCAGCATGTGAGGCTGGTGCTCTAACCAACTGAGCTAATCACCCACGCAATCGCACAAGATACTACACTTTCTACTACTATTCACTACATCAGGCCTTGATGGCGGACCGGACGGGACTCGAACCCGCGACCTCCGGCGTGACAGGCCGGCATTCTAACCAACTGAACTACCGGTCCGCAAAAGGACTGACTGTGGAAACACGTTGGCGGACTGGACGGGACTCGAACCCGCGACCTCCGGCGTGACAGGCCGGCATTCTAACCAACTGAACTACCAGTCCGCTGCGTGTTGCCTACGTAATCGGGACTGCCGAAGCAGTGGTGGGTGGTACTGGGTTCGAACCAGTGACCCCCAGCTTGTAAGGCTGGTGCTCTCCCAACTGAGCTAACCACCCCGGTACGACCCCCGGTACGTGGCGCTGCATTCTACAGGGGCGGCCTCGAATGTCAACGCCTTTTATCGAATCGCGTCGACTCGCCCATGAAGGCAGCGATCGTGGCGCCCCCCTCGTCGATCAGCTGCTCCTGATGTCTGCCGCTGACGCGCCGCGGCTTCCAGTCGTGGTCACCATCCTCCAGCCAGTGCAGGCGTGCCACCTCGGGCAGGGCATATCCCCTCACCTCCTCACGGGTACCGAAGGGGTCACGACTCCCCTGCACGACCAGGGTGGGGCAGCGGAGTCGCGGCCAGTGATCGAGGCGTTGGCGCTCCGGCTTGCGTGGCGGATGGAAGGGGTAGCCACACAGCACCAGGCCCGGGGCGCCCTCACGGGCGGCGAGCAGGCTGGCCACTCGCCCCCCCATGGACTTGCCTCCCAGCCACAAGGGAGCCAACCCCGGGTGTGACAGAGTGTCGCACCAGGTCGCCATCTCCTCCACCAGCCGGTCGACCCTCGGTGGTGGGCGACGACGCCCCTCGCGGCGCATCTGCTGGAGGTAGGCGAACTCGATGGCGAGGGTCTGAACGCCGTGTCTTGCCAGGCCGCCTCGCAGGCGTTGCAAGAACGTGGAATCCTGACCCGCGCCGGCACCATGGGCCATCAGCAGCCGACCTACACGCGCCTCACCGCAGACGACCAGGGGGCCGTCAGGCAAATACCAGGACCCGCGCTCGCCTCTCAGGAGGCGTTCACGGCACTGCGCCGGGGTGAGCGAATCGTGGGGCCCGTCATGAGGCTCGAGGATGGAATCCGACACGCGATCTCCTTAAAAGTTCGCCAACTACGCCGATTGGCGTGTTCAGGATATGGCTCCGCTAGGGTAGAATCCCCCGCGAATTGATCTGCATCACCTCAGGGAGGCCGCATCAGTGACAAACTGACGCAGCTTTAATCTCCTACCGCGTTCGATGGGAACCCGACATGAGCACAGCATTTGAACATCCGACCTACAACTACAAGGTAGTTCGGCAGTTCGCGATCATGACCGTGGTCTGGGGCATCGTGGGCATGACACTCGGTGTCACCCTCGCCGCCCAGCTGGTCTGGCCGCAACTGAATCTCGATCTACCCTGGACCAGCTTCGGCCGCCTGCGTCCGTTGCATACCAACGCCGTGATCTTCGCCTTCGGCGGCTCGGCACTGATTGCCACGTCCTACTATGTGGTTCAACGCACCTGCCAGGTACGCCTGTTCTCGGACCGGCTGGCGGCCTTCACGTTCTGGGGCTACCAGGCGGTGATCCTGCTTGCCGTGGTGACTCTCCCGCTGGGATACACCACCACCAAGGAGTACGCCGAGCTGGAGTGGCCGATCAACATCCTGCTGGCGGTGGTCTGGATCGCCTATGCGATCGTCTTTTTGATGACCATCAAACGCCGCAAGGTGTCGCATATCTATGTGGCCAACTGGTTCTATGCCGCGTTCATCCTCACCATCGCCGTGTTGCATATCGTCAACAACGCGGCGCTTCCCGTCACCGCCTGGTACTCCACCTCCATCTACGCCGGCGCCATCGACGCCATGGTGCAGTGGTGGTACGGCCACAATGCGGTAGGCTTCTTCCTGACCGCCGGCTTTTTGGGCATGATGTACTACTTCGTGCCCAAGCAGGCCGAGCGTCCGGTCTACTCCTATCGCCTGTCCATCGTCCACTTCTGGGCGCTGATCATGGTCTACATGTGGGCCGGCCCGCACCATCTGCACTACACTGCCCTGCCCAACTGGACCCAGTCGCTGGGCATGGTGCTGTCGATCATCCTCCTCGCCCCCTCCTGGGGCGGCATGATCAACGGCATGATGACGCTCTCCGGCGCCTGGCATAAGCTGCGCACCGACCCCACCCTGCGCTTTTTGGTGGTAGCCCTCTCGTTCTACGGCATGTCCACCTTCGAAGGCCCGATGATGGCGGTGAAGACCGTCAACGCCCTGTCCCACTACACCGACTGGACCATCGGCCACGTCCACGCTGGCGCCCTGGGCTGGGTGGCAATGATCACCATCGGTTCCATGTATCATCTGATTCCGCGCCTGTTCGGCCGCACCGAAATGTATTCGGTCAACCTGATCGCCGTACACTTCTGGCTGGCGACCATCGGCACCGTGCTCTACATCGCCTCCATGTGGGTCAACGGCATCCTCCAGGGCCTGATGTGGCGTGCGATCAATCCGGACGGCACCCTGATGTATACCTTCGTCGAATCCGTCGAGGCCAGCGGCCCCGGTTACATCGTGCGCCTGATCGGCGGCCTGTGCTGGGTCACCGGCATGCTGATCATGGCCTATAACGTCACCCGGACCATCAAGCGCGGTGAAGGGGCCCATCAGCCGCTTCCCCAGACCGCCTGAGCCCACAGGGAACGAGACTTGCAATGAGACACGAGATCGTCGAAAAGAACGTCGGCCTGCTCACCGTGCTGATTCTGGTGGTCATCAGCTTCGGTGGCCTCGCCGAGGTGGTGCCACTGTTCTTCCAGAAGCAGACCACAGAGCCGGTAGAGGGGCTCGAGCCGCTGACCGCCCTGGAACTCGAAGGGCGCGATATCTATCGCCGCGAGGGTTGCGTCGGCTGTCACTCACAGATGGTGCGCCCCTTCCGCGCCGAGACCGAGCGCTATGGGCCCTACACCGTGGCCGGCGAAACGGTCTATGACCACAACTTCCTGTGGGGCTCCAAGCGTACCGGGCCGGACCTGGCCCGCGTGGGCGGTCGCTATAGCGACGACTGGCACCGCGCGCACCTCTACAATCCCCGGGACGTGGTGCCCGAGTCGGTGATGCCCGCCTATCCATGGCTGTTCAATAACACCCTCGACGGCGAGGCCACGCCCAAGAAGATGCGCGCCCTGCGCGCCCTCGGCGTGCCCTATACCGACGAGCAGATCGAGAGCGCCACCGCCGAGGTTCGCGGCGAACAGGAGATCACCGCTCTGATCGCCTTCCTGCAACAGCTAGGCACCGTCCTCAAGGACCAATGACATGGATAGCGGCACCGTCAGCGGCATCGTCACCGGCATTCTGATCCTGGTCTTCATCGGCATCACGGTGTGGGCCTATTCGAAGCGGCGCAAGCCGGACTTCGACGAAGCGGCCAACCTGCCCTTTGCCGACGATGACCCGCAATCGAACCGTGACACTAGCGCCTCGCCGAACGGGGCCGATTCCCGCAAGAGCGATTCTTGCAAGAGCAAGGGAGACAGGAACACATGAACAATCTCTGGGGTGACTCCCTTTCCGGGTTCTGGAGCGCCTGGATCATCGTCATCACGCTGGGCTCCATCGGTATTGCCTTCTGGCTGCTCTATGCCAACCGCAAGACCGACAAGACCCCCGATGCCGAAGGCAATGTCGATACCACCGGCCACGCCGCCGACGGCATCGAGGAGTACGACAACCCGCTGCCGCGCTGGTGGTTTCAGCTGTACGTTGGCACCGTGGTGTTTGCGCTGGGCTACCTGGTGCTCTACCCGGGCCTGGGCAACTTTGCCGGCCTGCTGGGCTGGAGCCAGGAAAGCCAGTGGGAACAGGAAGTGGCCCGCGCCGAGGAACGCTTTACGCCGATCTTCGCCCAGTACGAGGAGGTGCCGATTCCCGAGCTGGCCCAGGATGGCGAGGCCATGCAGGTTGCCGAGCGCATCTTCCTCAATAACTGCGCGGTATGCCACGGCTCCGGGGCCCAGGGCGGCTACGGCTTCCCCAACCTGACCGATGACGAGTGGCTCTACGGTGGCGAGCCCGAGAACATCCTGGCGACCCTCAACAACGGGCGTAACGGCTTGATGCCCTCCTGGCAGCAACTGGGCCAGGAGAACATCGAGAACGTCACTCAGCACGTCCTGTCGCTGTCGGATCAGGAACATGATGCCCAGCGTGCCGAGAGCGGGGCGGCTACCTTCGCGTCGGTATGTGCCGCCTGCCATATGCCCGACGGCACCGGCAACCAGGCCCTGGGTGCGCCCAATCTGACCAACGACAGCTGGCTCTATCAGCAGCCCGGACAGAGCGTAGCGGACGCCGTGCGTCAGACCCTGCGTAACGGCCGTAACGGCCATATGCCGGCCCAGGCCGCCTATATCGGTGAAGAGCGCGTCCACCTGGTGGCCGCCTATGTCTACAGCCTGCGCGACCAGGACTGAAGTAGCACGCCGTAAGCGGGCATGAAAGGGTGCGACGTCAGGTCGCACCCTTTCTCGTTTGTGCGCCGCATCGCTACAATAGTCGCGTCCCGAGTCCGTTCGGATCTCACTCCCCCTACCGTGAGCCAGCCATGAGCGACCAGATCCCCACCCATGATGTCACCCCCTCGCCCAAGGAGCCGGTCCAGCAGGAGATGTACGCCAGCCGGCGCCATATCTATGTGCGCGAGATAAAGGGTGTCTTCCAGCGCCTGCGCCGTGCCTCCAACTGGGCGCTGATGATGGCCTTCTTCCTCCTGCCCTGGATTCCCTGGGGGGACCGCCCGGCCATCTGGTTCGACCTGCCCGGCCGCGAGTTCCATATCTTCTCGGCGACCTTCTACCCCCAGGAGTTCATACTGCTCTCCTGGCTGCTGATCATCTGTGCCTTCGGCCTCTTCTTCATCACCGTATTCGCCGGTCGCGTCTGGTGCGGCTATACCTGCCCGCAGAGCGTCTGGACCTTCCTGTTCATCTGGGTCGAACATCGCCTGGAAGGCTCACGCCACCGCCGCATCAAGCTCGACAAGCAGCCGATGACCGCCGACAAGATATGGCGCAAGGGAGCGAAGCACGCCATCTGGCTGCTCATTGCCCTGGCCACCGGCGTCACCTTCGTGGGCTACTTCACCCCCATCAACCATCTGGTGATGGAGCTCCCCACCCTGGAGGCCAGCGGCTGGTCCTACTTCTGGGCCGGCTTCTTTCTGGTGTTCACCTACCTCAACGCCGGCTGGCTGCGTGAGCAGGTGTGCATCTACATGTGCCCCTACGCCCGCTTCCAGGGGGTCATGTTCGACCGCGACACCCTGATCGTCTCCTACGACGCCGCCCGCGGCGAGCCGCGCGGGCACCGCAAGAAGAGCCTTGGCCACGAGCAGGCCCGCGAGGCCGGCCACGGTGACTGCATCGACTGTGACCTCTGCGTTCAGGTCTGCCCCACCGGCATCGATATCCGCGACGGCCTGCAGTACGAGTGCATCTCCTGTGCGGCCTGCATCGACGCCTGCGACAGCGTGATGGACAAGATGGGCTACCCCCGTGGCCTGATCCGCTATACCACCGAGAATGCCCTGGAGGGCAAGCCGACCCATATCCTGCGGCCACGCCTGCTGGGCTATCTGGCCGCCCTGTTGGTGATGGTCGGGCTGTTTGTCTGGACCGTCAGTGATCGCACGCCGCTCTCCTTCGATGTGGAGCGCGACCGCAACCGGCTGTTCCAGACCACCGCCGATGGCAACATCAGCAACAGCTATACCATCACGGTGCGCAACATGGACGGTGAGGCTCACGACTACCGTCTGGAGGCCTCGGGCCTGTCGGGGCTGACGCTGGATACCGCCAGCATCCGGGTCCCCGCCAGCGACTCCCGCCAGCGGGTGGTCACCATCACCGCACCGGGTGATGCCATCGTCAAGCCCAGCCACTCCATCACCCTGCGGCTAACCGCTGAAGCATCCACCGATATCAGCCTGGAGCGCGAGGCGCGCTTCCTCGGCGAGCTGCGGAGATAACATGCGCGAAGACCTCAAGCCCTGGTACAAGCAGTTCTGGCCCTGGTTCCTGATCGGGCTGTTGCTGTCATCGATCCTCTTCAGCCTGGTCTACCTGGCGTTCTCGATCCGTTACTATGATGGCTCGGTCGGCGACGATTACTACAAGCGCGGCCTGGCCATCAACGAACAGCTGGCCAAGCAGGAGCATGCCCAGGAGCTGGGCCTGAAGGCCCAGCTCCTGTTCGATGACCGTACCGGCGATGTCGTGGTGGACCTGGCCGGCGAGGGCCTCTCGGAGAGTCGCCCGAAGAGCCTTCAGCTGGCACTGATCTTCCCCACCGACAGCGACTTCGACCGCATCCTGACCCTGGAGCATGTGCACGAGGGTCGCTATATCACCACCATGGAGGAGCCGCTTCGCTACCGCTGGTACCTGCAGCTGCAGCCCGAAGCGGGGGAACAGGCCCCGTGGCGCCTCACCGGTGAAGTCAGCTTCCCGAGTGATGCCCCGGTCACCCTGGAGCCGGGCCTCTAGCCCGGCATCCCGACATGTCCGACACCACCGATATCTCCGACACCACCGATACCCGCTGCTATCACTGCGGCAGTCCGGTGCCCCGGGGTGCCCCCTGGTCGATCACCCTGGACGATGCCTGCCACCCCCTGTGCTGCCCCGGCTGCGAGGCGGTGGCCCACGCCATCGTCGACGGCGGACTGTCCAGCTACTATCGCTTTCGCACCGAACTGCCCGAACGCCCCGAGGATCGCGACGCCGCCCGGGCCGAGACCTGGGAGGTCTTCGATGATGCCGGACTGCAACGACAGTTCGTGCACCCCGAAGGCGACGACAGCGGTCGCGTCCACGCCACCCTGGCGGTCGATGGCATCACCTGTGCCGCCTGCGCCTGGCTGATCGAGCACCGCCTCAATGCCCTGGAGGGCATCGCGACCAGCGCGGTCAACCTTACCCATCACCGGGTACGGGTCAGCTGGGACCCGGCGGCCGTCAAGCTATCGCGGATCCTGGCGGAGATGGCCGCCATCGGCTATCGCTCCCAGCCCTGGGAGCCCGACGCGGCCCAGGCCCGACTGCAGCGCGAAGAGCGCATGACCGTGCGGCGCCTGATCATCGCCGCGGTCGGCATGGCCCAGGTCATGATGTTCTCGATTCCCATCTATATGGCGGGCCCCGGGGAGATCAGCGACGACTTCCTTGCCCTGTTTCACTGGCTCTCCTTCGCGCTGGCCACACCGGTGGTGTTCTTCTCCGCGCGCCCCTTCTTCCGAAACGCCGTACGCGATCTGCGCACCCGGGTACTGGGCATGGACGTCCCCGTCTCCCTGGCGATCGGCGGCGCCTACCTCGCCAGCGGTTTCGCGGTGATCAGCGGCCAGGGGGAGGTCTACTTCGATTCGGTGGCGATGTTCACCTTCTTCCTGCTCTTCGGCCGTTATGTGGAGGCCCGCGCCCGGCGTCGCAGTGGCCATAACGGCAATGCCATGGCCGGCGCCCTTCCCGCGTCGGCGATTCGACTCATTGAGGCCGGCGAGGAGCGCATCCTCCCCGCCGGCGAGCTTTGCGCCGGCGACAGGGTGTTGATCAAGCCCGGCCACAGCGTGCCCGCGGACGGCGTGGTCGAAGAGGGGGAATCGAGCCTCGACGAATCGATGCTCACCGGCGAGACCCTGCCGGTGATCCGTCGCGGCGGCGACACCGTGACCGGCGGCAGCCACAACGTCGAGAGCCCGCTGGTGGTGAGGGTGACCCATGCCGGCCGTGACACTCGGGTCTCCGGGATCGTCGACCTCACCGACCGCGCCTTCGCCAGCCGGCCACGCCTGGCCCAGATGGCGGCGCGCATGGCTCACCTGTTCGTCCTGCGGCTACTGTTCGTGGCCCTGGGTGTCGCCGTGGTCTGGTGGTTCATCGACCCGTCCCGGGTGCTCTGGGTCACCCTCTCGGTGCTGGTCGTCACCTGTCCCTGCGCCCTGGCCCTGGCGACACCCACGGCCCTCACCGCCGGCCACGGCCAGCTGCGCCGCCGCGGCGTCCTGATCACCCGCGCCGATGCCATCGAATCGCTTTCCCGGGTCGAGCGCGTGATCCTCGACAAGACCGGCACCCTCACCACGGGTCGCATGAGCCTGGTGGAGACTCGCCCTCTGGGGGGGCTGTCGGCAGAATACGCCCGCTCCCTGGCCGCCGCCCTGGAGGCACGCTCCGAGCACCCCATCGCCCGTGCCTTCCACCCCTACCGGGACGCCCGCCGACAGGCCCAGCAGGTCACCAGCCTCCCCGGCAAGGGGCTCGAGGGGCAGCTGGACGGTCGCCGCTGGCGGCTGGGCAGACCCGACTTCGCCGCGCCTGAGCGGTCGACGACGGCGCCCGACGCGGGGCAGTGGCTGCTGCTGGCCGAACAGGGCGAACCGCGCTGCTGGTTCCGCCTCCAGGACCGGGTCCGGGAAGACGCCGCCGAGACGGTGGCCGCCCTGGGGGCGCTCGGCCTCGAGGTGGAGCTGCTCTCCGGCGACACCCCCGAGGCGGCCGAGGCCCTGGCGGACAAGCTCGGCATCACGGCCTGGCGCGGCGGCGCCAGCCCCGAGGATAAGCTGGCGCGTATTCGTGAATGCCAGGCCGCCGGGGAGCGAGTGTGCATGGTCGGCGATGGCATCAACGATGTGCCGGTACTGGCCGGTGCCGATGTGGCCATCGCCATGAATGGCGCCACCGACCTGGCCCGCACCAGCGCCGACGCCATCCTGCTCAGTCCGCACCTGGCCCGCATCCCGGAAGCGATCGTCCTGTGCCGTGCGACCCGCCGGGTAATGCGTCAGAACATGCTATGGTCGGTGGTCTACAATGCGGCGGCGATGCCGCTGGCCGCCATCGGCATCGTGCCCCCCTGGCTCGCCGCCATCGGCATGTCGGCCAGTTCTCTGGTCGTGGTCGGTAACGCCCTGCGTCTCAACCGCTTCCGCCACCGGAACGCCGACTCCCCCGCCCCGACGGCCACCGCGCCCACGGAGGTCAACCCATGAGCATCCTCTACCTGCTGATTCCACTCTCGCTGATCCTGCTCGGCCTGGCCGTCTGGGCCTTCTTCTGGGCGGTGAAGAATGATCAGTTCGATGACCTCGAGGGACCGGCGTATCGCATCCTCTTCGATGACGACGCCAACGACATTCCCCTCGAACAGCGTCGACAGGACGCACCGGAGGGCGATGGCCGGCCCCGGGAGACGCACGGCGGACACGGCGACACCCGGCCGGCCGACTCGCCCCCCGATGGAGTGAAGCACTGATGGACCCCACCGGTCTCGACCTGCCCCCCTTCGCGGCCGCCTTCGTCTTCGGCCTGCTGGGCGGCGCCCACTGTATCGGCATGTGCGGCGGCATCATGAGCGCCCTCTCCTTCGCCGTGCCGCCCAGCATGCGCTCGCCGGCGCGGCTATCGGGCCTGCTGCTGGGGTATAACCTGGGGCGCATCACCAGCTACATGATTGCCGGCGCCCTGGCGGCCTCCCTCGGCACCCTGCTCTCGCTGACCGCCCCGGTTCGCCTGGTCCTCCAGGGGCTCGCCGCGCTGATGCTGATCCTGATGGCCCTGTATATCGCCGACTGGTGGAAGGGGTTGCTCAGGATAGAGGCGGTCGGCCGGCGCCTATGGCGTCATATCGAGCCCCTCGGACGGCGGCTGATGCCGGTGGTCAAGCTCCCCCAGGCCATGGCCCTGGGGGCGGTCTGGGGCTGGCTGCCCTGCGGGCTGGTCTACTCCATGCTGACCTGGAGCCTGGCCATCGCCGACCCGCTGCGCGGCGCCCTGCTGATGGGCGCCTTCGGGCTGGGTACCCTGCCGGCGCTGCTGGCCACGGGGTTCGCCGCGCGCCAGCTCTCCGGGCTGATTCGTCACCGGGCCACCCGCAGCATTGCCGCGGTCTCCATCATCGCCTTCGCCCTCTGGCAGCTCTGGCTGTTGATCCCCGCGGGAGGGGCAGGACACGCCGGCTGACCGCTATTCCATGCAAGATTGACGCAGCTCAACGTCGGCCCGGCCGGCGCGCCCTAGCATGGGAGGCCCGTTCACTACCGGAGTCGCCCCATGTCCGCACATGCCAAGCGCCCCGCCCGCCGCGGGGCCCCGGGCCTGCCTCGGCAGCCGCTACCCGGCGCGGGTGACCTGGTATCGGCCAGGGAGGTGGCCTGCCCCGCCCCGCACCACTACCGCGACGATGTCGGCGCCCGGGCCCTGGAGGCGGCCCTCGCCGCCCGCCCCACCGGGGCACCCCTGGCGATCAAGGTGCGCCTGCCCTTCTGCCGTCAGGCCTGTCGTTTCTGCGCCAGCCAATGCGTGCCTGCGCACAGCAGCCACCAGGCCGAGCCCTATCTGACGCGGCTCGACCGCGAGATGGTGCTGGCCCGGCGCCGGCTCGCCGGCCTGCCGCCGGTATCACGCCTGCACTGGGGCGGCGGCCCCCCGGCATTCCTCTCTTTGGAGCAGATGAGCGACCTCTTCGATCGCCTGGACGCCCGCTTCGGCCTCTCCGGCGCCCGGGAGCGCGACTTCAGCATCGAGCTCGACCCCCGGGAGGCCGATATGCTGACCCTGCGCCATCTCCAGGCGCTGGGTTTCAATCGCCTGGACCTGGGCATACAGGAGCTCGATAGCCGCGTCCAGCAGGCGATCAACCGCATCCAGCCACTGGCCCTGACCGAGGCCCTGGTCGACGAGGCCCACCGCCTGGGCTTTCGGGAGCTGACGCTGTCACTGATGCTGGGCCTGCCCTTGCAGACGCCGCGGGGCCTGGGTGACACCCTCGACCAGGTCATCGGCATGGCCCCGGCCCGCATTCGTCTTTACCGTTATCGCCACCGGCCTGAGCATCACCGGGCCCAGCGCGCCATCCACCGCGACTGGCTACCCGGCGCGGCGGCTCACCAACGACTGCTGGCCGAGGTGCGTGGTCGTCTCGACGACGCCGGCTACGTGCATATCGGCCTGGGGCTCTACACCCGCCGCGATGACCGCCTGGCACAGGCCCAGGCCGGCGGCACCCTGGGGCATGGCCCGCTGGGGTTTAGCCAGGCGCCGACCACCGACCTGCTGGGGCTCGGCATGAGCGCCACCAGCCGCATCGGCTCGCTCTGGGTCCGCAACGCCGACACCCTGGAGGCGTACGAGGACGCGTTGGATGCCAGCCGCCTACCCAGCGCCCGAGGCATTCGCCTGACGGCCCACCAACGCCGCCACCGCGCCTGGCTCGAGGCCCTGCTCTGCGGCCGCACCATCGACCCTGGGGCCCTGCCGACCCGCCTCCCACTCGAGACGCTGAGCGCCGAAGGGCTGGTCGAGCTCTCGCCAGGGCGCCTGGCGCTGACCGCCGAGGGGCACTGGCGACTCCCGCGCTTACTCGAGGCACTCACCGGCCCGCTGGGCCTCTGACGGCTCCGACGCCGATCACGCCGGACCGCCACCTGGAGCGGCGGCGATAGCCCTACCTCCATCGGGGCAGTTTGCCCTACCCGTACTTTGCTCCATAATATGGCCACGACCACGATCAAGAAGGAAAGGGCCATGGCGGATACCCTCACCGGCCGGCGGCGCTCCGCGCTGCAGGAGACTCGCTGTCAGACCTGCAGCCTGAGCTCCCTCTGCCTGCCCCTCTCGCTCGAGGTGGAGGACATGGGCCAGTTCGACGCCATTATTCGGCGCCGCGCGCCGCTCAAGAAGGGCGAGACCCTGTTTCACCAGGACTCGCCCTTTACCAGCGTCTTCGCGGTGCGTTCCGGCAGCCTCAAGCAGGTCACTACCGAGGGCAGCGGCGAGGATCAGCTGACCAACTTCTACCTGCCCAGCGAACTGGTGGGCCTCGACGGTATCGACGAACAGCACTATCCGGGCACCGTGGTGGCGCTGGAGACCACTACCGTCTGCGAGATCCCCTTCGACCGCCTGGACCATCTCTCGGAGTCGCTGCCGGAGCTGCGCGGCCAGCTCTATCGCAGCATGAGCAAGGAGCTTCGCGAAGACCGCCGCATGATGCGGCTGCTCTCCCGCAAGACCGCCGACCAGCGCCTGGCGAGCTTCTTCACCAGCCTCTCCGACCGCTTCCGCCGCCGCGGCTATTCGCCCTACAGCTTCCGCCTCTCCATGTCACGGGCCGATATCGGCAATCATCTGGGCCTGGCGGTAGAAACGGTCAGCCGCATCCTGGGCCGCTATCAGACCCAGGGCCTGGTCGCCGTTTCCGGCCGCGAGGTCAATATCCTCGACCTGCCGGCGCTTACCCGCCTCGCCGAGGAAGAGGGAGCGCACGCGTAAGCTGGAAGCTGGAAGCCGTAAGCCGTAAGCCGTAAGCCGTAAGCCGTAAGCCGTAAGCCGTAAGCCGTAAGCCGTAAGCCGTAAGCCGT
>NZ_CANLFS010000019.1 GCF_947490095.1 uncultured Halomonas sp. | reverse complement strand
TGCAGTGATGAAGGAATGGCAGATCAAACGTCCTGAGTTATTTACCAAGCGGGTGGTCAATCACACGGGACCCGACAGATAGGAGGATCTATGTCGATCATGTCGCTCCGTTCGTCTTGAGTATCTACTACGGTGGATTCAGGCCCGGCGACCTGTTCAGTTTGCAGTGGCAGCACTTCAGCGATGGGTTCAAGCATATTACTAAGGTGCTCAGTAAGACTGCACATCATGGGCGTCAGGTTCAGCGCTTCCCGCTTTCTGCGCCACTGATTCAGGTTGTCGAGACTTGGTGGGAGGAGCTGGGGTGTCCTTCCAAGGGGTGTGTGTTCTCTTCGCCGCGATTCCCATTGGGAGAGCGAATGCTTGCAAGGAGCGCCATGCGAAAGCCGTGGATAAAGATAAAGAAGTTGGGCGGACTGCCTTCGGAGTTGGACTTATATTCGTTGCGTCACAATTTCGCGTCCCAGTTAGTAATAGCTGGAGTTGACCTGACGGCGGTGAAGAATCTTATGGGGCACTCCAGTATCGAGACGACGATCAGGCACTATGCACATCTACGTGAAGACCATCTTCAAGAGGCTCTCCGGGCGCTGGACAGGATGGCTCCTGATAGCGACCTTGATCTTGAGTAAGCGGTATGACGGCCCAGCAAGGGCCGTCTTGTGCTGTTGTGGAATTATGCCGCAACTGTCGCGGAGTATGGTTTTGCCCCAAGATGAAATCAATCATCTTCTACAGGTTCGGTATCCATGTTTTCAATTTCACCTAAAGGATTGCTCGCCTTCTTGACTTTCGGAGGAGGGGCAACCCATGCGCGGAGGTGCTGCCCGACTTTTTCGTAGAAGAAAGGGACAGCCTCCTCAAGCTGCTCTATGAATACCCTGTTCCCTTGGAACTTGCCGGCAAGGTCTAGAGTGTAAAAAACTTCGAATGATGAGGGAGGAGTTGAAGAGTTGTCGGCCTCGATCAGGTCAGGGTCTTGTTTTAGCTCGTTGATAGGTTTGTCCGTTTCCGGAGCGCGTCCGGGTCGGAAGGCTTTAATGTGGAAGTTGTCGCTCAGACTATCGGGGATCTGGCGAAGCAGCCAGTTGAGTTTGGCGCTGCTCTTGACCTTGTCCTTTGGCGCCTCAAGCTTCATCGAGCATGTGATGGTGCGCGGGACCAGAGAGGCAGTGACGGTAAGATCTGATGCCGCATTTGGTATCTGAATCGTCGTGGTGAGCCTCTTTTCGCTGGCTAAGGCTTGGCAGTCGTCGACGAGCCGTTTGTTTGGGTCTTTTTTATGAGCTCGGGGAAGCTTTACCTCGGCCTTCTCACCGATCAGTGTCCACATTTTCAAGCAAAGCTCTCGTTGCTCCTGATGCCAGCTCGATACGGTGTTAATAACTTCACTTGATGACTTGTTAATAGTTGAGTTGTTGCGGCATTTTCCTACAAGGTCTTTCCACTCCTTGTTCATGGTGGTAAATCCGATCTTGCCGCTGTTCTTGTCGTTGAAGTATTCAACGACTTCGCTCAATATATATCGTTGGTCCTCGTCATCAATTCCGTCACTTTGGAGTAGTAGCTCGGCCTGCGTAATCGCGTATGTCCAAGACCAGTGATATATATCAATAGATTTTGTGGTTTTTTTAGGCAGTTTTACAGGATGATGATCAGGAAGAGCTGCGAACTGATTCGTTATGGTGATAACTGCATCGAAGTTGTTATCTTTCGCCTTCTCGATGTAAGACGATAGTTGGGTCTCGCCGACCTCGTCGGTGCCGACTTTGGCTTCAATGAGCGCCTTCCACTGTTTTTTTCCGGTGTCTAATATAAGGGCGCCGTCTGGTCTGCTGCCTTTCGTCTCTTGGTCTTTCTTGCTCTTCTTAAACACTACTTCGGTCCATGCTTCAAGCTGAGCTCGGCTGCCCACTCTGACGCCCAGCGAGTGCAGCATTGCATGACGGAACTCGTGGACGCTAACCAGAGCGGACAGCAAGATCGAGAGCGCTCTTTCTTCCTTGTTGGTGTCCGCGATAGTTGGGATCAGCCGGGCCTTTTGACCTCGTTCGAAATAGTCGGGCCGGTCATTGCTCATGGTTATGCTTTCCCTGCGATATGGTGAAATAAATATTGTGTCCCCATAGCAGGCTAGCCTTGAGGTGCCTCTATAGCAAGCTCATGAATTAACGTCCCTGGCTGTGTGTGCCGCCTACCCTCTGGTGCCATCGGTGTGGAGGAGCGTATTGTTCATAGTGGGTTGGTTGAGTGTTGTCAGACCATCCCGTGAGCGTCCAACAGCTTATGCCAGAGGAGATGGCTTCCAGTGTGACTCGCGCTGCGGATCGGGAGCATGCAGGAACAAAAAAACCGGCCGCTAGGGGCCGGTTCTTCGGGACTTGATGATAGTGGACTTGTGGGGGACGGTTTTTTGCAGCGCCCGCTGCTACCGTAAGTTATCACTTATCATCTAAGTCATTGAATTAGTGGTCGGAGTAGCAGGATTCGAACCTACGACCTCTGCCTCCCGAAGGCAGCGCTCTACCAAGCTGAGCTATACTCCGTTGTCGTGTTCAAGGCAGGGCCCCGAGCGACGCAGCGTATTTTACGTCAACGCCGGTAAAATGCAACCCCGGCGTGGCGTCTTTATGCCTGGCGGTCCAGCGCGAGGTGGGCCAGTTCGGTCATGCTGTCGCGATAGGGGCTCCGGGGGAGTGCCTCGAGCTGGGCCAGGGCCAGCTCGACCATCTCCGTGGCGCGGCGGCGAGTGTATTCCAGGGCGCCGGTGGCGTTGACGATCTCCAGGACTTCCTGGAGATGGTCCAGGCCGCCCTGACGAATCGCCTTGCGGATCACCTTGACCTGTTCCGGGGTGCCTGTTGCCATGGCCTGGATCAGCGGCAGGGTGGGCTTGCCCTCGGCCAGGTCGTCGCCGACGTTCTTGCCCATGGTCTCGGCATCGCCCTGGTAGTCGAGCAGGTCATCGATCAGCTGGAAGGCCAGGCCCAGGTAGCGGCCATAGTGCTGTAGAGCGGCTTCCTGTTCCGGCGTGGCCTCGGCGAGGATGGCGCCGCTGTGGCTTGCCGCCTCGAAGAGCATGGCGGTCTTGCCCTGGATGGTCTCGAAATAGGCGGCCTCGTCGATGTCCGGGTTGCCCACGTTGGTGAGCTGCTGTACCTCGCCCTCGGCGATCACGCAGGTGGCGGAGGACAGTACGTCCATGATGCGCATGGAGCCGACGTCGACCATCATCTGGAAGGAGCGCGAATACAGGAAGTCACCGACGAGCACCGAGGGGGCGTTGCCCCAGGCGTCGTTGGCGGTGGCCTTGCCGCGGCGCAGGTGTGATTCATCCACCACGTCGTCATGTAGCAGCGTGGAGGTATGCATGAACTCGATCAGGGTGGCCAGGGTGATGTGCCGGTCGCCCTGATAGCCCAGGGCGCGGGCCGCCAGGAGTACCAGCAGCGGACGCAGACGCTTGCCGCCGCTGACGATGATGTGTTGGCCAATGGTCTCGACCAGCGGGATCCGCGAGCCGAGCTGGGCCATTATGGTGCGGTTGACCGCGGCGAAGTCCTCGGCCACGACGGCGTGGATCGGGGAGGGGGCGGCGGTATCGGAAGCGGGGCTGGGCATGGAGGCAGTATCAACAGTCGGTTGGGGCCGGGGCTAAGCGGCCCCCTGCTGGCCTGGGAATGTCGGCCATGCTATGAGGCCCCCTCGGGGGCGTCAAGGCGCTGAATGATCGGGTTGTGCCGTGTGTCGCCTATCGCTATAATGCGCGACCCACTCATCTCGCTCCCTGTCAGATGGTTGCCGAAAGGGGCGCCACTCGAAGCAGGCCGACGAAGAGCCCAACCCGATGAGTCCTGGAGAGAAAAGCATGTACGCAGTTATCAAGAGCGGTGGCAAGCAGTACCGCGTTCAGGAAGGCCAGACCCTGAAGCTCGAGAAGATCGAAGTCCCGACCGGCGAGTCCATCGACTTCGACGAAGTGCTGCTGGTTGGCAGCGATGACGAGGTCAAGGTCGGTGCTCCCCTGGTCGACGGTGCCAAGGTCTCTGCCGAGATCGTTGCCCACGGCCGTGGCGACAAGGTGAACATCATCAAGTTCCGCCGCCGTAAGCACAGCATGAAGCGTCAGGGCCACCGCCAGTGGTTCACTGAAGTCAAGATCACCGGGATCTCCGCGTAAGCGGTCCAATCCCCCTGAACGGAGGTTTATTCCATGGCACATAAGAAGGCAGCGGGTTCTACCCGTAACGGTCGCGATTCCGAATCCAAGCGCCTTGGCGTCAAGCTCTTTGGTGGCCAGGCCGTGAGCGCCGGCAACATCATCGTTCGCCAGCGTGGCACCAAGTTCCATGCCGGCACCGGCGTTGGCATCGGCAAGGATCACACCCTGTTCGCCCTGGACGAAGGCGTGATCAAGTTCGAGACCAAGGGTCCGAAGAACCGCAAGTTCGTCAGCGTCGTCTCTGCCTGAGACGCCTGATTCTTGCCGTGAGAAGGCCCCGCCATGGCGGGGCCTTCTTGTATCATGGCGGCACAAGCCGCCTGGAGAGTGATAGATGCAGTTCGTCGACGAATCCTCGATCATCGTGGAAGCCGGCAAGGGCGGCAACGGCTGCCTCAGCTTTCGGCGCGAGAAGTATGTGCCCAAGGGCGGCCCCGATGGCGGCGACGGCGGTCATGGCGGCAGCGTTTACCTGATCGGTGACGACGCCCTCAATACCCTCATCGACTTCAAGTACCAGCGCTTCTACAAGGCGCAGAACGGCCAGTCCGGCATGGGTCGGCAGATGAGCGGCAAGGCCGGTGAAGACCTGCACGTCAAGGTTCCGGTGGGCACCACGGTGATCGACGAGGATACCCTCGAGGTGATCGCCGACGTCACCGAGATTGGCCAGGTGGTGCTGGTGGCCCAGGGTGGGCGCCGGGGGCTTGGCAATATTCACTTCAAGTCTTCCACCAATCGCGCGCCGCGTCGCACCACGCCGGGCACCGAGGGCGAGCGTCGCAACCTGCGCCTGGAGATGAAGGTGATGGCCGACGTCGGGCTGCTGGGCATGCCCAATGCCGGCAAGTCGACGCTGATCCGCGCCGTTTCCGCGGCCAAGCCCAAGGTGGCCAACTATCCCTTCACCACCCTGGTGCCCAACCTGGGGGTCGTGAAGCTCGGCATGCACGAACACTTCGTGATGGCCGATGTGCCCGGCCTGATCGAAGGCGCCTCGGATGGCGCCGGCCTGGGGCTGCGCTTCCTCAAGCACCTGACCCGCACCCGGCTGCTGTTCCATGTGGTGGATGTGGCGCCCTTCGACGAAACCGACCCGGTGGAGGCCGCCGAGGCGATCATCCACGAGCTGGGCGAGTTTTCGCCGGCGTTGTCCGAGCTGCCGCGCTGGCTGGTGCTCAACAAGCTGGACCTGCTTCCCGAGGAAGAGCGTGAGGCCGCGGCGGACGCCATCGTGAGTCGTCTGGGCTGGGAAGGCCCGGTCTTTCGTATCTCGGCAATCGGCAGCGATGGCACCGATGCGCTGGCGCAGGCGGCCTACCGCTGGCTCACCGAGCAGCGCCGCCTGGAGAACGAGGACGAGGACGCCGCCGAGCGGGTGCGCGAGATGCGTGAGCGCATGGAGGAAGAATCGGTCGCCCGTACCGAGGCGCGCCTGGGTCGCAAGCGCAAGCCATCCGACCAGGATGACGATGACTTCGATGACGACGACTATGATGTCGAGGTTGAGTACGCGCCCTGAGAGGGCTCTTGTCGGTGCCGGGAGTCGATGGGGTCAGACCCCATTTGGTTGGGGGTCTGACCCCATGGAAGCCAGGGTTGAGAGCGAATGGACAGTGACGAGCAGGTGATGGGTCGCGAGGCACTGACGGGTGCCCGTCGGGTAGTAGTGAAGATTGGCAGCGCCCTGTTGACCAACGATGGCCGCGATCTCGATGAAACGGCGATCGGCGGCTGGGTCGACCAGATCGCCGTGCTGCATCGGCGCGGCATCGAGGTGGTGGTGGTGTCCTCCGGCGCGGTGGCCGCGGGCATGGTGCGTCTCGGCTGGCAGGCGCGTCCCTCGTCGGTGCATGAGTTGCAGGCCGCGGCGGCGGTGGGGCAGAACGGCCTCACCGAGTGCTACGAGGGCCACTTCGCGCGCCACGACATGCTCACCGCCCAGGTGCTGCTGACCCACGACGACCTCTCCAATCGCAAGCGCTATCTCAACGCCCGTTCGGCGCTGCGCACCCTGGTCGACCTGCGGGTGGTGCCGGTGATCAATGAAAACGACACCGTGGTGACCGACGAGATCCGCTTCGGCGACAACGACACCCTGGGGGCCCTGGTGGCCAACCTGTTGCAGGCCGATGCCCTGGTGATCCTGACCGACCAGGAGGGCCTGTTCGACGCCGACCCGCGCTCCAATCCCGAGGCCCGGTTGATCGCCGAGGGGCGCGCCGATGACCCGGCACTGGCGGCCGTGGCCGGGGGAAGTGGGGCCCTGGGTCGCGGCGGCATGGCGACCAAGATCCGTGCCGCGCGGCTGGCGGCGCGTTCGGGGGCCGTGACCGCCATCGCCGGCGGCCGCCAGGCCGATGTGCTGGTTCGGCTGATCGATGGCGATCGCCTGGGGACCCTGCTGCACCCCGACCAGGCGCCCATGGCGGCACGCAAGCGCTGGCTGGCCGGGCAGCTGCAGGTGCGTGGCACCCTGACCCTGGACGCGGGCGCCGTCAAGGTGCTGCGGGAGAGGGGCTCCAGCCTGCTGCCGGTGGGAATCAAGGCGGCGGCCGGGCAGTTTCGGCGCGGCGACATGGTGCTCTGTGTCGACGAACAGGGCGACCGGGTGGCCAAGGGGCTGGTCAACTATGGCGTCGAGGATGCGCGGCGCATCATCGGCCAGCCTAGTCATCGAATCGAGGCGATCCTCGGCTTCATGGAGGCGCCGGAGCTGATCAACCGCGACAACCTGGTGGTGCTGTAGATCGGGTGATGGAGTTATCGAGGTCCTATGGCAAGCCCCATCCTGGCTGTGGTAGGATGCGCCATCCTCTCAGACACGGCCCGTGAACGATCGCGGCATCAGCGGCGATCGGCCAGATGGCCAAACCGGCGGTAAGGTGTATTCTTTGCTGCCGGATCAATACGTTATTTCAGCCGTCATTACACGGGCGGCGAAGAATCTCCAAGGAGACAGCAAGTGGCAAACAGCAAGCAAGCTCGCAAGCGCGCCCGTCAGGCCGAAGGTCGTCGTGTCCTGAAGGCCAGCCAGCGCAGCATGGTCCGTACCTATATCAAGCGCGTCATCAAGGCCATCAATGGCGGTGACCACGCCGAGGCCATGGCCGCCTTCCAGCAGGCGCAGCCGGTCATCGACCGTATCGCCGACAAGGATGTGCTCTCCAAGAAGCGGGCCGCCCGCATGAAGAGCCGCCTGAACAAGCGCGTCAAGGCCCTGGCTGCCTAAGCCGGTCAGATGCCATCGAGAGCCGGCCGTGGGCCGGTGTCTCGTGAAAAAACCGGCTGCGGCCGGTTTTTTTGTGGCTGCCATTTACAGAGCCGAGGATCAGACGTGACGGATCGCGAACAGGCGTCACCGGCAGCGGTGGACGAAAACGACAGGGTGGTGGCCCCCAAGGGCGGTGGACTGATGCGCTCCGGCCTCGTGGTCAGCATGATGACCATGCTCTCGCGGGTGATGGGCCTGGCGCGCGACGTGACCATCGCCGCGCTGTTGGGGGCCGGGGCGGGCGCCGATGCCTTCTTCGTCGCCTTCAAGATCCCCAACTTCATGCGCCGGCTGTTCGCCGAGGGCGCCTTCAATCAGGCCTTCGTGCCGGTACTCTCGGAGTACGCCACCCGGGGCAGTCGGCGCGAGGTACGCGAGCTGCTCGATGCCGTATCCGGCAGCCTGGCGGCGGTGCTGTTCCTGCTGACCGCGGTGGCCATGTTTGCCGCCCCCTGGCTGGTGTGGGTGTTCGCCCCCGGGTTCGGCCGTGACCCGGCCAAGCTGGCGCTGACCGCCGATATGCTGCGGCTGACCTTCCCCTACCTGCTGCTGATCTCGCTGACGGCGTTTGCCGGCAGCGTGCTCAATACCTGGAACCGCTTTGCTGTGCCGGCCTTTACCCCGGTGCTGCTCAATCTCTCGTTGATCGGGGCGGCGCTGCTGCTGACCCCCTTGATGAGCGAGCCGGCCATGGCGCTGGCCTGGGGCGTGTTGATCGCCGGGGTGGCCCAGCTCGCCTTCCAGGCGCCCTTCCTGATGCGACTGGGGCTGGCGCCGCGGCCCTGGCCCAGCTTCCAGCACCCCGGCGTCAAGCGGATCATGACGCTGATGGTGCCGGCGCTGTTCGGGGTCTCGGTATCCCAGATCAACCTGTTGCTGGATACCATTCTCGCCTCCCTGCTGGCGGCGGGTAGCGTCTCCTGGCTGTATTATTCCGACCGCCTGGTGGAGCTACCCCTGGGGGTGTTCGGCATCGCCATCGGCACCGTGATCCTGCCGGCGCTGTCGCGTCGCCATGCCGAGCAATCCGGCGAGCACTTCAGCGCCATGCTCGACTGGGCGATCCGCGCCGTGCTGCTGCTGGGATTGCCGGCGGCCCTGGCCCTGGCCCTGCTCGCCGAGCCGCTGTTGATCTCGCTGTTTCACTATGGCGCCATGACCGAGCGTGATATCGCCATGGCGGCGATGAGTCTGCGGGCCTATTCCCTGGGGTTGGTGGCCTTCATGCTGATCAAGGTGCTGGCGCCGGGCTTCTTCGCCCGCCAGGACACCAAGACGCCGGTGAAGGTCGGCATCATTGCCATGGTCGCCAACATGGTCTTCAACCTGATCCTGATCTGGCCCCTGGCACATGCCGGCCTGGCGCTGGCTACGGCGCTCTCGGCGTTCATGAATGCCGGCATGCTGGGCTGGCTGCTCAGGAAGCAGGGCGTGCTGGTGTTCCAGCCCGGCTGGGGCCGCTACGCCGTGCAGCTGCTGGGCGGCTGTGGGGTGATGGGACTAGGGCTCTGGTGGCTTTCCCCCGATTGGCAGGCGTGGCTCGGGTGGGGCGTCGGGCAGCGCGTCGTCTGGCTGACGGCGCTGGTGGTGGGGGGCGCGGCGCTCTACTTCGCCTGGCTGGCCGTTACCGGGGTGCGCCTGCGGCACTTTAGAATGAGGGGCTGACGGCCTCTCGTTGGCGTCGCGTATCGCCAGACTGGCCCCGGCTGTCAAGGGGCCGGCTGTCCGGTATAATCGATGCTTTGATCACCATTCGACGCCGAGCGGGGCTCTACCACGCCATGCAAGTGATTCGAGGACTGCACAACCTGCGCGACGAGCACCGTGGCTGTGTGGCCACCATCGGCAACTTCGATGGCGTCCACCGTGGCCATCAGGCGATTCTCGAGCAGTGTCGCGAGCAGGCCCGTCGCCTCGGCCTGCCGGTGGCGGTGGTCGTGTTCGAGCCCCAGCCCCGCGAGTTCTTCGCCGACGACCAGGCGCCGCCGCGGCTCACCCGCCTGCGCGACAAGGTGCGGCTGCTGGATGAGGCCGGTGTGGAGCGCGTGCTCTGCCTGCCGTTCAACGAGGCCCTGCGCAGCCTGACCGCCGAGGCCTTCATTCGGCGAGTGCTGATCCAGGGGCTGGGGGTGCGTCACCTGGTCGTGGGCGATGACTTCCGCTTCGGCTGTGACCGCCGCGGCGATTTCCATCTGCTTACCACGGTGGGCCAGGCCAGCGGTTTCGAGGTGGAGCATACCCGGACCTTTACCATCGACGATGAGCGGGTCTCCAGCAGCCGTATTCGCACCCTGCTGGCCAGCGGCAACTTCGCGGCGGCCGCCCGCCTGCTGGGTCGGTCCTATCGACTGGGCGGTCGCGTGGTGGCCGACCAGAAGCTGGGTCGCACCATCGGTGTGCCTACCGCCAACCTGCCTCAGCCGGTGCGTGCCCTGGCGTTGCATGGCGTCTACGCGGTGGTAACCGAGCTGCCCGATGGCCGCCGCCTGCCGGGGGTGGCCAATATCGGCTGGCGACCCACCGTCGGCAGCGTGCGACCGGTGCTCGAGGTGCATCTGTTCGACTTCGACGGCGACCTCTACGGCGCACGCCTGGTGGTTGTGCCCTGCGTCAAGCTGCGCGGCGAGGTGAAGTTCGATGACTTCGCGGCCCTCAAGCGCCAGATCGGCCTCGATCAGCAGCGCGCCCGCGATTATTTTTTTCGGCATCCCGACGCCGATGCGCGTGCTTTTCAGCATCCCGACGCCGATGCGTGTGCTTTTCAGCATCCCGAATCCGATGCGTGTTCTTCTCGGTACCCCGAGACTTTCGGTAACGATGATTCTTTCCCTCTGGCATCGGCGCCGCTGGCGCGCGAGGCCGTGACACTCGATTCCTCGGCGGGTATGTCCGCCGACCATGACGACGGCTGATCCCCAGAATATGAGCGACTACAAGGCCACCCTGAACCTGCCAGAAACCGATTTCCCCATGCGCGGCATGCTGCCCAAGCGTGAGCCCGAGCGGCTGGCGCGGTGGCAGCAGCTGGATATCTATCACCGCCTGCGCGAGGCGCGCCAGGGGCGGGAGCTGTTCGTGCTGCACGACGGCCCTCCCTACGCCAACGGCAGCATCCATATCGGTCATGCCGTCAACAAGATCCTCAAGGACATCATCGTCAAGTCCAAGAACCTGGCCGGCTTCGATGCCCCCTATGTGCCCGGTTGGGACTGCCATGGCCTGCCCATCGAGCATAAGGTGGAGACCACCCACGGCAAGCACCTGGCGCCGGAACGTGCCCGTGAGCTGTGCCGCGAGTATGCCGCCGAGCAGATCCAGGGCCAGCTCGATGACTTCGTGCGTCTCGGGGTGGTCGGCGACTGGGACAACCCCTATCGTTCCATGGACTTCGCCAACGAGGCGGGTGAGATCCGTGCGCTGGCCGACATGGTCGAGGCCGGCTATGTGTTCAAGGGCCTGAAGCCCGTCAACTGGTGCTTCGATTGTGGCTCGGCGCTGGCCGAGGCCGAGGTGGAGTACCAGGACAAGCAGTCCGACGCCGTCGACGTGGCCTTCCCGGTGGAGGATGCGGACCGCCTCGCCGCTGCTTTTGGCCTGGCGGCGCTACCCAAGGCCACCGCGGTCGTCATCTGGACCACCACGCCCTGGACCGTGCCCGCCAACCAAGCGCTCAATATGCACCCGGAGTTCACCTATGCCCTGGTGGACACCGGTGAGCGCCTGCTGGTGCTGGCCGAAGACCTGGTGGAATCGTGCCTGGAACGCTTCGGCCTGAGCGGCGAGGTGGTCGCCACCGCCCGGGGCGAGGCCTTCGATGGCATTCGGTTCCGCCACCCGCTCTATGAGCGCCTGTCACCGGTCTACCTGGCCGACTACGTGGAATCCGAGGTGGGCAGCACCGGTATCGTCCACTCGGCGCCGGCCTACGGCGTGGATGACTTCATGACCTGCCGTGCCCACGGCATGACCTTCGATGAGATCGAGAGCCCGGTGCAGGGCAACGGCGTCTACGTCGATAGCCTGCCGTTCTTCGGCGGCCAGATGATCTGGAAGGCCAACCCGAACATCGTCGCCAAGCTCGACGAGGTCGGTGCACTGATGGCCCACAAGCCGATCACCCACAGCTACATGCACTGCTGGCGCCACAAGACGCCGGTGATCTACCGCGCCACCGCCCAGTGGTTCGTGGGCATGGATGTGGAGGGCCGTCACGGCAAGACCCTGCGCGAGAGTGCGCTGGAGGGCATCGAGGCCACTCGGTTCACGCCGGCCTGGGGGCAGGCGCGCCTGCACAGCATGATCGCCAACCGGCCCGACTGGTGCATCTCCCGCCAGCGCAACTGGGGGGTACCGATTCCGTTTTTCCTGCACAAGGCCAGCGGGGAGCTGCATCCGCGCACCGTCGAGCTGATGGAAGAGGTCGCCAAGCGCGTCGAGGGCGAGGGCATCGATGCCTGGTTCCGCCTCGACCCCGCCGAGCTGCTGGGGGAAGAGGCCGCCGACTACGACAAGGTCACCGATACCCTGGACGTGTGGTTCGACTCCGGCACCACCCATCGCCATGTGCTGCGCGGCTCGCATCCCCACGGCCATGACAGCGGCCCGCGCGCCGACCTCTATCTGGAGGGCTCCGACCAGCACCGCGGCTGGTTCCACTCGTCGCTGCTGACCGGCTGCGCCATCGATGGTCATCCGCCGTACCGCGGCCTGCTGACTCACGGCTTCACCGTGGATGCCCAGGGCCGCAAGATGTCCAAGTCGATGGGCAATGTGGTGGCGCCCCAGGAGGTGATGGACAAGCTGGGCGCCGATATTCTGCGCCTGTGGGCGGCCTCCACCGACTACTCCGGGGAGATGGCGGTCTCCGACGAGATCCTCAAGCGTACCGCCGATGTCTATCGTCGCATCCGTAATACCTCGCGCTTCCTGCTGGCCAACCTCAACGGCTTCGAACCGGAGGTCGACGCCCTGCCATTCGGCGAGATGCTGGCCCTGGACCAGTGGGTGGTGGACCGCGCCGCCCAGCTCCAGGCGCGTATCGAGGTCGCCTATGACGAGTATCGCTTCCTCGATGTCTACCAGCAGGTGCACGGCTTCTGTGCTCGGGAACTGGGCGGCTTCTACCTGGATGTGATCAAGGATCGCCAGTACACCACCCAGGCCGACTCGGTAGCGCGGCGCAGCGCCCAGACCGCGCTCTACCACGTGGTGAAGGCGCTCTCGCGCTGGGTGGCGCCGATCCTCAGCTTTACCGCCGAGGAAATCTTCGATCATATCCCCGGCAAGCGCGGCGAGAGTGTGCTGCTGGAGGAGTATTACACCGGCCTCTCGACGCTCGCCGATGATGCCGAGATGGGCCGCGACTTCTGGGAGCGGGTGCTCAACGTCAAGCAGGCGGTCAACAAGTGCCTGGAAGACGCCCGTAACGCCAAGGCGATCAAGGGCAGCCTGGCCGCCGAGGTTACCCTCTATGTGGACGACGCCCTGCAGGCCACCCTTGCCAAGCTGGGCGATGAGCTACGCTTCGTGATGCTGACCAGCGAAGTGCGTCTGGCACCGCTTGCCGAGGGTGCCAGCGCCGAGGCCACCGAGCTCGAGGGCCTCAAGGTGGCCGTGGTGGAAAGCCCCAACAACAAGTGCGAGCGCTGCTGGCACCATCGTGAAGAGGTGGGTACCCACCCGGAGCACCCGGACCTCTGTGGCCGCTGCATCGGCAACCTGCCGGATGGCCCCGGCGAGACGCGCCACTATGCGTAAGGGGGGAAGAGTGGCCCGCGGTGACAGGGGAGGCGAGGCGTGCCCGGAGGCGGGCACCCTCGAGCGAGTCTCCATGGAAAGGCCGCTGCGCTGGCTATGGCTGACGCTGGCGGTGGTCGCCCTTGACCTGGCCACCAAGGCCGCCGCCACCGCCTGGCTGGGATACGCCCGGCCGGTGGAGGTACTGCCGTTCTTCAACCTGACACTGTTGCACAACACCGGCGCCGCCTTCAGCTTCCTGGCCGGCCACCCCGGCTGGCAGCGCTGGCTGTTCGCCGCCATCGCGGTGGGGGCCAGCATCGGCCTGACGCTCTGGATGCGCCGACTCAAGCGCGATGAGGTGCTGCTTGCCGCCTCGCTTGCCATGATCATCGGCGGGGCGCTGGGCAATCTCTACGACCGCCTGGTGCATGGCTACGTGGTCGACTTCCTCTCCTTCCACGCGGCGGGTTGGTATTATCCCGCCTTTAACGTGGCGGACATCGGCATTACCCTGGGGGCCATCGGCCTGATCTGGGAGTCCGTGTTCGGCGAGAAGCGTCGCGCCCGCAAGCGAGGCTGATATAGCCTTTCGACATTCTGTTTACCGAGTCCTGGACCTTATGACCGATCACAGCAGCGCTCAACACCGTATCGACGAGGGCATGGAAGTGACCCTGCACTTCACCCTCAAGCTGGAAGACGGCACCGTGGTGGACTCCACCCGTGACAAGGCTCCGGCCACCTTCCAGCTGGGCGACGGCAACCTGCCGCCCGGCTTCGAGCATCCCATGAAGGGCATGCATGCCGGCGAGAGCGATACCTTCGAGATCACCCCGGAGCATGCCTTCGGCCAGCATAACCCGCAGAATATCCAGCGCCTGAAACGCGATGACTTCGGCGAGGAGACGCTGGAGATCGGCACCGTCATGTCGTTTGCCGATCCCGCCGGCGGCGAGCTGCCCGGCGTGATCAGCG
This sequence comes from uncultured Halomonas sp., assembly GCF_947490095.1. Taxonomy (GTDB): domain Bacteria; phylum Pseudomonadota; class Gammaproteobacteria; order Pseudomonadales; family Halomonadaceae; genus Halomonas. Next base: position 51,974 of record NZ_CANLFS010000019.1, on the reverse strand, counting down.
CCGTCGAAGGCAACCAGGTGGACGTGGACTTCAATCACCCGCTGGCGGGGCGTACCCTGACCTTCGAGGTCGAGATCATCGAGGTAACGCCGGCCACCACCCACTGAGCCATGTTTCTCTCCTGGGAGGCGTCTCTAGGATCAGCCGCTGGGGTAAGACCTTGAGGCCAAGACCTTCGACACCCTTGCCGGGCTGCGGGTACCCATCGCGATCGGTTTCGAGAATAGCACCAGTGCAGCCTCGGTGCTCGTCTTCATGGTGCAACGACGACCAGCCTTCGCCTTGGCCGGCGGAGGCGTTTTCATATCTAGCGAAGACGAATATCGCGCATCGTCAGAATGCCTTCCAGCGTGCGGCGTAACCGTGCCACCTCGCTAGTCAGGCTCTCACCCGCCAGCATACCAACGCCGAGAATCAAGCCTCGGCGAGAGTCATCATCACTGCAGACAAAACTCAGCGGCCTGACGATAAGGTGCTCCTTGATCATCAGTTGCGCGACACGTTGATCGTCAATTTCAGGTTCCAATTGTACGCATAGGCTGATGCCCCGCGACGGCGGCGAGACGCTGATTACCCCTTTTACCTGGCACAGCTGGTCATGCACCACCTGCTGACGGCCGAGATAGTCACGCTGAATGCGCTGATACCAGGCATCGAAATCACCATCGGCGATGAACTGTGCCAGTACCGCCTGATCCAGCATGCGCCCCTCACGGAATACCTCGCTGCGCAGCCGATTAATCGGTCTCGCCAGCGCTCGTGGCACTACCAGGTAGCCCAGCCGCAGGCCCGGGAACATCAACTTGGAAAACGATCCCACCAGCAGGCGGTTGCGGGAGTCAGGATCAAACAGCAACTCGCCATGATCAACACCATTGAACTCGTAATCATCCTCGAGGATATAGGCGGGCTGGCAGGCCTTGCAGAGTGCCAGCTTGTCACGCCGTGATGTGGGGACACTCAAGGGATAGTGATGTGATCCGGTGAAATAGGCGATCTGCACCGGCGTCGCCGGAAGCGAGGCGAGGTTATGGCCAGCCATTCCCGCCATGTCCCCCTCTGGCCGCCAGGGAATCAGCTGCGTCTCGAGTCCGGCGGCCAGAAAGACGTTGCGTGCTCCCCAGTAGCAGGGAGACTCCATCACCACCTGCTGGCCGGCGTCCGCCAGCGCCAGCGCGCACAGTTCGATGCCGTGGTGGGTGCCTTCGGTGATGATAATCTGCTGGGTATCACAATCGATGTTGCGCCAACGACGCAGGAAATCGCGAATCTCGCGCTTGAGCGGACCATAGCCGCCGCTCGAATACGACAGCAGCAGTGTGTTGTGCGGCACCGTCACGCTGGCATATAGCTGGCGCCACTTGCGCATCGGGAAGCGTGCGATGTCGGGAATGCCCGGTACGAAGGCGCCGCTCTGGATCAGGCTCGCCCCCTGCCCACTCAGTACCTTGCGAGCTCGATCAGACAACGGCAGCGGCGCAGCAGCTGTCTCCGCCGTCGCAGCGCTATACGTTCCGGCATGTGGGCGACGGGTCCAGGTGCCCTGCCCCTGACCGGTATGCAAATAGCCTTCCTCGATCAATGACTTGATGGCCAGCGACAAGGTATTGCGCGCCACGCCCAATGCCTCGCATAGCTTTCGATGCGGGGGAAGTCGTGCGCCTACCGGCCAGTATTCACGAATCATTTCGAGTAACGCCTGCTCCAGCCGTACCTGCTTGCTCAGCGCCTGTGGCTGACGGCGGTAGCATTCGATCAGTGGACCAAGCGCGGGCTGTTCCATGCTGGCCTCCGTTTGAGGTTCAGATATGACGCCTGGATTGTAGGCTCAGCTATCAAGGTTAAGCTGTGTCATCAATCGCACGGCTAGGCACCTCGCAGGGGCGCTAAAGCAAGCCGCATAACAAGCGATTGCCGGGTCGATTGGCAGAGCACATGACAGGGCTGAAAGCCCATTCAGTTCTGCTTATTCGCAGCCAATTCCGATTGGTCTAGTCAAACATATAATTGGTCTATTCGCCATCTGGCCTGACGCTGTTAGCGTGTCCATCATCAGTTCAGTCGGGTAACGCAAGAATTCCCACAGACCCTCATTCGTGACCTGTCACAATGGCCAGCAACAGGAGCTTCACATGCCCCTTTCATCGCTCTCGACCAGCGATTTTCTGAAGCGCTACGTCAACTCGGAAACCGGCAGCGACACCTTCGTCCCGGCACTCATCGGTACCGAGCACCGCGATACGGGTACTACCTTCAACGTGACCAACCCGGCGACTGGCGAGGCACTGGCCCGTGTCGCGGAGGTCAGCGCCGATGATACCCGTGATGCCGTCGCCGCCGCCGAGATCGCCGGCAACGCCTGGAAGAAGGTGCCGGTGAAGGAGCGTTCCGCGCTGCTGCGTCGCTGGTTCGACCTGGTGTTAGAGCATCGTGAAGACCTCGCCCAGTTGATGACGCTGGAGCAGGGCAAGCCGCTGGCGGAGTCGCGTGGTGAGGTAACCTACGGTGCCTCGTTCATCGAATTCTTCGCCGAAGAGGCCAAGCGCATGGCCGGTGAGACGTTGCCGTCTCACGGTGCCGACAAGCGCTTGATGGTGCTGCGCGAGCCGATCGGTGTCGTGGCGGCCATCACGCCGTGGAACTTCCCGCTGGCGATGATCACCCGCAAGTGTGCTCCGGCGATCGCCGCGGGCTGTGCCGTGGTCATCAAGCCGGCCGAAGCCACCCCGCTGACCGCACTGGCGCTGGCGGATCTGGCACTGGAGGCCGGCCTGCCGGCAGGCCTGGTCAGCGTCGTCACCGCCATTAAACCGGCGGCGATCGGCGAAGTGCTGACCACCGACCCGCGGATCCGCAAGGTGTCCTTCACAGGCTCCACTCCAGTGGGCAAGCAACTGATGGCGCAGTGCGCCTCCACCGTCAAGAAGACCGCGATGGAACTGGGTGGCAACGCCCCCTTCATCGTCTTCGATGATGCGGATCTCGATGCCGCCGTGGATGGCGCCATTGCCTCCAAGTTCCGCAATGCGGGCCAGACCTGCGTGTGCACCAACCGCTTCCTCGTTCAGGACGGTGTCTACGATGCCTTCGTCGAGAAGCTGGCAACGCGTGTCGCGGCGATGCAGGTCGGTGATGGCCTGGTGGATGGCAATACCATCGGCCCGCTGATCAATGATGCTGCGGTCAACAAGGTACAGAGCCACGTCGATGACGCCATCGGCAAGGGAGCGCGTCTGGTCACGGGTGGCAAGCCCCATGGCCTGGGGCACAGTTTCTTCGAGCCCACCGTGCTGGCCGATGTCACCACTGAGATGGTCGTCGCGGATGAGGAAACCTTCGGCCCTCTGGCGCCAGTGTTCCGCTTCACCAGGGATGAAGAGGCCATCGCGATGGCCAACGACACGCCCTTCGGTCTGGCGGCCTACTTCTACGCCAACGATTACCGTCGCATCTGGCACACATTGGAAGCGCTGGAGTACGGCATGGTCGGCGTCAATGAAGGCCTGATCTCCACCGAGCTCGCGCCCTTCGGCGGCATCAAGGAATCCGGACTGGGCCGTGAAGGCTCTCACCACGGCCTGGAAGAGTTCACCGAGCTCAAGTACGTCTGCATCGGCGGCCTGTAAACCCTCAACAACACAAGGTGGCATGGCCCGCGCTATGCCACCCGCGACGAGAAAGGAAACTGTTATGAGCCACTCTCAACTGAGCAATGAACAACTCGATGTTCTAAAGCACAAGTACGTCGCCAAGGGTGCCGTCACCGCTACACCACAGTTCGCCGACACCGCGCTGAATGCGGAAATCTGGGACGCGGACGGCAACCGCTGGATCGACTTCGCCGGTGGGATCGGCGTGCTCAACCTGGGTCATCGCCATCCGAAGGTCGTGGAAGCCGTCAAGGCGCAGCTCGATAAGGTCATGCATACCGCCGCGGGCGTCATCTCCTACGCCCCGTACGTACAGCTGAGCCAGAAGCTGGCCGAGCTGACACCGGTGCGTGGCCCGGAACGCAAGACCCTGCTGGTCAACTCCGGCGCGGAAGCGGTCGAAAACGCCATCAAGATCGCGCGTGCCGCCACCGGCCGTAGCGGCGTCATTACCTTCGACGGCGCCTTCCATGGTCGCACCATGATGACCCTGGCGATGACCGGCAAGGTGCTGCCGTACAAGAATGACTTCGGCCCGATGCCGGGTGATATCTTCCGTGCGCCCTACCCGAACCCGATTCACGGTATCAGCGAAGAAGCATCCCTGAACGCGATCCGTACCCTGTTCAAGACCGACATCGCGCCGCACCGCACCGCTGCGATCGTCATCGAGCCAGTCCAGGGCGAAGGCGGCTTCTATGTCGCCTCACCGAGCTTCCTCACCGCATTGCGTGAACTGTGTGACGAGCATGGCATCCTGTTGATCGCCGATGAAGTGCAGTCCGGCTTCGCGCGTACCGGCAAGCTGTTTGCGATGGAGCACAGCGGTGTCGAAGCCGACATCATGACCATGGCCAAGAGCCTGGCCAACGGCATGCCTCTGTCGGCAGTCGTCGGTACCGCCGAGGTGATGGATTCTTCCGGCCCGGGGTCGCTGGGTGGTACCTACAGCGGCAACCCGCTGTCCTGCGCCGCGGCGCTGGCCGTCATTGACGTCATTCACGAAGAGAACATCCTCGAGCGTAGCGCCCGGATGGGCGAGCAGCTGGCGGCACGTTTCGCCAGCTGGGAAGCACGCTTCGCGAATGTCGCACACTCACGCAACCTGGGATCCATGGCCGCCTTCGAGCTGGTCGATGCCGATGGCAAGCCGGACCCGGCCGCCACCGCCGCCGTATGTGCCAAGGCCAAGGAGCTGGGCCTGATCCTGCTGTCCTGCGGCTTCTACTCCAACTCCATCCGCGTGCTGGTGCCGCTGACCGTCGAGCCGGAAGTGCTCGAAGAAGGTCTCGCCATCATCGAGAAGGCGCTGGAAAGCCTCGCCTGACCCATTGGCAGCCACCAAACAAGCGCATGACGCGACGGCCACTTTATGAGTGGCCGTTTTGCATTTTAGCGCTAGCGTCGAAGATCCCTATTGCGTTGCTCCGACAACAGCCCCTCGAAGCGTGCGGCGAGGGCATTGATGCGGGCCGAATGCAGGGGGAGGCTGAAGTCGTCAGAATCTTGTGCAAGAATTGGGGCCCCTGCATTGGGGGCCTCGGCATATTGTTGGTTTGGCGATTAACAACATGCCTGCCCATGCACATTTTTTAATTTTAAGCTGACCCCAAACGCTCGCCAGCCTTGGCAATCAGACATGCCGATGCCGTAACGCATCAAGGATTCTTCACCATGCAAATCAGGCTCGCCAATCCCCGCGGATTCTGCGCCGGCGTCGATCGCGCCATCGACATCGTCAACAGTGCCCTGGATGTGTTCGGTCCGCCGATCTATGTCCGCCATGAGGTGGTCCACAATCGCTTCGTGGTAGATAGCCTGCGGGAGAGGGGGGCGGTCTTCGTCGAGGAACTCCACGAAGTGCCCGACAACGTCATCGTGATCTTCTCCGCCCACGGCGTCTCCCGCGCCGTCCAGGAGGAGGCCGAGCGGCGTGGCCTCAAGGTGTTCGATGCCACCTGCCCGCTGGTGACCAAGGTGCACCTGGAGGTGCTGCGTTACGCTCGTCGCGGCCAGGAGTGCGTGCTGATCGGCCATGCCGGCCACCCCGAGGTGGAGGGCACCATGGGGCGCTATGACACCTCTGATGGTGGCGCCATCTACCTGGTGGAGGACGAGAATGACGTCGCCAGGCTCGAGGTGAAGGACCCGAGCCGGCTCGCCTTCGTCACCCAGACGACCCTCTCCATGGATGATACCGCCAGGGTGATCGACGCCCTGCGGGACCGGTTCCCGGCGATCCAGGGGCCGCGCAAGGATGATATCTGCTACGCTACTCAGAACCGTCAGGATGCCGTACGCGAGCTGGCCGAAGGCTCGGATCTGGTGCTGGTGGTGGGCAGCCCCAACAGTTCCAACTCCAACCGATTGCGTGAGCTCTCCGAGCGGGTCGGCGCCCCCGCCTACCTGGTGGATAGCGCCGACCAGGTCGACCCGGCCTGGCTCGATGGCGTCAGGACCATCGGCGTCACCGCCGGTGCCAGCGCCCCGGAGGTGCTGGTGAAGGGCGTGATCGAGCGACTGCAGAGCCTCGGCGCCAGTGCCCCCGAGGAGCTCGCCGGCCGCGAGGAGACCATCACCTTCTCCATGCCCCGTGAATTGCGCGAGCGTGTGATCGTCAGCGAGTAGCGCCGAACCAGGCCTAACGACTCGAGCGCCGCCGTGATGCATCACGGCGGCGTTCTTGTTGAAGCCTGTGGTAAACGCGTGGTGGCGTCGGGAGGAGCGTCGTGACCCATCGAGAGGCGTCTTGCGTGTCCCTTGCCGGGTGTCGTGCCAGGCAATCCCGTCGTGTCGGCAACCCCGGTCATGTCGGTGGCTTTACGCTGATCGACATCTTGCTGGTGGTGGCTGTCATCGCGATCCTGGCATCGATCGCGGTGCCCCGCTACCAGAGTTATATGGCGCGCTCCCTGCGTGTTGACGCCCATGCCGGCCTGCATATCGCCGCGGGTGAGCTGGAGCGCTGCCATACCCGCCAATATCATTATGCTGACTGTGCCATCACCGCCGCCTCTCCCGATCGAAGCTATGCTATCGATTACACCGAAGACGCTGATGCCGGGTTTATCATCACGGCGAAGACGGCTCGTGACGATGGCTGCGATGCCGACCTGACCCTCGATGGCCTGGGCAGGAGAGGGCCCGCCGACTGTTGGTGAGTCTTCCTGGTGACCCTTCCTGATGAGGCGTTTATTCGCGAGGAGGCCGGTGACTTGATGGAGCGTCTTGAAGAGCCTTCAGCGCATCGAAAGGCTCGCCCGAATGGCAGCGAGGTGGACGGTGGTGACTAAGGGCTCCTTCGCCAGGCGCTGCGCCGGCTTCACGCTGGTCGAAGCGCTGGTGGCGCTGGTCGTGTTGTCCATCGGGCTGCTGGGAGTCGCCGCCATGGAGCTTAGGGCCCTGCAGGGAGCGCACGCCGCCTATCAGCGCTCGGTCGCCTCCCTTGCGGCTCAGGATGCCCGGGAAAGATTATGGGCAGAAGTGGCGGGCCTCCCCGGCGTGCCTGCCTGCCCCGCTGGGCGAGTTGACGGCGTGGAGCGTGCGTGGAGGGCACACTGGGCCGGCGGCAGTGGCGTCACGGCCGCCTTGCCAGGCTTCATGAAAAGCGCCCTGGAACAGGCAAGCCTCGAGTGCGAGTTCAAGATAACGGTGGCTTGGGACGAGAGGCGGTTTGGAAGCACGGAAGCGTCCTTCGTCTATGCGATTCGCTTGCCGGAGGGAGAATGACCAAGCGTCATGCTGGCTTTTCGCTGATTGAGCTGCTGGTGGCCATGGTGATCGGATTGGTCATCATGCTGGGTGCCGGTCGGATTTTCTTGACGGTCCTCCAGACGAGTCGTCATGTCGAGACGCTCGGAGAGGAGCAGGCGGCAGTGAACCTTGTGACGGAAACGCTGCTGCGAGATATACGCCGTGCCGTCTGGAGCCGTTCAAGCTGGAGTACAGACGCCAGCGGTGACGCCGTCCTTAGCCTCGCTGTCGAGAATCGTGGCGACGCCTTGACCCACTGTGCCCCCGGCGATGAAGTGCTGAAGAATTACAAGCTCCAGGAGAGAGAGGTGGCCGGTGACGTCGCGTGGTTTATGGCGGTGGAAGTGGCGCGATGTGCGGATGTGGCGCGTGGTGGGGGCTACCAGGAACTCGTGGGTGGTTTTATCGGCCCGGATGTCGGCACCCCCGGTCCGGGCTTCGTCGTGGATGACAGGCGGTGGGACGAGGGGGTATTGCAGATTACGCTGCGTTTGATGTCCATCGGCGAGGATGTCGCACCGGATACCTTGACGTTTCTTGCCGTCAATCGAACCGAGGCCGTAGCGCCATGACGGGCCACATCATGACGGGCCATCGGCAGGAGATGCTTACGAAGGCTACCGGGGGCCTGGCGATAAGGAAGCAGCGTGGCGCGGCGCTGATCATCGTGCTCCTGTTCTTGACGGTGTCACTGATGATCGGGCTTGCCAGCATGCGGTCTGCGCAGATCGATGAGCGATTGGCGGGGAACTACAGGGCCGCGGCCGAGGCGCAGATGCGTGCGGAAAACGCGGCGTCGGCGCTCTATGGCATGCTGGGTGAGAAAGAGGCATGGAAGGACTTCGGTACGGATGAGCTCTCGAGCGGCTTCGGGTGGAAGGCGTTTCATGGGGTCGCTGCCGACACGGAAAATGACAGTCATTGCCATATGCTGGGCGATGACTCGGGGGGTGCATGCCATGTGGCGATATCCGGGGACCACCTTGGCCTGCAAGAGGGTCGCTATATTATCGCCATGGGGGCCGTCGAGGGTGGCATGGCGGAGGGTGGACCGGTGTTTGTCAGGATGGCGCCGCCTGATGCAGGCGAGGCGAGTGATGCCGAACGACCCGGAATAAGCGGCTGGCATTAACAGGGAGCCGTCGGCTGCCCCTGAGATACTCAGCATCCCGGCCTGCCCGATTCCACTCGCACCCTCCCGGTATTATTGACGATCACCTTGGCGCCAGACGTCAGGCGTCCACATAGGCGGAAGGTGCCGTTATACCCGCCGGAGCGGCCCAGGGCATCGTAGCGCACCGGGCGATTATCGTTGCGATAGGTGAGTGTGGGTAGCCGGCTCTCGCCAAGCGTGTGCAACAGGGTGTATTCAGACTCGCCGGTGTCTTCGAAAATGGCCAGGGTCGCCAGCCAGGCCTGGCCGTCGGCGTTATTGCGGATCTGGCACTGGTGCATATCCACACTCGGGCAGAGTGTGATGGTGCGGCGGCGGGTAATGGCCGCGCTGCGGGCCATGGACAGCGCGCTCTTGAGCCGCATCACCTCGGCGACTACTTCATTGCGTGCGCTAAACTGCTGGAAGCCGGGGACCGCCCAGGTGACCAGGATGGCCAGCACGGCGATGGCCACGACCAGCTCGATCAACGTAAAGCCGAGATGTTCGTGGTGCCGGCTGTCCGACGGTGTCGAAGCGGGACGCATAAGACCCTCCCGGGACATCTTCTCTGACCCGCGGTGTTTCCTTCACCCTAGCCAAGTGCGCCCTGGGTGTTATCGGCCTTTTCCTACGGCGGGTGTAGGCGTTGTCCATCACGCTTATTAGTGAAACATGGAGGCGACCGGTCTCGCCGGCTCGAATTCGAAACCTTAACCCGCTATCGTTTGTCGGAGTCTCACACGCCGCCGCCGATAGCCGGGGCGGCTTCGCCACCAGGAGTCAGCATGAGCGAACAGAATCAGTATGTGCCGCCCAGAGTGTGGAAGTGGGAGCAGCCCAGCGGTGGCGCCTTCGCCAGCACCAACCGCCCGGTCGCCGGGCCGACCCACGAGAAGCCGCTGCCGGTCGGCCAGCACCCCTTCCAGCTCTACTCGCTGGCCACCCCCAACGGGGTCAAGGCCACGGTGATGTTCGAGGAGCTGCTGGCGTTGGGTCATCAGAACGCCGAGTACGACGCCTGGCTGATCCGCATCGGCGATGGCGACCAGTTCGGTAGCGGTTTCGTGGAGGCGAATCCCAACTCCAAGATCCCGGCCCTGCTGGATCATTCCACCAATCCGCCCACCCGGGTATTCGAGTCTGGCTCCATCCTGCTCTACCTGGCGGAGAGGTTCGGCGAGTTCCTGCCGAGCGAGCATGTCGCCCGCACCGAGACCCTGAACTGGCTGTTCTGGCAGATGGGCAGCGCGCCCTTCCTGGGCGGGGGCTTCGGCCACTTCTACGCCTATGCGCCGGAGAAACTCGAATATCCCATCGACCGCTACGCCATGGAGACCAAGCGCCAGCTCGATGTGCTGGACCGCCACCTGGCCGAGAACCGCTATCTGGCCGGCGACGCCTATACCATTGCCGATATGGCCAACTGGCCCTGGTATGGACAGCTGGTGCTGGGCCGGCTCTACGATGCCGGCGAGTTCCTGCAGGTCCAGGAATACACCAACGTGCAGCGTTGGGCCCGGGAGATCGATGCGCGCCCCGCGGTGCAGCGCGGCCGCATGGTCAACCGCACCTTCGGTGAGCCGGAGATGCAGCTGCACGAGCGCCACGCTGCCGGCGACTTCGAGTCCCGTACCCAGGACAAGCTTGGCGACACCGACAATGAGTGAGAGGCGCTGAATCACACCAGCCTGACCGCGCCCAGTGCCGCGGTCAGTCTCTCGACCAGCCGGCCGCTGTGGCGCCAGCTGTGCCAGTAGAGCGGCACCTTCAGCTCCTGCCCCGGGACGATGCTGACCAGCTCGCCGCTTGTCAGCCACGCCTCTACCTGCATGCGCGGGACCATGCCGTAGCCCAGGCCGGCCAGGGCCAGCCGCACGAAGCCTTCGGAGGCGGGGCAGAGGTGGTAGGGAAAGGGGCCACGATAGCCGCACTCGGCCAGGAAGCGGTGTTGCAGCTGGTCGTGGGGCCCGAAGACGATGGCCGGCGCGTGGCGGAAGGCATCGGCGGTAGGACCCTCGGGGAAGTGACGCCGGCGATAGGCGGGCGTGGCCAGCGGCAGGTAGCTCATCCTGCCCAGTGGCAGGGCGCGGGCCCCGGCGATGGGGTGTGGGCTGGCGCACAGGCAGGCGGCCACATCGCCGTCGCGCAGTCGACGCAGGCTAATATCCTGATCCTCCACCACCAGGTCGAGTACCACACCTTCTTCCTGGCAGAGAGCCCCCACGGCCTCGGCCCACCAGGTCACCAGGCTGTCGGCATTGACCGCGATGCGCAGCCGCGGTGCCTCGCCTTCCAGGGTCGGCAATGCCTGGCGCAGGTCGCGTTCGAGCAGCTGTACTCGCTGGGCATGGTTGAGCAGTTGTCGGCCCACCGGGGTAGGGGTCGGCGCCGGGGTACGTACCAGTACGGGTTGCCCCAGGCGAATCTCCAGGGTGCGAATGCGCTGGGAGATCGCCGATTGCGATAGCCCCAGGGCATCTCCGGCGCGCTCGAAACCGCCGCACTCCACGACGGCCGCCAGGGCCTCCAGCAGCTTGTAGTCCAGCATCATGGCTCTCCGAGGCCTGGTGATGGTCTCATCATAAGAAAAAGTGATGTGGTATTAACAGGATGATTTTTCCGCATGGATGGCATCGGCTAGTCTTGCCGTTATCATCAACGAGACAGGAGCATGGCCGATGCTGGAAAGCTATTTGACCGGGCTGGTGGTAAGCGGCGGGATCATCATGGCAATCGGCGCCCAGAACGCCTATGTGCTGGGGCTAGCGGTGCGTCGGCGGCATCATTGGTGGTCGGCCGGGGTATGCATGACCAGCGATCTGTTGCTGCTCAGTGCCGGTATGCTGGGCATCAGTGCGCTGTTGTTGGCGGTGCCCCAGGCGATGGAGGCGATGCGCTGGGCCGGGGTGGTGTTTCTTGGCTGGCTGGCCATTCAGGCACTGTGGCGTGCGCTCGCCGGTCGCCAGGGGCTGGATGGCCAGGCGCAGGCCTTGCCGGGGCGTCGTCGGGTGATTCTGGCCACCCTGGCGGTGACCCTGCTCAACCCCCAGGTCTATCTGGATACCCTGCTGCTCATTCCGGCGATAGGGGCGCAGCAGAGCAGCACCGCCGGCTTCCTGGCCGGGGCCGGGTCGGCATCGATCCTGTGGTTCAGCCTGTTGGCCTGGGGCGGGGCCATGCTTGCGCCCTGGCTGAAGCGGCCGGCGGCGTGGCGCGCCATCGATGGGGCCATCGGCGTGATGATGGCCGCTATCGCGGTTCAGCTGGCGAACGGTGCGGGCATGTCGGCCAGCGTGGCGGGAGTCAGTTGATCTGGGTGATGACGACCGGGGCCACGCCGATGTCGATCAGGCCCAGCCGCCTGGCGGCGCGCTTGGACAGGTCGATGATGCGGCCCTTGATAAAGGGGCCACGATCGTTGATCACTACCGTGACTTCCTGGCCGGTGTCCGGGCGTTGCACCACGACCTGGGTGCCGAAGGGCAGCCGACGATGAGCGGCGGTGAGCTGGTTCTGGTCGAATGGCACGCCGCTGGCCGTGGTGCGGCCCTGAAACTTGTCGTGATAAAAGGAGGCGTAGCCCCGCTGAGTCTCGGCGCTGGCGTCATGGGCATGGACGCTGGCAGCGGTGCCGAGGGTCAGCAGGCCTGCCAGGCAGCAGGTCAGCAACAGGCGCGATCGGGTTCCCATCGATGATTCCTCACGTTGTCGCTTGGGCGATGTGTGCCTGTCACGATGCTACGTGAGTCAGCACGAGGCGAGCGGCTCTTCTCGCCGAGTTGGACAAATAATAACCGCCAACGGGAAGGTGTGGCAAGGGAAGGCGAAGATGGGCGCCGTTAAGCACACGTTCGCGACATGCACGCACTAATGCCCCTTGTGCGGGTGGCGCCGGCGGTCAGCCCGCAACGCCGAGGCGGCCCTGATGGATATGTCCGGTCGCCCCATAGCGCCAGGGACGGTTGTGGCGTCCATGGCCGATCGGCAGGCCGTGATAGAGCGGGATGTCCAGTGGCGCCAGGGTCTCGGCGATGATCGCCTCGAGGCAAGCGTCCCCCCAGGGAGGGCAGCCCTCGAAGGTACCCAGGCAAATGGCGGCGGCACGGTCCAGGGCGCCACCATGCACCAGTTGCCACAGGGCGCGCTCCAGGCGATACCAGGGCTCCCCGACATCCTCGAGAATCACCAGCGCCCCGGGTGGCGCCTGGAAGGCCAGGGGAGTGCCCGTCAGGCTGGCCAGGGTGGTGAGGTTGCCGCCCACCAGGGGGCCGGAGAGTGTTGCGGGGGCCTCACCCCAGGCGGCGATGGGGTAGTCGAGCGCCGTGGGTCGCTGAATCAGCGCCAGGGTCTCGGTGAACTGGTGGTGCAGTATCCGGCGGTTTTCGTGACTGGCTTCGCGATTGGCCACGTTATCGGCATCGAGAAGGCCGGCGGCGGGCTTGATCACCGGGCCGTGGATGGCCGGCAGGCCGTGGCGATGCCAGTGGTCGAGCAGCACGGTGACGTCGGAATAGCCCACCAGAGGCTTGGGATTGGCGGCCAATCGCTCCCAGTCGATGCCATCGAGCAGTTGGGCGGCGCCGTAACCGCCGCGGATCGCCCATACCGCCTGGGTCTCGGGGTCATCATAGGCGGCGTGCAGCTGGGCCAGCCGCCAGTCGCGGGTGCCGGCGAGGTAGCGACAAGGTTGCTGCAATGGCTCGGGGCAGTGTACCCGGACGCCCAGCGTCTCCAGTCCGCGGATGCCGTGCGTGACGGCGGCGTCGTCGGTGACCGATGAGGGGGCGATCAGGCTGATGGCAAGCGACATGGCAGGTGGGTCCGGCGGCTGAAAAAGTCCCTAGGATGGCATGCCGGCCCGATGTCGTCACGGCGGGCGACGTTAGTCGCTATTTACGGCGGGCGCCGGCTATTGCATCGTCGTCTCATCCATTCCCTTTATTGCCATCTTCAGGAGAACCACATGGCCAGCATCTTTACCCGTATCATGCAGGGCGAGATCCCGGGACACTTCGTGCACGAGGACGATCAGTGCGCGGTCATCATGACCATCCAGCCGATGAGGCCGGGCCATGTGCTGGTGATCCCCCGGGATGAGGTCGACCACTGGGATGACCTGCCGGAGCCGCTCTACCAGCATCTGATGACGGTGTCGCGGCGCCTGGCCAAGGCGATCAAGGTGGCCTTTCCCTGCAAGCGGGTGGGCATGCTGGTCGTTGGCCTGGAGGTACCCCATGTGCATATCCACCTGATGCCTCTGGACGCGATGAGCGATATCCAGGTCGAGAACCTGCCCATGGCCGACTCGGCCGACCTGGCGGCGGCCGCCGAGAAACTGCGTGCCGCCCTGGCCTGATCCCGGGCGATACAATGCCCTGATTCACTGTGGCATCGTCGGCAGGCGCGTGGCTGGACTATGCTGCTGGCCCCTTGGCGCAGGCGGGCAGCATGGAGTGCATGTTCGATAGCTCGCCGTGGTCGGAGACTGCCGTTGTGCAGGGCCAAGGTGTCGGCGGCGGCTCGTGTGCCGGCAGCGTCAAGCAGGGAGGGTAAGCGGTACCGGGGCGGTCTTTCTGGTATCCTGCAGGCCATCCAACCCCGCTCTTATGACGCCAGCCGTTCGGCCTGCGCCGTCGCTCGTTGACGCCCCGGCGCGCCCGCTGTTCCCGGCGGCCCCCTTTCTGCAGGATATTCCCTTGTCTGACACTCCTTCCGACGCCTCCTTCGCCGCGCTGCCGCTGGCTCCGGCGCTGCTCGACAACCTCGCCTCGCTGGGCTTCTCCACCATGACGCCGGTCCAGGCCGCGAGTCTGCCGCCGATTCTGGCCGGCCGCGATGTGATGGCCCAGGCGAAGACCGGCTCCGGCAAGACCGCTGCCTTCGGTCTGGGGCTACTCTCGCGGTTGACGCTTGCGAGCTTCCGGGTACAGGGGCTGGTGCTCTGCCCGACCCGGGAGCTGGCCGACCAGGTGGCCGGGGAGCTGCGCCGGCTGGCCCGCAGCCTGCCCAACGTCAAGGTGTTGACCCTGTGTGGCGGGGCGCCCTTCGGCCCGCAACTCGCGTCTCTGGAACATGGCGCGCATATCGTGGTGGGGACCCCGGGCCGGGTGGAGGAGCACCTGCGCAAGGGCTCGCTCAGGCTGGACGGACTCGAGACCCTGGTGCTGGACGAAGCCGACCGCATGCTCGACATGGGCTTTCAGGCGAGCCTGGAGGCGATCGTCGCCGACACTCCGGCCCGTCGTCAGACGCTGCTGTTCAGCGCGACATTCTCCGACAGCGTGCGGCCGGTGGCCGAGGCGATGATGCATGAGCCGCTGAGGGTAGAGATTGCCGAGACCCATGATGCCAGCAGCATCCATGAGCGTGTCTATCGGGTCGCCGACGGCGATGAGGCGCGTCTGGAAGGGCTGTGCCGGCTGCTGCTGCACTTCCGCCCGGTCTCGAGCGTGGTGTTCTGCAATACCAAGCGTGAGACCGACGAGGTGGCCCAGGCGCTTGACGCAGCGGGCTTCGGGGCGCTGGCATTGCACGGCGATCTGGAGCAGCCCGACCGCGACCGGCTGCTGGTGCTGTTCGCCAATCGCAGCGCCTCGATCCTGGTGGCCACCGACGTGGCGGCCCGCGGGCTGGATATCGCCGAGCTGGATGCGGTGTTCAACTACCGCATCGCCCGGGACCTGGAGGTGCATGTGCATCGTGTGGGGCGCACGGGCCGGGCCGGCAGTGCGGGCATCGCCTGCACCCTGGTCGGCCAGGATGAGGGGTACCGACTGGAGCGTCTCACCGACTTTCTCGGTGAGCCCCTCGAGGAGGCCAGCTTGCCGCCGCGTTCGGTGCTCGCTCGCGAGCCCTTGGTACCGCCCATGACAACGCTGCAGATCGGCGGCGGCAAGAAGCAGAAGGTACGCCCCGGGGATATCCTCGGGGCCCTCACCGGCGAGGGGGGACTGACCGGCGAGCAGGTGGGCAAGATCAAGGTGCTGGCCAACAGTGCCTACATCGCGGTGCGGCGCGAGGCGGCCGACAAGGCCCTCGAGCAACTGGCCAATGGCAGGATCAAGGGGCGCAGCTTTCGTGCCCGGCGCATCAGTCGCTGATGGCGGCTCGGCTTGAGAGTCCGGTTCGGTAGCTCGATTCAGCAATATCAGGAAGAAAAGATGAAAATACCCAAGCGCCTGCAGCCGTTGGTCGATGATGGCCTGATCGATGCGGTCGAGAGCCAGCTGATGAGCGGCAAGGAGGCCCAGGTCTATGTGGTGCGTTCCCACGGAGAGCGGCGCTGCGCCAAGGTCTTCAAGGAGGCGAAACAGCGCAGCTTCAAGCAGGCCGTGCAGTATCAGGAAGGCCGCCGCGGACGCAACAGTCGCCGCTCACGGGCCATGGCCAAGAAGACTCGCTACGGCCAGAAAGAGCAGGAACAGGCCTGGCTCAACGCCGAGGTCGATGCGCTTTACCGGCTGGCCGCGGCGGAAGTGCGAGTCCCCAAGCCCTACGGCTTTATCGACGGCGTGCTGTTGATGGAAATGATCGGTGACGGTGAGGGCCTGACCGCGCCGCGCCTGGACGATGTGACCCTGAGCGCCGACGAGGCCCGCGAGTACTACGCCAAGATCATCCGGGACGTGGTGAAAATGCTGTGTGCCGGACTGGTGCATGGCGACCTGTCCGAGTTCAACGTGTTGCTGGCCGCCGACGGGCCGGTGATCATCGATCTGCCTCAGGCGGTGGATGCCGCCGGCAACAACAGCGCCGAGTGGATGTTCGAGCGCGACGTGGACAATATGCGCCGCTACTTCGGTCGCTTCGCACCGGAGCTGCTGGCCACGGATTACGGCAAGGAGATCTGGGCGTTGTTCGAGGCGGGAGAGCTTCATCCGGAGAGCCAGCTGGCCGGGCGCTTTGTACAGGATACCGCCCCCGTCGACGTCGATGAGCTGATGACGGTGATCGACGATGTTCGCGAGGAGGAGGCCCAGCGCCAGGCGACACTCAACCCTAGTGACGAGCCCGGCGTGGAGGAAGCCGCCGCGGAGTGGCACGAGTCCCAGCGCAAGCGCTGAGACCCGCCGTTTCACTCTTCGGGGAGTTCGGCGCTATGGAAGACGTTCTGCACGTCGTCGCAGTCGTTGAGGGCGTCGACCAGCTTGTTGAACGTGGCCACATCGTCACCCTCCAGCGGGGTGGTGGTCTGGGGCACGAACTGGATCTCGTCGATCGCGAAATCGAGCTCGCCGAAGGCGTCGAGCAGCGCCTGCTTGCTCTTGGCGTACTCGGTATGAGGGGCGAAGACGGTGATCTGTCCCGCCTCGTTCTCGATGTCGGCCACGTCGACGTCGGCCTCCACCAGGGCCTCGAGTACCGCCTCCTCATCGCTGCCCGGGAAGGCCAGGATGGCGCAGTGGTCGAACATGTGACTGACGCTGCCCGGGGTGCCGAGCTTGCACTTGGTCTTGTTGAAGCAGGTGCGAACCTCGCCGAAGGTGCGGTTGGGGTTGTCGGTCAGGCAGTCGACGATGACCATGCAGTTGCCCGGCCCAAAGCCCTCGTAGCGTGCCGGAGAGAAGTCTTCACCGCCCACGCCGCTGGCCTTGTCCAGCGCCTTGTCGATGACGTGGGAGGGCACCTGATCCTTCTTGGCGCGCTCGATCAGGCCGCGCAGGCTGAGGTTGCCGCCGGGGTCGGTGCCGCCCTGCTTGGCACACACATAGATCTCACGGCCGTACTTGCTGTAGACCTTGGTCTTGGCGTCGGCCGTCTTGGCCATGGATTCCTTGCGGTTCTGGAAGGCCCTGCCCATATCGTTATCCTGTCGAGTTCAACATAGGCCAGGATTCTACGAGACCCGAGGGGACGGGAACAGGGCTATTTTGCGTCCTGCATGCTCCAGGACCTGACTACACTCCGGGAATCATCATCCGATTTCGGAGGCCCCATGGACCATCACGCCTATCGCCATGCCCTGGCAAGCACCCTGGGCGTCAGCGAGTTGCCGTTTCCCCGCACGGAATTCGCCGCCCGCCTGGTCCGGGTACGCGGTGCCATGCGACCGGCCGGGCTCGATGCCCTGCTGCTCACCGACCCGGCGGATATCTTCTATCTCACCGGCTACCATACCTTCGAGGTCTCGGTGCACACCGCCCTGGTGGTCAGCGCCGAGCGGCTGGTGCTGCAGGTGCCCTCCATCGAGACCGGTCCGGCGGTGGTGACTGCCGTGGTGGACGAAATCCTGGGGTATCGCTGGGAGGGCATCGGCGAGGTCATCGAGCCGCTCGCCGAGACCCTGACGGCCTATCGTGCCATCGGCCTGGACCTCTATGGCGCCGGGCTGCGCCTGGGCGTGATTCGCGAACTGCAGGCGCGCCTGGGAAGCGAGCGCTTTCGCGATGATGGCGGCACGCTGGTCGACGCCATCCGCATCATCAAGACGCCGGCGGAGCTCGATTGCCTGGGCGAGAGTGCACGGATCACCGCGGCGGGCCTGGCCGCCGCCGAGGCGGTGATTGCGCCGGGCGTGACCGACAGTGACATCGCGGCGGAAGGCAGTCGAGCGCTGCTGGCGGCCGGCAGCGAGTTCATGAGCCTGCAGCCCATCGTCACCAGTGGCCGGCGCATCAGCGTCATCCACGTCAACCACAAGCGTAACGTGGTCGAACGGGATGCCCCGGTGTTCCTGGAGTTTGGCTCGGCCTTCCAGCGCTATACCGCCCCCATGATGCGCACCGCCGTGGCCGGCAGGGCCAGTGCCGAGATGCAGGCGCTGCGCGACCTGTGTCGTGCGCTCTTCGAGGCGTTGGTCGCCGAGATGCGCCCGGGACATACCTTCGATGATGCCGCCAGGGCCGCCGAGGCGGTCTTCGCCCCTTACGCCGACCGGCTGTTTTTCTCGGGAGTGTTCGGCTATGCCGTGGGCGCCCAGTTTCCGCCGAGCTGGGTCGAGGGTACCGGCTATATCGCCCGCGGACAGCAGCGCGAGTTCGCCACCGACATGGTCTTCCATCTGCCGCTCTGCCTGCGTCGCCCGGGGGAGTGGGGCGTGGGAATCAGCGATACGGTGTGCGTTACCCCAAAAGGAGCCCGGGCCATCACCGATAACGACTGGCGGCTGAAGGAGACACTCGCCTGATAGGCAATCGCCCCGGGTCGGTGGTGGTCATGTTTGCGGCCTGGCATCTGGAATCTTGAACGAGCGCGTCGAGGATACCGGGCGCTGTGGGGGGATGTTGTATGGGGTGTTGTATGGGATGTTGTATGGGATGGCGGCGTAGGGTGTGCTGCATAGGGGTGTGCTGCATAGGGGTGGAACTTTATGGCTCGGGGGTATCTCATAGGACCATCGAAAATGGCAATGGAGTGATCACCATGATCCACAAGCTTTCTCTACCCGCCCTGCTGTTGGGCGCCATGACGCTGGCCGGCTGTGCCGGGGCCTTCGACGCCCCGGCCGAAGGCCCCGGCGACGAGTCACTGGAGAACACCTACTGGAAACTGGAAAGGGTGGGCGACCGCGAGGCGGTGGCCATCGATGAGGCGCGTGAGGCGCATCTGGTGCTGCACACCGAAGACAGCCGCCTGGCCGGCTCCACCGGGTGCAACCGCATGATGGGGCAGTTCGAGCATGAGGGCGACCGGCTGAGTTTCGACCGGGTGGCCACCACCATGATGGCCTGCCCCGGTGAGGTGATGACGCTCGAACGTGTCTTCCTCGAGGCTCTCGGCAGCGTCGATGCCTGGCGGGTCGAGGGCGAGTCCCTGACCCTCCTCGATGCCGAGGGCGAGGCCCTGGCTAGCTTCGAGGCGGTGCACCTTTACTGATTGAAAACCCTGTTGCCCAGGCGGTAACAGCTAAGGATAAGAAATCGACGGGGTCTTGTTATCGCGTGAGGAGGCGGTCGATCTCTGCCAGCACTTCCGCGCAGGCGCTATCGAGGATCCGATGATGTTCGGGAGTGTCTCTGTCGATGTCGCTCTCGATATCGGGTCCGACCAGGGTCGCCACGAGACGATGTGTTTCTCGATGCAGCGTGACCAGGCGGCCCAGGTCGGGAAATTCCTGTCCATGGTCCCGGGCCAGCCAATCACAGAAGTAACAGCTTGGGTTGGCTAGCGGGGTAGAGGTCGACCGGGTGTCGCTATCCAGGTCGTGATGCAGCTGGTGACACCAGGCGCGATGCTCGATGCCGCCACTCAGTAGCGGCAACCGGTTCGTGGGCAATGTTGTCTGTGTGGCCCACTGAGTTGGCGGGCGCCATTCGGCGCACCATCCGGGAATCGCCTCGGCGGGCATCGGATAGGCAATGCCGAAGCCCTGGCCCAGCTCACACCCCAGACGCAGCAACAGTTGACCATGCTCGAGGGACTCGACGCCTTCGGCGATTACCCGGCGCTCGAAGGCCTCGGCGAGTCCCAGCACGCCGATGAGTATCTTGAGGTCTTCGGGAGTGTCGAGAAGGTCGCGTATGAAGCTCTGGTCGATCTTGACGGTACCGGCGGGTAGCCACTTGAGGTAGGTCAGCGAGGAGTAGCCGGTACCGAAATCATCCAGCGAAACGCGTACACCGAGGCGTTGACACGCTTCAAGCCGTTCGGTGATCAGAGTGAGATCGCTCAAGGCACTGGTTTCGAGGATCTCCAACTCCAGCCTACTGGCGGGCAGACCGGGCTGCTCGGCGAGTAGCTCCGCCAGCCGCGTGGGAAGCTCGCGCTGGCGCAGGTGGCGGGCCGCCATGTTGACGCTCACCGGCAGGTCCAGGCCCGCGCGTCGCCAGGCGGCAACCTGGGCGAGGGCGTGACGGATTACCCACTCCCCCAGTGCTTCGGTCAGGGCATGTTCCTCGATGATGGGAAGAAACCGGCTCGGAGCCAGCAGGCCGTGCTCGGGGTGGGACCAGCGAACCAGTGCCTCGACCCCGACCACCTCGCCCGAGCGCATATTGACCTTGGGCTGATAATGGAGCACGAACTCCTCCTGCTCCAGTGCTTGCTGCAGGCGTTCCAGGCTTTCGTGGTGGCTGCGTACCGAGCGGTCATGTTCGGGGTCGAAGAGGTGATAGCGCCCCTTGCCGGCCAGTTTGGCCTGATACATGGCCTGGTCGGCCTGGCGTAGTAGCTGGTCGGCCTCGACGCCTTCGGACTGGGGATAAAAAGTTACCCCAATGCTGGCGCTGACCTTGAGGCGCTGGCCTTCATACCATACTGGCTGGGCGGTGGCCTCGAGCAGGCGTAGCAGCAGTGGCGTGGCCAGCTGGGTGTCGGCCAGGTCGATCAGCACAGCGACGAATTCATCGCCACCCAGGCGGGACAGGGTATCGCCCTCACGCATCACCTCTCGAAGCCGTTTCGCCAGGGTCACCAGCAAATGATCCCCGGCGGCGTGGCCGAAGCGGTCGTTGATGGTCTTGAAGCCGTCGAGATCCAGGTAGACTACGGCCAGGCGCCGCCCCAGGCGCTGCTCGTGGGCCATGGCTTGGCCCAGACGGTCGGCGAGCAGCACTCGATTGGGCAGGCCGGTGAGGGCGTCATAATGGGCCAAATACTCCAGCTGGCGCTCGTGTTCCTTGATCAGAGTGATGTCGCTGGAGATGCCCAACAGACCGACGATTGCCTCGCCGTCACGGATCGGCGTCTTGATCTCCAGGTAGACATGGCGATTGCCTTCGGCATCGCGGGTGATCACCTCCTCGGTGGTCTGCTCGCCGGCCAGGACTCGGCGGTCCAGGGCGTGGAGTCGTGCCGTCGTGCCGGCGTCGAAGAAGCGGGCATCCTCGCTGCCTATCAGTGTGTCGGCATCACAGTCCAACAGCGCCAGGGTAGTGCGATTGGCATAGGTATAGCGGTAGTTCTTGTCCTTCATGTAAATATAGGAAGCGACGTGGTCGAGCGCCTCACGCAAACGCTGGGTCTCGAGGTGGGCGGCGTGAAGGGCGGCCTCCGTCTGCTTGCGCTCGGTGATATCGGTGATCACGCCATACCAGGAGATGGCGCCATCGGCCTCGGCATGGGGCAGGGCGTCACCGAATACCCATTGTACCCGCCCACTCGGTAACCATATCCGGTACTCCTGGCGCCAGGGAGTCAGGGTCTCACCCGAACGAGCGATGGAGACCATCACGGCGTCGCGGTCGTCGGGGTGAATGGTGGAAAACACCGGGGTGGCATCCTCGCGTACCTGTTCCGGCGTCACGCCATAAATCCGTTGCATGCCTACGCTGGCGTAGGGAAAGAACGAGCGCCCGCCGGGCTCGATGCGGTATTCATAGACCACGCCGGGGATTCGTCCGGCAATGGTCCGCAGCCGCGAGACGGCCCGCTCGAGCTGCGTCTCGCGCTGGCGTAGGGTTCGGGTCAGGTCTTGCGACATATGCAGGGCACGATTCCGGGTGCTCAGCAGCGAGGCAATCAGGGCGCAGAACAGGAAGGTCAGCGCCAGGCCTCCGACCAGGCGCCATCCAGCGGCGGTGAGGTCAACCGCGGCATCGGGTTGGGGATGCTGGAAGGTCAGCCGCCAGGTCTGGCCGGCCACCTCGATATCACGAGCCAGGGTGAGGGATGACGCGGGCACGGGAGCCCGAGTGCTCTGGTAAAGAAGTTCCTCCTGGCCGTTGCCCGCGATGGCATGCAGGCTCAGCGCCAGTGATCGGCCGTCGCTCCAGCCGTGGCCCCCCAGGATGCCATCCATCAGGTCGTACATGCGGTAGGGCATGTAGACCCAGCCAAGCAGGGCGTCTCGCCGTTCGGCGATGCTCGCTCTCGGCATCCCGCGGTGATAGACAGGCAGATACAACAGAGTGGCGGGTTGGGGGGCATCCTGTTCGGTGATCAGTTCGACGCGACCGCTCAGGGCTGCCTTGCCGGTGTCGCGGGCCCGCTCCATGGCGGCGCGCCGCGTGGGCTCGGCGAACATGTCGTAGCCCAGGGCGTGCCGATTGCGGCCGCTGAGGGGCTCGATGTAGTGCACCGGGCCATAGGTCTCGCGCTCCCCGGCGGGGGTGATGACGTAGTTGGCCAGGCCTTCGGTGAGGATTGTCTTCCGGTGCGCGTTGGTCGCTAAATGACGAGCGAAGCCGACGCCTTCAATATTGCCCAGCAGCGCCGAGGCCTGCAGGCGTTCGACGAAGGCTTGCCACTCGCCGCGGTCTACCGCCTCCGAGGCGTCGAACAATGCGGAGGCACCATGCAGAACCAGTGCATAGGCCGCGAGGCGCTCCTCGACTCGCTGGGTGATCTGGTCGGCGCTGAAGGCCAGCCGCTGTATCGCCGCGGTCTCGGCGTCGCGACGCGCCTGCTGGGCGGTGATCAGTGATACCAGAATGCCGATGAGGGCGATGAGCCACAGCCATGCGGGGAGGCGAAAATGAAAAGGGCGTGCCATGCCTGTCGCGTCGCTCCTTGAGTCATTCCCTTCCTCGGGTCAACATCGCGGCTCGAAGAGGTAGGGTCGCCGTTTGATCATGATATTTCGGTAACGAAGCGGCTCGCTTACTCGCTCCGCGGAGTGTCGTGGAGCCGGGTCAGGCCTTCCTGGGCGCTGGAGGCGACCAGGCGGCCCCGGCGATCATAGATGCTGCCTCGGGCGAAGCCGCGTGCCTGGCCTGCCCAGGGGCTGTCCATGTCGTAGAGTAGCCAATCGTCGACCCTGGCGTCATCGTGGAACCAGAGGGAGTGGTCGAGGCTGGCGATCTGCAGCCTGGGGTCGCCGAAGCCGATGCCGTGGGGCAGCAGGGCGGTAGTCAGCAGATTGAAGTCGGAACTGTAAGTCAGCAGCCCACGATGGATGGCGGGGTCGTCGGGCAGGTCGCCGACCAGGCGGAACCAGACGCGCTTTCGCGGTGGTTGGCCCGATGACTGCTCCTCGCCGTCGACCAGGAACTCGATAGGATGATTATCGAAACGCGCCGCCTCGGCACCATCCTCGATCAGGTGCTCCGGTGAAGTCACCTGTGGCATCGTGGTCTGATGGGTGAAGCCCTGCTCTGGGTCGTGGAAGGAAGTACTACAGAAGAAGATCGGTCGGCCCTTCTGGATGGCGGTGATTCGTCGGGTGGCAAAGCTGCCGCCGTCGCGTACGGCTTCCACCTGATAGACCACCGGTCGGTGGGGGTCGCCTGGGCGCAGGAAGTAGCCGTGCAGGGAGTGTGAGCGGCGCGCCGGGGGAACGGTCTGGCTGGCCGCCGAAAGCGCCTGCCCCAGCACCTGCCCGCCGAATAGCTGGGGCAGGCCGAGGTCCTGACTGTGGCCGCGGAACAGGTTTTCTTCCAGGACTTCCAGGTCGAACAGGCCGACCAGATCGTCAAGGGCGTCGGGCTTCATGGGTCTCCTCCGGAGTGATGGCGTGCAGGGAGGCCATCGGTATCATACGATCGTCTGGTGAAGATCGAGTCTACGGGAGTTCCAGGCAGTGCGCAGCGATGAATTCTATATGCACCGGGCGCTGGATCAGGCCCGACTCGGGCTGGCCGCCGGTGAGGTACCGGTGGGGGCGGTGGTGGTGGATGGCACCGGCGATATTGTCGGTGTCGGCTACAACGCTCCGGTAGCAGGGCATGATCCCAGTGCTCATGCCGAGATCCGCGCATTGCGTGATGCCGGCGCACGACTCGGCAATTATCGCCTCGATGGTTGCTCTCTCTATGTGACCCTGGAGCCCTGCCTGATGTGCACCGGGGCGATCATTCACGCCCGGATCGCCCGTGTGGTTTATGCCGCCGTCGAACCGCGCAGCGGCATGGTGGAGTCGAAGGCCAACCTCTTCGCTCAGCCCTGGTATAACCATCGGGTGACGGTAGAAGGGGGGATGCTGGCATCGCGGGCATCGCGCCTGCTCAGGGAGTTCTTCGCCACACGCCGCCAGCCGTAGGCCTCATGGGGTCGGTGGTGACAGTTCGATTCCGCGAGCCCTGGCATCGAGCCGGGGAAACTCGCGGCGGCTGCGCTCGATGTAGCTGAGTATCTCGTGATAGCGGCGGATATTGCGGACATAGATCACCGGCTCGCCGCCGCGGGCGTAACCGTACTTCGTCTGGGTATGCCATTCACGCCGTTGCAGCAGCGGCAGCGACTCGCGCACATCGGCCCACAGGTCCGGGTTACCGCCGCGTCGCTCGGTGATGAGGCGGGCATCATAGAGGTGGCCCAGCCCCACGTTGTAGGCCGCCATGGCCATATAGAGCCGGTCGTCGCCCCGGATCGATTCGGGCAGGCGTTCATGCATCTGGCGCAGATAGCGTGCGCCGCCGAGGATGCTCTGGGCGGGATCGAGGCGATTGTCGACGCCCAGGTCGCCGGCGGTGGCGTTGGTCAACATCATCATGCCGCGTACGCCGGTGGGGGAGGTGGCCAGGGGGTCCCAGTGGGATTCCTGGTAGCCCACCGCGGCCAGCAGCTTCCAGTCGAAATCCGTTGTCCGGGCCGCGTCACGGAACAGTTCGCTGTAGTCGGGAAGGCGCTCATCGACATGGGTGAGAAAGGTGCGCGTGCCGACGTACTCGAGATAGTCGTCATGGCCGAAGTAACGAGCCACCAGGGCGTCGAACTCCCCTGCCTCGTGTAACTCGGTGAGAAAGTGGTTGGCGGCTTCGACCAGGGCCAGGCTGCGGTCGGCCGGAAAGGCCCAGGCCAGGGTCAGAGGCTTGCCCAGCGGGAAGCCGCGTTCCACGTCGGGGAAGAACAACCGGTTGAGGCGAAACTGATGCTCGAAGACCACCGCCGCATCGAGCGCACCGTCTTCGACGCGTCCGAGCAGTTCGGCGACCTCCACCTTGGCGGTTTCCACCCTGGGTGAGCCCTTTCCGCGATGGTCGGCCTGGTGTTCGCTCAATGCATCGGCGGTGCCGGCGCCGCCGATGGCGCCAATGGTCAAGCCGGACAGGTCATCGGGCGTTTCCACCGGTGGCAACCCGCGTCGATAGACCACCACCGGTTGCAGCTCGATGATCGGCCGGCTGAAGACCACGCCCGGCAGGTCGGGCGCCAGGGGCAGGGCGGCGGCGGCCATATCGCCCTCGCGGCGGACCGCTTCCAGGGCGCTGTCGATATGGTGGTCGGTGTGGATGGTCAGGCTGGTACCCAGTCGCCCGGCGAAGCGGCGTACCAGTTCATACTCGAAGCCGGTGGGCCCTTCCCGCCCCTGGTAGTAGGTGGTGGGGGTGTTGCGGGTATGAACACTGAGCAGCTCCCGGGCGAGAATCGTCTCGAGGCGGCCCTGCCCGCCATAGCGGGGGGGCTCGGGGACGATGCATAGCGCGAGGGTCGCCAGCAGGGAAATGACGGTATGCCTCGGAGGAGCTTTCGGGATCAGGGGCATGCGATAACGGGCTGGAAGAAGGCACTCCACGATACCCAGGCGGGTCGCGGCTGTCATCCGCGTGAATTCACCCTTGGATTTCGCCCGTCACGGGCTTTCCAGTATCATGTGCGCTCTGTGCCGCAGGCCGCGGCCCCCGATCGTAAAGATTCTCAGAGGCTCCTGGATATGCTCGAACTGCGCGGCGCCCCCGCCCTCTCCGCCTTCCGTCATGCCAAGCTGCTGGCCACCCTGCGCGAAGGCGTGGGTGATATTGCCTCACTTGGCGCGGAGTATGTGCACTTCGTCGACCATGAGGGCGAGCTGTCCAGCGAGGCCTTGGCCATGCTGGAGCAGCTGCTCGACTACGGAGCCGAATCCCAGGTTCCCAATGCCGGTGACGGCCAGCTCTTCCTGGTGGTACCGCGCATCGGTACCCAGTCGCCCTGGTCCTCGAAGGCCACCGATATCGCGCACAGCTGCGGCCTGACCCAGGTGAAGCGCATCGAGCGCGGTATCGCCTACCGGGTCAAGCTCAAGGGCATGTTCTCCGAGAAGGCCTTCGGGCGCATCATCGCCGCCCTGCATGACCGCATGACGGAAACCGTGCTGACCGATGCCAGTGATGCGGCCAAGCTGTTCCAGCGCCATGAGCCGGCCCCGCTGGGTCGCGTCGCTTTGCTGGAAGAGGGGCGCGAGGCGCTGGTCACCGCCAATGCCGAGCTGGGTCTGGCCCTGGCGGGCGACGAAATCGACTACCTGGTCGAGGCCTTCCGGGAGCTTTCGCGCAATCCCACGGACGTCGAGCTGATGATGTTCGCCCAGGCCAATTCCGAGCACTGCCGCCACAAGATCTTCAATGCCGACTGGATCATCGACGGTGAGACCCAGACGCACTCGCTGTTCAAGATGATCAAGAATACCTATCAGGCATCGCCGGATGACATCCTATCTGCCTACAGCGACAACGCGGCGGTGATCCGGGGTAGCGAGGCGCCGCGCTTCTTCGCGGCACCGCTGACCGGCCGAGCCGGGGAGCGCGCCACCTACGCCGGCCATCAGGAGCCGATCCAGATCCTGATGAAGGTGGAGACCCATAACCATCCGACGGCCATCGCCCCGCATCCGGGGGCGGCCACCGGCGCCGGCGGCGAGATCCGGGACGAGGGGGCCACCGGTATCGGCGGCAAGCCCAAGGCGGGGCTCGGCGGTTTCGCCGTTTCCAACCTGCGCATTCCGGAATTCGTCCAGCCCTGGGAGGCCTTCGACTACGGCAAGCCCGAGCGCATCGTCTCGGCGCTCGAGATCATGCTCGAGGGGCCCATCGGTGGCGCGGCCTTCAATAACGAATTCGGGCGGCCGAACCTGACCGGTTATTTCCGCACCTACGAGCAGGAAGCACTGGGCGCCAACGGCATCGAGCGTCGCGGCTTCCACAAGCCGATCATGATTGCCGGCGGGTACGGCAACGTCCGCGATGGCCACGTGCAGAAGGGCGAGATTCCGGTCGGCGGCAAACTGATCGTGATGGGGGGGCCGGCCATGCTGATCGGCCTGGGCGGCGGGGCGGCCTCCTCCATGGCCTCCGGCGCCTCCAGCGCCGATCTGGACTTCGCCTCGGTGCAGCGCGGCAACCCCGAGATCGAACGCCGCGCCCAGGAGGTGATCGATCGCTGCTGGGCCCTGGGCGAGAATAGCCCGATCCGCTTTATCCATGACGTCGGCGCCGGCGGCCTCTCCAATGCGCTGCCGGAGCTGGTCAAGGACGGCGAACGCGGTGGCCTGTTCGACCTGCGCGCGGTGCCCAATGCCGAGCCGGGCATGAGTCCGCTGGAGATCTGGTGCAACGAGGCCCAGGAGCGTTACGTGCTGGCCGTGGCCCCCGAGGATCTCGAGACCTTCGAGGCCCTGTGCGCCCGGGAGCGCTGCCCCTATGCCGTAGTGGGCGAGGCCATCGAGGCTCACCATCTGGCGGTGAAGGATGGTCATTTCGAGAGCCAGCCCATCGATCTGCCCATGAGCATCCTGTTCGGCAAGCCGCCGAAGATGACGCGCGACTTCCAGCGTCAGGCCAATGACCTGCCGGGCGTGATGCTCGACAATCTCGATCTGCGCGAGGCCATGGATCGGGTACTGAGCCTGCCCGCCGTGGCGTCCAAGAGCTTCCTGATCACCATCGGCGACCGTTCCATCACCGGCCAGGTGGCCCGGGACCAGATGGTCGGTCCCTGGCAGGTGCCGGTGGCCGATGTGGCGGTCACCACGGCGAGCTTCGACACCCATGCCGGCGAGGCCATGGCCATGGGCGAGCGCCCGCCGGTGGCGCTGATCGACCCCGCGTCCAGCGCCCGCCTGGCGGTGGCTGAGGCGATCACCAACCTGGCCGCCGCGCCCATCGAGAAGCTGTCCGATATCAAGCTCTCCGCCAACTGGATGAGTGCCGCCGACCATCCCGGCGAGAACCAGGCCCTCTATGATGCCGTTCACGCCGTGGGCATGGAGCTGTGCCCGGCGCTGGGCATCGCCGTGCCGGTGGGCAAGGACTCCATGTCCATGCGCACCGCCTGGCAGGAGGACAATGCCCGGGGAGAGGCCGAGGCGAAGAGCGTGACCTCGCCGCTGTCGCTGGTGATTACCGGCTTCGCCCCGGTGACCGATGCCATGCGTACCCTGACGCCCCAGATCAACCTGGAGCAGGACGAATCCGATCTGATCCTGGTCGACCTGGGCGGCGGTCGTAATCGCCTGGGCGGCTCGGCGCTGGCCCAGGTCTATGGCCAGGTGGGGAATGAATGTCCGGACCTGGACGACCCGGAAGACCTCAAGGCGTTCTTCGCGGTGATCCAGGGGCTCAACGCCGAGGGCAAGCTGCTGGCCTACCATGACCGCAGCGATGGCGGCCTGCTGGTGACCCTGCTGGAGATGGCGTTCGCCGCCCATGCCGGCCTCGAGATCAAGCTCGACTGGCTGGTGGACGAGCCGGTGGAGGCCTTCAATGCCCTGTTTGCCGAAGAACTGGGTGCGGTGATCCAGGTCGGCCGCGAACACACCGAGGAGGTGTTGGCCCAGTTTGCCGCGGCGGGCCTCGAGACCTGCGGCGTCATCGCGCGCCCGCGCTACGACGACCAGGTGCGTGTGACCCTGTTCGAGGAGCCATTGCTCGAGACGACCCGCCTGCGCGCCCAGCGTACCTGGTCCGAGACCAGCTATCGGCTGCAGGCGCTGCGCGACAACCACGAATGCGCCAAGAGCGAGTTCGACGGCCTGCTCGACGACCGCGACCCCGGGCTCTCCGCCAGTCCCAGCTTCGACGTCGATGAGGATATCGCCGCGCCCTACCTCAACCTGGCGCGGCCGGCCGTGGCGGTGCTACGCGAGCAGGGGGTCAACGGCCAGGTGGAGATGGCCTGGGCCTTCGACCGCGCCGGCTTCGAGTCGGTGGATGTGCATATGAGCGATATCCTGGCGGGGCGGGTATCGCTGGAGGAGTTCAAGGGCCTGGTAGCCTGCGGCGGCTTCTCCTATGGCGATGTACTGGGTGCCGGCGGCGGTTGGGCCAAGTCGGCGCTATTCAATGCGCGGGCTCGGGACCAGTTCGCGGCCTTCTTCGAGCGCGATGACAGCTTTTCGCTGGGGGTGTGTAACGGCTGCCAGATGCTGGCCCAGCTCAAGGAACTGATCCCCGGTGCCGAGGCGTGGCCGCGCTTCGTGCGCAACGAGTCCGAGCAGTTCGAGGCCCGGGTGGCCATGGTCCAGGTGGAGGCGTCCCCCTCGATTCTGCTGGCCGGCATGCAGGGCTCGCGACTGCCCATCGCCGTGGCCCATGGCGAGGGGCGCGCCGAGTTCCGCGACAGCGCCCATCTGCGCAAGATGCAGGGCAGCGGCGAAGTGGCCCTGCGTTACGTGGACAATTATGGCCAGGCCACGACGCGCTACCCGGCCAACCCCAATGGCTCACCCTCCGGTATCACCGGCCTGACCACGCCGGATGGTCGGGTGACCATCATGATGCCCCATCCGGAGCGGGTGGTGCGTGCGGTGACCAACTCCTGGCGCCCGACCGAGTGGACCCGGGACGGGGCCTGGTTGCGCCTGTTCCGCAATGCCCGTGTCTGGCTCGGCTAGAGGCCCAGCGACCGGGCCGCAAGGCCCAATGGCCGATACCAAAGCGCCGCCCCAAGGGCGGCGCTTTGTTGTCGTGATGTGGTCGTCGTGGTGTGCCAGGCATGGCCCTCAGGAGCCGGTACCCCACACGCTGGACAGCGAGTTCAGCAGATTGGAGCTGACACCCTCGCCGCCCATGTAATTAAGCAGGACCGGGGCAAACTGGGACACCATATCGCTGTCCATGCCCAGCATGGAGAAGGCGCTGTCCAGTGCGGCGCTGTCGTCGACACCGCTCACGGTGCTGGCCAGGGCAGAGGTGTCATCGTTGCCGCCCAGGCCCGCCAGGCTGGACAGCGTGGACAGCGAGCCGCTGTTGGTCAGGCTTGCCAGCTGCGGGACTTCGCTGGCAAGCGCGGAGGTCGTGTCGGAACCGAGCTGAGACTGGGCGAGCGACAGCATGGCCGCCGAGCCACCCAACGCCTGGGTGGAGGACACACCCAGTTGAGAGGTCAGGCTGGACATCAGATCGGCCGCCGGCAGGGATTCGCCGGATTGTTGGCTCAGCATGCCGCTGGCCACGTCCATCATGGAGCTGGAGGTGCTGGCAGCATGGTTGGCAGAGTTGTTGCTGGACGTGCCGTTACCGGTAGCGGCACAGCCGGCGAGAGACACAACCAGAAGCGAGGCGCCCATCAGGGCCAGGGACTTTTGCGACATGCAGACTCCATTCTTTCGCGGGGAATGAGCCGGGATCGGCTCAACGGTGATGCGATAGTCATACTATCACTCGACGCAAGGGCGGTCGTGCGGCCGATATGCTTGCCTCGGGTCTTGCGGCCCGGCGCCGCCTCCATGGCCGCCGCCTCCATGGCCGGCGCCTCCATGGCCGGCGCCTCCATGGCCGGCGCCTCCATGGCCGGCGCCTCCATGGCCGGCGCCTCTATAGCCGGCGCCTTGGGTATCGGCGTCTTGAATGTCGGCGGCCTGGGCTCAACCGCGGCGGGCCGGCGCGGTGATGCCGAACAGGGTGCAGTAGGTCACCGGCAGCACCACCAGGGTCAGCAGGGTCGCCACGCCGAGGCCGAAGACGATCACCACGGCCATGCTCGAGAAGAAGGCATCCGAGAATAGCGGAATCATCCCCAGCATGGTGGTGATGGCGGCCATCGCCACCGGCCTTACCCGGCTTACCGCGGCCTGCATCACCGCCTGATAGCGATCGCCTCGCTGGTGGATCTGCACATTGATCTCCTCGACCAGCACGATGGCATTCTTGAGCACCATGCCCACCAGGCTCAGGGTGCCGAGCAGGGCCATGAAGGTGAAGGGGACGCCCAGCAGCACCAGGCCCGCGACGATGCCGACCAGGGTCAGGGGCACGATCGACCAGATCGCCAGGGCCTGACGCAGGCTGGCGAACAGCAGCACGGTGATCACGAACATGCCCAGAAGCCCCAGGGGCAGCGACGAGAACAGCGCCTGCTGTGCCTCCCCGGACGTCTGGTACTCGCCGCCCCACTCCAGTCGATAGCCCGGTGGCAGCTCGATGGCCTCGACCCCGGGACGCAGGCGCGCGAGCACGCTGGCAGCGGTCTCGCCGGACAGCGGCATCGGCTCGGCATAGACCGCCAGCATGCGCTGCCGGTCGCGCCGCTTGATCAGCGGGTCCCGCGGCTGGGTCTCCAGTGGGCCGAGCACGGTACCGGCGGAGACATAGCTGGCTTGTTCGTCGCTCCAGACGTTGAGGGCATGCAGGTCATCCAGGTCGTGGCGCTGGCTCTCCTCGGCGCGCAGCAGAATGGGGATCAGCTCGCTGCCCTCGCGGTAGACGCCGACCTGCTCGCCGTCGTTGTTGATCAGCAGGGCCTGGTGCAGGGCGGCGCGGGTCACGCCGACGCGGCGGGCCTGCTCGTCGAGGAAGGCGGGCTCGATCACGTTGACCCGGTTGCTCCAGGAGAGTCGCACGCTGTCGGCCAGCGGTTCGGCCTCGAAGACGCCTTGTACCCGGTCGGCGAGGCGCCTGAGCACCTCGGCGTCCGGGCCATAGAGGCGTGCCTCCAGGCTCGCCTTGGACGAGGGGCCGACCTGCAGGGCCTTGACCTTGTACTGGATGCGCGGGAAGTCCCGGCGCAGCAGGCGGATCACCTCCTCCATGCGCGCCTCGCGGCTGTCACGGTCGGTGGTCTCGACGATCAGCTGGCCGAAGCTCGCGTAGCTGTCTTCCGGGGCATAGGTGAGGGTGAAGCGCTGGGCGCCGCCGCCGATCACGCTGGTCACGTTCTCGACCGCGTCCATGTCGAGCACCGCCTGCTCCAGGCGTGCCACCTGGGCATCGGTTTCCAGCACGTCGGTGCCCTCGGGCAGCCAGACATCGACGAAGAACAGCGGCGTGGTGGCGTCGGGGAAGAAGGCGTTCTTGACCTGGCCGAAGCCCGCCAGGGCGGTGACGAGCAGTACCACTGCCGCCGCCAGGGTCAGCCAACGCAGGCGAATGGCGCCGGCCAGCAGGCCGCGAAAGGCCACGAACAGCAGGCCACGGTAGGGGTCCTGATCCTGGTCGTCGCCTTCCTGCGCGGCGGGCGCTTCGCGGAAGAACAGGTCGAAGAAGAAGGGCGTCAGGGTCAGGGCCGTGATCCAGCTCAGCAGCAGCGAGTAGCAGAGTACCCAGAACAGCGAGCCGACGAATTCGCCGGTAGCGTCCGGCGACAGGCCGATCGGCGCGAACGCCATGATGGCGATGGCGGTGGCCCCCAGCAGGGGCAGGCGGTTCTGGTTGACCACCTCGAGTGCCGCCTGGCGCTTGCTCTTGCCCCGGTGGAGGCCGATCAGCATGCCCTCGGTGACCACGATGGCGTTATCCACCAGCATGCCCAGCGCGATGATCAGTGCCCCCAGCGAAATCTTCTGCAGCTGCAGGCCGTGCACCGACATCATCACGAAGGTGCCAAGAATGGTGATCAGCAACACCAGGCCCATCAAGAGGCCGCTGCGCAGGCCCATGAAGAGCAGCAGCACCAGGATGACGATGCCGATCGCCTCGGCCAGGTTGACCAGAAAGCCCGAGACGGCATCATCGACGACCCGGGGCTGCTCGTAGACCGGGATCAGCTCCATGCCCACCGGCAGCCTGTCGGCGAGGGTCTCTAGTCGGGTGCTGACCGTTTCGCCGATCTTCACCACATTGACGCCCGACTCGAAGGCGATGCCCAGCGACAGCGCCGGCTGGCCGTTGGCGTGATAGAGGCGGCTCGGGCTGTCGGTAACGGTGCGTTGAACCGTGGCGATATCGCCGAGTCGGATCAAGCCGTCGCCGGGGCGCCCGACCACCAGCCGCTCCAGGGCCGCCACGCTGTCGAATTCGCCGCCGGGCTGCAGCGACAGCGATTGACCGTCGAGCCTCACACGGCCGGCATCGCCGACCAGGTTCTGGGCGTTGAGCAGATCCGCCAGCTGGTCGGGCGAGATATTCAGGGCCTGCATGCGCTCCCGATCCAGGGCCACCACGATCCGTTCGGCGCGGGTGCCGGCAATGCTGATCTTCTGTACGCCGTCGACCAGTGCCAGCTCCCGTTGCAGCAGGTCGGCATGGTCTTCCAGGTCGTGCAGGCTATAGCCCTCGCCGGTGAGGTTGTAGAGCAACCCGAAGACGTCGCCGAAGTCGTCGTTGACCACCGAGGCGCCGGCGCCGGGGGGTAGTCGGGACTGAGCGTCGCTGACCTTGCGGCGCAGCAGATCCCAGTACTGAGGCATCTCCGAGGCCCGTACGCTGCTTTCCAGTTCCAGGGTGATCTGCGAGAGCCCGGCGCTGTTCACCGAACTGACCCGCTTGAGGTGGGGAATCTCCTGGATCGCCTTCTCCAGGGGCAGGGTCACTTCCTCTTCGACCTGGCGGGGTGTGGCGCCCGGGTAGGCGGTGCCGACCACGGCGTTGCGGATGGTGAACTCGGGGAATTCCAGCTGGCCGAGGCCGAAGAAGGACGTCAGGCCGCCGATGGCGAGCAGGAGGGCGACCATCCAGCTGATCACCCGGTTACGCAGGAAATAGTCGACCATCTCAGAGTCCCTCTTCCTGGACCCAGGGCCGCACCCGGCGCTCGGTATCCATGCGCTGGGCACCGGCGGCGACCAGCCGGTCGCCGGCGGAAAGCGCTCCGCTGACCAGCAGCCCCGCCTCGCCGAGGGGGCCAGTCTCCACGGGCACCGCCTCGACACGGCCGAGCCGTTCACCCTCCTGGCTTGCGTCGCCTTCGGCATTCGGCACGTAGCGCCATACCACCGGCTGGTCGGGGGCGCTGTCACGGGTCACCACGGCGCCGACCGGCACCCGCCAGCGGTCGCCTGGCGTGCCGGTGAGGCGCGCCATGTCCAGTATCACGGTGGCGCTCATGCCGGAGAGCACGGTGAGGTCATCGGGCTCGGGCAGGGTCAGGGTCACCGCATAGCTCAGCGAGCCTGTGCTGACGCTGGTGTCATGCTCCTTGTAGCGGGCCGGATAACGGGTCTCGTCGGCGCCGAAGCGCACCCAGGCCATCGGGGTGGCGCTCTCTCGACTGGCCTCGCGAGCCTCGCGGCTGATGCGCCGTACCTGTTGCTCGGGGAGCTGGAAGCTGACATCGATGCTGCCCGGCTTGTGCAGGGTGGCGATGGTCTGCTGGGCACTCACCACCTGGAAGTTGTCCACCGGCACGCTGGCAATGACGCCCGAGAAGGGAGCGTCGAGCTCGGTGTAGTCGAGCCGGTCGCGGGCCTGCTCGAGGCTCGCCCGGGCGGCGAGGTGCTCGGCCCGGGCCTCGTCGAAGCGCGCCTGGCTGATGGCGCCGCGTTCCACGGAATAACGCATGCGCTCGAAGGTGGCCTGGGCCAGGTCGAAGCTCGACTGGGCGCTGGCGAGACGGCTGCGGGCGTCCCGGTCATCGAGGCGGGCGATCGGCTGGCCGGCGCTCACTCGCTCGCCGGGCTGCACCAGCAGCGCCTCGAGTTCACCACCGACCCGGAAGGCCAGGTCGGAGCGCTCGGAGGCATGCACCACGGCCGGGTAGTGTTGCAGCATGCCGGCCCGGTCCTTGGCCAGGGTCACCAGCTTGACCGGGTGTATCTGCTGCTTGGCGAGGGATGCCGGCGCCTCGTTGCAGCCGGCGAGTGCCAGGCTGAGGATCAGCAACAGGGCGAGGCATAGGGTAGGGCGATGGCGGGCGGTGGTCATGAGTCACTCTGGTCAAGGGGCGTTGTGGGGTGCAGGGCGATGGCATCCCAGGTCATGGCGAAGGCGCTGTCGATGGCCTCGGGCGTCGGCGTGAAGGGCCGGCAGCTGTGGCCATGGACCAGGCTGTGGATCGGCCGTAACAGGAAGGCCTCGATCAGCTCGAGGCCCACGGGCTTGATCCGTCCCTCCCGCTGGCCCTGCTCGATGGCCTCGAGCACGGGCGCCAGCCGTGCCTCGTTGCGCTCCTGCAGCGCCGGGTTCATGCGCGAGGAATGGGTGAACTGCTCGTGGAAGCGGAACAGCCGAGGCTGCTCCAGGGCCAGGGCGAACATGGCGCGCCAGACCGCACCCAGGGCCTCGCGCAGGCCCGGCCGGGGATCGAAGGCCGTCAGCGCGGTCTCGATCAACCGATCGCTGACATGGAGGAAGGCGGCCTCCAGCAGGGTTTCCTTATCGCAGTAGTAGATATAGACGGTACCGGGCGAGATGCCGGCCCGACGGGCGATACGAGCCACCGAGGAGGCGCCGAAGCCGTGTTCGGTTACCTGATGAAGGGTCGCTTCGATCAGGGCGGCTTGCTTGTGCTGGTCGCGAGGGCGCATGGCAGGAGGGGAGAGGCCGATGAGGGCTGGTAAAGTAAATGAATAGTCATTCACTTTCAACCGCCGACAATGGCCTGTCTGGCGGCCGGGCTGACGCGGCTACCGTCGCCCGGTAGACTGGCGCCCCTCGTCAGTGTGGGAGATGGCCGATGATCGACATGCCGGCGCCAAGCCTGCGCCCCTATCAACGGGAGGCGGTGGGCCGTGTCATCGAGCATTTTCGTGAAAGCGACGACCCGGCGGTAGTAGTGCTGCCTACCGGCAGCGGCAAGTCGCTGGTCATCGCCGAGCTGGCCCGCCTGGCCCGTGGGCGGGTGCTGGCGCTGGCCCATGTGCGTGAGCTCGTGGAGCAGAATCACGCCAAGTACCTGGCCTATGGCCTCGAGGCCGATATCTTCAGTGCCGGCCTGGGACGCAAGGAGGCCGAGCGCCAGGTGGTGTTCGGCTCGGTGCAGTCGGTGGTGCGAAGCCTGACGCGCTTCACTTCTCCGCCCCAGGAGCAGGGGGGCTTCACCCTGCTGGTGATCGACGAGTGCCACCGGGTCTCTCCGGCGGAGGATGCCAGCTATCGGCGGGTGATCGAGCAGTTGCGCCGGGTCAACCCGCGGCTCAAGGTGCTGGGGCTGACGGCTACCCCTTATCGACTCGGTCAGGGCTTCATCTATCATCGCCACCATCACGGCATGGTGCGGGGCGAGGCCGACTGCTTCTTTCGGGCCTGTATCTTCGAGCAGCCGCTGCGGCTGATGGTCAAGCAGGGCTATCTGGCCGAGCCGGTGAGGGTGGATGCCGCCGTGGAGCGCTATGATTTCTCGACACTGACGCCGACCACGAGCGGGCTCTTTCGAGAAGAGGAGCTCAACCGGGTGGTGGCAAGCCACCGCGCCACGCCGGGCATCATTGCCGAAGTGGTCGAGCGGGCCCGGGGTCGTCGGGGCGTGATGCTGTTCGCCGCGAGCGTGGCCCATGCCGAGGAGATCCTTGGCTATCTGCCGGCGGCCGAGGCGGCGCTGATTACCGGCGAGACGCCCTCCGCCGAGCGCGAGCGGATCATCGCTGCCTTCAAGGCGAGTGAGCTGAAGTACCTGGTCAACGTGGCGGTGTTGACGACCGGCTTCGATGCCCCGCATGTGGACCTGATCGCGATCCTTCGCCCTACCGAGTCGGTGAGCCTCTACCAGCAGATCGTCGGCCGTGGGCTGCGCCTCTCGCCGGGCAAGCGCGACTGCCTGATCCTCGACTACGCAGGCAATCCCTGGGATCTGTATGCGCCGGAGGTGGGGTCGCCGAGGCCCGATTCCGACAGCGAGCCGGTACAGGTGCCGTGTCCGGCCTGCGGCCATGCCAACCTGTTCTGGGGCAAGCGGGATGGCGACCTGGTGGTCGAGCATTTCGGGCGTCGCTGCCAGGGGCTGGTGGAGGGCACCTCGGCCACTCCTGACTTCCAGGAGCGGCGCGGCGCGGCATCGGGCGCCGGTAAGCCGTTTAGCGCGGCGTCGGGCGCTGTTAAGCCGTTTAGCGCGGCATCGGGCGCTGTTAAGCCGTTTAGCGCGGCATCGGGCGCTGTGAAAAAACAGTGCGAGTTCCGCTTTCGCTTCAAGGTATGTGGCGATTGTGGCGCCGAGAATGATATCGCCGCCCGGCGCTGCCATGGCTGCGGCGTCCAGCTGGTGGACGCCGATGACAAGCTCAAGGAGGCGCTACGCCTGCGTGATGCCCGGGTGCTGCGGGTGGCCGGCATGCAGCTGGAGACCACCGTCAATGGCCGCGGCCTGCCCCGCCTCAAGGTGACCTACCATGACGAGGACGGTACGACGCTCGCCGAGTGGTTTGCCCTGGAGACCCCGGCCCAGCGGCGGGCCTTCGCCGCCGCCTTTCTTCGTCAGCATCTGCGCGCTCCGGGGGTGGCGTTCAATCCCATGACGCCCGAGGAAGTGGTCGCCGACGGCGGGCGTCTGCGCCATCCCGACTTCGTGGTGGGGCGCAAGGTGGGGCGCCACTGGCAGGTGCGCGAGAAGCTCTTCGACTATGTCGGGCGTTATCGCAAGGCGGACGAGGCGGGGTAGGGCGAACGCCCAGCGCCAGGCGCGTATCGCGGCGAGGGTGTCGGTGCCTCAGGCGCGCGGGCCGCTGTCGTCGCTGTCCTGGGCATCGCGCTGTTTCTGCTCCTGAAGATAGCGGTCACGATGGGCGCTGGAGCAGAACCATTCGCCATGCGCACGCTGCGCGTCATTCTCCGGTACATGCACCTGGCACCAGGTGCAGCGCACCATCTGGTTGCCTCCGGAGGGCGCACGGTCGTCTTCCAGGAGTTCCTCACGGTCCAGCTTCCATTCCCGGTACATGCGATACAGCTTGAGGCCGGCCAGGAACAGCACGGCGAAGATGATCAGGCGTATTATCAAGAGGTTCATCCGGGTAGCTCCCAGGTGGGGTGGTCGGCTTTGCCAGTCGGCCGCCCATGCGGGACAATGAAGGCATCCACCGATTCTCGAGAGATTTCCAAGCCCATGCAAGACCTGACGCTGGTGATGGCTCAACTGGACCCCCTGGTGGGGGATATTCCGGGTAATACCGATCGCGCCATCGAGGCGGTGCGCGAGGCGCGTATCGAGCATGGCGCCGATATCGTGGTGCTGCCCGAACTCTGTCTGACCGGCTACCCGCCGGAGGACCTGCTGTTGCGTCCCTCGATGGAGAGTCGCCTGCGCGAGGCGCGTGCCCATATGGCGGTGAAGGTGGTGCGCGACGTGCTGGTGATCGTCGGCTACTCCGGCCGTCGCGAAGGGCAGCTCTGGAACCTGGCCGGGGTGCTCTTCGATGGCGAATGGCTGGGGGAATATGCCAAGCAGGCATTGCCCAATTATGAGGTGTTCGACGAGCAGCGATATTTCGCCCGTGGCAGCGAGCCGCTGGTGATCGAGCATCGAGGCGCGAAGCTGGGCCTGCTGATCTGTGAGGACCTCTGGGAAGAGGCGCCGGCGCGTCAGGCGAAGGCGGCCGGTGCCGAGATTCTGGTCAGCCTCAATGCCTCGCCCTTCCACCAGGACAAGCCCGCCGAGCGACTGCGCCTGCTTGAGGAGAGGGCCGCCGCGGTGTCGCTGCCTATCGTCTATGTCAACCAGATCGGCGGCCAGGACGAG
This sequence comes from uncultured Halomonas sp., assembly GCF_947490095.1. GTDB lineage: Bacteria > Pseudomonadota > Gammaproteobacteria > Pseudomonadales > Halomonadaceae > Halomonas. The sequence continues at coordinate 13,079 of NZ_CANLFS010000019.1, read as the reverse complement.
CTGGTATTCGATGGTGGCTCGGCCTGTGTGGACGCCGCCGGCGAGTTGCGGGTACAGGCACCGCACTGGGGAGTGGGCCTGATGCCGGTGCAGTTTATCCATCGGTCGGGCGGCTGGGTCCCCCAGGCCGGCGAGACCGAGCCCGACGTGGAGCCGGAGGAGAATCTCTATAGTGCACTGGTGACCGGCCTGCGCGACTACGTCAACAAGAGCGGGTTCGAGGGCGTGGTGCTGGGACTTTCGGGTGGCATCGACTCCGCCCTGTCACTGGCCATTGCCGTGGATGCCCTGGGGCCCCAGCGGGTCCAGGCGGTCATGATGCCCTATCACTACACCGCGGATATCTCCCGGCAGGATGCCGCCGAGCAGGCCGAGATGCTGGGCATCCACTATGAGGTCATGCCCATCGAGCCGATGGTGGAAGCCTTCATGGGGACGTTGTCCGATGCCTTCGAGGGCACGGCCCGGGATACTACCGAGGAGAACCTGCAGTCGCGCTGTCGCGGCGTGCTGTTGATGGCACTCTCCAACAAGAAGGGTCTGATGGTGCTGACCACCGGCAACAAGAGCGAGCTGGCGGTGGGCTACTCCACCCTCTATGGCGATATGGTGGGCGGCTACAATGCCATCAAGGATGTCTACAAGACCTGGGTCTATCGCCTGTCCCGCTGGCGCAATACCCAGTCGCCGGCGATTCCCGAGCGGGTGATCGAGCGTCCGCCTTCGGCGGAACTGGCGCCGGATCAGAAGGACAGCGACTCGCTGCCCGATTACGACACCCTGGACGCCATCCTGGTCCGCTATATCGAGGGTGACATGAGCGCCGAGGCGATCATCGAGGCGGGTTTCGATCGCGACGATGTCTACCGGGTGGTCAAGCTGGTGGATCGCTGCGAGTACAAGCGTCGCCAGGCGCCGGTGGGCGTGCGGGTCACCCGCCGCGGGTTCGGCCGCGATCGTCGCTATCCTATCGTCAACGGCTGGCAGCCGGGGGAGTAAGAGGCGGAATCTTGACGCTGGACGCGTAAAGAAAAACCGGCGCTGCCTCTGGCAGCGCCGGTTTTTTTACGCTCGAAAAATCGGCCGGGAGTGTCAGGCGGAAATCGGCTCGGCCTTGACGTATTGCGGATCGAAGGTACGGCCACGCAGGCGCTCGTGGTCCGGGGCGTTGTCGATCAGTACCCGGAGCGACTCCCGGGCGCGGTCGCGCATCTCGAGGCCCAGGTAGCCCTCGACCATGACCGCCAGGGCGTCGCGGGTGGCTTCGCTTTTGGGGTAGTTCTCGACCACCCAGCGGCCCCGCTCCACGGCGGCGAGGTAGGCGCCGCGGCGCAGGTAATAGTCGGCCACATGCAGCTCGTGGCGTGACAGCAGATTGCGCAGGTAGACGATGCGCTGGCGAGCATCCGGCGCGTACTGGCTGCCGGGATAGAGGCGAATAAGCTCGCGGAAGTCACCGTAGGCGTCGCGGGAGGCGCCCAGGTCGCGCTTGGAGATATCGATCAGCTTCAGGCGCTCGAGGCTGAAGCGGCCCGCCTGCCAGGCGGCCAGCCCGCGCATGTAGAGCGCATAGTCGGCCTGGGGGTGGCTGGGATGAAGGCGAATAAAGCGGTTGGCCGCCGCACGGGTGGCCTCCCAGTCGCTGATTTCGTAGTAGGCGTAGATCAGCTCCAGCTGTGCCTGCTCGGCGTGACCGCCGAACGGGTAGCGGGTATCGAGCGCCTCGAGCCGGGACACGGCAGCGGTGAAGCTTCCGCTATCCAGGGCGTCGCGCGCCTCTTCGTAGAGTTCACGCTCGTCGAGATTGGGGTATTCGACTTCTTCATCCGCAACCCGCTGGGAAGCAGCGTCTGCTCTGCCCCTCTCGTCGCCAGAGTCATCGGGGCCGCCGCCGAACAGGGAGCAGCCGGTCAACAGGCCGGTGGCCAGGAGCAGGGCTACGAGACGGATAGGGGAGTTGGAAACGCGCATCGTGATCCTCGTGTCAAACAACGCGGACGGGCCGTGTTAGAATCGGCCTTGAACCCGCACACTATAAAGCACTGCGTGGCAAAACGCAGTGCTTGGCGGCGCCTCGTTCCCGATCCCTGTAAACGGTCATTCTCTTCATGTCTCAGACCCTCGAAGCACAGCAGCGTGTTCCCGACGCCATGGCCGGCCAGCGGCTCGACCAGGCCGCGGCGGAGCTTTTCGCCGATTTTTCCCGAGAGCGCCTGAAGGCCTGGATCAAGGCCGGCGACCTGACCCTGGACGAGCGGCCGGCCCGCCCCAAGGACAAGGTGTATGGCGGCGAATGGCTACGCCTCTGCACCGAGGTCGAGGAGGATACCCGTTTCGAGCCCGAGGATATCCCCCTGGATGTGGTGCACGAGGACGACCAGGTGCTGGTGATCAACAAGCCCCCGGGGCTGGTGGTGCACCCGGCGGCGGGCAATCCGGATGGCACCCTGCTCAATGCCCTGCTGCATCATGATCCGGCGCTGGCATCGGTGCCGCGGGCCGGTATCGTCCATCGCCTGGACAAGGACACCAGTGGCCTGATGGTGGTGGCCAGAACGCTGGCCGCCCAGACGGCGCTGGTGGAGCAACTGCAGGCACGCACGGTGTCTCGGGAATACGATGCGATCAGCGTCGGGGTGATGACCGCCGGCGGCACGGTGGATGCACCGATCGGGCGGCATCCCAAGGATCGCAAGCGCCAGGCGGTGACCGCCTCCGGCAAGCCGGCGGTGACCCATTACCGGGTGGTGGAGCGCTTTCGTGCCCATACCCATGTGCGTTGTCGGCTGGAAACCGGCCGTACCCACCAGATCCGCGTGCATCTCGCGCATCTGCGCTATCCACTGGTTGGCGACCCGGTCTATGGTGGCCGCCTGAAGCTGCCCGCCGGCGCCTCGGATACGCTCAAGGATATCCTGCGCGAGTTTCCCCGCCAGGCGCTGCACGCTCGCCGACTGGCGTTCGTGCACCCGGAAAGCGGAGAGAGGGTCAGCTTCCGGGTCGCCCTGCCGGATAACTTGCTGACGCTGCTCGACTACCTGCGCGACGACCACCAGACGATGCGTTGAACCCCGCTGCACCGAGGAAACGGCCATGAGCGATGCCCCCGACCTTCGGCCCACCCTGATCCTGCCCGACTGGCCGGCTCCCCCCTCCGTGGGGGCCTTCGTCACCACGCGCGAGACCGGACCCAGCCAGGGGGATTTCGCCTGCTTCAATCCGGCCGGCCACGTGGGTGACAACGCCGACCATGTGGCGCTGTGCCGGCGCCTGTTGAACAAGCAGGTCGATGAGCAGCGGCCACTGCTGTGGCTCAACCAGGTGCATGGCGCCCGGGTGCAGCAGGCCTACGCCGCCGAGCCGCCCGAGGCCGATGCCGCGGTGGCCTTCGATCGGAGTCATGGCTGTGTGGTGCTGACCGCCGACTGTCTGCCGGTGTTTTTCTGCGACCGCCGAGGCGAGCGCGTGGCGGTGGCTCATGCCGGCTGGCGCGGGTTGGCCGGCGGTGTGCTCGAGGCCACGGTGGCGGCACTGGGGGTTCCCCCCGAGGAGCAGCTGGCCTGGCTGGGCCCGGCGATCTCCAATGCCCAGTTCGAGGTGGGGCCCGAGGTCTACCACGCCTTCGTGGGCGTGCATCCCGAGGCCGTCGATGCCTTCGATCCCAGTCCCTACCGCCTGGGTCACTACATGGCCGACCTCTATCGTCTGGCGCGTTTGCGCCTGGAGCGCCTGGGCGTCTCCCATATCAGCGGCGGCCACTTCTGCACCGCCTGCGAATCGCGCTTCTACTCCCACCGCCGTGATGATGGCCATACGGGCAGAATGGCCAGTGTGATCTGGCTGCGCTGACCCGTTAGGGGAACTGAGCCGTAAGCTATACGCTTTACGCGATACGCACCCCTTGTCGTGAGCCTTGATGGCAATATCCTGGCTTACGGCTTACGGCTTACGGCTTACGGCTTACGGCTTACGGCTTACGGCTTACGGCTTACGGCTTACGGCTTACGGTCTTGATCTGCGTCAACTTGCCATGCGCCCCTCCCGGCCGCTGACTTGAAACCCGCTCGACGTGTCGCCATTTACGATATCAAGACACTAACAGGGTCAAGCGGGGCGTCCGACCGTCTCGCCATCCCAATGGAGGACGTGACATGCGTTTCGACAAGTTTACCGCCAAGTTGCAGAACGCCGTGGCCGATGCCCAGTCATTGGCCGTGGGGCGTGGACATAATCAGCTCGAGCCTGGCCATCTGCTGCTGGCGCTGCTCGACGCCACCGATACCGGTGCCAAGGCGCTGGTGCAAAAGGCCGGTGGCGATGCCGCCCGGCTGCGCGAGGCGCTGATCGGGCACCTCGACGACCTGCCGAGGGTCGCCCAGTTCGACGGCGAGGTGCAGCCCTCTCGCGACCTGATCAAGCTGTTCAACCTGACCGACCGGGAGGCCCAGAAGCGCGGTGATCAGTACATCGCAAGCGAGCTGGTGTTGCTCGCTGCGCTGGAGGCGGGGGGCGCGGTCGGCAAGCTGCTGACCCAGGCCGGGCTCTCGCGAAAGTCGCTGGAGGGCGCGGTGGATGGTGTGCGCGGCGGGGAAAGGGTCGACGACCCCAACGCCGAGGACCAGCGCGAAGCGCTGGAAAAGTACACCCTGGATCTCAACGAGCGAGCGGCCAGCGGCAAGGTCGACCCGGTGATCGGGCGTGACGACGAGATTCGTCGCGCCATCCAGGTCCTGCAGCGGCGTACCAAGAACAACCCGGTGCTGATCGGCGAGCCCGGGGTGGGCAAGACCGCCATCGTCGAGGGATTGGCTCAGCGCATCGTCGATGGCGAGGTGCCCGAGGGTCTCAAGAACAAGCGAGTGTTGTCGCTGGACATGGGGGCGCTGCTGGCCGGGGCCAAGTTCCGTGGCGAATTCGAGGAGCGCCTCAAGTCGGTGCTCAAGGAGCTCGCCCAGAAAGAGGGGCGGGTCATCCTGTTTATCGATGAGCTGCACACCATGGTGGGTGCCGGCAAGGCCGAAGGGGCCATGGATGCCGGCAATATGCTCAAGCCGGCCCTGGCTCGCGGCGAGTTGCACTGCGTGGGGGCCACCACCCTCGACGAATATCGTCAGTATATCGAGAAGGATGCCGCCCTGGAGCGCCGCTTCCAGAAGGTGGTGGTGGATGAGCCGTCGGAGGAGGACACCGTGGCGATCCTGCGTGGCCTCAAGGAGCGCTACGAAGTACACCACGGCGTGGATATCACCGATGGCGCCATCATCGCCGCGGCGAAGCTCTCCACGCGCTATATCACCGACCGCAAGCTGCCTGACAAGGCCATCGACCTGATCGACGAGGCTTCCTCGCGTATCCGCATGGAGCTCGACTCCAAGCCCGAGGAGATGGATCGCCTCGACCGCCGGCTGATTCAGCTCAAGATGGAGCGCGAACACCTCAAGAAGGAAACCGATGAGGCCTCGAAGAAGCGCCTGGAGACTCTGGAGGAGGAGATTGGCGAACTCGAGCGCGAGTATGCCGACCTCGACGAGATCTGGAAGGCCGAGAAGGCCAGCATCCAGGGCGCGGCCCAGTTCAGGGACGCGCTCGATCGTGCCCGGGTGGAGCTGGAGCAGGCCCGCCGCCAGGGCGACCTGGCGCGAATGTCGGAGATCCAGTACGGGGTGATTCCCGAGCTCGAGAACAGGATTGCCGAGGCCGGAGACACCGAGGCCGATACCTCCGGCCATCAGCTGCTGCGCTCCAATGTCACCGAGGAGGAGATCGCCGAGGTAGTCTCGCGCTGGACCGGCATCCCCGTGGCCAAGATGCTCGAGGGGGAGCGCGACAAGCTGCTGCGTATGGAAGAGGCGCTGCATGAGCGGGTGATTGGCCAGCACGAGGCGGTGACCGCGGTGGCCAACGCCGTGCGTCGCTCCCGGGCGGGGCTCGCCGACCCGAACCGGCCCAGTGGCTCCTTCCTGTTTCTCGGCCCTACAGGCGTCGGCAAGACGGAACTGTGCAAGTCGCTGGCCCACTTCCTCTTCGATACCGAGGAGGCGATGGTTCGCATCGACATGTCGGAGTTCATGGAGAAGCACGCCGTGTCGCGCCTGATCGGTGCGCCCCCTGGCTATGTCGGCTACGAGGAGGGCGGCTATCTGACCGAGGCGGTACGCCGCAAGCCCTACTCGGTGCTGCTCCTCGACGAGGTAGAAAAGGCCCACCCGGATGTCTTCAATATCCTGCTGCAGGTGCTGGAGGACGGTCGCCTCACCGATGGTCAGGGACGCACCGTGGACTTTCGCAACACGGTGATTGTGATGACCTCCAACATGGGCTCCGACATCATCCAGCGCATGGGTGGCGGCGATACCGATTACGATCAGATGAAGCGCTCGGTAATGGACGTGGTCGGCATGCACTTCCGCCCCGAGCTGATCAACCGCATCGACGAGGTCGTGGTATTCCATGCGCTCGGTCAGGAGCAGATCCAGAGTATCGCTGGGATCCAGCTCGAGCGCCTGCGTGCCCGCCTGGCGGAGCATGAGCTGTCCCTGGAGGTCAGCGATGCGGCCATGGCCCAGCTCGCGGTGGTGGGCTTCGATCCGGTCTTCGGGGCGCGGCCGCTCAAGCGAGCCATTCAGGCGCGTATCGAGAACCCCCTGGCCCAGGACCTGCTGGCCGGAAAGTTCACACCCGGCGATATCATCCGGGTGGATGCCGATGAAGACCGCCTGGTGTTCGACCGGGCGCGGGCCGAGGCCGCCGCACAGTGATGAAATGGTGTGAGTGCCGCCGGCCCGCACCAGCGGCCGGCGATACTCGCATCCTGGGGCTTCCCGACTAGACTGAGTGACAGGTTGCGTCCTGTAACCTCCTTGCCCGCCCGGCTCCCTGTCCGGCGGGCTTTTTGCGCCTTCTGCCTGAGTCTGCGGCGTATATCACGCCTTTTGCGCGGTTGACACCGTTGCCGAGCTAATGGAATCTTGGAGCCTCCTGATACGGATACGGACTCAGCGGGCAATCCCCCATTTCCGTGTGAAGGGTAGGCCGGTGGCCTCTACCCGCCGAAGGACTTCCGATCTCGGGCTCACCGCCCGGGTCGGCCAACGCCCCGACCGCGGCCAACCGCCGTGATGAGAGTGCAGGCCCTAACAGGGCTTCTTGCCAGGGTTTGGCATCAGGTGCCGGCGTTGCCGGCAGCGGCATACCGCCGCACTCGACACCGTCGCCCAGGGGGTGACGGATCGCACTCGAGACCTCCAGGGGAGAAAAAAACGTGGAATTGCTTTCCGGCGCGGACATGATCGCCCGCTTCCTGCAGGATGAGGGCGTCGAATATATTTATGGTTATCCCGGTGGTGCGGCGTTGCACATCTATGACGCTCTGTTCCGCCAGGACAAGGTGAAACATATCCTGGTTCGCCATGAGCAGGCCGCCACTCACGCGGCCGACGGCTATGCGCGGGCCTCCGGCAAGCCCGGCACGGTGCTGGTTACCTCCGGGCCCGGCGCGACCAATGCCGTCACCGGCATCGCCACCGCCTACATGGATTCGATCCCCATGGTGGTGCTGTGCGGTCAGGTGATGAGTCATCTGATTGGCGACGATGCCTTCCAGGAAACCGACATCGTTGGCGTGACCCGGCCGATCGTGAAGCACAGTTTCGCGATCAAGCACCCGAGCGAGATTCCGGAAGTCCTCAAGAAGGCCTATTACCTGGCCGCCAGTGGCCGGCCGGGGCCGGTCGTGGTGGATATTCCCAAGGACATGACCGCGCCTACCGAACGCTACGAGTACGTCTACCCGAAGAAGGTCAAGATGCGCTCGTATAACCCGGTGACCCGGGGCCATAGCGGCCAGATCAAGAAGGCCGTGGAGCTGATGCTCAAGGCCAAGCGCCCGGTGTTCTATACCGGCGGTGGCGTGGTCACGGGGCGGGCCAGCGAGGGCCTGACCGATCTGGTCAAGCGTCTCGGCTTCCCCATCACCACCACGCTGATGGGCATTGGCGCCTACCCCCAGAGCGACCGTCAGTGCCTGGGCTGGTTGGGCATGCATGGTTCCTATGAATCGAACATGGCCATGCACCATGCCGACCTGGTGATCGCCATCGGCGCACGCTTCGACGATCGCGTGACCAACAACACTTCGAAGTTCTGCCCCACCGCGAAGGTCATCCATGTGGATGTCGACCCGAGCTCGGTGTCCAAGACCGTGCGCGCCGATGTGCCCATCGTGGGGCCGGCGGGTAGCGTGATCAGCGAGATGATCAGCCTGGTGCAAGGCAAGGAAATCGCTTATCCCGAGGCCCTGGAGGAGTGGTGGCAGAAGGTCGAAGGCTGGCGTGAGGAGCGGGTAGGCAAGCTCTACGAGCCATCCCGGCCGGGAGAAACGCTCAAGCCCCAGGAGGTGGTCGAGGCCCTTTGTCGTATCACCCGGGGCGAGGCCTATGTGACCACCGATGTCGGTCAGCACCAGATGTTCGCGGCCCAGTATTACAAGTTCGACAAGCCCAACCGCTTCATTACCTCGGGTGGGCTTGGCACCATGGGCTTCGGGTTTCCCGCCGCCATGGGGATCAAGCAGAACTTCCCCGACGAGCAGGTGATCTGCGTGACCGGCGAGGGCAGCTTCCAGATGATGATGCAGGAGCTCTCCACCTGTAAGCAGTTCGGTGGCGGGGTGAAGATCGTCAACCTGAACAATGCGTCGCTGGGCATGGTGCGTCAGTGGCAGGACCTCAACTACAAGTCGCGTCATGCACACTCCTATATGGAGTCGCTGCCGGACTTCCAGAAGTTGATCGAGTCCTATGGCTTTACTGCGCTGAAGGTCGAGACCCTCGAAGAGCTCGAGCCGGCACTGGAGCGTGCCTTCGCCGATACTCACGAGCTGGTGTTCCTCGATATTGCGGTCGACCCGCACGAGCACGTCTATCCGATGCATGTGCCTCTGGGCTCCATGCGTGACATGCTGCTTTCCAAGACGGAGCGGACCTGATGCGCCATATCATCTCGATTCTGATGGAAAACGAACCGGGCGCCCTGTCTCGCGTGGTGGGGCTCTTCTCTCAGCGCAACTTCAACATCGAGACGCTGAACGTGGCGCCTACCGAGGACGCTACCCTTTCCCGCCTGACGGTCACGACGGTGGGCGATGACCGGGTCATCGAACAAATCACCAAGCATCTCAACAAGCTGATCGATGTGGTCAAGCTGGTCGATCTTACCGAAGGCAACCATATCGAGCGCGAGCTGATGCTGGTGAAGGTAAAGGCGCTGGGGACCAATCGCGACGAGGTCAAGCGTACCGCGGATATCTTCCGTGCGCAGATCGTCGATGTCAGCCCGAGCCTGTTCACCGTGCAGATCGCCGGTGACGCCGGCAAGCTCGACGCCTTCCTGCAGGCCATGGAGCCGGTAGGAATACTGGAGGTGGCGCGTACCGGCGTGTCGGGTATTGCCCGGGGCGACAAGGTGCTTTCGCTCTGACGCCTTGTGGTCGAATCAGGAAGCCGCCCTTCGGGGCGGCTTTCGGCTTTCAGCGCTCCATCACTTCATCCCAGAGGGCGCGTATCAACGGGCTCTTCAGGCGCCGCTCGAGCACACAGAGGCCCACGTCATAGTGGGGCAGCTCCGGTTTTACCGGCAGCACGCGAACGCGTTCGCGCAGCGGGCTGTTATCGAGCACGATCTTGGGTACCACACCGACGCCGAAGCTCAGGCCCACCATGCTGACGATCGCCTCGTGACCGGCGACCTGGGCATAGATCCTCGGCGTCACGCCCAGGGCTCGAAACCAGGTATCGGCATGACCGCGCGACAGGCCCGCCTCGGAGAGGATCATCGGCACATCGCGCCACTGCTCGGCGCTGGGCGTGTCGGGCGTGGCGGGAAGCCAGTCCGGCGCCTCCCGGGGGGCGATAAAGACCAGCGGCGCGCGGGTCAGCGACTTGAAGGCGAGGGCCTCCGGGGGCTGGCGGGGGCGGGGGGTGATCGCCATGTCCTCGTCGCCGGCGAGGACTCGGTTCATGGCCTCGGCAGGGTCGCCCGTATGCAGCTTGAGTTCGATACCGGGATGATGGCTGCGAAACTCGCTGAGCAATTCATAGAGGAAGCTGTAGCTGGCGGTGACCGAACAGTAGACGCTGATCTCGCCGGTCAACCGATGGGCGTCGCTCATCAGTGAGTGGCGAAGTTCCTCCCAGCGCTCCAGGGTCTCGCGGGCATAGCGTTGGAAGGTCTCGCCCTGCCGGGTCAGCCCTACATGACGATTGTCGCGTTCGAAGAGGGTAACGCCGAGGCTTTCCTCCAGGTGGCGGATAGAGCGCGAGAGGGTGGAGGTGCTGACGTGACACGCCTCGCTGGCGCGCCCGAAGTGCAGGGTGTCGGCCAGGGCGAGGAAGTGGTGTAGGGGGCGCATGTCCATGGCGATGATTATTGCATAAGCTGGGATGCATTGTTGCAAATATAGCGTTTTACGCAACGAAAGGGCTGGCGTATGGTTGAGCCATCGGATGCCGCAAGCCCAGCCCCGCGATAGACGGGACGGGTGGTCATCAGCGCTGACACGCTCATTATTCTCACCTCTTCAGGAGCACGACATGCACGTTTATTACGATAAAGATTGCGACCTCTCCCTCATCCAGAGCAAGAAGGTCACCATCGTGGGCTACGGTTCCCAGGGGCATGCCCACGCCAACAACCTCAAGGAATCCGGCGTCGACGTGACCGTCGCCCTGCGTGAAGGCTCCTCTTCCGCCGCCAAGGCCGAGGGTGCCGGCCTCAAGGTCGCCTCCGTCGAGGACGCGTGCCAGAGTGCCGATGTGGTGATGATCCTGGCGCCGGACGAGAACCAGAAGGCGATCTACGAGAATCAGGTCGAGCCCAACCTGAAGCAGGGTGCCACTCTGGCCTTCGCCCACGGCTTCAACATCCACTACAACCAGGTGGAGCCGCGCCAGGACCTGGATGTGGTAATGATCGCCCCCAAGGCGCCGGGACATACCGTGCGCTCCGAATTCGTGCGTGGCGGCGGCATTCCGGACCTGATTGCCGTGCATCAGGACGCCACCGGTAATGCCAAGGAGCTGTCTCTCTCCTATGCGGCGGCGATCGGCGGCGGTCGTAGCGGCATCATCGAGACCACCTTCAAGGACGAGACCGAGACCGACCTGTTCGGCGAGCAGGCCGTGCTCTGCGGCGGCGCCGTGGAACTGGTCAAGGCCGGCTTCGAGACGCTTACCGAGGCGGGCTATGCACCGGAGATGGCCTACTTCGAGTGCCTGCACGAGCTCAAGCTGATCGTCGATCTGATGTACGAGGGCGGTATCGCCAACATGAACTACTCCATCTCCAACAATGCGGAGTATGGCGAGTACGTGACCGGTACCGAGGTGATCAACGAGCAGTCGCGGGCCGCCATGCGCAATGCGCTCAAGCGCATCCAGACCGGCGAGTACGCCAAGATGTTCATCAATGAGGGCAACAGCAACTATCCCTCGATGACCGCGCGTCGTCGCCTGAACGCCGAGCACGAAGTCGAGCAGGTCGGGGCCAAGCTGCGTGGCATGATGCCGTGGATCGCTGCCAATCAGCTGGTCGACAAGACCAAGAACTGATCCGTCGCCCCTGCTTGCAGGGGCGCCGTATCTGCAGCACGACAAGGGGCGCGGGCAACCGCGCCCCTTGTCGTTGGCGCGTCGGCTGCCGTGGTGGGGCGCTCCCTCTATGAGGGGGCGCCGCTTTGCGCTTTGGGGTGGTCGTGCAAGAATGTCCACCATCACTTCCAGACAACGGATGAAACGATGAGTCAGGAACCACGCGGCAACGAGCACGATGTCTCGCCACATGACGAGGAGGCGCCTCGGAAGGAGGAGCGCCCCCGGGATGAAGACCTGGCGTCGGTCTTCCTGCGTGAGACCGAAGTGATCGAGGAGGCACAGGAAGACGGGCGCACCGTCAGACGCAAGGGCATCTACCTGTTGCCCAACCTCTTTACCACCTCGGCGCTGTTCGCCGGCTTCTTCGCCGTCGTTGCCGGTATCAACGGCGACTTCACGGCCGCCTCCGTGGCGATATTCATCGCCATGGTACTCGACGGCCTGGATGGTCGGGTGGCGCGCATGACCAATACCCAGAGCGCCTTCGGTGCCGAGTACGATAGCCTCTCGGACATGCTTTCCTTCGGGGTGGCGCCGGCGCTGGTGGCCTTTACCTGGATACTTCAGGATATCGGCAAGACCGGCTGGGTCGTGGCCTTCCTCTATGTGGCCTGTGCCGCACTGCGGTTGGCGCGCTTCAATGTGCAGATCGGCAGCGTCGACAAGAAGTGGTTTATCGGCCTTCCCAGCCCTTCGGCGGCGGCGCTGGTGGCGGCGAGTGTCTGGACCTTCCATAGCTTCGATGCCGAGGCCTTCGGCTACAAGCTGCTGATGCTGGTCATCGTGGGGGCGGCCGGAGTGCTCATGGTCAGCAATATTCGTTACTACAGCTTCAAGGATATCGATCTCAAGGGCCCGGTACCCTTCGTGGTGTTGCTGGCCATCGTGCTGGGTTTCGTGGTGATCAGCCTGGAGCCCTCGGTGATGCTGCTGTTGCTGTTCGGTGCTTACGTTGCCTCGGGGCCGACGCTGGCCGTGATGCGCAAGCTGCGCCATGTCCCGTCGTCGGGGTGATGCATTGCCCTGGTTGCCTGCCATTCGACGCCCGCCATCCGCGGGCGTCGCCGTTTCTGAAACTTTTTTACGCCGAGGGCTTGCAGGCCCGAGGGGAAAACCGTAAAGTACGCATCCGCTGCCGGCAACGGGCAAACGTTGCAGGCGGTGAATGTGGCAGAAGTGACTGTTCTGCAATGGGTTTTTCGGAAGGCGTCGAAAATCACCGGTTGACAGTCGCGGCAGATTCGGTAGAATGTGCGCCACTCGTGACGAGGCCTCATTGAGGCGTCAGGCGAACCTCTCGATGCTTCGGTATCGCTGAGTGTCGGTCACCCGGTAGCTTCCACGGAACGCTAAACAGGGTTGACAACGACAGCCGGTCATGTAGAATACGCCTTCCTCGCAGGGCGCTGGTGAGGCCGCCGACTTCCACGA
>NZ_CANLFS010000018.1 GCF_947490095.1 uncultured Halomonas sp. | reverse complement strand
TCGGAGGCGTTGATGGGAGATGACCAGGACGCCTCGAAGAGGGCGCCGGTGACCACCTGGTCGGGCCCCGAGACGCTGACTTCCGGGGCGACGACCTCGATGGGCGCGGTGGCCAGGGTCTTCTTGCCCTCGTCCAGGATGTAGCGCAGCTCATAGAGGCCGGTGTCGGCGGGGGCCCTCAGCTGGCCTTCGGTGTCGTTCCTGGTGCGCTGATAGTTGCCGCGGGTGCCCGCGTCGGCGCCGACGGGCACGATACCGACCATGTCGGAGGCGTTGATGGGAGATGACCAGGACGCCTCGAAGAGGGCGCCGGTGACCACCTGGTCGGGCCCCGAGACGCTTGCTTCGGGCAGTGTCGGCTCTGGCTCTGGTTCTGGCTTAGGCTCGGGAGCCGGTGGTGTCTCTTCCACTGCCTCTTTCACCTGCGTCAGGGCATTGTGGAGTTCATCGGCATTGCGGGCGGGCACAAACAGGCCACCGGTATTTTCGGCGATGCAGGAGAGGCTGGCATGGGCCTCGTCTTCCAGGTCGAAGCCAACGACATGGGCGGTAAACTTGACGCCCTGTCGGGCAAGCTGCTCGGAGAGGGCGCAAGGATCGGCATTGCAGGTCTCCACACCGTCGGAGATCAGCACAACGGTGGAGGGGGTATCGCGATAGGAGAGCAGGTCGGCGGCATGCTGCACCGAGGCCGAGATCGGCGTCTTGCCCACCGGCTGTATCTCGTTGACGGTATCGATAAAGCTTGTCTTGTCCAAAGGCCCAGGCTCAACCAGGGTTTCGATATCGCGGCAGTCGCCCTGGCGGCGATGGCCATAGGCAACCAGGCCAAGATGAGTGTCGGCATCCCAACCGTTGACGAGCTCAGCCATCACGTCACGAGCGATCTCGATCTTGCTGGTGCCATCGATCTGCCCCCACATGGATCCCGAGGCGTCATAGACAATCACGATATCTTCCGCGGTGCTGGCGGAGGCCGCCGAGGCGAGGCCGCCTGTGACCATCATGGCTGCCAGTGCTGATGCGATCCGTCTCATGCTCTCTTCCTCGTGTATTGCAGGCTGAGGGCGCGTATTGTTATTCGTGCAGCCCGCCTGGTATTTCTTCTAGCGTAGCCTTGCTTCTCATGGAGTGGCCTCGGGCCTTCAACGCTATATAAAGGCCGGCACAAGAGATAAGCAGTAAGGCGCGATCATGGCAGGGCACAGGCCGGCTATGCCCCCTTCATTCAGAGGGGGCAGGCGGCAAGGTTTGGTCACTCGGTGGGATAAGCCCAATCTGCCCCGGCTGGCGCTCTGGTTACTACACTGCTTGGATAATGCCATGTCGAATTCCCTCTCACGGCCGCCCGCTGTGCCAATTCCCGAAGTACCCGACCCCGACTGGCCGGAGTTGAGCCGGATCCCCATCCAGGGCAGCGACGAACCGCTGGTGCCGCTCAGCCTGGCGCCCGCACCGATCAAGGTGTTCCCCGTTTACGCCAAGCAGGGCGTGCCGGGAGCGGTGAATGAGTGCTACGTGCGAGAAGGGGTATATCGTCGCTTGCTCGAGGTGGCACGTGGTTTGCCGGCCGGTATGGGGCTGATCATCCTGGATGGCTGGCGGCCATGGCGTGTTCAGCAATATCTCTTCGATACCCTGCAGGAGGCGATTCGTGGGCACCATCCGGGGCTCGACGAGCAGGAGCTCCTCGCCCGCACTCGTGAGTTTGTCTCGGTGCCCAGTTATGAGCCCGGAGCGCCCAGCCCCCACCTGACCGGCGGGGCGGTGGATGTCACCCTGAGCGATGCCGATGGGCTCCCCCTCGACATGGGCACGCTCTTCGATGAGGCCGTGTCGGCCTCGCATACGGCCTATTTCGAGACGCTGGCAGCGCCGACGGCTCAGCAGCAACAGGCGCGAGACAACCGCCGGCTGCTCTACTCGATGATGCGCAATGCCGGCTTCACCAATCTTCCCAGCGAGTGGTGGCACTACGATAGCGGAGACCAGCTCTGGGCCCATTATGGCCAGCATGAGAGGGCGGTCTATGGACCCGCCGAGCTCGAGACCGTCGAGAGTCGGTGGAAGAAGTTGCTGTAGGGCGTGACTCGGTAGGTCTTCGCGGCGCAGGTGCCGTCTCCGATGAGAGAAACCACCGGCCAGGCGCTGTAGGCCGCCCGGTTTTCAGGCAACGTAAAAAGCCTGACGCCGACATGTGCCATACGCGGTGCTATGCAAAAGTTCCTCCTTCCGGGCCATGTTTAGCATTTCTCAAAGGCTTTTTGGCATTTCGCAAAGCACATGTCGGCCGGCATGGTGAATAATAATTATTCTTATAAAGCGCTAAGGGAGCGCCATCGTGCCACACCCATCCGCCCTACCTCTGTCACGACTGACCATCGCCGTTGCGCTCGCAAGCTCCGCCTATCCCGCCATGGTGTTGGCTGACGACACTCGCGAGCTGGAGGCGATGACCATCGTCGGGGAAGCGCAGACCACTACCACCGAGCTGACCCGTGACTACACGGTCGACTCCAGCGCCCGCGCCAATGGCCTGACGCTGTCGCCGCGTGAGACACCGCAGTCGATCAGCTTTCTGACCCGCCAGCAGATAGACGATGAGGCGCTGACCACCACCACCGAAGCCGTCGAGCGCCTGCCGGGCGTGTCCTCCAACCGCTTGGACGGCACCCGTGCCAGCTTCCAGTCGCGGGGCTATTCGATTCGCAACTTTCAGTTCGATGGTCAGCAGAGTAATACCAGCGGCTTCTGGCCGTTCGGTGACGCCGAGTGGGATACCGCCATCTATGATCGCGTCGAGGTCGTTCGCGGCGCCACCGGCTTGATGACCGGCGTGGGCGATCCTTCCGCCACCGTCAACTTCGTGCGCAAGAAGCCACTGGAGGAAGCCGCGGCCAGTGTGACGGGCGCCGTGGGTAGCTGGGACCGCGGCCGTGGCGTGGTGGATGTCAGTACGCCGCTGGATGATGCCGGCAAGGTGGGCGTGCGTTTCGTGGCGGCCAAGGACAGCTCCGACAGCTTCATGGACGATGTGGAAAATGACCGCGAGACGCTCTACGGGGTGATCGCCGCAGAACTGAGCCCTGACACCGAACTCAATGTCGGTGTCGAATATCAACGCTATGACCAGGATGGCGCCTATCTGGGCATCCCGCTCTACTACACCGATGGCTCGCGGACCGACTTCGATGATTCCGTCGCCAATAACACCGAGTGGGCGCACTTCTTCACCGAGAACACGCGTGGCTTCGCGGATCTGACCCACTACTTCGCCAACGGCTGGAAGGCCACGGCAGCCTACAGCCATGGCGACGCCAACTACGGCCTGACCTACAACTACCGTGGCGGTTACGTCGACCGCGACAATGGCATTCTCTACTACGACACCAACCGCGAGGCGCCCACCACCTCCTATCTGGTGGACTACCGTGGTGATCGCACCCAGCAGAACCTCAACCTGAGCGCCGAAGGGCCCTTCGAGTTATTCGGCCGCGAGCATGAGCTGGGTCTTGGCTACATGCTACTCAAGGAAGAGTACGAGATCCGGAGTCGTGGACCGGCAGGCAGCGTACCGGCACTCGGCAGCTTCACCGATCGTGATGACCCGGCGCTCGCCGAACCCGAGTGGGGCGAATGGGGCCTGACCGATGATACCGAGACCGAGCAGAGCGGCTTCTACGCCGTCTCGCGTTTTTCGCTGGCGGACCCCGTCCACCTGATCCTCGGCGCACGCCTGACGGATTGGGAGATCGACCAGGATTACCGCGGTGAGCGCAGCTACGAATACAACGACGAATTCACGCCCTATGCCGGCCTGGTCGTCGATATCACCGATAACCTCACCGCCTACACCAGCTACACGCAGATCTTCAACACCCAGAGCGAACGCTCGCCGGATGGCACCCTGCTCGACCCACTCGAGGGCACCAGCTACGAGGCCGGCCTCAAGGCAGGGTTGTTCCAGGACCGCGCCGACGTGTCCTTCGCCGTCTTCCGCAGCGAGCAGGACAACCTGGCGGTCGAGATTCCCGGCGTCTACGTCGCGGGTACCACGGATCAGGCCTACACCGAATCCGACGGTGCGGTGGTGGAAGGTTTCGAGTTGGAAGTGGCGGGCGAAGTTGCCCCGGGGATCAATCTGTCCGCGAGCTATGCTCTGGTGGACGCCGAAGATGCCGACGGCACCCAGCTCAATACCAGCTATCCGCGTCAGCAGGCCAAGGCCTATGCCAACTGGCAGCTGCCCGGCGACTGGTCGCGCCTGACCCTGGGGGCCGGCGGCACCTGGCAGGGCGATACCTACCGCGATACCGACACGCCGACCGGTACCGCGAGAGTCGGTCAGGGCGATGTCTTCCTGGCCAACGCCATGGCGCGCTATCGCTTCAATGACAACCTCAGTGCCCAGCTCAACATCTCGAATCTCTTCGACGAGGAGTACTACACGCAGCAAGGTTTCTATAGCCAGTACCTCTACGGTGCGCCGCGTAGTGCACTCCTGAGCATGACCTACGACTTCTGAGCCCCGCCCCTTCCCGGCCTACCGCGAACGGCTGACGCCCACGCCATCGCGGGCATGATACTCGGGCTGGCCTCACCGAGAGGTCAGCCCGAGTGACGGGGCATCTGCATTGCTTGAACTCAGGCTTGAAAAGGATTTACTTATGCGACTCACAACGCTCTCTTGTGCCATTGGCCTGGCGGTCATGACTGCCGGCCTGGTGACCGCCGTACAGGCCCAGGCGTCATCGCCATCAGCGATATCAAGGGTGCAGCAATCTCAGCAGTATCCGGTCACCATCGAGCATGCCTTCGGCACCACCACCCTTACCGAGAAGCCACAGCGCATCGCGACCGTCGCCTGGGCCAATCATGAAGTGCCGCTGGCGCTGGGCGTGGTGCCGGTGGGTTTTCCGCGTCAGGCCTTCGGGGATGACGACGATGACGGCATGATGCCGTGGGTCGAGGCGCGCCTGGAGGAGTTGGGTGCCGACTCCGTCAACCTGTTTGACGAGGGCGATGGCATCGACTTCGAAGCCGTCGCCGCCAGCGAGCCGGACGTCATCCTGGCGGCCTATTCCGGCCTGAGCGAAGCCGACTATCAGACGCTGAGCAAGATCGCGCCGGTGGTGGCGCGTCCGGGGCCGCGCTGGTCTTCCAGCTGGCGTGACATGATCCGTTACGACAGTGCCGGCATGGGCATGGCCGCCGAGGGTGAGGCGCTGATCGAACGCCTGGAAGCCCGGGTCGCCGACAACATCGCGGAGCACCCCGAGATCAAAGGCAAGTCGATCATCGTGATCAGCCATATCGACCCCACCAACCTGAGCCGTATTGCCTTCTACAACGACAACGATGCCCGGGTGCGCTTCTTCCATGAGCTGGGCATGGTCTCACCGCAGTTCGTCAGCGAGACCGCCGTGGATGGTCGCTTCGCCGGCAGGATCAGCGCCGAGCGCCTCGATGAACTGGCCGATGTCGACATCGTGCTGACCTATGGCGGCCAGCAACTGGTCGACCGCCTCAACGAGCACCTGCTGACCTCGCGCCTGCCGGCCATCCAGCAGGACGCCGTGATACTGCTGGAAAACGGCCCGATGGCCACGGCCGCCAACCCCACGCCTCTTTCGATTCCCTGGGTGCTCGACGACTATGTTGACCAGCTATCCGTCGCCGCCAGCAAGGCCGAGTGATCTCACGCTACTGACCGCCTCACACCGGCGGCGCTGGCTGGGGATATTGCTGTTGCTATCGGCTCTGGGTGCAAGCCTCGTGCTGTCGGTGGCCTTCGGGGCACGGGTGACGTGCTGGGTCGATATCACGGGGCTGCTGGATGGCTCTCTCGATTCGATGGCCGAGGCGGCGGTGGCCAGCCGCCTGCCGCGTACCCTGTTGGCTGCCATGGCCGGGGCCGCGCTGGGAGTCTCGGGCGCGGTGATGCAGGGGCTGACCCGCAACCCCCTGGCCGACCCCGGCCTGCTCGGGGTCAATGCCGGTGCGGCACTTGCCGTAGTGATCGGCATCGCCTGGTTCGGCATCCAGCAGGCCAGCGATTATCTGTGGCTGGCCATCCTGGGCGCGGGCCTGAGTGCCGTGGCGGTCTATCTGATCGCCAGCCTCGGGCGTGGCGGGGCCACGCCGCTGCGCCTGGCACTCTCCGGTGCCGTTCTCTCCGCGGCGTTGAGCTCACTGAGCTCGGCCATTATCCTGCCGCGCGCCGACATCGCCGGGCTGGTCCAGTCCTGGTTGATCGGTGGTGTCGGCGGCGCGACGCTTGGTCAGGTCGCGCCGGCATTCCCCTTCGTGCTTGGCGGCATGCTTATCTGCCTGCTCTCGGCGCGCAGGCTCAACATGCTGGCGCTCGGTGATGACATGGCCAGCGGGCTTGGGGAGCGCGTGGCGCTGGTCCGCCTGATGGCGGCGCTGGGGGCGATTCTGCTCTGCGGTGGCATCACCGCGGTGTGTGGCCCCATCGCCTTCGTCGGCCTCGTCGTGCCACATGTCTGTCGGCTGGTGGTCGGCAGCGATTATCGCTGGGTGTTGCCACTCTCGGCCCTCGTCGGTGCGCTGCTGCTGGTCTTGGCGGATATCCTCGGACGGCTGGTGGCACGCCCCGCCGAACTCGACGTCGGGATCATGACGGCGCTGGTCGGCGCGCCTTTCTTCATCTGGATCGTTCGTCGCCACAAGGTGAAATCACTGTGACCGTCCCCTCCTCGCGACCGACTCCCCAGGCGTCACTTGCCACGATCACTCGCTTGCGTCGCGGGCACCGTCGTCGGCGTCGCCTGACGCTATGGGCGTTGATGGCGGTACTGGTCGCCGCCTTCGGCTTCGCCCTGATGCAGGGCCAACGCTTCATTCCCCCGCTGACCGTGATTCGGGTACTGCTGGGCGAGGACGTGCCCGGCTCCAGCTTCATCGTCACCGAGCTGCGCCTGCCGAGGGCGCTGATCGCGGTGCTGACGGGGTGCTGCTTTGGCCTGGGGGGAGCCGCCTTTCAAGCCATGCTGCGCAACCCGCTGGCCAGCCCGGATATCATCGGCATCAGTGCCGGTGCCAGCACGGCCGCGGTATTCGCGATCGTGGTGCTGTCGCTGAGCGGTACGGCCGTGTCATTGCTGGCGATTGCCGCCTCCCTCGGCGTTGCCCTGCTGATCTATACCCTCTCATGGCGCCAGGGCGTCGCCGGGGCGCGCCTGATCCTGGTCGGCATTGGCCTGGGCGCCATGTTGCAGAGCATGACGGCGTATCTGCTGACGCAGGCGCCCAGCTGGTCGTTGCAGGAAGCGTTGCGCTGGATGACGGGCAGCATCAACAGCGTCACCCTGAGTCAGGCCTCGCCACTGGCCATGGCGCTGGTCGTGCTGGGCGGTTTGCTCCTGCTGATGAGCCGCCACCTGGACGTCATGCGCATGGGCGATGAAATGGCCACCGGCCTCGGCGTGCGGCTGGCGCTCACGCGCTTCACGATCATCCTCTCGGCGGTCGGACTGGTCGCCTGCGCCACGGCGGTGGCCGGCCCGGTCGCCTTCGTCGCCTTCGTCAGCGGGCCCATCGCGACACGCCTGTTGCGGCGGCGGGGCTCCATGCTGATACCGGCGGCCTTGATCGGCGCGCTGTTGATGCTGGTGGCGGACTTCATCGGCCAGTTCCTGCTGCCGGCACGCTACCCGGTGGGCGTGGTGACCGGGGTACTGGGCGCCCCGGTGCTGCTGTTGCTGCTCATGCGCGACCATCAGGGGCCGGAAAGGCCGGGCCGCAAGTCCCGCAGTGGCAGGCACGTCGGACGTCAACATCGTCATTCCGATCTTCAGAGCGGACCATCTCAGCGAGTCGCTTCCTCATGACATCCCTCACACTCAGCGTGCATGACCTGACCGCCGGCTATGCCGAGCGGCCGGTGCTCAGCGCGATAGACCTCAACATCGCCGCCGGCCAGACCACCGCCATCGTTGGGGCCAATGCGTGTGGCAAATCCACCCTGTTACGCACCCTCTCACGCCTGCTTTCGCCTTCCCGGGGCGAGGTGCTGCTGGATGGCAAGTCGGTCCATCGCCTGCCGGCGCGACAACTGGCTCGTCAGCTGGGGCTGCTGTCCCAGTCGCCCATGGCGCCGGAAGGCATCACGGTGCTGGACCTGGTCAGCCGAGGGCGTCATCCGTACCAAGGGCTTTTCCAGTGCTGGGGCCGTGAAGATGATAACGCCGTGCTGGAAGCCCTCAACGCCACCGACACCGCCGCTCTGGCAGAGCGAGCGGTGGATGAGCTCTCCGGCGGGCAGCGCCAGCGTGTCTGGATCGCCATGGCGCTGGCTCAGCAGACGGATATCCTGTTGCTGGATGAGCCCACCACCTTCCTCGACATCAACCATCAGGTGGAAGTGCTGGACCTGCTGACGGATCTTAATCGCGCCCGCGGCACCACCATCGTGATGGTGTTGCACGAACTGAACCTGGCAGCACGCTATGCGGATGTGTTGATCGCCATGTCAGAGGGCCGGATTCACGCCAGCGGTCCACCCGAGACGGTGCTGACGCGCGATATGGTGAAGAGCGTCTTCGGCCTGGAGAGCCATATCGCTTCCGACCCCGTCACCGGTAAGCCGATGATGATCCCCGTCGGACGACACGGCCTGACCACGGCGAGGGCCGAGCCCCGGGTGCCCTGATCGGCCTGGGATGCGGTTCCTGGTGCTTCTTGAGCACTTTGCGATGCTCGATATCTCTGTCCTTCCAGGCGGTGCGTCGGCGGTCACCCTGATGACCTGGCCTGTTCAGGATCGTAGGCCCTCAGAGGCGGCATTTCGGTGCAACTCATGGATGGTTGTGCTGCTGTGGGGGCCAGGCTCTCTGACGATCTGTCGCTGACTTATGCCGACACCCCGCTGCGCGTGAAGCTGGTATCGTTGAGTCTGGATCAGCTGTCGGTACTCCATGCTCTGCTTCACTTTGGTCGGTCAAGCAGGGAGGGTACCGGCGCTAGCCCTCCTGCTTGTACCAGCCGGTGATTAATGACCTTCGATGGAGGCAATACACAGTTATGGAAGATGAAAACTCTCCGGCTCTGCGTGCCGGTGTGGACTTTCGCGGCAGCAAAAATGCGACCCAGCGAGTCTTTAAGCACGTCAAGCCGGGCAAACATCGCGCCCCGCTGATGCGCTACGTGCGTATCAATCTCCCGCTGACCACTCGATTGCTTCTCTTGGCCATGGTGGCCGTTATCGGCGCTGCGTCGGCGGCTTCCGCGTTATTGAGCCACGAGCCGTTTCCCTTCGCGATGCCGGTTCTTTGGGGTGTCGTGGGGGCTGCCGCCGTGTTCGTCGCCGTGGGCTTGCTGACCTCTGCGCGCCTCTGGAACTGGGGGCTTGCGATCGCGCTGGCTTCCCTGCTGGTTTACCTTGGCGGTCTTCTGGGCAATGCGCCGTATGTCTGGAATGGGGCCAGCATCGCTTCCGCCGCGATCTGGAATCTGACGCTTGTGGGCGCTATAGGCTACCTCGTGCTTTTTGGGGCGCTGCGCTACGGGATGATCGTCGCCGCTCCCGACAATCAACACTTCATGGACTGACATAAGGTTTGGCAATGGATCTTGGATTTCCGTGGTGGCTTCGCGTAGAGCACTTCCTCAATATCATTTTCATTTCATTTCTCGTGCGCTCGGGCCTCGAGATTCTGGGTTCCTACCCCAAGCTTTACCGCTCGCAGCATAGCGTGCCCGGCTCATCCTGGGCTCAGTTTACGAATCGGGAGGAGTCGAAGCACAAGTACTACACGGTGGGCGAAGAGTACAACGACTACTCCCCGCGCGTTGCTCTCCCCGGGCGTGGACTGCTGGGTCTCGGGCGATATTGGCACTTCATGACGGTGACGGGGTTTGTTACCTGCTGGGTCACCTATTTCGTGCTGCTTCTGGCGACAGGCCAGTGGCGGCGCTACGTCCCCACCAGCTGGGACACGTTTGCCCAGGCGGGCCAGGATATGCTGGCCTATCTCGCCTTTACCATGCCCCACGCCGCCGACGGGGCGGTGTTCAATGCCCTGCAGCAGCTGTCCTACGGGTTCGTGATACTGATACTGACGCCTTTGGTCATCCTGACGGGCGCCTTTCAGTCTCCAGCCATCGCCAACTCTTTCTCTTTTATGACGCGTGCGCTGGGTGGGCGCCAGGTGATTCGTAGCGTCCATTTCCTTTGCCTCGTTGGGTATCTGGCATTCTTCGCCATACACGTGCCGTTGGTCTTTCTTCACGGCTACCTGCACGAGACATCCAAGATGGTGCTGGGGCACTCCAATGACCCTGTGTTGGGCGGCGCCATTTTCACCCTCGGCCTTGCCCTTGTGGTCACCCTGCACGTGATCGCCACGCGGTGGTCGTTGGCGGACGGCCGTGGCGTTGAGAAATTGCATAACGTGATCGTGCGGCCATGGTCGAACCTGCTGTACCGACTGCCCGCGCGCATGCACTACGATCGCTCGAATATCACGGGCAAGGACGTGGGTCTCGATAACACCACCCACCACTTCCGTGGCAGCGGACGTCCACCGGAAACGGAAGAATACCTGGCGCTGATGGCCAACGGCTACGAGGACGACTATGTGCTCGAGATCGGTGGCTATGTGGAGCGTCCGATGACGCTGACGATTGCGGAGCTTCGTGAGCTTGCGGCGGGCCACTCTCAGACGACGCTGCACCACTGCGTGCAGGGCTTCACCTCGATTGGGCGGTGGCGCGGCATTACCGTTGCGGATCTTCTGGATCTGGTTGGGCCCTTGCCCGGCGCGACTGACGTCGTGTACACCAGCTTCCAGAACATGGGCCGCGATGACGCCCTGTACGAGGGGGGCACCTACTATGAGTCCACACCGATGGTTGAGGCGCGGATGCCCCAGACGATGATTGCCTTTGAGCTCAACGACGAAGGCGAGATTCCGGCCAAGAATGGCGCCCCGGTGCGGCTACGCCTGGAAACCTCTACCGGGTTTCGCAGCCTGAAGTGGCTGGAGCGTATTGAGGTGGTCAACCGCTACGATATTATTCTTGAGGGCCGCGGCGGCTACTTCGAGGACACGGACTTTTTCGACCGCAACCAGCTGATCTGACCGTCCGCGAGTAGAAAGGGAAGTCGCACTATGACACCGAAAAAAAGTACGGCGTTGAAAAAAGCACGGCCACGCACCCAGGCCGAGCTCGATGCTTATTTTGCCGCGCGCCCCAGGCCGGTGCGTAACACCTTTGAAGGGATGTACCCGCTACACGAGGACCTTGAGCTGTCGGATGCACAGGTTCAGATCGTGCTGGACTACCTGCAAGAAGTGAACTTCCATCTGCCCGGCGCCGCGGCGCATGAGTTTCTCGTGGTCCGCTGGGCGCGCTACAGCGGGTTTCAGTTCATGCAGGAACCCCTGGACGCCTATGCCGTCGGGCTGCGATGCACCCATCCCGGAATGGAAGACCAGCACACCTTCATTCGTATGTCTCGGGGCCAGCTGATGGGGGACCCCGAGGCCATCCGTCTGCCGGTCAACGAACCGGTGCTGGCGAGTGACATGATGACGCTGGCACGCTATCGCGATACGCGCACCGGACCCTCACGCACGGGCGTTGACGCCTATGATGCTGGGTCAGATGACTCGGTGCCGGGCGCCGACTTCGACTTGAAGCTGTTGAACGGAGCGCTCGATGATGTGCTGGAGCAACACCTTACGGGCAAGGGTCGCGAGATAAACTCATGGTGGAACCCGGCGCTTCATTGGGGGGTCGCGCTGGCAGGGCGCTACCCGCGGCTGAAGTACTTCGAATCCAAGGGGCGCCTCGATGAGAAAGCCTTGGCCGCTTTGCGCTCCTTCGAGGCGCGGGCCGCTCGGGCGGAAACAGCGCTGCAGGAACTCGGCCTGGCCTCTCCTGCATCCGTGGCCGCGTCTGCGCTTAAGCAGGCGGAGAAAGCGGAAAGTGGAACGTTTTTCCGCCGCCATCGTATCCGCGACCCACAGCCGCTCACCGAATCAGGGCCCGACGCCTAGCGCCAGCGAGTCGGCAGCCACTGGGCCCCGCTGCGCCTGTTCATTCGGGTTTTCAGCGGCCTCCAGGCCGGCATGGTTCCATTCTGGAGGTTTTGTCCCGAGGCTTGACTGCCTTGATGGTCGTAGCCGTTAGCTTGTTAATTTGGCGACTCGCTGGGGGCGCCTTAGAAAGCGGAGTTTGGCTTATGCCCCAGGGCGGTGGGGCCTCAAGAATCATTATGGAACGTCCAGATACAGAAAAGGGGCCCGAAGGCCCCTTTTCATGCGGTTTCCGGTGCTTCTTGAGAAGTCCTGAAACCTGGTGTTGGTGGAGGCGGCGGGAATTGAACCCGCGTCCGCCAGCACGCACCCATTGGCTCTACATGCTTAGATTCCGTCATTTGATTTAACGCTACTGGCTCCGACGGTCAGGATCCAGCCACGCGATTCCTCTAAAGTTTAGCAACCGGCAAGAGGACGCTACCGATCGCGATCCCATCATTTTTGGCTCGTATCCCCTCCGTGATGAATGGGCACATCACTTCGGGGCCGGACTAGAAGCTAGCGGCTGTTAAGCTGCCAGCGCGCCCTGAGCGTAGTTGTCGTCGTTTGCGACTATTTAGTCGTGATGTTGGATTTACGAGATACATCACGCTCTCGGCATGCACCGCAGGGGTTGTCACCGGCGTCGAAACCATGTCGCCCCCTTAACTCGCATCCTATCAGGATGCTGCCAGATATGACAGGTCAACTGCGGTTTTGTTCCCGCATGATGCGTCCCTTCTGGCGTTGCCAATCGCGATTCTTCTCGGTGGCGCGCTTGTCGTGCAGCTTCTTGCCGGTCACCAGCGCCAGCTCGCACTTCACCCGGTTGCCCTTCCAGTAGAGCTTGAGCGGCACACAGGTGTGCCCCTTGTCCTGGGTGCGCGAGAAGATCTTGGCGATCTCCTTCTTGTGCAGCAGCAACTTACGGGTACGGGTGGGGTCGGCCACCTCGTGGGTGCTCGCGGTATTGAGCGGCAGTATATGGCTGCCCAGCAGCCAGGCTTCGCCATTCTTGATCAGGATGTAGGTGTCGGTGAGCTGGGCCTTGCCCGCGCGCAGGCTCTTGACCTCCCAACCTGCCAGCGACAGGCCGGCCTCGAAGTTTTCCTCGATGTGGTATTCGAAGCGCGCCTTCTTGTTCAAGGCGATGACGTTGCTGCCGGGGCCCTTGCCCTTGGCCTTCTTGTTAGCCATGAAACCTCGTATCGTGTTCTTGCCCGTGGCGGCTCCCTCCGAGATGGGGGGAAGCGTGGTACCATTCAAGGCCTGAAATGACGCCCATGATACGCCCTGGGCATCGTGAAGTCAGCGAGGAGCGCAATGCCAACGGTCAACCGAACCGCCATGGTGCGGCATACCCCCCAGGAAATGTTCGATCTGGTCAACGATTTTGAACGCTATCCGGAGTTCCTGCCGGGCTGCCGCCGCGCCCGCCTGGTGGAGCGTGATGACGCGCACCTGATCGGCGAGATGACGCTGGGACGGGCCGGCATCGAGCAGAGCATCAAGACCCGCAATGACCTGATTGAACCCGAGCGCATCGAAATGTCGCTGGTCAGTGGCCCCTTCAAGCGCCTTCGCGGCCGCTGGCTGTTCACCCCGATGGGCGAGAACACCTGCAAGGTGAGCCTGGAGATGGAGTTCGAGTTTGCCAATCGCCTGCTCGGCATGGCCTTCGGCAAGCTCTTCCAGCAGGTGGCGGGGCAGCTGGTCGATTCCTTTACTCGCCGCGCCAACGACATCTACGGGCACTGACGCATGGCCGAGATAGACGTCGAGGTCGCCTTCGCCCTCCCCGAGAAGCAGCGCGTCATTACCCTGCGGGTGCCGCTCGGCACCACGGCCAGCGAGGCCGTGTCGCTGGCCGACCTGCCGTCTCACTTCCCGGAGTTGTCCGCCGACGCCTTCGATGCCCTTGATCTGGGGCTGTTCGGCAAGCGCCTCCGCGAGCCCGAGGCCCACCGCTTGCGCGCCGGTGATCGGGTCGAGGTCTATCGTGGGCTGATCATCGACCCCAAGGCCGCCCGCCAGGCGCGCGCCGGCACCCGACGCTAACGCTCCTGCCTGGCGAGGGCGTCGGGTCGGCCGATATCAGCGCGGGTCGGAGGGAGCGGCGTTGGGGGTTGCCAGCGGGGTGGTGGTGTCGCCTTCCGGCAGCGGGGCGCCGTCGCCCTGGCCCATCTCGATCGCGGCGTCGAGCTTGCCCTCGCGCTGGATATCGACCAGGCGGTTGCCATCGAAGGTCAGGGTCACGCGGCGGCGTTCGGTATCCGCGTAGGCCTTGTCCAGATAGAAGACATAGTCCCACTGGCTGGCATCGAAGGGGGCCTCCAGCAGCGGGCTGCCCATCACATAGGTGACGTCATCGCGGGTCATGCCGGTCTGCAACTGCTCCACCATCTCGGCGGTCACCAGGTTGCCCTGGGGGATGTCGCGCTTGTAGACCCCGAAATAGCTGCAGCCACTGGCCAGCAGGAGGGCGGTGGTAAGGGCGATGGTTTTCGTCAGCTTTTGCATTTGCGCCTGTTCTTCACTATCGTGGTTTCGGTCGATCATACCCGACCCTACCCGTTACTGCGAAGAGCTACCATGGCCGACCAGAACCATGAATTACGCAAGGCCGGTCTGAAAGTGACCCTGCCACGCGTCAAGATTCTGCAAATCCTAGAGAGTGCCCAGGGAGAGCATCACCTGAGCGCCGAGGATGTCTACAAGACCCTGCTGGATGCCGGTGAAGACGTAGGCCTGGCCACCGTCTACCGCGTGCTGACCCAGTTCGAGACCGCGGGCCTGGTGGTTCGCCACAACTTCGATGGCGGCCACGCCGTGTTCGAGATCTCCCAGGAGGAGCATCATGACCACATGGTGTGCCTGGAGAGCGGCGAGATCGTCGAGTTCTTCGACGACGTGATCGAACGCCGTCAGCAGGAGATCGCCGAGGAGCATGGCTACGAGCTCGTCGACCATGCCCTGGTGCTTTACGTTCGCCCGCGTGGCTCCAACGTGACGCGCCAGGATGGCCCGCCGCGAAAGTAGCCGGCAGCGCCACTCAGCATCAGCAAGCCGACGGCCCCGATCATCGATCGGGGCCGTCGCGTTTCAGGGCATGGCATCGGCGGGCCGCGAGTAGCGGCACCGATGGTCGCGATCAGTGGTGGGGGTGCTGGCTGGCGTCGAGCATCTCCCGGGCATGGGCCAGGGTACGGTCGGAGAGGTTGACGCCGCCGAGCATGCGCGCCAGCTCGCCGACGCGGCCGGCCTCGTCCAGCAGCGCCATGCGCGTCAGGGTGGTATCGCCCTCGGCCTCTTTCTCGATATGCAGGTGACGATGTGCCTGGGCCGCCACCTGGGGCAGGTGGGTCACGGTCATCACCTGGCCCTGTTCACCGAGGCGGCGCAGCAGCTGGCCGACGATTTCGGCGGTGGCCCCGGAGACTCCCACGTCGACCTCGTCGAACACCAGGCTGGGGATCGTGGAATGGCGGGCCGCTACTACCTGGATCGCCAGGCTGATGCGCGACAGCTCGCCGCCCGAGGCGACCTTGGCCAGCGGCCGCGCCGGCTGGCCGGGATTGGCGGCTATCAGGAAGCGCACGGTATCCAGGCCCTCGGCGGCGGGTGTGTCGCGTTCGCTGACTTCTACCTCGAAGTTCGCCTTGCCCATGGCCAGGAAGGCGAGTTGCTCCTGGACGGCCTTGCCGAAGGCCTGGGCGGCCTGGCGGCGGGTTTCGCCCACCTCCCGGGCCAGGCGTTTCCAGTGTTCACGGAGTGCCTCGACCTCGGCGCCAAGGGCGTCCAGGTCCTGGTCGTCGTCATCGAGCGCCGCCAGCTCGGCATGCAGGCGTTGATGCAGTGCCAGGAGCTCTTCGGGCATCACATGGTGCTTGCGTGCCAGGCGGTGAACGCTGCCCAGGCGCTCATCCACATGGGCCAGGCGCTCCGGGTCGAGTTCGGTATCGGCGGCCAGCTGGGTTAGCTCCCGGGCCGCCTCTTCGACCTGGATGCGTGCCTCGCCGAGCATGCTCAGGGCTTCCGCCAGGCGGCCGCGCTCGCAGCCGGGAAGCGCTTCGAGCCGGCCGATCGCCTGGGTGAGCCGGGTGATGGCGCCCCCCTCGTCGTGATCGCAGCATTCGCTGGCGAACTGGGCCTCGCTCAGGCGCTCCTCGGCGTGGGCCAGCTCCTCCTGCTCTTCTTCCAGGGCCTTCAACTCGCCTTCGGCAAGCCCTAGCTGGTCGAGCTCCTCGACCTGATAGCACACCAGCTGACGGCGGGCGCTCAGCTCGTCGCCGTCCTCGGCCAGGCGCTTGAGTCGCCGCCGTGCCGCCTGCCAGGCGCGGAAGGTCTCGGTCATGTCGGCGACGGCCTCGCGGTGGCCGGCGAAATCGTCGAGCAGGCGCAGGTGGGTCTCTTCACGCAGCAGCAGCTGGTGGGCATGCTGGCCATGCACCTCGATCAGGTGCTCCCCCAGGCCGCGCAGGTCGGCGATGGTGGCCGGCTGGCCGTTGATCCATGCCTTGGAACGGCCATTGGCACTGACCACGCGCCGCAACAGGCAATCATCGGCGGGGAGCTCCCGGGTCGCCAGCCAGTCGCGGGCCTGGGGCAGGTCGGTAATATCGAAGCGCGCAGAGAGGTCGGCGCGTTCGCGGCCGTGGCGAACGCTGGCGGCATCGGCGCGCTCACCCAGGCACAGGCCGAGGGCCCCGAGCAGGATCGATTTGCCGGCACCGGTCTCGCCGGTGATGGCGGTCATGCCGCCGGCGAGCTCCAGCTCGAGATGGTCGACGATGGCGAAGTCGCGAATGGCAAGTTCCGTCAGCATGGTGTCTCCCCGGGCGGGCCTGTTGGCGAGTGCCTGATTGTCTATCCACAAGTTGAGTTTTTATACAGTAGTTCAGGATCTCCGGCAATGCACGGCCGGCTCCTTGCCATTCGATGCCTTGAGTTCCGTCGAGGCGTCCCCATATAGCGGGCATATCCGTTTCACGTTCACATGCATGCTGCATTGGCGTCCCTTGGTCGCCGTTTTGCATCCAAGACAAGCGCTTCAGGAGAGACCCATGGCCAAAGACCCCCAGACCCCGCTGGACGAGGAACTCAAGCGCCACGAGGAAGAGGCAGAATCCCAGGCCGAGCCGGAGCCCATCGAGGGCCAACTGGAGGATGTCGCGGAGACCTTCGAGCAGGGCGAGACGGTCGCCTTCGAAGATAGTGACAACCCCGAGGCCGAGATGCTGGCCGCCCGGGTCGAGGAGCTCGAGCAGAGCCTGACCGAGGCCAAGGACCAGGCGCTGCGCACCGCCGCCGAGGCCCAGAACGTGCGCCGCCGCGCCGAACAGGACGCCGAGAAGGCGCGCAAGTTCGCGCTGGAGAAGTTTGTCAAGGAGCTGCTGCCGGTGGTCGACAGCCTCGAGAAGGCGCTGGAGGCCATGGCCGATGGGGCCAGTGATACCCATCGCGAGGGGGTCTCCATGACCCTCAAGCTGCAGCTCGACGTGCTCGGCAAGTTTGGCGTCGAAGTGGTCGACCCCGCCGGTGAGCCCTTCGACCCGCAGTACCACGAGGCCATGGCCATGGTGCCCAACCCTGAGCTCGACCCCAACAGCGTGATGGAGGTGATCCAGAAGGGCTACCTGCTCAACGGTCGCCTGGTGCGTCCGGCCATGGTGGTGGTCAGCCAGGCCGCCGGCTGAACGGCAACAAATCCGGGCCGCGGCACTTGAAATGTTGTCTGCGGCCCCCAGATAGAAAGCAACTCCGCGGCGCAGGCCGCTGAATACGACTACTGAATACATCACACGACTTTCGAGGACTTCCTATGGGACGCATCATCGGAATTGACCTGGGTACCACCAACTCCTGCCTCGCCGTGCTCGACGGTGACAGCGCCAAGGTGATCGAGAATGCCGAAGGCACTCGCACCACGCCGTCCGTTATCGCCTATACCGACGATGGCGAGACGCTGGTCGGCCAGTCGGCCAAGCGCCAGGCGGTGACCAACCCCGAAAACACCCTGTACGCCATCAAGCGCCTGATCGGTCGTCGCTTCAAGGACGATGTGGTCCAGAAGGACATCAAGATGGTGCCCTACACCATCGCCGAGGCCGATAACGGCGATGCCTGGGTGGAAGTGAAGGGCAAGAAGCTGGCACCGCCCCAGGTCAGCGCCGAAGTGCTGAAGAAGATGAAGAAGACCGCGGAAGACTACCTGGGTGAAGACGTCACCGAGGCGGTCATCACCGTGCCGGCCTACTTCAACGACAGCCAGCGTCAGGCGACCAAGGACGCGGGCCGCATCGCCGGCCTCGAGGTCAAGCGCATCATCAACGAGCCGACGGCAGCGGCGCTGGCCTACGGCATGGACAAGTCGCGTGGCGACAAGACCATCGCGGTCTATGACCTGGGCGGCGGCACCTTCGATATCTCCATCATTGAAGTGGCCGATGTCGACGGCGAGACGCAGTTCGAGGTGCTGGCCACCAACGGCGACACCTTCCTGGGCGGCGAAGACTTCGACCTGGCGCTGATCAACTATCTGGTTGACCAGTTCAAGAGCGATAGCGGCATCGACCTCTCCGGCGACAACCTGGCCATGCAGCGCCTCAAGGAAGCCGCCGAGAAGGCCAAGATCGAGCTCTCCAGCGCCCAGCAGACCGACGTCAACCTGCCGTACATCACGGCCGATAACACCGGTCCCAAGCACCTCAACGTCAAGGTGACCCGCGCCAAGCTCGAGTCGCTGGTCGAAGACCTGGTCAAGCGCTCCCTCGAGCCGTGCAAGACCGCGCTCAAGGATGCCGGCCTGTCCACGTCCGAGGTCGACGACGTCATCCTGGTCGGCGGCCAGACCCGCATGCCCATGGTTCAGAAGAGCGTTGCCGACTACTTCGGCAAGGATGCTCGCAAGGACGTCAACCCGGACGAGGCGGTCGCCGTGGGCGCTGCCATCCAGGGCGGCGTGCTGGGTGGCGACGTCAAGGACGTGCTGCTGCTCGACGTGACCCCGCTGACCCTGGGCATCGAGACCCTGGGTGGCGTGATGACGCCGCTGATCGAGAAGAACACCACCATCCCGACCAAGAAGACCCAGACCTTCTCGACCGCGGATGACAACCAGACGGCCGTGACCATTCACGTGCAGCAGGGCGAGCGCAAGCAGTCCAGCGGTAACAAGTCGCTGGGCCGTTTCGACCTCTCCGATATTCCGCCGGCACCGCGTGGCGTGCCGCAGATCGAGGTCGCCTTCGACCTGGACGCCAACGGCATCCTCAACGTGTCCGCCAAGGACAAGGCCACCGGCAAGGAACAGTCCATCGTCATCAAGGCCTCCAGCGGTCTCACCGATGAAGAGATCGAACAGATGGAGCGCGACGCCGAGGCGCATGCCGACGAGGACAAGAAGTTCGAGGAACTGGTCCAGCTGCGCAACCAGGCCGATGGCATGGTCCACGCCGCGCGCAAGACCGTGGAAGAGGCCGGCGAGCAAGCCAGCGACGAGGAAAAGGAAGCCATCGAGAGCGCTGCCAAGGAGCTGGAAGAGGCCATCAAGGGTGACGACAAGGACGACATCCAGGCCAAGCTCGACACGCTGACCGAGGCCTCCGGCAACCTGGCGCAGAAGATGTACGCCGCCCAGGCAGAAGCCGGACAGCAGGAAGGGGCCGAGGCAGGCGACGCCGGTGCCAAGCCGGAAGATGACGTGGTCGACGCCGAGTACGAAGAAGTCAAAGACGACGAGAAAAAGCAGTAAATCACGCATCTTAACCACGGATGACACCAGCGCGGGAGCCTGACTCCCGCGCTGGTGTTTCCGAGGGACCGCGACGGAGGCGGACAGACTCATGTCCAAGCGCGACTATTACGAGGTACTGGGCGTAGAGCGCGGTGCCGATACCAAAGAGATCAAGAAGGCCTACCGCCGGCTCGCCCAGAAGAATCATCCTGACCGTAACCCGGATGACGATACCGCAGCGGAAAAATTCCGCGAGGTCTCCGAGGCCTACGAGGTACTCAGCGACAGCGAGAAGCGTAGCGCCTATGACCAGTTCGGCCATGCCGGCGTAGACGGCCAGGGTGGCGGCGGCTTCGGTGGCGCCGGTGCGGGAGCCGGTGGCTTCAGCGATATCTTCGGCGATGTGTTCGGGGATATCTTCGGCGGCGGCGGTGGCCGGCGTCATCCCAACGCCCCGGCCCGCGGCAGCGACCTGCGCTATAACCTCGAGCTCGACCTCGAGGATGCGGTTGCCGGCACCAGCGTGGATATCCGCGTGCCGCGCCATGTGGAGTGCGAGCGCTGCGACGGCGAGGGTGCCGAGCCGGGCTCCAGCAAGGAGACTTGCCCGACCTGTTCCGGTCACGGCCAGGTGCGCATGCAGCAAGGCTTCTTCGCCGTGCAGCAGACCTGCCCGACCTGTCATGGCTCCGGCCAGCACATCAAGGTGCCGTGCCATAAGTGTAATGGCGAGGGGCGCGTGCGCGAGACCCGTACCTTGTCGGTGAAGATTCCCGCGGGGGTGGATACCGGCGACCGCATTCGTCTCAACGGCGAAGGCGAGAGCGGCATCAACGGTGGCCCGCCCGGGGATCTCTACGTTCAGGCGCACCTCAAGCCGCACCCGATCTTCCAGCGTGACGGCCGTAACCTGCAGTGCGAAGTGCCGATCAACTTCGTCGACGCGGCGCTGGGCGGCGAGCTCGAAGTGCCCACCCTGGATGGTCGGATCAAGCTGAAGATCCCGGCCGAGACCCAGACCGGCAAGCTCTTCCGCCTGCGCGGCAAGGGCGTCAAGCCGGTGCGCGGCGGTGCCCCGGGCGACCTGATCTGCAAGGTGGTGATCGAGACGCCGGTGAAGCTCAATGAAGAGCAGAAGGAGCTTCTGCGCCAGTTCCAGGACAGCCTGGGCGGCTCCAGCAGCGCCCACCACTCGCCCAAGAAGAGCGGTTTCTTCGACGGCGTGAAGAAGTTCTTCGAGGACATGAAGCCGTAACGGCCGTATTGCCTCGCAAGCGCTTGTCAGGGCCCCGTCACCGAGAGGTGACGGGGCCCTGCTGCATCTGGGCGCGCCTCAGCGCCGCAGGTGATCCAGGCGCCAGGCCAGCGCCTCGGGAGCGGGTTCCCAGCGCCTGTCCCTGGGCATCACCAGCGGCTGGCGATCCAGTCGACACAGCCAGGCGTTGTCCGGCACCAGATGGTCCACCGCGGGGCTGACATGCCAGTGGTGATCCGGCCCCGGCGCGATCAGGTGGTTGTCCATGGCCCAGTGCAGGTCGGGGGTCAGCGCCAGGCCGTTGCTCGGCCGGTCGTCCCGGGTAACGCTGAAGGGAATCAGGTGGGCCGCCTCGACCAGGTAGCGATAGTCGGGGGTGATATAGCGCAGCCGGCTGGCCGCGCAGCGATAGTCGTAGGCTTCCAGTACCAGCGAGCGAAAGGCGGCGGAGCGCGCGGGGGGAGGAGTGGCCTCCTCGATCCCGTCGGCGAGCCGTTCCGGGTGCTGCTGGTAGTCGCCGCTGGCCAGTTCGGTGTCGAGGTAGGCCATCAAGCGCTCGAGGATCGTCTGGTTATCGCCAAGGTAGCGATGGGCCAGCAGGGAGCAGGCCTCGCGGGCGATATCGTCCTGCTGCAGGGCGGCGAAGAGCTCGCCGTCGAGCCGCGCGGAGTCGAAGCGCGCGAGCAGCTGATTCATCGACCTTGGCTGGCCAAGCTGGTCGGCGCCAGGGGCCAGGCTATCGGCGTAATCGGGCGACCAGAGTGGGCCCGAGGGCCCGCGATCGTTGCGGAGATGCCACAGCGGCAGCCAGGGGTTGGCCTTGTGACGCACGCCGCTGACCAGCTCGTAGAGATCGTGATAACGAGCCAGAAGCCGAGGATCGAGTGGTATCCGCTGGCTGGTGATGTGGCCGCTTTGTATCTCGCAGATCACCGCCAGCAGCAGGCAGGGCTTGTTGTAGGGGCTGCCCGTGCGGAGTCGGTTGAGACAGGTCAGGCGTTCATCCATGTGCCCCTCCATGGGGTCTGGTCCATCGTTTCATCACGGGTTCAGGGTATGACATTAGAATATCTACACAGACAGCGCTACAGCCACCCGGCGCGGCGGAAGCGTCGATAGAGGCCGCCGCAGGTGCCGCCCATGGTCAGCAGGGCCAGGGGGTAGCCGAGCCGCCAGTCGAGCTCGGGCATATGGGTGAAGTTCATCCCCCAGATGCCGGCGAAGATGGTGGCCA
The DNA here is from genome assembly GCF_947490095.1 of uncultured Halomonas sp. Lineage (GTDB taxonomy): Bacteria > Pseudomonadota > Gammaproteobacteria > Pseudomonadales > Halomonadaceae > Halomonas. Next base: position 47,889 of record NZ_CANLFS010000018.1, on the reverse strand, counting down.
CCCCGAAGATCGCCGCCCAGGCGGCGAGCCGCTTGTTTACCTCGCCTTCGTCGATGGCCACCATCGAGAGGTTCACCTGGATGGCGGTGATGATCATCTCGCGGATGGTGTCCACCGCCGACTCGATGCGGTGCAGGTGGTCGTAGACGTCGCGGAAGTACTCCCGGGTCTCGTGGCAGAGGGCCGGCACCCGGCCGCCGAACAGATGGCTGACCGCCTCGCCCAGGGGCGTGGCGGCGTGTTTCAGCTGCATGGTCTGGCGCTTGAGCTGGTAGAGCCGCTCCAGGCTGGTGCGTGCCGAGCCTTGAACGAAGATTCGGTCCTCGATGCTCTCCAGCTCCGCCTCCAGCGCTTGGACCACCGGGAAGTAGTGGTCGACCACCGCGTCCAGCAGCGCGTAGAGAACGAAGGCCGGGCCCTGGCTGAGCAGCTTGGGCTCGCTCTCGCAGCGTTTGCGTACCTCGGTGAAGCCCTGGCCCGGATGCAGGCGCACCGAGAGCACATAGCCGGGGCCGGCGAACACCGCCACCTGGCCGGATTGCAGCTCGCCGTCGACCATGGCGACCATGTGCATGATCATAAACAACGCCGAGTCGTATTCCTCGAGCTTGGGGCGCTGGTCGCCCTTGAGGGCGTCTTCCACGGCCAGCTCATGCAGGTCGAACGCCGCCTGGTAGTGAGCCATTTCCTGGGGGCTGGGGTCGTGCAGGGCCACCCAGACGAAGCGGTCGGGCTGCGTCAGGTAGTCGCCAACCTGGTCGGGCCGGATATCCTGCAGGCGGTGGCCCTTGTCGTAGACCACGCAGTTAATGAGCATTGGCTAACTCTCCCGGTTCTTGTTGACGTGCTGGGTAGCCCCAGTGTGCCAGGAAGTCGCATGTTGTCGCCCCCGTCGGCATCGGCCAGGGGGCGGGCAGGGGTGGTGTTCCGCGGGGTCTCGTCATAGTCTGGGGGCTCGACAATTCTGCAGGAGATTAGCGACATGCCTATTTCACGCGCCGAGTTGCATGCCGAGGATGCGGCGGCCTTGATCGATCAGCTTTGCAAGCGCTGGGCCGATGCCAAGGAGGTGGATCGTTCCAGCGATCCGGTGCAGGTGACCTTCGAGGAGGGCAGCTGTTACCTCCAGGCGCAGCCGGACAAGCTATTGGTGGTCGTAGAGGCCTTGGATGACCAGAGCCACCATCAGCTCGAGGGTCAGGTGGATAATGCCCTGGATGAACTCAGAGGCGTCGAGCTGGATATCGTCTGGGAGGCGTGAGGCGAGTCGTTACCAACCGTGGCGCCCATATCGGCATGCTGTTGTGGGCGGCGCTGGTCGGGTTCTCCTTTCCCCTCGTCGGGTTGATGAGCGAGCTTCCCCCGCTCTCGCTCACTGCCCTGCGGTTCGCCATCGCCTGTGTCGGGCTCTTCATGTTGGCCAGGCGGTCGGCGGACTTCGTGCCCCAAGGGCGTAGCCTGGCGCTGTATGCGCTGATGGGGCTATGCCTGGCGGGCTTCTTCTCGGCCATGTTCTGGGCCGCCCATCACGCCACGGCGCTCTCCATGGCGACCCTGCACGTCACGGTGCCGTTGCTGGCCTTCCTGCTGGGGTTAGGGCTGCGGGTAGAGCGCCCGGGCTGGCGTCTGCCGGCGATCCTTGCCCTGGGAGCCGCGGGGGCGCTGGGATTGGCCGCCGCCGAGGCGTGGCAGCAGGGCGGGGGGCTGCGCCTTGGCCTCGGCGAGGCGGTGTTCTTCGGGGGCTGTGTCTCCACGGCGCTCTATCCGGTGCTCAGCCGCTGGGGGCTGGCCACCGGGCGCCTGCCGGAATCGGCCTCGGTGCGTACCTTCTGGAGTCTCGGCCTGGGTGGCGTGCTGGTCGGGGCGCTGGGGCTCGCCGTCGAGCCGGTGGCGCGCCTGGCGACCATGAACGGCCTGGACCTGATGCTTCTGGCCTATCTGGGGCTGGGCTCCAGCGCCCTGACCTTCTGGCTGATGCAGCGGGCCACCGCGGTGCTGACGCCTGGCGTGGTCACCGCCTACGGCTATCTGGTGCCCTTCGTCTCCATGCTGTTGCTGTTCGCGCGGTCGCCGCAGCATATCGGCTGGATATGGCTGCCCGGCAGCCTGGCGGTGCTGGTCGCCATGGCGTTGCTGATGTGGCGAGAGCGGCCGGCGCCACCGGCTGGGTAGCGTCGGCTCTGATATACTGGCGCCCATTCTCGAACCGCTACCGCTTACGCAGGAGTTCCTATGACCCGTATCGCCATCGTCGGTGTCGCCGGCCGCATGGGCCGCACCCTGGTCAACGCCGTTCAGCAGGATGATGGCGCCACCCTGGCGGGGGGCATCGTCGAGCCCGGCAGCACGCTTGTCGGGGCCGATATCGGTGAGCTGGCGGGAATCGGCAGGCAGGGGGTGACGGCCGTCGATAGCCTCGAGGCCATCGTCGATGATTTCGATGTGCTGATCGACTTCACCGCGCCGCGGGTCACCCTGGCCAACCTGGCGTTCTGTGCCGAGCACGGCAAGCGCATGGTGATCGGCACCACCGGGCTCGCCGATGAGGAGCTGGCGGCGCTGGATGCCTTCCGCGAACAGATGCCCTTCGTCTTCGCGCCCAACATGAGTGTCGGGGTCAACCTTACCCTCAAGCTGCTCGAGACCGCCGCCAAGGCGCTGGGTGATGAGGGCTACGATATCGAGGTGATCGAGGCGCACCATCGCCACAAGGTGGATGCCCCCTCCGGCACGGCCCTGAAGATGGGCGAGGTGATGGCCGATGCCCTGGAGCGCCCGCTCAAGGAGTATGGTGTGTATGAGCGGGTCGGGCAGTGCGGGCCGCGCAGCGACACGGAGATCGGCTTCGCTACCGTGCGCGCCGGGGATATCGTCGGCGAGCATACCGTGATGTTTGCCACCGAGGGCGAGCGCATCGAGATCACCCACAAGGCGTCCAGCCGCATGACCTTCGCCAAGGGCGCGGTGCGAGCGGCGCGCTGGGTCGCCGGCCAGGGCAATGGCCGCTATTCGATGCAGGACGTGCTCGGCCTGGAGTGAGGGGCCCCTCGGGGTCAGACCCCAGCGATGAAGGCCCTGCTGGCCCCTCGGGGTCAGACCCCAGCGATGAAGGCCCTGCTCGCAAGGTGCTCCAGCACTGTGCCGTTACCTCGGCGGGGGTCTGACCCCATTTCCGCGGGGTCTGACCCCATTTTCGGGGGTCTGACCCCATAGGAGAGGAGCGGGGCGAGTCGGCCAAAGGGTAGCCGTCGGGCGGGATTTCCTGTAATATCCCCGAAATTTTGGCCGGGCGCATGGGCGAAAGCCCCTTCCATAGCGCTTGTTGTTTCGGCCCCCAGGGTTCTGAGTCGATCAGTTCCGAGCGAATGACAACAAGCGGGATGAAACCGGTTCGTATCAGGTTTCATCCCGCTTTTTTGCGACTGGCGTACGGCGGCGCTAGGAAATCCTTGACGAGCAGGAGGGCATTACCTTGAACAGACCCGCGATACTGGCCCTGGAAGACGGCAGTGTGTTTCACGGCACAGCGATTGGCGCTGATGGACAGACCAGCGGTGAGGTGGTGTTCAATACGGCCATGACCGGCTATCAGGAGATTCTTACCGATCCCTCTTATGCCCGCCAAATCGTTACCCTGACCTATCCCCATATCGGCAATACCGGCGTCAACGCCGAGGACGTGGAATCCAGCGGCATTGCCGCCACCGGCCTGGTGATCCGCGACCTGCCGCTGCTGGCCAGCAACTTCCGCTGCGAGCAGACCCTCTCCGATTACCTCAAGAGCCAGAACGTGCTGGGCATCGCCGAGATCGATACGCGCCGCCTGACCCGCCTGCTGCGCGACAAGGGCGCCCAGAACGGCGCGATCCTGGCCGGCGCCGAGGCCGAAGGCGATGATGCCGTCGAGCGCGCCCTGGCCGCCGCCCGTGACTTCCCGGGTCTTGCGGGCATGGACCTGGCCAAGGTGGTCTCCTGTCAGGCGCCCTATGAGTGGAGCGAAGGCGAGTGGACCCTGGGTCAGGGCTACAGCGACGCCCTCCAGGGCGAGCAGCATCCCTTCCATGTGGTGGCCTACGACTTCGGGGTGAAGTACAACATCCTGCGCAAGCTGGCCTCCCTGGGCTGCCGGCTGACCGTGGTGCCGGCCCAGACCCCGGCCGCCGAGGTGCTGGCGATGAATCCGGATGGCATCTTCCTCTCCAATGGCCCCGGTGACCCGGAGCCCTGTGACTATGCCATCACGGCCATCCGCGAGCTGCTCGGGACCGGGGTGCCGATCTTCGGCATCTGCCTGGGCCATCAGCTGCTGGCGCTGGCCAGCGGGGCCAGGACCATGAAGATGAACCATGGCCACCATGGCGCCAACCACCCGGTCCAGGACCTCGAGTCGGGCCGGGTGATGATCACCAGCCAGAACCATGGCTTCGCCGCCGACGAGGCCAGCCTGCCCGAGACCCTGCGGACCACCCATCGCTCGCTGTTCGACGGCACCCTGCAGGGGGGCGAGCGCACCGATTGTCCCGCCTTCAGTTTCCAGGGCCACCCCGAGGCGAGCCCGGGGCCGTGCGACGTGGCGCCGCTGTTCGAACGTTTCGTCGAGATGATGCGAGCGCGCCGGGCCTGAGCCCGCCGCTAGCGTCAGATTAGAGCCAGAGACACGTCACCACTCGTCACCTACTTCTGCGGGAAGCACCATGCCCAAGCGTACCGACATCCAGAGCATCCTGATCATTGGCGCCGGCCCTATCGTCATCGGCCAGGCGTGTGAATTCGACTACTCCGGCGCCCAGGCCTGCAAGGCGCTGCGTGAGGAGGGCTACCGAGTCATCCTGGTCAACTCCAATCCGGCCACCATCATGACCGACCCGGCCATGGCCGACGCCACCTATATCGAGCCGATCACCTGGCAGGCGGTGGAGAAGATCATCGAGGCCGAGAAGCCGGATGCCGTGCTGCCGACCATGGGCGGCCAGACCGCGCTTAACTGCGCCCTGGAGCTGGACAAGCACGGCGTGCTGGCCCGGCATGGCGTGGAGATGATCGGCGCCAATGCCGATGCCATCAACATGGCCGAGGACCGCGACCTCTTCGACCAGGCCATGAAGCGCATCGGCCTGGAATGCCCCAAGGCCAAGGTCGCCCACCGCATGGACGAGGCCTGGGAGATCCAGGGCGAGCTGGGCTTCCCGGTGATCATTCGTCCCTCCTACACCATGGGCGGCTCCGGCGGTGGCGTGGCCTACAACAAGGAAGAGTTCGAGGAGATCTGTACGCGTGGCTTCGAGCTCTCCAACAACCACGAGCTGCTGATCGACGAGTCGCTGCTGGGGTGGAAGGAATACGAGATGGAGGTCGTTCGTGACAAGAACGACAACTGCATCATCGTCTGTGCCATCGAGAACTTCGACCCCATGGGCGTGCACACCGGCGACTCCATCACCGTGGCGCCGGCCCAGACGCTGACCGACAAGGAATACCAGATCATGCGCGACGCCTCCCTGGCGGTGTTGCGTGAGATCGGCGTCGAGACCGGCGGCTCCAACGTGCAGTTCGGCGTCGACCCCGAGACCGGCCGCGTGGTGGTCATCGAGATGAACCCGCGGGTGTCGCGTTCCTCGGCGCTGGCCTCCAAGGCCACCGGCTTCCCGATCGCCAAGATCGCGGCCAAGCTGGCGGTGGGCTACACCCTGGACGAGCTTTCGAACGATATCACCGGCGGTCGCACCCCGGCCTCGTTCGAGCCCTCCATCGACTATGTCGTCACCAAGATTCCGCGCTTTACCTTCGAGAAGTTCCCCCAGGCCAACGACCGCCTGACCACCCAGATGAAGTCGGTGGGCGAGGTCATGGCCATCGGCCGCACCTTCCAGGAGTCGCTGCACAAGGCGCTGCGGGGCCTGGAGACCGGCAATGATGGCCTGGACCCCAAGGTGACCCGGTTCGATGCCGACGGCATGGCGCATATCAAGGGCGAGCTGCAGGCCGCCGGCGCCGAGCGCATCTTCTTTATCGCCGATGCCATCCGTGCCGGCATGAGCCGTGATGAGCTCTTCGCCCTGACCAAGATTGATCCCTGGTTCCTGATCCAGCTCGAGGACCTGGTCGCCACCGAGGGCGAGGTCGCCAAGCGCTCGCTCTCCGAGCTCGATGCCCGTGAGCTGTTCCGCCTCAAGCGCAAGGGCTTCTCCGACGCCCGGCTGGCCGCCCTGCTGGGTGTTTCCGAGAAGGAGTTCCGCAAGACGCGCCAGAAGGCGGGGATTCGTCCCGTCTACAAGCGGGTCGATACCTGCGCCGCGGAGTTTGCCTCGGATACGGCCTACATGTACTCCACCTACGAGGAGGAGTGCGAGGCCGAGGTCTCGGATCGCCAGAAGATCATGGTGCTGGGCGGTGGGCCCAACCGCATCGGCCAGGGCATCGAGTTCGACTACTGCTGCGTGCATGCCGCCTTCGCCATGCACGACGACGGCTACGAGACCGTGATGGTCAACTGCAACCCGGAAACCGTCTCCACCGACTACGACACCAGCGACCGCCTCTACTTCGAGCCGGTGACCCTGGAAGACGTGCTGGAGATCGCCGACAAGGAGCAGCCGGTCGGCGTGATCGTGCAGTTCGGCGGCCAGACCCCGCTGAAGCTGGCCCGTGAGCTGGAGGCCGCCGGCGTGCCCATCATCGGCACCACCCCCGACGCCATCGACCGCGCCGAGGACCGCGAGCGCTTCCAGAAGATGATCGACAAGCTGGGCCTCAAGCAGCCGCCCAACGCCACCGCGCGCAGCTTCGAGGAGGCCTTCGCCAAGGCCGAGACCATCGGTTACCCGCTGGTGGTGCGCCCCAGTTACGTGCTGGGTGGACGCGCCATGGAGATCGTCTATGACGCCTCCGAGCTCGAAAACTACATGACCCACGCGGTCAAGGTCTCCAACGACTCGCCGGTGCTGCTCGACCACTTCCTCAACGCCGCGGTCGAGATCGATATCGATGCGGTCAGCGACGGCAAGGAAGTGGTGATCGGCGGCATCATGCAGCATATCGAGCAGGCCGGCGTGCACTCCGGTGATTCCGCCTGTTCGCTGCCGCCCTACTCGCTGCCCGCCGAGGTGCAGGACGCGATGCGTGACCAGGTCCGTCAGATGGCGGTGGAGCTGGGCGTCAAGGGGCTGATGAACGTGCAGCTGGCCTGGCAGGACGGCGAGATCTATATCATCGAGGTCAACCCGCGTGCCTCGCGCACCGTGCCCTTCGTCTCCAAGTGCATCGGTACCTCGCTGGCCCAGATCGCCGCGCGCTGCATGGCCGGCACCACGCTCGCCGACCAGGGCTTCACCCGGGAGATCGTGCCGCACTTCTTCAGCGTCAAGGAGGCGGTCTTCCCGTTCAACAAGTTCCCGGGAGTCGACCCCATCCTGTCGCCGGAGATGAAGTCGACCGGCGAGGTCATGGGCAGCGGCGATACCTTCGCGGAGGCCTTCTACAAGGCGCAGCTGGGAGCCGGCGAGGCGATTCCGCCGCTGTCGGGCCCGCGCAAGGCGTTCCTCTCGGTGCGCGAGCCGGACAAGGCGGGTGTTATCGAGGTGGCGCGTTCTCTGGTAACATTGGGCTTCACGCTGTGCGCGACCCGCGGTACCGCGGCGGCCCTCGAGGCCGCGGGTATCGACGTCGAGGTCGTGAACAAGGTCTTCGAAGGCCGCCCACATATCGTCGATCTGCTCAAGAACGACGAGATCGCTTATATCGTCAATACCACCGAGGGTCGCCAGGCGATCAACGACTCTTCGGTGATCCGTCGCACCGCACTTGCCCGCAAGGTTCCCTACGCCACCACGCTGGCGGGGGCCAGTGCCGTTTGTCTGGCGCTTGAGTATGGCAACGAGATCACGGTGCGGCGGCTACAGGAACTGCATGCAGGAGCTGCACAATGAACAAGGTCCCGATGACCGTCGCCGGAGAGTCGAGCCTGCGCCAGGAGCTCGAGCACCTAAAGAGTGAGGCGCGTCCCAGGGTGATCGCCGACATCGCCGAGGCTCGCGAGCATGGCGATCTCAAGGAAAACGCCGAATACCATGCGGCCCGCGAGCAACAGGGCTTTATCGAGGGGCGCATCCAGGAAATCGAGGGCAAGCTCTCGAACGCCCAGGTGATCGACGTCACCAAGCTGCCCAAGACCGGCAAGGTGATCTTCGGCGTCACCGTGGAGCTGTTTAACCTCGATACCGACGAGGAGGTCACCTACCGGATCGTCGGCGAGGATGAGGCGGATATCAAGCAGAGCCGGATCTCCGTGACCTCGCCCATCGCCCGCGCCCTGATCGGCAAGGAAGAGGGCGACGTGGTGGTGGTCAGGACCCCCGGCGGCGACGTCGAGTACGAGATCTCCAGCGTCGAGCACCTGTGACCCTTCGGGCAGCCGTAAGCCATAAGCTTTAAGCTGTAAGAAAAACACCCCCACAGCGACGCTGCGGGGGTGTTTTGGTTTTGGGTTAGGCTTATAGCTTACGGCTTGAAGCTTACAGCTCTGAACGAATGTTCAGTGCCGTCCGTGATGCCCTTCGTAACGCTGGACGTTGGAGAGCTTGGGGTTGGCCCGCGGGTTGCGCCGATAGAGCAGCGCCATCTTGCCGATCTTCTGTACCAGCTCGGCGCGGCTGGCGGTGACCAGCTCCTCGAGCATGGCGGCGCGCTCGTCGCGCTCCGGCAAGGCAAACTTCACCTTGATCAGTTCGTGGTCGTTGAGGGCTCGGTCGAGCTCCGCCAGCACTCCCTCGGAGATGCCGTTCTCGGAGATCATTACCACCGGGTTGAGGTGGTGGCCGATGCTGCGAAATGCTTTCTTTTGTGCCTGTGACAAGCTCATGGTATCTTGCGTCTTCTCGGTTGCGCGCAGTCCGTCATGGTACGCGCAAATCGTCACGCCGAAAACGTCTTCGGTGAAAGCGCCGTCTTAGCCGGCCATTTCTCGGCGCTCGAGTACCGCTTTTTGCTACGCGCCAGGTCCTGTTTCCGTTACACCCCAGGTGATGCCGTGGCTCGTTCCCGCCCCCCATCCTCCGCCTCCGGCAAGCACTCCGCCAGCAAGACCAGCAAGGGCTGGCTGAAGGAGCACTTCGACGATCAATACGTGCAGCGCTCCTGGCAGGAGGGCTACCGCTCGCGGGCCAGCTTCAAGCTGATTGAGCTCGACGAGAAGGACCGGCTCCTCGTGCCGGGCATGACGGTGATCGACCTGGGGGCGGCACCCGGGGGCTGGAGCCAGGTCGCGGCCGAGAAGGTGGGCCCCGAGGGGGTGGTGATCGCCTCGGATATCCTCGAGATGGACGGCCTGGCCGGGGTCGACTTCATCCAGGGTGACTTCACCGAGGAAGCGGTTCTCGATGCCATCCTGGCGAGGCTCGGCGAGCGCCCGGTGGACCTGGTGATCTCCGATATGGCCCCCAACATGAGCGGCATGGCGGCCATCGACCAGCCCCAGGCGATGTATCTGGTGGAGCTGGCGCTGGACCTGGCCGGCCAGACCCTGCGGCCCGGCGGTACCTTCCTGGCCAAGGTGTTCCAGGGGGAAGGATTCGATGAATATCTGAAGGCGCTGCGTGGCGCCTTCACGCGGGTGGTCACCCGCAAGCCCGGCGCCTCGCGGGCGCGCTCCCGGGAGGTCTATCTGCTGGCCCAGGGCTTCCGTGGATAGCGACAGGCGAGTGTGAGAGCCCGGCCGGTCGGCGATAGTCTCCGCCTAATGGGCCCATTGCCAGACAGCGCAGAACAAGATGTGTCACAGTGGCTGTGGCGAATGACCGCCGCGTAGCGGTGGTCGAACGCGGCCGCCTCATGTAGTGTCCAACGTGCCAGGTCCTTGCGGCCGACAGATTTCAGATATTGAGGGTAGTCCCTTGAACGATATGGCGAAGAACCTGATCCTGTGGTTGGTCATCGCGGCAGTGCTGCTGACGGTGTTCAACAACTTCAGCGTCGACAACTCACCTCAGGCGATGAACTATTCCCAGTTCGTCCAGCAGGTGCAGAATCAGCAGGTGCGTACCGTCACCATCGATGGCTATACCATCACCGGTGAGCGTACCGACGGGTCGCAGTTCCAGACCATCCGCCCGGCGGCGGAAGACCCCAAGCTGATGGACGACCTGCTCTCCAGCGACGTCACCGTGGTGGGCAAGGAGCCCGAGCAGCAGAGCCTGTGGATGCGCCTGCTGATCGCCAGCTTCCCGATCCTGCTGATCCTGGGCATCTTCATGTTCTTCATGCGACAGATGCAGGGTGGTGGCGCCGGCAAGGGCGGCCCCATGAGCTTCGGCAAGTCCAAGGCCAAGCTGCTGTCCCAGGACCAGATCAAGACCACCTTCGCCGATGTGGCGGGTTGCGACGAGGCCAAGGAGGAGGTCGAGGAACTGGTCGACTTCCTGCGTGACCCCACCAAGTTCCAGCGTCTGGGCGGCACCATTCCCCGCGGCGTGTTGATGGTGGGCCCGCCGGGTACCGGTAAGACGCTGCTCGCCAAGTCGATCGCCGGCGAGGCCAAGGTACCGTTCTTCTCGATCTCGGGCTCCGACTTCGTCGAGATGTTCGTCGGCGTGGGCGCCTCGCGTGTGCGCGACATGTTCGAGCAGGCCAAGAAGCAGGCGCCCTGCATCATCTTCATCGACGAAATCGATGCCGTGGGCCGTTCCCGCGGGGTCGGCATGGGCGGGGGTAACGACGAGCGCGAACAGACCCTCAACCAGCTGCTGGTCGAGATGGATGGCTTCGAGGCCAACGAGGGCATCATCGTCATCGCCGCCACCAACCGTCCCGACGTGCTCGACCCCGCGCTGCTGCGCCCGGGCCGCTTCGACCGTCAGGTGGTGGTGCCGCTGCCCGATATCCGTGGTCGCGAGCATATCCTCAACGTGCACCTGCGCAAGGTGCCGCTGGGTGATGACGTCAAGCCGTCACTGATCGCGCGAGGCACCCCGGGCTTCTCCGGCGCCGACCTGGCCAACCTGGTCAACGAGGCCGCCCTGTTCGCCGCCCGGCGCAACAAGCGCCTGGTGGGCATGGACGAGCTGGAGATGGCCAAGGACAAGATCATGATGGGCGCCGAGCGCCGCTCCATGGTCATGACCGAGAAGGAAAAGCTCAACACCGCGTATCATGAGTCGGGTCATGCCATCATCGGCCTGGTGATGCCCGAGCATGATCCGGTCTACAAGGTGACCATCATCCCGCGGGGTCGCGCCCTGGGCGTGACCATGTTCCTGCCCGAGCAGGACCGCTACAGCCTGTCGCGTCAGCAGATCATCAGCCAGATCTGTTCGCTGTTCGGCGGCCGTATCGCCGAGGAGATGACGCTTGGCCCGAATGGCGTGACCACGGGGGCCTCCAACGATATCAAGCGGGCCACCGAGCTTGCCCATAACATGGTGGCCAAGTGGGGCCTCTCCGAGGAGATGGGGCCGATCATGTACGACGAGGATGAGTCCCACCAGTTCATGGGTGGCCCCGGTCAGGGCGGCAAGCTCAAGTCCGGCGAGACCGTGTCCAGGCTCGACAAGGAAGTGCGCAAGGTCATCGATGACTGCTATGCCCAGGCCAAGCAGATCCTCGATGAAAACAGCGACAAGCTCGATGCCATGGCCGATGCGCTGATGAAGTACGAGACCATCGACTCCACTCAGCTCAAGGACATCATGGCCGGGCGTGACCCGCAGCCCCCCGAGGGTTGGGATGATCCCAGCGGCGGCGCCCCTTCCGCCGGTGGCGGCGAGCCCGAGCCGGTGAGTGACGCCGACGCGCCGGAGCAGGGCGACAGCGACGGGGATGACGATGGCGAGCCGCGTCGGCGGCCCTCCGACCCCCTCGGTGGCCCCGCCGGCTCCTGAGTTCATCACGGCACTCTCTCGACAGGCGCCCCCGCGGGGGCGCCTTTGCGATTCTAGTTCACCCCACTGCGATACCCGTCGAGCAAAGATGACTGCGAACCCTTCCTCCCTGATGTGTGGCCGGCACCGGCTCGACCTCACCTATCCCCGCGTCATGGGGATCCTCAACGTCACCCCCGATTCCTTCTCCGATGGCGGTCGCCATGTGGCGCTGGACGATGCCTTGCGCCATGCCGAGCGCATGTTGTCGGACGGTGCGGCGATCATCGATGTCGGCGGCGAGTCGACCCGGCCGGGAGCCGACGCGGTCTCGCCTCAGGAAGAGCTCGAGCGGGTGGCATCGGTGGTGGAAACCCTGGTGCGCGAGCTCGATGCCCTGGTCTCGGTGGATACCAGTAGTCCCGAGGTGATGCGCGAGAGCGCCGCCCTGGGGGCGGGGATGATCAACGATGTCCGCGCCCTGGAGCGTGAGGGGGCCCTGGCAGCCGCCGTCGGCAGCGGCCTGCCGGTGTGTCTGATGCATCGCCAGGGCGAGCCCCGCGACATGCAACAAGCGCCCCGCTATGATGTGCCTATCGAGGAGGCGGTAGCCGACTTCCTTGCCGCGCGAGTGGTCGCCTGTGAGGCCGCCGGCCTGCACCGTGATCGACTGTTGCTCGACCCGGGCTTCGGCTTCGGCAAGACGGTGGAGCATAACTTGCGCCTGCTCAAGCACATGGGGCGCCTCGCCGACCTCGAGTTGCCGCTGCTGGTGGGAACGTCGCGCAAGAGCATGATCGGCAAGGTGCTCGACCGCCCGGTCGAGGAGCGCCTGCCCGGGGGGCTGGCATTGACGGCCCTGGCGGTGGAGCGCGGCGCCCGCATCCTGCGCGTCCACGATGTTGCCCCCAGCGTGGATGCGGTGAACATGACCTGGGCCGTACTCGAGGAGGGTTGCTGATGGCACGACGCTATTTTGGAACGGATGGAATTCGCGGCACCGTGGGCGAGGCGCCGATCACCGCAGACTTCATGCTCAAGCTGGGCTGGGCCACCGGGCGGGTGCTTGCCGCGCGCAACCCCCGGCGTCGCTGCCGAGTGCTGGTCGGCAAGGACACCCGCATCTCGGGCTATATGTTCGAGTCGGCCCTGGAGGCGGGGCTCTCGGCGGCGGGGGTCGACGTGGCGCTGCTCGGCCCCATGCCGACCCCGGGTATCGCCTACCTGACGCGGACCTTCCGGGCCGATGCCGGCATCGTCATCTCGGCATCGCATAACCCCTTCGCCGATAACGGCATCAAGTTCTTCTCCACCGAGGGCGCCAAGCTCAGCGACGAGCTCGAGGAGGCGATCGAGGCGATGCTCGATGAGCCGCTGACGACGGTCGCGGCAGGCAACCTGGGCAAGGCCGAGCGCATCGATGATGCCGACGGCCGCTATATCGAGTTCTGCAAGTCCACCATTCCCGACCGGGTCAGCCTGGCGGGCCTCAGGGTCGTGCTGGACTGTGCCCACGGGGCCACCTATCACATCGCCCCCAGCGTGTTTTGTGAGCTGGGCGCCGAGGTCAGTCTGATCGGCGCTACCCCCGATGGGCTCAATATCAATCGCGAGGTGGGCTCCACGCACCCGGCGGCGCTGCGCGCGGCCGTGATCCGCCAGGGGGCAGACCTGGGGGTCGCCTTCGACGGCGACGGTGACCGCGTACTGCTGGTGGATAGCGATGGCCGCGAGATCGACGGCGACGATATCCTCTACCTGATCGCCCGTGACCGCCATGCGCGTGGCGAGCTGGGCGGCGGCGTGGTCGGCACCCTGATGTCGAACTTCGGCCTGGCCGCGGCGCTGGAGGCCATGGGGGTGCCCTTTGAGCGCGCCAAGGTAGGCGACCGCTATGTCATGGAGCGGCTCGCCTGCAACGGTTGGCAGCTGGGCGGCGAGTCGTCCGGCCATATCGTCTGCGGCCATGTGCAGACCACCGGTGACGGCATCGTCTCGGCGCTGCAGGTACTGGCCTTCATGGTGCGTGAGGGCAAGTCGCTGCAGAGCCTGCTGGCCGGCCTGGAAAAGGCCCCCCAGGCGCTGGTCAATGTGCGCCTGACGCCCGGCAGCGATGCCCGGGCGGTGATGGCCATGCCGGCGCTTCAGGCGTCGGTGAGCGAGGCCGAGAGCGAGCTCGGCGAAGAGGGTCGGGTGCTGTTGCGTCCCTCCGGCACCGAGCCGCTGATTCGGGTGATGGTCGAAGGGCGCCCGCACCTGGATGTGGATGGCCTGGCGCGGCGGCTCGCCGAGCGGGTCGAGGCGTTGCTCGAGGCCTGAACGCAAAAGATGGCCCGGTTGTCTTGACAGGGCCTCTCCTATACCATTTCGCTCCACCTTGAAAGAGGACAGTCGATGCGCACGCCGCTGATCGCCGGTAATTGGAAGATGAACGGTTCCACCGAGCTGGTGGAAACCTTCGGCCGCACCTTCTCCCGTGCCGAGTTGCCAAGCTCGGTGGAGGCGGCGATCTTTCCGCCCTATCCCTATCTGGGGGCGGCACGGAGTGCCTTCGCCGAGTCGCCGCTGGCGCTCGGGGCCCAGACGCTGAACCCGCACCCCTCGGGGGCGCATACCGGTGAGGTGAGCGGGCCCATGCTGCGCGAGTTCGCCGTCCAGTACGCCCTGGTGGGGCACTCCGAGCGCCGTCAGCTCTACCGCGAGGGCGACGAGCAGGTGCTCGAGCGCCTGCTGGCCGCGCTGGAGGCCGAGATCACGCCGGTGCTTTGCGTGGGCGAGACCCTCGCGGAGCGCGATGCCGGGGATACCCAGCGGGTGGTGCTGCACCAGGTCGACCATGTGATGTCGAGGCTGGAGTCGCAGCAGCGAGCGCGTGTGATCATCGCCTATGAGCCGGTCTGGGCCATCGGTACCGGCCGTACCGCCACGCCGGAGCAGGCCCAGGAGGTCATGGCCGTGATTCGCGGCTACCTGGCCGGTCTCGATGATGACCTGGCGGCGCGGCTGCGGCTGCTTTACGGCGGTAGCATGAATGCGGGCAATGCGGCGGAGCTGCTTGCCCAGCCCGATATCGACGGCGGCCTGGTGGGCGGTGCCTCACTCAAGGTCGACGATTTCCTAGCCATCTGTCAGTCAGCAGGTTAATTCCATGCAAGTTGCCATTCTCACGACCCACATGGCGGTCGCCATCGCCTTGATCGTCTTTATCCTGCTGCAGCAGGGCAAGGGCGCCGAGGCCGGTGCCTCCTTCGGTGGCGGCGCCTCCCAGACGGTATTCGGCTCCCGCGGCAGCGGTGGCTTCCTGTCGAAGTTTACCGCCCTGCTGGCGGCCGCTTTCTTCGCGACCTCCCTGGCGCTGGCCTGGTACGCCGGCCAGGCCGGTGATGCGCCAGAGGCGGGGATTCCGGATGCGCGCCTGATCGAACAGCAGAATAACGTGCCGGCCCTTGACGAAGGCGAGTCGAGTATGGATAATGCAGCGCCAGTGCTGGAGGGCAGCGACGACTAGATCGCTGTGCAGTTTCCAGCCTCCCCTGATGCCGAAGTGGTGGAATTGGTAGACACGCTATCTTGAGGGGGTAGTGACCTTACGGTCGTGCGGGTTCAAGTCCCGCCTTCGGCACCATCTGAATCATCGCGACGCTTGCTGCAAGCCTGTCGACGTGGATGATCCTTCAGAAGCAGGATTGGCAAAACGGTGTGCAGCCCTTGACGAAGATGTCAGCGGCATGTAATATCACCGACCTAGATTGATGCGGGGTGGAGCAGTCTGGTAGCTCGTCGGGCTCATAACCCGAAGGTCATCGGTTCAAATCCGGTCCCCGCTACCATCTTCCGGCAGGTGCCTATCGAATGCGCAGTGCGCATCTTCGAGCGAAGGGGCAGCCACTAATCGCCGGAGTGGTTTACAGGTTTCTTGTGAAAGCCCCTTCCTGCGAAGGGGCTTTTTGTTAGCAGCTTGCTCAGGGCGCCCAGCGCCGGGGCGCTGTTCCGGGCAATGCCAATCAGCCACCTGACTTCCCAGTTCACTCCCGGCCAGGTGCCTGATGCAACGGCTGTAGGAGTCTATTCCGTGGCTACCAAGGATGCTGCGCTACACACCTTGATCGACCCGGTGGTCACCGCCATGGGTTTCGAGCTGTGGGGCATCGACCATCTCTCTCAGGGTAAACACTCGCGTCTGGTGATCTATATCGATCACGATGACGGTATCACCGTGGACGACTGTGCGGATATCAGTCGCCAGGTCAGTGCCCTGTTCGATGTGGAAGACCCAATTTCCGGTGAGTATCGCCTCGAGGTGTCCTCGCCGGGGATGGATCGTCCGCTGTTTACCCTCGACCATTTTTCCCGCTACCGCGGCCATGATGTGGCCCTGAAGCTGCGGGCGCCCTTCGAGGGGCGTCGCAAGTTCCAGGGACTGCTGGCCGGCGTCGAGGGTGACGAGGTGCTGCTGCAGGTCGATGGCGAGGAGTACTGTTTCCCCGTCGATAGCATCGATCAGGCCCGCGTGGTGCCCCGTTTCGAGGATTAGCCCGCGGTTCAAGGATTCGGCCTCCCCCGAGAGGAGGCGCATTGAGCATCAGCTCGAGAACAGGTTTTCTGGCGAGGCAAAGGCATGAGTAAAGAGATTCTGGCGGTCGTCGATGCGATCTCCAATGAAAAAGGGGTCCCCCGCACGGTGATCTTCGAAGCCGTCGAGGCGGCTCTGGCCAGCGCATCGCGCAAGCGCTTCGAAGACGAAGAGGCCAGCGTGCGGGTGCATATCGATCGTAGCACCGGCGACTACGAGACCTTTCGTCGTTGGGAAGTGATCGAGGACGATGACTTCGATGGCCCCGATCATCAGATCAAGCTCACCTTTGCCGAGCGTCGCGACCCGCCGCTGGGCCTGGGTGACGTGGTCGAGGAGCGCATCGAGAACGCCGAGTTCGGCCGTATTGCCGCCCAGACCGCCAAGCAGGTCATCGTCCAGAAGGTGCGCGAGGCCGAGCGGGCCGAGGTCGTACGCCTCTATGCCGACCGCGAAGAAGAGCTGGTCTCGGGCATCGTCAAGAAGACCACCCGGGATGGCCTGATCATCGACCTGGGCGACAACGCCGAGGCGTTTCTGCCGCGCAGCGAAATGATTCCCGGCGAGCGTTACCGCATGAATGAACGGGTTCGCGCCCTGCTGGTCAAGGTCGACCCGGAGGCGCGCGGTGCCCAGTTGATCCTGTCGCGTACCTGTCCCGAGCTGATCATCGAGCTGTTCAGCATCGAGGTCCCGGAGATCGCCGAGCAGCTGATCGAGATCAAGGGGGCCGCTCGCGACCCCGGGTCTCGCGCCAAGATCGCGGTGAAGACCAATGATCGTCGAATCGATCCGGTGGGGGCCTGTGTGGGCATGCGAGGCTCTCGCGTCCAGGCGGTCTCCACGGAACTACAGAACGAACGCGTCGATATCGTGCTGTGGGATGACAACCCCGCCCAGCTGGTGATCAATGCCATGGCGCCGGCGGATGTGGCCTCCATCCTGGTCGATGAAGATGCCCACGCCATGGATGTGGCCGTCGCCGAAGACAACCTGGCCCAGGCCATCGGCCGCAGCGGCCAGAATGTGCGCCTGGCCTCCGAGCTCACCGGCTGGCGAATCAACGTCATGACCGAGACCGAGGCGGAGGACAAGCGCGACCAAGAGATCGACAGCCTGGTGGAGCACTTCGTGCAGCACCTCGACGTCGAGGATGAGGTGGCGCGCCTGCTGGTGGAAGAAGGCTTTACCACCCTGGAGGAAATCGCCTACGTGCCGGTCGAGGAGATGCTCGAGATCGAGGAATTCGACGAGCAGACCATCGAGGAACTCCGGGCGCGTGCCAAGGATGAGCTGCTCAACCTCGCCATCGCCTCCGAAGAGGAGCTGGACGGTGCCCAGCCCGCCGATGACCTGCTGGAAATGGACGGCATGGAGCGCCATCTGGCCTTCATCCTGGCCAGCCGTGGGGTCGTCAGCATGGAGGATCTGGCCGAGCAGTCCGTCGATGATCTGCTGGATATCGAGGGCATGGATGAGGAGCGTGCCGCGTCACTGATCATGACTGCCCGTGCGCCCTGGTTTGAAAACGAGTAGTTCGCACAAGAGCGACTCGACGGCGAATAACGTGCAGACAAGGGTCCGATGCCCAGCGCTCGGACCGGCAGCATTCGAAGCGAACAGAATTGGGGTCACGGGCTCAGGAGGGTCTACATGTCAGACATGACCGTTAAAGATTTTGCAGTGAAGGTGGGGCGCGATGCCTCCCGCCTGCTGGAACAGATGAAAGAAGCCGGGCTCAAGCATGAGTCCGAGGGCGACGCCGTGTCCGAGGAGGACAAGCGCCAGCTGCTCGACCACCTGACCAAGAGCCATGGTGGCAGCGCCGAGAAGGCCGCGCCGAAGAATCGCATCACCCTGACGCGCAAGACGCGTAGCCGCATCAATACCGGCGAGCGTGGCAAGTCCATCGAGGTGCAGGTGCGCAAGAAGCGCACCTACGTCAAGCGGGCGGAAGAAGAGAGCAAGCCGGAGCCGGTGAAGGATGCCGGTCCGCGCCAGCTGGTCGGCGATATGGCCGATTCTCAGCAGGCCCAGGCCGCCAAGGAGGCCCGCGAGGCCGAGGAAGCCAAGGTCCGCGCCGCGGAAAAGGCGGCCCAGGAGGCGGCGGCCAAGCAGGAGGCCAAGAAGGCCGCCGAAGTGCCCGATATTCCGCTGCCCGAGCTCGAGACGCCGGCGCCGAGCAACGAGCCTCCGGCACCCCCCAAGGAGGGGCGTACCGACCGCCGCGCCGCGCCGCCCAAGAAGGCCGCCGCCAAGAAGGGGCGCCACGACCGGGATGACGACCGCGGTGATCGCGAGGATCGTCGCCGTGGCGGCAAGAAGGCCAAGCGCGCCGAGCGTCGCGGCGGCCGTCGTGGTGGCAACACCCAGGGCAACGGCAAGCACGGCTTCCAGCGGCCGACTCAGCCGATCGTCCGTGAGGTGTCGATCCCCGAGTCGATCAGCGTCGCCGAGTTGGCCGACAAGATGTCGATCAAGGCCAACGAAGTCATCAAGACCATGTTTACCATGGGCGCTGCGGTGACCATCAACCAGACCATCGACCAGGACACGGCAGCCATCGTGGTCGAGGAAATGGGCCACAAGCCCAAGCTGGTCAAGGACGATGCGCTGGAAGAGGAAGTGCTGGAGAGCATTTCCTACGAGGGTGAAGAGCTCACTCGCGACCCGGTGGTGACCGTGATGGGTCACGTCGACCACGGCAAGACCTCACTGCTCGACCATATTCGCCAGGCCAAGGTGGCCACCGGCGAGGCGGGTGGCATCACCCAGCATATCGGCGCCTACCATGTGAGCGGCGACAAGATCCGAGGCGATCACGGGGTTACCTTCCTGGACACCCCGGGTCACGCGGCCTTCACCGCCATGCGTGCCCGCGGCGCCAAGGCGACCGACGTGGTGATCCTGGTGGTCGCCGCCGACGATGGCGTGATGCCCCAGACCATCGAGGCGGTGGAGCATTCCAAGGCCGCCGGAGTGCCCATGGTGGTCGCCGTCAACAAGATCGACAAGCCGGCCGCCGACCCGGACCGCGTCAAGAACGAGCTCTCCCAGCACGGGGTCATCTCCGAGGAGTGGGGTGGCGATACCCAGTTCATTCACGTCTCCGCCAAGTCCGGCGAGGGCATCGATGAGCTGCTCGAGGCGATCCTGCTGGTCTCCGAGGTGCTCGAGCTCAAGGCCGTCCCCGAGGCGCCCGGCAAGGGCGTGGTGGTCGAGTCGCGCCTGGACAAGGGGCGCGGCCCGGTGGCCTCCGTTCTGGTCCAGAACGGCACCCTGAAGAAGGGCGATATCGTGCTGGCCGGCCTGCATTATGGCCGCGTGCGCGCCCTGACCAACGAGCTCGGCCAGCAGGTCGACGAGGTCGGCCCGGCGATGCCGGTGGAAATTCAGGGCCTCGACGGTACCCCCGAAGCGGGCGATGACTTCATGGTCGTGGCCGACGACAAGAAGGCCCGCGAGGTCGCCAACTTCCGTCAGGGCAAGTATCGGGAAGTCCGCCTGGCGCGCCAGCAGAAGTCCAAGCTGGAGAACATGTTCAGCCAGATGGGCAAGGAAGTGGCCGCCAAGCTCAACATCGTGCTCAAGGCCGACGTCCAGGGCTCCCTGGAGGCGATCAAGAGCGCACTGGAAGAGCTCTCCACCGGCGAAGTGGAAGTGGCCGTGGTCTCCTCCGGTGTGGGTGGCATCACCGGCACCGACGCCAACCTGGCGTTGGCCTCCGAGGCCATCGTGGTCGGCTTCAACGTGCGTGCCGATGTCGCGGCCCGCGAGATCATCGAGCGCGAAGGCCTCGACCTGCGCTACTACAGCGTCATCTACCAGCTGATCGATGAGGTCAAGCAGGCGATGAGCGGCATGCTGGCGCCGGAATGGAAGGAAGAGATCGTCGGCGTGGCCGAGGTTCGTGACGTCTTCCGTGCGCCGAAGATCGGCGCCGTGGCCGGCTGCATGGTGGTCGAGGGCAGCGTCTTCCGTAACAAGAAGATCCGCGTGCTGCGCGATAACGTGGTGATCTACGAAGGCGAGCTCGAATCGCTGCGTCGCTTCAAGGACGATGCCCAGGAAGTGCGCAACGGCATGGAATGCGGCATCGGCGTGAAGAACTACAACGACGTTCAGGTCGGCGACAAGATCGAGGTCTTCGACCAGATCAAGGTCGAGCGGACGCTCTAGGAGCCAAGCATGCGCGAATTCAAGCGTACCGATCGGGTAGCCGACCAGCTCCAGAAGGAGCTGGCGGTACTCATCCAGCGCGAGGTCAAGGACCCGCGCCTGGGCATGATCACCGTCAGCGGCGTCGATGTCAGCCGTGACCTCGGCTATGCCGATGTACACGTGACCCTGCTCGGCGAGGATACGCCGGAACGGATCAAGGAGAACCTCAAGGTTCTCAAGCAGGCCGCCGGCTTCCTGCGTGGGCAGGTCGCCCGTCGTATCAAGCTGCGTCATGTGCCGGAACTGCGCTTTCATTACGATGAGAGCGTAGTGCGCGGCCAGCGCCTCTCCTCGCTGATCGACGAGGCGGTGGAAAGCGACCGTTTCCGTCAGGATGATGGCGAGGGCGCCGATGACGAGGGGTCCGACGACGAGACCAGGAACGACTGATGGCTCGACGTCGCCGCGGCCTTCCCGTCAACGGAGTCCTGCTGCTGGACAAGCCCGCGGGCCTGTCCAGCAACCATGCCTTGCAGCGGGCCCGACGCCTGTTCCAGGCCCAGAAGGCCGGTCATACCGGTACCCTGGACCCCATGGCGACCGGCCTGCTGCCGGTGTGCTTCGGCGAGGCGACCAAGTTCTCCGCCCACCTGCTGGCGTCCGACAAGGTCTATCGCACCCGAGTGGAGCTGGGTGTGGTGACCGATACCGGCGATGCGGAAGGTGAGGTGGTCGAGCGTCTGGTCGTCCCGCCCCTGACCGCCGCCGAGGTGGAAGCCGTGCTGGCTCGCTTTCATGGCGAGATCGAGCAGGTGCCGCCGATGTACTCGGCGCTCAAGCACCAGGGGCGCAAACTCTACGAGCTGGCCCGCGAGGGCAAGTCGGTGGAGCGTGCAGCCCGGCGTGTGACGGTGTATGATGCGCGGCTCGTTTCCTTCGAGGGTAGCGCCTTCGAGCTGGAAGTGACGGTCAGCAAGGGCACTTATGTGCGCACCCTGGCCGAGGACATCGGCCGTGCGCTCGGCAGCGGCGCGCATATCAGCGCGCTGCGTCGCCTGGCGACCGGCCCCTTCGGCGCCGAGGGCATGCTGACGCTGGCGTCCCTGGAGGAACTGCCCGACCAGGGAGCCCGGGAAGCGACGCTGCTGCCGGTCGATGTACTGGCCGAGCACCTGCCGCGACTCGCGGTCGACTCCGTGGCGGCCCAGCGCCTGACCCAGGGTCAAGCGGCCGCGGTGGATGCCGGCGAGATTAGCGTCGGGGAAACGGCAAGACTCTACTGCAACGAGACCTTTCTGGGGCTCGGTGTGGTGACGACGCCACAGGAAGTGGCGCCGAAACGGCTGCTGAGCACCGCCGCCGATTGAGGGAGATACGCCCGAGACTGCAAATATGCGTGGTCTCACACACTCATTATTCAGGCATATTGCTTACTGGAGAGACAGATGGCACTGACAGCCGAGCAGAAGTCCACAATCGTCAGCGAATTTAGTCGTGGCGATAACGACACCGGTTCCCCCGAAGTGCAGGTGGCCCTGCTGAGCGCCAACATTAATGGCCTGCAGGACCACTTCAAGACCAACAAGCAGGATCACCACTCGCGTCGTGGCCTGATCCGCATGGTCAACCAGCGCCGCAAGCTGCTGGACTACCTGAAGCGCAAGGACTTCGAGCGTTATCAGGCTCTGATCCAGCGTCTGGGTCTGCGTCGCTAAGCGTCGTATCCCACGCGGTAACAAAACGGGCAGCCTTCGGGCTGCCCGTTTTGCTTAGTACCTTCATCTCGTTGGGGTCAGACCCCAGGTGACAGTGGAAGGATTGGGGTCTGACCCCAGTGGAAGGCCTGTCGCCGGACAAGCCCCGGCAGTGTTGCAGGGGAAATCTCGCTATCCGGTGGCCGCGGGGCGCGTCAACCCCTAAAATGGTCGGCGAGTCGAAACGCCCCAAACACAGAAAAGTAGATATTGAAGGAAGTCGCCGTGAATCCGGTCAAGAAGACATTTCAGTACGGTCGCAGCACCGTCACCCTGGAAACCGGGCGCATCGCCCGCCAGGCCTCCGGTGCCGTGATGGTCACCATGGACGACACCGTGGTGCTGTGCACCGTGGTCGCCAGGAAAGACGCCAAGCCCTCTCAGCCGTTCTTCCCGCTCTCCGTGCACTATCAGGAGAAGACCTATGCGGTCGGCAAGATTCCCGGCGGCTTCTTCAAGCGCGAGGGGCGTCCCACCGAGAAGGAAACCCTCACCTCGCGACTGATCGACCGCCCGATTCGTCCGCTCTTCCCCAAGGGCTTCATGAACGAGGTGCAGGTCGTTTGTACCGTGCTCTCCACCGATCGTAACCATGATCCGGATATCGCGGCGCTGCTCGGCACGTCCGCGGCCCTGGCGATCTCCGGGGTGCCCTTCAGCGGCCCCATCGGTGCGGCCCGGGTCGGCTTCAGCGAGGAGAATGGCTACTTCCTGAACCCCACCGTGGAAGAGCTCGCCAGCTCCGAGCTGAACATGGTCGTCGCCGGTACCGAGAAGGCGGTGCTGATGGTGGAGTCCGAGGCCGATGAGCTGCTCGAGGACGAGATGCTCGGCGCCGTGCTCTATGGTCACCAGGAAATGCAGACGGCGATCCAGGCCATCAACGAACTCGTCGCCGAGGCGGGCAAGCCGAAGTGGGATTGGCAGGCGCCGGTGGAGAACACCGCACTCAAGTCCGCGCTTGCCGAGGCCTTCGAGGCCCGTGTGGGCGAGGCCTATCGCATCACCGACAAGATGGAGCGTCAGGACGCCCTGTCGGCCCTCAAGGCCGAAGCGGTGGAGCAGCTGGCCGGTGAAGACGACGGCGCGTTCGAGGCCGACGATGTCAAAGGCGCCTTCTCGAGCCTCGAGAAGCGCGTGGTGCGCTCCCGTGTGGTGAAGGGTGAGCCGCGCATCGATGGCCGTGACCACAAGACCGTGCGTCCGTTGGCGATCGAGGTGGGTAGCCTGCCCAAGACCCACGGGTCGGCGATCTTCACCCGTGGCGAGACCCAGGCCATCGTGGTGGCCACCCTGGGTACCCTGCGCGACTCCCAGTTGATCGAATCACTGGAAGGCGAGCGCAAGGACCGCTTCCTGCTGCACTACAACTTCCCTCCCTACAGCGTTGGGGAAGCCGGCTTCATGGGCGGCCCCAAGCGTCGCGAGATCGGCCACGGCCGCCTGGCGCGTCGCGGTGTGCAGGCCATGCTGCCCGACGATGCCGAGTTCCCGTACACCATCCGCGTGGTCTCCGAGATCACCGAGTCCAACGGCTCCAGCTCCATGGCGTCCGTGTGTGGCACCTCGCTGGCCCTGATGGATGCCGGCGTGCCCATCAAGGCGCCGGTGGCCGGCATCGCCATGGGTCTGGTCAAGGATGATGACGGCTTTGCCGTACTCACCGATATCCTCGGCGACGAGGACCACCTCGGCGACATGGACTTCAAGGTGGCCGGCTCCGGCGATGGCGTGACTGCCCTGCAGATGGACATCAAGATCGAGGGCATCAACGAGGAGATCATGGAGCAGGCGCTGCAGCAGGCCCTGGAAGCGCGCCTCAGCATCCTCGAGCAGATGAACACGGTGATTGCCCAGAGCCGCGCCGAGGTCTCCGATAACGCTCCCTCCATGGCCACCATCAAGATCGACCCCGAGAAGATCCGCGACGTGATTGGCAAGGGTGGCGCCACCATCCGCAAGATCTGCGAGGACACCGGCGCCTCCATCGATCTCGATGACGACGGCACCGTGCGCATCTATGCCGAGGACAAGTCGGCGGCCAAGGCGGCCATCGACACCGTGGTGGCGATTACCGCCGAGCCCGAGATCGGCAAGCTCTACCGCGGCAAGGTGGTGCGTATCGCCGACTTCGGCGCCTTCGTCAACATCATGCCCGGCACCGATGGCCTGGTGCACATCTCCCAGATCGTGCCGGAGCGGGTCAACGACGTGCGTGACTTCCTCAACGAGGGCGACGAGCCCATCGTCAAGGTGCTCGATATCGATAACCGCAACCGGGTGAAGCTCACCATCAAGGAGATCACCCCGGAAGAGAAGGCGGCATTCGAGGCCGAAGCGGCCGCCGAGCCCGAGCTGTAAGTGAGCGCCTTCGGCGAGCTGTAAGCCGGAAGCTTGAAGCTGGAAGAAAAAACCGCCCCCGCAGCCTGGCTGCGGGGGCGGTTCTGTTTAGGCTTGTCTTCGAGCTTCGAGCTTCGAGCTTCGAGCTTCGAGCTTCGAGCTTCGAGCTTCGAGCTTCGAGCTTCGAGCTTCGAGCTTATCTTTCGATGGCGAGCGCCACACCCTGGCCGCCGCCGATGCATAGCGTGGCGAGGCCCTTCTTGGCGTCCCGGGCGATCATCTCGTGGACCAGGGTCACCAGGATGCGGCAGCCGGAGGCGCCGATGGGGTGGCCGATGGCGATGGCGCCGCCGTTGACGTTGATCTTGCTGGCATCCCAGCCCAGTTCCTTGTTGACGGAGAGTGCCTGGGCGGCAAACGCCTCGTTGGCTTCGATCAGGTCGAGGTCGTCGATGCTCCAGCCGGCCTTCTCGAGGCAGCGGCGGGTCGCCGGGGCCGGGCCGATGCCCATGATGCTCGGGTCAACGCCGGCATTGCTGTAGGCCTTGATGCGAGCCAGCGGTTCGAGGCCCAGGGCCTTGGCCTTCTCGGCGGTGCACAGCATCACCACGGCGGCGCCGTCGTTGATGGAGGAGGCGTTACCGGCGGTGACGGTGCCATCCTTCTTGAAGGCAGGGCGCATGCCGGAGAGCTTCTCGGCGGTCACGTCCCGCGGGCCCTCGTCGGTGTCGAAGACCACCGGGTCGCCCTTGCGCTGGGGGATCTCCACGGGAACGATCTGCCCCTTGAACTTGCCCTCGCGGATGGCGGCGGAGGCCTTCTGCTGGGAGTCGGCGGCGAAGGCGTCCATCTCCTCCCGGGTGATGCCATATTTCTCGGCGAGGTTCTCGGCGGTGATGCCCATATGGTAATTGTTGAAGGCATCCCACAGGCCGTCGTTGACCATGGAGTCGACGGCCTTCCAGTCACCCATGCGCTGGCCATTGCGCGAATTGGGCAGCACGTGGGGCGAGGCGGACATGTTTTCCTGGCCGCCGGCGATGATCAGCTCGGCGTCGCCGCAGCGGATGGCCTGGGTGGCCAGGTGCAGGGCCTTGAGGCCGGAGCCGCACACCTTGTTGATGGTCATGGCCGGCACGGCCTCGGGAAGCCCGGCCTTGATGGACGCCTGGCGGGCGGGGTTCTGGCCGACGCCGGCGGTCAGCACCTGGCCGAGCAGCACCTCGTCTACCTGGTCGCCGGCCACGCCCGTGGTGGCGAGGACATCCTTGATGACCTGGGCACCCAGGTCACTGGCGGCAACGCCGGCCAGGGAGCCACCGAAGGAACCGACGGCGGTACGGCGGGCGGCAACGATAACCACTTCTTGCATGGGAGCACTCTCCTTGCTGGAAAGACGAGCTTATGGTCTTGTCGCGGCAGTGGGACTCGACCGAGGGTCTTCAGCATAGGGGAGTCTTGTGCGGTGCCGCAATGTTTGTGTGGCGGCCATTGGTGGTAGGCGCTGCCGGCCGCTACCGCTCGTCTCAGGCCATTTGTACGGGAATGGCGTGGCTGGTATGGCTGACCCGATTGCCTTCCTGCAGATACACCAGGGCGGGCTGGTGGGCATCCAGCTCGGCATCGCTGTAGTGGGCATAGCTGCAGATGATCACTCGGTTGCCTTCGGTGGCCAGGTGGGCGGCGGCGCCGTTGACGGAGATCATCCTTGAGCCTGCCTCGGCGCGAATGGCGTAGGTGGTGAAGCGCTGGCCATTCTCGACGTTGTAGATCTGAATCTGCTCGTTCTCGCGAATGCCGGCCATGTCGAGCAGGTCGCCGTCAATGGCACAGGAGCCTTCGTAGTTGAGCACGGCGTGGGTGACGCGGGCCATGTGCAGCTTGGCTTTTAGCATGATGGTATACATGGAATCAGGGTCTCCAGAGGACTGCCTCAGTGGGGCAGTGTCAGGGTCAGGTTGTCGATCAGCCGGGTGGCCCCCAGCCGGGCGGCGGCGAGCAGTACCGCCTCACGGGTAGCGTCCGTGACCGGGCTCAGATCACTGGCGCGCAGCTCCAGGTAGTCGGGATCGAGGCCGGCCGCCTGAAGATCTGCCCAGCCATGCGCCAGGCTTGTGGAGGTGTCGGCCCCGGACTCCAGCCTGTCGCGCAGCTGGCACAGGGTGGCGTAGAGGCGTGGGGCGCTGGCGCGTTGTTCGGGGCTCAGATAGCCGTTGCGCGAGGAGAGGGCCAGGCCATCGGCGGCGCGCACGATGGGCACGCCGACAATCTCGATGGGCAGATGCAGGTCGGCGACCAGGCGCCGGATCACCGCGAGCTGCTGGTAGTCCTTCTCGCCGAAGCAGGCGAGGTCGGGCTGGACCAGGTTGAAGAGCATGCCCACGACCGTGGAGACCCCGTCGAAGTGGCCGGGGCGGGAGGCGCCACACAACCCCTCGGTCACCTCGGGCACCACGATGCGGGTCTGAGCCTCCAGGCCACGCGGATAGATCGCTGCGGTGTCCGGGGCGAAGAGCAGGTCACAGCCGGCGGCCTCGAGGCGTGACTGATCTTCTTCGAGCGTGCGCGGATAGGCGTCGAGGTCCTCGCCGGCGCCGAATTGCAGCGGGTTGACGAAGATGGTGGCCACCACCCTCTCGGCCCGCTGGCGGGCCGCGGCCACCAGGGCCAGGTGGCCGTCGTGGAGGTTGCCCATGGTGGGCACCAGGGCGATGCGCTCGCCGCGACGGCGCGCATCGTTGAGTGTTTCACGCAGGGCGGAGATATCTCTCAGGGTACGCATGGCAAGGTTCCGGCTAGAAGCAGTGTTCTTCGGCGGGGAACCGCCGCGCCTTGACGTCTTCATGGTAGCGACGGAAGGCATCGTGAATGCCCTCGGCGTCCGCCATGAAGTTCTTGACGAAGCGTGGCTTGCGGCCGGGCGTGACGTCCAGCGCATCGTGCATGACCAGGATCTGGCCATCGGTATCGGGGCCGGCACCGATGCCGATCACCGGCACGTCGAGGGCCTCGGTGATGGCGCGACCCAGCTCGGCCGGCACGCACTCCAGCAGGATGACCGAGGCGCCGGCCTCGACCAGGATGCGGGCGTCCTCGAGGATCTGGCTGGCGCGGTCGGCATCGCGGCCCTGCACCTTGTAGCCGCCGAGCTGGTAGACGGTCTGTGGCGTCAGCCCCAGGTGGGCGCATACCGGCACGCCACGCCGGGTCAGCTCGCGGATGCCATCGGCCATCCAGGCCTCGCCTTCCACCTTGACGAGCTCGGCGCCGGCCCGCATCAGCTCGCCGGCGTTCTCCAGCAGGCGCTCGGTACTGGCGTTACCCATGAAGGGCAGGTCGACCATCAGTAGGCTGGCACCCTTGCCCCGAGCCACGCAGCGGGTGTGGTAACAAATCTCCTCCAGTGTGACCGGCAGCGTGCTGGCATGGCCCTGCAGGACCATGCCCAGGGAGTCGCCGACCAGCAGGACGTCGATGCCGGCATCGCTGGCGGCCCTGGCGAAGGAGGCGTCGTAGGCGGTCAGGCAGCTGAAGGCGTCACCGGCGCGCTTGTAGGCCTGCAGCGTGCTCAGGGTGATGGGTTTCATGGCGTGCTCTCTCGTTGATGACGTCGGGTCGCGGCCTGAAATGCCGGCTCGTGTAACTCGCGATTGTTACCCGAATGGCCCGGCTGTGTCGATGGGTAACACTTTCTGGCTGCCCTACCGGAGCGGTAACACGTCGCTCAACTGGTCCTTGGCCTGAGCGGCTTCCAGGCCGGCCAGCTGCCGTCCGTCGGGGAGTCGCATCTGCGGTGCCATCGCCAGCAGTGGCACCAATACGAAGGCGCGGCGGGTCATCTCCGGGTGCGGCACCGTCAGGCGCGGCAGGCACAGGGTACTGTCATCGAACAGTAGCAGGTCCAGGTCGAGGGTGCGGGGCCCCCAGCGGCGAGACCGCGTCCGGCGATGGCGTTGCTCCAGTGCCTGGAGCTGGTCGAGCAAGGCCAGTGGCGAGAGGCGTGTTTCCAGGCAGGCCACGGCATTGATGAAATCGGGTTGATCCTGGGGGCCGACGGGGCGACTCGCATACAGCGACGAGGCGGCGAGGCGCCGCGTCAATGGCAACCGGTCGAGCGCCTCGATGGCCGACTCGACCCGGTGGCGGGGATCATCGAGGTTGCTGCCCAGGCCGATCCAGGCGCGGTGCAGGCTCATGAGTCCGAGTTGCCGCGATTATTGCTTGAGTTCGAGTTGCCGCCTGAGTTCGAGTTGCCACTATTGGTGTCGTTACGGGGCTTGCGGCGGCGTGGGCGTCGCTTGCGGCCGGGCTTGCCGCTGCCGGCAGGGTTGGCGCCGGCCTTGTCGAGCAGGCGGGCCTGTTCGTGTTCGTTGGCATCCTGGAAGGCGGTCCACCAATCACCCAGGCCCGGGGCCAGTTCGCCGGCGGCCTCGCGTAGCAGCAGCATATCGTAGGCGGCACGAAAGCGCGGATGCTCCCGGGTCTGGAAGGCCCTGCGGCCGCGGCGCAGCGGCAGCCGATGCTGGAGGTCCCAGATATCGCGCATGGGCATGCTGAAGCGCTTGGGGATCGAGACGTGCTGCAGCTGGCGAGATATCACCTGCTGGGCGGCGGCCTGTAGCGCGGGAATCGGCGGCAGGCCATTGGCCTGCTGTTCGGCCTGGCGCTTCACCACCGGCCCCCACAGCATGGCGGCGAACAGGAAGGCCGGTGTGACCGGACGCTCCTCGTGAATGCGTCGGTCGGTACTGGCCAGGGCCTCCTCGACCAGGCGCTCGGCCCAGGGCAGTTCATCCATGGCCTCGGCGGCCTCGGGGAGGAGCATCTCGAACAGGCCATAGTGGCGCAGCAGGCGGAATGTCTCGACGCCATAGCCGGCCATGAACAGCTTGAGCACCTCGTCGAACAGCCGCGCCGGGGGAATCTGCAGCATCAAGGGCGCCAGCTCGTGGATCGGCGCCTCGGTGGAGGAGGCCAGCTGGAAGTCGAGCTTGGCCGCGAAGCGGACGGCACGCAGCATGCGCACCGGGTCCTCCCGGTAGCGGGTCGCCGGCTCGCCGATCAGGCGCAGGGTGCGTGTCTCGATATCGTCCATGCCATTGGCGAAGTCGTGGATCGAGAAATCGGCGATGCTGTAATAGAGGGCGTTGATGGTGAAGTCGCGGCGCAGGGCGTCTTCCTGAACATTGCCCCAGACGTTGTCGCGCAGCAGCAGGCCGTCGTCGGACTGCTGGGCGATATGGTCGGCGTGGTCGTCACCGGGCTTGCCGCGGAAGGTGGTGACCTCGATGACCTCACGGCCGAAGCGCACATGGACGATACGGAAGCGGCGGCCGATGATCCGCGAGTTGCGAAACAGCCCCTTGACCTGCTCCGGTGTGGCATCGGTCGCCACATCGAAGTCCTTGGGCATTCGTCCCAGCAGGGAATCGCGTATGCACCCCCCGACGAGATACGCCTCGAAGCCGGCGTTATGCAGCCGATAGAGGACCTTGAGGGCGGCCTCGCTGAAGTGCTGACGCGAGACTGGATGCTCTTCGCGGGGAATGACACGGACCTCGGGCGCCGCGGCGGCGGCTTCGGTGCCGAACAGTGACTTCAGGCTCGCGCCGGGACTCTGCAGAAAGCGGGTAAATCCTTTGAACATGCGACGATATCGACTCGCAGGGCGGGGAAGACTCATGGAAAGCGTATAAAGGCGTTGAGTGTAGCGGACCCCCGTGAGATTGCATAGCGTCGGCCTCTCTTCGGCGTCCAGGGCTTTTCGGTACCCGGACGTAGAAGGGGGAGGCCGATGGCCTCCCCCTCAAGCAATGTTGCAGCGTCCCTGCTGCTTGTTTTTTCTTCGTGATGGCACATCGCCTTGAATACGCACCACAGTCACCAAGGAGTTCAGGCAAGCAGTGTTGTTATCCTTGTTGGCGCTCCTGGTGGAGACCGCCTCGTATTCAAAACAATAATCCAACCACGACGGCAAAATTGCCTTCCCCCGGCGTGTTGATGTTGTTTCCGGGGGTGCGCCTCGCTGGCCCCTTGTTCTTGTTGTGGGCGTGGCTGGCGCGTCGCGTCCTGAGTTTCCGGTGCCTCGTGTCTTGCTGTTGTTGTTAGGGCCGAGGGGCCGGGCACGTCATGTCAATTGTTCTTGTTGATGTCGTGCCTGTGCGGCACTGGCCCACGCCTCTTGGCTTTGTTGTGGTGGGCCTGGTCATCCGGGTTCGCTGTTGTTGTTGTGTTGGGCGGCGGATGACGCCGGAACTTGTTTTTCTTGTCCTGTATGTAGCAGGCGGCATGCCAGGTTTCGTTTTTCGCATTAGATTCAAAGAGTTGTTTCTCCGATATGGAAAGGAAGCCGGGAGGAGAAACGCGAGTGTTACCCGGGGGGTGCCGTAACCGTGCATGACCTGTGTGGGACGGTAACAAATGGTGCATGAGCGGCCCGATATGTGGCCCGAGACGCCGGGAGAGGGCGATAAGGCGAGGATTACACTTTGGTCGCAGGCCGCCGCGAAGGCGGCCATAATCGGGCAGTAGAGGGCGGTCGGGCGAGGGTTGCACTTTGGTCGAAGGCCCCGGGGCCGCGGCCCTATTCGCGTCAGGAGAATGATGGCCGCGGGGCGGCCAGGGTCAATCGGCCTTGCGGCGGGAGCTCTTCTTGCGCGGGATGCCGAGGCGTTGGCGGCGCTCCCAGAGGGACTTGCGGCTGATGCCGAGCTTCTGGGCCAGTTCGGTCTCGCTCATCGTGTCCTGGTGCTCCAGCACAAAGTGCTGGAAATAGTCCTCCAGTGAGAGGTCGTCCTCGGGAGGGTCCTCTGTCGTGTCGGCGGCGAGGGGCGGCTGAGCAGGCGTGGCGGCGCGTCGCGGCGCCGGCGTGGCGTCCGAGGTCGCGGCCAGGCCCAGGTCATCGGGGTGAATCAGGTGGCCCTCGGCGAGGATCACGCCGCGCTCCAGGGCATTCTCCAGTTCCCGCACATTGCCCGGCCAGGGGTAGTAGCGGATCTCGTCGCGGGCGGCCCGCGAGAGGCGCAGCCCCTCGCGTTCATGGCGCCGACGGGCCTTGTCCAGCAGCACATCGGCGATCAGCAGCACGTCGTCCTCGCGTTCACGCAGGGCGGGGAGGTCGATCTGCATGACGTTGAGACGGTAGTAGAGGTCGAGCCGGAACTCACCGGTCTTGGAGAGTGCCTGCAGATTGCGGTGAGTCGCGGCGATCAGGCGTACGTCGACATGGCGGGTTTCCACCGAGCCGATCTTGCGGATCTCCCCTTCCTGAAGCACGCGCAGCAGCCGCGCCTGGGCGTCCAGGGGCAGCTCGCCGATCTCGTCGAGAAACAGGGTGCCGCCGTCGGCGGCCTCCACCAGGCCGGTACGCGCCGCACTGGCCCCGGTAAATGCTCCCTTCTCATGGCCGAACAGCTCCGATTCGATAAGCGTCTCGGGAATCGCCGCACAGTTGACGCAGATCAGCGGCGCCCGGGCCCGCTTGCTCTGCTGGTGCAGGGCGCGGGCGACCAGCTCCTTGCCGGTACCGGATTCACCCTGGATGAGCACGGTGACATCGGTGGGGGCGGTCTTGCGAATCCGGGCGTACACGCGCTGCATCGCCGCACAGTGGCCGATCATCGCCTGCGCCTGGCCGCCGGTATCCGCGATATCGGGCGGCTCGGCACGCAGGCTGCTCTGCTGGTGCAACACCCGGGCCACGGTCTCGAGCAGTTCGTCGTGGTCGAAGGGCTTGGCCACGTAGTCCACGGCACCCAGCTTGAGGGCGTCCACGGCGGAACGCATGCTGGCGTAGCTGGTCATGATCAGTACCGGCGCCGGGGCGGCCCGGGCGATCAGCTCGGTGCCCGGCTCACCCGGCAGGCGCAAGTCGCTGATCACCAGATCGAAGCGCTGTGGATCCAGGGCCAGGGCATCGGTCACCGAGCCGGCCTCGTCGACGCGGTAGTCGTGGCGTTCGAGCAGCCGGCGCAACGCGCTGCGGATGATGGCTTCGTCTTCTACGATCAGGATCCGGCTCATCGGGGTGTCTCACCCTCCTTCTGGTGATGCGGTAGCCACAGGCCGATGCGGGTGCCGCGTTCGGCCCCGGGGGGCGGCGAGTCGACGTCGAGGGAGCCGTGGTGCTCGGCAACGATGCTGTAGACCAATGGCAGGCCGAGGCCGGTTCCCTCGCCGGGGGGCTTGGTGGTGGTGAAGGGTTCGAAGAGGTGGTCGCGCACGCTGGTGTCGATACCCGCTCCTTCGTCGGTGACGCTGATCCTCAACCCGGAGGCTTCCGGCGTGGCCTCGATGATCACGCGATCCCCCGGGCCGCTGGCGTCCCGGGCGTTGCCCAGCAGGTTGACCATCACCTGGAGCAGGCGCTGACCATCGCCCTCGACATACGCCGTTGCCGGGCACCGATTGTCGAAGTGCACATCGTCCCCCGAGCGGGCCAGGTGGATCAAGTGAATGGCCTCGTCGACCACCTCGGCAATCGCCACCGGGGCGAGCTCGCGGCCGGCGAGATGGCGGCCACCGTGGGCGAAGCCCACCAGTGAGGAGACGATGCGCGAGACGCGGTCGGTGAGCTGCTGGATCTGCTCGGTGGTCTCCAGCACCTCCGGGTCGCTGGCCTCGTAGCGCAGGTTCTGGGCCAGTGACGAGATGCCGGTGATGGGGTTGCCGATCTCGTGGGCGACCCCGGCGGCCAGCTGGCCAATGGAGGCGAGGCGGGCGGCGTGCACCAGTTCATCTTCCAGCCATTTCATCTCGCTGTGATCCTCGACCAGGATCACCATGCCGCCGGGTTCGCTGTCGCTGCCCTCCAGTGCGGCCTTGTGCAGGCTCAGATAGTGCGTGGCGTCGCCCAGGGTGACCGGCTGCTTGTAGAGCTGGCTCCCGGGCTCGGCAATGATGTGCCCGAGCAGGGCGTCCCAGGGGGCCGGCAGGCTTTCGCGCCGTGCCCCGACCACGCCGCCACCGTCGATGCCCGAGAGCCGGGCCAGGGCATCATTCCACATTAAAAGCTCGCCATCCTCGCCGAAGGCACACAGCCCCACCGGTAGCCGGGTCAGGGTCCGGCGATGGTAGCGACGCAGGCCGTCGAGCTCCCGCGCCAGGCCGGTGAGCCGCGAGCGGTAGGCCTCCAGGCGGCTCTCCACGAAGTGGATATCTTCGGTGGCCCCGGGGCCGTCCTGGCGGTAGGGCAAGTAGCGGTCGACGATGTCCTGGGCCACCGAGGGACCCATCAGCCCCGAGAGGTTGGCCTGCAGGCGGTCGCGCAGGCGCCGCAGCGCATAGGGGCGACCATCCTGGGGAGACAGGCCCAGGTCCTCCAGGGCGCGATCCACCTCGCGGGTCGCCACCGACTCGCCGAGGGCGCGGGCCAGGGGTGACTTGAACTCCTCGCCGGAGGCCACCTCCAGCGGTAGGCGCTTGGGGCGGATGACCGCATCCACCGAGCAGGCCTCGGCGGCGGCCCGCTCCCCGTCGGATGTCGGGGTGGCCAGGGAGACCACGATAAGGACCAGGGCATTGCTGGCCAGGGAAACGAGGGTGACCGCGTACCAGGCCGGCTCACCGTTGAGCATCTCGAGCCCCGGCGGAATGACAATCAGGGCGGGCAAGTCGCTCAGCAGGGGAACCCACAGGCCGGCGAGCCACACCAGCAGGCCGACGACCAGGCCCGAGACCATGCCACGCCGGTTGGCGCCCGGCCAGTAGAGCAGGGCCAGTAGCCCCGGGAGGCACTGGGCCATGCCCACGAAGGCGGCCAGCCCCAGGCTGGTCAGGTCATGATGTACGCCGATGAGGCGGTAGAACAGCCAGCCGCCGAGCACCACGGCGGCGACCAGGCCGCGGCGCAGCCAGCGCAGCCAGCGGTAGAGGTCATGGTGAGCCTCGGGAGGGTGCGCCACCAGGAAGATGTGATTGACCAGCATGCCCGATAGCGCCAGGGCGATCAGCAGCGTGGTGGCGCTGGTGGCGGCCAGCCCGGCGAGGAAGGCCAGGGCCTGGAGGGCTATCGAGTCGGAGAGGCCGAACGCTAGGTAGGCGGTCTCCAGGGAGGCGCTGATGCCCAGGCGCTGGCCGGCCCACAGGATCAGCGGCACCGGCAGCGCCATCAGCAACAGGAACAGGGGGAGTGCCCAGCTGGCCTGCAGCAGGGTGTGGCGCGAGCGGGTCTCGGTAAACACCAGGTGGAAGATGTGCGGCATCAGCAGGCCGGCGAAGAACAGCAGCAGCAGCGAGCGCCAGTGGGCCGGGTCGGTCTGGGTCACGCTGTCCTGGAAGGCCTGGCCCGGGCCCTCGAGCCAGGCCTGAACATCGGCGGGGCCCTCGAAGACCGCGAACAGCGCGAAGGCGCCCAAGCCCAGCATGGCAAGCAGCTTGATCAAGGACGAGAGTGCCATCACGGCCAGCAGGCTGTCGTGCTGGCCATCGATGCGCCGCCGGCCCACGAAGCTCATGTCGAACAGCGCCAGCAGCACGCAGAAGAACAGCGCCAGAGTGGCCGGCGAGGCGACGCCGGTCATCAGGTAGATGGCGTTGCCCATGGTCTGCACCTGCAGCGCCAGCAGCGGCAGTACCGCCAGCAGGCTCACCAGGGTGATCAGGGTGCCGACCCAACGTGAGCGATAACGAAAGGCGAAGAGGTCGGCCAGCGAGGCCAGTTGATGGGTGCGCACCATACGCTGGATCGGCACCAGCAGCACCGGCGCCAGCAGGAAGGCACCGGCCATGCCCAGGTAGTAGGTCAAATAGCCGTAGCCCGAGGTGGCGGCCAGCTCCAGGCTGCCATGGATCGCCCAGGCACTGGCGTAGACGCCCAGCGCCAGGGCATAGATCAGTGGGTGGCGGGTGATGCGCGTGGGGATCCAGCCCCGCTCCACGGCCTGGGCGCAGAGCCAGAGCAGCAGCAGGAAGCCGGCACCCGCCCCGAGCATGCCCACCAGGCTAGCATTCATCGAGTGTTCTCTTGGCGACCAAGGCGGTACTCGGCGAGCGACACGGTCTCAGGCTAGCGTTCATCGAGTTTTCTCTTCTGTTCCAGCCACAGGGTCAGGGCGATCAGTACGCCCCAGATGACGAAGGGACGGTACCAGGCGACGTCGGGGCTGGCCCAGCCGTTCATCATCAGCGGCGAGAGCAGATAGCCGATAAACACCAAAAACAGCATTAACCGATAGGCGTACATGGCGCTTCCTTCTCCTTGGCTACGCCCTCGCCTGGGCGTCGACGAGGGGGCGCTCGGCCCGAGGGCGAATGCGGGCCACCGACCAGGCCTCCACGGCCCAGGCGAGCTGCTCGGTCACGGGTGCGGTGGCAAGCGCCTCGGGGGGTGCCTGGTCGAGGGCCCTCAGGGCAGCGTGGAGCAGCGGACGCACCGAGGCGTCCCGCGTGGGGAGCGCCGGCGCCAGATTCTGCTTCGAGAGCTTCTGGCCGTCTTCGCCGGTGATCAGCGGCAGGTGCAAGTAGCGAGGCTCGGCGGCCCCGAGGGCATCCTGCAGTTGGCGCTGCCAGGGGGTATTATCGAGAAGGTCGAAGCCGCGTACCACCTCGGTAATGCCCTGGTCGGCGTCGTCCACCACCACGGCAAGCTGGTAGGCCCAGAGGCCATCCTTGCGCTTCAGCACCACGTCGCCGAGCTCGGCCGGGTCGAAGCGTTGTTCCCCGAACAGGCGGTCCTGCCATATCACCGGGCGTAATCCCAGGTCGCTACGCAGTCGCCATGCCACCGGCTTGTCGGGTTCGCAGACGGCATTGCGACACCAGCCGGGGTAGACCGGGTAGTCGCGCCACTGCTTGCGTGAGCAGCTGCAGGGGTAGGCGAGGCCACGTTCGGTCAAGCGCTCGAGGGCGGCCTGATAGGCCGCGTCGCGGGCATGTTGCCAGAGCACCGGGCCATCCCAGTGCAGCCCGAAGGCGTCCAGCTGGCGCTGGATCTCGTCGGCCGCGCCGGCCGGGCAGCGTGGCGGGTCGATATCCTCGATGCGTAGCCGCCACTCGCCGCCGGCTTGGCGGGCATCGAGGAAACTGGCCAGGGCCGCGATCAGCGAGCCGAAGTGGAGTGGCCCGGAGGGCGTGGGGGCGAAGCGTCCACGATAGCGATTCATGCGAGATTCCAGGCGTCGGATGCATGGACGGGCACCCAAGGGTGCCCGTCATGGGGGGTTAGCCACAGCACCGGCATACCGGAATCAGCCGCCTAGCTGCTTTTCCTTGAGCTCGGCCAGCGTCTTGCAGTCCACGCACAGGGTGGCGGTGGGGCGGGCTTCCAGTCGACGAATGCCGATCTCGACGCCGCAGGCCTCGCAGAAGCCGTAGTCGTCCTCATCGATCATGTCGAGGGTCTCGTTGATTTTCTTGAGCAGCTTGCGCTCGCGGTCCCGGGTGCGCAGCTCCAGGCTGAAGCCCTCCTCCTGGGTGGCGCGGTCGGCGGGGTCGGCATAGTTATTCGCCTCCTCCTGCAGATGACGCACGGTGCGGTCTACCTCTTCCATGAGATCCTGTTTCCAGCCCAGCAGGATCTGTCGGAAGTGCTCCAGCTGCTTCTCGTTCATGTATTCCTCACCCGCCGCCGGTTCGTAGGGGGTGAACTTCTCGAGAGCTTCCAATTTCTTATCGGCTACTGGCATGGTGCTGCCTCGTTACTTGTGTGACTGCTGATCGATATTCGCCGCCAGGCAAGATATCTCACGCCAAAGGCATGCTTGTTTAGCCGATAAACCATATCTTTGCAAGCTTGAGCGGGTGATCGGCTGCGATCTTGCCACCAAAGTCGCTACACTAGGGCCCCAGTGACACCATTTCTGGACCGTGTCGGGAGGTAGCCTCCCGAGCATGGTGGCCTATCGACAGGAGTCTTGCCATGGCGTGGAGCCCGCGCATCGATCGAGTCGCCCCCTTTCGGGTGATGAACCTGCTGGAAACGGCCCAGGCTCGCGAGGCGGCCGGCCATGATGTGATCCATCTGGAGATAGGCGAGCCGGACTTTCCGACCCCGGAGCCGGTGGTCGCTGCCGGACAGGCCGCCTTGTCGGCGGGCCACACACGCTACACGCCGGCGGCGGGGCTGCCCGCCCTGCGCGAGGCCATTGCCGACCACTATGCGGCCCGGTTCGGTGCCGAGGTGGACCCGCGCCGGATCCTGATCACGCCCGGGGCCTCCGGGGCGCTGCTGCTGGCCAGTCAGCTGCTGGCCGGGCCCGGCGACCGCGTGCTGATGGCCGACCCCAACTACCCCTGCAACCGCCACTTCATGGCCCTGGCCGGGGCCGAGATAGATGCCGTGCCGGTGGGACCGGCCAGCGGCTGGCAGCTGAATGCCGAACTGGTCGAGTCGCACTGGCATGACGCCACACGCCTGGCGATGCTGGCGACCCCCTCCAATCCTACCGGCCATATGCTGGATGCCGGTCAGCTGGCGGCAGTGGCCGAGTCGGTGTCTCGGCGCGGCGGGCACCTGCTGGTGGATGAGATCTATCAGGGGCTCTGCTATGACCTGGAGCCGCTCTCCATGGCCGCGATCACGCCGGACGCCTTCGTGGTCAACAGCTTCTCCAAGTACTTCGGCATGACCGGCTGGCGCCTGGGCTGGCTGCTGGCGCCCGAGGAGGCGGTCGAACCGCTGACGCGGCTCGCCCAGAACGTCTTCCTGGCCGCCTCCACCCCGGCCCAGCATGCGGCCTTGGCCGCCTTTACCCCCGAGAGTCGGGACCTCCTCGAGGGGCGGCGAATCGAACTGGGCCGCCGCCGGGATGCGCTGCTGGCCGGGCTGGCACGGCTCGGGCTTGCCCCGGCGCTGCCGCCCCAGGGCGCCTTCTATCTGTGGCTGGATATCTCTCGCTACAGCTGCGATAGCCAGGCCTTCTGCCGGCGCCTGCTGGACGAGGAGAACGTCGCCATCACGCCGGGAAGCGACTTCGCCCTGGAGGGCGGCGAGCGGCATGTGCGCATCGCCTTCACCACCGGAGTCGAGCGGCTCGAGGAGGCGGTGAGCCGTCTCGAGCGCTTCCTGGCGCGTCAATAAGGAACGAATGCATGGACTATCCTCCGTTGGTCGGCGGTGTTCTGCTGCGCCGCTACAAGCGCTTCCTGGCGGATGTGCGGCTCGATGATGGCCGTGAGGTGGTAGCCCACTGTCCCAATACCGGCTCCATGCGTGCGGTCAACATGCCGGGCTGCCGGGTATGGCTATCGCCCAGCGATAATCCCAGGCGCAAGCTGGCAT
This sequence comes from uncultured Halomonas sp., assembly GCF_947490095.1. GTDB lineage: Bacteria > Pseudomonadota > Gammaproteobacteria > Pseudomonadales > Halomonadaceae > Halomonas. The sequence continues at coordinate 8,994 of NZ_CANLFS010000018.1, read as the reverse complement.
GGACCTGGGAGCTGATCGAGCTGCCTCAGCCCGATGGCAGCCTGGCGATGGCCTCGGTGCAGACCGGGCGCGCCAATCGCATCGTCGAAGAGGCGCTGCGTGGCGGGTGGGTGTCGGCATTGAGGGGGTATGCCGACCTGCGACGCGAGGCGCCGGTCGCCACCGAGGGCGAGAAGGCCTCGCGGATCGACTTTCGTCTCGATGACCCCGAACGCGGCACGGCCTTCGTGGAGGTCAAGCAGGTGACGCTCAGGGAAAGCGACGGGCATGGCTACTTTCCGGATGCGGTGAGCGAACGCGGCAGGAAGCACCTGGAGGCACTGATGGCGCTGGCGGAAGCGGGGCAGCGCGCGGTGCTGCTGTTCTGCGTGGCCCACGAGGGCATCAACGATGTCGCCCCCGCCGAGCACCTGGACCCCGCCTATGCGGCCACCCTGCGCGAGGCGGCGGGGCGAGGCGTGGAGGTGCTGGCACGCCGCTGCCGGGTGCGGCGCCGCGACGGGGTGCCGGTGGCCATATGCCTGGATGCCGAACTGCCCGTGACGCTTCAGCGCCGCTTCAGCGGCGGTTAACGGTCGGTGCGGTTAACGGTCGGTGCGGTTAACGGTCGATATAGAAGCGTTGGATAAACTGCACATGGGCGGGTTCGCCGTTGCGGTCGTGATACACCTCCAGGTCGAAGCGCATTGGCGCGCCGTCGTCGATGCGAAACACCGCGACCTGTGAGGGCGTGTCGCCGATGCGCAGGGTGCGAAAGCTCAACGGGCTGTCATCGGCATGCTCGCCTACGCCGCCCACCCGGCCATCGACCCTGGCCGGTACGCTGCGGGTGGTGCCATCCTCGCGCTTTTCGAGCACGCTGACGTTGAGCAGCGCCAGCGCCGGGTTGCGCTGGATCTGGTGGTCGCGGGCCACCGCCTCGGGCAGGAAGCTGGTGGCCACCGCACTGTAGTGAATCTCGACGTCGCCGATCCGTTCGAACTGCTGGGCGGTAGCGGTACCGGTCAGCATCATCATTGCGCCGAGTAACAGGGCGCTCACAAGGCTTCGCATCGTCGTCTTGCCTCTTGCCGTCTATCGCTGATGGCTTTTGGGTCAGCCGCGGGTGACCCGGAAGATGGCGATCTCGCCGAACAGGTTGGGCCACAGCCGCGAGGTCCAGTGGCCCTCGTGGTCGCCGATGCCCACCGCCCGGTCGACGATGACCAGCCCCTTGTCGCGGCAGAGTTGTTCGAAATCGTTGAAGGTCGACAGGTGAATGTTGGGCGTGTCGTACCAGGCGTGGGGCAGCGACTTGGAGACCGGCATATAGCCGCGGATGCCCAGGTGCACCCGGTGGCGCCAGTAGGCGAAGTTGGGGAAGGTGATGATGGCCTCGTCGGCCACCCGGAACATCTCGTCGAGGGCGCGATCGGGGCGCCGCAAGGCCTGGAGGGCCTGGGTCATCACCACCAGGTCGCAGGCCTGGTCGTCGAAGTTGGCCAGCCCATCGTCGATATTCTGTTCGATGACGTTGACCCCCTTGGCGACACAGGCGGTGATGCCTTCGGGGTCGATCTCCAGGCCGTAGCCGGTGACTCCCTTGTCGCGGGCCAGGGCGTCGAGCAGGGTGCCGTCGCCGCAGGCCAGGTCGAGAATATGCGCGCCCTGGGGCACCCATTCATGGATCAGCTTGAGGTCCGCGCGGTTCATGGGGAGTCCTCCAGGCCCAGGTCCCGAGCCACCCGCGACATGAAGGCGGCGAATACCGCCTGGTAGCGAGGCTCGGGCATCAAAAAGGCATCGTGGCCGTGACGCGAGTCGATGTTGGCATAGCTGACCGGCTTGCCGGCACGAATCAGGGCGTCGACCAGTTCCCGGGAGCGGGACGGCGGGAAGCGCCAGTCGGTGGTGAAGCTGGCCACCAGGAAGGGGCAGCGGGCCGGTGCCAGGGCTTGGGCCAGGTCACCGTCGTGCAGGGAGGCCGGGTCGAAGTAGTCCAGCGCCTTGGTCATCAGCAGGTAGGTGTTGGCGTCGAAGGACGTGGAGAAGGTGTCTCCCTGATAGCGCAGGTAGGATTCGACCTGGAACTCGACGCCATAGCCGAAGTTGAACTCATCGCTGCGCAGGTCGCGGCCGAACTTGTGGCCCATGGCGTCTTCGGAGAGATAGGTGATGTGCCCGACCATGCGGGCCAGCTTGAGCCCGCGCCGGGGGATCGCCGAATGCTCGGCATACCAGCCGTCATGAAACTCGGGATCGGAGCGAATGGCCTGGCGGGCGACCTCGTTGAAGGCGATATTCTGGGCCGAGAGCTTGGGCGTGGCGGCGATGACGGCGGCACTGGCGACCCGCTCCGGGTAGCTCAGGGACCACTGCAGTGCCTGCATGCCGCCGAGGCTGCCGCCGATGACCGCGGCGAAGCGCTCGATGCCCAGGCGGTCGGCCAGCCGGGCCTGGCTGTGCACCCAGTCGCCCACGGTCATCATCGGAAACTCCGGGCCCCACAGGCGACCCGTCTCGGGATTGAGGCTGGCCGGGCCGGTGCTGCCGTGACAGCCGCCGAGGTTATTGAGCGAGACCACGAAGAAGCGCTCGGTGTCGATGGACTTGCCGGGGCCGATATGCGCGTCCCACCAGCCCGGTTTGCGCTCCTCGGCGTCGTGGTAGCCGGCGGCGTGGTGGTGGCCAGAGAGAGCATGGCAGATCAGCACGGCGTTGGAGCGCTCGGCGTTGAGGGTGCCGTAGGTCTCGTAGACGAGGTCATAGGCCGGCAGCGTCATGCCGCAGGCCAGGTCAAGAGGGTCGTCGAAGTGAGCCGTCTGGGGCGTCACCAGGCCGACCGAGTCGCGTGCGATCTCGGGCATCAGTCCTTCCGTCTCCCGTCGTTGCGAGGAAGTGTTTGCCGCTGTTGTCAGAGCCCTACCAGGGCGCCGGCGAGTCCGGCGGCACGGGTCAGCGAGGTCACCACGATACCATCGATCAGGCTGATGGCGATGAAGACGAAGATGGGCGACAGGTCAATCATGCCCAGCGGCGGGATCACCTTGCGCACCGGCGCCATGATCGGTTCGAGCAGCTGCATGACCAGCAGGGCCCCGGGATGGCTGGCGTTGGGGGCCACCCAGCTGAGGATGATCATCATGATCAGCGCGAAGAAGTAGATCTTGAGAATGGCGTTGGCCAGCGCCGCCACGGCACCGATGGCCACCCCCGCGATGGGCGGCATGCCGAAGCCCGCGATCTGCAGGATCAGCACGATGCTGACCGCCTTGACCACCAGGCCGCAGGCCAGGGTGGCCAGGTCGAAGCGGCCCATCACCGGCCCCAGGAAGCTCTGGAAGGGGCGGACCGCCGGCTGGGTGACCTTGACCACCGACTGGCTGATGGGGTTGAAGTAGTCTGCACGGGAGGCCTGCAGGAGCAGGCGCAGCATCAGCAGGAAGATATAGATATTGACCAGGGTGTTGATCAGCGTCAGGCCGGCGCTGCCCAGTTGACTGCCCATAGGGGCCTCCTCAGGATTGGTTGGATGTCGCGTGGCGTATCGGTACGCCGGGACTCAGTTCTTGTCGAGTTCGGTGGCCATCTCGCCGGCCCGCGTCGCACAGGCGTTCATGGCCTCGGCCAGGATGGTGCGCAGGCCTGCCTGCTCCAGATGCTCGATGGCACGCTCGGTCGTGCCACCGGGCGACATCACATTGCGCTTGAGCTGGGCGGGCGATTCGTCGCTGGCCATGGCCATCTTCGCCGCCCCGAAGGCCGTCTGCATGGCCAGGCGGCGAGCGGTATCCGCGGGGAGCCCCTGCTCGACGCCGGCGGCCTCCATGGCCTCGAACATCAGGAAGAAGTAGGCGGGGGCGCTGCCGGAGACGGCGGTGACGGCCTCCAGCAGGGACTCATCGTCCACCCACTCCACCAGGCCCACGGCCTCCATCAGCTCGGTCGCCAGATGGCGCCGGGCCTCGTCGACCCGGGCATTGGCGTAGAGCCCGGAGGCGCCGGCGCCGACCAGCGAGGGTGTATTGGGCATGCAGCGTACCAGCGGCAGGTCACCGCCCAGCCAGCGCTCGAGGGTCTCGGCGGACAGGCCGGCGGCCACCGAGATGACCAACGGGCGGCGGGCCTGGATGGCGTCGTGCAGGTCCTCGCATACCTGGCGCATGACCTGCGGCTTGACGGCCAGTATCACCACGTCGGCCTCGGCCACCGCCGCGACGTTGTCGGTGGTGGTGTGAATGCCGAGCCGCTCACGCAGCGGGGCCAGCCCGGCGTCATGGCGTGAGGTGGCGGTGATGCTGTCGGCACCGAAGCCGCTTTCGATCATGCCGCCGATGATGGCGCCGGCCATGTTGCCGGCGCCGATAAAGGTGACTCGGTTTGCCATGGAGATGTCCTATATGACTCGCTGAAGGCGGCCGCCCCTGGCGGCCGCGGCGTTGGATTAGTCGTGTCGCTGCCTGACCCCGAAGATGGCGGTGCCCAGGCGCACCAGGGTGGCTCCCTCGAGTACGGCGGCCTCCAGATCATCGCTCATGCCCATGGAGAGGGTGTCCAGCGGGGCATCGGGGAAGCGCTTGCGGAGTTCCTCGAGGGCCTCGCGCAGCCGGGCCATGGGGGCGCGCTGGGCGGTTCGGCCCTGGGCCGGTGCGGGGATCGCCATCAGGCCGCGCAGGCGCAGTCGCGGCATGCCCAGTATGGCCTCGACCAGTGCCGGCAGCTCCGCCAGGGATGCCCCGGACTTGGAGGCCTCGGCACTGATATTGACCTGCAGGCAGATATCCAGCGGCTCGAGGGCGGCCGGACGTTGATCATTGAGGCGGCGGGCAATCTTCACGCGGTCTACGCTATGAACCCAGGCGAAGTGCTCGGCCACCTCGCGGGTCTTGTTCGATTGCAGCGGGCCGATGAAATGCCATGCGATGCCCTCGAGGTCGGCCAGGGCCGCCTGCTTGTCCAGGGCTTCCTGAACATAGTTTTCGCCGAAATCGCGCTGGCCCAGGTGCCAGGCCTCGCGAATCATGGCGGCGGGCTTGGTCTTGCTTACCGCCAGCAGGCGGGCGTCGGCCACCGGGCGGCCGGCCTCTGCCAGGGCGTCGGTCAGGCGCCGTCGGGCGGTGGCAAGGGATTCGGAGATTGCCGGCTCCGTCATGTCTCGGGCTCTGTCATTCTGATTCTCACAAGACGCACCATAGCGGGAGCGGGGGAAACGCATGGATATTACCGAATTGCTGACGTTCTCGGCAAAGCAGAACGCCTCGGATCTCCATCTTTCGGCCGGCCTGGCGCCGATGATTCGTGTGGATGGCGACATTCGTCGGCTCGAAATGCCGGCCTTGGACGATAGCGAGGTTCGCGGGCTGATCCACGCCATCATGGCGGATCGTCAGCGCCGCGACTACGAGGAGTACCTGGAAACCGACTTCTCCTTCGAACTGCCGGGGGTCTCGCGCTTCCGTGTTAACGCCTTTCATCAGGCCCGTGGCGCGGGGGCGGTGTTTCGTACCATTCCCACCGAGGTGCTGACCCTCGAGGACCTGGGGCTGGGGCAGGCGTTTCGGCGGCTCTCCATGCTGCCGCGTGGCCTGGTACTGGTCACCGGCCCCACCGGCTCGGGCAAGAGCACCACCCTGGCGGCGATGATCGATGACATCAATGAGCATCGCCATGAGCATATCCTGACCATCGAGGACCCGGTGGAGTTCGTTCACGGCTCCAAGCGCTGCCTGGTCAATCAGCGCGAGGTGCATCGCGATACCCATGGCTTTGCCCCGGCACTGCGCAGCGCCCTGCGCGAGGACCCGGACATCATCCTGGTCGGCGAACTGCGTGACCTGGAAACCATCCGGCTGGCGCTGACCGCCGCCGAGACCGGCCATCTGGTGTTCGCCACCCTGCATACCACCTCCGCGGCCAAGACCATCGACAGGATCATCGATGTCTTCCCCGGCGATGAGAAGTCCATGGTGCGTTCGATGCTCTCGGAGTCGCTGCAGGCGGTGGTCTCCCAGACCCTGCTCAAGCGCATGAGTGGGGGGCGGGTGGCGGCCCATGAAATCCTGGTGGCCACGGCGGCGGTGCGCAACCTGATTCGTGAGGACAAGGTGGCGCAGATCTACTCGGCCATCCAGACCGGTGGCGGTTTGGGCATGCAGACCCTCGATGCATCGCTGGCCAGGCTGGTGGCGGATAACGTCGTGGCCCATGACGAGGCTCAGGCCAAGGCCAGGGGCGTCATCTGAGCCGGTGGCCCAGGCATTCGTCAGGCGGCGTAGACCCCTCCCAGCACTCGAGGGCCCGCGGCGCCGGTGACACTGGGCAGGTTGCCCGGGAGTCGGGCCAGGCGTCGCCAGGCCAGCCAGGCGAAGGCGCCGGCCTCCAGCCAGTCGGCGTGCCAGCCCCACTCGGCGCTGTCGCCGAGAGTGGTGTCCGGCAGGCGCCGCGACAGTCGACCCAAAAGGTCGCGATTATGGGCACCGCCGCCACAGGGAATCAGCTGCGCCGCGGGTGGGGCAGCGAAACGCTCCCGGGCCATCTCTACCGCCAGCGCCACGCTCGCCGCCGTCAGTTCGGCCAGGGTGGCCTGCACGTCCTCCGGGCGCTCCTGACCGCCTAGCCGTTCGGCCAGCCAGTCGAGATGAAACAGCTCGCGGCCGGTGCTGCGGGGCGGTGGCAGGTGGAAGAAGGGCTCTTCCAGCAGGCGTGCCAGGAGTGCCTCGTCGACCCTGCCCGAGGCTGCCCAGGCGCCATCGGCATCGAAGGCACCGCCCCGGTGGCGCGCATGCCAGGCGTCCAGCAGGGCATTGGCGGGGCCCGAATCGAAGCCCAGGGGGGCGCGGGTATCCTCGTCGGGAGGCAGCAGCGTCAAGTTGGCGAACCCCCCGAGGTTGAGGACCAGTCGCCACTCCTGCGGGGCCTGGAACAGGGCCCGATGGAAGGCCGGCGCCAGTGGCGCCGCCTGGCCGCCGGCCGCCAGGTCGCGACGCCGGAAGTCAGCCACGACCGTGATGCCGGTGAGCTCGGCCAGGCGACTGGGGTTGTCGAGCTGCAGGGTATAGGCGGGGCCGCCGTCATGACCGTAGGGGGCGTGCTCGATGGTCTGGCCATGGCTGCCGATGGCCTCCACCGCGTCAGGCGACGTGTGACTGGCCTTCAAGAGGGCGGCGACGGCGTGTGCCTGAAGCCGGCAGAAGGCCTCCTCGGCCGCCGCCAGTTCGGCGAAGCTGGCCCGGCTGGCGTGGCAGAGCTCCCATAGCAGCGTCCGTAACCGCGGCGGCATGGGCTCGGCATGGCTGGCCAGCAGGCGGGGCCGGCCGCCATTCGGTCCGGGGTCGACCTCTATCAGGGCGGCATCGAGACCGTCCAGGCTGGTGCCGGACATCAGACCGATATATAGAGGCATGGGGGCTCCCGAGTCGTGTGGTGTCAGCGTAAGGCGATGACTCATGCTACCATCCTGCCCCATTCGATGGTCCCGTCGGGCCGGTCAACCTTATGCATGGAGTAGGAGACGATGAGCGATGTGGCGAGCGCGCTGGCGCTGCTGAAGCGGGGAACCCAGGAGATCCTGCTGGAAGAGGAACTGGTCAAGAAGCTGGAGTCCGGGCGCAAGCTGCGCATCAAGGCGGGCTTCGACCCCACCGCCCCGGATCTACACCTGGGCCATAGCGTGCTGCTGACCAAGATGCGCCAGTTCCAGGACCTGGGGCATGAGATCGTCTTCCTGATCGGCGACTTTACCGGGCGCATCGGTGATCCCTCCGGCAAGAATGTCACGCGCAAACCCCTCACCCAGGAGGCGGTCAAGGCCAACGCCCAGACCTACAAGGAACAGGTGTTCAAGATTCTCGACCCCGAGAAGACCGAGGTGCGCTTCAACTCGGAATGGTTCACCGCCATGAGCGCCGCCGACATGATCGAGCTGGCGGGGCAGAGCACGGTAGCCCGCATGCTGGAGCGCGATGATTTCGAGAAGCGCTACAAGAGTGGGCAGTCGATCTCCCTCCACGAGTTCCTCTATCCGCTGGTTCAGGGCTATGACTCCGTGGCCTTGAAGGCGGATATCGAGCTGGGTGGCACGGATCAGAAGTTCAACCTGCTGATGGGGCGCGAGATTCAGAAGCATTTCGGCCTGGAGCCTCAGGTGGTGATCACCCTGCCGCTGCTGGAGGGGCTCGACGGCGTGCAGAAGATGTCCAAGTCCCTGGGCAACTACGTAGGGGTCGATGAGGCACCGGGTTCGATATTCAACAAGCTGGTCTCCATGCCGGACAGCCTGATATGGCGTTATTTCGAACTGCTCTCGCTGAAATCCAACGAAGAGATCGAGGCGCTCAAGCGTGAGGTCGAGCAAGGCGCCAACCCGCGCGATATCAAGATGCTGCTGGCGCGTGAGCTGATCGGCCGCTACCACGGCGAAGACGCCGCCGCCAACGCCCACCGTTCCGCGGGGAATCAGCTGGCCGAAGGGGAGCTTCCCGAGGACCTCCCCGAGGTGGAAGTGGATTTTGAAGGCGTCGCCCAGGCCCCGATCGCCGCCGTGCTCAACCGCTCCGAGTTGACCAAGAACAGTGCCCAGGCCAAGGATATGCTCGGCAATGGGCGGGTAAGGATCGATGGTGAGGTCGTCGAGCGCGACCATATGCTGGATACCGGGAAGAGCTATGTCATTCAGGCAGGCAAGAAGCGCTATGCCCGCGTGACGCTCAAGTAACGACGGATGGCATGACCACCTACGCTGCAGCGCCCGCCGAGAGCGGGCGTTGTTGTTTCTACGGGATGATCCGGGAAGCGGTTTTCTTCTTTATTCGCCTGGCGATGCTTTCTCGGCGCATCGACCAGGGGAGGCCTATCCACAGGCCCGTCGCGACACCGGCATGTGGACGGGGCGAGTGACCCTCGGGGCGGTTGAGTCGATGGTCGGCCATGGTCCCGACACCTTTTTACGCCGAGGGCTTGCAGGCCGGAGGGGAAAGCCGTAAAGTACGCATCCGCTGCCGGCAACGAGCAAACGTT
>NZ_CANLFS010000017.1 GCF_947490095.1 uncultured Halomonas sp. | reverse complement strand
GTCCTCCTTGCTATCGAATGACACCAGTCTGACGGACACTATTCAGCGGCAGAAGATGGGGTTGGTGGAGCGCTTACAAATTATTGGCCAGTCGATCATCGTCAGGCACTGATACCGAGCTTATATCGAAAAGCGCCGAACATTCACGTGTTCGGGTTTTTTATAGGCTTTTACCCTTGCGATAACGGTAAGAGAGCCGGCCGAGCGAGAAGCGGGGGAGACTGGTAGAATCGGCGCTTGTTTCATATTGCGGCAGGTCGTCATGCAAGCCACTTCTCGGCGTATCGTTACCAATCAGGCGGGCCCACATCAGGGCCTCGAGGCGCGTGTGGCGCGGGCCTTGCAGTATCCGTGGCGCAAGCCGATCGCCGATCATACCCGTGAGGCCTTTGCCGCCGCCGCTCGCTGGCGGGAGGCGCGAAGCGACATGCCGTTGATGCTGGATGCCGGTTGTGGGGTGGGCATTTCCACTCGCCGGCTGGCAGAGGCCTTTCCCGATCATGCGCTGATTGGGGTGGATCGCAGCGACAGCCGTCTGAGCCGCGAGCATGGACCGCTGCCCGATAACGCCCTGCTGGTACGCGCCGACCTGGTGGACTTCTGGCGGCTCGCCTTCCAGGCGGACTGGCGGCCGGCTCGTCACTATCTGCTGTATCCAAACCCCTATCCCAAGGCGTCGCTGCTCAAGCTCCGCTGGCATGGTCACCCGGTATTGCCTTTTATCCTGGCGCTGGGAGGGCGACTGGAGTTGCGCTCCAACTGGCGGCTCTACCTGGAGGAGTTCTCCCTGGCGCTACGCCAGGCCACCGGACGGGAAGTGGCCGTGACGGCGCATGATCCCGGGGCGGCGTATCTGACGCCGTTCGAGAAGAAGTATCACCTCAGCGGCCAGCCGCTTTGGCGGCTGGTGGTGGAGCTGCCACATTATCCACAACTGGTCGCGAAAGCCTAGGCGGCGTAACGGCAAGGAGCAGGCAATGCGTTCATGGCGAGAGCGCCTGACCCATATGGTGCTATTCGAAGCGCTGGGACTGGTGATCGTGATTCCGGCAAGCAGTGCGCTGACCGGTCACGGTAGCGGCGAGATCGGTGTGCTGGCCGTGGGGCTGGCGACCGTGGCGATGCTGTGGAACCTGATCTGGAATCGACTGTTCGATGTCTGGGTGCCGAGTCGACGCCGCAGCCTGTGGCAGAGGATCGCCCAGGCGGGCGGGTTCGAACTCGGACTGCTGATCATGACGCTGCCGGCGGTAGCCTGGTGGCTGCAGATTGGCCTGGTCGAGGCCTTCTGGCTGGACCTCGGCTTTATGCTGTTCTTCCTGTTCTATGCGCTGATCTTCAATACGGCCTTCGATCGCATCATGCATCGCCTGCTGACCCGGGAGAAGTGCCGATGAGCTATCTGTTTCTTGCCCTGGCCATCGTCGCCGAGGTGGTGGCGACTACCGCATTGAAGGCCTCAGAGGGCTTTACCCGATTATGGCCGACGGTGACCGTCGTGGTGGGCTATGGGCTGGCCTTCTATCTACTCGCCCTGGTGCTGCGCAGCATTCCGGTGGGCATCGCCTATGCGCTCTGGGCGGGGCTGGGCATCGTGCTGGTGACCGTGGCGGGCACCCTGTTCTATGGCGAGAAACCCGACCTGCCGGCTCTGTTGGGTATTGCCATGATCATCGGCGGCGTCTCGGTGATCCAGTTGTTTTCCACCGTCTCGGCCCATTGAATCAGTCAACCTCCACTTCCGATGAGCTTCGCCATGCGCCTGCGTTTCCGTCTCGTTACCGTCATCCTGTCGTTGTGCTTCGTCCTGCCCGTTCAGGCGGCCGGCTTCGATAGTCTCTCGCGCCTGCTCGGCGAGGGATTTCGTATCAGTGCCGAAGCCAGGCTGCTGGGTGATGGCGGTGTGCTGGCGACCATCGAGCCGCGGCGTCAGCTAGCCCCGGCCTCGGTCAGCAAGAGCTATATGGCGGCGGCGGCTCTGAACCGCTGGGGACCGCAGCATCGGTTTACCACCCGGCTAGTCAGTGAAGCGCGTCTCGACGACCGGGGGATCCTGCAGGGCGACCTGATGCTCGATGGCGGTGGCGACCCGGCACTGACCACCGAGGATTTATGGCGCCTGGTACAGCGGCTCCACCAGGCGGGCGTGCGTGGGGTGAATGGCAGGCTAAGGGTCAGCCAGTGGCGCTTCGGGCCGGTGGCATGTCTGACGACCGACCGCTGCGAAGCGCGGGAGCGTACGCGTCACGCCTACAGTGCGTTGCTTTCCTCGGCCGGGGTCAACTACGGCAACTGGTGCGTCAATGTGGCACCCGCCGAGATCCCCGGCGAGCCGGCGACGGTGACCGGCTGCGATAGCCAGGCGCCGATCCTGGCCATCGACAACCGTGTGGTGACCCGCCCGGATGACAGCGGCACCGAGATCAACGCCGAGCGGGTTACCCGCGATGGGCGGGATGTGATGCATCTGAGTGGCCAGATCTCCACCAATGCCCATCCGCGGGATATCTACCGGGCCAGCTCAGACCCGGCGGACCAGATGGCGCTGATCCTGCTGGCCATGCTCAACCAGGCCGGTATCTCGGTCGCGGGCGGGACGGATATCACCCAGGACCGCCCGGCCTCCACTGTGACGACGCTGGCCGCCGTGGATGGCAAGCCGCTGCAGGAATTGCTGCTGCGCACCATGAACTACTCCAACAACTATATGGCCGATATGCTGGCCCTGAACCTGGTGGCGTCGCCGCGCGCCGACCTGCGCTCGGCGGGAGAGGCCATCGAGGCCTTTGTGGCCGGCATTTCCGACCATGGGCCGGTGACCCTGCACAGCGGCAGCGGGCTGACGCCGGAGAATCGCACCTCGGCTCATGGCGCCAATGCGCTGCTGGAGCATCTCTATTACCGGCCTTCGCTCTTTCCCAGTTTCGTGGCGACGCTGCAGTCTCCGGACAATGGCGTCATGCGCTTTATTCGTCGAGGCTCCGACACCTTCCAACGGCATGTGATGCTCAAGACCGGGACCCTCAACCAGCCCGTGGCGGTGAGGGCCGTCAGTGGCTATTTCCGTACCGCCAGGGGGCGCTGGGGGGTCTTCAGCGTCTTGGTCAATGGCACCGCCAGCACCCCTTATTTGAGCTGGTCCGAAGTGCTGGACCCCCTGGCGATGGATCTCGAGCGAATGATCGACAACCACTGAGCGGTTGTGTCATGGCGCCGAGGAATGGATAAAGCACCGAGGAATAGATAATGAAGCCCGGACATACCGGATGGCGCCACCTGGTGCACTCCACCCGTTACTCGTTGAAAGGACTCAAGGCGGCCTGGCGCCACGAGGCGGCATTCCGCCAGGAGCTGGTACTGTTTTTGCTGCTGTTGCCGCTGGCCGTATGGGTCGGCGACGGGCCGGTGGAGTGGATCCTGCTGCTGGGCAGCGGCTTGGTCGTGCTGGCCGTGGAATTGCTCAATAGCGCCATCGAAAGCGTCGTGGACCGCATCGGCCCCGAGCATCATGAGCTATCCGGGCGTGCCAAGGACCTGGGGTCTGCCGCCGTCATGGCCGCGCTGCTGCTTGCCGGCCTGACCTGGTTGCTGCTGCTGGGCCAGAGGCTCTTCGGCTGATACCTTGGCCTGATGGGTGCCAGTGGGGGCCTCGCTTCGCTATGCTGGAAGCGAATTCTTGCCACCCTGGATGCGAGACGCCGATGCCGCTCCCCGATGACTTCCTGCCATTGCATGATATTCCCGAGCCCCTCAAGGCGCCCCTGGAGAGAACCCGCGGGCGGCTTGCCGAGGCGCTGGGCGAGGCCGAACGCCTGGCATCGATGACCGACCGCGACTCCCCGCTGGAAAGCTGGCTGGGTCTCACCGAGTCGCGTCGTGAGCAGTTGGCCCGGGTACTGGCGGTGTCAGACTTCGTGGCCGAGGCGCTGGTGCGCTATCCCGAGTGTCTCGTGCACCTGGATGCCAATGGCGAGCTGGATGCCGCCCCGGATGCTAAAGCCCAGCGCGACTGGCTGGTCGAGCGCCTCGAGGAGGCCGAGGATGAGGCGGCCATGTATGCCGTCATCCGGCGTTTCCGCTGCGCGCGCATGGTCGGTATCGCCTGGCGTGACCTGACGCGACCCGGCGGTATCGATATGTGGGCCACATCGGCGGCGGTGGCGCGGCTGGCCGAGACCTCCCTGGAAGCGGCCCTGACCTGGCTGGAAGGCTTCCTGGCGCCTCGCTGGGGGCGCCCCGCCAAGCGCCGCGACGGCAGCGAGCAACGCCTGGTGGTACTGGGCATGGGCAAGCTGGGGGCCGGCGAGCTCAACCTCTCCTCGGATATCGACCTGATCTTCGCCTTTCCCGAGAACGGCGACACCGAGGGTGGCCGCAAGTCTCTCGAACACCAGGAGTACTTCACCAAGCTGGGCCAGCGGTTGATAGGCGCCCTGGATGCGGTCACCGCCGACGGCTTCGCCTTTCGGGTCGATATGCGCCTGCGTCCCCTGGGGGATGGTGGCCCGCTGGTCGGCACCTTCAACTCGCTCTCGAGCTACTATCAGGACCAGGGACGCGAGTGGGAACGCTACGCCATGCTCAAGGCTCGGCCGGTGGCGGGTGACCTGGATGCCGGTGCCGAGCTGCTGGCCGGGCTGCGCCCCTTCGTCTACCGCAAGTACCTCGACTTCGGCGCCATCGAATCGCTGCGTGAACTCAAGGGGATGATCAATCGCGAGGTACGCCGCAAGGGCATGGAGGGCAATATCAAGCTCGGCCCTGGCGGCATCCGCGAGGTCGAGTTTGTGGTCCAGGCCTTCCAGCTGATTCGTGGCGGCCGGGACACCGAACTGCAGGTGACCTCCTTGAAGACGGCCCTGGAGCGCCTGCCCGAGCTGGGCCTGCTGCCCGCGGAAGTGGTCGCGGAGCTGATGCCCGACTATGTCTTCCTGCGCGACCTGGAGCATGTGCTGCAGGCCCTGGAGGATCGCCAGACCCAGAGCCTGCCCGACGATGACCTCAACCGTGAGCGAGTTGCCCTGGCGCTGGGCATGGCGGACTGGCCCGCACTGATGGCGTGTCTCGACGAGGTGCGGGCTCGGGTGCGCCGTCACTTTGACGCGGTGATCGCCGAGCCCGAGGAGGAGGTGGAAGAGGTCGCCGACGAGACCGCCGGTGGCATTCCCCTGGAGCAGTGGCGAGCGCTGTGGCGTAGAGAGCTCGAAGCCGAGGAGGCGGCAGTGCTGCTCGAGGAGGCCGGCTTTGCCGATCCCGGTATCGCGGCTCGACGCCTCGGCGCGCTCTATCATTCACGCCAGGTACAGGGCATGCAACGCATCGGCTTCGAGCGCCTGGAGGCCCTGATGCCGCTGCTGCTGGACGCCATCGCGGCGAGTGAGGCCCCGGATACCGCCCTCGAGAGAGTGTTGCCGCTGATGGAGTCGGTGCTTCGGCGTACCGCCTATCTGGCGTTGCTGCGCGAAAACCCCGACGCCCTGGGCCACCTGATGAGGCTATGCTCGGCGAGCCCGTGGATCGCCGAACAACTGGCTCGCTACCCGATCCTGCTTGACGAGCTGCTGACTCCCGAGACGCTGTACACGCCCGCCGACAAGTCGCGGCTCGCCGATGAATTGCGACAAGCCCTGGGCCGCATCCCCGAAGAGGATGAAGAGGCCCAGCTGGAGGCCCTGCGGGTCTTCAAGCATGCCCAGACGCTGCATGTGGCCGCCTCGGATATCGCCGGCACACGCCATGTGATGAAGGTGAGCGACTACCTGACCTATATCGCCGAGGTGATTCTCGAGGCGGTGCTGGCCATGGCCTGGAAGCACCTGACCCGCAAGCACGGCTTCCCGGCGCTGGCCGATGGCAGCCGCGCCGGAGCGGCGCCCGCCTTTCTGGTCGTGGGCTACGGCAAGCTGGGCGGCATCGAGCTTGGCTATGGCTCCGACCTGGACCTGGTGTTTATCCATGACGGCGCCCCCCAGGGCGAGACCGATGGCCGGCGCGTGCTGGACAATGCCGTTTTCTATACTCGCCTGGGCCAGCGCATCATTCATCTACTTACCGCGGTGACGCCTGCGGGGGCGCTTTTCGAGGTGGACATGCGGCTACGCCCCTCGGGTAACTCCGGGCTGCTGGTGACCTCGCTCAAGGCATACGCCGACTATCAGCGGCGCGAGGCCTGGACCTGGGAGCATCAGGCGCTGGTGCGTGCCCGGGTCGTGGCGGGGCAGGCGCAGCTGGCCGAAGGCTTCGAGGCGGTGCGCCGCGAGATCCTCTCGCGTGAACGCGATGCGCAGGCGCTCCGCGAGGAGGTGGTCAAGATGCGACACAGGATGCGCGACCACCTGGGAGGCCGCAGCGGGGAGGGGGAGTTCGACCTCAAGCATGATCACGGTGGCATGGTGGACCTCGAATTCCTGTGTCAGTATGCCGTGCTGTCCATGGGGCATGAGACGCCGGCGCTGCTGGAGTGGAGCGATAACATGCGTATCCTGGAGACCCTGGAATCCGCCCAGTGCCTGAGGGCCCGGGAGAGTCAACGCCTGCGGGAGGCCTATCTGGCGCTGCGCAGCGCGGCCCACCGCGCCTCGCTCACCCGGGAACCGGCACGCGGTCGCAGCGACACCTTCCAGGATCATCGTCGGGCCGTCATCGAGACGTGGCAGCGGCTGCTGGAGCCTGGCGCATCAAGCGAGTGAAAAGCCTCATCACGGATTCATCCAACCGTACCAGGAGCCATGCCATGACTCAGTATGCCGTGACCAATCCCGCCACCGGCGAGATAGAAAAAGCCATCCCCACCGCCACCGACGATCAGATTCGGTCGGCGATCGAGAAGTCGCATCACGCCTTCGGCGAGTGGCGGCGACAGGGTGTTGACGAACGCGCGGCGCTGCTCAATCGGGTGGCGGACCTCTATGCAGAGCGCCGCGAAGCGCTGGCAGCGATCATCGCCCGTGAAATGGGCAAGCCCCTGATTCAGGGTAAGGGCGAGATCGATATCGTCGTGTCCATCTATCGCTACTACGCCGAACATGGACCGACCCTGCTGGCCGATGAGCCGTTGTCTCCGGCGAGCGGCGCCAGCGCTGCGATCCGCAAACAGGGGCTTGGCGTGCTGCTGGGCATCATGCCCTGGAACTTTCCCTACTATCAGGTGGCACGCTTCGCGGCTCCCAACCTGATGATCGGCAACACCATTCTGCTCAAGCATGCGCCCCAGTGTCCCGAGTCGGCAGCGGCCATGGAGCAGATCTTCCACGATGCCGGCGCGGCCGAAGGGCTGTACGTCAACCTCTATGCGAGCAATGATCAGGCCGCCACGATCATCGCCGATCCACGGGTCCAGGGCGTATCGCTGACCGGTTCCGAACGAGCCGGTGCGGCGGTGGCCGAGATCGCGGGCCGCCACCTCAAGAAGGTGGTGCTGGAGCTGGGTGGCTCCGATCCCTTTATCGTGTTGGACGATGCCGACCTGGAGCAGGCCGTGTCGCAGGCGCTGTCTGGCCGTTTCGGCAATGCCGGCCAGGCCTGCAATGCGGCCAAGCGAATCCTGGTCGATCGTCGCCTGCATGATGATTTCCTGGTCGACTTCCAGCAGGCAATAGAGGGCATTGCGGTCGGCGCCCCCCAGGATGAAGGCACCTTCATGGGGCCGCTTTCCTCCGAGAGGGCCCTCGCGACCCTGGAGGCCCAGGTGCAGGACGCTGTCGCTCAGGGGGCGCGTGTCCTGACCGGTGGCCACAGACTGGAGCGCCCCGGTGCCTGGTATGCTCCCACCCTGCTGACCGGCGTGACGCCGGAGATGCGACTCTTTCACGAGGAACTGTTCGGTCCCGTCGCGGTGGTCTACCCGGTGGACGACGAGGAGGAAGCCGTTCGCTTGGCCAACGACTCCGCCTATGGCCTCGGAGCGGTGATCCAGTCGCGCAATATCGAACGCGCTCGCCGGCTGGCGACGCGTCTCGAGGCGGGGATGGTGCATATCAACGAGGGGCCGGGGTCGGCCGCCGAGTTGCCTTTCGGCGGGGTCAAGCGCTCGGGCTTCGGCCGTGAGCTGGGCCCAGATGGCATGGGAGAGTTCGTCAATCGCAAGCTGATCAAGGTGAGGGAATGAGCCACGCCATGCGTCACAACAAGGTTCTGGTACTCCATGGCCCTAACCTTAATCTGCTGGGCGCCCGGCAGCCGGAAGTCTACGGTCATGAGACCCTGGACGATATCAATAGCGCGCTACATGAACAGGCGGTGCTGGGTGGCTGGGACATCACCTGCCGGCAGAGCAACCATGAGGGAGAGCTGATCGACGCCATCCAGGCGGCGCGGCTGGATGACACCGCGGCGATCATCATCAACCCGGCGGCCTACACCCATACCTCGGTGGCGATCCTCGATGCCCTCAATGCCTATGATGGCCGAGTGATCGAGGTGCACCTCTCCAACGTGCACCGACGCGAGAGCTTTCGCCACCACTCCTATGTTTCGCTACGTGCCGACGGGGTGATCGCGGGGCTGGGCAGCCAGGGCTATCGCGCCGCCCTGGAGGCGGTGATGCGGGGAGCCTAGCGGATCCCCGTCGATCAGCGTTTGCCCGGTTCGTCTGGCTTCACCTCATAGTCTCCCTCCAGCACCTGCTGTTCGTGGTGGCGGCCGCTAGAGGTATGAGTCTCGCGATAGCGGGTCTCGCTGTACTGAAAGCCGCCGCCATCCACGTTCTCGGCCTGGTCGGCGCGCATCCTTTCCATGCGCTTCTTCAGGCGGCGGCGCAGTAACGGCATCAGCGCCCAGCCCAGCAGCATGAAGATCAGGCCGAAGACCATGGCCACGACCATCAGGGTGCCGAACAGTAGCCAGGCGAGCAGCATCTTGAGGCTATTGAGCAGGCCATTGCCTTGGGGCTGGCGAGCGCGTTGCTGCCACTGCTGGGCGGCACGCCAGGCGGGATTCTGACGGGGGTCCCGGTGAGGGCCTTGGGAATCGGGCATCTTGTACTCCAGAGGTCGCGTCGGGTGTGACGCAAGATAAACTGCCCCTTGGAAAGCCCGGGGGCAGAGTTCGTTCCCTGTAGATTATCGCGTCCACACGTCGGCAACGAGCTCATAGCTCTTGAGGCGATCCTCCAGGGAATAGACGTCGGTGTTGAGCATCAGTTCGTCGGCGCCGGTCTGTTCGAGGAAGGCTTCCAGTTCCCGGTGCACGGTGTCGGGGCCGCCGACGATGGCGGCGCCCAGGAACTGCTGTAGTTGCGCCTCCTCCATGGGTGACATCTCGAGATGCTCTACCGGTGGCTTGGCGCTGGTGCGACGGCCGCGGATCATGCCCAGGAACTTCTGGCGCATGGTGGTCGCCAGGTAGTCGGCGTAGGCGTCGGTCTCGGCGGCGACGACCGGCAGGCCGACCATGGCATGGGGCTTGTCGAGTACCGCCGAGGGGCGGAAGTTATCGCGATAGAGGCGCAGTGCCTCATGCAGGTAACCCGGGGCGAACTGGGCGGCGAAGGCGAAAGGCAGGCCGAGGCGTGCGGCGAGCTGGGCGCTGTAGCCGCTGGAGCCCAGCAGCCAGAGGGGCACATGGGTGCCCTGGCCAGGAACCGCACGGACCTTCTGGTCGGGGCGGGCCTCGCCGAGAAAGCCCTGCAGCTCCTCCAGGCGCTGCGGGAAGTCCTCAACCCCGGCATGGGGAGAGCGGCGCAGTGCGGCCATGGTAGCGCCATCGGAGCCCGGTGCCCGACCCAATCCCAGGTCGATACGGCCGGGGTAGAGGGTCTCCAGGGTGCCGAACTGTTCGGCGATCACCAGGGGTGGATGATTGGGCAGCATGATGCCGCCGCTGCCCACGCGGATGCGCTGGGTGGCGCCGGCCACATGGCCGATCAGCACCGCGGTGGCGGCGCTGGCGATGCCCTCGATGCCGTGATGTTCGGCGAGCCAGAAGCGGGTATAGCCCAGGCGCTCGGCCTGCCGGGCCAGGGCCACGCTTTCTCGATAGCTCTCGGCGGCGCTGCCGTCCTCGCGGATGGGAGCCAGGTCGAGAACGGACAAGGCGGTAGTGGCAAGACGAGACATGGCGGCTCCGGTTAAGGGTAAAAGGGTTAGGGGTAAAAAGCTGGCTTGCTGGTGGACATTGATGGGGGCGTACCGCCTGCTATGCAACACCGCCGGGGCCCTGTGCGAAGCGGATCGGGCTGGTATGATGCATGACAGATGATAAACGACAGGAGTCATCATGGCCGATCATGGAGGGAAGACGGTATTTTCCGTCTCGACGATCATCATACTCGCGTTGGTGGCGATGGGAGCGGCCTTTCCTGAAGGGTTCGGCAACGTTGCCAACGCCGCGCTCGATAGCATTACCCACGCGTTTGGCTGGTTGTATCTGTTTTCAGTCTTCGGGTTCGTCATCTTCCTGCTGGTGCTGGCCTTCAGCAAGTACGGCAAGATCCGTCTCGGGCCTCAGGATAGCTCTCCCAGCTTCAGCTTCTTCTCCTGGGTCAGCATGCTGCTGGCCGCAGGCTTCGGCGTGGGGCTGGTGTTCTACGGCATGGCCGAGCCGATGTTCCACTATATCGATCCTCCCTATGGGGATATGCCGGCAGAGACGATAGCGTCGGCGCGCTATGCCATCCAGTACACCTACTTCAACTGGGGCATCCACCAGTGGGCGGCCTTTTCGGTGGTGGGCTTGATCATCGCCTACTTCCAGTTTCGCAAGGGCCAGGCCGGTCTGGTGTCATCGGTTCTCTCTTCGGTCACGGCCAAGTATCCCGAGGCGCGGCGCTATGCACCGGCTCTGGACATCTTCGCAGTGGTTGCCACAGTGATGGGGGTCGCCACCTCGCTGGGGCTTGGGGTACTGCAGATGAACGGCGGCCTCAATGCCGTGTTTGGCCTGCCCGAGTCCGTGTTTTGGCAGTTCATCATCCTCCTCGTCATGTTTCTGGCTTATATGGCCTCTACCTGGTCGGGCCTGGACAAGGGCATCAAGCGGCTTTCCAACCTCAACATGGTTCTGTGCATCGGCCTGATGCTGTGGGTGCTTTTTACCGGTCCGACACTGGCCATCCTCGAGACCATCACGCTGGGCATTGGTGACTATCTGCAGAACTTCATCGGCATGAGCCTGCGCATCTCACCCTACAACGACAACGCCTGGGCAAGCCGCTGGACCATCTTCTACTGGGCTTGGGTCATCGCCTGGTCACCCTTTGTGGGTACGTTCGTAGCGCGCGTCTCTCGCGGTCGCACCATCAAGGAATACGTGTTTGGTGTGCTGGTGGTTCCCCCCTTGCTGGCCTGCCTGTGGATCGGCGTGTTCGGCGGTGCGGCACTGAACATGGAACTGAACGGTGATATCGGGTTGGCCGCCGCTACCCAGTCCAATATCACCGTGGCGCTGTTCGAAATGTTTGAGTTGATGCCTTTCTCCGGGGTGCTCTCGGTGGTGGCAATGATGCTGATCTTTGTCTTCCTGGTGACGTCGGCAGACTCCGCTTCCTATATCGTCGCCCAGATGACCGATAACGGCTCCATCAATCCGCCGCTCTACAAACGCGTTACCTGGGGCGTGCTGATTGCGGCGATTTGCCTGACGCTTATCGCCGCCGGTGGGCTGTCTGGCCTGCAGTCGGCCTCGGTGCTTTCGGCGCTGCCCTTCACCTTCATTCTTTACGGCATGGTGATCGTCCTGGTTCGCGAACTGCGCGAAGATCGCAAGGCGATGCTCACCCAGCTCTATCGTCGTCACGGGGAGACGCCCGTGGGCGCCGATCCTTTCGAAGCCGATCAGCTCGGCGAAGAAGAGAAGCTGCGCCGGGCTCCCAGTGTGGTCAACCGGCGTATCAATCGTCGCGACGGCATCTAGTACTGACCCGTCATCCACAGGGACCCTGCGATGAGCACGACCGAGAGTCCACCCATGCCCAGGGCGCGCGCCTCACGGCGCGAGATCTTCGGCTGGGCGATGTTCGATTTCGCCAACCAGGCCTACACCCTGCTGATCATCACGGTGGTGTTCGGTGAGCTGTTCACCACGGTGATCGTCGGCGAGCGCGGCGGTGACTACCGGCTGGCCAACTTCCTGTGGAGCCTGGCACTGGCCATCAGCTACCTGCTGGTGGTGGTCACCGGGCCGTTGTGCGGGGCGGTGATGGACTACCGTGCCGAGAAGAAGCGCTTCCTGTTCGCCAGCTACCTGGCCACGGTCGCCGCCACCGCCATGCTCTACTTCGTGGCGCCGGGCTACGTGGTGCTGGGACTCGCGCTGATCGTGGTGTCCAATTATGCCTACTCCATGGGCGAGTCGTTTATCGCCTCCTTTTTGCCCGACCTCGGGCCGCCCGAGGACCTGGGCAAGATTTCCGGCTTCGGCTGGGCGCTGGGCTACGTTGGCGGACTCTTCGCCGCCGGCTTCACCCTGGTGGCGCTGGGGGAGGCGACGGCGGAGAATTTCGAGCGTATCCGCTGGGTGGGCCCCTTCGCCGCCGCCTTTTTCCTGATCACCGCCATTCCGACCTTCCTGTGGGTCAAGGAGCGCGGCACGCCGCAGCCGGCCGGCAAGCCCTACCGCGATATCGCAAGGGAGCGCGTCTCGACGACCCTGCACGAGATGCAACGCTTTCGTGACCTGGCGACCTTCCTGGTATCGCTGCTGTTCTCCATGGCCGGGGTCTACATCATTATCGCCTTCGCCTTCATCTACGGCGCCCAGGTGATTGGCTGGGACGAGTCGACCCGTAACCTGATGTTTATCATCGTGCAGATCACCGCGGCGGCCGGCGCCCTGGGCTTCGGCTTCATTCAGGACCGTATCGGCACCAAGCTCACCTACCAGTTCACCCTGGTGCTGTGGGTGGCGGCCATTCTGGCTATCTGGGCGACTCCGCAAGTCACCGCCCTGCTCAATGGGCGCTTCGGCCTCGACTGGGAGGCCCAGCACCTGTTTCTCTTCGTCGGCTGCCTGGCGGGGCTCTCGCTGGGCTCCAGCCAGTCGGCCAGCCGTGCCTTGGTCGGGCTCTTCTCGCCGACCCGCAAGGCCGCGGAATTCTTCGGCTTCTGGGGGCTGGCCAACAAGCTGGCCGGTGTCTTCGGCATCATCGCCCTGGGACTGTTGCAGACGGTGGTGGGGTTGCAGGCCTCAATCCTGCTGTGTGCGGCGCTGTTTATCGTCGCCATCCTGATCTGTCTGTTCGTCGACCAGGCCCGCGGTCAGCGCGCTGCCGCGGCCTGGGAGGCGCGCAACGGCCAACGCTAGGTGAGGCATGCGAGCCAGGGAATCCGCCTGCTTCGAATAGGTCAAAGGAGATCGAGGCCTTCGCCGGGAGCAACCGAATGAGCGATCAGGGCAGGGGAGTGAGGCGCACCGGGCTCGGCATGATGCTGCTGTTCTGGGTGTTGTTCATTGCCGCTGGAACCTGGTGGTTTCAGGGCTATGTGGAACGCCAGCGCAATCCCAACAGCCACCTGGTCAGCGCGGTGGAGGAGGGCGCGCCGGTGGTACTCGAGCGCAATCGTGGCGGCCACTTCGTGGCCACCGGGCGCATCAACGGCGAGCCGGTGGAGTTTCTGGTGGATACCGGCGCCACCTATGTGGCGCTACCCGGCGAGATGGCCGACCGGCTGGGGCTCGAGGCCACCGGCAGTGCCTGGTTCAACACCGCCAACGGCCGGGTGCGCGGTGGCCTCACCCGGCTCGATGAGGTCGGCCTGGGCGGCTATGTGGCGCGGGATGTGCGTGGTTCCATCAGCACGGGGCTGGAGGGGGATACCGCGCTGCTGGGCATGAGTTTTCTCGATCATTTCGATATCCGTATCCGCAATGCACAAATGGTGCTGGAGCCCGCCGAAGACTGAGGCGGTGGCGATCGGCCCCGGCCTGCCGTCGTCATTCGCTGGAAAGGCGGCGCCTCATGCAGCGACGCCTGTCTTGCCGGGGGACGAGGAGGCAAGCAAGCTGTAGAGCCATCCACATCCGTGTCGGAGTCCGCCATGTCCCCGTTGCCTACCCTCCATCAGCGTCTCGGCATTGAGCTGCCCATCCTCCAGGCGCCCATGGCTGGTGCTCAGGGCAGCGCCCTGGCGATCGCCGTGGCGCGGGCCGGGGGCCTGGGGGCGCTGCCCTGTGCCATGCTCGCCCCCGAGGCCATGGGCGAGGAGCTCGCCACGTTCCGCGCCGCCACCTCGGCGCCCCTTAACGTCAACGCCTTCTGCCATGCATCTCCCGAGCCGGATCCGGTGGCCCAGGCGCGCTGGCATGAGGCCCTTGCGCCCTTTTTCGCCGAGTTCGGCCTGGATATCGATGCCGTGC
Organism: uncultured Halomonas sp.; assembly: GCF_947490095.1. Classification (GTDB taxonomy): domain Bacteria; phylum Pseudomonadota; class Gammaproteobacteria; order Pseudomonadales; family Halomonadaceae; genus Halomonas. The sequence continues at coordinate 57,128 of NZ_CANLFS010000017.1, read as the reverse complement.
CCCAGGGAGCGGGGCGACGCCCCTTCGACCATCAGGCCTGCGATGCCCTGGAGCCCTTTCGCCCCGAGGTGGTGAGCTTTCATTTCGGCCTGCCGGAAGCCGACCTGCTCGAGCGGGTCAAGGCCTGGGGGGCCACGGTGCTGGCCTCGGCGACGACCGTGGCCGAGGCCGAGTGGCTCGAGGCCAACGGCGCCGATGCGGTGATCGTCCAGGGGCTGGAGGCGGGCGGGCATCGCGGCATGTTCCTGAGCGAGGACGTCACCACCCAGATGGGAACCCTGGCCTTGCTGCCCCAGGTGCGTGAGGCGATCGACCTGCCCCTGATCGCCGCCGGGGGCGTTGCCGATGCCAGAGGGGTGGCAGCGGTTCGAGCCCTGGGCGCCGATGCCGTGCAGGTAGGCACCGCCCTGTTGTGCTGCCCCGAGACCACGATCTCCAGCATCCATCGCCGGGCCCTCCAGTCCGAGGCGGCACGCCATACGGCCTTGACCACCCTCTACAGCGGTCGCCCGGCCCGGGGCATCGTCACTCGGTTGATGCGGGAGCTGGGTCCCATGGCGGCGGTTGCCCCGGCCTTTCCCCTGGCAACGGCGGCGATCGCTCCGCTGCGCGCCGCCGCCGAGGCCACGAATAGCGGCGATTTTTCGCCACTCTGGGCCGGCCAGAACGCCAGCCGCTGTCGCCCGGTACCCGCCGCCGACGTCATCGCCGAGCTTGCCCTCGGGGTGTAAGACGGCCGTCCACGGCCGGCAACATCGATGCCGGAGCAATGCGAGTATCGCTGCTCCCGCAATGCAACGGAGGGCCCATGGTGAAGCAGAAGCACGGGCGTTACGCCAGTAAGCCGGGTCAGATCCCGGCGGTTGGCTGGCTGGATATCCTGTGGCGTGTCAGGCGGGAGGTCAGTCGGGATCTTGTCGCCATGATGGCCGCCGGTATCGCCTTCAATGCCATGCTGGCGCTCTTTCCGATGATCGCCGCGATCATCTCGATCTGGGCGCTGGTGATGGACCCTCAGGGCCTGGCGGGGCAGATTGTCCAGCTGAGCCATTACCTGCCGCCCGAGGCCTCCCGCCTGATCAACGACCAGGCACGCAGGATTGGCGAGAGCACCAGTACCGGCCTCAGCCTGACGGCACTGGGCAGCGTGGTGGTGGCGATGTTCATCGCCTCCAAGGGCGTGCTATGGATGGTGATGGGGCTGAATGTTGTCTATGGCGAAGACGATAAGCGCGGGGTGCTGCATCGGGGCATGATCGTCGCGGCCCTGACGCTGGGGTTGATCCTGATGTTGCTGGTCACCGTTGCCTTTGTCGCCTTCTTCCCCCTGGTCATCGGCATGCTGGGGCTGGATACCCTGCTGGTGAGGGCTGTCGCCTGGCTGCGCTGGCCGGCACTCCTGTTGGTGATGATGCTGGTGATCGCCGTTTTCTACCGCTTCGGGCCCTGTCGGCGGTCGCCACGCTGGCGGTGGCTCAGCGTCGGTTCTGTCGTCGCCACCTTGATGTGGCTGATCGGCTCCGGCGGACTGTCGCTCTACTTCGGCCGTGTGGTCAGCGTAAGCGAAATCTACGGGTCTCTGGGCGCGGTGGTGATGTTGATGCTGTGGTTCTGGCTCTCGGCCTTCGTGGTGCTGCTCGGGGCAGAGTTCAACGTGGAAATGGAACGCCAGACCTATCGTGATACGACTGTCGGCGAGCCTCGCCCCCTCGGCGAGCGCGATGCCTATGCGGCCGATACCGTGGGCCATGGAGGGCCCTGGCGAAGCGTCAGCCCGGAGGAGCGCAGTGATTCGCGGCCCCGAGGATAGCGGCACGGTAGTGCTGATGGATGATCGTTGCGTTCGCGGCGAAGTACAGCAGCACCTGCCAAGCTGGTGGGGCGAGCCTCGTGCCAGGGCCGCCGGGTCGCCATGTCCGGCGCCGGAATGATGCGAGAGCAGTAAAATCTTAACAAGAGGCTACTGTACCTGCTGTCTGTGCTGTGCTACCCCTTAAAGGTGTCAATTCATATCAATGGACGTGACAAGGAGATATTGACATGGGTATCGAAGTCACCGGCCTGTTGGGTCTTGTCTGGCTGATCATCGTGATCTGGGCCGTCGTCAAGGTGGCCAAGAGCGCGGCCAGCGGCCTGGCCAAGCTTATCTGGATCATCGTGCTGCTGGTCTTTCCGCTGGTGGGGTTGATCGTCTGGTTCCTGTTCGGCCCCAAGGGATAGCCGTGCCGACATGCGAGCAATGCATCGGGGCCGCCAGTGGGCGGCCCCGATGCACTGGAGGGCTATGTAGCCTATTCACGGAAGAGCGGGATTGTCTCGTGGCTCGCCTCGGTCGCATTTCACGCAGCCCAGTGCCAGGCCGAGGCGCGAACGGCGTCCCGCCTCGCTGGTGACCCAGGGGCGCTCCACCCAGGGAGGCTGGTGGCGCACATGCTGGTTATGGCCACAGGCCAGCTCGGCCACCCAGTGGCCTTCCGCGTCGCGGTGGTAGCCGACGATAGGCTGTTGCATTGGGCTAGCGGCGCTCCGGCGGAGCCTTGTAGTGCCCCGGTACCGTGACCCGCTCGCCACTCGGCAGGGTGCGCACATGGGTGGGAACGTAGATCCGCTTGATGACACTCTTGTCCATGATCGATCTCCAGAAGCCGGGCCTCTTCCCCATGGGCGAGGCCAGTCCAGTGTGCGGCTCGAAGACAGTGGCAGGCAATACCTCTCTGGTGCTATAAGGCCTGGTTTCCCTCGTTGCCGCTGCCTTCAAGCATGCGCTCGAGATAAATTCAGGTATCCTTGAACCCAGGCGGCTGGATACTGTTCCCAGGCTGCTACCAAGCCACCAATGGAGCACACACGAGAATGGACGATAGCCTGCAGCCTCGTGAGCAGGATCACGTGCTGATCATCGAGGATGACGAGCGCCTGGCAGGCCTGACCTGCGACTATCTCGAGGCCAATGGCTTCCGGGTCACTCTGGAAGTCGACGGGACTCACGGCGTTGACAGAATCCTTGCCCTGCAGCCGGACCTGGTGATCCTCGATCTGATGTTGCCCGGTGAGGATGGCCTGTCGATCTGCCGACGGGTACGCGATGACTATCCCGGCCCGATCCTGATGCTGACCGCCCGCACCGATGATATGGACCAGGTGCTGGGCCTGGAGATGGGGGCCGATGATTATGTCGCCAAGCCGGTACAGCCGCGAGTGCTGCTGGCCCGCATGCGCGCCCTGCTGCGGCGCTCCGAACCCGTCGAGGAAAGCGGCGAATCGAGCCTCTCCTTCGGTGACCTGGAGATCGACAACGCGACGCGTGAGGCGTGGTTGTCGGGCGAGCGAATCGAGCTGACCAGCGCCGAGTTCGACCTGCTGTGGCTGCTGGCAAGCCATGCCGGGCGGGTGCTGACCCGCGAGGAGATCTTCTCCCAGCTGCGAGGCATCAAGTACGACGGGCAGGACCGTTCCATCGATGTGCGCGTCTCGCGCATTCGCCCCAAGATCGGCGATGACCCCCATCAGCCGCATCGCATCAAGACGGTGCGCAGCAAGGGCTACCTGTTCGTCAAGGATGCCTGAACCATGCGTCGGGTCCTGGCCGACAGCACCTTCCTGCGCGTCTACCTGCTGCTGGCGCTGGCCCTGCTGCTGACCTTCGGGCTGGGCCTGGTGGGCATGGCGCTGGTCGATCAGGTGCGCCGCGAGGCGCATCGCGAGCAGTTAGCCGAGGCGCCCATGCGCCTGCTGACCGCACGGCTTTCGGTGCTGCCGCCCGCCGCCTACGCTGCCTGGCTCGGTGCCGAGGAACAGCGCCTGGATATGCAGATCAGCGTGGTGACTCTGAGCGAGGCATCTCTGGGTTATTTCTCCCGGCGCCGCCTGGCCAACGACAAGGTGCTGGTGCAACCCAATGAGGCCCAGGGTTGGCGGCTGCTGTCGCAGATGCCGGATGGCGAACACCTGCTGAAAGTCGAACTCACCAGCTTGAGTGAGCATCAGCTGCGGGGTCTGACCTACCTGCTCGGCGAGTGGTTGGCCGTGATGCCGCCGTCGGACCGCGATGCCAGGCTCGACCATCTGGCCAGCGGGCGTCTGCCGGTCTCCCTCGAAGAAGCGCCCCCCCAGGGGCTGGATGACTACCAACTGCGACGGCTTACCGCCGGTGAAGTCGTGATCCAGCTACTGCCCGGGCGCTGGTCCGTGAGAATCTTCCTGGCGCTTCAGGAGCGCAGTGGTGATGCCAACTGGCTGGTGATCGGCCCGGTCCAGGCCTTCGAGCCGATGCCTGCATCGTTGCAGCTCTTGCTGGTGCTGATCATGTTGGCCGTGCTGGGGGTGGCCATCTATCTTATCGTGCGTGGCGTCGAGGCCCGCATGGTGCGCCTGGAACTGGCCGCATCCCGCATCGCCGCCGGGCGACTGGATACTCGCGTCAAGGTGGAGAGTGCCGACTTCGTCGGACGCCTCGGAATGGCCCTCAACGGGATGGCCGCCCAGGTACAGTCGCTGCTGCGTGCCCAGCAGGACATGATTCGTGCGGTCTCCCATGAACTGCGCACCCCGGTGGCACGGATTCGTTTCGCGGTGCAGATGGTCGAGGACATGACCGATGAGCCGCCGGTACGTCGACAGCTACAGGGCGTCGATGGGGATATCCAGGAGCTCGATGGCCTGATCGACGAGATTCTCACCTATGCCCGGTTGGGCAGCGAGGCCATCAACGGGCGTGAGATGGATGCCGCGCTGGTGGACTGCCTCGCCATGGCGCGACGGGTGATAGAGGCGCTGAGCCCGCTGCATGACCATCTGGTCATCGAACTCGTCGAGGCGCCCGATGTGGAAGTGCTCGCCGAGCCACGCTACCTGCAGCGTGCGGTGCAGAACCTGGTGGCCAATGCCTGTCGACACGCCCGAACCCGGGTGCTGATCCGCATACAGTGTGAGCCGGGCCTGGTCAGGTTCGACGTGGAAGATGACGGCCCGGGTGTGCCCCAGGCCGAGCGTCAGGCGATTTTCAAGCCCTTTGCGCGTCTCGATGATAGCCGCACGCGCAGCGCCGGCGGCTATGGCCTGGGGCTTTCCATCGTGCACAAGGTCATGAGCTGGCATGGTGGCAGCGTAAGCGTGGACGATAGCCCGGAGCTTGGCGGGGCGCGCTTTACCCTGTTGTTGCCGCTACGTAGCCAAGAGGAGCCTGCCTAGCCTCAGGCGGGCTCGATTACCCTGCTGTTGCGGCCATGAGGCAGCCAAGAAGAGCCTGCCTAGCCTCAGGCGGGCTCGATTACCCTGCTGTTGCGGCCATGAGGCAGCCATGAGAAGCCTGCCTGGCCTCACGCAGGCTCGAGTACCCTGCTGTTGCCGCCATGAGGCAGCCAAGAAGAGCCTGCCTAGCCTCTCATGCAGGCTTGATGCCGTCCAGCACCGCAAAGGAGGTCTCTCGGGCCGTGCGCAGGAAGTCCTCCATCCAGGGGGCCTGTCGGGTTTCCTCGCGAATCGCCGCAAACAGCGTGCTCCAGACTCCCTTCTCGTTTAGCCTCACGGCCTTCACATAATCGCGCTCCAGGTACTCGGTGATTGCCCAGTTGGGCAGCGCGCATACCCCCCGACCGCTGGCCACCAGCTGCATCATCATGATGGTCAGCTCGGCGGTGCGCACCTCCCTGGGCTGTACCCCCGCCGGGTCGAGGAACTGGGTGAAGACGTCCAGGCGCGAGTGTTCCACCGGGTAGGTGATCAGGGTCTCATCGGCCAGGGCTTCGGGAGTGGCGAATCCCTTGCCGGCCAGGTGATGCTGGCGCGCTACCGCCAGCAAGCCTTCGTAGCGGAACAGCGGTTCGTAATGAACGCCGGGAAGCGGCTGGGGGTCGGCGGTGATGACCAGGTCGAGTTGCTCCCGGGCCAGGGCCGGCAGGGGATCGAAATGGTGGCCACCGGGAATATCGATCTCGACTTCCGGCCAATGGTCACGGAAGTGATCGATGGTGGGCATCAGCCACTGAAAGCAGCTGTGGCACTCGATGGCCATGTGCAGGCGGCCCTGCTCGTTACCGGCCAGCCGGGCCAGGTCGCGTTCGGCCATGCGTACCTGGGGCAGTACCTGCTCGGCCAGGGTCAGCAGTCGCAGGCCGGCGCGGGTGAATTCCACCGGACGCGTCTTGCGTATAAACAGGGGGTTGCCCAGTCGCTCTTCCAGGTCCTTGACCTGGTGGGAGAGGGCCGACTGTGTCAGGTGCACCCGTTCGGCTGCTTCCACCAGGGAGCCGGCGTCGCGCAGGGCGATCAGGGTACGAAGGTGCCGCAGCTCGAGCATGTGTGAGTCACTTTCATTTTAGGAATTAAAAAGTTTAGTTTTGTTCACTCCTTATGGCCAGCCCGAACCCGCCGTATCCTTCATGGTGTGAGCGGTGAACCCTTCCCGGCCCGGATAACGCTGAACGATCACCCCCGTGAATGGGTCCAGGGCGGTGCGGCCGCCAGGATGCGTGCCTGCACCGGGCAGCCGTCGCAGTGCGCGCCGGGCAGGTAGCCGGTACTCATCAGGAACTCGCCGGTGATCTCCGGTCCGGTAAACTTGAAGGTGCGCTTGAAGCACTTGACCCAGTCGCCGTGGGATAACGGATGCTGATGGTCGAGCCAGGCGCGGAAACTGCCGTGGCTCTCCTGCAGGGCCTGGATGACGCCGGCGTTGTGGATGACCGCCTCGACCTTGAGCCGATTGCGGATGATGCCGGCATCATCCAGCAGGCGACGTCGTTCGGCCTCTCCATAGGCCGCCACTCTCTCGATGGAGAAACCGTCGAAGGCGCGTTGGAAGGCCTCGCGCTTCTTCAGCACAGTGAGCCAGGAGAGCCCCGCCTGGTTGATTTCCAGCGCCAGGCGCTCGAAGAGGGTGTCGTCGTCGGCCACCGGGAAACCGTACTCGTGGTCATGGTAGGGGCCGTGGAAGGGGTGGCCGGGGGCCAGGTCGCAGTAGTCGCTCATGTTCGGGTGCTCCGGATCATTCCACCTTCCTGTTGTTGGGGTTTACACTGGCTTCTTACGCTACACGATAAGGAGTCTCACATGCAGTACCTGCATACCATGGTGCGCGTCAGCGACCTCGATGCGTCCCTGCGCTTCTATTGTGACCTGCTGGGCCTCAAGGAGGTGCGTCGCAAGGAGAACGAGAAGGGGCGTTTCACCCTGGTCTTTCTGGCCGCCCCCGAGGACGAGGCTCGCTCGGCGGAGCTCCAGGCGCCGGAACTGGAGCTGACCTACAACTGGGACCCCGAGGAGTACGACGGAGGGCGCAACTTCGGTCATCTGGCCTATCGCGTCGATGATATCTACGCGCTCTGCGAGACGCTGCAGGATGCCGGGGTGACCATCAATCGGCCGCCGCGTGACGGCCATATGGCCTTCGTGAAGAGCCCCGACGGCATCTCGGTGGAGCTGCTGCAAACGGGCGAGGCCCAGGCGCCTCGCGAGCCTTGGGCTTCCATGGAGAACACCGGCACATGGTAACCATGACGCGCATGCCCCGGGTCCTGGCGCCACTGCTGGTGCTCTCCGCGACGCTCATGCTGACTGCCTGCAGCAGTCGCGACTCGGTCCCGGACGGGATGACCGGGGATGCCCTGGACGGCCCGCTGACGGAGCAGCGCTGGAACCTGCTGCTGATGGGCACCAGCGAGCGGCTTTCCATGCCCGAGGCCGCCTGGTTCGAGGTCGACGGCGATGGTCGCCTCGTGGGCAGTGACGGCTGCAACGCGATGCAGGGTCGGGTACGCCTCGGAGACAGTCAGCGCATCGAGGTCACCGAGCTTGCCACGACGCGTCGCGGCTGCCCTCGGTTGGAAGACGCCGCCCGGGTCACCGAGATGCTGGAGACCGCGTATCGCTATCTGATCGATCACGACCGCTTGGTATTCTTCGGGCCCGATCAACGGGTGCTGGGTGGCTGGCGCAAGGCCAGCTGAGACCGCCAGCCGCCACCGGGTATCGATAAACGAAAAGCGCTCCGCCGAGGCGGAGCGCTTTTCGTTGCGGCCAGGGAACCGCCGTTCAAGGCAGCTCTTCGGCCTCCGGGTCTTCCTTCTGTGTGGGGATCAGGTCTTCGCGACTCAGCTTGATGCTGAGCAGCAATGCCGAGGCCACATAGATGGAAGAGAAGGTACCGATCACCACGCCGATGAGCAGGGCGATGGCGAAGCCCTCGATCATGTCACCACCCAGCACCAGCAGGGCGATCAGCACCAGCAGGGTGGTGCCGGAGGTGGCGAGGGTGCGCGACAGGGTCTGGTTGAGCGAATCGTTGAAGATCGCCGGCATGTCGTCGATGCGCGACTTGCGGATATTCTCGCGGATACGGTCATAGACCACGATGGTGTCGTTGAGTGAGTAGCCGATCACCGCCAGCACGGCGGCCAGCACGGTGAGGTCGAACTCGATCTGGAACAGCGAGAAGGCACCGACCACGATGATCACATCATGCATCAGGGCCAGCAGGGCACCGACCGCGAACTTGTACTGGAACCGGAAGGCCACGTAGAGCATCACGATACCCAGCGCCACCAGCAGCCCGAGGCCTGACTGGTCGCGCAACTGATCACCCACCTGGGCGCCGACGAATTCGGCACGCACCAGGTTGACCTCCTCTCCGCCATGGCGCAAGAGCTCCACCACGCGGTTGCCCACGTCGGCATCGAAGGCCTGCTGCAGGCGAATCAGCACCTCGTTGGCGGCGCCGAAGGTCTGCACCGAGACGTCGCGGAACTCGGCGGACTCCAGGGTCTGGCGCACCGCGTCCAGGGAGGGCGCCACGGCGTAGCGCACCTCCACCAGGGTGCCCCCGGTGAAGTCCAGCCCCAGGCTGAGCTGCTGGAACACCAGCGAGACGAGCGATGCCAGGATCAGCACGGCGGAGACCGCGAAGGCGATCTTCCGCTTGCTCATGAAATCAATCTGTCGATTGGCCAGGCTTTTCATGTTCACCTCTTATATCCAGAGCTTCTTGACCGGCTTGCCGCCATAGACGAGATTCACCATGGCGCGGGTCACCATCAGGGCGGTGAACAACGAGGTGAGAATGCCCAGCGACAGCGTCACGGCGAAGCCCTTGACCGGTCCGGTACCGATCGAGAACAGAATCACCGCCACCAGCAGGGTGGTGATGTTGGCGTCGACGATGGAGGTGAAGGCCCGCTCGTAGCCGGCGTGTATCGCCTGCTGGGCCGAGAGACCTCCACGCAGCTCTTCGCGTATTCGCTCGAAGATCAGCACGTTGGCGTCCACGGCCATGCCCAGGGTCAACACGATGCCGGCGATGCCGGGCAGGGTGAGGGTCGCGCCGAGCATCGACATCACCGCCACCAGCAGGGTCAGGTTGAGCGCCAGGGCCAGGTTGGCGAAGATGCCGAAGACCTTGTAGCGAATCAACATGAACAGTACCACCAGCAGCAGGCCGATCTGCACCGACATTATCCCGCGCTTGATGTTCTCGGCACCCAGGCTCGGGCCGATGGTGCGTTCCTGCACGAAGTAGATCGGCGCGGCCAGCGACCCCGAGCGCAGCAGCAGGGAGAGCTCCGCCGCCTCGGTGGGCGAGTCGAGCCCGGTGATGCGAAAGCTGTTGCCCAGGGCGCTCTGGATGGTGGCCAGACTGATGATGCCGCGCTCGGTATAGGGGTCGCGGACCACGGTTTCCTTGCCGTCGACCACTTCCACGCTGTCGCGGGTCTTGTGCTCGATGTAGACCACCGCCATGTTGCGGCCGATATTGGTGCGGGTGGCGCGGTTCATCAGGGTGCCGCCGGTGCCATCCAGGTTGATGTTGACCTGGGGGCGGCCATTCTCGTCGAAGCTGCGGCTGGCGTTGGAGACCTGGTCGCCGGTGATGATCACGTCGCGCCTCAGGTCGGCGCTGCGTGACGGCGCATTGCGAAACGCCAGGGTCTCGGTCTCGCTGTCGGGCGTGTCGGGACGCGCCTCGAGACGGAACTCCAGGTTGGCGGTGGCGCCGACGATGCGCTTGGCCTCAGCCGTGTCCTGAACGCCGGGCAGCTCCACCACGATCCGGTCCGGGCCCTGGCGTTGTACCAGCGGCTCCGCCACGCCCAGCTCGTTCACCCGGTTGCGCAGGGTGGTCAGGTTCTGGTTGATGGCGTAGTCCTGGATCTCGTTGACCGCTTGTTCGGTCAGGGTCATGGCCAGGGAGGCGCCGCGCCCGTCGCCGAGATTCTCGTACTGGAAGTCGGGGAACTCGCGGCTGATCAGGCTCCGGGCGGCGTTGCGGTCGTCGGCATCGGTGAAGGCCAGGGTCAGGGTCTGTTCTTCGATCCGGGTATCACGATAGCGAATGCGCTCGTCGCGCAGCAGCTCGCGCATGGCGCTGGCGTTGACTTCCAGGCGCTGACTCACGGCGGCCTCCATGTCCACTTCCAGCAGGAAGTGGACGCCGCCACGCAGGTCGAGACCCAGGGTCATGGGCGAGGCGGAGAGCGACTGCAGCCACTCAGGCGTGGATTCGGCCAGGTTGAGGGCGACGACATACTCGTCGCCGAGCATGGCGGCGACGCGGTCGCGGGCGGCGAGCTGGGCATCGGGGTTGTGCAGGCGAAGCAGGGTGCTGGTCGGGCTGCGTTCGACGTCCTTTACTTGGATACCGGCATCGGTCAGGGACGACTGGATGCGCTCGAGCTGGCGCTCATCGACGGTGGCGTCACCGCGCTCGCTGCTGATCTGGATCGCCGAGTCTTCCGGGAAGAGGTTGGGCAGCGAGTAGACCAGGCCGACGAGCAGGACGATGAGTATCAGCAGATACTTCCACAGGGGATAACGGTTGAGCATGCGGGCCCTGTCCTAGGTTGCTGACTAAGGGGGGAGCTGACGCGATCGCGCCACGACGGCCCCGGCGAGGCCGGCAGCCGTCGAAGATTGGCCCCACCGATGACAGTCGCCGGGGCCGGATGACAAGCGGGTCAGATAGACTTGACGGTGCCCTTGGGCAGCACGGTGGCGACGGCGCTCTTCTGCACGTTGACCTGAGTGCCCTCGGCAATTTCCATGGTCAGGAATTCGCTTTCGTCGCTGACCTTGGTGATACGGCCGAGCATGCCGCCGCCGATCACGACCTCGTCACCCTTGGCGAGGCCGGCGATCAGCTGCTTGTGCTGCTTGGCACGCTTGGCCTGGGGGCGCCACAGCAGGAAGTAGAAGATGGCCACGAAGCCAACCAGCATGACGATCTGAGCGATGCCACCGCCGGCGGGGGCATCCTGGGCGTAGGCCGGGGCGATAAGGAAATCCAGCATTGAGGAGTGTCTCCAGATTGGGATGAGTAAGGGGGTGCCTCGCTCGCGAGGCAGTGTCAGCCGGTACCGGGCCCTGAAGAAACCGGTACCGGCCGCTATCAGTTCGGGGCGGGAGGCACCGGCAAGCCGCGCCGGGCATAGAAGCCTTCCACGAAGTTCGCCAATGTACCCGCTTCAATGGCACCGCGCAAACCGGCCATCAGTCGCTGATAGTGGCGCAGATTGTGGATGGTATTGAGCATCGAGCCGAGCATTTCACCGCAGCGGTCCAGGTGATGCAGATAGGCGCGGGAGAAGTGCTGACAGGTATAGCAATCGCATTCTGTATCCAGCGGACCGGTGTCGTGGCGGTGGCGAGCGTTGCGAATCTTCACGGTGCCCGTGGTGGTGAACAGATGGCCGTTGCGGGCGTTGCGCGTGGGCATCACACAGTCGAACATGTCGACGCCGCGGCGTACGCCTTCCACCAGGTCTTCGGGCTTGCCCACGCCCATCAGATAGCGGGGCTTGTCGTCCGGCATCCAATCGGGGAGATAGTCGAGGACCTTGAGCATTTCCTCCTTGGGCTCGCCCACGGAGAGGCCGCCGATGGCCAGGCCGTCGAAGCCGATCTTCGTCAGCCCCTCGAGGGAGCGCTCGCGCAGCTCGGGATACATGCCGCCCTGGACGATGCCGAACAGCGCCGACGGGGAGGTGCCATGGGCCTCGCGCGAGCGTTCGGCCCAGCGCAGCGAGCGCTCCATGGAGAGCCGTGCCTCCTGCTCGGTCGCCGGGTAGGGGGTGCACTCGTCGAAGATCATCACCACATCCGAGCCCAGCGAGCGTTGCACCGCCATGGACTCCTCGGGACCCATGAAGACCTTGGCGCCGTCTACCGGCGAGCGGAAGTGAACGCCCTGCTCGGTGATCTTGCGCATGGCACCCAGCGAGAAGACCTGAAAGCCGCCGGAGTCGGTGAGGATCGGCTTTTGCCACTGGGCGAAGTCGTGCAGGTCGCCGTGCTCCTCGATCACCTCCATGCCGGGGCGCAGCCAGAGGTGAAAGGTGTTGCCGAGGATGATGTCGGCGCCGATCTCGGCAACCGATTGGGGCGTCATCCCCTTGACGGTGCCGTAGGTGCCCACCGGCATGAAGGCCGGCGTCTCGACGCTTCCCCTGGGGAAGGTAAGGCGGCCACGGCGCGCCCGGCCATCACTGGCCAGGCGCTCGAAGTTCATGAAGCATTCGTCTCGCATGGAAAGTCTCAATGCTGGGACAAGGCATCCTGAAGAAGGTCAGACAAGGCAAACGCTGTCGAAAAACACGGAGCTTACGGGTGTAAATGCGTATCTTGAGACAGCGTGTAACGCCGAATGGCCGAACTCAGGGCGTCTTGCGGGTGAGGAACATGGCATCGCCGTAACTGAAGAAGGCATAGCGCTCGGCGACTGCCTCGCGATAGGCGGCCAGCGTCGTGTCGTAGCCGGCGAGAGAGGCCACCAGCATCAGCAGGGTGGACTCCGGCAGGTGAAAATTGGTGATCAGGGCATCGACGCAGCGCCACGTGTAGCCCGGATAGATGAAGATATCGGTCTCGCCGCGGTAGGGGGCGATCTCGCCATTCGCGCTCTTGGCGCAGGCGCTCTCCAGGCAGCGCACGCTGGTGGTGCCCACGGCGATGACGCGGCGGCCGGCGGCGCGGGCGGCCGCGACCTTGGCGCAGGCCGCCTCGTCGACTTCCAGCCACTCGCTGTGCATCTGGTGTTCGCGGATATCGTCGACGCGCACCGGCTGAAAGGTGCCGGCGCCCACATGGAGGGTCACGAAGGCGCTCTCGATGCCCTTGTCGGCCAGCCCCTCGAGCAGTGGCGCGTCGAAGTGAAGCCCTGCGGTGGGGGCGGCCACGGCACCGTCGCGGCGTGCATACACGGTCTGGTAGCGCTCGCGGTCGCTGCCCTCGTCGTCGCGGTCGATATAGGGCGGCAGTGGCATATGGCCATGGCGTTCGAGCAGCTCGATCAGCGGCGTCTCGCCGAGGAAGCGTAGCTCGAACAGGGCGTCACGGCGGCCCTCTACCACGGCCCGCACATCGCCTTCGAAGATCAGCTCGGTGCCGGGTTTGGGCGACTTGCTCGAGCGTAGGTGGGCGAGGCCGCGGTGGGCGTCCAGCGGACGCTCGAGCAACATCTCCACCTTGCCGCCGCTGGCCTTGTGGCCATGCAGCCGCGCGGGGATCACTCGGGTGTCGTTGAACACCAGCAGGTCGCCGGGCTCGAGAATCTCGAGCAGGTCGGGGAAGCGGCGGTGGGACAGCGCCCCGCTCGGGCCATCCACGCACAGCAGTCGGCAGTCGGTACGCTGCTCGGAGGGATAGCGGGCGATAAGCTCGTCGGGAAGCTCGAAATGGAAGTCGGCGCGCTGCATGCGGTTCGGTGTCCGGTGGTATCTGGCAAGCCGCCTAGGATACCGGCTCGTCGCACTGAAGTCAGGTCCGAGATTGACCTGCGGCCGGGCGCACGTATAATACATCGCGCGTTGCCGGCGTGGCGGAATTGGTAGACGCAGGGGATTCAAAATCCCCCGGGGGCAACCTCTTGTCGGTTCGAGTCCGACCGCCGGTACCAGCTTCTCGAATTTTCACAGACAGCCCTCGTGTCCACCCGACGCGAGGGCTGTCTGCGTTATGTCATGATGCTGAGTGCCACCACGGCCAGGGTGCCGCCGGTGAACAGGTAGCCCGCCAGGGCGAAGAGGCCGTCGTCGGCGAGCAGCGCCAGGCCGAACAGGGTCAGGGCGAGGCCGGCGCCGTTGGCGCTGAAGGGAATGAACTCCATGGGCGGCATGGCCAGGGCAATCACCAGGCAGGTCAGGGCCACGGCGAGATGGGCCGGCGGGCGGGTCAACACCGTCAGGCGCTGGCGCAGCAGTCGGTCCGTCCAGCCGGCCGGTCGCTCAAGCCAGCCGAGCACCCGCTGGAAGCGCTCTCGCGAGGCGCGCCGCTCCAGCAGCCAGTTCGGCAGCCAGATACGCCGACGCCCGAGCAGTAGCTGGGTGCCGGCGAGCACCACCAGGCTTGCCATCAGCGTCGGGACGCCCGGAATATCGCCGACCAGCGGTGCCAGTGTGATCAGGCCGGCCAGCAGCAGGAAGGGCGCGAAGCTACGCTGGCCGACCGTCTCCAGAATGGCCCCGAGGCTGATGGTGTCTTCGTGTTGACCAGCGTGGCTGACCCGCTCCAGCAGGTCACTCAGGCTGGTGGGCCCGCGCTCAACGGCCACGACGAGTGACCAGCAGCAGGATTCCCAGCAGGATCAATGCCGGGCCGACGAAGCCGGCGGGGCTGGCGGCTTGCCAGCCCAGGATGGGTAGCAGGAGGCCCAGGCCGATCATCAGCCAGGCGAAGAGTCGAACCGACATGGAATCTTCCACCGTGAAATGGGTCTCCAGTCTAGCCGGTCGGCGATACGGCTGCAGCCCGAGCGGTGGGGTGGCTTCGAGAACCACAGGGCTGTTGCGGCGTCGCGGGATGTCGTATGGTGAAGGTTTACAGTCCTTCGCCCACCAGTGGGCGAAGGACTGTCTTTTGTTGGATACTTCGATAAGCGTTCAAATATCGTTTATCAGCGTGCAGGAGGTGCCATGCTGTCTCGTCCCCCTATTACCATCAACCGGCTCGATGCCGACCGTCTACAGCGCCTGATCGATGAGGCCAGCGACAAGGACCGCTTCGTGGCCGATGCACTCGAGGAGGAACTCGAGCGCGGTGAAGTGCTGGACCCCGAGGAGATGCCCGAGGACGTGGTCAGCATGAACAGCCGCGTTCAGTTTACCGACCTCAAGCGCGGCCGCCAGATGACGCGGACCCTGGTCTATCCGCATTCGCTCGGGGAGGTGGAGGAGGCCATCTCGGTCATGGCCCCGGTGGGTGCGGGCCTGATCGGCCAGCGAGTCGGCGATACCATCGACTGGCCGCTGCCGGACGGCGGAAAGGTTCATCTGCAGGTGGATGCGGTGCTGTGGCAGCCGGAGCGTGAGAAGCAGTACCACCGCTGAGGACTCCGCCATGCCTTTCTCCCTATGGCTTTCCCTGGTGGCGATATGTGCCATGGGCGCCATGTCGCCCGGGCCCAGCCTGGCCATGGTGCTGCGCCATACCCTGGGCGGAGGTCGCGCCCCGGGTGTCGTCGCGGGGCTCTCCCATGCCCTGGGCGTCGGTTTCTACGCCCTGCTCACGGTATGGGGGCTGGGGGCGCTGATCGTGCGTCAGCCCCTGCTGTTTCAGGTCATCACCTGGGGCGGGGCGGCTTATCTGGCCTGGCTGGGCATCCGTGCGCTGCGTGCCGGGCGCGGTGGCGCCCTGGACGCCGCCGGAGGCGTGTCCACCACTCGCCGCCAGGCGGCGCGAGATGGCGTGCTGGTCGCGCTGGGCAACCCCAAGCTGATCCTGTTCTTTATCGCCCTGCTCAGTCAGTTCATCACCGCCGACATGAGCCTGGTGGCCCAGGGCGTGATCGTGCTTACCGCCATGTTGATCGATGCCGGCTGGTATGTGCTGGTGGCCCTGGGGCTCTCGCATTCGCGGGTACTGCCCTGGCTGCAGGCGCGTGCCCACTGGGTCAACCGCGCTACCGGAGTGCTGTTGCTGGCACTGGCGGCAAGGGTGGTTGCCGGCCCCGTGCTGGGCTGATGGGCTAGCCCGGCAGGCGCGCCAGTATCTCCTCGACCGGCGCCCCGGTGGGAAGCACGCCATAGGCTGGCCCGGCTTCTACCCCCAGGCGGGTTCGACAGAAGGTTTCGCCCACGGCATTCGGTGCATGGCGCAGCAGCAGCGCCCCCTGCAGGCACTGGGCCAGGCGCTGAACGAGCCAGCGTGCCCGCTGCTCCAGCGCCTCCGGTGAGGCTTCGAGCAGCCGTTCCAGGTCGCTCAGGGCGGTGTCCATTTCCCGAAGCCGGCCGCGAACCGGTGCCAGTTCCTGCCACAGCGCCTCCAGGGCCTCGGGATGGCGTGCCAGTGCCCGCAGTACGTCCAGGCAGATAACGTTGCCCGAACCCTCCCAGATCGAGTTGACCGGCGCCTCGCGATAGAGCCGTGCCAGTGGGGCTTCCTCCACGTAGCCGATGCCCCCCAGGCATTCCATGGCCTCGGCCATGAATCCGGGGCCGCGCTTGTTGTGCCAGTACTTGGCCAGTGCCGGCAGCAATCGGGCCAGGGCGACCTCGGCGGCATCGCCTCGGGCCGCGCCATCGAAGGCGCGGGCGGTGCGAAACGCGAGCGCCACCCCGGCCTCTACCTCCAGTGCCAGGTCGGCCATCACCATTCGCATCAACGGCTGCTCGGCCAGGGCCCGCCCGAAGGCGTGGCGCCCCTGGGCATGGCGCCACGCCTGGACAAGGGCCTGGCGCATCATGCCCACCGGAGCAGTGGCGGCATCCAGGCGCGTCTGCTGCACCATCTCGAGGAGGGTGGCGATGCCGCGGCCGGGTGGGCCGATGGGGTCTGCCCAGGCGCCGCGGTACTCGATCTCCGCGGAGGCATTGGCACGGTTGCCGCACTTGTCCTTGAGCCGTTGCAATTCCATGGCGTTGCGCCGGCCATCGGGGGCGAAGCGTGGCACCAGGAAGCACCCCAGCCCCGCTTCGGTCTGGGCCAGTGTCAGGAAGGCGTCGGACATGGGGGCGCTGCAGAACCACTTGTGGCCGGTGAGTCGCCAGCCATCGTCGGTGGGCTCGGCGCGCGTGGTGTTGCTCCTGACGTCGCTGCCGCCCTGCTTTTCCGTCATGGCCATGCCGAAGGTGAGCCCCCGTTTCCGGCTCGCGGGCAGGGCCCGTGGGTCGTAGTCATTGGCCAGCAAGCCGGGGGCCCAGCGGGCCTCTACGCCGGAGGACTGGCGTAGCACCGGCATGGCGGCGTGGGTCATGGTCACCGGACAGCAGAAGCCCGGTTCGGCCTGGGTCAGCAGGTAGAGGGCGGCAATATGGGCCTGATGGCCGCCACGGCCCTCCTGTTGCCAGGCCACGGCGTGCCATCCTCCTTCTATCGCCAGGCGCATCAGCTGGTGATAGGCGGGGTGATAGCACACCTCGTCCAGGCGCCGGCCGTGGCGGTCGAAGAGTCGCAGTTCCGGCGGATGGCGGTTGGCGAGGTCGCCCAGCGCCTGGATGCATTCGCTGCCGACCTCCCGGCTCAGCGGCGCCAGGCGTTCGGCCACCCAGGCCGGCGCCTCCCGGGCCAGGGCCTCGCGCAGGGGAAGGTCCTCGGCCAGGGGGTCGCCGTCGCCGTGAGGCGCCGGCTGGTTGGCCACCTCATGGGTGGCCAGGTGGGTGCGGGGGGCGTGGTCGGGCATGGCGGGTCTCCGCTTGTTGCCTTGTCTGAGCATGGAAGGCACGGCGCTTGCGGTCAACGTGACGCCGCGCCCGCGACTGGTTAGGCTTGGACTTTTCTCGGGGAAATGCCCATGACCGACGACTCGCGCCTGCCGGCGCCGCATATTGCCCGCGAGCGCATTCAGCTGGTGGATTCCCGCAATCGTCCATGCGGCAGCGCATGGCGGGCGGAGATGCGTCGTTTCCGCTTCTGGCATCGCGCCACCTATGTGGTGGTGTGCAACGCCCGGGGCGAGCTCTGTGTCCAGCGTCGTACCCTGACCAAGGAGGTCTTTCCCGGTGGGCTCGACCTGGCCGCCGGTGGCGTGGTGGGGGCCGGCGAGGCGGTGCACCTCGCGGCCCGCCGCGAGCTCGAGGAGGAGCTGGGCATCCGTGGCCGGCGGCTGAGGCCGGCGGGTGGCTTCGTGCATGCCCAGGGAGGCAACCATATCTTCGCCAGCCTCTACCTGGTCGAGCATGACGGGCCCCTGACGCTTCAGGCCGAGGAGGTGGCCGACGCCTTCTGGCTATCGCCGGCCGAGGCGCTGGCCCAGGAGGGGGTGACACCCGATACCCGCCAGGCCGTGGAGGTGTTGCGCGATGCGGGGATGCTGGCGATGACCCCATGAGCCGGCCTGTGCCCTGCGTTCATGTGCCGGAGGCCGTGATGGCCGTCCTGGCGGGTATGGAGGGCCGGTGAGGCGGGCCGGCGTCGAGGGGTAGCGCTGTTGCGGGCGGCATGGCATCGTGAGGGTCATCGACCATCAAGGCCCGCGAATGACTATTCACGATCAACAGTGTTATACCGCCGAGGGTGAGTCGTTCAACTTCGGCGCCCTACGCGGCCGGGTGCTGCTCATCGTCAATGTCGCCAGCCGCTGTGGTTTCACGCCCCAGCTGCGCGAGCTGGAACGCCTCTATCGCCGCTATCGCCAGCATGGCTTCATGGTGATCGGCTTTCCCTGTAACCAGTTCGGCCGCCAGTCGCCGGAGTCGGCACGGGATTTCTGCACCCTGAGTGCTCGTGATTACCAGGTCAGCTTTCCCCTGATGGAGAAGGTGAGGGTCAACGGGCGTGACACCCACCCGCTGTTCATCGAGCTCAAGCGCCAGGCGCCGGGGCTGCTGGGAACCGGCGTGATCAAGTGGAACTTCACCAAGTTCCTGGTGGGGCGCGATGGCCGGGTGATTCGCCGCTTCTCGCCCCGCGACGGCGAGGATGCATTGAGAATCGCGATAGAACCGGCCCTGGACGAGGTTTGAGAGGGTGGGCCGATGAGCTCGTTCCAGCCGGAAGTTGCGAGAGCCGGGTCATCATGGGGGGCTTCGCCGCGTTGCACCATCAGGCGGCCGATGAGCTCGTTCCAGCCGGAAGTTGCGAGAGCCGGGTCATCATGGGGGGGCTTCGCCGCGCTGCACCATCAGGCGGCCGATGAGCTCGTTCCAGCCGGAAGTTGCGAGAGCCGGGTCATCATGGGGGGGCTTCGCCGCGCTGCACCATCAGGCGGCCGATGAGCTCGTTCCAGCGATGCCGGGTCATCATGGTCGTCAACCCCGAGAAGAGCGCCCAGCTCTTGCGCCGCCACCCCTTGAGCCGCAGGTTGTGAGCCACCAGCTGCTGCATCAATGCATAGTCGTCGAAGCGGCGCCATTCGCCGACCACCGACATCTGATGGCGCGCCAGGACCGGCGCCAGCTCGAGGCGAAAGATCCATTCCAGCTCGTTGACCGTGAGGTCGTGACGCTCGATGACCTCGAGCATCTGCGCATAGTCGCGCTCGCCCGGTTCGCGCTCGAGCCATAGGGGTGCCAGCGCCAGCCATAGCTCGCCCCGTTCGTCGACCAGAGTCTGGGCATCCATCGTTCGCTCCCGGGTATCTTCGCTAGGGTAGTCATCATCAGGCTGGCATCCTGCCCTAGCTGCCGGTCGTGCTCAAGGGCGGACAGCGGCGAACCTGGCCGCTAGAATAGAGCGATTACCACTCCATGACAGGGCGGCGGCGTCCGTCCACAACACAAGCAGTGAGGTCTGACGTGATCATCAAGCCCAAGGTACGCGGTTTTATCTGCACTACCACCCACCCGGTCGGCTGCGAAAGGAATGTACTCGAACAGATCGAGGCGACCCGCGCCCATGACCTCGGCAAGGCCCTGGGCGATGAGGAGCCGCGACCGAAGAAGGTACTGGTGATCGGTGCCTCCAGTGGCTACGGCCTGGCGGCGCGTGTCACCGCCGCCTTTGGTTATGGCGCCGATACCCTGGGGGTGTTCTTCGAGAAGCCCGGCAGCGAGAAGAAGACGGGGACGGCCGGCTGGTACAACAGCGCCGCCTTCGACAAGTTTGCCAAGGCCGAAGGGCTCTACAGCAAGTCGATCAACGGCGATGCCTTTTCGCATGAAGCCCGCGACAAGGCCATCGAGCTGATCCAGCAGGACCTGGGCCAGGTCGACCTGGTGGTCTACTCGCTGGCCTCGCCGGTGCGCAAGCTGCCCGACAGCGGCGAGCTCAAACGCTCCAGCCTCAAGCCGATCGGTGAGACCTACCGGGCCACCGCCATCGACACCAACAAGGACGCCATCATCGAGGCCGAGGTCGAGCCGGCTACCCAGCAGGAGATCGACGATACCCGTGCGGTGATGGGCGGCGAGGACTGGGAGCTGTGGATCGACGCCCTGGATCGCGCCGGCGTGCTGGCGCCCGGCGCCCGTAGCGTGGCCTTCAGCTATATTGGTACCGAGATCACCTGGCCGATCTACTGGCACGGTGCCCTGGGCAAGGCCAAGGAAGACCTGGATCGCGCCGCCGGCGAGATCAACCAGCGGCTCGCGGCCTCCGGGGGTGGTGCCAACGTGGCGGTGCTCAAGTCTGTCGTGACCCAGGCCAGCGCGGCGATTCCGGTCATGCCGCTGTATATCGCCATGGTCTATCGGGTGATGAAGGAGAAGGAACTGCACGAAGGCACCATCGATCAGCTCAACCGGCTGTTCGGTGAGCGTCTCTACCTGGCCGAAGGGCAGGGCGGCAGCGCCGATACCGACGAGGCCGGTCGCCTGCGCCTGGACGACTGGGAGCTGCGCGATGATGTCCAGGAGGCCTGCAAGACACTATGGCCTCGCGTGACCACCGAAAACCTCTTCGAGATTACCGACTATGCTGGGTACAAGCACGAGTTCCTGAAGCTGTTCGGCTTCGAGCGGGACGACGTCGACTACGATGCCGATGTGGACCCCGTGGCGGAATTCGATGTCGTAACCCTGTAAGGGCAGGGCGCCCCCGGCGTCCTGCGCATGCACACGCAGACCCGGAGGGTGCCATGGATACCCGCGAGAGCCAGACCCCGGACGAAGAACTTCAGCACCTCAAGGCAGTGAACGAGCCCGAGGACTTCGCAAACCCCGAGCCCGACGAGACCCAGCCCGAGGCGCGTGACCCCTCTCGGGGCCTGTCCTGGATGCTGCCGCTGGTCATTGTGGTGGCCGTGGCCGTGGTTGGCTTCCTGCTGGTGATGGGGATACGCGGCTAGCCCGGCGCGTTCGACAGCCAGGGCTGTCCCGAGGCGGGGCTTTGGCTACAATGGGCGGCCCTGCTGTTCCGAGAGCCCCGCATGCCCGATATGACAGCCACCATCACCGCTTCACCCCGGCGTCGGGTCGGCGTGGTGGTATTGCCGGGGTTCTCGCTGCTGGCCGAGGCCTGTGCCACCGAGCCGCTGGCGGTGGCCAATCGGCTGGCCGGCACGCCCCTCTATTCATTGGTGACCCTGGGGCTGGACGACCGTCCGGTTCCCAGTGGTTCTCATCAGGTGCTGACGCCGGACCGGGCCATCGCCGATGACGACGCCCTCGATCTGCTGCTGGTCTGTGCCCCCTGGGGCGAATCGCCGGAGGCGGCACTGCTCGTCTGGCTTGGCCGGCTGGCCGCCCGGGGTCAGGTCCTGGCGGGTATCGGGGGAGGCGCCGAGCTGTTGGCCAGTGCCGGCCTGCTCGACGGCTATCGCGCCACGGTGCCCTGGCCCCGCTTCGAGGCGGTGGCCGCTTCCCACCCGGGGATTCGCCTCTCGCGTCAGCTGTTCGAGATCGACCGCGACCGCCTGACCTGCGGCGGCGGTACGGCGGCCATGGACATGATGATGACCCTGATTGCCAGCCACCATGGCAGCGAGCTTGCCGAGAAGGTCTCGGCCCACTTCGTGCTGGAGCGCGTGCGCATGGCCGACGAGCCTCAATCCTCGGCGCCATTGGCGGGTGCGCCCCAGAGCCTGGTCGACGGCGTGGCGCTGATGGAGGCCAATATCGAGGAGCCGCTGACCACCCACGAGCTGGCAGAGCATCTGGGGGTGTCCCGGCGCCAGCTGGAGCGGCTGTTCAAGAAACACCTGAGTGCGGTTCCCAGCCGCTACTATATGAGTTTGCGCCTGAAGCGTGCCCGGCGCCTGCTGCGCGAGAGCGACCGACCGGCGGGCGAGATCGCCCTGCAGACCGGCTTTTCCTCGGCGGCGCATTTCTCCACGGCCTACCGTAATCACTTCGGCTTGACGCCCCGCGAGGAGCGCCTGGGCTGATCAGCCTGGCCTTGCCAGCAGGGCGCGAATCAGCGAGCCCATCATCACCGGGGTGTCCTGTTCGATGATGAACCCCTGCGCCTCGAGCAGCGGGCGGGCCTGTCGGGTGATATCGGTGGCGATGGCCGAGGTCAGGGCATTGAGGGCTCGACGGCCCGCGCCGGATGGATGGTCATCGGTCTGGAACTTGTCCATGACGCAGAGCTGGCCGTCTCCCTTCAGCACCCGGCGGGCCTCGGCCAGGCCCTGGGCCGGGTCGGGCATCACCGCCAGGATCAGGTGCATCACCACCACGTCGAAATGATCGTCGGGATAGTCGAGGCATTCGGCGTCCATCACCCGGGCCTGTACGTCCATGCCCAGCGCCTCGGCGCGATGCTCCAGGCGTCTGACCATGGCCGGTGACAGGTCGCTGGCATGCAGTTCGACGTCCCGGGGCAGGAAGGGCAGGTCCAGCCCGGTGCCCGCGCCGACCAGCAGCGCCCGCATGCCGGGCCGCCAGATCACCTGTTCCACGGCTCGGCGGCGCGCCCCGCGAAAGGCGCGCTCGGCCACCAGATCGTAGGCCGGCGCATAGAAGTTGTAGCGCAGCCGATTCCAGCCGGTGTTATTGAACATCGTCCTGACTCCCGTCGCCTGTCTGTAGCGCATCATGCGCCTGGCATGCCCACCTGGGAAGGCGACCATCGAGGGGTACGGAAGTTCCGGAGCGGCGCCAGGGGTGACACAGGGCATACAAAAAAAGTTGCATGTTTTGAGTAAGAATTATTATCATAAAGTAATGAATTCGATAATCATTGCTTAAGGAGCCCTGTGTGAATCCTCGTCTACATCCATTGAAAGCGGCAATGCTGACGGCCAGCGCCATGTCGCTGGGGCTTGCGAATCAGGTCATGGCCAATGAGCTCGATACGGTCGTCGTTACCGGAGAGCGTCTCGGAGATGATGTGGTCATTACCGACCAGGACATCGCGCAGCGCCAGGCACGCGATCTGGAAGACCTCTTTCGTGGCGAGCCAAGCGTCGATGTGGGTGGGGGCGTTGCCATCGGGCAGAAGGTATACGTAAGGGGCCTGGAAGACACCAACTTGAACGTCACGGTGGATGGTGCCCGCCAGGGAGGCTATCTGTTCCATCACACGGGTCGCCTGACCATCGACCCGGCCCTGCTCAAGCGTGCCGAAGTGGATACGGGACCGGCGACGGCCGATGATGGCCCGGGGGCGCTGGGGGGCAGTGTGCGCTTCGAGACCAAGGACGCTCAGGACCTTCTCAAGCCCGGCCAGGATCTGGGCGCACGGGTTTCCGTCGGTACCGAAAGCGCGGCGGACGCTTTCAGCGGCACTACCGCCGTCTATGGTCGTCTGGGCGAGAACCTGGGGCTGCTGGGGTATGTCAGTGGCCGCAACAGCGATGACTATGAGGCCGGCGATGATGACGTACAGCCGCAAACGGCCGGTCAACAGCGGGGTTACCTGCTCAAGATGTCCCTGCTGGACGTCAACGACCAGGATCTGCGATTGAGTGCCGAGCGCACCACGGATCATGGTAGCTACTTCACGCGCCCCCATATGCCGAGTTTCAGCAGCCAGGAGGCGACCTACCAGGAGATGGAGCGCGAGACCTTTACGCTCAACCATGCCTGGCATCCGAGCAATGAGCTGATCGATACCCGGGCCACCCTGTATCACACGACCCAGGAGCTGGATCGCGTCGAAAGTGGCAGCGAGAGCCGCTCCACGGATATTGGCGGTGATGTTCGCAATACCTTCCATCTCGACACGGGGCCGGTGTCCCACCGGCTGACGGCGGGGATGGACTATTACGAACAGGAAACTCGCCGCACCAACGAAGGGGCATCGGCTGGGCCCAACGATGAAGATACCTCGCGCAATCTGGGCGCCTACGTCCAGAATCGCATGAGCCTCGGCGCCTGGGAGCTATCCGTCGGCGCGCGCCTGGACGACTACAAGACCGAGTACGGCCAAGCAGACAGCGTCAGTGGCAGCGAGGTCTCGCCCAACGCGCGGCTGAGTGTGGACGCCACCGACAACCTCACCCTGCATGCCGGCTATGGAGAGGCCGTGCGCGGCGCCAAGGCGCGTGAAGTCATCCTGATCGGCGACGACGTGACCATCGCGGATGGCCTCGAGCCCGAGCGTTCCCGTCAGCGCGAGATCGGCCTCGACTGGCACCAGCGGGATGCGCTGACCCAGGGCGACCGCCTCGGCTTCGCGCTGACCGGCTTCGATACCGATATCGAGAACTATCAGGCCTATGATCGCCGCAGCGATCCCGCCGTGCTCTACAACCTGGATGGCGAAGTCGAGAGCCGTGGCTATGAGGCCAGCCTTGACTGGGGGGTGGGTGGCTATGACACTCGCCTGGGCTACGCCAAGACCGTCATGAAGAACAGCGAAGGCAACCCGCTGGGCGATGAGATGGGCATCGGTGCCTCTACCGGCGACAAGTGGACCTGGGATCACCAGTACCGCTTGCCGAACCGCGATATCACCCTGGGGTATACCCTCAATGCGGTGGAGCGCCTGGAGCGCGTCGCGGAAGGAGACGAGGAAAAGCCGGGATACGTGACCCACGACATCCGCGCGCAGTGGACGCCGGCAGCCAATGAGAACCTGACGCTGACGCTGGCGGTGAACAATGTGTTCGACAAGCAATACAGCGATCACAG
Source organism: uncultured Halomonas sp. (assembly GCF_947490095.1). Lineage (GTDB taxonomy): Bacteria > Pseudomonadota > Gammaproteobacteria > Pseudomonadales > Halomonadaceae > Halomonas. The sequence goes on along the minus strand of NZ_CANLFS010000017.1, from coordinate 32,253 downwards.
CAGCTTCCTGCTCAGCAGCGGCAGCAGCGTGATGGAGCCGGGCCGCGATATCCGGCTGGGCGCCAACTATGTTTTTTAACCCTGTGTTTTCTAACCCTGAGCTTTCTAGCCCTGTGTTTTCTAGCCCTGAGCTTTCTAGCCCAGTGTCTTCTAGCCCAGTGTCTTCTCATTCCATGTTCCATGCCTTCTGACTTTTCGCCAGTGGTCGCACGACCACTGGCGGGCTGAGGCCGGCGCTCGACGGTTCGTCTCGCCAGTCCCGTGTATCGATCGTGACACCCTGCCCCGGCCTTGCCGGGGCTTTTTCGTGCGTTGGGCATGGCGCGCCGCGGGGAGCTTTTACACAACTCGGCGTCCCATCGGTGAAAGCGGCGGGGCGCTCCGCTCTCTATACTCGAGGGTCGGCGCATTCTCGATGCGCCTTCCCGACTTCACAGGAGGATGTCATGAGCCAGATCCCGACCCGCGCCGATTTCGAACACTATATGGTGCCGAACTATGCCCCTCAGCAGGTCATTCCGGTGCGCGGCGAGGGCAGCCGACTGTGGGACCAGCAAGGCCGTGAGTACATCGACTTCGCCGGGGGGATCGCCGTCAATGGGCTGGGGCATTGCCACCCGGTGCTGGTCGAGACCCTGAAGGAGCAGGCCGACCGGCTCTGGCATCTCTCCAACGTCTACACCAATGAGCCTGCCCTCAAGCTGGCGCGGACCCTGGTGGAGCGCACCTTCGCCGACAAGGTGTATCTGTGCTCTTCCGGTGGCGAGGCCAACGAGGCGGCGCTCAAGCTGGCGCGTCGCTGGGCCTTCGACCAGGCGGGTGAACACAAGCACCGCATCGTCTCCTTCTCCCAGGCCTTTCACGGGCGGACCTTCTTTACCGTCAGCGTGGGCGGCCAGCCCAAGTACGCCGAGGGATTCGGTCCGGTGCCCGGCGGCATCGTCCACGGCGAGTACAACAACCTCGACAGCGTGCGTGACCTGATCAACGACGACACCTGTGCCGTCATGGTGGAGCCGATGCAGGGTGAGGGCGGCGTGCTGCCCGGCCAGCGGGAATTCCTGCAGGGGCTGCGCGACCTGTGCGATGCCCACGATGCCCTGCTGATCTTCGATGAGGTACAGACCGGTGTAGGCCGCACCGGCTCGCTCTACGCCTATCAACAGCTCGGCGTGACCCCGGACATCCTGACCAGCGCCAAGGCGCTGGGCGGCGGCTTCCCGGTGGGGGCGATGCTGGCCACCGACCGCGTCGCCTCGGCCTTCACCATGGGCACCCACGGCTCCACCTATGGCGGCAACCCGCTGGCCTCGGCGGTGGCCCTGGCGGCCATCGAATACATCGATACCCCCGAGGTGCTGGAGGGCGTCAAGCGCCGCCACGACCTCTTCCGTGAACACCTGGAGGCGATCAACGCCAAGTACGGCGTGTTCCGGGAGGTGCGCGGCATGGGGCTGCTGGTCGGCGCCGAAATGAGCGAGGCATGGCGTGGCCGCGCCAAGGACATCCTGCCGTTGGCCATCGAGGAGGGCGTGATGGCGCTGGTTGCCGGGCCCAATGTGCTGCGCATGGCGCCCTCGCTGGTGATTCCCGAGGCCGATATCGCGGAGGGCATGGCGCGTCTGGAACGTGCCGTGGCCCGCCTGGTCGACGCGCCGTGAGCGAGAGGGGAGAGGCCGCCATGCTCGTCGTGCGTCCTGTGGCGCCGGCCGACCTGCCCGCCCTGGAGCGACTGGCCGGGGTGGCCGTGCCGCGCCTTACCAATCTGCCGGCCCATCGTGACCGGCTCGAGGAGCGCATCGCGCGTTCGCGCCAGGCCTTCGCCGCGACGGTGGAGTGTCCCGGCGACGAGCACTACACCTTCGTGCTCGAGGACCTGGCCCGCGGCGAGGTGGTGGGCACCGCCACGGTGCGGGCCCAGGCCGGCGCACAGGATGCCTATTACACCTACCGCCAGGAAACGCTGATACACGCCTCCCAGCAGCTCAATGTGCGTCGCGAGGTCCAGACCCTGGCGCTGTCCCATGAGGCCTCCGAGGCGAGCCTGCTCTGTGCGTACTCGCTGTTACCGCACTACCGCGGCACCGGCGGCGAGAGCCTGTTGCGCCGCGCCCGCCTGATGCTGATCGCCCAGTATCCCGAGCGATTCGCCACGCTGTTGGCGATGGCCTTCCCGGGCTTTCTGGACGCTGACGGGGAGTCGCCGTTCTGGAACAGCGTGGGGCGCCACTTCTTCATGCGTGACTTCGAGGAGATCAACACCCTGGCCGGAGTGCGCTCGAAGAGCTTTATCGCCGAGGTGATGCCGCAGTTCCCGCTCTACCTGCCGCTGCTCACGCCCCAGGCGCGTGCCGCCATTGGCCGCGAGCATCCGGACCACGAGCCCGCCCTGGCGGAGATGCTGGCCGAGGGATTCCAGCGCTCGCGCCATGTCGATATCTTCGATGCCGGGCCGGTGATCAAGGCCGAGCGGGAGCGTCTGCAGAGCGTCCGCCGGGCCGCCTGGCACCCGGTGCGCATCCGCCCCGCCCATACCCTTCCCGACGCCGAACCGGCCATGATCGCCAACCAGCGCCTGGCCGACTTCCGCTGTGTGGTGGCGCGTTATGCGCTGTCGCCCACCGGCCAGCTGATGCTCTCGCCGGAGCATGCGGCGGTGCTGGGCGTGGAGGAGGGACGTGCGGTGCTGGCGGCACCCCTCGCGCTGCCCGGGGAAGACGGTGGCGGTGGCGAGGCACATGACCCGGGCTATGACGAGGGGGAGCTGTAATGCGTATTCGACCCATGGCCGAGGGTGACCTGGAAGAGCTGCAGGCCCTGGCCCGGGAGACCGGCGTCGGCTTTACTTCGCTGCCCGACAACCGTGACTTCCTGGCCGCCAAGATCGCCGCCACCCAGGAAACCTTCCTGGAGCGCACGCCACTCGAGCGTCGCAACTACTTCTTCGTGCTCGAGGATGAGGTCAGTGGCCAGCTGGCGGGCTGTTGTGCCATCGAGGGCGAGGTGGGGCGCGAGGTGCCCTTCTATCACTATCGCCTCGGGACCCTGGCTCACTCATCGGTGCAGCTCGACCTGCATCGCACCATCGATACCCTGTTTCTGTGCTCGGACCATACCGGCGATGCCGAAGTGGCCTCGCTGTTCCTGCGTCCCGCCTACCGGGGCGGCGACCGGCGCACCGAGCGCAACGGGGCGCTGCTCTCCATGGTGCGCTGGCTGTTCATGGCGGAGTTTCGCGATCGCTTCCCGGAGAAGGTGCTGGCGGAAATGCGTGGTGTCTTCGACGCGCAGGGCAAGAGCCCCTTCTGGTTCTGCCTGGGTAGCCATTTCTTTCCCATGGACTTCGATGAGGCCGACCGCCTGACCGGGCTGGGCCAGAAAAGCTTTATCGGCGAGCTGATGCCCAAGTACCCGATCTACACGCCGTTCCTCTCCGAGGAGGCGCGGGCCTGCATCGGTCAGGTTCATGAACAGACGCGCCCGGCCCTGGCCATGCTCAAGAAGGAGGGGCTGCGCTGGGAAGGCTATATCGACATCTTCGACGGCGGCCCCACCGTGGAGGCCTATATCGATGACGTGCGGGGGGTACGCCTGTCGCGACGCTGCTCGACGGTGATCGACCCGGCCCTGGACGAGTCGCACGAGCGGCCGCGCTGGCTGGCCGCGACGACCCAGATGGCTCACTTCCGAGCCGCCTGGGTGGGCCGCGGGCCCGATGCAGATGGCACCCTGCGTTTAACCCCCGACGAGGCGGCCCGCCTCGAGGTGACGGCGGGCGCCAGTCTGCGCATTCTGGATACCGAGGAGGAAGCATCATGAAGCCGACACAGGCGCTGCTGATCGGTGACCGCTGGCAAGCGGGGGCCGCTGAGCCCTTCACCAAGCACGACGGGGTTACCGGCGAACGGCTATGGCAAGGGGGCAGTGCCGGTGCCGATGACGTTACCGCCGCGGTGGCGGCGGCCCGTGAGGCCTTCCCGACCTGGGCCCGCACGTCCTTCGCCGAACGCCAGGCACTGGTGGAACGCTTTCGCGAGACCCTCGAGACCCACCGCGAGGACCTGGCCTCGGCCATTGCCCATGAGACCGGCAAGCCATTGTGGGAGGCGCGCACCGAGGTCGGCGCCATGATCGGCAAGGTGGCGATCTCGCTGCGCGCCTGTCAGGAGCGTACCGGAGAGCGCGAGCGTGATGTCGGAGAGGCACGCGCCGTGCTGCGTCATCGGCCTCATGGGGTGATGGCGGTCTTCGGGCCCTATAACTTCCCGGGGCATCTGCCCAACGGCCACATGGTGCCGGCGCTGTTGGCCGGCAACAGCGTGGTGTTCAAGCCCAGCGAGCAATCGCCGCTCACCGCCGATCTGACCCTGCAGTGCTGGCGGGAGGCGGGTCTCCCGGCCGGGGTGATCAACCTGGTGCAGGGCGGGGCCGAGACCGGCCAGGCCCTGGCCGCGCATCCCGACATCGATGGCCTGCTGTTTACCGGCAGCGCCAAGGTGGGCGGTATCCTGCACCGTCAGTTCGCCGGTCAGCTGGACAAGATCCTGGCGCTGGAGCTGGGCGGCAATAACCCGCTGGTGATCAAGGACGTGCCGGACCAGGACGCGGCGGTGCTGACCATCCTGCAGTCGGCCTTTCTCTCCGGTGGCCAGCGCTGCACCTGTGCACGACGCCTGATCGTGCCGGAGGGTGAGGTGGGCGGCCGTCTCATCGAGGCGCTGGTGGATGCCATCTCGCGGCTGCGGGTGGCGGCCCCCTTCAGCGAACCGGCGCCCTTCTACGGCGGCCTGGTCAGCGTGGCCGCCGCCGATGGCCTGCTGGCGGCCCAGGAGGCCCTGGAGGCCCGAGGCGGTACGGTGCTGGCGCGCATGGAGCGCCTCGAGGAGGGCACCAGCCTGCTCAGCCCGGCGCTGATCGATGTCACCGGCCTGGAGGTGCCCGACGAGGAGCACTTCGGGCCGCTGTTGCGAGTTCATCGTTACCGCTCCTGGGATGAGGCGGTGGCATTGGCCAATGCCACCCGGTACGGGCTCTCCGCCGGGCTGATCGGTGGCGCGCGCGCCGACTGGGATGACTTCCTGTTGCGTATTCGGGCGGGCATCGTCAACTGGAATCGCCAGACCACCGGCGCCTCCGGGGATGCCCCCTTTGGCGGAGTAGGGGAGAGCGGCAACCATCGTCCCAGCGCCTACTATGCGGCGGACTATTGCGCCTATCCGGTGGCCTCCATGGAGAGCGAAGACCTGCACCTGCCCGACCAGCTGCCGCCGGGGGTGAGCCTGTGAGCGAGAGCCTGAAGAGTGGGGCGGGCCTCACCGACTATCGTGAGGTCAACTTCGACGGCCTGGTGGGCCCCACCCACAACTATGCCGGCCTGGCGCTGGGCAATGTGGCATCGATGCGTCATGGGGGGCTGGAGGCCAACCCCCGGGAGGGGGCCCTGCAGGGGCTAGCCAAGATGAAGGCGCTGATGGACGCCGGCTATCCCCAGGGCGTGCTGCCGCCGCAGCAGCGCCCGGACCTCGGGGCCCTGAGAACGCTGGGCTTTACCGGCAGTGACGAGCGGGTGCTGGCGCGAGCCGCCGGCGAGGCGCCGCAGGTGCTGCGTGCGGTGTGCTCCGCGGCGAGCATGTGGACCGCCAATGCCGCCACCGTGACGCCCAGCCGGGATGCCCCCGATGGCCGCGTCCACTTCACCCCGGCCAACCTGCAGTCGAGCTTTCACCGCTTTCTCGAGCCCGCTACCACCGGCCGGGTACTGGCGGCGATCTTCCGCTCTCGGGAACACTTCGTCCATCACCCGGTGCTCCCCGCCACTCCCGCCTTCTCGGATGAGGGGGCGGCCAACCATACGCGCCTGGCCGGCGAGCACGGCGATGCCGGGGTGCACCTCTATGTCTACGGGCGTGAGGCCTTCGGCTGGGGCACCGAAGAGAGCCCGGCACCGCGTCGCTTCCCGGCGCGTCAGACCCTGGAGGCGAGCCAGGCGGTGGCGCGTCAGCATGGCCTGGCCGAGTCGCAGACGGTATTCGCCCAGCAGCACCCCGGGGCCATCGATGCCGGGGTCTTCCATAACGACGTCATCGCGGTGGGCAACGGCCCTGTGTTGCTCTACCACGAGATGGCCTTTCTGGACGAAGAGGGCACCCTGGAGGCCTTGCGCGAGCGCATGAGCACCCCGTTGATTCCGGTGCGCGTGCCCAGCGAGGCGTTGAGTCTCGAGGATGCCGTAGGGTCGTATCTCTTCAACTCTCAGCTGCTGACCAATGCCGATGGCTCCATGACCCTGGTGGTGCCCGGGGAGTGCCAGGAGAACGAGAGGGTCTGGCGAACCCTGCAGGACCATCTGCTGGCCGGGGCCAATCCCATCGGCGAGGTGGTGGTCAAGGACGTGAAGCAGAGCATGCGCAACGGTGGAGGCCCCGCCTGCCTGCGCCTGCGGATGGTGCTGGCGGCCGAGGAGCGTGCCGCGCTCTCCGGGCGCGTGCTGCTCGACGACGCCTTGTACGGCGAGCTTGTCGGGTGGGTGCAGCGCCACTACCGTGACCGCCTCGTGCCCGAGGACCTCGCTGACCCGGCGCTGGTCAGGGAGTCACTGACCGCCCTGGACGAGCTGAGCCGGCTGCTGGGCATCGGCAGCGTCTACGCCTTTCAGCGGGAAGGGGCGTGACGCGACAGAAGAGACCCGAGGCATCGAGTGGCGCGCCGTCCCGCCCTCCGACCGGGGCGATCTCGCCGCTGGCCGCCTACCACCAGGCCCTGGCGCATCACGGCTTCGTTGCCGATGCCTCCCAGCGATTCGCCGCCGAGGCCCTCGAGGCGTGCTATGACGCCTTGCATGGGCCCGGCGTGGCGCAGGGCAAACCGGCGACGGGCGTCTATCTATGGGGGCCGGTGGGGCGCGGCAAGACCTGGTTGATGGATGCCTTCCACCATGGCCTTCGGGTACCGGCCCGGCGCCAGCACTTCCATCACTTCATGCGCTGGGTGCATCGTCGCCAGTTTCAGCTCGGCGGCACGCCGAATCCCCTGCTCGCCCTGGCCCGAGAGCTGGCCGCCGAAGTGCGGGTGCTCTGCCTCGATGAACTGTTCGTCAACGACATCGCCGATGCCATGCTGCTGGGCGGACTGCTGACCGCGCTCTTCGAGCAGGGGGTCGTGCTGGTCTGCACCTCGAATCAGGCGCCTCATCAACTCTATGCCGACGGCTTCAATCGCGAACGCTTTCTGCCGGCCATTGCCGCCATGGAGCGAGAGATGCATGCCATCGACCTCGGCGAAGGGCAGGACCATCGCCTGCATCCGGGGCGTCGCCATCAGCGGTACTGGGTCGTGGCGGCCGATAGTGGCAACCGGGCCATGCCCGATGTCTTTGCAAGGCTCTGCGACGGCCAGGCGACCACCCAGGCTCCCATCGAACTTGGCCACCGTGCCATCGCGGTACTTGGGCGCAGCGAGTCGGTGGTGTGGTGCGACTACACCGCGCTCTGCGAACAGCCCCTGGCGGCGCTGGACTTCATCACCCTGGTCGACCGTTTCGAGCATATCCTGCTGGAGGGGGTGCCTTGCCTGAGCGATGCCCGCCCGATGGGTGGCATTGCCCGGGGAACCGAGGATGGCGTCGCTCGAGTGGTGGCGGGGGATCGGGAACTGCCACCGCTGTCCCGCCGGGATGACGGCGTGCGACGCTTTATCGCCCTGGTCGATGAGTGCTACGACAGGCGCACGCCGCTGTATCTGGAGGCGGCGGTGTCCATGGAGTCGCTCTATCCCCATGGGCATCTGGCCTTTCCCTTCCGGCGCACCCTCAGCCGGTTGCGGGAGATGCAGCTGGCGCGTTTCGGCACGGATACATTCTGACCCTTCCACCCGGCGGGAATTGGTCTATGCTGTGCGCCCATTCGAGGCGGCGCGGCGGAAGGAGGCGGCAGTGAACGAATTGATCTACTGGCTGGATATGGCGGGGGTAGTCGTCTTTGCCCTGTCGGGTGTGGTGCTCGCCTGTCGTTCGCGCATGGATCCCTTCGGCATGCTGGTGCTGGCGGCAATGACCGGCATCGGGGGGGGCACCCTCCGCGACCTGGTACTCGGCATAAGGCCGGTGTTCTGGGTCACCGACCCCACCTACCTATGGGTGATCCTGGCCACGGTAGGGCTCTCGATTCTGGGATTTCACTATATCCATCGCCTCTCTCGAGGCTTCATGCCGGTGGCCGACGCCTTCGGGCTGGCGCTGTTCGTGGTGATCGGCGCCCACAAGGCGCTTGAGATGGGCACTTCGGGGTTGGTGGCGATGCTGATGGGCGTGATGACCGGGGTGGCCGGCGGCATGATGCGCGATGTGCTGGCGCGTCGTATTCCCATGGTGTTGCGCGAGGAAATCTACGCCACCGCGGCCATCGCCGGTGGCGTCGTCTATGTCGGGCTGGATGCCCTGGGGGCGCCCGGGCCGGTCGCCGTTGCCTTCTCGCTGAGTGCGACCCTCGGCCTGCGCCTGGCCGCCATCCATTGGCGCCTGGCGCTGCCGACCTTCGCCTGGGTGGTGATCCCGAGAGCTTCCGCGCCAACACCGCCGGCCCCAGAGGACGCCCCGCCCGAGCCGCCTGCCGAGCCACGGCGGCCCAAGGTAAGGGTACGAATGATCACGCCCGAGCGTGCCCGGCGCAGAAACGAGTCTAGATGAGTTGAATGTCCGTGTCGTGGTCGCGAAGGATAAGCTGCTGTTCCAGGCAGCTTTTTATGCGCGTATACAACGGTAGGATTCTTTCCGGGAGGTCGCGTTCTGCCTGCTTCTGGTCGATGTAGTAAGCCGCTCTCAGCCCGCAGTGATCAATGGTCTTTCCCGCTCTCTGAAAGTGAAGTCCTGAAACCTTCAACAACCTGTTGAACTTGGGCTCTATCATGGCGAAGACATGTCGGCGCTGCGAAATCCCTACGATAGCTGTCGCGGCAAGAAATAGACTCAAGCTGATTAGTGCTGACTGCTTCTCGTTGCTTTCAGAGCCAATGTTGCTTATATCCTCGCTTATTATTCCTGCGGGGGGAGAGGCCTTTTTTCTGAAGTGTGGATGAACGGCAAGCCTGGATACTTCGCACAGCTGGCTTTTTGGAAAAGAGGCCGGATGTAGTTCTGAGTCTCCTAAACTGTTTCCACTATACTCTTCAAGCGGCAGGTTTTTAATCGATTGATTGGCGTTTTCATCTATAATGACCACTCTCAGGCAACCCGCATCCACATTGCTTTCCTTGTGTTGAAGCAGGCACAGTATAGAGTTATGGTCATACGCATCTTTTTCTAATGGACTGTTCGTCTTTTCCCCTATTTTATAGTGTAGTTCTTCATGAAAAACCTCATGCCGGAGAGAAAAGGCACGTTTTTTTTGTGCGGGAGTATGAGCTATTATTAGCCTATAGTTGTCGAAGAGCTGGTCGGGGTCGATGCCGAGACTCTTATCAGAGGAATGGACCATGACCCTTGTTGGTTTTTTTTCTGTGCCATCGTTCATCGGCTACCTCCTTTTAGCCCGCCCTGGGAGGCAGTGCTGTGTGTTCTTGAATGTCTCTCCAAGTGGTGAGGGCCTGCCCAGGTGGAAGCCTTGACCGTAGGAGATGCCATAGGACCTCAGTATCGGCAGAAGGGCCTCCTGATCGACGAATTCCGCGATAGCCTGCTTGCCGAACCCGGCGGCAATATCGGCAATAGCCTGGACAATCACTCTGCTCTCCGGGCTGATCAGCAGACTGCGAATAAAGGAGCCGTCAATCTTGATATAGTCCACAGGCAACTGTCCCAGATAGTGGAAGCTGCTGAACCCCACACCGAAGTCGTCCAGTGCGGTTCGACACCCGAGGTCGCGTAGTGCCTGCAGGACGCCACGCGCCGTAGAGAAATCCGTCACGGCAGCGGTCTCGGTAACCTCCAGGATGAGGTGGTGAGGATCGGCTCCGGTGGCGGCCAGTTCGTCGGCTAGATACTGTTTCAGCCCTACATCGTGCAATGATTGTCCGGACAGATTGACCGCCAGAGAGATGCCGCGGTCCTGTAGTTGGCTGAGTGCCCGCAGGCTGTGGCGTAGTACCCAGCGATCGACCTTCACGATCTGTCCGCTACGCTCCGCGACGGGGATGAAGGCCGCAGGAGACGTCAGGCTACCGTCGGCATCGCGCATGCGAAGCAGAACCTCGTAATGCCTCACGTCGTGATCTTCCAATCGCATGATAGGTTGCACCATCAGCTCGAAGCTGTCATCTGCCAGAGCACTGCGCACGCGCTCGACCCAATAGACCCGTTCCTGCAATTCGTCCTTGGCATTCTCGGTGTGCGAGAGCAGGTGCCACTGTTGAACGCTGTTCTCCTTGGCCCTGTACATGGCCACGTCGGCGCTGGCCATCATATCGGCTGGTGTGGTGCCGTGCGTGGGATATAGTGCAATACCGATGCTGGCAGTCACACGATGGCGTCGTCCTGTGGCGGTAAACCCCAGGCCATCGAGCAGCTGCTCGATATGTTGGGCAACCTGAATCGCCCGGTCTGCATCGGCATGCTCCAGCAGTAGCGAGAATTCGTCGCCTCCCAGGCGAGCGATAACCCCGTGGTGCCCCAGGTTCAGTAAGAGGGTATCGGCCACCTCGCGTAGCAGGCGGTCACCGATATGGTGGCCGCTCAGCTCGTTGACTTCCTTGAACTGGTCGAGGTCCAGCAGTAGCACCGCACCCTGCGACTGGCGCGACAGCGCCACCTGTAGGGCGTCCTGGAAGTAGCGTCGGTTATAGAGCTCGGTCAGGGGGTCGCGTTCTGCCAGCCATGTCAGGCGTGCCTCTGCGGCCTTGCGCTTGGTGATATCGAGTCCTACCGAGATGCGTGACTTGCTCTCGTCGTCGCCTGAGGGCAGCGGAGCGTGATACCAGGCGATGGTGTGCTGGCGCTGATCCGGAGTATACAGGCTTCGCTCTTCCTGCTGAGGAATGTCGAAGGCGTTTACCGGTGAAGGGCGGCCGCCCTCGAACACATCGACGAAGTGGCGACCCAGAAGAGAGGCATCGTCGAGATTGAGCGTGGTTCGAGTGTGATCGTTGACCAGACTGATCCGCCCCTGGCTATCCTGGGCAATGATGAAGACACGAGCAGTGTCCAGCAGACTATTGACGAAGTCCCGTTCCTTGGCCAGTTCGTTGACCCGTTGTGCCAACTGGTCACCTCGTTCCTGAACCTCCTCCTCAAGCATCTTGAGTTGATGAGAGAGGGCCAGGGTGGAGTTTTCCAACACGTCGATTTCGTTCGGCAGCCGATGGCGGGTCGCCGGAATTGCGGCCCGGACATCATCGAAGCCACCATTGGCAAGCGTTGGCAGGACTCCGGCGATCCGACGCAGGCGTGCCATCGGGCGTAACAGGATCAATAGCAGCATCAGCTCGGCCGCCAGCCAGCCGATCAGGCCGACTCCCATCAGAGTACGCGTATCCTTGTTGATGGCCTGGATCTGTGAAGAAATGTTGGAGATCAGCAGGAAATAACCATTACTACGACCGCTGGTGAGCTCGTCCATTCTTACGGCACTGAGTTCGAAGTGCTGATCCTGATCCTGCAGCTGTAAGGGATGCTGCAGCAGGTCGCTGATGGGACTGAGTTGCGAAGCCCGCTGCAGCAGGGGCAGGCTCTCTTCCTGGCGTGTCAGCGCCAGCAAGTAGCCATCCCAGGGTGCGATTTTTCGCTCCTCGATCAGCTCCTGACTCCCTACCGGGTCCGTGACCAGCAGGGCCACCTCGGCATTGGAGACCTCCCTGACCTGCCGGGTCACATCGGCCAGTGAGCGAGAGAGAACGACCAGGCCCACGCTTTCACCTTCCACAAGTATCGGTACAGCGGCTAGCTGCTGGCAATTGCTCGTACAGCTTAGCCGTGTGATGGGACTCTCCGTCCTCATTACTCGCTGTACCCAGGCTCTGATCGGAAGACCGGTACCTTCTCGACTGGATCCCCAGTGACCCAGGAGCCGCCCCTGGGTGTTTGCCACCCATATCTCGTCTATGCCAGCCTCGAGTTGCAGGGTCGGCCACTGGGAGGCCAGTGCCCGGTCGACCTCGTCTGCATTGCCAGCCTCGAGAGGGGGGCCCAGGCGCGGTGTGGCCGCGGTTAACCCTGCCAGCTGGCGAAGGTTCTCGGCTGAGCGCTGAAGGGCAAGGTTAATCACTCGCTGCTGGCGTTCGTGATCTTCGTTACGGCTCTCTTGGAACTGACGCGTCAGGTTCTGATGTCCTAGCCAAGTAAACAGTACCACTAGACCGACCAGCAACAGACTGCTCAGAGCGATAACGCGCCACGTCAGGCTGAGTTGATGACGGGTCTGGAGGGGCGAGGGAACAGTCATTTCTATGGGTTCCAGGTCTGGAATAGGGAGTCGTCAGAAACGCAACGAGAATTGGAACAGCAGCATGTTCCAGTGGCGTTCTGTTTCTGAGACATCCTGGTTATCCTGAAGTGGTAACCATCCGGTACCATCAATCTGATGATATTCGGCCGCGAGAAGTACGCGTGGACTCACGCTCCATTGCAAACCGATGGTGACGTCCTCGGCAAATCGTGAGTGTGCTGGACCTTGCCCTTGTTCTGCATATTTTTTACCTGACCGGTCGTCCTTGTCGCTGACCATCCTGTCGTAACGAAGTAGCCATTGCCAGTCGCTAAAGAAGCGTTTTGAGTATTGGATATACCAACTTTCACCCGTAGTGTCTGATTTGCGTGCTTCACCCATGCCTGTCAGGTCAAGGCTACGAACTGCATACTCACCAGTCAGTGCCCAGCTTCCGGTGTCATATTGCAGAGACAATATCCACGGCTGGAAGTTGAGTTCGCCATCGTTTGATCCATGGTTGATTTCAAGGTTTACGTCTGCTGCGCTTAATGCTGCATTAAATCGTCCATTGTTGTGTTCGTAAATTATTTGCGCAATTGATGATGTGTCCCCCTTCACGTCATAGTCAAGACTTGGCTGGAAGAGTTGCTTGCCCAGGTCCCGGTCCGTGGGTGTGCCTACACCACCTTTAAGTCGCATTATGCCTTTATCGAAGCGTTCTTCAACGTAAAAGCTTGCACCATCTGCCGAGAGGGCCAGGGATCGTGTGCGATCGAAGTAGATTGACTGAGGAAGCAGGATGCTTGGACGAGTAAACGCCACATCACGCGTCTGGTTATAGAAACCGAAGGGATTCTTGAAGCGGCCGACTTGTATGCCGAAGGTACGTTGTTGGTTCGATAACACTTGATAGTCGACGATACCATAGTCGAGAACGGGTCGAGCATCCCCCCCGTCCCCGCCCGCACGTCGGCTCAGTGCCTGTGCGGCAATTAATATATCTTCATGGGGACGCAGTGAAACGTTGGCACCGATCTCTGTGAACTCGACACTACCCTCGTCTTCGTTGCTGGGGCCGAAGAAATTGTTGTCGTCCGTGATGATCAGTGCCTGGCTGAGAAAACCGTGCATCTGCAGTGTGTCCAGCATCTCCTCACTATCGGCGTGTGCCGGCAGCCATGCCAGCCCCAGTGCGGCAGACAGAGTAAAGGCGGCGAGCCTCTCAATCCATCGTGATGACTTGGATGCGCTCATCCAGGTACTCCCTTTCCAGATAGCCCACCGAGCCAGGGGTGGTGGCAATTAGGTCGCGCATCTCGGCCTGGTTTCTTGCGCGATCCGGTGCCTGGCCGGTGCCCGAGAACACCATGCGATCCCAGGCCAGCTGCAGTTGATGGGGGTAGACGGCCAGGCGCTCCTTGGTGAAGCGGGCGTGCACGGGGTGGTCATTGGGCAGGACGAAGACACGCGCGGCCTGCCCATCGGGCCAGGTGCGCTGGCGCATGGCGAAGATGGCTCGCGTGGTATCCCGCGTGAGGTGTTGAGTGGCGACATCGGCATGGGCAACCAGCAGTACGGCCGGGTCGTCGGCAAGGGCCTTTGTCCCCATCCCCATCAGGGATAGCAGATAAAGCATCAGGACGGCTCTTAGCCACACGATATGCCACTCCATGGCAGAGTGGCAACGAGGCACAATATTAGGGTGTTGCGGCGAGATACCATGATGGCCTACTGGCTGCTCTTGTTATGGTGTCACGTGGGCCATGAATGAGCCGGGGGCCTTGCCTGACGTGGCGGATAGTAGTTGCCGATACGCTACATGAAGAAATGAATATGTAAAGCGAGTGAGTCAACGCAGGCCACCCGGCGGCGATGCCGCCGGGCGACAGGCTCAGCCGAAGACCTGGAAGGTCTCGGCATTGAGCCACAGGTGGGTGGCGATACTCGCAATGTAACCCAGGGCGATCACCGGAGCCCAGCGCAGGTGGCCCATGAAGGTATAGTTGCCCCGGGCCTGGCCCATCAGTGCCACACCGGCGGCGGAGCCGATGGAGAGCAGGCTGCCGCCGACGCCGGCCGTCAGGGTGATCAGCAACCAGTGGCCGTGAGACATGCTGGGTTCCATGGTCAGCACCGCGAACATCACCGGGATATTATCGACCACCGCCGAGATGATGCCCAGGGCGACGTTGGCATTGGTGGCTCCCCAGCCGCTGTAGAGCGCCTCGGAGAGCATCGCCAGGTAACCCATGTAGCCCAGGCCACCGACACACATCACTACCCCGTAGAAGAACAGCAGAGTATCCCACTCGGCGCGAGCCACCCGGTTGAAGACGTCGAAGGGCACCACACTACCCAGCTGGGCGAGCTTCTTGTCGTCGCCGCGGCGTGCATAGCGAGTGCGCTTCTTTTCCAGCGAACGGGGCAGGGTGCGGCGCAGGTAGTATCCGAAGAACTGCAGGTAGCCAAGGCCGGTCATCATGCCCAGCACCGGCGGCAGGTGCAGGAAGGTATGACAGGCAACGGCGGTGGCCACGGTCAGCAGGAACAGCACCAGGATGCGGCGTGCACCGCGCTTGAGCCAGACCTCTTCCTCGAGGCTATCCGGCTTGCGGTTCTTGATGAACAGGGTCATGGCCGCCGCCGGGATCAGGAAGTTGACCAGCGAGGGCAGCAGCAGGACGAAGAATTCCTGAAAATGGATCATGCCGGCCTGCCATACCATCAGCGTGGTGATATCGCCGAAGGGGCTGAAGGCGCCGCCGGCGTTGGCCGCCACCACGATGTTGACGCAGGCCAGGTTGATGAAGCGCTTGTCGCCTTCCGCCACCTTGCTCACCACCGCACACATCAGCAAGGCCGTGGTCAGGTTATCGGCGATGGGGGAGATCACGAAGGCCAGCCCGCCGGTGATCCAGAACAGCTGGCGGTAGGTGAAGCCCTTGCGCACCATCCAGCTGCGCAGTACGTCGAAGGTCCGGCGCTCGTCCAGGGCGTTGATATAGGTCATCGCCACCAGCAAAAAGAGCATCAATTCGGTGAATTCGAGCAGGGTGGCGCGGAAGGCGTGCTCGGCCTCGGCGGGCATGCCGGCCTGCACGTAGACCCAGCCGATCAGCGCCCAGATGATGCCGGCGGCAATCAGCACCGGCTTGGACTTGCGCATGTGCAGCTTCTCCTCGCCCATGACAAGCGCATAGGCGAGGACGAAAATACTCACGGCGATCAGGCCGACGACGGAGTTGGTGAGATCCAGATCGCCCGTCACCGCAAGGGCGGCGGGGCTGAAAAGCAGACAGACAAGCACGAGACACCCCGGCCACCAGGCATTGTGCCGGGGCCGCAGGGTTGGATATCCGAAGGATGGCATGGCGTTGAGTCCCGAAAACGAGGTTCATGGGAAGGGTGAGAAATCGTGATCATTCTAGCACCGGCCGTGCACCGCAACATAGACGCAAACCCCTACCACTAAAGGAGTAGTTGCTATGCAAGAGGAACTCGGACCCCTCCTGAACTGTTTTATGGCATCATCTGCGCTTCGGCAGCCGCCGGACGCTTTTGGATCGCCAACGACGCAGGCAGTGACGCATGTTTCTCGATGAATTTCATACGCTGGCGGGGGACCGTCTCACCATCTCGGCCGAACAGGCCAGCCAGTTCGCCAAGGGAATCGCCGGCGACTACAACCCGATCCATAACCCGGATGCACGGCGTTTCTGTGTGCCCGGAGATCTGCTGTTCGCCCTGGTGCTGGCGCGCTTTGGCCTCTCCCAGCGCATGGAGTTTCGCTTCCTCAGCATGGTGGGCGATGGCACCCCATTGATGTTCCAGGAACATGCCGACGGGCTGATTCGGGTCTGTGACGGTGCCGGCAAATGCTATCTGGAGGTCTCACGTGGGGGGGCGACAACGCGGGATGAGGCGATTGTAGAAGCCTTCACGCGCTGCTATGTCTCGTTCTCGGGCAAGAACTTCCCGCACTACCTCAAGCCCTTGATGGAAGAGCAGGGCGTGATGTTCAATCCTAGCCGGCCGCTGGTGATCTATGACAGCATGGGCTTCTCCCTGGAGCGCCTCGAGGACCTGGCCCCCGCACTGGAGCTGCTCGACTCCTCGCTGACGATCAACGGCAAGCGCGGCGACACCCTGCTCGAATTCAGTATCCAGTCGGACGGTGAGCGGGTAGGCACCGGCTCCAAGAAGCTGGTGGTCAGCGGCCTGTGCGACTATGACTCCGAGGCCATGGACGACATCGTCGCCGAGTTCTACCGGCTCAAGGCGGCCTACGAGGCCTGAGCCGGCGGGCGCTCACTCACGTCTTTACCTTGCCCCGTAGCGCCTTGGTCTTGCCCTTGCGAGTCTTGGAGTCGACTCGGCGGCGCTGGGATCCGCGAGTGGGCCGGGTGGGCTTGCGCACCTTGCGTTGCTTCACCGCCTCGCGGATCAGTTCGCCCAGGCGATTCAAGGCGTCCTCGCGGTTCTGCTCCTGGGTGCGAAAGCGCTGGGCCTTGATGATGACCACGCCGTCCTGGTTGATGCGCTGATCGCCGAGTGCCAATAGCCGCTCCTTGTAGACGGATGGCAGGCTGGAGCGCTGGATATCGAAGCGTAGGTGGATCGCCGTGGCGACCTTGTTGACGTTCTGGCCGCCGGCGCCCTGGGCGCGAATCGGGTTCAGCGCGATCTCCCAGTCGCCCAGGGTCACGCCGTTGGAAATTGTCAGCATCGAGTGTCTCTTGAGGGTCAGGCACGGCGTAGTGGCTCGAGCAGGCCGCCCAGGCCGTTATGGTCGATTTCGTGCATGAGTGCGAGCAGACGGCCCAGGTCGCTGTCGGGGAAGCCCTCGCGAGCAAACCATGCCAGGTAGGGGCCCGGCAGGTCGGCGAGCAGCCACCCCTGGTACTTGCCGAAGGGCATGCGCATCCTGACCAGCGTCAACAGGTCCTCGGGGTTCACGTAGCCTCCTCGCGGATAGTGATGTGGGCGGCCATGCTACCGGGATCGCGGCGCCTTGCCCATGGCCGGTAGTTCCACCAGCAGGGCGTTTCCCAGGCGCCCCTGGGTCACACGGTCGACGAGGATCTCGAGGATACCGGCATGCTCCCCCACCAGCCGTGTGGTGACGACTCGCAGGCCGGGCGAGGCGGCCATGGCGCGCTCGCAGATCGTTGCAATGTCGCCGCCCTCGCCGGCATGGCGGCCGGGAGACAGAAACAGCATGGCCAGGATTACCTCGCGCCCGGCCAGCGTTTGCGAGGCCAGCAGGTCGGCCAGCAACGGTTCGTTAAAGCGGTATGCCTCGCCCTCGCGTCGCTCCATGGAGGCGTAGATCACACGGTCGGCTTCCTCGGCCAGCATGACGCCGAGCTGCCCGGCCACATAGTCACGCACCGCGGTAACCTCGGGAACCGGGCTGCCGTGGTCGACCAGTATCACCGTCGGTCGTGGCTTCCCGCCCAGGAGGCCGCCGGTCATGGCGTCACGGACGTTATCGGCGAGCAGTCGGGCCAGGCGCAGGTCGAGCCCCGAGAGGGGGGCCACCAGGGGGGCCGTTACCTTGATGCCGAGATTCGGATACTGGTCCTGTACTTCCCTCAGGCGTTCCGGCAGATAGCCGGTCAGTGCCTGGCTGGGGCCGAAGAAGAAGGGCACGATGACGACCTCGGTCACGCCCTCCGCCGCCAGGCGCTCGACCCGGGGGGCCAGCGTCACGGCCTTCCTGCCCTCGAGCTGTTCGGCGGGAATCTTGTGAGCGTGCAGCAGCGAGGCGGCCTCTACCGGCTCGCCGGTTGCCTGGGCCAAGGCGTCGGCCAGGCGGCGCAGGTTGAGTACGGCCTGGGGGCGCAGGGAGCCATTGTCGACGAGCAGGATGCGTTGCATTGCGGGGCCTCGAGGTGTCGCAGTCAGGGGTTTCACCCTAGCCGGCGTCGGCGGCGCTGGAAAGGGCGGCAACCCAAGGCGGTGCAAGAGGCACCGGCAACATGAAACAATGAGCCTGTTAAGCAACCCATCAGACGGACACCTGCCTGGAGAATCAATGAACCCGACGATTGAACTGCTCAAGTCTCACCGTTCCGTGCGCAAGTTTACCGACCAGCCGGTCTCCCGGGAGCTGCTGGAGGAGCTGGTGGGGGCCGGCCAGGCGGCGGCGACCTCCAGCCATGTGCAGGCCTATAGCATCATCCACGTGAAGAAGCCCGAGAACCGCGAGGCCATCGCCGAGCTTGCCGGCGGTCAGCACTATATCGCTACCTGCGGCGCCTTTCTGGTGTTCTGTGCCGACATGAAGCGTCCCACCGATGCCGCCGAGCGTACCGGGGCACGCGTGATTCGCGGGATGACCGAGCAGCTGCTGGTGGCCAGCGTGGATACCGCGCTGATGGCCCAGAATGTCGCCGTGGCCGCCGAATCGGAAGGGCTGGGTATCTGCTATATCGGCGGGATCCGCAATAACCCCCAGCAGGTCAGCGACCTGCTGGGCCTGCCGGAGCATGTCTATCCGGTGTTCGGCATGTGTCTCGGCTACCCGGCCCATGACCCCGATGTGAAGCCGCGCCTGCCGGTTGACGCGATTCTCAAGGAAGACGGCTATTACGACGACAGCGAGCAGGTGGCGGCCTACGACGACGCCATGCACGCTTATTACCAGTCGCGCAAGGGCGGCTCCAAGGACGCCACCTGGTCGCAGAACCTAACCCCGCTGTTCGATACCAAGCTGCGCCCCCATATGCGTGACTTCCTGGTCAAGCGCGGCTTCGAGATGAAATGAGTGGCGTGGTGTTGGCTCAAGACTTGGCGTCCTCGAAGGCCTGGGGATAGCGCCGCCTAGCCCGCAGCAGCCGCCAGATAGTGATGGCGTTGGTGGTGACCACCAGCGCCTCGGCCAGCGAGCCGCCCACGGCGCCTGCCAGCAGGTGGCTGAGCAGCCAGGCCATCCCCGCCAGGCCCAGCATCACCCGCATGGGAATGCCGTGCAGCAGGAACATGCCCGAGGTACCCAGCGCCATCGCCACCACGGCGGGAAGGTCTGCCCATCCCTGCCAGGTGACCAGTGCGGCGATGCCACTGGCGGCCAGGACGCCGGCCATCACCTTGACGCTGCCGGGATATCGCCGCGCCAGGGTAATGCGCACGACCACCAGCAGGGTCAGCGCCGCCGCGGTCCAGCTTTCCAGGAAGAGGAACTGCAGGGCGAAGGCCACGTTGGCCGAGACCAGCAGGGCCATGAGGCGTTCGTCCTGCTTGCTGGCAAAGGCCAGGATGCATAGCAGCAGAGCCACCAGGCCGAAGAACTGGCCTGCCATGGCAGTGGTGCTTTCCAACATCGTGAACTCTCTCCAATAGACAGACGCCCCGTATCACGGGTCAATCCAGCACGATCAGGTGGTTGGGTAATTCATTGCGTTCGTGGGTGGCCGGCACCTGCTCCTTGAGGTGCTCGCCGCACGCCTCGATGCACTCGAGAAAGCCGCGCAGGGTCTCGCCTTTTTGCACGTGAGCGGTGAACGCCGCCACGATGGCTTGCCAGGTCGCGTCGTCGAGGCGAGCCGAGATGCCCCGGTCGACGAGGATCTCCACATAGCGCTCCGCCTCGGAGACGAAGATCAGCATGCCGGTTCCTCCCTCGGTATGGTGCAGTTTCTGTTCCAGAAACTGCCGCCGGGCGAGGTTGGCCGCTCGCCAGTGGCGAACCGGGCGCGGGACCAGGCGAGTGGTGATGGCGGGGCGACGGAATACCAGGCCCAGCACGATAAAGGTGGCCCACTGCACCAGCGTCAGCTCCCAGGCCGAGAACCAGCCGGGAAAGTAGTTGACCGCGCCGGGCACTACCAGGGCCAGCAGTCCTGCCCACAACAGCGAGATATAGGCGTAGTTGTCCGCCTTCGGCGCCAGTACCGTGACCAGCTCGGCATCGGTGTCGCGTTCGACCCGCTGAATCGCGTCGCTGACCTGACGCTGCTCGTCTTCACTCAATAAAGCCATGGGAGTCGTGATCTCCGAATCCTGATTGATCCGCCGGCGTCACCGGCAGGGGAATTACCAGCCGCCGGACGCGCCGCCGCCACCGAAACCGCCGCCACCGCCGCCGAAGCCACCCCCGCCGCCGAGGCCGCCGCCGCCGCGTGACCCGCCGCCCAGGGCTCCGCCGAGCAGCATGCCGGCCAGCAGACCGCCGCGGCCACCGCGCACCAGGCTCATGACGACCGCAAACATCACGAAGAAGAGGATCGATGCCGGCCCCTTCGGGCCCTGCTCTCCGGCCGGGCCGTTGGAGGTGGCGAGGGTATCCAGGGGGTCACCGCCCAGCACCTGGATCATTGCCCCTACGCCCTCGCTGATGCCGCGGGCGTAGTCACCCTCGCGGAAGGCCGGTGTCAGGGTCTGGTTGATGATTGCCGAGGACTGGGCGTCGGTCAGGCGACCCTCCAGGCCATAGCCGACTTCGATGCGTACCTTGCGCTCGTTGGGTGCCACGATCAGCAGGGCGCCGTTGTCTTCTTCTGCCTGGCCGATGCCCCAGTGGCGGCCCAGCTGATAGCCATACTCCTCGATGGAGACACCCTGAAGGCCCGGCAGGGTGGCCACCACCAGCTGTTCGGTGGTGGCATCCTCGTGGGCCGCCAGCTGCTCGCTCAGGCGCGATTCGGTGGCCGGGTCAAGCAGCTCGGCCTGGTCCACCACCCGCCCGGTCAGTTCGGGGAAGTCGATGTCCTGGGCCTGAAGGCCGGTCGCCGCCGTCAGCAGCAGGGCCAATAGGGGGATGCGCAGAAGATCACTCATCAAAACTCCACCTGTGGGGCCTGGTCCGCATTGTCGGTTGTGGCTTCAAAGCTTTCGCGAATCTCCATGTCGCTGTAAAGCACGCCGTGCCACAGGCGACCGGGGAAGGTGCGGATTTCGGTGTTGTAGCGCTCGACGGCGGTGATGTAATCGCGGCGCGCCACGGCGATGCGGTTCTCGGTGCCTTCCAGCTGCGACTGCAGGCTCAGGAAGTTCTGATTCGACTTGAGCTCGGGGTAACGCTCGGAGACGGCCATCAGCCGGCTCAGCGCACCGGTCAGCTGCTGCTGGGCCTGCTCGAACTGGCGCATCTTCTGGGGGTCGTTCAGCGATTCGGCGTCGATCTGGATGGACGTGGCCTCGGCGCGAGCCTCCACCACGGCGGTCAGGGTCTCCTGCTCCTGCCGGGCGAAGCCCTTGACCGTCTCGACCAGGTTGGGCACCAGGTCCGCGCGCCGCTGATACTGGTTCTCCACCTGAGCCCAGGCCGACTTCACCTGTTCGTCATAGGTGGGGATATTGTTGACGCCGCAGCCCGTCAGCAGCACTGCCATGACCAGCACGAGGGCGAAACGCCAGAGGCGAGTGTCGGGAAGTGGAAGGTGTCTCGTTGGCATGGAGCCGTCATCCTGTGATTGCGATACGATGTCGTCTACGGTACAGCTCAGGTGGATGCGAAGGAAGCGATGCCATACCGAGACTCTGCCCTGCAGCGTCGTCGATGTGACAGGCTCGGATGCCGGGCGAGGGGGGGGACCTTGAATCCCGTCGGACGCGCCCGCACTCAGGGGAGTGAACATGCCCCCTTTCATCGAACACTTTTCAGCCCATCTCACGCTATACGAGGAGAGAACATGACGACCCTGGTGATCGGTGCCAACGGCCAGATCGGCCGGCAATTCTGTGAGCTGGCGAAGGCCGCCGGCGAGCCCATCAAGGCGATGATCCGCGACACGGCCCAGCAGCCCTGGTTCGAGGAGCGCGGCATCGAAACGGTCATCGCCGACCTGGAGGGCGACTTCCGTCATGCCTTCGACGGTTGCGACCAGGTGATCTTTACCGCCGGTTCGGGTCCGCATACCGGCCCCGACAAGACCCTGCTGATTGACCTCTACGCGGCCATCCGCAGTGTGGATATCGCCCGGGAGCAGGGCATCGAGCGTTTCCTGATGGTCAGTGCCATGCGGGCCGAGAACCCCATGGAGGCCCCGGAGAAGCTGCGTCCCTATATGGCGGCCAAGTTCGCCGCCGATGCCCACCTGCGTACCGCCGGCGTGCCCCACCTTTTCCTCAAGCCGGGCCGGCTCACCGATGCGGCAGCCTCCGAGCGGGTAGCCACCTCGCTCGCGGAAACCGGCGGCGAGAACCAGGTGTCGCGCGCCAACGTCGCCCATGCCCTGTTGCACCTGCTCAAGGCACGAGAGCTGGTCGACCGCGAGTTCGTGCTGCTCGACGGTGAGCGGGAGGTCGGCGAGGCCCTGCGCTGAGCCGACGCCATGTCCTCGATACCCCGGCCCGACCCCGACCTGCCGCCGCGCCTGCGCCTTCTGCTCGAGGGCCTGTCCGCCGAGCAGCTACCGATCACCTACCAGCAGGCCGCCGAGGCGTTGGGCCTTTCGCCGCCGCGCACCATCCAGCGCGTCGCCCTGGCCCTCGAGACTCTGATGCGCGAGGACGTGGCTGCCAGCCGCCCGCTGATCGCTGCCCTGGTGGTCAGCCGCCGCGGCGACCTGCCTCGGCAGGGCTTCTTCGACCTGGCCGTGGCACTCGGCCGCTTTCCGGCCGACTCGGCCCTCCAGGAACCGGCCTATCGAGAAGAGCTCGAAACGCTGCTGGGCGTGAAGCGATAGCCCAGCAGCCGCATGGCATTGAGGGTCACCAGCACGGTGGCACCGGTATCCGCCATCACGGCGATCCACATGCCGGTGAAGCCCAGCGCCGTGGTGATCAGGAAGATGGCCTTGAGCCCCAGGGCCAGGGCGACGTTGGTCTTCACGTTGTTCAGCGTGGCGCGTGACAGGTCGATCAGCTCGGCGATGCCGGTAACACGGTTCTTGAGGAGTGCCGCATCGGCGGTTTCCAGCGCCACATCCGTGCCACCGCCCATGGCGATGCCCACGTCCGCCGAGGCCAGGGCCGGCGCATCGTTGATGCCGTCGCCCACCTTGCCGACCGGGCCCTTGCCGGCGGCCTGCCAGTCGCGAATGTGGCGCGCCTTGTCTTCGGGCATCAGCTTGCCGTGGGCCTCGATGCCCAGGCCGTCACCGATGGCCCGGGCGGTGCGCGCGTTGTCACCACTGAGCATGATCGCCTGTATACCGAGGCGAGAGAGGGCCGCGAGGCCCTCCTGGGCATCGTCGCGGGGCTCATCGCGTACCGCAATCAGGCCGAGCGCTCGCTCACCCTCGACCAGCACGGCGAGGCTCTTGCCGGCCTCTTCCATGGCGGTGACCCGCGCGTTCTGGTCGGCGTCGAGTCCGCCGCGGTCGATGAGATAATGGGGCGGCACCAGGCTCAGTTCACGCCCCTCGACACAGGCGGCAATCCCGCGGCCGGCCATGACACGGCTCTCACTGGCTCGGGGCAGCGTGAGGGCCTGCTCCTGCGCATGCGCGAGGATGGCCATGGCGATCGGATGGCTGGAATCCTGCTCCATCGCCGCCGCCAGGCGCAGGATGTCATGTTCGTCCTGGCCGTCGCTCCAGGCTTCCACGTCGGTGACGCGGGGCGCGCCGACGGTCAGCGTCCCCGTCTTGTCCAGTGCCACCATGCGCAGCTTGCCCAGCTGCTCGAGCACCGCCCCGCCCTTGATCAGCAGGCCGCGGCGGGCCCCCGTCGAGAGACCGGCCGCGATCGCCGCCGGGGTCGAGATCACCAGGGCGCAGGGGCAGGCAATCAACAGCATCGCCAGGGCGCGATAGACCGATTCCGACCAGGTCAGGGGCGATACCAACGGAGGAACGACCGCCATCAGCACCGCCAGCCCGACCACTGCCGGCATATAGTAGAAGGCGAAGCGGTCGATGAAGCGTGCCACCGGCGCCTTGGCGGCCTGGGCCTCTTCCACCAGGCGAATGACCCGGGCAATGGTGTTGTCCTCGGCGCCGCGGGTGACTTCCACCTCCAGGGCGGCGTTCAGGTTCACCGTGCCGGCAAGGACCTCGTCGTCCACCGAGCGCGCGCGGGGCACGGACTCACCGTTGACCGGCGACTCGTCGAGATCGGAGGTGCCCGCCAGGATACGGCCGTCGCAGGGTACGCGGTCGCCCGGACGGATGAGGACGCGCTGCCCCGGGGTGAGGGAGGCGGCCGACACCTCGCGGGTGCCTTGCGCCTCGATCAGCCTCGCCGTCGACGGCGCCAGGTTCGCCAGGGCCGAGATGCTGCGCCGCGCCCGCGACGCCGCCACGCCTTCCAGAAGCTCACCCACGGCAAACAGGAACACCACCACGGCGGCCTCGGCGGCGGCATCGATCGCCAGCGCCCCCAGGGCGGCGATGCTCATCAGCATCTCGATGGTGAAGGGATTGCGCATCTTCAGCGCTGCCCAGGCCCCCTGGATGATGGGGACCAGGCCCACCACGGTGGCCGCCACGAAGGGCCATTGGCCGAGGGCGGGAAAGGCGGCGCGCAGGACAAAGGCGAGCACCAGCAGGCCGCCGGTGACCAGCACCAGGCGCCCCTTGGCGGTGTGCCACCAGGGGGCCGGCGAGCCGCTCGCCTGGCCCTGCTGGCTATCGTTGATGACTCGAAAGCCCAGCTCGCCGAGGGTCCGCTCGATGGTCTCCTGATTGGGCGAGCCCTTGGGGGCGGGCACGATCTTCACCGAGCCGGTGACCGAGCTTGCCTGCACCTGCTCGATGCCTGACACGCGTCCCAGGGCGGACTCGACCTTGCGCTCGCAGCCGCCGCAGTCCATGCCTTCGACCCGGAGGGTCAGTGCCGCGGAGCCTGCTGCAGTGGGGGAGCTTTCCATGGTGGCACTCCTGCTGATAGGTTATGGTCGAGAGCATAAACCCTGTAGCAACTATAGGTTCAAGTTGTCGGTTCAAGTCGTTCGGGAGGAACGTCAGCATGTCGGAGCACAATGCGGCTATCGGTATCGGCGAGCTGGCGCGCCGCGCCGGTTGCAAGCCCGAAACGGTTCGCTATTACGAGCGCGTCGGCCTGGTGGATGAGGCGGTCCGCACCGAAGGCGGCCAGCGGCGCTATGGCGAGGCGGCGGTCAGGCGACTGATCTTCATTCGCCATGCCCGGGACTTCGGTTTCTCGGTGGAGGCGGTGCGTGAACTGTTGAGCATGTCGGACCGGCCCGACATGTCCTGCCAGGAGGTGGATACCATCGCCACGCATCACCTCGAAGAAGTGGAGTCGCGGCTGCAGCGCCTCGAGGCCCTGCGTGACGAGCTGCGCCGCATGGTGGGCCAGTGCGCCGGCGGCAAGGTCGAAAGCTGTCGCATCATCGAGGTGCTGAGCGACCATCAGCTATGCATCAGCGAGCACGACCACGGCGGCGCTAGTGATCTGAAGCACGGGCCTCACTCGTAGCGCTGCCGCCACTCCTTCACCGCAATCTGCTCCTTGAGCAGTTCCAGCACGTCGACGAGTACCTGCTCGGTGACCTGTTCGGTATGTGGGTCGGTGCGCAGCCAGGCATCGAAGCCGCTCTCGGCCAGCTGCTCTACCAGGGCAGAAAACTCCGGTGACTGCAGTCCCACCAGGGCCTCGTTGACCAGGCGACAGGTCAGATCGGAAAGCGATGCCTCGAGTCCTCGGGTCAACTGACTGCCCATTGGCAGGCGCGAGAGCCGCTGGATCTCGGGGCTCTCCGTCAGGGTGCGGCCCACCAGGCCGCGTACATAGCGCAGGATATCCGGGCGGTTATGCGTATAGGCACTGCCCGCCATGGCCTCCAGGCGCTGGCTGATTTCCCGGGTCAGCGCCTGCTGGCGGGGCCGCACCACCCGCTCCACCATGCCACTGCTGAGCGAATCGCGGGAGCGCACCTGGGCCTGGACGTTGTCGAGCATGCGGACGGCGATGCGGTCGGTCAGCTCTTCCATGAGGATGTCGTAGTACTTGGCGAGAACGCCATAGAGGTACCAGCGGCGCACGTCGATCATCTTCAATCGCTGCAGGCGGAACAGCAGCGAGATGACTCGCAGGATGCGCAGCAGCCGAAAACCGGCCAGTGGAATGCAGCCGAGCACGTCATACCAGTGCACGAAGGGGTAGAAGAACCAGCGGTGATAGCGTCGCTCGGCGATGGCCACCGCCCAGCCCAGTAGCACATCGAGAATAAATACGGCCACGAACGCCAGATCGATGGCCAGGAAGTTGGCATGGATGTGGCGCTCGTAGGCACCATGAAGGGTCGGCGCCACGGCCTCGAAGGCACTGTTCAGCGGCGGCAGCAGAAACAGGCTGTCGAACAGCAGCAGGGCCAGGTTGGCGAGCACCAGCGCGATGACCAGCAGGTCCCAGGCCAGATGAACCCGCTCCCCCAGCGGGCCGAGAGGCGTATTGCGGGCATCTGGCATGGCGCCTCCTGGCGGCGGATTAGTCGACCGGGCCGGTTACTTGAAGCGTGAGCGGGCCTTATCGAAGGAGTCGCTCATCGATTTCCAGGCGCGCTCGGCCCCGTCCCTGAGGTCTTCCCAGGCGTCATCGCCGGCCGCCCGCATCTCGTCCAGCTTCTGGCGCATTTCTTCGCGCTTTTGCTCCAGCTGCTCGGCCTGCTGCTGTCGGTCCTGCTTGAGGCTGGCGTCGGCCTCGGAGCTTCGCGCCTGTGCCTTCAGCTTGTCGATCTCGGCCTGCCATTCGTCCAGCTTGGCGCGCAGCTTCTGCTCGTAGGCGTCACGGTTGCTCATGTGTCGTTCTCCTCGTTGTCGATGGTCTGGATAGCCTCGAATCCCTCGAAGCTCGGCGGACCCAGGTAGAGCCCTTCGCGCTTGCTCTGGCCGGCGCCGGCGTGGGCCTTGCGAAATGCCTCGGAGCGGGTCCAGGCCTCGAAATCCTCCCGCGAGCGCCACACCGTATGGGAAGCATAGAGCACGTGATCCTCGCGCTCCGGTCCGCGCAGCATATGGAATTCAACGAATCCGGGCAGGCCCTGCAGGTGGGTCTCCCGCTCCAGCCACATCTGTTCGAACTCCTCCACACGCTCGGGGTTGACCTGGAAGCGGTTCATGGCGATATACACGGCGTGATCTCCCTGTCTGGTGACGTCGCCTGCCGACGATGACAGTAAGTGCGCATCGGAACAAGGCGGATCCAGCCAAGGGCCGAGAAGGGCAGAGCACTGGCCCCGGTGCTATCTTGAAGGAGGATGGGCAGGATACGAGCGAGTCGCGGTAACCGATTGATGCGCCGGTGTTTATCTCTGGATAGAGGAGGTCAGATAATGAACGATCAGCCTTCTGTCGTGCCGACGCAGGTGAAAACGGGGCCAGATGCCGGGAAAGACCCCTTGACCAAGATGGTCGAGATTGCCAAGGATGAGGCATTATCGGTTGCCGACAAGGCCGCCTTGATCGCCTATTCCCGGCAACGGTTTACCAATCGGCGGCGCATGGCCTACATGGCACTTTCCGCACTGATTGCCTCGCTGGTCTTTATCTTCATTGCCGCTCTTGTCGATGGTCTCAGCTGTCCGCCGGGTCAGACCTGTCAGGGCATTCTCGGGTCGATCGAGAATAGCCAGACCCTGATCGCCTGGATCGAGGGCTTTTTGGCGGCAATCGTCGCGGCGTACTACGGTGTTTCCGCCTGGCGTCCTGCCAGCTGACAAGGCATGCGAGAAGCCCTGGCGGGCACATCAGGTCAGACAGAGGCCGGGCAGGCCGGTGATCGAGGTGCCCTGGTACTTGCCGAAGGGCATGCGCTGGTGTGCCAGCGCCTCGAGAGCCGCGGAGTTCAAGTTCATCGCCGGGACTCTGCTGGCTCTTCGACGTTGAACACGCTTCTCAGGTAGTGGACATATTCCGGGTCGCGGGTGGTGGCCTTGCCCGGGGCATCGGAGATCTTGGCTACCGGCTGACCGTTGCACGAGACCATCTTGATGACGATGTTCATCGGCGTCACTCCGGGCAGGTCGCAGGTCAGGCTGGTGCCTATGCCGAAGCTGGTGCGAATGCGCCCCTCCAGGGCCTGCTTGATGGCCATGGCCGAGTCGAAGGTCAGCGCATCGCTGAAGATCAGCGTCTTGCCTCTGGGGTCGATGCCCAGCCGCTCATAGTGGCGGATGCACTTCTCGGCGAACACCAGCGGATCGCCGCTGTCGTGGCGCAGGCCATCGAACAGCTTGGCGAAGTAGAGATCGAAGTCGGCCAGGAAGGCATCCAGGGTGATGGTATCGGTCAGCGCCACGCCGAGGTGGCCGCGATACTCCTGGACCCAGGCCTCGAGGGCGGCGCGCTGGCTGTCCACCAGTCGGCTGCCCAGCTGCTGATGAGCCATCATCCATTCGTGGGCCATGGTACCCATGGGCGCCAGGCCATGGCGACGGGCGATGTCGACGTTGCTGGTGCCGACGAACTGACCCGGAAACTCCTCGGCCAGCACGCCGATAATCGCCTCCTGCACCGGCTGCGACAGCCGCCTTCGGGTGCCGAAGTCGGCCAGGCGGAAGTCGGCCAGCTGGGCCGGCGTGTAGTCGCGGCGCAGCGCCGCCAGCTTGTCGCGCAGCCGGCTCACCGCCTGGTCGATGCTGGCGTCGGGATGCAGCACCCGATTGCGCACCTCGCTGATGATCGCCAGGATCACGATCTCGAACAGGATGCTGTGCGACCAGGGGCCGTCGATGACGATGCACAGCTCGCTGCCTTCCATGTAGGTGGCCACGTACTCCGGGCGGAAGCGGTACAGCTCCAGGAAGCGAATGAAGTCGGGAGACAGGTAGGGAAAGCCGCTCAGGTAGGCCGACTCGTCGCGGCTCAGGGCCAGGCTGGCCAGCCGGTCGATCTGGTCGCGAATCTCGCCCAGGTAGGGCGCCAGGTTCTCGGCGTTGCGGCAGCGAAACTCCCAGGCCACGCTGGCGTTGGGGTACTTGTGGTGCACTCCCTGCATCATGGTCAGCTTGTACCAGTCAGTATCGAGCAGTGAGGTGATGATCTGGCCCGGTGCGCGATACGCGGCCGCCATGGAGTGCTCCCTGTGTGGTGTTGGCATCGATGGTCATCGTATCGCTCGGGGGCGGCCATTTCGAGTGGTAACAGACAAAACCCCCTCGTTTCAGTGGCATGGCGGATCGAGTTCGGTAGAGGAGCCCGTCGAGGGGGAAGACGAGGTACCCGCCTTCATGTCGTGAACAGCCTCGATGGTCGGGCGATCACCCAGCCACCAAAGACGAAGGGCAGGGCGAAGCCCGGGCTGCTACCCTATGGGGTATATTAGAAAACCACACAGGGAACGATCATGGACGATGCCCCGAGCCCCGCATCACCCTGCACCCGCACTCCCGCCGGGTGCGCATCGTCATCGACGGCACCCTGCTGGCCGATACCACCCGCGCCATCGAACTGCGCGAGCGCGGCTACCCGCCCCGGCAGTACCTCCTTCGCGATGACGTGCGGATGGATTTGTTGACCGGCTCCGATACCGTGACTCATTGCCCCTTCAAGGGCGATGCCGCGTACTTCTCCTTTGGCGAACATGAGGGTGTGGCGTGGAGTTATGCGCGGCCTCGGTGGTAGAGACGGGAGAGATTGATGGGGCAGTGGTCTTTTAACATACCTGTTGTTAATAACAATTATTAAATTTAAATTTTTAGTGGATGATTTTAATTTATAGAGGTTTTGGAATGAGTAGAAAAGATTCTAGGTTGCTTGATAGCTTTGTGGATGCGCAAAAAAGTTTGGTTACTCAGCAGTCGGATTTTTCGCTTTCATCAATTCGAGAAATGGTGGAAGGTGGAGCCATTGATTTATCTCCATCTTATCAGAGACGTGAAAGGTGGAAAGAGGTAAAGCAATCAAAGCTTATTGAATCATTTCTTCTTAATGTTCCAATTCCCCCAGTCTATCTTTCTGAAGATGATTATGGGCATTACAGTGTTATCGATGGAAAACAAAGGATAACATCTATTAATAATTTCATGTCTGGAAAGCTTAAGCTTTCCTCTTTGGAGTCCCTCCCAGTATTGAATGGTATGACGTTTTTTGATCTTCCTAAAGAGATAAAGAATGCATTGACTATTCGCCCTTACGTGAGGGCTATCACACTTCTTCGGCAGTCTGATCTGGATCTTAAATATGAGGTTTTTCTAAGATTAAATACTGGGGGTGAAAGCCTTAAAGCGCAGGAGATTAGAAATGTTGCATTTTCAGGGCCCTTGAATGATGCGCTTCTAGAATTATCTAAGAACCCCGTTTTAATGGAAGGGTTGAAGATCCATAGTCAGTCTTCTGCTGCATATAGGAATATGGACGATGTTGAGCATGTTTTGAGGTATTTCACCATACGAGATCATTGGGAGAAGATGAAAGGAGCTTTGGCAAGTGAGATGGATGACTATATGAAGGAGAATAGGTCTCTGCCTAAGAAAGATGTTGAGGCTATGATAAACGATTTTAATCGTTCAATAAGTTTTTGCAAGGATATTTTTGGTGAGCATGTGTTTAATAAGCCTGTAAAGAGCGGTTGGCGTGACCAGCTTATCTCACCGCTTTATGACGCACAAATGGTCGCTATGTCACTGTTGTCAGATATCAGCCTTAATTCCCTAAAATCCAAGAAGTCCGGGGCGCTGAAGTGCGTTAAAATTCTTTATGATTGCAGCGAGTTTAATAGGTCTGTATCGCAGGCTACAAACACACCATCGAGTATTCGGAAGCGTATTGAAATGATGGTCGCTGCGCTTAGAGAAATAGCGTAAGGGTAGTGTCGTGTCAAAAAGTAGAGATGACTTTATAAAGCACTTAAATGCTTATCGTGAAGCACTTGCTCTCGAAGATGTGGTTAATTCTGGTCAAGTTGGCAGAAGCTCTTCAAAGCTTTTAAGAAACGGTCTGGCCGTTGTGGCTTTTAATGCTTTAGAAGACTTTTTTAAGTCAAGGGTTGGTGAGGTTTTGTCTGATATTGGAGGCTCTGGTGTTGGTTTTAGTGAGCTGCCTGAGGGAGTAAGGAAGTCATCCACTTTTGGTGTTCTTAATAGTATTGGGATGATGGCCAAGCATGCTGCTTATGATGACGATTCGAAGATTAGGTTTATCCAGGAGGAGACACTTAAGATATCATCTACGAAAGATGACCAGTCGTTTCAGTTGACAAGTTATGCTTACGGATATGGGAACTCCAATGTTGGGTCTGGTGAGATAAAAAGGGCTCTAAAAGATTTTCAAGTTAATGACCCATGGAGAGTCATGAGTTTGATAAGCTCTAAGTTGGGAATGTCATCGTTACCTTTGAAAGATGCTTATGATAATGCTGCGGAACGTCGGCACAAAGCAGCTCATGTTGCAGATGCAAATACTTTATATCCTGAGTTGCAGAGTTTTCTATTTGACTCAGTCTCGATTGCGTTATCTATGGATGTTTTGATTTCCGAGTGTTACAGGAGGATATCGGAAAAGGATCATAAATATATTTGCGGTGTAAAAGTTGATCACTCTTTTGTTGATGCTGTTATGGTGAAGAATAATAAGTCAAAATGGAAAGTTTATTTGGCATCAGATATGTCAAGGGCAAAAAGGGCTTTTTCCAACAAAAAAGATACTGTTGCCAAAGGGCGAGATTTGGCTGTAAAAAAGAGGTTGCCTCTCCTTGTTTTTGATGAGTCCCATGAACTTGCGGAGTGGTGTATATATTATTAGATACCTTGCTGTGATAAGTTTTAGCAACTAAGGTTTCTTGGTTTCGGCCAAATTTAACCAAGGGAAGCAGCAGTTAGTATCCATGCTCTGAAGTATAGTTGATGGCTTCGATGTGATCTACGTAGATCATGGGAAGGTTGAAGACTACCCCTTCGAGCTTTGAGTGTTGCACCTACAGCTCTCCCAAGCCACTCACCCGCATCATGCGCCTCACCACCACGTCCAACAGCCGTAAGCGCTCCACCAACCCCATCTTCTGCCGCTGAATAGTGTCCGTCAGACTGGTGTCATTCGATAGCAAGGAGGAC
>NZ_CANLFS010000016.1 GCF_947490095.1 uncultured Halomonas sp. | reverse complement strand
AAACCGCTTAGCGCCGATGGTAGTGTGGGGTCTCCCCATGCGAGAGTAGGTCATCGTCAGGCACTTATATCGAAAAAACCCCGAACATTCACATGTTCGGGGTTTTTTCATATCTGGCGGGCGGTAGAGCCGACGAAATTATTGGCCAGTCGATCATCGTCAGGCACTGATACCGAGCTTATATTGAAAAGCGCCGAACATTCACGTGTTCGGGGTTTTTTCATATCTGGCGGGCGGTAGAGCCGACGAAATTATTGGCCAGTCGATCATCGTCAGGCACTGATACCGAGCTTATATTGAAAAGCGCCGAACATTCACGTGTTCGGGTTTTTTATATCTGGCGGGCGGTAGGACGGTAGGACGGTAGGGCGCCAGGACCGACGAGATTGTTATCGGTCTTGTGCCAGCCGCCAGACATCGTCAGATCGTCAGGCACTGATATCGAGCTTATATCGAAAAGCGCCGAACATTCACGTGTTCGGGGGTTGTTCATGTAGGGTCGACGAGATTTAGTATCGCCTTTATATCGAAAGCCCCGAGCATGTATTTGCTCGGGGCTTTTTCATTCGTATTCCGGCTCTTTCCGAGCGCTTGCGTTTCCGCGAGTGCGCCGCATCCGATAGAATATGATTTTTTCCGGTCTGGGATCTCAGGCATGACCATTGGTGACCTCATACGCCTGCTTGACGACGGCGAATTTCACTCGGGTGAGCAGCTCGGGGAGAAGCTCGGGGTATCTCGCGCGGCGGTATGGAAGCAGCTGCGCAAGCTCGAGTCCCTGGGCATTACCATGGAGGCGGTGAAAGGGCAGGGCTACCGGCTGGCCGAGCCCCTGGAGCTCCTCGATGGACAGCGCATCATCGCAGGCCTCTCACGCCAGGCGCGTGGTTACCTGACGCGCCTGCTCGTCGAGGAGACGCTGCCGTCCTCGAATGCCTTCCTGCGCGAGCGATTCAGCCAGGGGGCAGGGCATGGCGAGGTGTGCCTGGTGGAACAGCAGAGCGCCGGGCGCGGCCGCCGAGGACGCGCCTGGAACACCCCCTGGGGGAAGAGCCTGATGCTCTCCCTGGGGTGGCGCGTCGAGTCCGGCATCGGTGCCCTGGAAGGATTGAGTCTCGCGGTCGGCGTGGTGCTGGCTCGTGTGCTGGAGAGTCATGGGGTCTCACCGTATCTCAAGTGGCCAAACGACGTCCTGCTGGAAACGTCTGACGGTGACTATGGCAAGCTGGCGGGGATCCTGGTGGAGGTCAGCGGCGATGCATCCGGCCCCTGTGAGGTAGTGATCGGCATGGGGCTCAATGTCTTCCTGCCCGAGAACTTTCGCAGCACGCTGGGTCAGTCGGCCGCGGCCGTCGAGGACCAGGTGGCCGGGGTGTCACGCAATGCCCTGGCATCCGATCTGCTGGAGGCGCTGCTGCCATTGGTGGCGGATTTCGAGCGCGACGGCTTTGCTCCCTGGTGCGATGCCTGGAACGCGCGGCATGCGTTCGCCGGCCGGGAAGTGGATGTGTTGAGTGGCAGTACGCGAGAGGTGGCACGGGTCGAGGCGGCGGATGCCTCCGGAAACCTGGTCGTGTGTCAGGATGGCCGACGCCGCCATCTGGCGGGGGGAGAGATCAGCCTGCGTGTGCGTTCATGATTCTGGATCTTGATATCGGCAATACGCTCTCCAAGTGGCGACTGAAGGACGTCGACACCAGCGAGATTCGTTCCCGAGGGGCGGTGTGGACTCGTGAGGAGTGGCGGCCGGGTGCCGATATTCCCAATCTCGATGTGGTCGAGTCGGTGCGTATCTCCAGCGTTGCTCGCCGCTCCGTGCTCGAGGAGACCGTCGCGCTGCTGCGTCAGCGTGTGGGTGCCGTGTATGTGGCCCACTCCAGTCCCGAGGCCCTGGGCGTTACCAATGGCTATACAGAGCCCGAACGCCTCGGGGTCGATCGCTGGATGGGTGTGCTGGCCGGTTATCAGCAGGTCGGCGCCTGCTGTGCGGTAGACTGTGGCAGTGCCATTACCATCGACTTCGTGCTGCCGGGGGGGCGGCATCTTGGCGGGTATATCCTGCCGGGGCTACGGCTGATGAAGGAAAGCCTCAAGCTGGGCACGCGTAACGTCGCCATCGACCCCGACAGCGAGCCCGAGGAGTTGTTGGCTCCCGGACAAAGCACGGTGAAGGCGGTGAATCATGGCATCTATATGGCGGCGGTCAGCGCGATCAATCGTGTCTATGCGGAAGTCTGTGATAGCGAAGGAGTGGCGCTGCCGCTGATCCTGACGGGAGGCGATGCACGGGTGGTGGCTCGCGGGCTCCAGGTGCCCCATGCCGTCTGGCCGGATATGGTCTACGGCGGCCTGGAGGCGTGCTTTCCGCTGACCGCCGCCGAGCGAGCGGGCCGAATGGCGGGGGCGCCGCACGTGCCAGTGCCGGTAGCGCTGGAAAAGATTCGCGCCGGGCTTGCATTCTCCATGCTGCTTTGACACAATGCGTCGCGTTCCGAGGCAAAGAGCAATGGTGCGAAAGCGCTTGCTAGCCGGGAAAGCCGCTGATAAAACAGCAGCTTGACATTCGGAATGGCGCTGGTAAGATAGGCCGCCAGTTGGAGGGGTTCCCGAGTGGCCAAAGGGAGCAGACTGTAAATCTGCCGCGAAAGCTTCGAAGGTTCGAATCCTTCCCCCTCCACCAGATTCAGGCAGTAATGATGTGTGTTGTCATTGTCGCCGAAAAGAGTGGGTAGGCGGGCATAGTTCAATGGTAGAACCTCAGCCTTCCAAGCTGATGATGCGGGTTCGATCCCCGCTGCCCGCTCCAGCATCGCAAGATGCAAAAGGTTAGGCTCATGTAGCTCAGGGGTAGAGCACACCCTTGGTAAGGGTGAGGTCGACGGTTCAAATCCGTCCATGAGCTCCATATTGAAAAGGCGAGCGCAAGCTCGCCTTTTCTCTCTCGCCATGGTGTGCGTGATATGGCGTGAGAGGGGTTGCCAGGCGAAGCAGCTTTCGCTATCATGGCGCCCGCTGTCGTAAGCCACCTGCAAAGGGTGAGCAGCGAAGATACAGGCCAGTAGCTCAATTGGCAGAGCAGCGGTCTCCAAAACCGCAGGTTGGGGGTTCGATTCCCTCCTGGCCTGCCAGTCTTCCCCAGGCTGGCTAATCCCCAAAAGATTTCACGTTTCGATTGCCGTGCCTTGAGGAGTCTCGTTTTGATGAAGCATAACGCCGAGGTGCAGGAGTCGCGCCACGACGGGCTCAAGTGGGCGGTTGTCGTCACTCTGCTGGTTCTGGCCGTCGTAGGCAATACCTACTTCGCCGACCAGGCATTGCTCTATCGCGTATTGGGTGTCGTGGCGCTGAGCGTTGTGGCGGCCCTGGTGGCCATGACCACCGCCAAGGGACGCAACCTGGCTGAACTGGCCCGTGCCGCCAAGAAAGAAATTCAACGCGTAGTATGGCCGACCCGGCCCGAGACCATCCAGACCACCGTTATCGTGCTGGTCGCCGTCTTGGTGGTTGGCCTGATGCTGTGGCTGATCGACACTCTTCTTGGCTGGGCGATGTCCGGCGTTATCGGTTAGGAGCCCTCATGTCCAAGCGTTGGTATGTCGTTCACGCCTACTCCGGCTTCGAGAAGCATGTCATGCGCTCCCTGGGGGAGCGCGTGAAGATGTATGGCATGGAGGATCGCTTCGGCGAAATCCTGGTGCCTACCGAAGAAGTCGTCGAGATGCGTGACGGCAAGCGTCGCAAGAGCGAGCGCAAGTTCTATCCCGGCTACGTGCTTGTCGAGATGGAGATGGACGACGAAACCTGGCACCTGGTCAACGAGACCCCGCGCGTCATGGGGTTCATCGGTGGCACCAAGGAAAAGCCGGCGCCCATCACCCAGAAGGAAGCCGATGCCATCCTGCGTCGCGTCGAGGACGGCACCGACAAGCCGAAGCCCAAGACCCTGTTCGAACCGGGCCAGTCGGTGCGCGTCATCGACGGTCCCTTCGCCGATTTCAACGGCGTCGTGGAAGAGGTCAACTACGACAAGAGTCGCGTCCAGGTCAGCGTGCTGATCTTTGGGCGTTCGACGCCTGTCGAGCTTGAATTCGCACAGGTCGAGAAAGAGTAACGTCTCGTCCTGATGCCGGCAGTGCCGCAGCCGCGGCGATTATACCGGGGAGCCGCAAGGCGCTATTACCCAACTGGAGTCTATTATGGCCAAGAAAGTACAGGCTTACATCAAGCTGCAGGTAGCAGCTGGTAAGGCCAACCCGAGTCCCCCCGTGGGCCCTGCACTGGGTCAGCACGGCGTCAATATCATGGAGTTCTGCAAGGCGTTCAACGCCTCGACTCAGGACATCGAGCCGGGTCTGCCCACTCCGGTGGTGATCACCGTTTATGCCGACCGCAGCTTCACCTTCGTCACCAAGACACCGCCGGCGGCGGTTCTGCTGAAGAAGGCAGCGGGTATCAAGTCCGGCTCCGGTGAGCCGAACAAGAACAAGGTCGGAACCGTGTCCCGTGAACAGCTCGAAGAGATCGCCAAGACCAAGGAGCCGGATCTGACGGCTGCCGATCTCGACGCCGCGGTGCGTACCATTGCCGGTAGTGCCCGCAGCATGGGCCTCAACGTGGAGGGTCTCTGATCATGGCTAAGCTGTCCAAGCGCGCACAGATGATTAGCGAGAAGGTCGACTCCACCAAGGTCTACTCTCTCGAAGAAGCCGTGGCACTGCTCGGCGAGCTCTCCACGGTCAAGTTCAAGGAATCCCTGGACGTTGCCGTCAACCTGGGCGTCGATCCGCGTAAATCCGACCAGGTGGTTCGCGGTGCGACCGTGATGCCCAACGGTACCGGCAAGGACGTTCGCGTCGCCGTGTTTACCCAGGGTGCCAACGCCGACGCGGCCAAGGAAGCCGGTGCCGATATCATCGGCATGGACGACCTGGCCGAGCAGGTCAAGAAGGGCCAGCTCGACTTCGACGTGGTCATCGCCTCTCCGGATGCCATGCGTGTCGTTGGCCAGCTGGGTCAGATCCTGGGGCCGCGCGGCCTGATGCCGAACCCCAAGGTCGGCACCGTGACGCCCGACGTGGCCACCGCCGTCAAGAATGCCAAGGCGGGCCAGGTGCGTTTCCGTACCGACAAGAACGGCATCATCCATACCACTCTTGGCAAGGTCGATTTCGATGCTTCCGCCATCCAGGGCAACCTGGAGGCGCTGGTCGCCGACCTGAAGAGGCTCAAGCCGAGCACCTCCAAGGGCATCTACTTCAAGAAGGTCACCCTGTCCACGACCATGGGTCCGGGCGTGACCATCGACCACTCCGGCCTGGTTTGATCGGTCGGTAGGTCGAGTACCCAGCAAGAACTTTGCGGTCCCCGTGCCGAGTCATGACTCGCCGGCGGGGCACCGTCAAAGACCGCAGGTGCCGCCTCGCTCAGGCAGGGCGGCTTAATCATCCCTCCGGGGCTGGCCTGCGCAGATGGTGTGGCCGCCAGGCGTCTGGTGGGCACCATCACCCAGGACTTCCGGTCCGCCTTCGGGCCGCCGGAAGAGATGGTAACCACCGGAACCCTCATCGCGAGGTTCCGGCACGAAGGAGTGATCACTGTGCCACTAGCACTCGAAGGCAAGAAGGCGATTGTTGCCGAGGTCAGTGAAGCGGCCAAGGATGCGCTCTCCGTCGTTGTTGCCGATTCTCGTGGCGTCGCGGTCAGCAAGATGACCGAACTGCGCAAGCAGGCCCGCGAGAATGGCGTCCAGGTGCGTGTTGTCCGCAACACCCTGGCACGCCGCGCCCTGTCCGGAACTCCCTGGGAGATTCTGGACGAAAGCTTCTCGGGTCCGACCCTGCTGGCTTTCTCCTATGAGCACCCGGGCGCCGCCGCCCGTCTGTTCAAGGAGTTCGCCAAGCAGGAGAAGAGCTTCGAAGTCAAGGCGCTGGCCTACGAAGGTGAGCTGATTCCGGCTGCCGAGCTTGATCGTCTGGCGACGCTGCCGACCTACGACGAAGCCATTGCCAAGCTGATGTCTGTCATGAAAGAAGCATCCGCCGGCAAGCTGGTTCGTACCCTGGCCGCCCTGCGCGACCAGAAGCAGGAAGAAGCCGCCTGAACGGCGAGCACCTGCAGGCAGCCTGAACCGAATATTGAATCCCGAGTCGACGCTTGAGCGTGACTCCCGCAAAGTTAGGAAACGTGACAATGGCACTGACCAAAGAAGACATCATCAACGCCGTCTCCGACATGTCCGTCATGGAAGTGGTCGAGCTGATCGAGGCCATGGAAGAGAAGTTCGGCGTCTCCGCCGCTGCCGCCGTCGTGGCTGGCCCGGGTGGTGGTGAAGCGGAAGCCGAAGAAGAGCAGACCGAGTTCGACCTGGTGCTGACCAGCGCCGGCGACAAGAAGGTCAACGTGATCAAGGCCGTTCGCGAGATCACCGGCCTGGGCCTGAAGGAAGCCAAGGGTGCCGTCGACGGCGCACCGGCTACCGTCAAGGAGGCTATGTCCAAGGACGATGCCGAGGCGGCCAAGGCCAAGCTGGAAGAAGCCGGCGCGAGCGTGGAGCTCAAGTAAGTTCTTGAGCAACATGGCTTCACGCGCTGCGTAAGCTTCCATGGCTGGTGGCGGGACACCCGCTGCCGGCCTTTTTCTGTTGTCACTGGCCGCTGTCCTGAACAGTCTGGCCAGCCGAATTCCAGAAGGCGAGCGACCCTCTAGGCGCTTGCCTTCATCGCCTGACGGAGCCGTATTCCGTCGGGTGGCGCCGACCACGCATCGGTCACCCATGGTGAACAAGCTGGGGAATACAGATGGCTTACTCATACACTGAGAAAAAACGCATCCGCAAGGATTTCGGCAAACTGCCCCAAGTGATGGATGTGCCCTACCTGCTGGCGATCCAGCTTGATTCCTATTACGACTTCCTCCAGCAGGACCGTGCGCCTGAGGAGCGTCTCGAGATCGGCCTGCATGCCGCCTTCCGGTCGGTATTCCCGATCTCGAGCCTGTCCGGCAACGCCGCCCTGGAATATGTCAGCTATCGCTTCGGCACGCCAGCCTTCGACGTCAAGGAATGTCAGCTGCGCGGCGTTACCTACTCGGCTCCCCTGCGTGTCAAGGTCCGCCTGATCATCTATGACAAGGAGTCATCCAACAAGGCGATCAAGGACATCAAGGAGCAGGAAGTCTACATGGGGGAAATCCCCCTGATGACCGAGAACGGGACCTTCGTGGTTAACGGTACCGAGCGGGTTATCGTTTCCCAGCTGCACCGTTCCCCGGGCGTGTTCTTCGACCATGACAAGGGCAAGAGCCACTCCTCCGGCAAGCTGCTCTACTCGGCGCGGGTGATTCCCTACCGTGGTTCCTGGCTCGACTTCGAGTTTGACCCCAAGGACAGCGTCTTCGTACGCATCGACCGTCGCCGCAAGCTGCCGGCCACGGTGCTGCTGCGTGCCCTGGGCATGAGCGCCGAGGAGGTCCTCGAGGAGTTCTTCGAGACCAGCACCTTCCACGTCGAGAAGAAGGGCTTCTCCGTGGAGCTGGTGCCGTCGCGCCTGCGCGGCGAGACGGCCACCTTCGATATCAAGGACGCCGAAGGGGCCCTGATTGTCGAGGAAGGTCGCCGCATCACCCAGAAGCATATCCGTCAGCTGGAGAAGGCCGGCCTCGAGCGACTCGAGGTGCCGATGGAATACCTGTTCGGCAAGACCCTGGCCAAGGATCAGGTCGACCCCAATACCGGCGAACTGATCTGCCCCTGCAACACCGAGATCACCCCGGAGCTCCTCGAGAAGGTCGGCCAGGCCGGCATTACTTCCCTCGAGACCCTGTATACCAATGATCTCGACTGCGGTCCCTTCGTCTCCGATACCCTCAAGCTG
The DNA here is from genome assembly GCF_947490095.1 of uncultured Halomonas sp. Lineage (GTDB taxonomy): Bacteria > Pseudomonadota > Gammaproteobacteria > Pseudomonadales > Halomonadaceae > Halomonas. The sequence goes on along the minus strand of NZ_CANLFS010000016.1, from coordinate 65,185 downwards.
GATACCACCGGGTCTCAGCTCGAGGCGCTGGTCGAGATCTACCGCATGATGCGTCCCGGCGAGCCGCCCACCAAGGAAGCCGCCGAGACCCTGTTCAATAACCTGTTCTTCAGCGAAGACCGCTACGATATTTCGGGCGTCGGTCGCATGAAGTTCAATCGTCGCCTGCGGCGTGAAGAAGATACCGGCTCCGGTGTCATGGATCGTCGGGATATCCTCGACGTGCTCAAGGAGCTGATCCATATCCGTAATGGCTTCGGCGAGGTGGACGATATCGACCACCTGGGTAACCGCCGTATCCGCTGCGTGGGCGAGATGGCCGAAAACCAGTTCCGCGTGGGCCTGGTGCGTGTCGAGCGTGCGGTCAAGGAGCGCCTCTCCATGGCGGAGAGCGAGGGCCTGATGCCCCAGGACCTGATCAACGCCAAGCCCGTCGCCGCGGCGGTCAAGGAGTTCTTCGGTTCCAGCCAGCTCTCCCAGTTCATGGACCAGAACAACCCGCTCTCCGAGGTCACCCACAAGCGCCGCGTCTCCGCGCTTGGCCCGGGCGGCCTGACCCGCGAGCGGGCCGGCTTCGAGGTGCGTGACGTTCACGCCACCCACTATGGCCGGCTGTGTCCGATCGAGACGCCGGAAGGCCCCAACATCGGTCTGATCAACTCCCTGGCGACCTACAGCCACACCAACAGCTATGGCTTCCTCGAGACGCCGTACCGCAAGGTCGTGGATAGCCAGGTGACCGATGATGTGGTCCACCTCTCGGCCATCGAGGAGGGCAACTTCATCATCGCCCAGGCCTCGGCGACCGTGGACGAAAGCGGCAAGCTGGCGGATGACCTGGTGCAGGTGCGTCACAAGGGCGAGACCACCTTCATGCGCCCCGAGCAGGTGACGCTGATGGATGTGTCTCCGCGCCAGGTGGTGTCGGTCGCCGCGGCACTGATCCCCTTCCTCGAGCACGATGACGCGAACCGCGCCCTCATGGGGGCCAACATGCAGCGTCAGGCGGTGCCGACCCTGCGTGCCGACAAGCCCCTGGTGGGTACCGGCATGGAGCGCTTCGTCGCCCGTGACTCCGGCGTCTGCGCCGTGGCGCGTCGCGGTGGCGTGATCGACTCCGTCGATGCCAAGCGCATCGTCGTCCGCATCAACGAGGATGAGATCATCGGCGGTGAAGCCGGCGTTGATATCTATAACCTCACCAAGTATGTGCGTTCGAACCAGAACACCTGCCAGAACCAGCGTCCCATCGTGCGCCCGGGTGACTCGGTGGCACGCGGCGATATCCTCGCCGATGGCCCGTCCGTTGACATGGGCGACCTGGCACTGGGGCAGAACATGCGCATCGCGTTCATGCCCTGGAACGGCTACAACTTCGAGGACTCCATCCTGCTCTCCGAGAAGGCGGTGGAGGAAGATCGCTTCACCACCATCCATATCCAGGAGCTGACCTGCGTGTCCCGCGACACCAAGCTGGGGCCGGAGGAGATCACCTCCGATATTCCCAACGTTGGCGAGTCGGCACTGGGCAAGCTGGATGAGGCCGGCGTGGTCTATATCGGTGCGGAAGTCGGGCCGGGCGATATCCTGGTCGGCAAGGTCACGCCCAAGGGCGAGACCCAGCTGACGCCGGAAGAGAAGCTGCTGCGTGCCATCTTCGGCGAGAAGGCCAGCGACGTTAAGGACACCTCCCTGCGTGCCCCTACCGGCATGAAGGGCACCGTCATCGACGTTCAGGTGTTCACCCGGGACGGCGTGGAGAAGGACTCCCGTGCGCTCTCCATCGAACAGATGCAGCTCGATGAAGTCCGCAAGGATCTCCAGGAGACCTATCGCATCGCCGAGGACGCCACCTTCGAACGCCTCAAGCGCACCCTGAGTGGTCAGGCCGTCAATGGCGGGCCTCAGCTCAAGAAGGGCGACGTCCTCTCCGAAAGCTATCTCGACGAGCTACCGCGTCAGCAGTGGTTCAAGCTGCGCCTGCAGGACGAGGCCCTCAACGAGCTGCTGGCCCAGGCCGATGAGCAGCTGGAGACGCGTCGCAAGGAGATGGACGAGCGCTTCGAGGACAAGAAGCGCAAGCTCACCCAGGGCGATGATCTGGCGCCGGGCGTGCTCAAGATCGTCAAGGTCTACATGGCGGTGAAGCGTCGCCTGCAGCCGGGCGACAAGATGGCCGGTCGTCACGGTAACAAGGGCGTCATCTCGGCGATCATGCCGGTCGAGGACATGCCCTTCGATGGCCAGGGCGAGCCGGTGGACGTCGTGCTCAACCCGCTGGGCGTGCCCTCGCGGATGAACGTGGGGCAGATTCTCGAGACCCACCTGGGCCTCGCCGCCTGGGGGCTGGGCCGCAAGATCGATGCCCTGCTGCGCGATGCCCGTGAGCAGCAGGTGGCCGAGATCCGTGAGTTCCTGGGACAGGTCTACAACACCACTCCGGGTACCCGCATCGAGGATCTCGACACCCTCTCCGATGACGAGGTGATCGCCCTGGCGAAGAACCTCAAGGGGGGTGTGCCCATGTCCACGCCGGTATTCGACGGGGCGGAGGAGTTCGAGATCAAGCATCTGCTGCGCCTGGCCGAGCTACCGGATTCCGGGCAGATGACACTCTATGACGGCCGTACCGGCGATGCCTTCGACCGGCCGGTGACCGTTGGCTACATGTACATGCTCAAGCTCAACCACCTGGTGGATGACAAGATGCATGCGCGTTCCACCGGCTCCTACTCGCTGGTTACCCAGCAGCCGCTGGGCGGCAAGGCGCAGTTTGGTGGTCAGCGCTTCGGTGAGATGGAGGTCTGGGCCCTGGAAGCCTACGGCGCCGCCTATACGCTCCAGGAAATGCTCACCGTCAAGTCCGATGACGTGGAGGGTCGTACCAAGATGTACAAGAACATCGTGGATGGCGACCATGCCATGCAGGCGGGCATGCCGGAATCCTTCAACGTGTTGGTGAAGGAAATCCGCTCGCTGGGCATCGACATCGAGCTCGAGAGCTGAGGCGGCCGACGCTTCACATTATGACGGTCCGCGGGGGTGGCGATAGCGCCCCCGCCCTTGACAACTCCGCAGCGGAGCCGACCCCATGAAAGATTTGGTGAAAGTCCTCAAATCGCAGTCTCAGCCCGACGAGTTTGACGCGATCAAGATTACCCTGGCGTCTCCGGACATGATTCGCTCCTGGTCGTTCGGCGAGGTCAAGAAACCCGAGACCATCAACTACCGTACCTTCAAGCCGGAACGGGATGGCCTGTTCTGTGCCAAGATCTTCGGTCCGGTCAAGGATTACGAGTGCCTGTGCGGCAAGTACAAGCGCATGAAGCACCGTGGCATCATCTGCGAGAAGTGCGGCGTGGAGGTCACCAAGGCCGCCGTGCGCCGCGAGCGCATGGCGCATATCGAGCTGGCCAGCCCGGTTGCCCACATCTGGTTCCTCAAGTCGCTGCCGTCACGCATCGGCATGTTCCTGGACATGACCCTGCGGGATATCGAGCGGGTGCTGTACTTCGAGAGCTTCGTTGTCATCGACCCGGGCATGACCACGCTCGAGCGCGGCCAGCTGCTCAACGACGAGCAGTACTTCGAGGCCCTCGAGGAGTTCGGTGATGACTTCGACGCCCGCATGGGTGCCGAGGCCGTCCAGGCGCTGCTCAAGGACATCGACATGCTGGAGGAGATCGAGCGCCTGCGCGAGGAGATCCCCCAGACCAACTCCGAGACCAAGATCAAGAAGCTCTCCAAGCGGCTCAAGCTGCTGGAGGCCTTCCACGGCTCCGGCAACGACCCGGCGTGGATGGTCATGGAAGTGCTGCCGGTCCTGCCGCCGGATCTGCGTCCGCTGGTGCCGCTGGATGGCGGTCGCTTCGCGACGTCCGATCTCAACGATCTCTATCGTCGCGTGATCAACCGCAACAACCGCCTGAAGCGACTGCTCGACCTCAATGCGCCGGATATCATCGTGCGCAACGAGAAGCGCATGCTGCAGGAGGCGGTCGATGCGCTGCTGGATAACGGACGCCGGGGCCGGGCCATTACCGGCTCCAACAAGCGCCCGCTGAAGTCCCTGGCCGACATGATCAAGGGCAAGCAGGGGCGTTTCCGTCAGAACCTGCTGGGCAAGCGCGTCGACTACTCCGGCCGCTCGGTCATCACCGTGGGCCCGACCCTGCGCCTGCATCAGTGCGGCCTGCCCAAGAAGATGGCGCTGGAGCTGTTCAAGCCGTTCATCTATTCCAAGCTGCAGTCGCTGGGCTATGCCTCGACCATCAAGGCGGCCAAGAAGATGGTCGAGCGCGAGACGGCCGAGGTGTGGGACATCCTCGCCGACGTCATTCGCGAGCACCCGGTGCTGCTCAACCGCGCCCCGACCCTGCACCGTCTCGGCATCCAGGCCTTCGAGCCGCTGCTGATCGAGGGCAAGGCGATTCAGCTGCACCCGCTGGTGTGTGCCGCCTACAACGCCGACTTCGACGGTGACCAGATGGCGGTCCACGTGCCGCTGACCCTGGAAGCCCAGCTCGAAGCGCGCACGCTGATGATGGCCACCAACAACGTGCTGTCGCCGGCCAACGGTGAACCGATCATCGTGCCGTCCCAGGACGTGGTGCTGGGTCTCTACTACATGACCCGCGAGAGAATCAACGCCAAGGGCGAGGGCATGGTGTTCTCCGACCTCAATGAGGCGGAGCGTGCCTTCAGCACCCAGAACGTGGAGCTGCATGCTCGCGTCAAGGTGCGTCTCGACGAGGTCCTCATCGACGAGGAGAGCGGCGAGAAGACCGAACAGCGAGTGCTGCGCGACACCACCGTCGGGCGTGCGCTGCTGTTCCGCATCCTGCCCGAAGGCGTGCCCTTCGAGCTGGTCGACCAGCCGATGAAGAAGAAGGCGATCTCGGGCCTGCTCAATGAGGTCTATCGCCGCTCCGGTCTCAAGCCGACGGTCATCTTCGCCGATCAGCTGATGTACACCGGCTTCCGCCTGGCCACCTGGTCCGGTGCCTCCATCGGCGTCAACGACTTCGTCATCCCGGACGCCAAGGCCGCGATCGTCGAGGCCGCCGAGGAAGAGGTCAAGGAGATCGAGGACCAGTTCTCCTCGGGTCTCGTGACGGCCGGCGAGAAGTACAACAAGGTGATCGACATCTGGTCCAAGGCCAACGACAAGGTGGCCAAGGCGATGATGGTGGGCATCTCCAAGGAGACCGTGGTCAACCGCGAAGGCAAGGAAGTCGAGCAGGACTCCTTCAACAGCGTGTTTATCATGGCCGACTCCGGTGCCCGGGGTAGTGCCGCCCAGATCCGCCAGCTGGCGGGCATGCGTGGCCTGATGGCCAAGCCGGACGGCTCCATCATCGAGACGCCGATCGTCGCCAACTTCCGTGAGGGCCTGAACGTACTCCAGTACTTCATCTCCACCCACGGGGCGCGTAAGGGCCTGGCGGATACCGCACTCAAGACCGCCAACTCCGGTTACCTGACCCGTCGCCTGGTCGACGTGGCCCAGGACATGGTGGTTACCGAGGTCGACTGTGGTACCGAAGAGGGCCTGACCCTGCATCCGGTCATCGAGGGTGGCGATATCATCGTGCCCCTGGCGCAGCGCGTGCTGGGTCGCGTGGTGGCCCAGGATGTCGTGGATCCTTCCAGCGACGAGATCCTGATTCCGCGAGGCACGCTGCTCGACGAGAAGTGGTGCGCCGACCTCGACACCATGGGTGTCGACGAGATCATCGTACGCAGTGCCATCAACTGCCAGACCGGCCACGGGGTCTGCTCGGCCTGCTACGGTCGCGACCTGGCGCGCGGTCATCAGGTCAATATCGGCGAGTCCGTCGGCGTCATCGCCGCGCAGTCGATCGGTGAGCCCGGCACGCAGCTGACCATGCGTACCTTCCACATCGGTGGTGCCGCGTCGCGGGCCTCTGCCGTGGATAGCGTCCAGGTCAAGCATGGCGGCAAGGTTCGCCTGCATAACATCAAGTTCGTGGAACGTGGCGACGGCAAGCTGGTCGTGGTCTCCCGCTCGAGCGCCCTGGCCGTTGCCGACGACCACGGCCGCGAGCGCGAATACTACAAGCTGCCCTATGGTGCCGAGCTGTCGGTGCGCGATGGCGACAGCGTCGATGCCGGCCAGGCGGTGGCCAAGTGGGATCCCCACACCCACCCGATCGTTGCCGAGGCCGAGGGTGCCGTGCAGTATGCCGACATGGACGAGGGCGTCACCATCCACCGCAGCGTGGATGAAATGACCGGCCTCTCTTCCATCGAGGTGATCGAGGCGGCGGCGCGTCCCATGGCCGGTCGCGACAAGCGTCCGATGATCCTGCTCAATGACGAGACCGGCCAGCCGGTCACCGTCACCGGCTCCGACACCCCGGTCCAGTATCCGCTGCCCGGCAAGTCGATCGTCACCGCCGACAACGGCTCGAGGATCGGTGTGGGTGAAGTGGTCGCGCGTATCCCGGTGGAGGCGTCCGGTAACAAGGACATCACCGGTGGTCTGCCGCGCGTCGCCGACCTGTTCGAGGCGCGCAAGCCCAAGGAGCCGTCGATCCTCGCCGAAGTCAGTGGCGTGATCAGCTTCGGTAAGGAGACCAAGGGCAAGCGGCGCCTGACCATTACTCCCGAGAACGGCGATCCGTTCGAGACGCTGATTCCGAAATGGCGTCAGATCGCGGTCTTCGAGGGCGAGTCGGTCGAGAAGGGTGAGGTCATCTCGGATGGCCCCAGCAACCCTCACGATATCCTGCGCCTGCTGGGCGTGGAGGAGCTGGCCAAGTACATCACCGCCGAGATCCAGGAGGTCTATCGCCTCCAGGGCGTGGGCATCAACGACAAGCACATCGAGGTGATCGTGCGTCAGATGCTGCGTAAGGTCGAGATCAGCGATGCCGGTGACTCCGACTTCATTCCCGGCGACCAGGCCGAGCTGGTGCGGGTGCTCGAGCAGAATGAGCGTCTCGAGAAGGCCGACAAGTTCCCGGCCAAGTATCAGCACGTTCTGCTCGGTATCACCAAGGCGAGCCTGGCCACCGAATCGTTCATCTCCGCGGCCTCCTTCCAGGAGACCACGCGGGTGCTGACCGAGGCGGCGGTGACCGGCAAGCGCGACTATCTGCGCGGCCTGAAGGAAAACGTCGTGGTGGGTCGTCTGATCCCGGCCGGTACCGGCTTGACCCATCATGCGGAGCGTCGCCGCCGCCGCGGGGGAGGCCTCGAAGAGGCCGCCGCGCCGTCGGCCCACGATGTCGAGCAGGCGCTGGGCGCCCAGCTGACCGCGCTGGATTCGGATGACGACGAGATCTGACATCATCGGGCTCAAGCCCGGCCGCGAGGCGGTCGGGCTTGACGGCCGGTAGCGTCAGCCAGTAGAATGCGCAGCCTTTAACAGTGGGGCGGGTGCGCCCGAGCCCGCTGGTGAGGCAGCGCAGTACAGAAAACGTAATACAGAAAACGTAGTACAGGAAAGCGAGCGGCTACCTCGCTTCCGACAAGGCAACCCATTGGAGCAATAGATGGCAACAATCAATCAGCTGGTGCGCAAGCCGCGCAAGCGCCCCGTCAGCAAGAGTGACGTGCCGGCGCTGCAGGCCTGCCCGCAGAGGCGTGGCGTTTGCACCCGCGTCTACACGACTACCCCCAAGAAGCCGAACTCCGCACTGCGTAAGGTGTGCCGTGTTCGCCTGACCAACGGTTTCGAGGTTTCCTCGTATATCGGCGGTGAGGGGCACAACCTCCAGGAGCACTCCGTGGTGCTGATCCGTGGCGGTCGAGTGAAGGACCTTCCCGGTGTGCGTTATCACACCGTGCGCGGCGCCCTCGATACCTCCGGCGTGCAGAACCGTAAGCAGGGTCGTTCCAAGTACGGTGCCAAGCGTCCCAAGGCCTGATTGGCCGAGAGCGCGGTTTCACCACCTATATGATATCGGTCTGATAAGAGTAAGGTCGGGCGTCGCGAGTTCGAGATGAACGCGCGGGAGTTCCGGGTTTACCTGAAGGACCCTTCAACAGAGGGCTTATCATGCCTAGAAGAAGAGTTGCGGCCAAGCGTGAGATCCTGCCGGATCCCAAGTTCGGAAGCGAGCGCCTGGCGAAGTTCATGAACCACCTGATGATCGGCGGCAAGAAGTCCGTAGCTGAGCGCATCGTCTATGGTGCGCTGGACAGGGTTGCCGAGCGCAGTAATGAAGAGCCGCTGGAGATCTTCGACAAGGCGCTGGAAAGCATTCAGCCCATGGTCGAGGTGAAGTCTCGCCGCGTTGGCGGTGCGACTTATCAGGTGCCGGTCGAGGTGCGTCCGTCGCGCCGTCATGCGCTGGCCATGCGCTGGCTGGCGGATGCCGCGCGCCGCCGTGGTGAGAAGACCATGGTGCTGCGTCTCGCCGGCGAGATGCTCGATGCCGCCGAAGGCAAGGGTTCTGCGGTCAAGAAGCGTGAAGACGTACACCGCATGGCAGAAGCCAACAAGGCCTTCTCCCACTACCGGTTCTAAGAATCAGGCTTCCAAACGCATCGCTAACCAACGGGGAGTTCCACCGTGGCTCGCAAAACTCCGCTTAAGCGCTATCGCAATATCGGGATCGTCGCCCACGTCGATGCCGGCAAGACCACCACGACCGAGCGCGTGCTGTTCTATACCGGGATCAACCACAAGCTGGGCGAAACCCACGAAGGTGCCTCCACGACCGACTGGATGCAGCAGGAGCAGGAGCGTGGTATCACCATTACCTCGGCTGCTGTGACCACCTTCTGGAAGGGCATGAACCACCAGTTCGATGAGCACCGCGTCAACATCATCGACACCCCCGGGCACGTCGACTTCACGATCGAAGTCGAGCGCTCGCTGCGTGTGCTCGATGGTGCCGTGGTGGTGCTGTGTGGCTCGTCCGGCGTTCAGCCCCAGACCGAGACCGTCTGGCGTCAGGCCAACAAGTACGAAGTCCCGCGCATGGTGTTCGTCAACAAGATGGACCGTACCGGCGCCGACTTCTTCATGGTGGTCGACCAGCTCAAGGATCGTCTGGGTGCCAACGCCGTGCCGATCCAGATCAACTGGGGCACCGAGGAAGACTTCAAGGGTGTCATCGATCTGATCGAGATGAAGGCCATCCAGTGGAACGAAGCAGACTTCGGTGCCACTTATGACCTGATCGACATTCCTGCCGAGCTCCAGGAAACCGCGGAGAAGTACCGCGAGGAGATGGTCGAGGCCGCTGCCGAAGCTTCCGAAGAGCTGATGGACAAGTACCTGGAAGAAGGCGAGCTCAGCAAGGAAGAGATCAAGGCCGGCCTGCGTCGCCGTACCCTCGACAACGAAGTCGTGCTGGTCACCTGTGGCTCCGCGTTCAAGAACAAGGGTGTGCAGGCCGTACTGGATTCCGTGATCGAGTACCTGCCGTCTCCCACCGAGGTCAAGGCGATCGAAGGTGAGCTGGACGACAAGGAAGGCACCATCGAGACGCGTGAGGCGGACGACAAGGCGCCCTTCGCGGCCCTGGCGTTCAAGATCGCGACCGACCCCTTCGTCGGCACCCTGACCTTCATTCGCGTCTACTCCGGTGTGCTGAAGTCGGGCGACAGCGTCTTCAACTCCGTTCGCGGCAAGAAGGAGCGCATCGGTCGTCTGGTACAGATGCACGCCAACTCCCGCGAGGAGATCAAGGAAGTGCTGGCCGGCGACATCGCCGCCTGTATCGGCCTGAAGGACGTGACCACCGGCGACACCCTGTGCGATCTGACCGACAAGATCGTGCTGGAGCGCATGGAGTTTCCGGATCCGGTTATCTCCGTGGCCGTGGAGCCGAAGTCCAAGCCGGACCAGGAGAAGATGGGCGTGGCACTGGGCAAGCTGGCCCAGGAAGACCCCTCCTTCCAGGTGCGTACCGACGAAGAGACCGGTCAGACCATCATCTCCGGCATGGGTGAGCTTCACCTCGACATCATCGTCGACCGCATGCGTCGTGAGTTCAAGGTCGAGGCCAATATCGGCAAGCCGCAGGTCGCCTATCGCGAGACCATTCGCGGCACGGTCGAGCAGGAAGGCAAGTTCGTGCGTCAGTCCGGTGGTCGTGGTCAGTATGGTCACGTACACCTGCGCATCGAGCCGCTTACTGCGGAAGACAAGGGTGAAGATGAAGAGCTGAGCTTCAAATTCGCCTCAGAGATCGTCGGCGGCGTGGTTCCCAAGGAATACGTGCCGGCCGTCGAGAAGGGGGCCTACGAGCAGCTGCAGAACGGCGTTATCGCGGGCTACCCGATGATCGACGTCAAGGTTACGCTGTACGATGGTTCCTACCACGACGTGGACTCCAACGAGACCGCGTTCAAGGTTGCTTCTTCCATGGCAGTCAAGGAAGGTGCCAGGAAGGCCAAGGCGGTGCTGCTCGAGCCGGTGATGAAGGTCGAGGTCGTGACCCCCGAGGACTTCATGGGTGACGTCATGGGCGACCTGAACCGCCGTCGTGGCCTGGTATCCGGCATGGATGATTCGCCCATGGGCAAGATCATTCGCGCCACAGTTCCGTTGGCTGAGATGTTCGGTTACGCGACCGATCTGCGTTCTCAGACCCAGGGACGCGCAAGCTACGTCATGGAGTTTGCGGATTACGAAGAGGCGCCATCCAGCGTCGTTGAAGCCGTCATCAACCAAAACGGTTAACCGTTAGCTAACGTAAAGAGGTTATAGCAGTGGCTAAGGAAAAATTTGAACGTTCCAAACCGCACGTCAACGTCGGCACCATCGGTCACGTCGACCACGGTAAGACGACCCTGACAGCGGCCCTGACTCGTGTATCTGCCGAGGTCTTCGGCGGCGACTGGAGTGAGTTCGACGCCATCGATAACGCACCGGAAGAGCGTGAGCGTGGTATCACCATCGCCACCTCTCACGTCGAGTATCAGTCCGAGATGCGTCACTATGCGCACGTCGACTGCCCGGGCCACGCCGACTACGTCAAGAACATGATCACCGGTGCCGCCCAGATGGACGGCGCTATCCTGGTCTGTTCCGCTGCCGATGGCCCCATGCCGCAGACTCGCGAGCACATCCTGCTGTCGCGTCAGGTCGGTGTTCCGTTCATCGTCGTGTTCCTGAACAAGGCCGACATGGTCGACGACGAAGAGCTGCTCGAGCTGGTCGAGATGGAAGTGCGCGAACTCCTCGAAGAGTACGACTTCCCGGGTGACGACACGCCGATCATCACCGGCTCTGCCCTGATGGCGCTGGAAGGCAAGGACGACAACGGCATGGGTACCACCGCCGTTGCCAACCTGATCAAGGCCCTGGACGACTACATCCCGGAGCCGGAGCGTGCCATCGATCAGCCGTTCCTGATGCCGATCGAGGACGTGTTCTCCATCTCCGGTCGCGGCACCGTGGTTACCGGTCGTGTCGAGCGCGGCATCGTCAAGGCCGGCGAAGAAGTCGAAATCGTCGGTATCAAGGACACCGTCAAGACCGTCGTGACCGGCGTCGAGATGTTCCGCAAGCTGCTCGACGAAGGTCGTGCCGGCGAGAACGTGGGCGCGCTGCTGCGTGGCACCAAGCGTGACGACGTCGAGCGTGGTCAGGTTCTGGCCAAGCCGGGCACCATCACCCCGCACACCAAGTTCGAGGCCGAGGTGTACGTGCTGTCCAAGGACGAGGGTGGTCGTCACACGCCGTTCTTCAAGGGCTACCGTCCGCAGTTCTACTTCCGTACCACCGACATCACCGGTACCTGTGAGCTGCCGGAAGGCGTCGAGATGGTCATGCCGGGCGACAACGTCAAGATGGTGGTTAGCCTGATCGCGCCGATCGCCATGGATGACGGCCTGCGTTTCGCCATCCGTGAAGGCGGTCGTACCGTCGGCGCTGGCGTCGTGGCCAAGGTCGTCGAGTAAGCATCGCGCTGCTTGAGTGATCAAGAAGGGGCTCCAGGAGGAGCCCCTTTGTTGTACATCGTCAACGAGTGTTTGACTCTCGTTTTCGGTGTGCATATAATGCGCATCCTTTGAATGCGTGGGTTGACGGCTCGCGCCGTCAGAATCCATTGGAGTTAGGGCAAATGCAGAACCAGAAGATTCGCATTCGGTTGAAGGCCTTCGACCATCGCCTGATCGACCAGTCCGCCGCGGAGATTGTCGAAACCGCTAAGCGTACCGGCGCCCAGGTTCGTGGTCCGATTCCTCTGCCGACCAACCGTGAGCGCTATACCGTGCTGATCTCGCCGCACGTCAACAAGGACGCGCGTGACCAGTACGAGATTCGCACGCACAAGCGCGTGCTTGATATCGTCGAGCCGACGGAAAAGACCGTCGATGCCCTGATGAAGCTCGACCTCGCCGCTGGCGTGGACGTGCAGATCAAGCTCGACTGATTTTTACACTAGACACCGCGGCCCAGCGCTTGAGAAGCAACGTTCGAGCAGCAGCCGCCGCGCCGTGAGGCGCCACACAACGTGCTAGTGGAATGCTCTGGAAAGAGCAGCCATAGCGGGTGATAGCCCCGTACACTATAGGAGACTGAGAATGACTATCGGTTTAGTCGGCAAGAAGGCCGGGATGACCCGTGTCTTCACCGAAGATGGCGCATCCGTGCCCGTAACCGTGATCGAGGTTGAGCCTAACCGCGTCACTCGCGTCAAGACCGTTGAAAGCGATGGCTACGCGGCGGTTCAGGTTACAACTGGCTCCCGCAAGGCCAAGCACCTGTCGAAGGCCCAGGCTGGGCAGTTCGCCAAGGCAGGTATCGAGGCCGGTCGTTCGCTGATGGAGTTCCGCCTGACAGAAGGTGACGAGACTCCGGAAGTGGGCGGCGAACTCACCGTATCCCTCTTCGAAGCTGGTCAGTCGATCGACGTGACCGGTAGCTCCAAGGGCAAGGGATTCCAGGGCGCCGTCAAGCGCTGGAACTTCCGTACCCAGGACAACAGCCACGGCAACTCTCTGGCCCACCGTGCGCCGGGTTCCATCGGCATGTGCCAAACCCCTGGCCGCGTGTTCAAGGGTAAGAAAATGGCCGGCCAGATGGGCAACGTGCGTTGCACCGTCCAGAGTCTTGAAGTCGTCCGCGTCGATGCCGAGCGTAATCTGCTGCTGGTCAAGGGTGCCGTTCCCGGTGCCACCGGTAGTGACGTTATCGTGCGCAGCGCTGTGAAAGCTGGCTGAAGGGGAATCTACCGATGAATCTGAATCTTGCTGCCGGCGCCGGCACCGTCGATGTGTCCGACGCCACCTTTGGCAAAGAATTCAATGAAGCGCTCGTGCACCAGGTCGTCACCGCCTATCTGGCCGGTGGTCGTCAGGGTACCCGCGCTCAGAAAAACCGTTCCGACGTGCGTGGCGGCGGCAAGAAGCCGTGGCGTCAGAAGGGCACCGGTCGTGCCCGTGCCGGTACCATCCGCTCGCCGATCTGGCGTTCTGGCGGCGTGACCTTCGCGGCGCGTCCCCAGGATCATAGCCAGAAGGTCAACCGCAAGATGTACCGTGCGGCGATGCGCTCAATCCTCTCCGAGCTGGTTCGTCAGGATCGTCTGGTGGCCGTCGAAGAGATCGCCGTCGAGGCGCCGAAGACCAAGCAGCTGGTCGCCAAGCTCGATGAGCTGGGCCTGGAGAAGGTGCTGATCGTTACCGAAGAGGTAGACGAGAAGCTTTACCTGGCCGCCCGCAACATCCCCAACGTGGATGTCATCGATGTGGCCGCCGCCGATCCGGTGAGCCTGGTCGCCTTCGACAAGGTGCTGGCTACCGTCTCCGCCCTGCGTAAATTCGAGGAGAAGCTGGCATGAACCAGGAACGTGTATTCAAGGTGCTGCTCGGCCCGCACGTGACCGAGAAGGCCGCCATGGCTGCTGAACGCAACCAGTACGTGTTCAAGGTAGCCGGCGACGCGACCAAGCCCGAGATCAAGAAAGCCGTCGAGGCTCTGTTCGGCAAGAAGGTCGACCGCGTACAGGCGCTGAACGTCAAGGGCAAGACCAAGCGCACCGCGCAGGGTCTGGGTCACCGCAAGGGGTATCGCAAGGCCTACGTTACGCTGGCCGCCGGCGAGACCCTTGAAGACTTCTCTGGCGCCGAATAAGGGCAGGAGTACGGATAATGGCAATCGTCAAGACTAAACCCACATCCGCCGGTCGTCGCCACCTGGTAAAGGTCGTGAACGCCGAGCTCTACAAGGGCGCGCCTTACGGGCCTCTGCTCGAGAAGCAGTCGCGCAACGGCGGACGTAACAATAACGGTCGTATCACTACCCGCCACGTGGGCGGTGGTCACCGTCAGCACTACCGGATCATCGACTTCAAGCGCACCAAGGATGGCATTCCGGCCATCGTTGAGCGTCTCGAATACGATCCGAACCGCAGTGCCAACATTGCGCTGCTCAAGTACCTGGACGGCGAGCGTCGCTACATCATCGCTCCCAAGGGCGTGAGCGCCGGCGACCGTCTCGAGTCCGGCGTCAACGCGGCGATCAAGAAGGGCAATGCTCTTCCGCTGCGCAATATCCCGCTGGGTTCTACCGTGCACTGCATCGAGCTCAAGCCCGGCAAGGGCGCCCAGATCGCTCGCAGCGCCGGTACCAGCGCCCAGTTGGTCGCACGTGATGGCAGCTACGCCACCCTGCGTCTGCGCTCCGGCGAGATGCGCAAGGTGCTGAGCGAGTGCCGCGCGACCCTGGGAGAAGTGGGCAACTCAGAGCACAGCCTGCGTCAGCTTGGCAAGGCCGGTGTGAAGCGCTGGAAAGGTGTGCGTCCGACCGTTCGCGGTGTGGCCATGAACCCGGTGGATCACCCGCATGGTGGCGGTGAAGGCCGTTCCAGTGGTGGTCGTCATCCGGTGACGCCTTGGGGTGTTCCCACCAAGGGCCACAAGACCCGCAAGAACAAGCGCACCGACAAGCTGATCGTTCGTCGCCGTAAGGCTCGGAACTGATTCAAACGCCAAGACTTTAAGAGGTAACGGCTGTGCCACGTTCACTGAAGAAAGGTCCCTTTATTGACCTTCATCTGTTGAAGAAGGTTGAGGCTGCAGTGGAGAAGAGCGACCGCAAACCGATCAAGACCTGGTCGCGTCGCTCCATGATCCTGCCCAACATGGTTGGACTCACCATTGCTGTCCATAACGGTCGCCAACATGTCCCGGTGCATATCTCCGAGGAAATGGTTGGCCACAAGCTGGGCGAATTCGCTGCTACCCGCCTTTATCGCGGTCATGCGGCGGACAAGAAAGCCAAACGGTAAGCCAGAGAGGATTGAGAGATGGAAGTCACAGCTAAGCTGCGTGGCGCTCGTTTATCCGCCCAGAAGGCCCGTTTGGTGGCTGACCAGGTGCGCGATAAGCCGGTCGCCGAGGCACTGGACCTGCTGACCTTCTCACCGAAGAAGGCTGCCAAGCTGGTCAAGAAAGTGCTGCAGTCCGCCATCGCGAATGCGGAAGAAAATAACGGCATGGATATCGACGAGCTGCGTGTCTCGACCATCTGCGTCGATGAGGGCATGACGCTCAAGCGTATCAAGCCGCGTGCCAAGGGGCGTGCGGATCGTATCTTGAAGCGCACCTGCCACATCACCGTCAAGGTAGCCGAGAAGTAGGAGTCGACCAGATGGGTCAGAAAGTCAATCCAACAGGCATCCGCCTGGGTATCGTCAAGGACCATACCTCGGTGTGGTATGCCGAGCGCGGCGCCTATGCCGATAAGCTCAACAGCGACCTCGAGGTGCGTAGCTTCCTGGAAGAGCGTCTCAAGAACGCCTCCGTTAGCCGCATCACCATCGAGCGTCCTGCCAACAACGCCCGTATCACCATTCACACCGCCCGTCCGGGCATCGTGATTGGCAAGAAGGGCGAAGACGTCGATCGGCTGCGCCGCGATGTCACCGCGATGATGGGCGTGCCCGTGCACGTCAACATCGAGGAAGTTCGCAAGCCCGAGCTGGACGCCATGCTCGTGGCCCAGAACATCGCCGGTCAGCTCGAGCGCCGCGTGATGTTCCGTCGTGCCATGAAGCGCTCCGTGCAGAACGCCATGCGCCTGGGCGCCGGCGGCATCAAGGTGATGCTCTCCGGTCGTCTCGGCGGCGCGGAAATCGCTCGCACCGAGTGGTATCGGGAAGGTCGTGTTCCGCTGCATACACTGCGCGCCGACATCGACTACGCCGCCTACGAGGCCAAGACCACCTACGGCATCATCGGTGTCAAGGTGTGGGTCTTCAAGGGTGAAATCCTCGGGGGCATCGAGGAGGTCCGCGCCAAGGCTAAGCAGCCGCAGGCCGCGCCCTCTAAGAAGAAAGGTTCCAGGTAAGGGGAGAGCGAGTCGATGTTACAACCCAAGCGCATGAAGTTCCGCAAGATGCAGAAGGGCCGCAACCGTGGCCTGGCGCATCGCGGAAGCAAGGTAAGCTTCGGCGAGTATGGCCTCAAGGCCACCGGCCGTGGCCGTATCACCGCCCGTCAGATCGAAGCCGGTCGTCGTGCGATCACCCGTCACGTCAAGCGTGGTGGCAAGATCTGGATTCGGGTGTTCCCGGACAAGCCGATCTCCAAGAAGCCCCTCGAAGTTCGTATGGGTAAGGGGAAGGGCTCCGTCGAGTATTGGGTCGCACAGATCCAGCCCGGCCGGATCCTCTACGAGATCGAAGGCGTGTCCGAGGAACTGGCGCGCGAGGCCTTCGGCCTGGCGGCGCAGAAGTTCCCGGTTTCCACCACCTTTGTGAAACGGACGGTGATGTGATGAAAGTCCAGGAAATCCGTGAAAAGTCAGTCGACGAGCTGAACGGTCAGCTCCTCGAACTCCTCCGCGAGCAGTTCAACCTGCGCATGCAGAAGGCCACCGGCCAGCTCAGCCAGACGCACTTGCTCAAGCAGGTTCGTCGGGACATCGCCCGGGTGAAGACTGTGCTCAACGAGAAGGCAGGTGACTGAGATGGCCGAAGAGAAGAAAACCCGTACGCTCACCGGCAAGGTGGTGAGCGACAAGATGGACAAGTCCATCGTCGTGATGATCGAGCGCCGTGTGCGCCATCCGATCTACGGCAAGTACGTAAAGCGCTCCACCAAGCTCCACGCCCATGACGAGGCGAACCAGGCGAAGGCCGGTGATACGGTCTCCATCCAGGAGTGCCGTCCGCTGTCCAAGACGAAGTCCTGGACGCTGGTCGAGGTGGTCGAGCAGGCCAAGGGCTAAGCCCTGATCCTGCTGTCAGATTAGGTTTGGAGAAAACCGATGATTCAGACTCAGACAATGCTGGACGTCGCCGACAACAGTGGAGCGCGCCGGGTGCAGTGCATCAAGGTGCTCGGCGGTTCACACCGCCGTTATGCCCACGTTGGCGACATCATCAAAGTCACGGTGAAGGAAGCCATTCCGCGCGGCAAGGTCAAGAAAGGCCAGGTCCTCAAGGCGGTAGTGGTTCGCACCCGCAGCGGTGTCCGTCGTTCCGACGGCTCGCTGATTCGCTTCGACGGAAATGCGGCGGTTCTGTTGAACAACACCAATGATCAGCCGATCGGCACCCGTATTTTCGGGCCGGTGACCCGTGAGCTTCGCAACGAGAAGTTCATGAAGATCATTTCCTTGGCGCCTGAAGTGCTGTAAGGAGCGAGGCGGATATGCAAAAAATCAAACGTGACGATGAAGTGATCGTCATCGCCGGCAAGGACAAGGGCAAGCGTGGCACCGTCAAGCGGGTTCTCGAAAACCGCTTCGTGGTGTCCGGTGTGAACATGATCAAGCGTCACACCAAGCCCAATCCCATGGCGGGTAATCAAGGCGGTATCGTCGAGCGCGAGGCTCCGATTCACGCGTCCAACGTGGCCATCTTCAACCAGGAGACCGGAAAGGCTGATCGCGTCGGCTTCCAGGTTCAGGAAGACGGTACCAAGGTACGTATCTACAAGTCGACGCAGTCGCAGATCGACGCCTAAGCGAGTCGGGTAGCAAAATGGCGAACTTGAAAGAACGTTATCAAAACGAGGTGGTGGCTCAACTCAAAGAGCAGTTCAGCTACGCCAACGTGATGCAGGTGCCCCGGGTTACCAAGGTGACTCTGAATATGGGTATCGGCGAGGCGACCAGCGATAAAAAGCTGATCGACAATGCCATCGGTGACCTGGAGAAGCTCTCCGGTCAGAAGCCGATGGTGACCAAGGCACGCAAGTCCATCGCGGGCTTCAAGGTGCGTGAAGGCTGGCCGATCGGGATCAAGGTAACCCTGCGCTCCGAGCGCATGTGGGACTTCCTCGATCGCCTGGTGAATATCGCGATCCCCCGCGTTCGTGACTTCCGTGGTCTCAACCCGAAGTCCTTCGACGGTCGTGGCAACTACTCCATGGGGGTGCGTGAGCAGATCATCTTTCCGGAACTCGAGTATGATAAGATCGACCGGATTCGTGGTCTGGATGTCACCATCACCACCACCGCCAACACCGATGATGAAGGTCGTGCGCTGCTGAGCGCGCTGAACTTCCCGTTCAAGAAATAAGGGTGGGATCATGGCAAAGAAAAGCATGGTAGAGCGTGAGCTCAAGCGCACCAAGCTGGTGGAGAAGTATGCCGCCAAGCGTGCCGAGCTCAAGGCGATCATCCAGGACGTGAACGCTTCCGACGAAGAGCGCTTCGAGGCTACGCTGAAGCTTCAGCAGTTGCCGCGCGACTCCAGCCCGGTGCGTCAGCGTAACCGCTGCCGCGTCACTGGCCGTCCGCACGGCTTCTACAACAAGTTCGGTCTCGGCCGCAACAAGCTTCGTGAAGCCGCCATGCGTGGCGATGTTCCCGGACTCAAGAAGTCCAGCTGGTAAGCCACGCAAGAATCAGGAGCGCAACGTAAATGAGCATGCAAGACACTCTGGCGGATATGTTTACCCGTATCCGCAATGCGCAAACGGCCACCAAGGAGACGGTCACCATGCCGTCCTCCCGCCTCAAGGTTGAGGTGGCCCGCGTATTGAAGGAAGAGGGTTTCATCAACGACTTCGCGGTGTCCGAAAGCGCCAAGCCCGAGCTGAGCGTGACCCTCAAGTACTTCGAGGGCAAGCCGGTCATCGAGCACATTCAGCGAGTTTCCAAGCCGTCACTGCGCCAGTACAAGGGCAAGGACGCGCTGCCGAAGGTCGCCGAAGGTCTGGGTATCGCTATCGTCACCACCTCCAATGGGGTGATGACCGATCGCGCGGCTCGCAAGGCCGGTGTCGGTGGCGAAGTCATCTGCACCGTATTCTAGGAGTTTGGAATGTCCCGCGTAGCCAAATATCCAGTAAAAGTGCCCGCTGGCGTCGAGATCAAGCTCGACGGTGACCAGCTGACCGCCAAGGGCGGCCAGGGCACGCTGTCAATGACCCTTCACCACGATGTGGTGGTGGGTCAGGAAGAGGGTCAGCTGACCTTCGCCCCTAGCGAGTCTGCCAAGACCTGGGCCATGGCCGGTACTACCCGCGCCCTGGTGCAGAACCTGGTGACCGGCGTGAGCGAAGGCTTCACCAAGACACTCGAAATCGTCGGCGTCGGTTATCGTGCCCAGGCCAAGGGCCAGACGCTCAATCTGTCACTGGGCTTCTCGCACCCGGTCGAGTATTCACTGCCTGAGGGTGTCACGGCGGAAACGCCGAAGAACACCGTGATCGTGCTGAAGAGCGCGGACAAGCAGAAACTCGGCCATGCTGCCGCGGAAATCCGCGCCTTCCGTCCGCCCGAGCCCTACAAGGGCAAGGGTGTAAGGTACGCCGACGAGCAGGTGCGTCGCAAAGAAGCCAAGAAGAAGTAAGGCAGGGTTATGAACGCGAAGAAAGAATCTCGTCTCCGTCGTGCCCGCCGTGCTCGCGCCAAGATCCGCGAGCTGGGCGTGCATCGCCTGTGCGTCAACCGTACCCCGCGTCACATTTACGCGCAGATCATCTCGCCGGATGGCGGCAAGGTCCTGGCCAGCGCTTCCACGCTGGACAAGGTCCTGCGCGAAGGTGCTACCGGCAACGCTGACGCCGCCGCCAAGGTTGGTGAGCTCATTGCCGAGCGCGCCAAGCAAGCGGGCATCACCCAGGTAGCCTTCGACCGCGCCGGTTTCAAGTACCACGGCCGCGTCAAGGCCCTGGCCGACGCCGCTCGTGAAGGCGGCCTGGAATTCTAAAGGGTTTTACGATGGCGAAGAACGAACAGCAAAGCGGCGACCTCCAGGAGAAACTGGTACAGGTCAACCGTGTTGCCAAGGTGGTCAAGGGTGGCCGTGTCTTCGGTTTCACCGCACTGACCGTCGTCGGTGACGGCAAGGGTCGTGTCGGCTTCGGTCGCGGCAAGGCACGTGAAGTGCCGGTCGCGATCCAGAAGGCAATGGACCAGGCGCGTCGCAACATGGTCAAGGTGCACCTCTCCGGCGGCACCCTGCAGTACCCGATCAAGGCCCGTCACGGCGCCTCCAAGGTGTACATGCAGCCCGCCTCCGAGGGTACCGGCGTTATCGCCGGCGGCGCCATGCGCTCCGTGCTGGAGCTGGCCGGCGTCCATGACGTCCTGGCCAAGTGCTACGGCTCCACCAACCCGGTGAACGTGGTGCGGGCGACCGTCAAGGGTCTGAGCGCCATTCAGTCGCCGGAAGACATCGCCGCCAAGCGCGGTATGCCTGTCGAAGCGATCACGGGGTGAGCACCATGGCAGCAACGATCAAGGTTACCCAGACCCGCAGCACCATCGGCGTGTTGGCCAAGCACAAGGCCACCATCCAAGGCCTCGGCCTGCGTCGCATCGGTCACACGGTTCAACTGGAAGATACCCCCGCCGTACGCGGCATGATTCACAAGGTTAACTACCTTGTGCGCGTTGAGGGAGAGTAATCCATGAAACTCAATAGCCTGAGCCCGGCACCGGGCTCCAAGCACGCCGAGAAGCGCGTCGGTCGTGGCATCGGCTCCGGTCTGGGCAAGACCGGTGGCCGTGGCCACAAGGGCCTCAAGTCGCGTAGCGGCGGTAGCGTCAAGCCCGGCTTCGAGGGCGGTCAGATGCCGCTGCAGCGGCGTCTGCCGAAGTTCGGCTTCACCTCGGCGAAGTCGCTGGTTTCCGAGGAAGTGCGCCTGGCCGAGCTGGCCAAGGTCGCCGGTGACGAAGTTACCCTCGAGACCCTCAAGCAGGCCAACGTGCTGAAGGACGCCACGCTGCATGCGAAGGTGATTCTCTCCGGCGATCTGAACAAGGCGGTTACGGTTCGCGGTCTCAAGGTCACCAAGGGTGCCCGTGCCGCGATCGAAGCCGCCGGTGGCAAGGTAGAGGGCTAAATGGCGAAGTCAGGAAAAATGCCGGCGATGGGCAGCGGTCTAGGTGAACTATGGGCGCGTCTGCGCTTCGTGCTCCTCGCCATCGTGGTGTACCGTATCGGTGCCCACATCCCCGTGCCCGGTATGAATCCTGACCAGCTTGCTGCCTTGTTCAGGGAGCAGCAGGGCACCATCCTGGGCATGTTCAACATGTTCTCGGGTGGTGCCCTGGAGCGCATGAGCATCTTCGCCCTGGGCATCATGCCCTATATATCGGCGTCGATCATCATGCAGCTGTTGACCGCGGTCTCGCCCCATCTTGAGCAGCTCAAGAAGGAAGGCGAGGCCGGGCGGCGCAAGATTAGCCAGTATACGCGCTACGGCACCGTTGCCCTGGCCCTCGTTCAGGCCACCGGCATGTCGGTGGGTCTGGCCAGTCAGGGCGTCGCCTATACCGCCGACTTCAGCTTCTATTTCACCGCCATCGTCACCTTCGTTGGCGGTGCGGTGTTCCTGATGTGGCTGGGCGAACAGATCACCGAGAAGGGCATCGGCAACGGCATCTCGCTGCTGATTTTCTCCGGTATCGTGGCGGGGCTGCCCGGCGCCGTCGGCCAGGCCTTCGAGCTGGCCCGCAACGAGGGGGCGTGGAACGTCCTGCCGCTGCTGGCCCTCACGGCCCTGGGGGTGGCGACCGTGGCCTTCGTGGTGTTCATCGAGCGCGGTCAACGCCGCATCACCGTGAACTATCCGCGTCGTCAGGTCGGCAACAAGATGTATGCCGGTCAGAGCAGCTACCTGCCGCTCAAGGTGAACATGGCGGGTGTCATTCCGCCCATCTTTGCCTCCAGCATTCTGTTGCTGCCGGCATCGCTGGGACAGTGGGTAGGTGCGGGTGACGGCCTCGACTGGCTGCAGCGCGCATCCCAGGCCCTGGGTCCGGGACAGCCACTGTACATCTTGCTTTTTGCCGCGGCGGTGGTATTCTTCTGCTTCTTTTACACAGCGCTGGTCTTCAATCCCAAGGACGTCGCCGACAACCTCAAGAAGTCGGGTGCCTTCCTGCCGGGGATTCGTCCTGGCGAGCAGACCGCTCGCTACGTCGACAAGGTCATGACTCGTCTGACCCTGTTCGGCGCCTTGTACATCACTGCGGTTTCCCTGATGCCCCAGTTCCTGATCGTGGCGTGGAACGTGCCGTTCTTCTTCGGCGGTACCTCGCTTCTGATCGTGGTGGTGGTGATCATGGACTTCATGGGACAGGTGCAGTCGCACCTCATGTCGAATCAGTATGAGTCGGTGATGAAGAAGTCCAACCTGAAAGGCTACGGCGGCGGCGGTATCACGCGCTGAGGCGCCGCCCGTCGAACTGGTACGTGGCGACCCGTGAGGGTCGCCTCGCTAGCCGACTTTGGAGATGGAACGATGAAAGTTCGAGCTTCCGTGAAGAAAATGTGCCGCAACTGCAAGATCATCCGTCGCAATGGCGCTGTCCGCGTCATCTGCACGGAACCGCGGCACAAGCAGCGTCAGGGTTGATCCTGACACTGCGCTGAACCGGGTGCCGGCATCCCCCTTGCCCTCTGCAGGGTAAAGGGGTATGCTGTTGCGCCTTTTGTAGTAGACCCAACGAGCAAGCCGCTCACATATTCGGAGTAAGCTGATGGCCCGTATTGCAGGCGTCAATATCCCGGACAACAAGCATGCGGCGATCTCGCTGACCTATATCTTCGGGATTGGCCGCACTCGTGCACAGGACATCTGTGCCGCGTCCGGCATCGTGCCGACGACCAAGATCCAGGAACTGTCATCTGAAGAGATCGACACCCTGCGTTCTGAAGTCGGCAAGTACACCGTTGAAGGTGACCTTCGTCGTGATGTGACGCTGAATATCAAGCGTCTCATGGACCTGGGTTGCTATCGTGGTCTGCGTCATCGTCGTGGTCTTCCGCTGCGTGGTCAGCGTACCAAGACCAATGCGCGTACCCGTAAGGGCCCGCGCAAGCCGATCCGCAAATAACACGCACGTTCTGGCGTAAAGACAGGAAGAATCATCAACATGGCTAACCCGCGTAGCAATCGCAAGAAGGTTAAAAAGCAGGTAGTGGATGCCGTCGCGCATATCCACGCCTCTTTTAACAACACGATCATTACGATCACAGACCGCCAGGGCAATGCCCTTTCCTGGGCAACTGCCGGTGGTTCGGGTTTTCGTGGTTCTCGCAAGAGCACCCCGTTCGCTGCTCAAGTAGCAAGCGAGCGTGCAGCGACCGCTGCAGCCGAGTATGGTGTGAAAAACGTCGACGTGCTGGTCAAGGGCCCCGGTCCTGGCCGTGAATCCGCCGTGCGCGCGCTCAATGCCGCCGGCTTCCGCGTGCAGAGCATCATTGACGCGACGCCCATTCCCCATAATGGCTGCCGTCCGCCGAAGAAACGCCGCGTTTAAGGAGACAGATTCATGGCTCGTTACATTGGACCGAAGTGCAAACTGTCTCGTCGTGAGGGGACCGACCTCTTTCTGAAGAGCGGTGTCACTCCCTTCGAGAAGAAGTGCAAATCCGAGCAGATCCCGGGTGTGCACGGCCAGCGCCGTCAGCGTATTTCCGAATACGGCTTGCAGCTTCGCGAGAAGCAGAAAGTACGTCGCATGTATGGCGTACTCGAGAAGCAGTTCCGCAACTACTACAAGGAAGCGGCCCGTCTCAAGGGCGCGACCGGCGAAGTGTTGCTGCAGCTTCTCGAATCCCGACTGGACAACGTCGTCTACCGCATGGGCTACGGCTCGACTCGCTCCGAGGCTCGGCAGCTGGTCAGCCACAAGGCCATCGTCGTGAATGGCAAGACCGTCAACGTGGCG
Organism: uncultured Halomonas sp.; assembly: GCF_947490095.1. GTDB lineage: Bacteria > Pseudomonadota > Gammaproteobacteria > Pseudomonadales > Halomonadaceae > Halomonas. Next base: position 41,112 of record NZ_CANLFS010000016.1, on the reverse strand, counting down.
TCCTACCAGGTCAAGCCCGGTGACGTGGTCTCCGTTCGTGAAAAGGCGAAGAATCAGGCGCGCATCCAGAACGCCCTGGCCCTGGCCGCCAACCGCGGCGACGTGGCCTGGATCGAGGTCGATGCCAAGAAGATGGAAGGCACTTTCAAGGCGCTGCCCGAGCGTGGCGACCTGTCTGCCGACATCAACGAGGCCCTGATCGTCGAGCTGTACTCCAAGTAAGCGGTGCCAAGCGCCGTGCCTGCTCCCGGTGACGGGAGCAGGCCAAGAGTACCCAGTATCCGTTTGGCAGCCTGAAAGGTGTTCATATGCAGCGTTCAGTGACAGAGTTTCTTCGCCCGCGCGACATCAAGGTCGAAGAGATCAGTGCACACCACGCGAAGATCGTGCTCGAGCCCTTCGAGCGTGGCTTCGGCCACACGCTGGGCAACGCCCTGCGTCGCATCCTGCTCTCGTCCATGCCCGGCTGTGCCGTGGTAGAGGCCGAGATCGGCGGCGTCGAGCATGAGTACAGCGCGATCGAGGGCGTCCAGGAAGATGTCATCGAGATCCTCCTGAACCTCAAGGACGTGGCGATCAAGATGCATAGCCGCGACGAGGCGGTGCTCTCGCTGAACAAGCAGGGCCCGGCCGTCGTGACTGCGGGCGATATCGCCCTCGACCATGACGTTGAGATCGTCAACCCCGACCACATCATCGCCCACGTCAACGAGGGTGCCGAGCTCAAGATGCAGCTCAAGGTGGCGCGCGGCCGTGGCTATGAGCCGGCGGATGCCCGTGTCGGGGCCGATGACGAATCTCGCGCCATTGGCCGCCTGCAGCTGGATGCGACCTTCAGCCCCGTGCGTCGCGTTTCCTACAGCGTCGAGGCCGCGCGTGTCGAACAGCGCACCGACCTCGACAAGCTGATCATCGACCTGGAAACCGACGGCACCCTGGATCCCGAAGAGGCGATCCGTCGCAGCGCGACCATCCTGCAGGATCAGCTGGCCGCGTTTGTCGACCTGGAAGCCGACAAGGAACAGGAAGTGGAGGAGGAAGAGGATCATATCGATCCGATCCTGCTGCGCCCCGTAGACGATCTCGAGTTGACCGTTCGCAGCGCGAACTGCCTGAAGGCCGAGAACATCTACTACATCGGCGATCTGATCCAGCGCACCGAGGTGGAGCTGCTCAAGACGCCGAATCTCGGCAAGAAGTCCCTGAATGAAATCAAGGACGTCCTGGCAGCTCGCGGTCTTTCCCTGGGCATGCGGCTGGAAAACTGGCCGCCGGCAAGCCTGAAGGACGACAAGGCCTCTGCGTGAGCGCCGACTCGAGTCCCAGTTTGGTAAGGAATCACAACCATGCGTCATCGTAAAAGCGGTCGCCAGTTGAACCGTAACAGCTCGCATCGCCAGGCCATGTTCAAGAACATGAGCGTGTCGCTGATCGAGCATGAAATGATCAAGACAACTCTGCCCAAGGCCAAAGAGCTGCGTCGCGTCATCGAGCCGCTGATCACTCTGGCCAAGCAGGACAGCGTCGCCAATCGTCGTCTGGCCTTCAGCCGCACCCGTTCCAAGGATGCGGTTGGCAAGCTCTTCAACGAGCTGGGTCCGCGTTACGTCGAGCGTCCGGGCGGTTACGTCCGTATTCTCAAGTGCGGTTTCCGCGCTGGCGATAACGCCCCCATGGCCTTCGTCGAACTCGTCGATCGCCCGATCGTCGAGGATGCCGACGAGGAGTGATCCTCGGGCCTCAGGCCAGGCATGCGCTGTAAAGAAAAACCGGCTCCCGCAAGGGGCCGGTTTTTTTCGTTCGGCTTCGCCGTAAGTCATGAGTAAACCCCGTCAGGCAAGGCCTGCGGGGTCTCATGCGGTGCGTACAGCGGGTTGTTACGCCGTGCTCTTCGCCTTCTCGGAGTGCTCCCTGGCTCGCTCCAGCAACGGCTTCAGGAAGTGTCCGGTGTGGGAGACTTCCATCTCGGCGACCTGCTCGGGGGTACCCTCGGCGATGATGCGCCCGCCGCCGGAGCCGCCCTCGGGCCCCAGGTCGATCAGCCAGTCCGCGGTCTTGATCACATCCAGGTTGTGTTCGATCACCACGATGCTGTTGCCGTGGTCGCGCAGGCGGTGGAGTACGCCGAGCAGCTGGCGGATATCCTCGAAGTGCAGGCCGGTGGTCGGCTCGTCGAGGATATACAGGGTCTTGCCGGTATCGCGCTTGGCCAGTTCCCGGGCGAGCTTGACCCGCTGCGCTTCGCCGCCGGACAGGGTAGTGGCGCTCTGGCCCAGGCGGATATAGGAGAGACCCACATCGAGCAGGGTCTGCAGGCGCCGGGCGATGGCCGGAACGGGGCTGAAGAACGCCAGCGCCTCTTCCACGGTCATCCCCAGCACCTCGTCGATGCTCTTGCCCTTGTAGGCGATCTCCAGGGTCTCGCGGTTGTAGCGCTTGCCCTTGCAGACGTCGCAGGGCACGTAGATATCGGGGAGGAAATGCATCTCCACCTTGATCATGCCCTCGCCCTGGCACGCCTCGCAGCGCCCGCCCTTGACGTTGAAGGAGAAGCGGCCGGGCTTGTAACCCCGTGAGCGTGCCTCCTGGGTACCGGCGAAGAGCTCACGGATCGGCGTGAAGATGCCGGTGTAGGTGGCCGGGTTGGAGCGGGGGGTGCGCCCGATGGGGCTCTGATCGATATCGATCACCTTGTCGAGCCGGTCGAGCCCCTCGATCCCGTCGTGGGCCGCCGGCGTCAGGCTGGTGGCGTGGTTGAGCTCGCGGGCGGCGATGGGCATCAGGGTCGAGTTGATCAGCGTCGACTTGCCCGACCCGGAGACGCCGGTGACGCAGACGAACAGCCCCAGGGGCAGTTCCAGGGTGACGTCCTGGAGGTTGTTGCCGCTGGCCCCGGAGAGGCGGATCATTTTTTCCGGGTTGCCGGGAATACGCCAGGGCGGCACCTCGATGCACCGTGTGCCGGCGAGGTACTGGCCGGTCAGCGACGCGTCGTTGTCGATGATCTGGGCCGGGGTGCCCTGGGCGATGATCTGGCCCCCGTGCACACCGGCGCCGGGGCCGATGTCGAGCACGTGATCGGCGGCGCGGATGGCGTCCTCGTCATGCTCCACCACGATCACGGTGTTGCCCAGGTCGCGCAGGCGCTCGAGCGTCTTCAGGAGGCGGTCATTGTCGCGCTGGTGCAGGCCGATGGAGGGCTCGTCGAGAATATACATGACGCCCACCAGGCCGGCACCGATCTGGCTGGCCAGGCGGATACGCTGGGCCTCGCCGCCGGAGAGGGTCTCGGCGCTGCGCTCCAGATTGAGATAGTCGAGGCCCACGTTGACCAGAAACTCCAGGCGGGCATGGATCTCGTTGATGATCTTGACGGCGATCTCGCCGCGGCGGCCGGACAGTTCGAGAGCCTTGAAGTAGCGCCAGGCCTCGCCGATGGGCAGGCGGACCATCTCGGGCAGGGAGCGCTCATCGATGAAGACATGCCGCGATTCCTTGCGCAGCCGTGACCCTTCACAGCCGGGGCAGGGCTGCACGGCAATATAGCGGGCCAGCTCTTCACGCACCATGCTCGATTCGGTCTCGCGATAGCGGCGCTGCAGATTGGGCAGCACGCCCTCGAAGGGATGTTCGCGAGACACCTTGCGGCCGCGGTCATTGACGTAGTGGAAGGTAATATCGTCGCGGCCGCTGCCGTGGAGGATCACCTCGCGCTCGTGGCGTGCCAGCTCCTTCCAGGGGGTCTCCAGGGTGAAGCGGTAGTGGTCGGCCACCGCCTGCAGTTGGTTGAAGTAGAAGACGCTGCGTCGGTCCCAGCCCTTGATCACGCCCTCGGCCAGGGACAGCTCCGGGTGACTGATCAGCTTCTCGGGGTCGAAGACCTGCTGTACCCCCAGTCCATCACAGGTCGGGCAGGCGCCGGCGGGGTTGTTGAAGGAGAACATGCGCGGCTCGAGTTCGGCGATGGAGTAGCCGCACACCGGGCAGGCGAAGCGTGCCGAGAAGGCGATGTCCTCCTGCTCACCGTCCATGAAGTGAATCATGGCAACGCCGTCGGCCAGGCCGAGGGCGGTCTCGAAGGATTCCGCCAGACGCTGCTGCAGCCCATCACGCACCTTGATGCGGTCGACCACTACACTGATATCGTGCTTGCGGGTCTTCTCCAGCGGGGCGATATCGTCGAGCTCGAGTACCTGGCCATCGACCATGGCGCGCACGAAGCCCTGGGCGCGCAGCTCGGCGAGTAGCTGCAGGTGCTCGCCCTTGCGTCCCTTGACCACCGGGGCCAGCAGCATCAGCTTGCTGCCCTCGGGCAGTGCCAGTACCTGGTCGACCATCTGGGAGACGGTCTGGGCCTCGAGGTCCTCGCCGTGCTCCGGGCAGCGCGGGGTGCCGGCGCGGGCGAACAGCAGGCGCAGGTAGTCGTATATCTCGGTGATGGTCCCCACGGTAGAACGTGGGTTGTGGGAGGTGGACTTCTGTTCGATGGAGATCGCCGGGGAGAGGCCCTCGATATGGTCGACGTCGGGCTTCTCCATCATCGACAGGAACTGGCGAGCATACGTGGAGAGTGATTCCACATAGCGCCGCTGGCCCTCGGCGTAGAGCGTATCGAAGGCCAGCGACGACTTGCCCGACCCGGAGAGCCCGGTGACCACGATCAGCCTGTCGCGGGGCAGTTCGACGTCGATATTCTTCAGGTTGTGGGTGCGGGCACCCCTGACCAGAATCCTGTCCATTCCCACCTCATGACGGCAGCAAAAGATCGATTATACGGGCCGCCTCCCGGCGCCGGCAAAGCCGTCGTGGATGTTGGCTTTCCCCGGCAGGTGGCAAACCGCTAGAATAGGCGGCCCACTCCATGGGCGCACGACGCCCCTCCAAGGAAGATTGGCTACGCCTATGCGTAAGGTCTCCGGGCTGCTGCTCCCCGCCGAGCGGCGTGCCATCACCGGTCTCGCCGGTCTCTACGCCACTCGCATGCTGGGCCTGTTCATGGTGCTGCCGGTGCTGGCCCTGTATGCCGATGACCTGGCCGGTGCCACGCCGCTGCTGGTGGGCCTGGCCCTGGGCATCTATGGCCTGACCCAGGCGGTGTTGCAGATCCCCTTCGGCATGCTCTCCGACCGCCTGGGCCGCAAGCCGGTGATCGCCGTTGGCCTGGTGCTGTTCCTGCTGGGCAGCGTGGTGGCGGCGAGTGCCGAGACCATCAACGGCGTGATCCTGGGGCGCTGCCTGCAGGGTAGCGGCGCGGTGGCCGCCGCGATCATGGCGTTGCTTGCCGACCAGACCCGGGAGCAGGTCCGCACGGCGGCGATGGCGACCATCGGCCTCTCCATCGGCGTTGCCTTCGCCGTGGCCATGGTGCTGGGGCCACTGGTCGCCGCCGGCTTCGGCCTCTCCGGGGTCTTCTGGTTCACTGCCGCCATGGCGGTCCTGGGGCTGCCGGTACTCTGGCGACTGGTGCCTCCCGCGCCGCGTCGCTTGCGCCATCGCGATGTGGGCATCGATCGCACTCAGCTGAGCGATACCCTGGGACGCCCCGATCTGCTGCGGCTGGATCTTTCCATCTTCGCCCTGCACCTGATACTGATGGCGATCTTCGTGGCGGTCCCTTTCCGGTTGCTGGAGGCCGGGCTGCCTACCGAGCGCCATGGCCTGGCCTATCTGGGCGTGATGCTGCTGGCGTTCGTCGGCATGGTGCCGTTGGTGGTGATCGCCGAGAAGTATCGCCGCATGAAGGCCGTATGTCTGCTGGCTATCGCCGCGATGCTGGTCAGCCTGCTGGGCATGGCCTGGGTCGATGCGGGTCTCTGGGGATTGCTGGGCTGGCTGCTGATTTACTTCACCGGCTTCAATCTTCTCGAGGCCACGCTGCCGTCCATGATCAGCAAGCTGGCCCCGGCCGGCGCCAAGGGCACCGCCATGGGGGTCTACTCGACCAGCCAGTTCCTGGGTGCCTTCCTCGGCGGCGTGCTGGGTGGCGCCCTGTCTCAGCAGTGGGGCCTGTCGGCGGTCTTCCTGGGCGCTGCCGTGCTGACCATGGCCTGGCTTGTGGTCATGCTGGGCATGCGGCAGCCGCCACATCTGGTCAGTGAAGTGGTGGCGTTCGATGCCGATCATGGCGAAGATGCCCTGGAAACCCTGGCGGCGAAGTTTGCCGAGGTGGCCGGCGTAGAGGACGTGCTGGTGGTTCCCGAGGAATGCCTGGCCTACCTCAAGGTGGATCGTCAGCGCCTCGACGAGAAGGCACTGGCTAGACTGGTCGATACGGGAAGAGCGCGCGCCTGACGAGGCCCTCATCCGCGCGGGCCGGTACGACATGCCATGCCGTGACCCGGCCCGCGATACAATGCAGCTGTGACAGCACGTTTCTGGCAGTACTTTCCTGACAGCATTTTTCTGACAACACTTTCCTGAGAACAAGGAGTCCCTCATGGCCCGTGGCATCAACAAGGTCATTCTCATCGGCAATCTGGGACAGGATCCCGAGGTTCGCTTTACCCCTTCCGGTACCGCCGTTGCCAACCTCAACCTGGCGACGACCGATACCTGGATGGATCGTCAAAGCGGCCAGCGCCAGGAGCGTACCGAGTGGCATCGCCTGGTGCTCTTCAACAAGACCGCCGAGATCGCACAGCAGTATCTCAAGAAGGGCAGCAAGATCTACGTCGAGGGCCGCCTGCAGACCCGCAAGTGGCAGGGGCAGGATGGCCAGGATCGCTATACGACCGAGATCGTGGTCAACGACATGCAGATGCTCGATGGCCGGCCCGGTGGTGGCGACGTCCAGGGTGGCGGCTACGGCGGTGGCCAGCAGCAGGGCGGCTACGGCGGTCAGCCGCAACAGCAGGGCGGCTATGGCGCTCAGCCGCAGCAGGGTGGTGCCCCCCAGCAGGGTGGCTATGGTACCCAGCCTCAGCAGGGCGGTGTGCCTCAGCAAGGCGGTGCCCCCCAGCAGGGCGGCGGGTTCGGCGGTGGAGCGCCTCAGCGCCCCCCGCAGCAGCCTCCCCAGCGTCCCGCCCAGGGTGGTCAGCCGGGTGGTGGCCAGCAGCAGGGCGGCAACTTCGGTGCGCCGGATCCGGGCAGCTTCGATGACTTCGACGACGAAATTCCGTTCTAATTCGATGGTCCTCTGACGCCATGCCGAGGGAGGTACGCGAGTGAATCTGCTGGTACTGGATGCTGGTCATTGCCTGAGTCTGGCCCTGGTCCGGGAGGCCAGCCGCCGTTCGGACACCGAGCTCACCGTCGAGGAGAGCCTGACCCTGGACCCCGCCTGGCTGGCGGAGGTGGCGCCGGCGGCGCTGGTGATTCCACCCCTGTCGCGGCCGATCCTCGCCGCGCCGGCGGAGGTGACGGCCCACGCCGAGGCGGTGGAGCGCTGTCTGGAGATATGTCGCCAGGCGGACATCCCGCTGGTGTGGTGTGTCTCCGACCAGCTCTACGAGGATGGCTTCGCCGAGCCCATCGATGAGCATGTCATCCCGCGCCCGCGAGACGAGAGCCTGCGCCGCCTGGTGGTGACCGGCGACCGTATCCGGGCCGAGCATCCTCGGCACCTGATCGTGCGGCTGGGGCCACTGTTCGCCCTCGAGGGTAGCCATGCCTGGCTCAACGAGCTGGTCGATACTCTGGTCGATGCCGGGGAGGTGCGTGGAGAGGTGGATGTGACCTGCTGCCCCACCTCGGCAGATGCGGTGGCCATGGCGCTTGTCGGCATGCTGCAGCAGCAGCAGTGCGGCGCCGGTGCCTGGGGCAGCTATCATCTGGCGGGGACCGAGCCGGTAAGCGTCTACACCTTCGTCTCGGTGGTGCGTACTCAGCTGGTCACCCGCCTGGAAGGGCGCGGCGACCGGCGTGAGCTGGGCGCGCTGCGGGCCCTGCATCATCACCATGACCACCCCTTGCGCCGGGTGCTCAACTGCCGACGGGTGCTGGATGTCTTCGGCGTGCACCAGAAGCCCTGGCGCCTGGAGTTGAGCAAGATGCTCGATGCCTGGTGTCGGGCCAATGCGCCGGAGTGTGGCGAGGAGGAGAGCGCATCATGAGGGTGTTGCGCAGCCTGATCTTCTACCTGGGCTACTTTATCGCCATGCTGGTGTGCGGCGTGCTGTTCCTGCCGCCGGCGCCCTTCCTGCCGCTGACCTCGCGCTATCGCCTGCTCAACCTCTATAACCATTTCATCATCGGCTGGTTTCGATGGGTCGTCGGCGTGCGCTATGACTTTCGCGGGCGAGAGAACCTGCCCGAGGGGGCCTGCGTGATCCTGGCCAATCACCAGTCCGAATGGGAGACCGTGTACCTGCAACTGCTGCATCCACCGGTGTGTACGGTGCTCAAGAAGGAGCTCTTGAACCTGCCGATCTTCGGCTGGGGGCTTCGGCTGCTGCATCCCATTGCCCTGGACCGTTCGCGCCCCTCCCGGGCCATCAAGCAGGTGCTTACCCAGGGCAAGCAGCGCCTGGAAGAGGGGCTGTCGGTGCTGATTTTTCCCGAGGGCACCCGGGTCGCTCCGGGTAGCCGCAAGCGCTACAACAAGAGCGGAGCGGTGATCGCCTGCCGTGCCGGCGTGCCGGTGGTGCCGGTGGCGCATAATGCCGGCGAGCGCTGGCCGGGGCGCCACTGGGTCAAGAAGCCCGGGCGGCTGACGATGGTGGTGGGCGAGCCGATCGAGACCGTCGGCCGCACCCCGGAAGAGGTGCTCGCCGAGACAGAGGCCTGGATCGAGGCGCGGCTGGCCGAGATATCCGAGGTGGCGCGGCCGCGCGACGGGGAGGCCGAAGGGCCACGCCAGGAGACGGCGGCGAACTGAGCCGGAGCGAGGGCTCATGGTGTCGGGTGACGGATACGAGAGAGGCGCCCCGCGGGGCGCCTCTCTCGTTACGTCGCGGGGACCGCGCGCCGGGTCAGTCCTGGAACTTCTCCAGCACCAGGCAGGCGTTGGTGCCGCCGAAGCCGAAGCTGTTGGAGAGCACGCGCTCGACCCTGACGCCATTGCGGGGCTGGGTCACGATATCGAAGCCGTCGGCCTGCTCATCGAGGGTATCGATGTTGGCCGAGGGAGCGATAAAATCGTTTTCCATCATCAGCAGCGAGTAGACCGCTTCCTGCACACCGGTGGCGCCGAGGGAGTGGCCGGTCAACGACTTGGTGGAGCCGATCGCCGGGGTGTTATCACCGAAGACCTCACGAATGGCGCGAAGCTCGGAAATATCCCCTACCGGCGTCGAGGTGCCGTGGGTGTTGATGTAGTCGATCTTGCCGTCGGTGGTGGCCATGGCCTGGCGCATGCAGCGCACCGCGCCCTCACCGGAAGGAGCGACCATATCGTGGCCGTCGGAGGTGGCCGCGTAGCCGGTTACCTCGGCATAGATCTTGGCCCCCCGGGCACGCGCATGCTCGAGTTCCTCGAGCACCAGCATGCCGCCACCGCCGGCGATAACGAAGCCATCCCGAGCCTGGTCATAGGGACGCGAGGCCTGGGTGGGCGTGTCGTTATACTGGGTGGAGAGGGCGCCCATGGCATCGAACAGACAGGACAGCGTCCAGTGCTCCTCCTCGCCGCCGCCGGCGAAGACCACGTCCTGCTTGCCCATCTGGATCTGCTCCACGGCGTTGCCGATGCAGTGCACCGAGGTCGCGCAGGCAGAGGAGATGGAGTAGTTCACGCCCTTGATTTTGAAGGGGGTCGCCAGGCAGGCCGAGACGGTGCTGCCCATGGTGCGGGTGACCCGGTAGGGCCCCACGCGCCGCAGCCCCTTCTCGCGCAGCACATCGGCGGCTTCCACCTGGTTGGCGCTGGAGGCGCCACCGGAGCCGGCGATCAGGCCGGTGCGGTCGTTGGACACCTGCTCCGGCGTCAGGCCCGAGTCTTCGATGGCCTGGGCCATGCTGACATAGGCGTAGGCCGCGGCATCGCCCATGAAGCGACGCTGTTTGCGGTCGATCAGGGCATCGAGGTCGATATCGACAACGCCAGCCACATGGCTGCGGAAGCCGCGCTCGGCGTACTCTTCCTTGAAGCGAATGCCGGAGCGGCCTTCCTTGAGCGCCTCTAGAACCTGCTGTTGGTCGTTGCCCAGGCAGGAGACGATGCCCAGGCCGGTGACTACCACTCGTCGCATGGAAGCCTCCTGATCAGAAGTTCGCGGTGGAAGTGAATAGGCCGACGCGCAGGTCGTTGGCCTGGTAGATGTCCCGGCCGTCGACGGAAACGGTACCGTCGGCCATGCCGAGTATCAGGCGCCGAGTGATGATGCGCTTGATATTGATCCGATAGGTGACCCTCTGGGCATCGGGCAGAATCTGGCCGGTAAACTTTACCTCACCACAGCCCAGGGCGCGACCACGGCCGGGGTGGCCGAGCCAGCCCAGGTAGAAGCCTACCAGCTGCCACATGGCATCCAGACCCAGGCAGCCGGGCATGACCGGGTCGCCGGGGAAGTGGCAGTCGAAGAACCACAGGTCGGGATGGATATCGAGCTCGGCGACCAACTCGCCCTTGCCATGTTCGCCGCCACTCTCGGTAATGGAGGTGATACGGTCGAGCATCAGCATGTTGGGGGCCGGCAGCTGGGCGTTTCCGGGGCCGAAGAGCTCGCCTCGTGAGCAGGCCAGCAATTCGTCGCGATTAAAGGAGTGTTGCTTGGTCACAGAGTCATTCCGGGAGTCGAATGTTATTAGGGGCGTAGTCTACTGCTCGTGAAAGGTGAATGCACGCGGCTGCGCCGGTGGGATGCCTCAGGCAGTGGCCGGAGCCTGGGGCGTTGTAGTCAAGGAGGGGCGGGCGCCGGGCTTGGCCAGCAACAGATGGCAGGTGCCGATGGTGCGCTCCAGGAAGCCCCCTTCGCAGTAGCACAGGTAGTAGCGCCACATGCGAATGAAGCGTTCGTCGTAGCCCAGCTGGCGCACGCCCTCGAGCTGGGCCTCGAAGCGCTGGCGCCACTCGCGCAGGGTGCGGGCGTAATGCGGACCAATCTCGCTCAGGGCCAGCACGTTGAGCGAGGTGCTCCGCACCACCCCGCTCAGGATGGCGTGATGGGAGGGCAGGAAGCCGCCGGGGAAGATATAGCGCTTGATGAAGTCCATCTCGCGCTTGGCGGCTTCGAAGCGCTGGTCACGGATGGTGATCGCCTGCAGTAACGCCAGTCCGTCGTGAGTGAGTAGCCGGTCGAGGGTGGCCAGGTAGGTATCCAGGTATTGGTGACCCACTGCTTCGATCATCTCCACCGAGATCAGCCGATCGAAGTGGCCCTCGAGCTTACGGTAGTCCTGCTGCAGCAGGGTGATGCGGTCGGTGAGCCCCTCCTCGGCGATGCGCCGAGCGGTGTAGGCGTATTGCTCCCTGGAGAGGGTGGTGGTGGTGACCCGGCATCCACGGGTCCTGGCCGCATGAATGGCGAGCCCGCCCCAGCCGGTGCCTATCTCCAGTAGATGGTGCTCGGGTCGCACATCCAGCCGTTCGAGCATGAGGTCCAGTTTATAGGTGGAGGCCTCCTCCAGGCTCGCCTCGGAATGCGGGAAGACGGCGCTGGAATACATGCGATGTTCCCGGTCCAGGAAGGTGGCGAACAACTCGTTGCCGATATCGTAGTGGGCCGAGACGTTGCGTCGAGAGCCGGACAGGCTGTTTCGCTGCAGGCGGTAGAGCGCGGTCAGCAGCCAGCGGCCCAGGCGGGCGGTACCGGTCTCGATCTCGCCGTTGACTCGCTCCAGGTTGGCGGCGAGCAGGCGTATCAGGGCGACCAGGTCGTCGGCATCCCAGTCGCCGTCCATGTAGGCCTCTGCGGCACCCACGGTGCCGCCCAGCGCCATGCGCTTCCACATCCGGCTGTCACGTACCGCCAGGGTAATGGTGAGAGGCCCGCCCTGGCCCAGGCAATGGCGATGATGCCCCTCGATCAGGGTTATCTCGCCGCCCTCCAGCCGGTCCAGCTGGGCCAGCACGCGCGAGCGTAGCCAGCGAGTTGGACGGTCGGTGTCGTTCGCCAGGGGGCGAGTGGTGTTGGCGGAGCGCAGCGTGTTCACGTCGGTTTCTCCTACGAGCGGTCGGGGCCGGGGTGGTCATGGACCGGCACACGTTTGGCCCACAGCCGCAGCGCCTCGACGTGGATACCGGCCAGTGTCTTGATACTCATCCACGGCTGGCGCGCCAGGGTGCCGAGCAGCACGCGGCGAGTGGCGGGACGGGCCGTCAGGGTCAGGGTGGCGTCGAAGTGGCATTTGCCCTCGCCCCAGTTCTCCATGTGCATCAACAGGCGCTCGCCGGGGGTGTTGAAGCGCCAGCGATACGTCATATCCATGGGGTTGAAGGGGGAGACGTGCATCGCCTTGGCGAACTCGGCTTGGTGGGAGCGGCGGCTCGGGTCCACGGCGCAGGCGTAGTAGGTGCGCTCGCCCCAGGGAATATTGTTGACCTCGCCCAGCACGGCGCGAAGTTCGCCGCGGGCATCGAAGGCGTAGTAGAGCGAGAGGGGGTTGAAGCCCAGGCCCAGGGTGCGTAGCTGAGTCAGCAGGCATATGCGCCCGTCGGGGGCGTCACCCAGTCGGCGGGTCAGCTCATCGCGTACCGCCTGCTTCAGCGAACGATCCCGGGGTGTCGGCTCGCCTGGGAGATGGTCCGCGCGTCGAAACCGGGCCAGGGCGGGGCGTCGGGCGCTGAAACCGGGCACGCCGTCGAAGAGCTCGGGGATCTCGTCGAGATCGAGCCAGGCCATCCATAGCCCATAGCTGAAGGCGTGATCGCGCGGCAGGAAGCGTCGATGACGCAGCTTGCCATGGTAGATGCGTGAGCGTGGCCGGGTGATCATGCGCGTTGGGCCGGCCTAGCCACCGGGTTCGCCGGCGCCGCGATGGCGCCGGGCCCCGCTTCGTCGCCGCCCAGGCCGTTGGCCACGCGCAGGGCGCTCCATACACCATCCTCGTGGAAGCCGTTACGCCAGTAGGCGCCGCAGTAGTGGGTGCGAAAGGGCGTGCCGGAGATCTCGGCATGGCGTGCCTTGGCCGCTTCGCCGGCCAGGGTGAACTGTGGATGGGCGTAGGTGAAACGCCCCAGTATCCGAGCCGGGTCGATGGCGTTGGTGTCGTTTAGGGTCACGCAGAAGGTCTGAGGCGCCTCCAGGCGCTGCAGGATGTTCATGGCGTAGGTAACCGAGATCCGGGCCGCCTCGTCGCGGCCGTCGAGCCGGTAGTTCCAGCTCGCCCAGGCGCGGCGTCGGCGCGGCAGCAGGCGAGTGTCGGTGTGCAACACCACCTCATTGTCCTGATAGGGCAGGGCGGCGAGGATCTCGCGTTCGGCGGGACTCGGGTCCTCCAGCAGCGCCAGTGCCTGGTCGGCATGACAGGCCAGAATCACCTCGTCGAAGTGCTCAGTGCCGAGGGCGGTGCGCAGTGCCACGCCGTCGGTCAGCCTGCGGATGCCGAGCACCGGCGTCGACAGGCGGATGCGGCCGGCGTAGGGCGCAGTGAGCGGCGAAATATAGCGGCGCGAACCGCCGACCAGGGTGTACCACTGAGGCCTGTCGTTTATCGAGAGCAGGCCGTGGTGGTGGAAGAAACGCACGAAAAACTGCAGCGGGAAGTCTCGCAGGTCGCTGAGGCTCGCCGACCATATCGCGGCCCCCATGGGGAGCAGGTAGCGTTTCTGAAAGGCGGTACCGAAGCGGCACGTTTTCAGCCAGGTGCCCAGGGTGATGGTGGGGTCGAGTGTGCCGTCATCCATGGCCCGGGTCGCCTCGCGATTGAAGCGCAGGATCTCGCTCAGCAGGCCGTAGAAGCTGGGGCGAAGCAGGTTGCGTCGCTGAGCGAACAGGCTGGCCAGGGTGTGGCCGTTGTACTCGAAGTCTCGGTCCGTTTCATGCACCGAGAAGCTCATCTCGGTGGGCTGTGCGGTGACGCCGAGGCGCTGCAGCAAACGCCGGAAGTGTGGGTAGTTTCGGTCGTTGAAGACGATGAAGCCGGTGTCGATGGCATGGTGACGGCCTGCGACCTCCACATCCACGGTGGCGGTGTGGCCGCCCAGTCGCGCGTCGGCCTCGAGCAGCGTCACCTCGTGACGGCCCGATAGGTACCAGGCAGCGGCCATGCCGGCGATGCCACTGCCAACCACGGCAATGCGCCTGGGCGCCGGTGTGTGTGATGAGCAGGCGTTCATGGGCGAGCCTCCGTGGCAGTCCTGGATCGCGAAAGGCGCCGCCCCAGACGAAAACGAAGTGATACGGGCAGGATGCCCATCAGCTTGACCAGCAAGGTGAAGCGGCGCGGAAAATGGATATCCAGGCGGCGATGGTCGAGGCCATCGAGAATCGCATCGGCGGCCTGGTCGACCTCGACGCACATCGGCATGGGGAAGTCATTGCGGTCGGTGAGCGGTGTGCGAACGAAGCCGGGATGGATGACGCTTATTTGGATCCCCTCGGCATGCAGGTCCAGGCGCAGTGCCTCCAGGAAATGGCTCAGCGCGGCCTTGGAGGCGCCGTAGGCTTCGGCGCGGGGCAGCGCCAGGTAGGCCGCGGCGCTGGAAGTGGCAGCCAGCAGCGGCCGGCCTCCTTCGGCACGCGCGCGGCGCAGCAGCGGCAGGGCCGCGTCGATGCAGTGGATGGCCCCCTGGAAGTTGGCGGCAAATACCCGTTCCACCATATCGACGTCGACGCCTCCGGCATCGAAGTACTCGCAGGTACCGGCGTTGAGAATCACCAGGTCGAGCCCGCCGAGGGCCGCCTCGAGCCGTCGGCCGGCATCGCGCATCGCCTCGCGGTCGGTAATATCGAGAGGCAACACCGTGGCGTTGGTTCGGTTGGCGGCCAGGTCCTCGAGGGGGGCCGCGTTGCGACCGCTGAGGACGACATGGTCACCGCGGGCTAGCAGGCGTTCGGCCAGGGCACGGCCGATACCCGAGCCGGCACCGGTGAGCCAGATGCGCTGACAATCGGACATGGGGCCTCCGGGGTGGTGGTGGCGGTGCCCGAGGCCATTGCCTTCAGGCGTCTAGCTGGCGCTTGATCAGCCGTATGGCGCCGCCCAGCAGGGGCAGCCGCTCGTAGAGCAGGGCGCCGGCATCGAAATAGTCGCGGTGGCGGGTGACTCTGCCGCTGCCGTCGTCCGCGAAGCGGAGGTGGGAGCATCCCTCCACCTCGACCACACGTCCCTTGTTCAGCCGGGGGTGCTTCAGGTGCAGTGTCCAGGTGGTAAAGGCTTCCTGGCCGTTGCGCTGTCGCTCGTGGAAGACGAAATGACACGCTGTAACGTTGCTGTATAAGCTCGAAAAGTAGCGCTCAAGCGATTCGGTGCCTTCGATGCGGTGCAAGGCGTCCTGGAAGACGACATCTGGAGTATAGAACTTGTAAAGACTTTTTGTACAGCTTTTGTCTAGGTTTTTGAAAAAGGCACAGAAGGCCTCCAGCTGCGGGTCGGCTGACATCGGGCGCTCCTTGGTTTAGTCGGTTTTCAGTGCCTTGAAGGCCTCCAGGGCACGCAGGCGGGCGGCCTTATGGTCGACGATGGGGCGAGGATAGCGAGTGCCGCCGAGCAGGTCGCGGGGCGGGGCATGGCGTGCCTTGGCGGGGAGCTCTGCCAGCTCGGGTAGCCATGCGGCCAGGAAGGTGCCGTCGGGGTCGAAGCGCTGGGACTGGGTCGTGGGATTGAAGATGCGGAAGTAGGGGGCCGCATCGGTGCCGGTGGAGGCGGCCCACTGCCAACCGCCGTTGTTGGCGCAAAACTCGCCGTCCACCAGGTGGCGAAGGAAGAAGGCCTCGCCGCGGCGCCAGTCGACCAACAGGTGCTTGCTCAGGAACATGGCGGTGACCATGCGCAGGCGGTTGTGCATCCAGCCGGTGGCGACCAGCTGGCGCATGGCGGCATCGACGATGGGATAACCGGTGCGACCCTCGCACCAGGCGTTGAAGCCCGCCTCGTCATCGCGCCAGGCGAGGGACTCGGTATGACGCTGAAAGGCGCGGTGGCGGCACACCCGTGGGAAACCCACCGCCACATGCCGGTAGAACTCGCGCCACACCAGCTCATTGACCCAGGCGGTCAGGCCCGCATCGCCCTCGGCCAGGCCGCCGTCGTTGTCGGCCAGCACCGCCTGCAGGCACTGGCGCCAGGAGATCATGCCCAGGGCGAGGTAGGGCGAGAGCTCGCTGGTACCGCCGATCGCCGGGAAGTCACGTTGGTTGGCGTAATGGCGGGCGCGAAAGCGCAGGAAGCGTTCCAGGCGGTCGGCGGCGGGGTCTTCTCCGGCGGGCCACTGCTCAGCGTCGATGGGAGTGTCGGCGAGTGTCGGCAGGGCGGGCAACGGGTCGCTCGTGATGCCGGTGGGTGCCTGGGGGGCCGGGATGTCGCTGAGTGCCAGGCGCTCGGCGGTCAGCCGGCGGTGCCAGGCCTTGGCGAAGGGGGTGAAGACGCCATAGAAGTCGCCCTTGCCGGTGAGCAGCTCTCCCGGGGCGAACGCCACGGCGTCGTGGTGGCCCTCCACGGCGAGACCCGCCGCCTGGAAGGCTGTGACCACCGCGGCGTCCCGGTCACGTTCATCCACCGGGTATTCACGGTTGAAGTGCAGCCCGTGGGCCCCGGTCTCCCGGGCGATGGCCAGCAGGGCCTCGGGCGCCTCGCGGAAATCGTCGATATCCCGGTGGAGAAGCGGAATGCCCAGGTCTTCCAGCGACGCCTTGAGTGCCGTTACGCCGCGGGCTCGGAAGTCGAGTTGGTTGGCGCCGTGGCCATGGCGTTGCCAATGGGGCAGGGCGCGCAGGTAGACGGCTACCACGGGGCCGCGGCGCGCGGCGGCGGCCAGGGCGCGGTTGTCATGGAGCCGCAGGTCGTTGCGAAACCACATCAGGGTCGTGGGCATAGCGGATCCTTCACGTCGTTTGCAGCAGGGCCTGGAGCCGGGAGATCGCCTCGCCGAGGTCGTCACCCAGGGTCGCCACGCCGCTGCCGTCGAGTTCGGCCTGGCGGATGCGTGCCGCCGGACCACAGAGCCCCAGAGGGACGTCGAGCTGTTCGGCCAGGCGCGGCAATTGGCGGCGTATCAGGTCGGTGCGTCCGGCGTGGCTGCCGGCCAGCAACACGCCGTTGGCGGCCAGGCGCGCCACCGCCAGGGGCAGCTCATCCAGCGGTGGCGCGGCATCGAGCAGCCGAACGCGCAGGCCGCGGTCGCCGGCGAGCAGTGCGGCCAGCAGCAGCCACAGGGTGCCGGGGTCATCGGGAAGCGGCATGGCCAGCAGGACCGGCCCTCCGGCATTGGCATTGCCGTGATAGAGCCGCATGCCGATGCGTGTGCGCAGGAAGGACTCCAGCGTACGCCGCTGCAGCGCGTCGCCGAGGCGCTCGTTCCAGCGCTCCTCCAGTTCGCGCAGCACCGGCACCCACAGCTCGGTGACGCAGGTGGTCACCGGGTAGAGCGCCAGCGATTGCGTGTAGAGGGTCTCGAGGCGAGCGGTGTCCAGCGTCTCCACGGCATGGACCAGATGAGACCGCTGGGCGGGCCAGTCACCGGGATCCGGCGGCGGTGTGTCGGACTCTGCCATGCCGGGGTGGTCGATCAGATCGCATACCTGGCTGACGGGGACGCCGCGGTTGAGCCACTGGAGGATCTGCTCGACCCGCTCGACGTCCTCCCGGGCATAGAGGCGATGGCCCTTGGGGGTGCGGCGGGGTCGAATCAGCCCGTAGCGACGCTCCCAGGCGCGCAGGGTCACGGAGTTGACGCCGGTGAGACGAGACACCTCGCGAATCGGGTAGAGCGGCGTGTCGCTACCGTGCTGAGTCGGCTCGTTCATGGCACCCTCAAAGATGATTTTCCGCTAGACTAGCAGAAGTGTACAACAGCTGTATAACTCAACACGAATGACGAGGAGATCCAGATGCGCGTGCTGATCACCGGAGGCAGCGGGTTTGTGGGCCAGCGTCTGTGCCAGCGACTGGTCGAGGCGGGGCACCGGGTACAGGTCGTCTCGCGGGACCCCGAGGCGGCGCATTCACGGCTTCCCGACGCGGTGGACGTGCGGCGCTCGGCGCTGGACTTCGTCGATGTCCCGCCCGAGGCCCTGGTCAACCTGGCCGGCGAGCCCATCGCCGCCAAGCGCTGGAGCGACGACCAGAAGGAGAAGCTGCTGGATTCGCGGTTGAATGCCACCCACGAGCTGGTAGGCCTCTGTGAGCAGCTGCAGCAGACCGGCGCACGAATGCCTCGGGTCATGGTGTCCGGGTCGGCGATGGGGTACTACGGCGATCAGGGCGATCGCGAGGTGACCGAGGAAACGGCGGCCCACGATGAGTTTGCCCATCGTCTCTGCCGTCGCTGGGAGGAAGCCGCTCGCCAGGCCGAGCCCTTTGGCGTGCGGGTCGCGCTGCTGCGTACCGGCCTGGTGCTGGACCAGGGCGGCGGCAGCCTGGAGAAGATGCTGCCCCCCTTCAAGCTGGGTCTGGGCGGGCGCTTCGGCAGCGGCGAGCAGTACATGCCCTGGATCCATCGCGAGGATCTGGTGCGTGCGATCCTGTTCCTGCTCGAGCACGACGAGCTGGCGGGCCCCATCAACGGTAGCGCGCCGCACCCGGTCACCAACGCCGAGTTCACCCGCATCCTGGCCGGTCACCTGAAGCGACCGGCCTTCCTGCCGGTGCCGGCCATCGTCCTGGAGACGGCCTTCGGCGAGATGGCGCGGCTGCTGTTGACCGGCGCCGACATGCGCCCGGCCCGACTGCTCGAGGCCGGTTTCGACTTCCAGTTCGAGACGCTGGAGGGCGCCCTGGAAGATATTCTGGCCTGATAGCCAAGCCACAAAACCGCGGGGCGGGACTCACCGCCCTTCCTCGCCCACCGTGACGATGACTCGCACCGCGTCCAGGCGCAGTCGGGCTCCTTCGATGGCGGTGTCCAGTGCGGTGCGCTCGTCGCGCAGCGCGGTCAGCTCTTCCTCGCGTACCGCCGGGTTGCGGCGTGCCAGGGCGGTCAGTCGAGCCAGCTCGCCATCCAGTGCATCGCGCATGCGGGTCTGGGCGCCCTCGACGATGGAGGGCAGTTCGCGCTCCGCCTCGCCCTCGCCGCGGTCGAGCAGTTCGCGCAGCACGTCCAGGCGGCTGCGGATCAGGTCCCGCGCCATCGCCTTCTTGACCTTCTGCAGGTTTTTCGAGAGCCCGGTGAAGGAGATCTTGTCGGTCAGGTTGGCCCCGGATTCGTCCAGCAGCACGCGCACCGCCGTGGGCGGCAGGAAGCGGTTGAGGTGCAACTTCCTGGGCGCCGGGCAATGAGTGCGGTAGACCAGCTCCACCATGACGCGCCCGGGCGGTAGCGACGGGTGCTGGAGCAGCGCCAGCGCGGTGTTGCCCATGCTGCCGTCGATGATGCGACCCATCATCTCGCGCACCACCGGGTGCTCCCAGGACAGCCGCTGGACATCGTCACGGGCCAGCGCCCGCGAGCGTGAGAGGGTGGCGGAGAAGCCTTCCTCGCCCTTGGCCAGGCCCGGCAGCCCATCGAGCATCTGAGGGCTCGCCATCAGGTGCTGGATGCCGCCGCCCAGGTCCTGACTGTCGACGCCGAAGATATCCAGCGCCAGGTCCAGGTAGCGGCGCAGGGCGCGGTCCTCGTCGAGCTCGCCGATGGCCGCGGCCACCGCCTCGGCACGCTCGTGTCGGCAGGCGTTGAGTTCCAGCAGGCGATTGCGGCCCGCATCGCGCTCGGCCAGTCGGCTATCGAACAGCGCCCGGGTCTCCTCGACCACCTCCTCGATGGCCTCGTCGTCGAGCAGCGCGTCGGCCAGGGCATCGCCGAAGGCATCGAAGATCTCGCTGCCGATGCCGTGGGGGGCGCTGAAGGCGTCCATGCCGTCGCGATACCAGCGCAGCAGTTTTTCGCCGGGGCTGGCCTCGAAGACCGGCACATGGAGTTCGATGGCGTGGCGCTGGCCGATGCGGTCCAGGCGGCCGATGCGTTGTTCCAGCTGGTCGGGATGCAGCGGGAGGTCGAACATCACCAGGTGGCGGCAGAACTGGAAGTTGCGTCCCTCGGAACCGATCTCGGAACACACCAGCACCTGGCAGCCCTCTTCCTCGTCGGCAAAGGCCGCCGCGGCGCGGTCGCGTTCCACCAGCGAGAGCCCTTCGTGGAACACCGGGGCGTGGTAGCCGCCCAGCACGCGCAGGGCCTCGGCCAGTTCTTCGGCGGTTTCCCGCTCATGGGCGATCACCAGCACCTTGTCACCGGCCAGGCCGTTCTCGCCGTCGTCGGCCAGGCGCTCCAGCAGCCAGTTGACCCGGGGGTCGATCTGCCACCAGGGCTCGCTGTTGAGCGGGTCATCGGAGAGGGCGCGGTACATGGCATCCAGGTAGATCAGCACCTCGGGGTGGTCGAGGCCGCTCTCGATCAGCAGGTCGTCGAGGTAATCCTCGTCGCGGTCCAGCTTGCGCAGCACACGCCGATAGGCGGCCGGTGGCGCGAGTTCGGTGACGTGCAGGCGTCGCTCGGGGAAGCCGCCTACGTGGCGGCGGCTGTTGCGGAACATCACCCGGCCGGTGCCGTGACGGTCGAGCAGCTGGTCGCGTAGCTGGTCGCGGACGGCATCGTGCTGGGCCGCGTCGGCCTCGGGGTTGGCCAGGGTGGCGAGCAGGGCCAGGCTGTCGGGTTCATCGATCACCGCCGCCACGCGCTCGCGCTGCTCATCGCTGCCGGGCAGGCGCTCCAGGGCATCGATCGCCTGGGCCACCTCCACATAGTGGGTCTCTTCCTCGCGGAAGGCCGCCAGGCTGTGATAGCGACCCGGGTCGAGCAGGCGCAGGCGGGCGAAGTGGCTCTCCAGGCCCATCTGCTCCGGGGTGGCGGTCAGCAGCAGCAGGCCGTCACTCTCGGCGGCGAGGCGCTCTACGCAGGCGTAGCCGGTGCCGACCTGCTCCTCGCTCCAGTCCAGGTGATGGGCCTCGTCGACGATCAGCAGGTCCCAGGAACAGGCCTGGGCCTGGGTCTGGCGGTGGGGGTTGGCGAATAACCAGTCCTGGCTGGCCAGAATCAGCTGGCCGGCCTCGAAGGGGTTGGTGCTGCCGTGGGCCTGGCTCTGCTGTTCGTCGAGCAGGGTGACCTCGAGGGCGAAGCGGCGCAGCAGCTCCACCAGCCACTGGTGGGTCAGGCTATCCGGCACCAGGATCAGGGCCCGCTCGGCGCGCCCGGTGAGCAGCAGGCGGTGCAGGATCAGCCCCGCCTCGATGGTCTTGCCCAGGCCGACCTCGTCGGCGAGCAGGACCCGCGGGGCATGACGCCGTGCGACTTCGTCGGCGATATAGAGCTGGTGGGGGATCAGATCGATGCGGGGGCCGGACAGGCCCAGCGCCGGGCTCTGCTCCACCCGATGATAGTGGTGCAGGGTGCGAAAGCGCAGGTCGAACCAGTCGTTGCGATTGACCTGGCCGGTGAGCAGGCGGTCGCGAGCCTGGTCGAACTGCATGCTGTCGGCCAGGCGGGCCTCGGAAAGCTCGGTGAGCTCGCCTTGGTCGTTCTCGCCGATATAGACGATCAGGCCGCCGGCTTCCTTGGCGTCATCGACGGTCAGTGTCCAGCCTTCGGCCGCCTGGATGCGGTCGCCGCTGCCGAAGGCCACCCGCGTGAGCGGGGCCTGGCGGCTGCTGTAGGTGCGGGTCTCCTGACTGGCGCCGAACAGCACGGTCACGCTGCGGGCGTCACAATTGAGGATAGTGCCTAGGCCGAGTTCGGCCTCGCCGTCGCTGATCCAGCGCTGGCCGGGGGTGAAGTCGCTCATGATGCCTCGAGGATGCTGTAACAGGGTGCGCTCACGGCCACCCGGAAGGGCGGCCTGGACAAAGGCGCGGTATCTTACAGCAAAGCCCGGCGCGGCTTAAGCCTCGGGCACCGTCCTTGACACCAGACCTGATGCCAGCGACTTGATGAGAGGACGCGTTGGCCCTAGACGAGACCGCCCCGACCGCAGGGTCGGGGCGGCGGAAAGGGCGTTAGCCCTGGGGGCCGATCAGGTGTTTGACCTCAAGGTAGCCGGCCAGCCCCCAGGGTCCCAGTTCTCGGCCGATGCCGCTGATGCCGAAGCCGCCCCAGCCGGCCTCTGGCATCACCAGCTGTTCGCTGTTGAACCAGATGCTGCCGGCGCGCAGGGCGCGTCCCACCCGGCGGGCACGCTCGTTGTCGCCCGAGATGACCGTGGCGGCGAGCCCGAAGGGCGAGCCGTTGGCCAGCTCGACTGCCTCTGCTTCGCTGGCCACGCTGCGGGCACACAGCACTGGCCCGAAGATTTCTTCCCGCCACAGGCGGCTGCTGATCGGCACATCGCGATACAGCGTTGGGGCGATGAACTCACCCTGATGGGGCAGGTCACGATGGCGGCCGTCGCGTACCGCCACCAGCCCTTCTGCACTGGCGACCTCGAGGTAGCGCTCTACCGCCTCGCGCTGGCGGGTACTCGTCATTGGCCCCATGTCGGTGCCCTCGACCAGAGGGTCACCCAGGACCAGCGCATCGATGCGCTCGGCCAGTGCCTGGTAGAGCGACTCCGCCAGCGACTCGTGGACGAGCAGCCGTGAGGTGGCCGAGCAGATTTGTCCGGAGTTGAAGTAGATACCGGCCATGACCCAGTCGGCGGCGCTCTCTACCTCGGCGTCATCGAGCACCAGGATCGGTGACTTGCCACCGAGCTCCAGCGAGACGCCGCGCACGCCATTGGCGGCGGCCTGCATGACCTTCTCGCCGACCGCGTTGCTGCCGGTGAAGGAGAGCTTGTCCACGCCCTGATGAGAGGACAACGAGGCGCCGATGCCTTCGCCATCCCCCAGCAGCAGGTTCAAGACACCCGCGGGCAGGCCGATTTCCACGGCAATTTCGGCGAGCGCAACCTCCGGTAGCGGGGTGACTTCGGAGGGCTTGAAGACCACCGTACAGCCGGCGGCCAGCGCCGGGGCAATCTTCCAGGCGCTGGTGACCAGCGGGAAGTTCCAGGGCGTGATCAGCCCGACCACGCCGGCGGGATCTTCAAATACCCGCGCTTCGATGCCATCCATGCCGTGCTCGAGCAGGCGCCCCTGACGCTGCTCCAGGGCACGGGCCTGACCGGCATAGTAGCGGTAGCAGGCGATGGCATCATCCAGGTCGATGGTAGCCTCGGCCAGCGCCTTGCCGTTGTTGGTCGACGAGCACCGCACAAGACGTTCCCGGCGGGCCTCCAGGGCGTCGGCTAAGGCCGCGAGGTAGGCCCCGCGGCGGACGCCACCCAGCGCCTGCCAGCCGGGCAGGGCCGCACGAGCGGCTTCCACGGCCGCGTCCACATCGGCGCTGTCGCCGGCGGTGAGCTCGGCAATTTGGGTCTGGCGATAAGGGTCCATCACCGAAAGGCGTCGCTGGCCCCGGCTCTCGACCCATTGATTGTCGATGAACTGCTGAATCAGTTGTTGCATGTAAAGGCTCCCGGTTGTGTCGGCACCATGGTCGAGCGTGGGGTGATCAAGCAACGGCCTCGGACCATGCCGTGGCGTCGACCTCGATCAGCATCGGGCCGCTCTCGGGGCGGTGCGCGATGGCGCGTGCCAGACCCGCGGGATTGCCGACCCGGCTCGCCGCACAGCCGAAACCGGCGGCCAGGGTCTGGAAGTCGGGTGCCTGGATATCGACTCCTAGGCGAGCGACCCCGGCGTTGTCCATGAAGCGACGGATCTCCTCGTAGCCCTGGTTGTGCCACAGCAGCACGATGATCGGCAGGCCCTCCTCCACCGCACAGGCCAGCTCGGTGAGGGTGAACATCACGCCGCCGTCGCCGACCAAGGCGACCACCGGCAGTTCGGGTTGGCCGAGGCTCGCCCCCATGGCGGCGGGCAGGCCATAGCCCAGTGTGCCGTAGCCGGTAGAGGCGTTGAAGAAACGCCGCGGGACATCCTGGCTCACCAAGTGGTTGGCCGCGTAGGTGGTGGCACAGGAGTCACCCACCAGGATCGCTTCTGGCAGACACTCGCGAAGCGTGTCGAACAGCGGAACATAAGCGCGGAATGCCGGGTCCTCGGCCAGGGCCAGGGACTCTAGGGCGCCGCGGGTACGATTCTTGCCGTTCCGTGCCAGGGGGCGACCGGCCAGTGCCTGCTCGCAGCTTACTGCCAGCGCCTCGATGCTCGAGGCGGCGTCGGCCACCAGCGCCAGGTCGGCATGCTGGTTGCGCGCCAGCTGCTCGGGGTCGAGGTCGATGCGAATCAGTCGACCTCCGAGCTCGAAGCCATCATCGAACACCACATCGTAATCGGTTTCGCCGAGCTCGGTGCCGATGGCCAGCACCACATCGGCCTCAAGCGCCAGCTGGCGCACCGCCGGCAACGAGGCGTTGGCGCCCAAATCCAGAGGATGGTCGCGGCCGAGTAGTCCCTTGGCGTTGATGGTAGTGACGGTAGGGGCATCGAGCAGTTCGACCAAGCGGCGGGCTGCCTGGGGGGCGCCGACGCAGCCACCGCCCAGCAGTATCAGGGGGCGCTCGGCTTCGTTGAGCCAGCTCCGGGCCTGCTCGAGCGCGTGGGGGTCTGGAGCGGCCTTGCTCAACACGCTGCGGCGAAGGTGGCGTGGGGCGCTGACCGGGGCATCGAAGAGATCGATGGGGATCTCGATATGCACGGGGCCCGGACGGGCACCATCGAACACCGCAAAGGCTCGGGCCAAGGTTTCACCGAGTCCCTCCGGGTCGAGCAGGGTGTGGCTGAAGCGAGAGACTCCGGCCATTAGCTCGCGCTGCCCCGGGAGCTCGTGTAGGCGCCCTTGGCCACGACCCAGGGTGTCGCGGCGACTGACGCTGGAGATGACTAACATCGGTATCGAATCCGCCAGTGCCTGTCCCATGGCGGTAGCGATGTTGGTCATCCCGGGGCCGGTAATGATGAAGCAGACGCCGGGCTTGCCGGTGGCGCGAGCGTAGCCGTCCGCCATGAAACCGGCGCCCTGCTCATGGCGTGGCGTCACGTGGCGAATGCCGCTGCCCTGGTGTTCGTGCTCGTTGCCTCCTTCGAGGCCGCGGTAGAGCTCGATGGTATGGACGCCCGGTATACCAAACACGGTGTCCACAGCGTAAGTGTCACGTAGCAAGCGTATCAGCAGTTCAGCGCAGGTCATGGATATCTCCTCTTTGGGGGCATGGTAGGCATCGAGGATGCTCTTTATCCCACCAGCCAGTGGGCCATGACCACGATAATGGGCAGGGTGATGGCGGTACGCAGCAGGAAGATTACTACTAGTTCCCACAGCTTGAGGGGAATGCGGGACTTCAGAAGCAAGGCGCCGATCTCGGACATGTAGATCAGCTGGGTCAGCGACAGGCTGGCGATAACAAAGCGGGTGAGTTCGTTCTCGATGTCGCTGGCCAGTACCGCCGGTAGGAACATGTCGGCAAAGCCCACCAGGGTGGCCGGCGCGGCGGCCTCGGCTTCGGGCAAGCCCATCCACTCGAGTACCGGCACCATGGGCATGGAGAGCCAGGTAAATAGTGGCGTGAACTCGGCCAGTATCAGCGCTACGGTGCCGATGGCGATGACCAGTGGCAGCAGGCCGAAGAAGATATCGGCGACATTAAACAGCGCCAGGCGAGCCAGCTTCAGCGGGCCTGGTGCCTTTTCGGCGCGGGCCACGGCGATGCCCAAGCTGTAGCGAAGAAGGCTCTGGTTGCCGGTGTTCTCCTCTTGGATCTGACATCCTACCGGCTCGTAGTAGGCGTTGGACTTGCGTGACAGGGGCGGTAGACGAGGCACGATCACGGCAGCCACCAGGCCGGCAACCACCACGGTCAAGTAGAAGGGGATAAAGAGATGGTTAATGCCGATGAAGCTGGTGACCAGCAAGGCGAAGGCGATGGAGACGATGGAAAAGTTGGTCGCTACCGCAGAGGCCTCACGGGCGTTATAGAAGCCTTGCTCGTATTGCTGGGTGGTGATCAGCACGCCGACGGTGCCCGAGCCCATCCAGGAGGCGGTCGCATCGATGGCGCTGCGCCCGGGTAGACCGAAGATCTTGCGGAACGGGGTGCGCACCATGGAGCCGATAAACTCCATGAAACCGAAATCCACCAGGAAGGGCAGGAGGATGGCGGCGAAGAAGAAGAAGGTCAGCAAGACCGGCGCCAGGTCGTTGAGCATCACGCCACCGGTAAAGGAAGCGGTGATCATCTCCGGGCCGATCTGGAAGTAGGTCATCAGTGCGAACGCAGCGCCGAGGGCGCGCATCACCACCCATGGCGGCGAGATGTCGAACAGCTCCTTCATCGCGCCCTGACGTGCCCAGCCGGGCCGTACCATCTTGACCACGAGGGTCAGCAGGATGGAGAGGCAGAGCACCGCGGTGGCGATTGCGGGCAGGGTGTCACCGAGGGCCGCCTTGAGCCAATCGGCGGCCAGGCCCATACCGATGTTGATGGTATCACCCACCGAGAAGGGCACCAGGAACAGCAGGATGCCGATCAGTGATGGGAGCAGGAACTTGATCAGACCGTGGGTGCTCAGTTTGCCTCCTTCGGTCGTGATCTTGTCGGCGGAATGCAGGTGGGAAGACATGGAGCGATTACTCATTGCTGTTGTAATGGTTGGCGCCCGCTGAGGAGCGCCGTCGTCTAGGCGGTTGTCGGGGCCACTCCTTGTGCCCGAGGTAGCTCAGTCGCGACGTTTGACACCGGGCAGGACACACAGCATCTCGTAGAGCAGTGTGGCGCCCATCAGGGCGGTATTGCCGCTCGGGTCGTAGGGCGGCGCCACTTCGACCAGGTCACCACCGACGATATTGAGTCCTTGGGCGCCACGCACGATCTCCAGGCCTTGAGCGGAGGTCAGGCCGCCCATCTCCACGGTGCCGGTACCGGGGGCGACGGAAGGGTCGAGGCCATCGATGTCGAAGGAGATATACACCGGGCCGTCGCCCATCTGCTCACGCACCTCGGCCATCAGCGGCTCCAGCGACCTATGCCAGCACTGCTCGGCCTGGATGACACGGAAGCCCTGCTGACGACACCAGTCGAAGTCCTCGGCGGCGTAGCCGGTACCGCGCAGGCCGATCTGCACCACGCGGTCGGCATCCAGCAGGCCTTCTTCCTGAGCGCGGCGGAAGGGGCAGCCATGGGCGACTTCTTCGCCGAACATGTGCTCGTTGACGTCGGCGTGAGCATCGATGTGGATCAGACCAACTGGGCCATGCTTTTTGGCGATGGCGCGCAGGATCGGCCAGGTCAGGGTGTGGTCTCCGCCCAGTGTCAGCGGAGCGCAGCCATGGGCCAGCACGTCGTCGTAGAACCGGGTGATAATGTCCAGATTCTTCGGCAGGTTGAAGGTGTTGATAGGCACGTCGCCAATGTCGGCTACCTGCAGGCTGTCGAAGGGCGTCGCACGGGTGGCCATGTTGTAGGGGCGCAGCATGCGTGATTCGTCACGAATCTGTCGCGGTCCCAGACGGGTTCCTGGCCGGTTGGAGGTGCCTATATCCATCGGGATGCCGATAAAGGCGGCATCGAGGCCGGCAGCGCCCGCCTGGGTGGGCAGGCGCATCATGGTGGCGGGTCCGCCGAAGCGTGGCATCTCGTTGCCGCCGAGGGGCTGGTTGAAGTCGCTCATGAAGGCTCCTGTAAAGCGAGTTGATATGTCTGGCCGATGTAAGGGCCGGCGCGATACCCCTAAAAGAGCAGGATGTATGCCAAGATCTGGTTTTTTAGACTAAAGATTAAAGAACAGGATGAGATTGATATGAGTTCAGACGTATGGATAGAGTTGAGTGATTCAATACTGGATCGATGTGTCGAGTTGCGTGATACAATTTTGAATCATGATCCAGGAATGAATCGCCAATGTCTGAGCATGACGCCCTGATCCTCAAGACCATCATCGACACCGCCCATGACCACTTTTTTATCGTCGAACCTGATGGGCGTATTAGAGATGTCAGCCCTGGTGCGGCGGCAGTCTACGGCATGTCCTGTGAAGCGCTTCGTGCCACTAGCGTCCAGCAGTTGGAGGCAGATGGTGTCCTGACGCCTTCGGTGAGTCTGGAGGTTATTCGCACGGAAAAGCCGGTGCAGCTGGAGCAGCATACTGGCACCGGGCGTCGAGTCATCGCCCAGGCGCACCCGGTGTTTCAGCACGAGCGGTTGGTGGCAGTAGTGAGTCGCTCCATGGATATGACCGACCTGCAGCTGTTACAGCAGGAATATGCGCTGCTGCAGCGCCGCTTCAGTGAACACCTCAAACGAGGCCGCGTGCTGGAGGTCGGCTCTGAGTCGCTGGAGGCCGAGCTGGGCGGTTTGGAAATCAAGAGTCAGCTGATGCGGGAGATAGCCCTGCTGCTTCGTCGGGTCGCCCCTACCGATGCCACGGTGCTGATGCTGGGTGAGTCCGGGGTGGGCAAGACCGCCTTCGCACGGCAGCTTCACGCCTGGAGCTCGCGCGGCGAAGGGGTCTTCATAGACGTCAACTGTGCCGCCATTCCAGAGAGCCTGTTCGAGTCAGAGATGTTCGGCTATCGGCCTGGAGCCTTCTCAGGTGCTGCTCCAGGTGGACGAGTGGGGTTGATCGAGCAGGCCGAGGGCGGCACCTTGTTTCTCGATGAGATAGGTGAGCTGCCCTTGGCAGTGCAGACTAAGTTACTCAAGACCATCCAGGACGGCACTGTTACACGGCTTGGTGACAATGTGCCGAGGCGAGTGGATTTTCGTCTAGTGGTGGCAACGAATCAGGATCTCTCGGCGCGAGTGGAGGAAGGCTTGTTTCGGCTTGACCTTTACTATCGCCTGAACGTGATTCCAGTCACTCTGCCGCCTCTGCGCGAGCGTCGCGAAGATATTCCGGGGCTTGTCGAGCGACAGCTCGAGTGTCTCAATCGGCGCTACGAGCGTGACAAGATGCTGGCGCGCAGCGTATGGCAGTCACTGATGGGCCGGGAGTGGTTGGGCAATGTGCGTGAGCTGGAAAATGTCCTGGAACGGGCCTGGCTATCGGCGACGGGCGATGTCATTCGGCATCTGGAGCTGGGCGAGATCCCACGTCCGGTGATGGAGTCGAGCGATGCAGAATTGGCCGAATCGATATCCGAGCCGGTGGCGGTCAAACCTGCCCCGGTACTGGGGCAGGAGGAGTCGCTCACATCGGTCCTGGCGCGCACCGAGCGCGATATCCTGGCGGGACTATGTGGCGAGCTGGACTCGACCTATGCCATCGCCAGGCGCCTGGGTATCAGTCAGCCGAGTGTGGTGCGCAAGCTCCGGAAGCATGGCCTGAGGATCGGCAGGGCCGAGGCGTAGGGCTAAGGCCAAGGGGCTTCATCATCAGTGATGGTTCGCCGAGTAAGCTAATGCTACTTCAGTCGTGGCGGTGTCTATCCAGCAGCCAGTCGCGGAAGGTTCGCGGAGCGGCACGCAGGTGGCGGTGCTGTGGAGTCAACAATGAGAGGGTGCCGGGGCTCGGTAGCGACTGGGGAATCGCCTGTACCAGGGTGCCCCGCCGCAAGTCGGCTTCGAGCAACTTGGCCCAGCCAAGTATTACCCCCTGGCCCGCCAGGGTGGCGTTCATCAGCAGCTGGTAGCTGTTGGCTCTCAAGCTATGGACGGGAGGGTGCCAATCCAGGCCTAGGGCCCGGTACCAGGCCTCCCAGGTCAGCCAATCGTGATAGTGGTCCTCGACCACCAGAAGGGTGTGGTGCGCCAGCAGATCGTTAGCGTCGCGGACCGCGCCGTGACGCTCGAGATAGGTGGCGCTGCATACGGCGATCACCTCTTCACCACCGAACAGTTGCTCGGCCAGCAGACCGGGAGGGTCGACCTCACCCTTAAGGTGGTAGTAGAGCGCCAGGTCGAATTCGTCGAGATCGAGTCGATAGGGATCCTCGACCGTCAGGATGCGAATTTCGACCTCGGGATGGGTGCGTTGGAAGTCGGGCAGCCACCGCGCCAGCCAGTGGGAGGCGATGGTCGGGCTCGACGCCAGGGTCAGCTGATGATCGTTGCCGTGGCGCCGCAGTCGAGCGGTCTCATCACCCAGTTCGCGCAGCATCCGCTGCACCACCCGGAAGTAGTGCGCACCGGCCGGTGTCGGTCGAAGCCCGTCAGTGGTGCGCTCGAACAGTGGGCGCCCCAAGTCTTTCTCGAGGCGCTTGATCTGACGACTTATTGCACTCTGGGTCAGGTTGAGTTCGACGCCGGCCTGGGTGAAGCTGCCGTGCCTGGCGGCAGCCTCGAAGGCGCGTAGACACGTCAGGGGCGGCAGGACATCACGGCTCGACATGGAGGCCTCGTTACAGGGCAGCAGGGCGTTGCCCCCGAGGATATCATGCCGATACTGTCGCTCCGCCATGAACTGCCTCAGACCGCGCTGCGCGGCACTTTGGTCTTCCAGTTTCGGCGATGCACCTCCTCGCCGCCATCGCGGGCCACCTGTTCGGCCTCCAGGAAGAAGTTTTCACCGTCGGCGCTCAGCCAATAGTGGCTGTCCACCTCCACCGCGAACTGGCCCTCGCCCTCGTCACGGCCGGCGCGGTAGTGCCAGACGATCTCGGCGCGGGTCTGGTCCGGGTCTTCGGGATGTGCGGTATAGGTCTCGCGGCAGTGCTGGTCGACCCACATGCCGTGGTCAAGAAGACGCATGGCACCGAGATCGTCCTCGACGATGGTGGTGACCGCGCCGCTGGCTACGTCTTCCTGCACTGTGCGCCGTGGCACCGGCTGGCGCAGGGTCTCGATGCGTGCCGGGGAGGCCGACTCAGGTGCCTCGAAGGGGCTGGCCACAGTTTTCCCTTGGAATACTGGCAGTTCCAGTCGCTGTACGCCGGGCAGCAGGGTCAGGACGGTGCGTCGGCGGCTCGGCCACAGTAGCGGAAAGTTGGCCGAAGAGACTGAAACCCGCAGCCGGTGGCCGGCCGGCAGGCGGTAACCCACCATATCGAGCTCCAGTTCGATATCGAGGGGCTTGCCCGGGGTCGGCGGATCGAGCCGGCCCAGATCCTCACGCAGCGACAGGTTGAGCACCCCGTAGGTGATCATCGCGACTCGCCCGTCGGGGCCTATGTCGTTGAGGCGCACGGTGAGCTGGCCGCCGGCCTGGTCGCTTTCGAGCCTCAGGCGCACCTTCGGCTTGCCGAGAATCGATACCGGCTCGACAATCGGCACGCCGTCGAAGACCTGGGCGTAGGCGTCATCTCGGCTCTGCTCTGCCGGCAGGTCGGGGCCGAACCAGATGGCGCAGTACTCGCCCTGCTGGCTGCCGGCAGTCAGGGGCGAGCTTACTGTCCGGGCCCTCTCCAGAGCAGCGTCACCCTCGACCAGGCCCGCATCAGTCATCGAGAAGCGGTGCGGCTCGACGTGTCGGCTCGGCCAGCCCTCGGTGCGCACCCAGTCGCCGGGGCGCTCGCGATGCATGGGCTTGGGCGGCAGGCCGTCCTGCAGATAGAAGGTGCCCGCCGGCTCGTCCATCACCCCGGTGTCCTCCTCCTTGAGCCAGTGATCCCACCAGCGCAGCGCCTCCTGGAGGAAGCCGATCGCCGGGTCGGGTACGGCGAAGTGCGGGTACTTGTGGATCCAGGGGCCGATCAGCGCCTTCTTCGGGCACTGCAGGTGCTCCATCAGCCGCGGGATGCTGTTCTTGTAGGCGTCGCCCCAGCCGCCGACGCAGTAGACGGCGGCCTCGATGTCGGCGTAGTTGACCGCCACCGAGCCGTGCTGCCAGTAGGCGTCGCGAGTCGGGTGGTTAAGCCAGGTCTCGGCCATCAGCGGCATGTTGTCCAGACGGTGCTTCCAACGCTCTCGCCAGCCGTCGCCGACCAGCGCCGGGTCGGGGACCGCGGCCGAGAAGCTGAGCATGGTAGCCGCCCAGCCGAGGTTCTCGAGCAGCAGGTTGCCGCCCTTGTAGTGGATATCGTCAGCGTAGCGATCGTCGGTGGAGCACAGGGTGATGATCGCCTTGAGCGGCTCGGGCCGATGCGCGGCGAGCTGCAGGGAATTGAAGCCGCCCCAGGAGATGCCCATCATGCCGATCTTGCCGTTGCACCAGGGCTGGCGGGCCAGCCAGTCGATTACCTCGAGGCCGTCGGCCTGCTCCTGGGCCAGGTACTCGTCAAGCATCAGGCCTTCGGACTCGCCGTTGCCGCGGATATCCACCCGCAGGCAGGCATAGCCGTGGCCGGCGAAGTAGGGGTGGGTCAGCTCGTCGCGCACCACGGTGCCATCCCGCTTGCGGTACGGCAGGTACTCGAGGATCGCCGGCACCGGCGTCTGCTCGGCGCCCTCGGGCAGCCACAGCCGGGCCGCCAGGCGGGTGCCGTCGGCGAGCGGAATCTCGAGGTGCGGGATTTCGCGCACCGCGTGGGGGAAGTCGTGCTTCACTTGCATGGTCAATGGGTGTCCTGTGCGGAGGGTGAGAGAGTGGTAGTGGTGGCCTGGGATTTTGCAGACTGAGGCGTGTGCAGAGACTCCGGCGCCTTGAGCCAGGTCCAAAGCGAGCCGCTGGCCAGCAGGATGATCAGCATCGCCGGCAGGCCGCCGAGGTTGGAGAGCATCTTGACCCCGTCGATGCCGACGAAGCTGACCATCACCCAGGAGACGATGCCGACGATCACGCCCCACACCACCTTCATGCGCAGGCCGGCGTTGAGATTGGAGTCGGCGGTCAGTCCGCGGGTGCAGAGGTTTCCGATGGCGTCTGTCTGGGAGTCGGCAGCGGTGACATAAGAGACGTAGGCGATGAACAGCAGCAGCGGAATCCAGATCCCGGCCAGCGGCAGCTCGCGGAATAGGGTGTAGAGCACGTGCTCTACACCACGCTCGTCGAGCACCGCGTGCAGATCGATGCCGGTGCGCAGCTGGAAGTAGAGCGCCGCACCGGAGAAGATCGTGATCCAGGCGGTGGCGAACAGCGCCGGGTAGAGCAGGTTGACGCGGAGGAACTCGCGCACGGTGTAGCCCAGCGAGATCTTGCCGAGGAACAGCGCGGCGACCGGCGCCCAGGCGAACCAGATCGCCCAGTAGAAGATCGACCACCAGTAGGGCCACTGGTCGTTCCCCGCGGCGCCGGTGAACAGGCTTCGGGTGAAGAAGTTGTCCAGGAAGACGCCGAACGACTCGGTGCCGATCTGCAGCATGAACACCGTGGGGCCGAAGACGAACATGAACAGACCCAAGGCCAGCAGCAGCCAGGCGTTGAGCGCCGAGAGCCGCGCGATGCCCTTCTTCAGGCCGCTGGCCGCCGAGAGCACGAAGGTCACCACGATCACCGCGATGATCACCCCGAGGCGCAGCGGACTGGTGTCGCCGTCGAGGTACTGACCGGCCCCGCCGGCCAGGGTCAGCGCGCCGGTGCCCAGGGTCGAGGCCATGCCCGCCACCAGCGAGTAAAGAGCCAGAGCGTCGATGATGCCGGCGTAATGCAGAATGCGCGGCCCAAATACTGGCTCGAGCATGCTGGAGATCGAGAACTTCAGGCGGCGATTATAGAAGGCCAGGGCGAAGATCAACGCCGGCACCGCATAGATGGCGTAGGGGGTGAATGTCCAGTGGAGGAACATCGTCGACATGGCGAACAGCGCTGCCTCGCTGGACTCGGCCTCGATGCCCAGCGACGCCGGCGGCTCCATCAGGTGGTAGAGCGGCTCGGCGGTGGTCCAGAACAGCACTCCCACGGCGAGGGTGGTGCATAGGGTGATCGAGAACCAGCGTAGCTTGGATAGGAGTGGCACGGCGTGCTCGCCGCCGATGCGTAGCCGGCCTAGCGGCGAGATGTAGACCACGATGGCTAGCACCAGCAGGTAGAGACTGCTCAGGCTGAATAGCCAGGAGAAGTGGTCGAGGATGGCGTCATTGAGCGCGCTGGTGGTGGCCAGGAAGGTCTCGAGATCGAGATAGCTTGCGACTACAGCGCCCATCAGCACCAGAAAGGTCGGCCAGAAAACTAGTGGCCGAATCGAATTCTTCATACTCATCGCTCCCATTATCGTTATTCCCCGGTGATGCACCGAGTGCATGACGGCGTACCTTACCGGCTGATATGGCCCTGCCGGCAAGCGCTATCTGGGTATGGGGGTATGCGTTTAGGGAATGGGGCTCGGGGGTGAGGTGGCGTGGCCCGCTCGCGGCGAGCGGGCAATCCAGAGTACGTGCGCTCGGAGGCGCCGCCTCGACAGTTGGGTGTCGTCGAAGAAGCGATGTCAATCGTGGCAGAGGAGAGGGATAGGCAGCAGCGGGCTGCCTATCCGAGCGTAAGTCCAGACGTCGGCCTGGGGTAGGCGTAGCCTTCGGCCATCAGCGTTTCGCCGATTAGTCCGGTGAACGACTTGGGCGCCGACATCACGCCGTGCAGAGTGGTCTCGCCTAGGCAGTCAGCGTAGCGCTTGTTGCCCACCCCGCCGATGATGTCATGCCTTTGTGGCGGCCGAGTTCAGTCCAGCTCCTGAACGCCGCCGCCGGAGACGGTAAGAATCTGACCGCTGATCCAGCTCGAGGCCGGCGCACACAGGAACAGCGCCGCGTTGGCCATGTCCTCGGGCTCGCCGAGTCTCTTCAGCGGGGTGTGGGCGAGCATCCGCTGCTCGATCTCGTCGTTGAGTACCGATTTCAGCGCTTCGGTGCGGGTGGCTCCCGGGGCAATGCCGTTGACCCGAATGTTCCTGGGGCCGAGGTCGAAGGCGATATTGCGCACCAGGTGACTGGTGGCCGCCTTGGAGGAGCCGTAGGCGGCCATGCGCTTGTTCTTGTTCTCGGCCGACATCGAGGTGATGGCCAGTATCGCGCCACCTCCGGCCTTCTCCATCTCCGGCGCGGCCAGCTGGGCCAGGCGGAACAGCGAGAAGACGTTCAGGTCGTAGGCGCGACGGAAGTCTTCCATGGGCATGTCGAAGGGCTTGGGGCCGCCGCCTCCGGCGTTGCTGACCAGCAGTGTCAGCTTGCCGAAGGTATCCACCGCCTTGGCCACCACTCCACTGAGGTCTGCCTCGCGGGTGACGTCGCAGGCGACGCTGGTGGCTCGGCCGCCGGCGTCTTCAATACCCTTCGCCACCGCGGCGGCCGAGTCGATATCCAGGTCGCTGACCACGACGGCGGCGCCGGCCCGGGCGAACGTTTCGGCGATAGCTTGGCCGATGCCGGCGCCGGCGCCGGTGATGAGGGCGACCTGGCCGGTCAGCGTAAACTGCTGAGGATCGTACATGGGAGAGCTCCCTTGGGATCGGAGATGGTAAGGGCCGCGACACCGTACCGTCGTGGCACAGTGTCGCGGCTTTGGGATGGCCGGCCCGGTGGTGGCCGACCGGGGTGAGAGGGCTAGGGCGACGGTGCCAGCCAGGCGTCGAGCCGGGCACGGGTCAGCTCGCCTACCTGTTGGTCCACGGCGCGACCCTGGGCGTCGAACAGCAGGGTGGTGGGCAGGCCGGGCGACTCGCTCAGCACCATCAGCTCCTGATGCGGGTCGAGCAGGGGGTAGTGGAAGTCGAGTTCCTGGTCGTCCAGGTAGCGCACCACCTGCAGCAGCGACTCGCCCTGGTTGGCGACCACCACGGTAACACCTTCACGGGCATCGGCCTCGGCCAACAGAGGCATCTCGCGCCGGCAGGGCGGGCACCAGGTGGCCCACAGGTTGAGCACCACGCGCTCGCCCTCGAGGTCGCGCAGGTTGATGGCCTCGCCTTCGAGATTTTCCAGGGCCGTATCGGGCAGGGTCTTGAGCGCCATGCCGCTACCGAAGGGGGCCAGGGTGACGGTGGCCAGCCACAGCGCCGAGACCACCACCAGCATGGCCATGGCACCGATCAGTCGACCGAGGTGCTCGCGCAGCGCCCAGCCGGTCCAGATGAGTCCGGCCATCAGGCCCCAGAGCCCGTGGTAGCCGGGCTGCCACAGCTTGAGGATATCCAGCGGGGCGGAGGCGTAGGCATCGAGATTAAGCGCCACATGGCCGATCCGCGCGCCGACCAGCCAGGCCAGCAGCAGGCCATTGAACCAGCGGCTGTGGGTACGACGGGGCAGGCCCAGCAGCCAGCCGCTGGCACCCAGCAACAGCAGTGCCGCCACGAGTGCGTAGAGGCGGGGTAGCGAGAGCAGGACGGGACCCAGGGCGATGGCATCCATGAGGCATGACTCCTTGAGGGCAGGGTCGGCGGACGGTGAGTGAGCGGTTACACTGTGGCGCAGCCGATCCCGGACCCCGCCAAGCCTACTGCCGGTGACCGGGACTGTCATCCACAGTATTCGGCCCATCTTACGCAATCGCTACCGGGAGCCACCATGGCCAAGTCCGCCTTCGACACCCTGCGTGCCCTGGCCATCGCCAGCCAGGCGCTGGGCTTTATCCTGATCATTACGCTGGAAACGGTAATGGGCGATGCGGCCCGCCCCTGGCAGGGCTTGGCCCTGGCGACCATGGTGGTGGCCGCGTTATGGATCGCCCTGGCGCGGCGCTATCGCCGTAATCAGGCGCGGAAGGTCCGGAGCCGACGGCAGGCGGCGGCCGAGGAGAATGACGATGGATCACCTTGACAATTCGGCCTCGATGGTTCGGAGTCAAGCTTGATGTAGAGCAAGTCTAGGGCCCGCCATGGAGCTATGCTGAGAGGCGTGGGGTGTCTTCGCCCCTTCATCTTCGTAGCTGCAGGAGCGACGCCATGTATTCCATGATTCTGGTTCCCCTCGACGGTTCCGACCATGCCATCAAGGCGCTCAGGATTGCCGCTTCCCTGGCCCGTGGAGGAGAGGCGAAGCTGCACCTGATGACAGTGGCGGAATTTCCACCGGACAACATCGGGCTGTTTGCGGGAGGCCCCGTCGAGCCCTTTTCCGCCGAGGAGCGCGAGAAGCTGGCCCAGGGCATGAAGGATGAGGCCCGCAAGGTGATCGAACAGGCGCGTACCGCGGTTGATCTCGGTGGCCTGGATGTGGAAGAGAGTGTGCGCCAGGGGTACCCGGCCCAGCGGATCAAGGAGCAGGCCGCCGACGTTGGGGCCGACGTTATCGTCATGGGCAGCCGCGGGCTCAGTAATGTGCGCGGCATGATATTTGGCAGCGTCTCCCACAAGGTCAGCCATATCGCCGATTGTGGTGTCATCACCGTGACCTGAGGGGCGGGCGGCGAGGCCCCGCTGTCGTGGGGAGCGAGCAACGAAAAACGGCCACCGCTCTAATGAGCTAAGTGGCCGTTTTTGCTGAAGCCGCTCTAAGGCCTCGTCACGGTCGAGGCGAGTGTGGCGGCGGACGCTCCTCGCGCGTTCGCGTCAATTCGTCTCGTGAGCATTGAGCGCGAACTCCTGCATTTGCAGGAACTCCAGGTGACGCCCGTACTGATCCAGCACGTCGTCCAGCAGCTGCTCTCTGGTATAACCCATGATGTCGTAACCTTGTGAAGCAGCGACATCGAGGTATACCTCCATGCGCACAAACTTGTCTGCCACCTGGGCCGGGCGCCCGCCGATCTGCGGTGCCGGCGCTTCCTTGCGGAATACCTGGTAGTGGAAGGGGTGCTCGGAGGAAGGGTCGATCTCGAGCTCAATGTACCTTTCCCCTTCCTCGTTGAGGCGCGTTTCACACGTGGAGGTGATTCCCCGGTTCGCGAGCTCATCGACGATTTCCTCGAGGGTGGGCAGGAGGGTCTTTTCCTCGAACTCCCGAGCCCGCCCTGCGTTGGGGAAGGTAAGCATCCGCCCCAGGCGGTACTGCCAGCGCACCTCTACGCTACGGGTGGTGCGTCCCGACACGGGCATTGCCTGCTCGCCGCTGTCCAGGCGCCGGGCTTCCACTCGCAGCGATCGGTAGAGACTGATCATGACCAGGATCATCACGAAGGAGAACGGCAGCCCCATGATGACCGTGGCGTTTTGCAGTGCTCCAATCCCGCCTACGATGAGCATCGCGATCGTGAGCGCGCCGGTGGCAATTGCCCAGAAGATCCGCAGTGCAGCCCGTCCGTCGTGCTGAGGGGTGGGCAGGCGGGAGGAAAGATTCGCCATGACCAGAGCAGCCGAGTCGGCACTGGTGACGTAGAAGAGCAGCGCGGTCAGTGTTGCAAGCCCGGCGATGAACATGAAAGCAGGGTAGTGCGAGAGCAGTTCGTAGAACCCACCCTCGGGGTTGAGAACGGTTTCAATGCCGAACTTGGCGTCCCCGCTGCGGATGATGTCCAGGGCAGAGTTTCCGTAGATGGAGATCCACATGAGTATGTACGCGAAGGGGATGGTCAGCGTACCGATGACGAATTGTCGGATTGTGCGGCCCCGGGAGATTCGAGCGAGGAACATGCCGACGAAGGAGGCCCAGGCGACCCACCAGGCCCAGAAGAACAGGGTCCAGTCGCTCATCCAGGTGCCAGTGTCCTCGAAGGCGAAGGTCTGCAGGATCATGTTCGGGAACATGCTGACGAAGTCCCCGATGTTCAGCACCAGTCCGTCCAGCAGGTATTGGGTCTTCCCCGTAACGAGGATCCATAGGCTCAGGCCGATCGCGAAGAACACGTTCATCAACGAGAGAAACTTGATGCCTTTATCAACCCCGGATACCGCCGAGAGAATGGCGACACCCACGCCCATGACGACGATCGCTACCTGGGTAGCGGTACTCACCGGCACTCCCAGCACGGTGGCTAGCCCTACGTTGACCATCACCACGCCGATCCCCAGCGAGGTTGCCACCCCGAAGATCGTGCCCAGAAGCGCCGCAAAGTCCACGGTGTCCCCCAGGGGCCCGTGGATACGCTTGCCGAAAATCGGAGCGAGCGAGGAGCGGACGGCGAGGGGAAGTTTCATCCGGTAGGCAAAATACGCCAGGGCCATTCCCATCAGCGCATACATTCCCCACCCGGAGACTCCGTAGTGGAACAGGGTCCACACGGTGGCCTGCCGGGCGGCGTCGACAGTTTCCGCTGCGCCCGAGGGCGGGTGCAGATACTGAGTGACGGGCTCGGCGACGGCGAAGAACATCAGGTCGGTACCGATGCCGGCGGCGAACAGCATGGACGCCCAGGCGATGGTGGAGAACTCTGGCTTGGAGTTTTCCGGCCCGAGCTTGGTGTTGCCAAAACGGGAGAAGGCAAGGTAGATCACGAAGGCGAGCACTGCGCCTGCGAGCAGGACGTAGAACCATCCGAACCAGTCCGAGGTCCATCCCACCACGGCGCCAAGCACTTCCTGGGCGGATTCGGGGGTAATGAGCGCCCACAGGGTGATTGTTATTGATCCAATGGCGGCCCAGATGAATACGGGCCAGTTAACCGGGGGAAGGGCCGTCTTGTCCGCGTGCTCCGAAGGTTGCTTGGTGTCTGCGGTCTCGGTGCTCATGGCGCACCTCCGGCGACTACGTAGGCATCGCATTGCATGTCGTGACTCCTCTACAGTGTCTTCGTGTGCGAAAGCTTGACCTTACTCCGCCTGGCCTGGGTTGTATAAGGGTGAGTCGGTGATCGTAGGGTGCCATGACGCAGGTGGGCCGCCAATTCGCTTGCCACGGCCGGCGTTTTCATTCCGGGCTGCCCGTTTGGTTCCGGGGCGTCGGCGAGGTGATTCGCTCGAGTTCAAGGGGCGAAAGTTGGCGGCTGCATGGTAAAGCGCTGCGTGCGCCTGGCACCGGACAGTAACAGGTTCCGCTGTTGCGGTACTTGGCCGGAACAGAAGGCCGGAAACATAAAGCCCCCGGGTGGTGCCGAGGGCGATGTCATGCAAGATACCTGCACCCTGATGCGAGCAATCTGCAAGTTATTCGAATCGATGGTCGGAGTAGCAGGATTCGAATCTACGATCTCTGTCTCCCGAAGGAGTATTTGCCGTGTATATCAGACGTCAGCGAACGACAGTGAGAGATTATATAGTGCAACTACATCATGTGGTTGCGGGTCATGGGTGAGGCGGTAAGCAATCGACGCTGACGTTGATTCATCACGCAGGTTGTTGGCCATGTGTTGACTCGACGGCAAAGCAACGAAAAGCGGCCACCGCTCAATTGAGCTAAGTGGCCGTTTTTGCTGATATTCTTGGTCGGAGTAGCAGGATTCGAACCTACGACCTCTGCCTCCCGAAGAGCGCACCTGCAAGCACTAATGTTGTCGATGTCGGTAAAATATGTGCCTAAATGTATGCAATTGGTGTCTACTTTCCGATAACTTGAAAGCCTAAATATCCTTAGCATAAGTTTGTGGACACCCCGTTCGTCCATCGTTCTGTCGTGAGTCAGAGCGCTTGTGGACGGCTCGTGGACGGCTGGCGGGCCCTTGATGCTGTGCATCAGGGTCTCCAGTCATCCACTCTGCTGAGGATTGGTCCATGTCCAGAAAAGTCATTTCGCGTCGTATCACCGAAGCCGCTATCCATGATGCTAGGAAAAAGGGCGTATCTGAGATCAGAGACACGCTCATCATGGGGTTTTCCTGCATGCTGAGCCGCGATCAGTCGGTGGTGTCCTTCTTCTACCGATATCGATCCAAGATCGAACACAAGCGCCCTGCTGTGAGAGTTGGCCCGTGGCCTGGCGTATCCGCCGATGTCGCCAGAGAAATCGTCACAGGTTGGCTGGCAGGCATTGCCAACGGTATCGAGCCCCACATCGAGCGTGAGCGTAAGCGTCGGGAGCTCTTGGAGGCGAAGGGCCAGGAAGTCTCGGCAGTGACCTTTGCGGAATTCGCCGATGGCCCTTTCCGCGAGCACTTGATGCGCAACAAGCAAGGCAGCGAGGATCTCAAGCGGCTCAATCGCGATTTCCGTGACTGGCGGAGTCGTGAGCTGCTGGAGTTGGGGAAGCAGGATCTGCTCGCCTGGCAACTGGCGATGGAGGGAAGGGGGGCTCGCATATTCGTCCATCAAGCGGTCTTGGAACGTGCTCAGGTCGATGCTGAACTACGCAGTGGAAATCGAGGTGCTCGAGCGGAACCCACTTCAGCGGGCGCGCCTAAAGCGTCAGCGAGCCGATATCGATTCCGGCGAGGTAGAAACAGATTCAAGAAGGGTTTTAGAGGAGAGCGAAGTCGATGCTCTCTTCCGCGGTCTTCAGCTCTACAGCGAGGAGAAAAAGCGGCAGCGTCGTCATTCACGCACCAAGGCGGCCAAGCAGTATCTTCCAGACTTGGATAGGTGTGGGGTACCGGATGATCAAATCGCCTATAGGAGTTATCCTCTGCTAGCCGCGAGGGAGCTTCTTCAGCAATTCA
>NZ_CANLFS010000015.1 GCF_947490095.1 uncultured Halomonas sp. | reverse complement strand
CATCACGCCGGATGCGCCTTCGGCTTATCCGGCCTACGCCGCGACCAGAACAACCCGCCACACCGTAGCCCCGGTAAGCGACAGCGCACTGGGGAAAGCCCAGCGCCCCATCACGCCGGATACGCCGTCAGCTTATATACTGGCCCGGGTCGCTCAACGCGTCTTCACCCGCATGGCGAACCGGTCGGGCAGCGCCAGGGGGTCGTCGGCGAAGCTTTCAAGATGCTCTTCGGCGGGCAGGTCGAAGCTGACAATCACCTCGTCGGCACTGCCGTCCATCAGGTCGACCAGACCACTCAAGAGGTCGGTCACCTGGGGGCCGAACATCACCCCGAAGCCTTCGGCCTGGGTACGTGCCTGCTCGAGATACTCGGCCTCGCTGACACCCTCCATGGTCGCCCCCAGGGCCACCAACCGGGAGAAGAGCCCGCCCTCGGCAAGGCTCAGCACGAAGTGACCACCACCCAGGCTGGCCTCTTCCAGCAGGGCCCCGTCGGCCATCAGCTCGGCGACATCCGCGCCCTCAGGCAGGCCCAGCAGGCTTTCCAGATCGATCGCCAGGGTCAGGGCATCATGCAGGGTCAGCTCGCCATCGCTGAACAGCCGGCCATCTCGCTCGCCTTCCGGCTCCCAGCGGGCATCGAAGTCGCCATCCAGGCGCAGCTGGCCGGTGCCATCGGTCAACACATTGCTGACCATGCGCATCTGGGTGCGCTCCTCCTTGGGGGAAAGCGCAATCAAGCGATTCAGGTCGACCTTGAGCCTCTCGACTAACAACCCTCCTTCGCCGTCCTCGAAGTCGCCGTCCAGTTCGAGGCCGGCCAGGGACGCCAGCATTTCCCCGGCGTGCTTGAGACTCAGCTCGGTCAGCGACGCCTGCTCGAACCACTGCTCGGCCAGGGCGTCGTCACCCTGGGGCGGTACGGCACTGCCCGGAGACGCCAGCACGAGCCCCCCGATGCTCAGCAGCAGGTCGTCCTCGAGTTCCTGTGGGGCGTCCTCGATATCGACCCCTTCCATACGGATGCCTTCGAGCCTGACGGCGTCGGGTTGCTCGTAGTCTCCCTCCACCACGTAGCGGTCGATCATCAGCGTCTCACCGTCTTGACCGATGAACTCCAGGTCCTCGGCGGTGGTCTCGCCGCCCAATAGCGAAGTCGAGAGGTCGCCGATAACCAGCTCGCCGTGGTCAGCCATCAGCGCCTGCAAATCGCTGCCGAGGCGCTCGGCATCGGCGAAGGCCGGCGTACCGGCCAGCAGGGAAATCGCCAACGGCAGCGCCAGGCGCGGCAATCCAGTGTTTGGGAAACGCATCAACTCATCTCCTGGGTGATCAAGGGGTCAGGCCACAGTCTAGACTAACTCCGACCAGCAGGTACCAGCAGGGACAGTCCCCGGCTGCGTTGCCATTGCTGGCGATGAGCATGGTACCAGCAGGGACAGTCCCCGGCTGCGTTGCCATTGCTGGCGATGAGCATAAAGACCGCCCTGGTGGCTTAGCCGGGGACTGTCCCTTTAGCGTGGGGCAGGCTCGGCCGGGGACTGTCTCTTCTCGCCTTCTCGCCCTAGGTCTCACCCAGCAGCCCCAGGCTGGTCGCCGGAGCCTGACGACGCAGGTCTCGAGAGAGCAGATGCCCAATGCCGCCGATCAGCAGCGCCCCGCCCAGCGGCAACACCAGCCACAGCCAGGGGTGGGCGCGTGGCGCCAGATCGAGCCAGGCCACGTAGAGCCCGGCGATGGCCAGCTCGGCAAGCAGCGCCCCCATCAGCCCGCTGGCCAGGCCCAGGATGGCAAACTCCGCCCCCTGCACCCGTGAGAGCAGGCGATTGTCGGCACCGAACACCCGCAGCAGGCCACTCTCGTGGGCACGCACCGGGCGGCTGGCAGTCAGCGCCGCATAGAGCACGCTGACGCCGGCCAGCAGCACGAAGGCCAGCACCACCTCCACGGCACGGGTCACCCGGGTCAGCAGATCCCGCACCTGGGCGAGGATGGCATCGACATTGAGCAGGGTCACGCCGGGAAACTCGCGTACCAGGTCGCGCTGAACCTCACGTTCCGCGTCATCGAGATGGAAAGCGGTGATATAGCTGTGGCCGAAGCGCTCCAGCACGCCGGGCGGGAAGATCACGTAGAAATTGGGGCGAAAGCTGTCCCAGTCCAGGTCGCGCAGGCTGGCGACCTCACCGACGATATCGTCGGCGCCGATGGTAAAGGTCAGGGTATCGCCCAGCTTGAGCCCGAAGCGCTCGGCCAGGCCATCCTCCAGAGAGATCGGGACTCGCTCGGCGCCGGGTTTGGTATCGGGCTCGGCGGCCACTTCGTCAAACCAGCCACCGGTCTCGCGAGCGTCGCGCCCCGCCTGCCGGTCATCGAACCAGGTCCCCGCTACCAGGCGGTTGCCCTCGGGCAGGGTCTCACGCCAGGTAAGGTTGAGCTCGCGGCGCAGGGCGTTGTCACCCCG
This sequence comes from uncultured Halomonas sp., assembly GCF_947490095.1. GTDB lineage: Bacteria > Pseudomonadota > Gammaproteobacteria > Pseudomonadales > Halomonadaceae > Halomonas. The sequence continues at coordinate 75,255 of NZ_CANLFS010000015.1, read as the reverse complement.
GGCCTCAGGGGGCACCGCTTCGCGTGGCGCCATCCCGTTAATGGCGCTGATGCGCCCGCGCACCATGGGATAGAGGGCACTGCGGGCATCGGCGGCGCCGCCGAGGGATGCCTCGAAGGCCTCGCGCTCATGGGGCTGGATATTGATGGCGAAATAGTTGGGCGTCTGTGCGGGGAGCTGGGTCTCCCAGCTGGACAGCAGATCGCCACGCACCAGGGCCATCATCGCCATGGCAAAGAAGGTCACCGCGAAGGCCAGCAACTGACCGAGGCTGGCGGTTCGCCGGCGCGATAGCTGGGCGCCGCCCAGCCGCAATGCCTGAATCAGGCCGGCCCTGCCCCCCTCCCGCGGCAGCCGCGCGGTCAGGCGCAGTACGCCGGCGAGCAGCAGCGAGCCAAGCCCCCACAGCACTCCCAGCATCACCAGGCCACCCAACAGCAATCCCACGGCGAGGCCCAAATCACCGGAATAGAGCCACAGTAGGCCACCGAAGACGCCGCTGGCCACCGCCACGACCAGCCAGGCCGAGGCGGGAAGTGGGTCGAGCTCGCGGCGCAGCACCTTGAGGGCGCTGACCCTCTTGAGCCGCAACAGGGTGGGCCCGGCGAAGCCCACCAGCACCGCCAGGGCGGTGAAGACCCCGAGCCAGAGCGGCAGGACACCCGGTGGCGGCAATTCCAGGGGCAGGAAGGTGGTGAGCAGCGCCAACAGCGCGGCCTGGCCCGCCAACCCCAGCAGCGCCCCCAGCAACGAGGCCGCCAGTGCCAGCCACAGCAGCTGCAGGCCGAACAGGCGGCTCAGCTCGCCCTGGGTGGCACCGAAGCAGCGCAGCAGCGCGGCGGTGTCCAGGTGGCGGTCGACATAGCGGCGGGTGGACATGGCCACGGCCACCCCGGCCAGCAGCACGGCGGCGAGCCCCGCCAGGCTCAGATAGCGCTCGGCACGCGCCAGGGCGCTGCCGAGCCCGGGCCGGTCACGACGCACATCGCGGACCTCGACGCCATCGCGGCGCAGCCGCTCCATCAGCGGTGCCAGGTCATCGAGGATAGCCGGCGGCCCCGCTCCGAGCAGCTCGAACTCCACCCGGGAGCCGGCCTGGACCAGCTCGGTGGCTGCCATGTCGTCACGATGCATCATCAAGCGTGGGTTGAAGCTGGCGAAGCCCGCGGACTGATCGGGTTCGCGCTCCACCACGCCACCGACCGTCAGCTCGCTCTCCCCCAGGCGCACCCGATCACCGATCTTTGCCTCGAGCAGCAGCGCCAGGCGGGGGGCCAGCCACACCTCGCCCGGGGCCGGGCCGTGGGCCACCACCTCGATACCCTCCCCCAGGTCGACGTGCACCCCGCCATAGAGCGGGTAACGGCCATCCACCACCTTGAGGCTGGCGGGCTGGAAGGCCTCGTTCAGGCTGACCATGGAGACCATGTCCACCTGGTCGCTGAGCACCAGGCCCGCCTCCTCCAGGGTGGCCCGCACCTCGGCGTCGAAGGGGCGCCCCTGCTCCAGCACCAGGTCGCCGCCCAGCAACTGGCCGGCCTGGCGGGTCAGGCCACGGTCCAGACGGTCGAGGAAGAAGCCGATCATGGTGGAGGCGGCGACCGCCAGGGCCAGGGCGACGAACAGCGCACGCACATCCGCGGCGCGCAGGTCGCGGGCCAGCCCCCGGGCCGAGAAACGCGCCAGGCGCAAAACGGAGAGACTCATGCGCTCACCTCGTCGAGCCGCATCTCCTCCAGGCGGCCATGATCGAGACGCAGGCAGCGATCACAACGCCGCGCCAGGGCGTGGTCGTGGGTCACCAGCACCAGGGTGGTACCGGCCTCGCGGTTCAGCGAGAACAGCGCATCGATGATGCGCTCGCCGGTATCGGGGTCGAGGTTGCCGGTGGGCTCGTCGGCGAATACCAGTTCGGCGCCGACCACGAAGGCACGCGCCAGGGCCACGCGCTGCTGCTCGCCGCCGGAGAGCTGCTTGGGCAGGTGGTCGAGGCGTTCGCCGAGCCCCACCCGTGCCAGCCATTCCCGTGCGCGCTGCTCGCTGTCCGCGCGGGGGGAAAGCTCCAGCGGCAGCAGCACATTCTCCAGGGCGGTCAGGGTCGGCAGCAGCTGAAAGTTCTGGAACACGAAGCCGACGCGGCCGGCACGCAGCCTGGCCCGGCCATCTTCGTCGAGGTCGGCCAGCCGGTGGCCGAACATCGCAAGCTCGCCGCCCGAGGGCAGGTCGAGCCCGGCCAGCAGCCCCAGCAGGGTCGACTTGCCGGCGCCGCTCTGGCCGAGAATCGCCACCGTCTCGCCGGGAAACACCGAAATCGCCAGGTCACTCAGGATAGTGAGCCGGCGCTCACCGCTTCTCACCTGCTTGACCAGGTGCTCGGCGTGTAGAATCGGCGTCATATCCGTACGAGAGGCTGCGTTCATGATAAAAACACTCCCTGAAGTTGCGTTGCGGCGCGTCATCGCCTGGCGGCTGGCTCTTGCTCTGACTCTGGCTCTTGCCCTGACTCTGACAACGAGTATCGCCGTGGCCCAGACCGACACGCGGCCCACCCTGCTGGTGATGGGTGACAGCCTGAGTGCGGCCTACGGCATCGAGGCCGACAGGGGTTGGGTCAGCCTGCTGCAGGCACGGCTGGAGGGCAAGGCGCGGGTGGTCAACGCCAGCATCAGCGGCGAGACCTCCAGCGGCGGGGCCAGCCGCTTCCCCGCGCTTCTCGGACAGCATGCCCCCGACATCGTTCTGCTCGAACTCGGCGGCAACGACGGCCTGCGCGGCCTGCCCCCCGGCCAGTTCGAGGCCAACATGCGGCGCATGATCGAGGCCAGCCTCGCGGCCGATGCCCAGGTGCTGCTACTGGGCATCGATATTCCCCCCAACTATGGGCGCGCCTATCGCGATGCCTTCACCGGAGTCTACCGCCGCCTGGCCGATGACTACGCGCTGGCACTGGTGCCCTTCCTGCTCGAGGGCGTGGCCCTTGACGACGCGCTGATGCAGGACGATGGCATTCATCCCACCGCGGCGGGCCAACCCATCATGCTCGACAACGTCTGGCCCGAGCTCGAGGCGCTGCTGGAGGATAATGGCATGGCCCTGGCCAAGACCCGCGACTAGACCCGCGACGTAGGCGACTTATGGCTGGCCCTCCGGCACCGGGGCCTTCTGCCACTGCTGCAGCCCGAGCCCACCGAGGATCAGCACCAGGCCGATCAGGGTGGAGGGCAGTATCGGCTCGCCCACCACCAGGAAGAGCAGCAGCAGCGACACCGGCGGCGACAGGAAGATCAGGTTGGATACCTTGGCCGTGCGCGAGACCCCGTGCACGGCGAGCTGCCACAGCACGAAGGCGATGCCCATCTCGAACAGCCCCACATAGACCCCGGCGCCGAGCGCCGGCCAGCCATGCCACTCCAGGCCGGGACCGGCGACCAGCAACAGCGTCAGCACCGGCACCCCGACGCTGAAACTTTGCCACTGGGCCACCAGCGGTGGGCGATGATCACGGGCATTGAGCAGCCAGTAAAGCGCCCAGATCAGCGTCGAGGCCAGCGCCATGCCCACCCCGAGCGGGTCGGCGAAGGCCACGTTGAATACGGCGCCGCGGGTGGCAATCACCCAGACCCCGGCGTAGGCCACCAGTCCCGCCAGCACATCGAGACGCGTCAGCCGCTGGCCGAGGAGCGGCACCGCCAGAAACGCCATGGCCAGCGCCCAGGTATAGTTGAGCGCCATGGCTTCCTGCCCCGGCAGGCGGTCATAGGCGCCGAACAGCACCAGGTAGTAGGCCACCGGGTTCATCAACCCGGCCCAGGCCGCCGTGCGCCAGCCCCGGCGCAGCGCCTGATTCAGCAGCCCCTGGCGCGCCACCAGTACGCCGATCAACGCCCAGGAGACCAGCGAGGCGAGCCACATCAGCGCCAGCGGCGACATGTACATCAGCGCCACCTTGAAGGCGGTGGCGACGGTGGACCATAGCGCCACGGCGCCGAGGCCGTAGAGCATGGCCTGGCCATCTCGGGTCATGGTGACATCCGCCCGAGCGGGATGCGTTCGAAGCATACGGTAGGTGACACGGCGGCCTCCCTGTCGCGACAATGAAGGCACTATCCTACCAGCGAACCTGCCAGCGAGGAGCCCCCATGGCCGAACCCGAGATCAGCCAGCACCGCCTCTACGAGTGGCTGACCGGCGATGATGACAGCCGAATGTGCAAGGACATTCCCGATGAGGCATGCGACGAGCAACCACGCAGCTTCTTCCTGCATCTGGTCGCCTCGCTGGGCAACAAGCTGGCCGACGAGCTATCCAGCGCACGCCTGGTACTGCCCTGGCTGCTGGGGGTGATCGGCTCGCCGCTATGGATGGTCGGCCTGCTGGTACCGATCCGCGAATCCGGCGCCCTCCTGCCCCAGCTGTTCGTGGCCGGCTTTATCCGCCTGAAGCCCCGACGCAAGTGGGTGTGGGTAGCCGGCGGGCTGCTCCAGGCGGCCTCGGCCACGGCTCTGGCCCTCATGGCGGTGTTTGGCTCCGGCGGGGTCGGCGGGGCCCTGGTGCTGGCCGCCCTGGTGGCGCTCTCCCTGGCCCGCGGACTCTCCTCCATCGCCACCAAGGATGTGCTGGGCAAGACCATCGCCAAGCAGCGCCGCGGCACCCTGATGGGCTGGAGCGGAAGCGTGGCAGGCGCCGTGACCCTGGCCGCCGGCGGCGTACTGATGCTCTTCGAGGACCGCCCCGGCGAGATCGCCCTGGCCGTGCTGCTCGGAGTGGCGGCGCTGGGCTGGGCGCTGAATGCCCTGTGCGCGGCCCGCATCCACGAGGCCCCCGGCGCCGTGGAAGGCGGCGAGAATGCCTGGGACAGCATCAAGCTGGGCCTGCGCCTGCTGCGCGACGACCGCGCCTTCCTGCACTTCAACGTCTCCCGTGCCCTGCTCCTGGCCAGCGCCCTGGCACTGCCCTGGGTGGCATTGCTCGGCCAGCAACAAAGTGGCACCGAACTGGGGGGCCTGGGGGTACTGATCGTGGTCTCGGGGCTGGCCGGCATGCTGGCAAGCCCGGTATGGGGAAAGCGTGCCGATGCCTCCAGCCGGCGCGTCATGCGCGACGCGGGCCTGGGGGCGGCGGCCTGCTGCCTGCTCGGCGCCGCCATCGCCTGGCTGCCGGGCGGCTGGACCCAGACGGTATGGCCCTATGCGCTGGTCTATGCCCTGCTGGTGATCGTTCACGCCGGGGTACGCCTGGGCCGCAAGACCTATGTGGTCGACATGGCCGATGGCGACAAGCGCGCGCTCTACGTGGCGCTCTCCAACACCCTCACCGGCGTGCTATTACTCGCGGTGGGCGGGGCGGTCGGCGTCCTGGGCCAATGGCTAGGCAGCCCGGCCCTGCTGGTGATTCTCGCCGCCATGGCGCTGGTCGCCGCCGCCAGCGCCAGCCGGCTGCCCGAGGTGGAATAAACGCCTGTTGGGGGTCATGATATCTGGCACACCTGAGCGTAACTGGCATGTCGCCACCCCGGTCGCCTGGCGCCATGCCGTTACCGAGCGTGAGGTATGTTGAGGGGAAGCCGAAAATGGAAGGCACAACATGAAACGATCTCCACTGATCAACCCGGACCTTCTCGAGCGCATCATCGATGCCTCCGACGATGGCATCGTGGTCGCCGAGCAGGAGGGCGACGAGACCATCCTGATCTACGTGAACCAGGGCTTCGAGCGCCTGACCGGCTACAGCGCCGACGAGATTCTCTATCAGGACTGTCGCTTCCTGCAGAACGATGACCGCGACCAGGAGGGCCTTGCCGCCATCCGCAAGGCACTGGCCGAGGGCCTGCCCTGCCGCACGGTACTGCGCAACTACCGCAAGGACGGCACCCTGTTCCACAACGAGCTCTCGATCACGCCGGTCCACGACGAAGACGACAACCTCACCTACTATATCGGCGTACAGAAGGATGTCACCGAGCGCGTCGAGGCCCAGCAGGCACTGGAACACCTGAAGGCCAAACACGGCCTGGAGTGATCCATCGACACGCCAGACCAGGCCCCGACGCGGCGGGCCAATGGCTGGCCTTTACCCGTCGCGGGCTCTATCATCCGTGGGTCAGCCAATCCTTCAACCAAGTGGAACTCCATGGCGCAATACGTCTACACCATGAACCGGGTGGGCAAGATCGTGCCCCCCAAGAAGCAGATCCTCAAGGATATCTCTCTCTCCTTCTTCCCGGGCGCGAAGATCGGCGTGCTGGGCCTCAATGGCGCGGGCAAGTCGACCCTGCTGCGCATCATGGCCGGCGTCGACACCGAGTTCGAGGGCGAGGCACGCCCCATGCCCGGCATCAATGTCGGCTACTTGCCCCAGGAACCCCAGCTCGACGACGACAAGAACGTCCGCGAGACCGTGGAAGAGGCCCTGGGCGAGATCAAGGAGGCCCAGGAGAAGCTCGACGCCGTCTACGCCGCCTATGCCGAGCCGGACGCCGACTTCGATGCCCTGGCCAGCGAGCAGGCACGCCTGGAAAACATCATCGAAGCCTCCGACGCCCACAACCTGGATCGCAAGCTGGAAGTGGCCGCCGAGGCCCTGCGCCTGCCGCCCTGGGACGCCCGTGTCGGCAACCTCTCCGGGGGCGAGCGTCGCCGCGTGGCGCTGTGCCGCCTGCTGCTTTCCAGCCCCGACATGCTGCTGCTCGATGAGCCCACCAACCACCTGGACGCCGAGTCCGTGGCCTGGCTCGAACGCTTCCTGCACGATTACAGCGGCACCGTGGTGGCGATCACCCACGACCGCTACTTCCTCGACAACGTGGCCGGCTGGATCCTCGAGCTCGACCGCGGCCAGGGCATCCCCTTCGAGGGCAACTACTCGGGCTGGCTGGAGGCCAAGGAGAAGCGCCTCGCGCAGGAAGCCAAGCAGGAGGCCTCCAAGAACAAGGCGATCAAGCAGGAGCTCGAGTGGGTGCGCAGCAATGCCAAGGGCCGCCAGGCCAAGAGCAAGGCGCGCCTCAATCGCTTCGAGGAGATGCAGTCCGGCGACTTCCAGAAGCGCAACGAGACCAACGAGATCTATATTCCGCCCGGCCCGCGCCTGGGCGACAAGGTCATCGAGTTTCACGGCGTCTCCAAGGCCTTCGACGACAAGCTGCTCTACGAGGACCTGAACTTCACCGTACCCCAGGGGGCCATCGTCGGCATCGTCGGCGGCAACGGTGCGGGCAAGTCGACGCTGTTCAAGCTGATCACCGGCAAGGAACAGCCCGATGCCGGCGAGGTGGTGATCGGCGAGACCGTCGATATCGCCTATGTCGAACAGCTGCGTGACGCCCTGGAAGACAAGCAGACGGTATGGGAGGCGGTCTCCGACGGCCAGGACATGCTCAACATCAACGGCTACGAGGTCTCCTCGCGGGCCTACGTGGGTCGTTTCAACTTCAAGGGCAACGACCAGCAGAAGCGTCTCAACGAGCTGTCCGGCGGTGAGCGCGGTCGCCTGCAGCTGGCCCAGACCCTGAAGCAGGGCGCCAACGTGCTGCTGCTCGATGAGCCCTCCAACGACCTGGACATCGAGACCCTGCGTGCCCTCGAGGAGGCCCTGCTGGCCTTCCCCGGCTGCGCCATGGTGATCTCTCACGACCGCTGGTTCCTCGACCGGATCGCCACGCACATCCTCGCCTTCGAGGGCGATTCCCATGTGGAGTTCTTCGAGGGTAACTACGCGGAGTACGAGGTGGACCACAAGAAGCGCGTCGGCGATAACACCCCGCATCGCATGAAGTACAAGCGCATCGATGCCTGATCGACTTCGCCGAAGCGATACGCTGCAAGCTGTAAGCTGTAAGCTGTAAGCTGTAAGCTGTAAGCTGTAAGCTGTAAGCTGTAAGCTGTTGATCAGCATGTAAATTTCGACGCTTAAAGACACCCCACTGGCCTTGCGGTCGTGGGGTTTTCTTATGGCTTACGGCTTACAAGCCTTTGTGAAGTCCTGCATCAATAAGGCGAAGGCTCACCCTCCGGCCGGGTCTTGAAACGCCGGTGCAGCCACAGGTATTGCTCGGGATGCCGACGGATCGCCGCCTCGATCACCGCGTTGATGCGCGCGGCATCGGCCGCGTCATCATGGCTGGGGAAGTCCTTTAGCGGCGGCAGGTATTCGAGGGTATAGGTGCGATTATCGGCGTTGCGGTGGAAGATCAGTGGTATCACCGGTGCCCCGGTCATGCGGGCGATGCGCGCGGTCATCTTCACCGTGGCCGCCTGGATGCCGAAGAACGGTGCGAAGACGCTGACGTCGCGGCCGAAATCCTGATCCGGCGAGTACCAGACCGCGTGCCCCGCCTTGATGCGCCGCACCACGCCGCGCAGGTCGTGGCGGTCGAGCACCCTGTCGAAGTAAGGCGCCCGGGCGCGTCCCATGAAGCGGGCAAACAGTGGGTTGTCGTGGGGGCGCTGAACGGCATCGGCGCGGAAGTAGAGCGAGTGCAGGGCCGCGCCGAGATCCAGTGTCGAAAAATGCACCCCCAGGATCAGCGCCCCCTTGCCCTCGGCCTCCAGCCGGGCACGATGCTCCTGCCCCTTGAAGACGACGCGATGCCGGAGATCCTCCGGGTCGCGACACCAGCCGGTAGCGGTCTCCACAAGGCCGATGCCATTGGCGATAAAGGTCTCTCGAACCAGGCGCCGCTGCTCGTCGGCGTCGAGCGCCGGGAAGCACAGCCTGAGATTGGTCTCGGTAATATGCCGGCGCCGCCCGGCAAGGCGCCGGGCAGCCAGCCCGATCAGCTTGCCGATCCACAGCCTGAGCCGCCAGGGCAGCCAGGCCACGATATGCATGGCCCCGATGGATAACCAGACGGGCCAGTAGCGAGGGTGGGCGAAGTTATGCCGGCGAGAATCGTCCCTGAACATGCTCGGTTCCTGTCGGGCTTTCAAGAGGCTCCATGATACCGCCTCGGTACCCTGGGCAGCACCCCGGTCAGCAAGGTGTAGCTGATGGTATCGCAGTGACGCGCCACTTCGTCCACCGACAGCACCTGGCCGTTGCTCGCCCTGCCCCACAGCACGACCTCGCTGCCGATATCGGCCTCGGGAATCTCGGTGAGATCCACGATCAGCATATCCATGGAGACCTTGCCGGCGATACCGGTACGCCTGCCCGCCACCAGCACCGGGGTGCCATCCACGGCATGCCGGTCATAGCCATCGCCGTAGCCCGCCGCCACCACGCCGATGCGCGAGCGACGCGGGGTAACCCAGCGTCCGCCGTAGCCCACCGGTTCGCCGGCGGGAAGCTCACGCACGGCGATAATCTGCGAGCGCAGGGTCATCACCGGCGCCAACCGGGAGGTAACGGCATTGGGTCGTTCGAGGGGGTCGCTGCCGTAGAGCATCACGCCCGGCCGGTTCCAGGCACCATGAGCCTCGGGGTGTGCCAGGGTCGCCGGGGAGTTGGCCAGGCATAGTGGGGCATCCAGGCGCTCGGCCAGGGCCTTGAGCCGTGCCAGCTGGTCATTGAAGTAGCCGGTATCGACCAGATCGGCGGTGGCGAAGTGGCTCATCAGATGCAGGTCACAGGCCTGCTCCGGCGCCGCCGCCAGGCGCCGCCACGCCGCTTCCGCCCGCTCGGGCGAGAAGCCCAGGCGATGCATGCCGGAATCCACCTTGAGCCATACCGGCACCGGCTTCGAGGGTCGCGAGGCGAGCAGCGCATCCAGCTGCCAGTCGCTGTGCACCGCCATCCATAGGCCAAGCCGATCCACCTGGGCGAGCTCGTCCGGAGTGAAGATGCCCTCGAGCAGCACGATGGGGGCGCCGATGCCGGCCTCACGCAGCGTCACCGCCTCCTCGAGGCAGGCCACCGCGAAGGCCGGGGCGATGCCCTCCAGGGCACGCGCGCAGGCAGCGGCGCCGTGTCCGTAGGCATCGGCCTTGATCACGGCAACACTGCGGCTGTGAGGCGCACACTCACAGGCGAGACGGTAATTGTGGCGCAAGGCGTCGAGGTCGATCTCGGCGATCAGCGGCCGGGCCATGGCGGACTCCTGGACTATCTAAAATGGGCGAACCGAGAATTATCGTTGGAACCACAGCGCAAATCACGAAAAAAGCCACCATATAGACGGTGGCTTATCATGACAAAGTGCTGAATTTAGCAAGAAATCTGAAAGAACTTGCTGATCGGGCGATCAGGCGAAGATCGCATCAAGGCTGAGCCCCTGTTTCTCGAGGACTCGGCGCAGCTTCTTCAATGCCTCGACCTGAATCTGGCGCACCCGCTCCCGGGTCAGGCCGATCTCCTCGCCGACCTGTTCGAGGGTGGCGGCCTCATGGCCCCGCAGGCCGAAGCGGCGTACCACGACCTCGCGCTGCTTTTCGCTGAGCTCGGAGAGCCATTCATCCACATGCTGCTTGACGTCGCCGTCGAGCAGGCTCGACTCGGGGCCGTCGTCGGCGTCATCGGCCAGGGTCTCGATCAGCGGCTTGTCGCTATCCCCGCCGACCGGGTAGTCCACCGACGAGATCCGCTCGTTGAGCCCCATCATCTTCTTGACGGCCTCGACGGGCTTGTCGAGATACTCGGCGATCTCCTCTGCGGAGGCCTCGTGATCAAGCTTCTGGGTCAGTTCGCGAGCCGCACGCAGATAGATGTTGAGCTCCTTGACCACGTGAATAGGCAGGCGAATCGTGCGGGTCTGGTTCATCAGCGCCCGCTCGATGGTCTGACGAATCCACCAGGTGGCATAGGTGGAAAACCGAAAGCCCCGCTCGGGGTCGAACTTCTCCACGGCGCGGATCAGCCCCAGGTTGCCCTCCTCGATCAGGTCGAGCAGCGAGAGGCCGCGATTGAGATAGCGCCTGGCGATCTTCACCACCAGCCGCAGGTTGGATTCGATCATGCGTGAGCGACCCATGGGGTCGCCCTTCTGGGCCAGACGGCCGTAGAAGACCTCCTCCTCGGGGGTCAACAGCGGCGAAAAGCCGATCTCGTTAAGATAGATTTGCGTGGCGTCGAGGCTCTGATGGCTGTAACGATCCTCCCGAGTCAGCGCCTTCTCGAAGGCCGCCTCTTCTTCGGCCACCGGCTCGTCAACGGCGTCGACGATGTTCTGCTCTTTCTCCTCGAGTGTGTCCACATCCACATCCTGAAGGTCCCGTTCAAGCATGCTCATTGATGGCTACCCCGTGCTTGCATCCTGGCGCCGACGCCCTGAGGCGTCGGCGAAACCGATTATTATTGTGTATCAGTCCCGGCGGGAGCCGCTCCGCCGGACAGAAGCATCAGCGTGAAGGCAGATAACCCAGGGGATCCTGGGGCTGGCCATCCTTGCGCACCTCGAAGTGGAGTCTGGTATCTTCGGCATCGCTGTCGCCCATGGTGGCAATCACCTCGCCGGCCTCGACCACGTCGTTCTCGCTTACCTTCAACGTATCGTTATGGGCGTAAGCACTGAGGAACTGGTCGTTATGCTTGAGCAAAATCAGCTTGCCATAGCCTCTGACGCCGCTGCCCGCATAGACTACGATGCCGGGCCCCGCCGCCTTGACAGGTTGCCCCTTTTGACCGGCGATATCAATGCCGGCGGTAATCGTGCCGCCATCGCCGAACTGGCCGACGACATCGCCACTGACCGGCCACTGCCAGGGCACCTCGGCCACCGGGCTATAGGTGCGCGAACTACGATCCGGTGCCTGGTTGCCGCCGGCGACGGCGGTACCGGCATCGGGCTTGGCGGCCCCTTCGCTCGTCGACTCACTGGCTTTCTCGGCGGCGGGCTCCTTCCGAGTCGCCGTTTCGGCCGCCTCCTGGGTCTCGGGGGTCTCGGGAGTCTCGTCAGTGGTCTTGTCTGCCGGGTCGCGTTCATCCTGGCTGTCATCGGCATCGTCGCTATCCGAGGAATAGACCGGGCCGGGCCCACTTGTTTCTTCGCCGGCCGACGCCTGTGACTGAGAAGCGCCCTCGTCAGCGGCGGCAGGCGTCCGGTCACTACGCGACACCGTTTCGGTCTCGCCACTCGGCAACAGCCACTCCATATCGCCGGAGTCGGCGTCTTCCTGGGCGCCGCCGAGTGGCGTGGCGACCGCCACGGCGCTGCCGTTATCGCCGCCCTTGTCACGCCCCTGGTTATCATCCATGCCACTGGCCGCCGGCCGAGCCGCCGACTGACTACCGGTCGCCTCACTATCCAGCACCAGGCGCTGCCCCGGCTGAATCGCGTAGGGAGGGCCGATGCGATTCAGTCGAGCCAGGTCGCGATAGTCCATGTTATGGCGCCAGGCGATGCCATAGAGCGTATCCCCCTGCTCCACGGTGTAGTGGCTGGGCGTGGTGTCCGCGCGACTCGCCGAAAGGTCACGCACCGGCACCTGGCCAGGGGCATCCTGCTGACTGACACAGCCGGACAGGGCCAGGGCCAGCCCCGAAATCATCAACACATTACGCATCAGAGCCTTCCTCCTTGTTTGTCTATCGAGAGCTTGTCTATCGAGAGCTTGTCTATCGAGAGCGAGTCGCAGCGGAGTCCTTCCCCGTGCGGTCGAGCAGCAGCACGATAGCCGCTCCCGCCAGCATCAGCGCCACCACCGCCATAAGCTGCGGGGCATCGCCGGTCAGCTGGGCATAATCACCGGGTGTCAGATAGCGATAATCCAGCGGAATCATCTGTCCGTCCGGACCCAGCTGGTAGCGTACCAGCTCGCGCCACGGCCAGAGTACCGGCAGGGAGCCGATGATAAAGCCCACCAGCAGCTGCAGGGTCCCGGTATGGTAGCGGGCGAGAAGCCAGGAGAGCAGGCGCGAAAAGGCAAACAGCCCCACCGCACAGCCCATGCCGAAAAGACCGATCAGCCCCAGGTCGAAGCCGCGAATGCCATCCATCACGGTGCCGTAGAGGCCCATGGTCAGCAGCAGGAAACTCCCGGAGACCCCCGGCAGGATCATGGCGCTGATGGCGATGGCTCCCGCCACCAGCAGCATCACCTCGCGGCTGCCCAGCGCGGTCACCAGCGGCATCAGCGCGGGCAGGCCCTGGGCCAGCAACAGGCCACCCATCAACGCCAGGAGATGCCACCAGCGCCAGTCGGCCGGGTGGCGGCCGACCACCAGCGCCGAGGCCAGCACCAGCCCGAAGAAGAAGCCGTTGAGCAGCAGCGGATGGTCTTCCATCAACCACACCACCAGATGAGCGACGCTGACCAGGCTCACGGCGATGCCCAGCAACAGCGGCAGCAAGAAGGCCAGATTGAGGTGGGCCACCAGGCCCGCTACCCCACCACGCCGCCAGGCCCCGAAGGCACCCGGGCCAAACTGTCTGATGGTGTAAATCAGCTCTTCATAGATGCCGGTGATAAAGGCGATGGTGCCACCAGAGACGCCGGGGACCGCATCGGCGGCTCCCATGCCGGCGCCTCTGAGGATCGTGCCGAGGTATCGCTTCAATAGCGGGCTCCTTTCAACGAATGACGCCTTCGAGCAGCGGCACGAAGCGCACCGGCTCGAGTCGCCGCGTCTCGAATTGATTATCCTGGCGCCGGATACGGGTCAGCCACTGGCACCCCCGGGCGTCGGACAGTGGGGTAAACAGCACGCCTCCCTCGGCGAGCTGGGAGAGCAGTGCCGATGGCAACTCGCTGGCGCAGGCGGTCAGCAGGATGACATCGAAGGGCGCGGCTTCCTCCCAGCCGTGGCCGCCGTCGGCCAGGCGCAAGTGGATATTGTCGGCGCCCAGCAGGCGCAGCCGCTCGGCGGCACGACGATGCAAGGCATTGATTCGCTCGATGGACCAGAGTTCCGGCACCAACCGCGACAGTATCAGCGTCTGATAACCGGAGCCGGTCCCCACCTCCAGCACGCGCCGCGGCGATACCTGCAGCACCAGCTCGGTCATTCGCGCCACGATCCAGGGCTGGGAGAGTGTCTGGCCATGGCCTATGGGCAGCGAGGTATCCTCATAGGCACGATGGGCCAGCGCCTCGTCCAGAAACAGGTGGCGCGGCTCGTGACCCAGGGTCTCCAGCACCCGGGAGTCACGGATACCCTGGGCGGCCAGGCGCTCCCGCATGCGATCGCGGGTGCGCTGGGAGGTCATGCCGACCCCCCGCACCAGCTCGGCCAGGTGATCAGGTGAGTGCATCCAGCCAACCCGTCACATCGGCGATCGCCGCATGCCGGGTCAGGTCGGTCTGCAGCGGGGTAATGGAGACAAAGCCTGCCTCCACGGCGGCGAAGTCGGTATCGGGGCCGTCATCGGCGTTCTTGCTCAGCGGCGCGATCCACCAGCGCACCTTGCCACGCGGGTCGCGCACCTCCTGGGGGGACCCCGCGGGACCACGATAGCCCAGGCGAGTGACCCGAAAGCCCTGGATCTCGTCCCAGGGCAGGTCGGGCACATTGACGTTGAGCAGGCTGCGCGGCGGAAGCGAGAGCTGTTCGGCGGCGCCCACCAGGCTCGCCGCCACCCGGCCGGCGGTGTCGAAATGACGATGCCCCACCAGCGACATGGCGATAGCCGCCATGCCCAGGTTGCGCCCCTCCATGGCGGCGGCCACGGTGCCCGAGTAGAGCACGTCATCCCCCAGGTTACCGCCGTGATTGATGCCCGAGATCACCAGATCCGGCCTCTCGTTCCAGACGCCGTTGACGCCCAGATAGACGCAGTCTGCCGGTGTCCCGTCGACGCTGTAGAAGCCGTTGTCCATCGCCGACAGCGACAGCGGCCGGGTCAGGGTCAGCGAGTTGCTGGCGCCGCTCTTGTCGCGGTCGGGCGCCACCACGCGCAGCTTGGCATGCGGTATCAGGGCATCGTGCAGGGCACGCAGCCCGGGGGCGTGTACGCCATCATCATTGGAGAGCAGCAGTCGACGCATCTTGAATCCTCGCGCTGGGCGTCCCCGTTACAGGGTCGGGTGCGCCATGAGTTCTCTGAGTACCGCGGTGGCGAAGGCACCGCGGGGCAACGTAAAGGCAAGCCATAGTTCACCGTCGCCGCGCTCCAGGCGCGCGTCGGTCAGGCGCAGGCGCAGCGGACGACGCCCGGGGCGCACACCGGCGGCCTCGAGCCCGGCACAGAGCCCGGGGAAGCGTTCGGCCAGCCGCGTCTCACAGGCCAGGGACCCGCCCTCTGCCGGCGCGCCGCCAACGCCCCAGAGTACGCCGGTGGGATGCAGGTCGAGCCGCGCCGCCCGAGCCTCGAGCTCGGGGTCCGGCGTCTCGAGGCGGAACTGGCTGGCGCTACCATCGAGGTTGGCCACCTCCCCCGGCAACAGGCGCCCCCAACTCCCCTCGCGAATCCGCTCGGCGAGCAGCTCATTGAACAAGAAGCTGCGCGCCGCCGAGAGCAGCATGCCCTCGCGGTCATCGCGCTTGCGCCAACCGCGGGCCAGGAGCGAACGCGCCCGCTGAAGGTTGCGCCCATCGGGGCCGAAGCGCTGGGGGCCAAAGTAGTTGGCCACTCCGCGCTCGAGCAGACGCTCCCAGCGAGCGATGAGGCCCTCGTCGGCCGCCACCGGCCCGGTAAGGCGTAGCCTGAAGCGATTGGTCCGATGCACGCCACGCTTGAGCTTGCGCGGATGGCGCGCCATCTCCAGCACCCTGACACCGCGCTCGGCCAGGGCCTCGCCCAGGCCCTCCGGCGCCTGGCGCCCCGGCAGCTGCACCGATAGCCACTGGCGGGTCACCGCGACGCGATCCTTCATTCCCGAGTAGCCCACCACCCGTGGCGAGGCGTCACACAGTCGCGCCAGCTCCTTCACTACCATAGCGGTGGTCAGGTCGCGCTTCTCGATATAGAGCCAGAGGTGCTCGCCCTCCCCCTCGGGGACGAAGTCGAGCGCCTCCTCGACCCGGAAGTCCTCGGGGCGCGCCCGATAGTCCCCCTCGGGGGGCGGGCCAAACTCGGCGTCGAGCACTCGTGGCCAGGCAGGCGGCCAGTCGATGGCGTCGAGGGGGCGAGGCGTCGGCCGATCACTCACCGGCGTCCTCGCTCTTCCGGACCGCGGGGCCGGCGTCCTGCCGGGCCGGTATCAGAAGCGCCACCGCCTCGGCGGCAATGCCCTCGCCGCGGCCGGTAAACCCCAGGCGCTCGGTGGTGGTGGCCTTGACGTTGACGGCCCCTCGCTCGACGCCCAGGTCGGCGGCGACATGGGCCGCCATGGCCTCGACGTGGGGCGCCATCTTCGGCGCCTGGGCCATCAGGGTGGCGTCGAGATTGCCGACCCGGTAGCCGGCCTCGGCCACCAGCGCCACCACGCGCCGCAGCAAGTCACGGCTGTCGGCGCCCTTCCAGGCCGGGTCGGTATCGGGGAAGTGTCGACCGATATCGCCCAGTGCACAGGCGCCCAACAGGGCATCGCTGATGGCATGCAGCAGCACATCGCCGTCGGAATGAGCGACGAAACCGCGCTCGAAGGGGACGGCAACGCCGCCGATCATCAGGTGATTGCCCTCGCCGAAGCGGTGGACATCGAAACCATGGCCGATTCGCATCATCTCTCCGCAACGCCTGCCGGCGTCGTCTCGCTATGCACCGAGGCCTGGGTGGCCAGGATCATGCCGGCCAGGGCCAGGTCCTCGGGGTGAGTAATCTTGAGGTTATCGCGACGCCCGGGCACCAGCCGCGGTGCCAGGCCCAGCGCCTCCACCGCGGAGGCCTCGTCGGTGATCGCCACGCCCGCCTCGGCGGCCTCGCTCAGTGCACGGGTCAGCAACCCGTAGCGAAACCCCTGGGGGGTCAGGGCATGCCAGAGGCCCCCACGGGGCTCGGTCAGGGCGATCCCTCCGGCACCATCGTCACGCTTCATGGTGTCGGCCACCGGCGCGGCCAACAGCCCGCCCGCCGGTTCATCGGCCAGCGCGCGGGTCAGCCGCCGCAGGTCATCGACGGCGACACAGGGGCGCGCCACGTCATGGACCAACACCAGGTCGTCGTGGCGCGCCTCGTTGGCGATGGCCGCCAGGGCATTGGCCACGGAGTCCGCGCGCTCGCGGCCACCCGGCACCCGTCGCCAGTCGGCGAAGGGCACCCAGGCCGGGTCGAACCAGGCGTCGCCGGGGTCCAGGCACAGGCAGAGCCGTGCCTCGGGAAACGCGGCATGCAGCCGCGCCAGGGTATGAGCCATCACCGGCAAGGCATCGAGGGTCAGGTACTGCTTGGGCCGATCGGCGCCCATGCGCCGGCCCTGCCCCGCCGCCGGCACCACCAACCAGGTTGCCCCGCTCATCGGCTCGTTTCCAGATAGGTGGCGGGCACCGGGTTGACCACCGGATCCACCGCTACCGTCACATCGGGCACCCAGAAGAACTGCTCGTCGGTACGCACCATGCCGATATCACTGCGCGCACGCTCCTCGATGGCATCGAGGCCGGTCTTGAGATCGAGCACCTCGGCGGCCAGGCGCATATTGCGGTCACGCAGCGGCCGGTTAGCGGTCTCCAGCGACGCCACACGCTGGCGAACCTCCCGCAGCTCCTCGACGCCCCCCTGGCCGAGCCACAGCTGATACTGCAGCAGCGCCAGCAGGAGCGTCAGCGTCAGCGCCAACCCCTTGAGCATGATGCCTTCCCGTCATGTCGTTACGATGCGGCGCATTATGCCATTACCGACGGCCATACGGCGAGGCTCGAACCCGGCGAGAACCGGTGCCACTGCGGCGCCCGACGGATAGGGCGAGACGTGAGCGAGACGTGAGCGAGACGTGAGCGAGACGTGAGCGAGACGTGAGAGCATCCGGCTTGCATGACTCATTCCTTGAACGGCAGCGCCGACTCGGCGGCGCGCCGATAGGCCAGTACCTGCTCACGCTCCTCATCACAGAAACGCGCCACGGCGGCGCGCAAGCGCGGGTGGGCAATATGGTGAAGCGAGGTCAACAGGCGAGGCTCGAACCCCCGGGTGAGCTTGTGCTCGCCCTGGGTGCCGGGGTCGAATGCGGTCAGGCCGCGCTCGAAGCAGTGCTCGATGCCCTGGTAATAACAGGCCTCGAAGTGCAGGCAATCGGCGTTTACCTCGCTACCCCAGTAGCGGCCATAGAGGGTGCGCGCGCCTTGCAGATAAAGCGCGGCGGCCACGGGCCGGTCACCGAGGCGTGCCTGCACCAGCAACAAGCTCTCGGGCATGGTGGCCAGCAGGCGCCGGAAGAAGTCGAGGCCCAGATACCCCCGGCGGCCACGCTCCAGATAGGTGATTTCATAGCAGCGATAGAAGTGCTCGAGGGCGGTGGCATCGATGGCCTCGCCCTCCAGGCGATGCAGGCTCAACCCCTGGTCGGCGACGAGCCGCCGCTCACGGCGAATCGCCTTGCGTCGCTTGGAGGTCATGGCGGCCAAGAAGCCATCGAAGCCGCCATAGCCTCGGTCGCGCCACTGGAACTGCACGCCGTGCCGCGCCAGCAGCCCCGGCCGGGTCGACTGCCACTCGGCCACCTCCGCCTGCTCGGCAAACAGGAGATGCCAGCTCGAGAGCTCACCCTCCTCCCAGGCGCTGGCCAGGGCCTCGCGAGCGGCTCGCGGGTCGACCCCGGCCGCCAGGGCCAGGCGCGGGCCGGGCGCCGGCGTGTAGGGAATCGCCGTCAACGCCTTGGGGTAGTAGCGCCCTCCCGCACGCTCCCAGGCATCGGCCCAGGCCCAGTCGAAGACGTATTCGCCGAAGGAGTGCCGCTTGTGATAGAGCGGCATGACGCCGACCAGCGACTCGCCCTGCCAGAGCGTCTGGTGGTGTGGCACCCAGCCGGTCGCCGGCGAAACCGAGCCGCTGGCTTCCAGGGCGTGCAGGAACTCATGGCGCAGAAACGGATGATCATCGCCGACCAGGGCGTTCCAGCCGCCGGCGGATACCGCCTCCATGGCGGGTAGGGTATGGCGCCTCGGCACTGACATGCAGTCACTCCTTTCTCTGGCCCTGGCGGCGAGTTAGCGCCACCATTGTGCCAGACCACTCGCCACCTTCCATTACCGCGAACAGGATTCCAGCATGCGCCATGTCCATGCCTCCCAGGCCCTCCTCGACGCCCAGCGCCACGCCTTCAACGCGGCGCCCTATCCGAGCCTTGCCACCCGACGCGACCGGCTGACCCGCCTGGCCACGCTGACCCGGCGCCACCGCGACGAGATCGCCGCCGCCATCAGCGCAGACGTCGGCCATCGTGCCGAAATGGAGACCCGGGTGGCCGAGGTGGCCACCGTGCTCCAGGGGGCCCGCTTCACCCGGCGAAAGCTGCGCCGCTGGATGCGCCCTCGCCGCCGACCGGTGGGCTGGCGGCTGTTGCCGGCGCGAGCGAAGGTCCACTATCAGCCACTCGGCGTAATCGGCATTATCTCGCCGGCCAACTACCCTTGGAGCCTCGCCTGGCTGCCCGCCATCGATGCCCTGGCGGCCGGCAACCGGGTCATGATCAAGCCCAGCGAAAACACTCCCGCCACCTCGGCCCTGATGGCGCGCCTGGCGGCTCGCTACTTCGCCCCGGAGGAACTCTGCGTGGTCGAGGGCGACGCCGAAGTGGCAAGGCACTTTTCCGCCCTGCCCTTCGACCACCTGCTGTTCACCGGCAGCGCCGCGATCGGCCGTGAGGTCTCACGCGCCGCGGCCGCCAATCTGACGCCGGTCACCCTGGAACTCGGCGGCAAGAGCCCGGCCCTGGTGGCCGCCGACGCCGATCTGGAGAAGGCCGCCGAACGCATCGCCTTCGGGAAGTGGCTTAACGCCGGCCGTACCTGCATCGCCCCCGATTACGTGATGGTCGAGGCCTCGCGGCTCGAGGCATTCCTCAAGGCAATGCAACGCCAGGTGGCACGCTTCTACCCCGAGGGTACCGCCAGCCGTGACTACAGCTCGGTGCCGGGTCCCGAGCATCGCAAACGCCTGGAACACCAGCTCCATGAGGCACGCAATCATGGCTGCCGGATCATCGATCTGGGTGAGAGGCTCGAGCTGCCCGACGGTGGCGCCAAGCTGCCCCCCACGCTGGTCGTCGACCCCAGCGACGCCCTCGCCATCATGCGCGAGGAGATCTTCGGGCCCTGGCTACCGGTGCTCGGCGTGCGCGACATGAATGCCGCCATCGCACGCGTCCAGGCAGGGCACCGCCCACTGGCGCTCTACGCCTTTACCGAGGATGCGGCCCTGCGCCAACGCCTGCTCGAGCAGACCCACTCGGGCGGCGTGGTGTTCAATGACACCCTGTGGCACAACGCCGTACCGGCGCTTCCCTTCGGCGGCATTGGCGAGAGCGGTAGCGGTGCCTATCACGGCGAGGCGGGCTTTCAACGCTTCAGCCATGCCCGCGCCGTCTTCATCCAATCGCGACACAGCCCGGTAGGCTGGCTGACGCCCCCGTACCGGCGCTGGTTGCTGCGTGTGCTGGGGCTTTGATGTCCTACCCTGAGAGAATTCATCGCCATTTGGCGTGACGTCGATGAGATCTCGAGTAGGCCCGATGCGCCTGAAGGCGCATCGGGCATGACGCCGGCGCCCACTCTACGCCCGGTGCGCTGGCGCTTACCGGGCCTACGAATGCGCATGGTCCATTAGCGCCATGTGGCTGGCCAGCACGCCAGCCTGTAAAGAACTCATGAAAGGACACCGCAATACCCAATAATTCTAGGTAACAAAACTACATTTCCCGCGAAATATTCGCTAGACTTCCCCGGAGTACCGAATAATATTTTGGTAAACTTACCAAATAAACATGACCGAGGTGCACCATGGCCAGTTCCAATTCGACCCTCAATGCCACCGTCGCCAATGTGACCGACCGCATCCGCGAGCGCTCTGCCGAGCGCCGCGCCCTCTATGAGGCGCGCATGGCCGACCAGCACCGGCGCGGCGTGCACCGTGGCGAGCTCTCCTGTGGCAACCTGGCCCATGGCTTCGCCGCCTGCGGAACCGAGGACAAGAATGCCCTGAAGTTGATGAACAGCGCCAACCTGGGAATCATCTCGGCCTATAACGACATGCTCTCGGCCCACCAGCCGCTGGAGACCTTCCCCGAAACCATCAAGGCCGCGGCTCGCGCCATGGGCTCAACCGCCCAGTTCGCCGGCGGCGTGCCGGCCATGTGTGACGGCGTCACCCAGGGCCAGCCGGGCATGGAACTGTCGCTGTTCTCCCGGGATGTGATCGCCATGGCCTCCGCCGTGGGGCTTTCCCACAACATGTTCGACGCCGCGCTCTACCTCGGCGTATGCGACAAGATCGTGCCGGGGCTGTTTATCGCGGCGGCACGCTTCGGCCATCTGCCGGCCATGTTCGTGCCGGCGGGCCCCATGCCCAGCGGCCTGCCCAACAAGGAAAAGGCACGCATTCGCCAACTGTTCGCCGAAGGCAAGGCGAGCCGCGAGGAACTGCTGGAGGCCGAATCCCAGTCCTACCATAGCCCCGGCACCTGCACCTTCTACGGCACCGCCAACTCCAACCAGCTGATGATGGAAATGATGGGGCTGCACCTGCCCGGCACCTCCTTCGTCAACCCGGGCACCGAGATGCGTGAGGCACTGACCGGCTTCGCCACCGAACAGGCGATCCGCAATACCGAAGCCGGCGGCGACTACCGCCCCTTCTATCGGCAGATCGACGAACGCGCCATCGTCAACGCCATCGTTGGCCTGCTTGCCTCCGGCGGCTCCACCAACCACACCCTGCACCTGGTAGCCATGGCCGCCGCCGCCGGCCTGACCATCACCTGGGAGGACTTCACCGACCTCTCGGCGGTGACGCCGAGCCTGATGCAGGTCTATCCTAACGGTCAGGCCGACATCAACCACTTCCAGGCCGCCGGTGGCATGAGCTTCCTGTTCCGCGAACTCCTCGCGGCAGGCCTGATCCACGGCGATATCCCCACGGTATTCGGCACCGACCTCACCGCCTACACCCAGGAACCCTTCCTCGAGGATGGCAAGCTGGTATGGCGCGAAGGGCCGGAGGCGAGTCTCGATAGCGACGTGCTGACCGGCGTGTCAACGCCCTTCGCCCCCACCGGCGGGCTCACCGTGGTCGACGGCAACCTGGGCCGAGGCGTGATCAAGATCTCGGCCGTCGCCGAAGAGCACCGCGTGGTGGAGGCCCCGGTGAAGATCTTCGAGGACCAGAACGACCTCAAGGGAGCCTTCGAGGCCGGCGAACTCGACCGCGACGTGATCGCCGTGGTGCGCTTCCAGGGTCCCAAGGCCAACGGCATGCCCGAGCTGCACAAGCTGACGCCCTATCTCGGCGTGCTCCAGGACCGTGGCCACAAGGTGGCGCTGGTCACCGACGGCCGCATGTCGGGCGCCTCCGGCAAGGTGCCGGCGGCCATCCACCTGAGTCCCGAGGCGCTGGACGGCGGCCCGCTGGCCAAGCTCCGCGACGGCGACATCGTGCGCCTGGACGCCAATGCCGGCACCCTCGAGACCCGGGTGGAAGCCCGCGCCTGGGCCGATCGAGAGCGCCACGTTGCCGAGCTGGACCACTACCACGTGGGGCTGGGTCGCGAACTGTTTGGCGGCTTCCGCCATCTCGCCATGCGCGGTGAAGAAGGCGCCAGCGTCTTCGGCGGCTTCGAGGCCGACGACCTGCTCCGCCAGGACGGTCAGATCCACGACGAAGACGCCTGAGGAGTCCCGCGATGATACGACCGGCCCTGATCGGTGACATCGGCGGGACCAATGCGCGCTTCGCCCTGGTGACGCCGGGGGCCTTCGAGCCTCACGACATCCTGAGCCTGCCCTGCGCCGACTACCCCGGCCTGGTCGAGGCGGTGCGCGACTACCTCTCCCGGGTGGGGGCCGTGGACGGGCACGCCCCTCGGGAAGCCTGCCTGGCCTTCGCCTGCCCGGTGCACGACGACCGCATCAAGATGACCAACAACCACTGGGTCTTCTCTCGCACGGCGGTTCAGGCCGAGCTCGGGCTCACCCTCTTCAAGACCATCAACGACTTCACCGCACAGGCCCTGGGGGTGCCCCATGTGCCCCGGGAGGCGCTCGTCGAGATCCAGCCCGGCGAAGCGGCTTCCCACGCCGCGCGCCTGGTCATCGGCCCCGGCACCGGCCTCGGTGTGGCTACCCTGTTTCCCGGTCGCCATGCCTGGGTGCCACTGCCGGGTGAGGGGGGCCATATTACCTTCGCCCCCACCGACGAGCGGGAGCAGCAGCTACTCCGATACTTCCGCCATCGCTACGGCCGCGTCTCGGTGGAGCGTGTCCTGTGTGGCCAGGGACTGCTCGATCTCTACCTCGCCCACTGCACGCTGGCAAACGCCTCGCCTGTTTTCACCACTCCGGCCCAGGTCACCGCCGCCGCCGACGAAGACCCCATCGCGCGTGATACCCTGCTGCGTTTCTTGAAGATCCTCGGCGACGTCTGCGGCGATGCGGCACTCACCCTGGGCGCCCGCGGCGGTGTCACGCTTTGCGGCGGCATTGTGCCTCGGCTACTCTCCTGGCTGCCCGAGAGCCGCTTCCGCGAGGCCTTTGCCGACAAGGGGCGCATGCATGCCTACAATGCCGCCCTCCCGATTCATGTCGTCACGGCGCCGTGGCCAGGCCTGCTGGGCGCCGCCAAGGCCCTGCACAACGAAGAAGTCGAATAGTTCGACGGAAGAGGTCCCATCATGATTCCCGCAAGTCTGCGAGCCCTGCTCGATGATACCGCCGGCCAGCGGCGTGCCGAATGGCATGGCCGCGACGTATGGCTGGCCAACGAAGCCTGGGGCGAGCTCGCCGTCTCGCTCCAGGGCGCCCAGGTCCTGCACTATTCTCCTGCGCCCGAAGACGCGCAAGCCGCAGGCGCTTCTCCTGCGCCCGAAACCGCGACAGCCGCAGGCGCTTCTCCTGCGCCCGAAACCGCGACAGCCGCAGGCGCTTCTCCTGCGTCCGAAACCGCGACAGCCGCAGGCGCTTCTCCTGCAACCGAAGACACGGCAGCCGCAGGCGCTTCTTCGTCGTCCGAAGACGCGACAGCCGCGAGCGCTTCTCCTGCGCCCGAAGACGCGACAGTCGCGGGCTCATCGGCCCCCGAGGGCATGGTGTCCGGCGGCTGGCTGTGGGTGACGCCTACGCCCCAGGCGCTGCCCGGGGCCATCCGTGGCGGCATCCCGCTGTGCTGGCCCTGGTTCGCCGACGAGCACATCGCCGATGAGTCACCCGACCGCTCCGGCCCACTGCACGGCCCGGCGCGCAAGGCCGACTGGCGACTGGACGCCGTGGATGAGCATGAGGAGGGCGTTGAGTTGCACCTCTCCCCCGAGACCCGCCTGCACAGCCAGATCACGCCACGCGCGGTGATCCAGGCCAACGCCAACCGCCTGCATGTGGAGCTTATCACCGAGCATACCGGCGAGACGCCGGTGAAGATGAGCGGTGCCTTGCACAGCTACCTGGCGGTAACCGATGCGTTTACCTGTCGCCTGGAGGGGCTCCCTGGCGCTCGCTATCTCGACAAGCTGGCCGGCTTTGCCGAGCGAGAACAGCAGGGCGAGCTCGGCGTGCGTGGCTCGCTGGACCGCATCTACCACAGCAATGCCGAGCTCACCCTCGACGACGGTAACCGCCGCCTGCGCATCGCTCGCCAGGGCAGCGACTCGGCGGTGGTCTGGCACCCCGGCGATGATGCCCTGCCCGCCGATACGCCGGCCGAGGTGGGTCGCCATTTTCTGTGTGTGGAGGCCGCCAACACCCGCCTCGACCCGGTATGGCTGGTGCCCGGCGCCCAGCACCTGCTGGGTACCACCCTGTCCCGGGCAGAAGACGCCTGAGCCCCCGCCCAACCACAAGGATCAACGATCATGATACCCGTTATCGCCTTCGGTGAAGCTCTCGTCGACATGCTCTCCAGCCGCCTGGGAGATGCCACCGACGAGGCCCCGGAGACCTTCACGCCCTATGCCGGCGGCGCTCCGGCCAACGTCGCCGTGGCCTGCTCACGGCTAGGCATGCCCAGCCGTTTCCTGGGCATGCTCGGTGACGACTACTTCGGCGACTTCCTGGCCGCCGAGCTCGACGCCCAGGGCGTCGAGCTCTCCGGCGTGCGCCGTACCCGCGAGGCACGCACGGCGCTGGCCTTCGTCTCCCGAGATGCGGGCGGCGAGCGCACCTTCGACTTCTATCGGCCACCCGCGGCCGACCTGCTCTATCGCCTGACGGACCTGCCTGCCGGGATCTTCAGCGAACCGGCCATCCTGCACCTGTGCAGCAATAGCCTGACCGACCCGGAGATCGCCGAGACCACGCTGGCCATGGCCGAAATGGCCTCGCGGGCCGGCTGCCTGGTCAGCGTCGACGCCAACCTGCGACACAACCTCTGGCCCGACGGCCGCGCGGATACCGCCCTGGTCACTCGACTACTCGATGCCGCGGACCTGCTCAAGCTTTCCCTGGACGAAGTCGACGACCTGCGGGGTGACCATCCGGAAGACACCTGGCTGGCCGAGCGCCTGGCCGCCGGGGTCAAGCTGGTCGTGACCACCGATGGCGGCGGGAACGTACGCGCCCTGGGCGCCGAGGTATCACTGTCGGTTGCCCCGCCCGCCGTCGTACCGGTAGACACCACGGCGGGCGGCGATGCCTTTATCGGTGGGCTGCTGACGGCCCTCGCCGAGAACGGCTTCGAGGACGGCTGGCATCGCGACACGCAGCGCCTGGAGGCCGCACTGGCCTTCGCCTGTCGCTGTGGGGCCCATGCGGTGACCCGCCCCGGTTCCTATGTCGCCCTGCCGACACGGGCCGACCTCTCCGCCATCTGAGGCGTCCCTGGCACGACCCAGGCGTCAACCCTGATGGTCACCATGCCTCGCATGACAAAGGGCACGGCAAGTGCCGTGCCCTTTGTTGCGTCCTGGCCTTACGCATCGGCCATCGACAGCGGCGCCCAGGGATCCTCGGTATCGGCCCCTCGGTATCGGCCCCTACGCACAAGCGTCGCCGTAGTGGTCGGCCAATGCACGACGATAGCGTTCATAGGCCTGGCCATAGTCGGCAACGCTGTCGGGGTGAGGAGTAGCGAGGGATCCCTCATCCAGGTGAACCAGGCGGCTGCAGAGATCCTCGAGCGAGGCGTGGGGATACTGTGCACACCAGGCGGCCTGAATGGCCGCCCCCAGGGCGGCGGCATCGGTAATCACGGGGCAGATGACCGGCGTGCCGAGGACATCGGCCACCATCTGGCGCCACACCCGACTTCGCGCGCCACCGCCGATCAGGCGTATCTGTTCCGCGTCAGCGGCTAGCCCCCCGAGTTGCTCCAGCCCATAGTGCAGGCCGAAAGTGGCACCTTCGACCACCGCTCGACACAGGTTGGCCTGAGTGGTGTTGCGGCTGGTCAAGCCCAGGAAGCTGGCCGAAGCCTGGGGCAACATGGGCACTCGCTCGCCATTGAAAAACGGCACGACGCTGACCCCCTCGGCGCCGATCGGTGCACCGGCGACCCTTTCATCGAAGGCCATCAGGTCGAGCCCGAACAGCTCACGCACCCGGTTTGTCGCCGAGGTGACGTTCATGGTGCAGATCAAGGGCAGCCAACCACCGCTGCTGGCACAGAAGTTGGCGGCCAGGGTGTTCGCGGCATATAACGGTTCGGGCGAATAAGCACAGACCGTGCCCGAGGTACCCAGACTCAGGGTCACGATCCCTGGCGCGATATTGCCGGTGCCGATGGCCCCCAGCATGTTGTCGCCGCCGCCGCTCGAGACCACCACATCATCGGCCAGTCCCAGCTCGCGAGCCAGCGCAGGACGCACCCGGCCCGCGGGCTCGTGAGAATCGATCAGGCGCGGCAGGACTCGCTCGGCATCCAGCTCCGGTGCGATCGCGGCGAAAACATCGGTTCGCCAGCACCGTCTGCGGGTGTCGAAATAGCCAGTGCCGGAGGCATCGCCGGCCTCGCTGACCCGCTCACCGGTGAGCCAGAAATTGAGATAATCATGGGGCAGCAACAGCGTATCGATACGCCGGTAGGCGTCAGGGTGTGTCTCCCGTAGCCACGCCAGCTTGGAGGCGGTGTAGCCGGTCTGCAGCACCAGGCCCAGCTTGTCCCTACACCCGGCGTCACCGCCGAGCCGTTCGACCAGGGCGTTGTTCCAGGGCGCGGTCTCGGTGTCACACCACAGCTTGGCCGGGTGCACCGGCTCACCCCAATGATCCAGCGCCACCATGCCATGCTGCTGGCCGGAGACGCCGATGCCGCGAATCGCCCGGGCCTCGATGCCGGACCGCGCCACCACATCGCCGAAGGCGCCGCGAAAGGCCGCGATCCAGTCGGCCGGCGCCTGCTCACGGCGGCCGTTAGCGCCTTCGGTGAGTGCGTGAGGACGGCTGGCCTCGCCGAGGACATGCCCTCGGTCGACATCGACCACCACGACCTTGGTGCTCTGGGTACCGCAATCTACGCCAAGATACATGCTCACCCCCTCAAGCCACCGAGACTCGTCGAGAGGCGAGCCCCCGGTCGCGCATTTTGGTCAGCCCGCGACCAGGGCCGTCAAGGTCGCCTTCGCACCTTCCCGGTGCAGACGATTCAACGCCTCGAGGTAGGCCTCGCGGAACCGGTCATTCTCGGCCAGGTCGCCGAACAGCTCGCGGTTCTCGATAAAGGCGGTGGGCTGGTCGTGGTTGCGGGCCGCGATGGCCATCAGCTCGTCCTTCAGGCGGTCGACTACCTGGATGGGCGCGCCCTTCTCGTCGACGCCTTCGGCGTAACGGGCCCAGCTGGCCACCACGGCCGCACAGCGATGTATGTCGCCACCGCTGTCGAGCTGATGGCGGATCACCGGCACCAGCCACTTGGGGATGCGATCCGAGCTCTCGGCACACAGCCGGGCCAGGGTGTCTCTGACCTCGGGATTGGCGAAGCGCGTGATCAGGGTACGGCGGTAGTCGTCCAGGTCGACACCCGGCAGTATCGCCAGGGTGGGGGTCGCCTCGTGGGTCATGTAACCCAGCAGGAAGTCGACGATCAGCGGGTCGGCACTGGCCTCGTGAGCATATTCATAGCCGGCCAGGTAGCCGAAATAGGCCAACGCCTGGTGACCGGCATTGAGCAGGCGCAGCTTCATCAGCTCATAGGGAACGACGTCTTCGACCAGCTGCACGCCGGCCTGCTCGAAGGCCGGACGCCCGGCGACGAAATGATCCTCCAGCACCCACTGGGTGAAGGGCTCACAGACCACCGGCCAGGCATCCTCGACGGCGAAGCGATCGGCGAGCTCGTCGATATCCGCGGGCGTGGTCACCGGCGTGATGCGATCGACCATGGAATTGGGGAACGGCACCTCGGTCTCGACCCAGGCGCCGAGCTCGGCATCGCGGGCCCGGGCGAAGGCAGTAAACATCTTGCGGGCCACATCGCCGTTGCCCTGGATATTGTCGCAGGACATCACCGTGAAGGGCGTAATGCCCCGCGCCCGACGTCGGGCAAGCGCCTCGATGACCAGGCCGAAGGAGGTCCTGGACAGGCTCGGTTCGTCCAGATCATGCTGAACATCGGGATTACCGAGGTCGAACTCGCCGCTGACCGGATGGAAATTGTAGCCGCCTTCGGTGACGGTCAGCGAAACGATACGGATCGCCGGGTCGGCCATCCGCTCGATCACCGCCTCCGGGTCTTCCGGAGCGAACAGGTAATCCAGCATGGCGCCCACGACGCGAGCCTCCCGGCGACCATCCGGATGCTTCACCACCACGGTATAGAGATGATCCTGAGCCGCCAGGGCCTGTTGCATACGGCGATCGCCGGGCATTACGCCGACGCCAACGATCCCCCAGTCCAGCGCCTCACCGCGATTCATCAGCTCATCCACGTACATCGCCTGGTGGGCGCGATGGAAGCCACCCACCCCGATATGGACGATGCCGGCGCTGACGCCGCCACGGTCGTAACGCGGCGTGGTGATCTCGGGGGCCAGACGCTCCAGGTTGGCGTTGGTCAGTCGGGTCATGGGAAGCTCCTGCCGCCGGGGGCGGTGAATTGAATTAAGGGAGAAGAAAGTAAGTTCGACGACGCTCAACTACTGGCGGCCCAGTGCAGGTCCGCGGGCACCGAGGCCGTCTTGATCAGGTGGGCATTGAGCATGTCCTTGTGGCGAGTCCGCTCGAGGGCACCCGCCGGGTCCTGCCCCATCTCCCGCCAGCGCTGGATAAGCCGCGCCTCGAGCAGTTCATCGGGCACCTCGAGGAACAGTGTCATGTCGAACAGCGGCCGCAGCGTCGGCCAGGGCCCCTCGTCGAGCAGCAGGTAGTTACCCTCGACGATCACCAGCCGATGCTCGGGGGTAATCAAGCGACCGCCGGCCCGCGCCAGATCCAGCGGGCGATCGAACACCGGCACGGCGACGGTGCCGTCGGCGCGGCGGATGCGTTCCAGGTCGTGCCGGAGCCCGTCACAGTCGAAGGTCTCCGGTGCGCCCTTGATGGGCACCAGGCCCTGGGGGTCGAGCACCGCATTGTCGAAGTGGTAGCCGTCCATGGGCACCACCGCGGCGCACCCCGGCCGGCGGCCGTTGAGCTCGCGGCACAACCAGCCCGAGAGAAAGGACTTGCCCGCGGCGGGCGGCCCCGCCAGGGCCACAATGAAACGAGACCGCTCCCCCGCCGCCTCGAGCACCCGCGTCGTCACTGCATGAATATTGGGAGTCATCAGCTCATCCAGTTGCCGCCGTCGACATTGAGCGTCTGCGCCACCACATAGCCGCTGTCGTCACTGGCGAGGAAAACGGCGGCCCCGACATGATCCTCGGGACGGCCCATTCGTCCATAGGGCACCGCTTCGCCGACCAGGCGCTTCTTCTCGCCCAGGGGACGATTCTCGTAGCGAGCGAACAACGCATCGACCTCTTCCCACATCGGGGTATCCACCACCCCCGGGGCGATACCATTGACGTTGATGCCATGCTCGATCAGCGCCAGGCCGCAGGACTGGGTCAAGCTGATCATCGCGGCCTTGGAGGCGCAGTACATGCTGACCAGGGGCTCGCCACGGCGTCCTGCCTGGGAGGCCATGTTGATGATCTTTCCGCCCCGGCCGCGGTCCACCATGACCCTGGCCACCGCCTGCAGCGTAAAGAAGGCACCCTTGACGTTGACGCCGAATTGCCTGTCGTAGCTTGCCTCGCTGACGTCGAGTACCGGCGCCATATCGAACACCGCGGCGTTGTTGACCAGGATATCGATGCCGCCGAAGTGGCGAACCGTTTCCTCTACCATCGCCGCGATGGAGCGGCTATCACAGACATCGAGATGAACCCCCTTGACGCGATCGTCGCCGGCAAGCTGGTCTACCGCGTCATCGATGGCATTGAGGTCGATATCGGCCACCACCACCCGGGCGCCTTCGGCGAGATAGCGTTTGGCGATGGCCAGGCCGATGCCCCGCGCGCCACCGGTGATCACGGCGACCCTGTCCTGAAGTTTCATGGCGTCGTCTCCGCCTTGTGTTGAGGGATGGCCCCCATCAAGAGCCAACGGTGGTCAGGCGCGTCGCCTGCCACTGCCGCACCAGTGCCCCGAGCCCGTGCATGTGGGGCAGGATTTGCCAGGCGCCGGCCTCGCGTAGCCTCTCGGCCTGCCCCGCCGCCACATGGCTGGCACCGGTGAAACCGATCACCGTCATGCCGGCGCCATGGGCGGCGGTGACGCCGGAGACGCTGTCCTCCACCACCAGGCAATCGCCCGGCGCACACGAGAGCTCGGCGGCGGCCAGGCGATAGATCGCCGGATCCGGCTTGGGAGCCGCCGCCTGATCGGCGGTGAAGATCGGTATCTCGCCCAGTCGATCCGCGAGGCCGGTGGTGGCCAGCGAGTCCAGCACCCGCTGACGGCGGCTGTTGGAGACTACCGCCAGCGGCAGGGTGAGCGACGCGATGGCCTCGGCGACACCCTCGATGGCACACAACTCTCGACGCAGGCGTGCCTCGATGGTGTCGTCGACGCGGGCCGCGGCTCGGGCGGGCAGGCGATGGACGCTGCGCGCCTCCAGGTGCGTGAGGATATTCGCCGTGGTCATGCCCAGCGCCGCCTTCAGCTCCTCCTCGGCCGCCAGGTCCGGCAACCAGGCCCCCAGCAGCTCGATCAGGGTCGCTTCCGCAATGGCTTCGCTGTCCACCAGCACACCATCGCAATCGAAGATCAGGGTATTCATATATCGCTCCTCACTGGCTCACCGTATCGGTAGGGGCGCGGTTATCCTGGCGTCGCAGGCTGGCCAGGGGATGGCGATGCAGCTTGGAGAGTGACAGCCCCTCGGTGTCGAAGAGATGGGCACGGTCCGGCGAAAAGC
The DNA here is from genome assembly GCF_947490095.1 of uncultured Halomonas sp. Lineage (GTDB taxonomy): Bacteria > Pseudomonadota > Gammaproteobacteria > Pseudomonadales > Halomonadaceae > Halomonas. The sequence goes on along the minus strand of NZ_CANLFS010000015.1, from coordinate 44,030 downwards.
CGAAACGCACGCTGTCGTTGACCCGATAGGCCACATCGCCATCGGCCATGATGGTCAGCAGATTGTCGCCCATCTGCACATACAGCGAGGTCTGTCCGCCCAGGCGCTCGAGCACCTGGATACGCCCTTCCAGCGGGCCCTGGTCGGAAAGCTCGAGATGCTCAGGGCGCACCCCCAGCTCCAGGGCGGCGCCGCCGGCGAGGCCCGCCCCATCGATCGGCACCGCGCGGGTCTCGCCCCCCGGCAACCGGATGGTGGAACCTTCGGCATCGGAGGACACCAGTTCGACATCGATGAAGTTCATCTTCGGCGAGCCGATGAAGCCGGCCACGAAGCGATTGCGCGGATGATGATAGAGCTCCATCGGCGAGCCTACCTGCTCGACCTCGCCGCCCTGCAGCACCACGATCTTGTCGGCCATGGTCATGGCCTCGATCTGGTCATGGGTGACGTAGATCATGGTGGCATCGAGCTCTTCATGAAGCTTGGCCAGCTCGATGCGCATCTGCACCCGCAAGGCGGCGTCGAGGTTGGAGAGCGGCTCATCGAACAGGAAGATGCTGGGATTGCGCACGATCGCCCGGCCGATCGCCACGCGCTGCCGCTGGCCGCCGGAGAGTGCCTTGGGCTTGCGGTCAAGCAGCGGCTCGAGCTCCAGGATCCTGGCGGCCTCGAGGACCTTCTCACGGCGCTTGTCCTTGGCTACGCCGGCCAGGCGCATGCTGAAGCCCATGTTGTCTTCGACGGTCATATGCGGATAGAGCGCATAACTCTGGAAGACCATGGCCAGGCCACGGTCGGAGGGTCCCACCTCATTCATGCGCTGGCCGTCGATGAGGATATCGCCGCTGGTAGCGCTCTCGAGCCCGGCGATCATGCGCATCAGGGTCGACTTGCCACAGCCGGACGGGCCGACGAAGACCACGAACTCGCGGTCCTTGACCTCGAGATCGACCCCCTTGATGACGTGGGTATCGTCGAAGCTCTTCTTGATCTGCTTGAGTTCTAGAGTTGCCATGATGAGATTCCTGTTATTTGACGGCGCCGAAGGTCAGGCCACGAACCATTTGTTTTTGTGTCAGCCAGCCGAACACCAGGATCGGCGCGATGGCCATGGTCGAGGCCGCGGAGAGCTTGGCCCAGAACAGGCCTTCGGGGCTCGAGAAGGAGGCAATGTAGGCCGTCAGCGGCGCCGCCTGGGAGGAGGTGAGATTGAGGCTCCAGAAGGCCTCGTTCCAGCTCAAGATCACCGCCAGCAGACCCGTGGAAGCGATGCCCGGCAGGGTCAGCGGCAGCAGCAGATAGAGCACCTCCTGTAGCGTGCCGGCCCCGTCCATGCGACCCGCTTCGAGGATGTCCTTGGGCATGTCCTTGAAGAAGGTGTAGAGCATCCATACCACGATCGGCAGGTTCATCAGGGTGTAGACGATGATCAGCCCGGTGCGGGTATCCAGCAGCCCGACGTCGCGGAACAACAGATAGATCGGCACCAGCACGCCCACCGGCGGCAACATCTTGGTGGAAAGCATCCACAGCAGGGTGCCCTTGGTGCGCTTGGTGGGCAGGAAGGCCATGGAGTAGGCCGACGGGATGGCGATCAGCAGGGCCAGCAGGGTCGAACCGAAAGCCACCACCACGCTGTTGATGGCAAACTTGGCGTAGCCGGCACGGCTCTGGACCTCGGCGTAGCTGTCCAGGGTCGGCGAGAAGATCAGGCTCGGCTCGGCGATGGCCTCGGCCTCGGTCTTGAAGCCGGTCAACACCATCCAGAAGATCGGGAAGAAGATCACGATGGCCACGGTCCAGCCCAGCACGCCGAGCCACAGGCGCCGATTGAGCAGGGCCTCGGTCAAGGCAGACCGCTGCCGCCCCGGGGCGGCGACCCCGGTCATGAGTTTGGTTCTTGTCGTCGTCATGTTCGCGCTCCCGTGTCAGCTTTCCAGGTTCTTGGCCACCATGCGGACCAGGAAGATGGCAACAATATTGGCGAGGATGATCGCCACCACCCCACCGGCGGAGGCCATGCCTACGTCGAAGTCGAGCAGGGCGCGAATGTAGATCAGGTAAGCCAGGTTGGTGGTCGCAAGGCCCGGGCCGCCGGAGGTGGTGACGAAGATCTCGGCGAAGATGGTCAACAGGAAGATCATCTCGATCATGATCACCACGCTGATCGCCCGCTTGAGATGCGGCAACGTGATGAAGAAGAAGATCGCGATTGGCCCGGCCCCGTCCATGCGGGCGGCTTCGACCTGGTCCTCATCCAGCGACTGCATGGCGGTCAGCAGGATCAACAGCGCGAAGGGTAGCCACTGCCAGGACACGATGATGATGATCGAGGTCAAGGGCAGCGACGAGAACCAGTCCACCGCGGGCAGGCCCAGTGACTCGGCCACCCAGGACAGCACGCCGTTGGCCGGGTGCATCATCATGTTCTTCCACACCAGGGCGCTGACGGTGGGCATGACGAAGAACGGCGAGATGGCCAGCACCCGGGCGATGCCCTGCCCCATGAACTCCTGCTGGAAGAGCACCGCCAGCAGGGTCCCGCCGACCACGGTGATCGCCAGTACCCAGCCCACCATCAGCAGGGTCGTGCCCATGGCCGACCACAGGGCGGGGTCGGTGAACAGGTATTCGTAGTTCTCGAGCCCGGCAAAGCCGGTCATGCCCGGCATCAAGAGGTTGTAGCGCTGCAGCGAGAACCAGACGGTCATCGCCAGCGGCACGATCATCCATAGAAAAAGCAGGGAGACGGCGGGTGCCTGCAGCGAGAGGGTTCGCAATCCGCCGATGGTGCGTCCGGAAGTTCTGGTCTTGTTCATATTGGTATCCGTGACAGTCGTGAGGAAGGCGCCGGCCGGAGCGTTCCCGGCCGGCACACACGGATCAATCCAGGTAACCGGCGCGCTTCATGGTGCGCTCGGTGGCCCGCTGAGCGGCCTGCAGGGCCTGCTCGACGGAGGTTTTTCCGGTCAGGGCCGAGGCCACCATCTGGCCGACCTGGGTGCCGATGGATTGAAACTCGGGAATGCCCACGAACTGAACACCGATGTAGGGGTTTGGCTCCAGGGTCGAGTCGGTCGGGTCGGCGCCCTGGATGGAATCCAGCACGAAGCCGGCGAAGGGCGCGGCTTCCTGATAGCTGGGATTCTCATAGGTGGACTTGCGGGTCCCCGGGGGAACGCTGGTCCAGCCTTCACGCTCACCGACCAGATTGACGTACTCCTCGCTGGTCGCCCAGGTGATGAACTCGCGGGCCGCCGCCTTGGAAGAGGAAGACGCCGGGATCGCCAGGGCCCAGGACCACAACCAGTGTGACCCCTTGGCGGTCTCCGCGACCGGCGCCGGGGCGAAGCCCAGAGAATCGGCCACTTGCGACTCGTCGGCATCATATAGCTTGCCGGCCGCCGAGGTGGCATCGACCCAGATCGCGCAGTTGCCACGGGAGAACAGCGCCAGGTTCTCGTTGAAGCCATTGGAGCTGGCCCCGGGCGGGCCGAAGTCATTGAGCAGGTCGACATAGAAGCCGATGGCCTCCTGCCAGGCCGGGGAGTCGATCTGCGGCTGCCAGTCCATGTCGAACCAGCGCCCACCGAAGGCGTTGACCATGGTAGAGGCCAGCGCCATGTTCTCGCCCCAGCCCGGCTTGCCACGCAGGCAGATGCCGTAGCGCTCCTGGTCGGCATCGTGGAGCGCCTCGGCCCACCCGCGGACCTGTTCCCAGGTCGGCTGCTCGGGCACCTCGATGCCGGCCTCGTCGAACAGGTCGGTGCGGTAGTACATCATCGAGCTCTCGGCATAGAACGGCAGTGCCTGCAGGCTGCCATCGTGACTGAGCCCATCGCGGACCGACTGCACGAGGTCATCGACCCGATACTCCTCGGGCAGGTCGTCCAGCGGGCTCAACCAGCCCCGCTCGGCCCAGATCGGCACTTCGTAGGTGCCGATGGTCATGACATCGAACTGGCCGCCGCCGGTGGCAATATCGGTGGTCAGACGCTGACGGAGCACATTCTCCTCGAGCACCACCCAGTCCAGGGTGATATCGGGATGAGCCTGCTCGAAGGCCTCGGTCAGGCTCTGCATGATCACCATGTCATTGTTGTTGACGGTGGCGACGGTGAGGGTCTCCGCCTGGGCCCCGGAGGCGCCCAGGGCCGTGAGACCCGCCAGCGGGAGTACGCGAGAAAGCTTCATGGCTTGGTCCTTTGCTGAAAAGGGTGGTGTTGTTGTTGGTAATGCCATCTCAACATGATCAATAACATCATGCATAGAACAAATGATCGAACAGTGCCCGGCAAAAAGCAAAGATGCCCAGGTTAGACTTTAGGTTAGCGCAGTGCGCACCTTGCGTGTCTGGTAGCTGGCCTTGGCTCGCTTCAGCCCCCAGTAGGCGAACACGAAGTAGATCAGGGTGCACCAGATGGTAATGTCGTAGAACCACTCCCGGTTCAGGTGATAGCTCGCCAGGTCAGGGCTATAAAAGAGCACCCGCCAGGCCAGCACGCAGGGCACGAGCAGCCCTACGACCATCCAGATGGCCTTGATGACCTTGCTCAGCACGCTGGTATCCTTGACCGGCTCCTGGGTTTCCTCCTCCGCCTGCTCGGCGTGGAACACCTGCACCCTCTCCTGGAACACTCGCTCGGTCTCCTCGGCCTCGGGATATCGCTCGGCGGCACCGTAGCGCTTCGCCAGCAGCGTATAGAGGGCGATGGACAGGCACCAGGTGGGTACGAACAGGTAGTAGAACGGGATCAGGTCGAGGGCATCCAGGCTAAAGCCGAACACCAGCGAAAGCGCCCAGGTGGCGAGTGCCGGTACGTTATGCGCCAGCCCCTTGTAGCGCGCCCAGTAGCGGCTGAAGCCGAGCCGCGGGAAGAGATGGTGCTCGGCGAAGATGATCCCGCCGACCGGCACCAGCAACAGCCCGGCATAGGTCAGCAGCGGCAGCATGCTGCGATAGACGAAGGGAAAGCAGCTGATGACGGCGACACAGAGCCCCACCAGCAGCGTCGCCTTGTTGCGGGATATCCTGGGCAGCACCGCCTGGGCCGCCAGGCCAGCCCGATAGAGGTTGGAATTCGCGGTGGTCCAGCCGGCGACGACCACGATCACGAAACCGGAGGCACCCAGCGCATGCCAGGCCACTTCACCCGGCTCCAGCACCTCGATGCTGGTCTGGGTCACCGCCGCGGTGGCCGCCCCCATCAGACCCGCCGAGATCCAGGCCACGTAGTGACCGAACATCATGCCCGTACTGGTTGTCAGGCCATACCGTTTCTTCTTTGCATAGCGCAGCAGCGCCATGTCGATCAGGCCAAAGTGCGAAAAGGTGTTGGCCGCCCAGGCAAACCCGATGACCTCCCAGATGCCGATACCCGACTCGCCCTGGGCATTGACGCCGGTGAACACGGTGCTGCCGGCGACGTCGATGAAGGTAGAGAAGTCGCCAAGGGTGGTGGCGCCGGTAACCGACTCGGCCAACTCTGGCAACAGCACCATGCCCCCGGCGGTGAACATCACCATCAGCCAGGGAGCACAGATGCTGGCGAACTCGGTCAAGGCATTGAAACCATATACCGCGACCAGCACCACGATACCCGCCACCGCCAACGCCAGAAAGATAAACGCCGGGTCGGTCGGATAAGGCTGCGCCTGGGGCGGTATATCGAACAGGATGCGTACCGCGGTCGCCGACACCGTGATCATCGCGGCGGAAATGACGCTGAAGATGATGACATTGGCCCAGTTATAGAGGCTTGCCATCGAATCACCGGCGATTCGGTGGAGATAGGTAAAGAGGCTCAGGCGCGTTTCGATGGCGATCGGCGTGGTAATCAGCCAGAAGCTGAGCACGGCCAGGGCATTACCAATCAACAGGCCGACCAGGATATCCCAGATCCCGGCGCCCAGGGCGACAAAGGTCGCCCCGATCACGAACTCGGTGGCGGCGACATGCTCGGCGGCATACAGGCCCGCGAAGTGTGGCCATCGATGCAATTTATGACGCGGGACCGGCAATTGCTCCTTGTTCATCCCGGCAATATGCCGATCCACGTCTGGCGTGCTACTGGTCATGGCGGGGTCCCGTTGGTTGAGTGATCACACTGCCGCGTTCCCGGGTCGGCGAAAAAACGCCTCGATAGCCGGACCTCGGCCTCCAGGAGGGCAGTGCCTCAAAATGATCATTTTGATCATTGATTGGCCAAATGATCATCCAGTGAGAGCCAAAACGCAAAGTCTCGTCTCTTAGACTTTTGGGTAGTCCCGCGAGAGAATTTCAAGCCGTCGGCGACAAGTCACTGCAAAACAGTCGGTTACCCGGCTCAAGCGCCTTCGCAGCTGGCCATCTCGGTATCGACGATACGGCGGGCCGCGTGCTCATCGGTGACCAGACCCTTTAGCCAACCACCACGCAGCGCCGCGAGAATAGCGGGTCCCTTGTCGCGCCCGCCGGCGAGCGCCACCAGGGTCTGCTCGCGAAACATCTCCAGCGGCAGGCTGGTGATGCGTTGACTCGTCGAACAGTCGACCCGCTCACCCCGGGCGTTCATTGGCCAGCCGAGCAGCTCCCCCACGGCACCACCGGCGATCAGCTCGTCGAGTTCGACCTCGCTGATAAAGTGATCCTGGAAGAGCGTCGCCTGGCGATCGATGCGCCCCACCCCCACGAAGGCCACCTCGGCCTGCCGGGCCACGTCAACGACGGCCTGAAACAGGCGCTGGTCACACAACGCCGTCTTCTCCGCCACCGAATCGGCCACGACCGGTGCCGGCAGCAGGAAGCGCTCGCCACCGGTCTTGTCGGCGAGGACCATCACGCCATCATAACGGTTGGCGGAACCGTCACGGGCCACGTTACCCACCAGGGAGACGAACCGATGCTGTGGGCGATCGATTCGCCCCAACGCCTCGACCATGGCACGCACCGACCGGCCCGTGCCCAGCGACAGGGTCAGCGGGTCGGTCCGGTCGAGGTAACGGGAAAGGCGCTCGGCGGCGGCCACCGCCAGGTAGCGGGCACTGCTGGCGGCGTCACTGGCATCGGCGGGAGCGACATCGCAGAACGCCAGGCCGAAACGGTCGCGGATGGCCTCTGCCAACGCCATGCAGTTGGCGATCGGATGATCGACACTCACCTTCACGAGGCCTTCCTGGCGCGCCAGGGTAAGCAGACGCTGAACGCCCGGCCGAGACACCCCAAGCTGGGTGGCGATCTCATCCTGGGTGCGCCCTCCTATATACGATAGCCAGGCGGCCCGTGCCGCCTGGTCCAGCTTCACCTCAAATTTGTCCACGGCTCGACGCTTCCTGAGTGGCAATAAGATAAAAATCATCGCAAGCCTGCGATGCTGGCACAATGCATCTCTGCACCCGCCCCAAAGTGTGATGCACTATCGGCCACTCGAGAAGGAAGCCAGGCATGCTGTAATATTCCAACAAATTATTCGACCACGGCGCTCTCCTCCCCTCGCATACCGCCATCACCAGGGCCATGTTACTGGGGTTTCGCATCGCTTCGCGGCCAGCACACTAGACCTTTGTATAAACGGCAACTCAGTAGTAAATTTACTACATTTTCGATATCTTCCTCGACATCATCGCCGTCGACGGCGCCAGCCTACCGGCCGGTTCGACCGTTGCCCCCGACCTCCAACAACCACCGATGAGGCCCACGATGTATCAGCTTACCCGCAGCGTTACCTGGCAAGCCCTCAACCAGCTCCATGACCAGACTCGACACGACCGCATCAGCGACTACTTCGCTGCAGACCCCCAGCGCTTCGAGAAGATGAGCCTGCGTGTCGGCGGGCTGTTCCTCGACTACTCCAAGCATCATATTTCCCCGAACGTGCTGGATACCCTGCTTGAGCTCATCGATCACTCGGCGCTGGTTCAGCGCCGCGCCCAGATGTTCTCCGGCGACATCATCAACGTCACCGAGAACCGCCCGGTGCTGCACACCGCCCTGCGCAACCTCGGCGAGGGCCCGTTGATGGTCGATGGCAAGGACGTGAAGCCCGAGATCCAGCGTACCCGCGAACAGATCCAGCGCTTCTCCGACGCGGTACGCAACGGCGAGTGGAAAGGCTACGACGGCCAACGCATCAAGGACGTGGTCAACATCGGCATCGGCGGTTCGGACCTGGGCCCCAACATGGCCTGCCGCGCGCTGCTCAAGTACCGTCAGACCGACCTCAACTTCCACTTCGTCTCCAACGTCGACGGCACGCATATCCAGAAGGTGCTGCGCCGCCTCGACCCGGCCACCACCCTGTTTATCGTCTCCACCAAGACCTTCTCCACCCAGGAGACGCTACTCAACGCCAAGACCGCCCGACGCTGGTTTGTCGATAACGCCGGCGAAGGCGCCGATATCGGCGCCCACTTCGTGGCCGCCTCGACCAACCAGGCGGCGGCAATGGAGTTCGGCATCCGCGAAGAGAACATCTTCGAATTCTGGGCCTGGGTCGGAGGACGCTACTCCATGTGGTCGTCCATCGGCCTCCCGATCGCCCTGGCCGTGGGCTTCGAAGGCTTCATGGAGATGCTCGAGGGTGCCTACGAGATGGACCAGCACTTCCTCACCGCGCCCAACGCCAGCAACATGCCGGTGCTGATGGCGCTGATCGGCATCTGGTACATCAACTTCCATGGCGCCGAGACCCAGGCCATCGTGCCCTATGATCAGGCCCTGCATCAGCTGCCCGCCTTTCTCCAGCAGCTCGACATGGAATCCAACGGCAAGTCGGTGGACATCTTCGGCCAGCCGGTGGATTACAAGACCGGCCCGATCGTCTGGGGCCAGACCGGCTCCAATGGCCAGCATGCCTTCTTCCAGCTGCTTCACCAGGGCACCCGCTACGTGCCCATCGATTTCATCGCCACCCTGAAGCCGGAACCGGGCGTGGAAGATCACCACTTCGCCTTGCTGACCAACATGTTGGCCCAGGCCAACGCCTTCATGGAAGGCAGCCAAAGCGGCAGCGACCTCGACCCCTACAGCTGCCCGGGCAACCGCCCCTCCAGCACCCTGCTGCTCGATGAGCTAACCCCCAAAAACCTCGGCGCCCTCATCGCCCTCTACGAGCACAAGGTGTTCGTTCAGGGCGTCATCTGGAACATCAACTCCTTCGACCAGTGGGGCGTGCAGCTCGGGAAGCGCATCGCCGGCGAGATCAGCAGCCGACTCGACGCCCACAGCCAGGACTTCGACGCCTCCACCCAGGGACTGCTCACGCTGGTACGGGAGCACTTTCCCGGCCACAATCCCGCGACACAGGAAGCGCCTGCGCCCAAGCCCGGCAAAAACGCGAAGGGCAAGGCCAGCCGCTGAAGTCTGCCCCTGACCGCCAACGTAAAAAACCCGGCCATGAAAGGCCGGGTGAAAGGCGACAGCGACTGGCTGTCGAGAGAGCACTGGGATCTGAAGTCTTTAGTGGTGATAGCGCTCCGCCACTTCCCGCGCCAGCTGGCGGATGCCGTTCCAGTCTTCCGCCTCGACCAGCGACTTGGGCGTCAACCAGGAGCCCCCCACACACATCACGTTCTTGAGCGCCAGGTAGTCCTCGGCGTTCTCCAGACTGATGCCCCCGGTGGGGCAGAAACGCGCCTCGGGCAAGGGACCCGCGAAGGCCTTGAGGGCCTTGGTGCCACCCACGGCCTCGGCGGGGAAGAACTTGAAGCGCCGGTAGCCGTACTGCCAACCGGTCATCAGCTCCGACACGCTTGCCACACCGGGCAGCATCGGCACCGAGCTTGATACGCCATGGCGATAGAGCGCCTCGGTGGTACCCGGGGTGACGACAAAGTCGGCCCCCACCTCTTCGGCCTGACGATACTGGGCCGGCGTCAGCACCGTGCCCACGCCGATGCTGGCTTGGGGCAGCGCCTCCTTGATGCGACGAATCGCCTCCAAGGCACAGTCGGTGCGCAGGGTCACCTCCAGGACGGAGAGGCCCCCTTCGAGGAGCGCACGCGCCAGGGGCACGGCATCCTCGAGGCGCTGGATGGCCAGTACCGGAATCACCTCGGCCTTGAGGCAGATGCTATCCAGCTCGGTAGTGCGGGTAGAGGGAAGCTGCTTATCGGGGGTCATGATGGTGTCTCCAGAAACTCAAGGGGCCCAGTAGGTCGCCAGGGGGCAGGCGAGGAAGGCACGAATCGGTAGCTCACGGACGTCGTCGCCGACCAACGCCCGGGCCAGCACGGCACGCTTGTCGCCACCGGTAATATGCAGGACATGGCGACGTGCCCGGTGCAGATGCCCGGCACTCAGGGTAATGCGCGGCTGGGGCTGACTCGGGGTGCGCACCGCGACAGCGGCGGAATCGGTGGTCAAGGCCAGGTCGAGCTCGCGGCTATCGGGGAAGAACGAAGCGGTATGGCCGTCGCCGCCCATCCCGAGAATCACCACGCTGGCCGGCCAGGCCAGGGCCTCGACTCGCTCGGCCACGACGTCGCACCCCTCTTCGGGCGTGGCATGATCGCTGGTCAATGGCACGAAGGTGGCCGCCGCCGCCGGGCCGCGCAACAGGTGCTCACGCACCAGGCGGGCATTGCTGTCGTCGGCCGTCTCTGCCACCCAGCGCTCGTCGGCCAGGGTGATCTGAACGCGCTCCCAGGGCAGCCGGCAGGCGGCCAGGGCCGTGAAGAATGGCACCGGGGTCGAGCCACCGGAGACCACCAGCAGGGCCTGGTCGTGGTGCTCCAGGTCGGCGCGCAGCGCCTCGGCCACCGCCTCGGCGAGCTGCCGGGCAAGCTGTTCGCGGGGACAACCACTCATTTCGTCTCCTCCGAGTAGGCCCGATAAGCCGAAGGCGCATCGGGCGTCTTGTGCCCGGTGCGCTGACGCTTACCGGGCCTACGCTCAAGATTCATGCTCAAGCAGCAGTAAATTCCAATAATCTTCATACCAGCTGCGACCGTCCTGGGGGATCATGGCGGTCTCGAGAGAGGCGACTGTTCGCGGGGACAACCACTCATTTCGCCTCCTCCGAGTAGGCCCGATAAGCCGAAGGCGCATCGGGCGTCTTGTGCCCGGTGCGCTGACGCTTACCGGGCCTACGCTCAAGATTCATGCTCAAGCAGCAGTAAATTCCAATAGTCTTCATACCAGCTGCGGCCATCCTGGGGGATCATGGCGGTCTCGAGAGAGTCGACGCGGGCTCCCGGGCCCGGCCGGCAAGCCTTAGTAGTCTTCATACCAGCTGCGGCCGTCCTGGGGGATCATGGCGGTCTCGAGAGAGTCGCCGCGGGCTCCCGGGTCCGGCCGGCTGGCCTTAGTAGTCTTCATACCAGCTGCGGCCGTCCTGGGTGATCATGGCAATGGAGGCCACGGGCCCCCAGGAACCGGCCGGATAACGGCGAGGCGGCTCGTCACGATCTTCCCAGGCGGCAATCAGGTTGTCACACCAGTGCCAGGCGTGTTCCACCTCATCGCGACGCACGAAGAGATATTGCTGCCCCTTCATCACCTCGAGCAGCAGCCGCTCGTAGGCATCGGGAATCCGCGTCTTGGGGAAGGCGCTGTGGAAATCCAGGTGCAGAGGGCCACGACGCAGGCGCATGCCCTTGTCCAGGCCGCTGTCCTTGGTCAGCACCTCCAGGGCAATGCCCTCCTCGGGCTGCAGGCGTATCACCAGCTTATTGGCGGCCAGATCGCGCTGATCCGGGTCGAAGATATAATGGGCCTGCTGGCGGAAATGGATCACGATCTGCGAGACCTTCTCCGGCATGCGCTTGCCGGTGCGCAGATAGAAGGGCACCCCCGCCCAGCGCCAGTTATCCACGCCGGTCTTCATGGCCACGAAGGACTCCGTGTGGCTATCGGTGTTGGCGCCGTCTTCCTCCAGATAGCCGGGCACGCCCTGGCCATCGATCGTGCCGGCGGTGTACTGGCCGCGCACCACATCGCGCCCCAGCATGTCGTCGGTAAAGGGCTTGAGCGCCTTGAGCACCTTGACCTTTTCATCGCGGATAGCATCGGCATCGAGGTTGGCCGGCGGGTCCATGGCGACCAGGCAGACCAGCTGCAGCAGGTGGTTCTGCACCATGTCACGCAGCTGGCCGGCATCATCGAAGTAACCCCAGCGGCCCTCGATACCGACCTTCTCGGCCACGGTAATCTCCACGTGCGAGATATGATTCTGGTTCCACTGGGTGCCGAACAACGGATTGGCGAAGCGCATCGCGATCAGGTTCTGCACCGTCTCCTTGCCCAGGTAGTGATCGATACGATAGACGCGAGACTCGGGGAAAACGGTTCCGATCGCGTCGTTGATCTCGGCCGAAGAGGCCAGGTCGTAGCCGATCGGCTTCTCGACGACGACGCGAGATTCATCGTCGAGGCAGTCAGCAGACTGGAGGTTTCGGCAGATATCACCGTAGATCCTGGCCGCCACCGAGAGATAGACCACCATCGGCCGCCCGGCCTCCTGACGCCATTCCTTGACGGCGGCATAGCCCTCGGGACGCGTGAAATCGAGCTGCATGAAGTGGATACGCGCCAGAAAACGCTCCAACGCCTCGCGATCGAGCTCTTCCGGCTTGACGCGCAGCTTCAGCGTCTTCTCGACCAGCGCTCGAAAACTGTCACTGTCATGCTCCTGGCGGGCCAGCCCCAGCAGGCGAGTGGCAGGATCCAGCAGCCCCTCGCGCTCCAGGTGAAACAGCGACGGAAACAGCTTGCGTTGGGCCAGGTCGCCGAGCGCGCCGAACAGCGCCAGATCAATCTCGGCACCACTCGCTCGCCCGGATCGGTTAGGTTGACTCATTTCCGCCCCCTTTCGTTAACTTACAAAAAAATACGTGCAGGGCGCCGACATTGCAAGATTATATTTGTAATTTTACCAAAAAACCTTTCAACGAAGCGCCCCCGGTGGCCTGACCCCAGGGTCTCAGGCTAGGATAGCCGACCATCATGTAGTTAAATCACCACATTGCAGACTAACGCGCCACTCGCGGTCATGCGCCGCCCCAGCACGGAGAGCTCTCCCATATGGCCCGTCACGACCTGATCGATCGCATCCGTCAGCGCCTCGAGGAACTCAACCGATCCGAACGCAAGGTCGCCGACGTGATCCTCGCCGACCCGACCGCCGCGACCAGTATGAGCATCGCCACCCTGGCCCAGGCGGCCTCCGTCAGCGAACCCACCGTCAATCGCTTCTGCCGCAGCTTCGACGCCAAGGGCTACCCGGACTTCAAGATCAAGCTCGCCCAGAGCCTCGCCAGGGGAACCCCCTACGTGAGCCAGGCGGTGGAGCCCGAAGACAGTGCTACCGATTATACCCAGAAGATTTTCGGAGCCACCATCGCCGCCCTGGACGCCGCTCGCCGCCAGACCGATGCCGCACGGATCGAACGCGTGGTCGACTACCTGATCCAGGCCAAGCAGGTCCATTTCTTCGGCCTGGGCGCGTCGGGTGCCGTGGCGCAGGATGCCCAGCACAAGTTCTTCCGCTTCAACCTGCCGGTAACCGCCTACATCGACGTGCTGATGCAGCGCATGGTGGCCTCCACCTGCCATACCGGCGACGTGGTAATGATCATTTCCTGGACCGGCCGCACTCGCGAACTGGTCGATATCGCCAGACTGGCCCGGGAAAGCGGCGCCGTGGTGCTGGGCATTACCGCGCCGGACTCGCCGCTGGCCCGGGAATGCACCGAGACCCTGGAGGTCACGACCCCCGAGGATACCGACTACTACATGCCCATGACCTCACGAATGATCCAGCTGGCCCTAATCGACGTGCTGGCCACCGGGGTGACGCTACGCCGCGGAGAAGACTTCCTGGGCCATCTCAAGAAGATCAAGGATAGCCTCCGGGATACCCGCTACCCCGATGCCGACGACTGACACCCCCTCGACACGGTAACGCCCCGCCAAACATTGACGGGGCGGCAATGCGTCATGATCAGCCACGAAGCCGTTGCTTATCCCTAGACGCCGGCGAAGGCTGCATAGATGGCAATCACCAGTACCACCAGCACGATACCTACGGGCACGGCTGCCTTCCAGGGCGTCAGGTCAACCGCCTGCACATCCTCATGCACCCAGGCGGTATCGCGTGGGCGCAGCTTGCCAATCAGCAGCATCATCGCCACCAGCAGCGCAAAGACCAGGGTCACGAAGTGAAACTCGTGCATGATCACGGGCAGCTTGTTGAAGGGTGGCACGAAATAACCGGCGGCGATCAACAGGCAGCCCCCGATGAGTGCAATCTTGGCAGCCATGGGGGGAACATGGCGGGTGAGTAGACCCACCACCACTACCGCCAGGATGGGGATGAAGTAGATGGCATTCATCTTTTGCAGGTAGCCGAACAGGCTATCCTGCCCCGCCAGCAGGGGCGCGATGATCATGGTCACCAGCGCCATGATCCAGCCGAATACCTTACCCGACTTGACCACCTGCTCCTCGCTTGCCTCCTTGTTGAGCACTCCCTTGTAGATACCCAGGCTGAAGATCGTGGTGGTACTGTTGAGTGCCGAGTTGAACGACGAGAGGATGGCCCCCACCATCACGGCGGCGAAGAAGCCCGTCAGATATGGCGGAAGCACGTTGAATACCAACTGGCCATAAGCCTCGTCGGCGCGCACCCCCTGGTCGGCATAGAGATGGTAGGCAATGATACCCGGCAGCACCAGATAGAGCGGTCCCAGCAGCTTGAAGAAGCCGGTCAGCAACACGCCCTTCTGCCCTTCCGCGAGGTTCTTGGCCGCAAAGGTCCGCTGAATGATCTGCTGGTTGGTGGTCCAGTAGAAGACGTTGATCAAGAAGACCCCGGTGAACAGGGTGAAGAAAGGCACCTGCTGCTCGCTGCCACCGATGGAATTGAGCTTCTCCGGATCGCTCGCCTTGAGGACATTCCAGCCTTCCATCACGCCGTTGCCGCCGCTCACCGCCTGCAGCCCGAAGTAGACGATCACGAAGCCGCCGATCAGCAGTCCCACGCCGTTCAGGGTGTCGGAAACGGCCACCGTACGCAGGCCGCCGAACAGCGCATAGACGGCACCGATGATGCCCACGATCCAGACGGTTAGCCACAGCAGCACGGTCGGCGACTGAATACCGGTGAGCCCCTGCAGGTCGAGCATGCCCTGCAGCCCCATGGCGCCGGAGTAGAGGATGATCGGCAGCAGGATCACGGCATAGGCGATCAGGAAGATGACGTTGGTGATCAGCTGAGTGCCGCGGTCGAAGCGGATCTCCAGCAACTGCGGCAGGGTGGCGATGCCGCTTTTCAGGAAACGGGGCAGGAAAAACAACGCCAACGCCACCAGGGCAATGACGGCGACCACTTCCCAGGCCATCACACTAAGGCCGTCGGTAAAGGCAGCACCATTGAGTCCCACCATCTGTTCGGTGGACAGGTTGGTCATCAGCAGCGACCCCGCAATCAGCGGGAAGGTCAGGGTGCGGCCGGCCAGAAAGTAACCACTCGTGCTGGAGTGATCGTCGCGGCGCGTGATACGCCAGGTGATAAAGGCGACTAGCCCCGTGAAGAACAGGAAGGACGCCAGAGTGAGGGCATGCATGAATGAGCCTCTCTTGTTGTCGGTGTCGGGGCCCGACCATACCGGCCGGAATGTCTGACATTAAGAACCACCACGCCATTCTAGCCGGATAGCCATCCGCCAATATTCGACATTGGTCCAAAAGAGGCCGTTATCCTTTTCAATCCTGCCAGGCCAAGCGGTGCTGTCACCCCGCTAGCCGGATGCCCTCATTGGGAGGGCATCAGGACCGCTAATCGTTAGCCATCGGTTGCCGGCACGGCGGCGGTAACGGTGACCTCCACCTTGAGCTCATCGGCCGGCAGCGGCGCGCAAACGCAGGTGCGTGCCGGGGCATGGCCGCTAGGCACCCAGGCATCCCACACCGCGTTCATGGCGGCAACATCCTGGCCATCCTTGAGGTAGATGGTGGCGGTCAGCAGGCTCTCGCGGTCGCTGCCAATCTCCTGGAGCAGGGCATCCACACGCGCCAGCATGCTCTCGGTCTGGGCGGTGATGTCACCCTGGCGCGCCTCGGGGCCGGCCACCTGACCACACAGGTACGCGATGCCGTTGTGGATAACGGCACGACTCATGCGCGCCTTGGTGTCGTAGCGATTGATGGTCATGGTCTCTTCTCGTCGTTGCATGAAAGGAAGCAACGATTATCGCCGCTGCGCCGGGCGGCGTCGATGGCTATGCTCGCCTTCGCTCCAGCCGAGTCTCCCGCCCATGTCACGGTCACGGCGAAGCCGGGTGCCCAATGCAAAAAGCCTACGGCGAGGGCCGCAGGCAAGCATCGAAACAGCTACATATCAACAAGGCGAGAACCGGGCAATGCTGGGCCCTGCCAACTCAGAACCAGACCTCACTCTGCAGGCCGAAGGCCCACTCGCCGCCGGTGAAGCCATCACTGCCCAGGGCGTCTTCATCGCTGTAGCCGTCGAGCGCCTCATCCCAATCGCTCCAGGAGGCGAACAGGCGGATTTCCGGGCGCTGCCAGAAGCCCCCTATCTGGGGCTTGAACGTCGGAGCCACGGTGAGCTTGGTGTAGTCACCGTCGACGGCATTCAGCCCTTTAAAGCCTTGGGGGTCGAGATCCATCCACTGGTAACTGGCCTCGTATTGCATTTCGAAATTATCGGTCAACTCGTTGGCCAGGCGCACGTTGAGGGTCGCCCAGTCATACTGATCGCCCTGGACATAGCGATCTTCGCTGGTCTCGGCGAGGAGTGCCGGGGCGATACGCCACCGTGGTGCCAGATAGGTGGTGCCATACAGGCCGATGCGGGTAGATGCGGCATCCTCGGTCAGATTTCCGTCGGAGCCGATGGCCTTAACCTCTCCCCCCAGGCCCTGACCATGCAGCACGGCGGCCTTGAAGCTACCCTCACCCAGGCCGAAGAAGCTGTCGCCATGATAGGCCACCATGGTATTGACGCCAGACTCGGCGGCCTCCTGATGTTCGCCGATATCGCGATCATCGTTGTCGGCGGCGGACATGGCGTTGATCATCCACTGCCAGTTTCCGAAGTAGTTATTGGAGGTCAGGATCAAGTTATCGGTGTCACCCGAGAGGCCCGGGTTCTCGCGATCGACGGAATAATCGGCAAAGCTGCGGCCGTAGAACGACAAGTTGGACTTCCAGTTATCGGCCAGCTGCATATCATAGATACCCCCGCCGGTCCCCGCCAGGAAGACGATGTCACTATCGAGCCAGTGAATATCGAAGTTATCGCGATCGAAGCGCTTACCGGCCCAGATGGAGGCGTTTTCGAAGGCGCCGGTAAAGCTCGGCAAGTCGCTGAACTCGGCGTAGACCTGGCGCACATTGAGGTCGGACTCGTCGGCGGTCCAGTCGTTGCTGGTACTCACCCCATCGGCCAGCATGGTGGTGTACTTGGCCTTGGCGCCATTATCGAAGCGCATCCGGTAGTTGAAGATAGCCTCGGCGTAAGTATCCGGCTCGTTGCCCAGGCGCCCCACGGCCCCGCCCCGTGAGCCGGCCGGGGTCAGATAGGGACCACCCTCGGCACTCTTGCCATCGTCACCGATCAACAAGCCCGAACGGGCGTAGACGTTGAAGGAAAAACCCTCTTCGCCACTGGCCTGGCGCTCGACCTTGGCCAGGCGCTCTTCGACCTCCTCGCCGGAGAGGTAGCCCTCAGCCTGGGCCTCAGCCCGCTCGGCACGCTGCTCGGCGACATCCGCGCGTTGCTCGGCGGCGACAATGCGTGCTTCCAGCTCGGCCAGGCGCTCCTCAAAGGCGCTCCTCAAGGGAGAGGGTATCCGCACCGGCTATTCCAGCAATCCCCAGACTGGCGGAGGCAATGGCGATGGCGAGGGGCTTCTTGAGCGTGACATTGTGCATGGTCATTCTCGTCCTTTGTTATTGTCGCGACGGGTGATCATCAAGAGAGGCATCTCCCGGGGCCAAAGCGCCACCCCGGTGCGAAACACCATCCGAAACTTAATCGATACAGAGCTTGGCTTCAAAACATATTTTGTAATATCACTACCAATATCTAAGGTTTAGCGAAAAAAAGGCTCAATAACGGTAATAAAACAACAAACCGCTCTCGCCATGACATACCCTGGCCCATCGACATCACCACTGAGGACAGACGATGCCCCCCGAACCCCCTTCTCTCTCCCTGATGCTGGGTATGATGCGCCTGCATGAGCGCCCTGAACTACAGGCACCTGAGCGGCTGGCCGACTGGATCGAGGCTCGCCTCGACCAGGGCCTCGAGTGGTTTGATCACGCCGACATCTATGGCGGCGAGGGACTCAACGAACACCTGTTCGGCAAGGCACTGCATCGTCGCCCCAGCCTGGCACGACGGGTCCGGGTGGTCACCAAGGCGGGCATCAGGATGAACCGGGGGGATATCAAGCACTACGACAGCTCACCGGACTGGCTGACCGGTGCCATCGATCGAGCCCTATCGCGACTGGGCACCGAGCGTCTTGACGTTTTCCTGATCCACCGTCCCGACCCGCTGATGGAGGCCGAGACCACTGCCCGGGTGCTGGACGATGCCGTGCGCGACGGCAAGATAGCGGCCCTGGGGGTATCCAACTTCCTTCCCGACCAGTGGCGTCGCCTTCAGTCGGCACTCTCATCGCCGCTGAGGCACCACCAACTGCAACTCTCCCTGAACCACTCCAGCCCACTGTTCGATGGCCACTTCGATGCGTTGCGCCAGGACGGCCTATCGCCCATGGCTTGGTCGCCGTTGGGAGGTGGCGCATTGTTCGAGGGGCAGGCCGGAAGGCTCCTGGAAAACATCGCCGCTCACCATGGCGTCAGCCCGGCCGGGGTGGCCCTGGCCTGGCTACGCCGCCTGCCGGGTTCACCGATGCCGGTGATTGGCACCCTCGACCCGACGCGGATCACGACCCTGCGCGACGAGGCCGAGCTCTCCCTGTCGCGCCAGGAGTGGTACGCCCTGCTGGAGGCGGCCCGCGGCCACGAGGCGGCCCGCGGCCACGAGGTGGCCTGACCGCCAGGCAGGGTGCGACCAAAGTCGCGGTTGAACTCCGGCGTGAGCGGCGGCTAACTGTGCCGGACACTATCTTAATCGTTTAAGTCGTGAGGGAGCGAACGGCTGCGGATGACATCTCGCCTCCGGCCCTCCACGAAACAGCGACAACAACAAGCGACGAGGAAGCCAGCATGTTCAAGAAGACCCTGATCTCCGCCATCGCCCTGGCCGGCGCCGCCGCCGGCAGCAGCCAGGCCCAGGCTGCGGACCTGACCATCTCCTGTGGCGCCGTCGGCGCCGAGCTCACCCTGTGCGAGGAGGGCGTCGCCCAGTGGGAGGAGAAGACCGGCCACGAGGTCGACATCGTCTCCACTCCCAACTCCTCCACCGAGCGGCTGTCGCTCTACCAGCAGATCCTCTCCGCCCAGTCCAGCGACATCGACGTGATGCAGACCGACGTCGTGTGGCCGGGCCTGCTGGCCAACCACCTGCTCGACCTGAGCGAGACGCTTGGCGAGGACGCCGCCGAGGGCCACTTCGAGGCCATCGTAGCCAACAACACCATCGATGATCGCCTGGTGGCCATGCCCTGGTTCACCGATGCCGGAGTGCTCTACTACCGCAAGGACCTGCTCGAGGAGCATGGATTCGAGGCCCCGGAGACCTGGGAGGAGCTGACCGAGATCGCCACCGAGATCCAGGCCGCCGAGCGCGAGGCCGGCAATGACCGGATGTGGGGCTATGTCTTCCAGGGCCGTGCCTACGAGGGGCTGACCTGCAACGCCCTGGAGTGGATCGCCAGCTACGGCGGCGGCACCATCGTCGATGCCGAGGGCGAGATCACCATCGACAACGCCCAGGCCGCCGAGGCGCTGGATCTCGCCGCCAGCTGGATCGGCAACATCTCGCCGAAAGGCGTGCTCAACTACACCGAAGAAGAGGCCCGCGGCATCTTCCAGAGCGGCAATGCGGTGTTCATGCGCAACTGGCCCTATGCCTGGTCCCTGGCCCAGAGCGAGGACAGCAACGTGCGCGACAAGGTCGGCGCGGTCAAGCTGCCCAGCGCCGAGGGCCAGGAGAGTGCCGCCACCCTGGGTGGCTGGAACCTCGCCGTGTCCCGCTACACCGAGAACCCCGAGCTCGCAGCCGACCTGGTGGCCTTCCTGACCGGCGAGGCGGAGCAGAAGCGTCGCGCCATCGAGGGCGCCTACAACCCCACCCTGGCCTCCCTCTACGAGGACGAGGAGGTGCTCGACGCCGTGCCCTTCTTCGGCACCCTCTACGACACCTTCACCAACGCCGTGGCACGCCCCTCCGCCCCCACCGGCGACAACTACGGCCGGGTGAGCAACAGCTTCTTCAACGCCGTGCACCAGGTGCTCTCCGGTGACCAGAGCGGCGCCGAGGCCGTCTCCCAGGTGGACAGCGAACTCTCCCGCATCAAGCGTCGCCGCTGGTAACCCAGGAGGTCCCCATGTCGACTCCCGTCACCGAACGCGCCCCCCGGGTGGGGCGCTCCTCAGCGGCCGGCTATCGCGGCACCAAGGTGCGCCGCCAGCGGGTTCGCGCCGCCTGGCTGTTCCTTGCGCCCATGCTGGTGGCGCTGACGCTGGTCGCCGGCTGGCCGCTGCTGCGCACCTTCTACTTCAGCTTCACCGATGCCTCGCTGTCGGATACCGCCGGCGCCGCCTTCATCGGCATCGAGAACTACCTGGTCTATGACGACGGCGCCTGGTACGGCCTGCTCACCGACCCGGTGTGGTGGACCTCGGTGTGGAACACCCTCTACTTCAGCGTCGTCTCGGTGTCGCTGGAGGTGGTGTTCGGCATCATCGTCGCCCTGCTGCTCAACGCCGAGTTCAAGGGCCGCATGCTGGTGCGCGCCGCGGTGCTGATCCCCTGGGCCATCCCCACCATCGTCTCGGCCAAGATGTGGGCCTGGATGCTCAACGACCAGTTCGGGATCATCAACCACCTGCTGATGGCGCTGGGCATCATCGACTCGCCCATCGCCTGGACCGCCAGCGCCACCTACTCCATGTGGGCGGTGATCATGGTCGACGTCTGGAAGACTATTCCCTTCGTCGCGCTGCTGGTGCTCGCCGCCCTGCAGATGCTGCCCAAGGACTGCTACGAGGCGGCCGAAGTCGACGGCATCCACCCGGTCAAGGTGTTCTTCAGGGTCACCCTGCCGCTGATCACCCCGGCCCTGCTGGTGGCGGTGATCTTCCGCCTGCTCGACGCCCTGCGGGTGTTCGACGTGATCTACGTGCTGACCTCCAACTCCACCAGCACCATGACCATGTCGATCTACGCCCGCCAGCAGCTGGTCGAGTTCCAGGACGTCGGCTACGGCAGCGCCGCCTCGACGATGCTGTTCCTGATCATCGCCCTGGCCGTGGTGATCTACCTCTACCTGGGCCGCCGCCAACTGGGAGTCGACCAATGAACCAGTATCAGCTGACCAAGCTCGCCAAGCGGGTCGGGTTCTATGCCCTGATCGCCGTGGTGATGGTCTACGCCATCTTCCCCTTCTACTACGCGGTGATCACCTCGCTGAAGCCCTCCAGCGACCTGTTCCGGGTCGATTTCTGGCTGTCGACGGTGGACTTCGGCAACTACGTGCAGATCTTCACCCAGAAGAGCTTCGTGCGCGCCATCCTCAACTCGATCATCGTCTCGCTCTCCGTGGTCTTCATCGCCCTGCTGCTGGGCATCACCGCCTCCTATGCGCTGGGCCGGGTCCGCTTCCGCGGCCGTACCACGGTGATGCTGGTGATCCTCGGGGTCTCCATGTTTCCCCAGGTGGCGGTGCTCTCCGGGCTCTTCGAGGTGATCCGCGGGCTCGGCCTCTACAACAACCCGGCCGGCCTGATCCTGAGCTACACCATCTTCACCCTGCCCTTCACCGTCTGGGTGCTGACCACCTTCATGAAGCAGCTGCCCATGGAGCTGGAAGAGGCGGCGATCATGGACGGCGCCACCCCCTGGGTGACCATCACCAAGGTCTTTCTGCCGCTGATGTGGCCGGCCATGGCGACCACCGGCCTGCTGGCCTTCATCGCCGCCTGGAACGAATTCCTCTTCGCCCTGACCTTCACCCTCACCGACGACCAGCGCACCGTGCCGGTGGCGATCGCCCTGATCTCCGGCGGTAGCCAGCACGAGCTGCCCTGGGGGCCGATCATGGCCGCCTCGGTGACCGTCACCGTGCCGCTGGTCATTCTGGTAATGATCTTCCAGCGCCGCATCGTCTCCGGCCTGACCGCCGGCGCGGTCAAGGGCTGACCCCATGACATCCAAGGACCCCAAGATGCAAGACAACCTGACCTGGTGGCGCGGCGGCGTCATCTACCAGATCTACCCGCGCAGCTTCATGGACAGCAACGGCGACGGCATCGGCGACCTGGCGGGCATCACCGAGAAGCTGGACTACGTCGCCAGCCTGAACGTGGACGGCATCTGGCTGTCGCCCTTCTTCACCTCGCCGATGCTCGACTTCGGCTACGACGTCAGCGACTACCGCGACGTCGACCCGATGTTCGGCACCCTCGGTGACTTCAAGGCGCTGCTGAAGCGTGCCCATGCCCTGGGCCTGAAAGTGATGATCGACCAGGTCATCAGCCATACCTCGGATCAGCACCCCTGGTTCCAGGAGAGCCGCCAAGACCGTACAAACGACAAGGCCGACTGGTTCGTGTGGGCAGACCCCAAGCCCGACGGCACGCCACCCAATAACTGGCTGTCGATCTTCGGAGGGGCAGCCTGGACCTTCGACTCCCGTCGCCGGCAGTACTATCTGCATAACTTCCTGAAAAGTCAGCCGGATGTGAACTTCCACCATCCGGAGGCGCGCCAAGCTCAGCTCGACAACATGCGCTTCTGGCTCGAGCTCGGCGTCGATGGTTTTCGTCTCGATACCGTCAACTTTTATTTCCACGACACAGCGCTGCGCGACAACCCGCCGGTGCCCGAGGGCGAGGCCAAGACCCTGGGGGCACCGGACAGCAACCCCTACACCTGGCAACGTCACGTCTATGACCTGAGCCGCCCGGAGAATCTCGATTTCCTCAAGGAGCTACGCGCCTTGATGAACGAATTTCCCGGCACCACCACAGTAGGCGAGATCGGCGACGACAACCCTCTCGAGCGCATGGCCGAGTACACCGCCGGCGGCGACAAGCTGCACATGGCCTATACTTTCGACCTGCTCAACGCTCCCCACTCGCCGGCCTACATTCGCGAGGTAGTCGACCGCTTCCAACGGCTCGCCGGCGACGCCTGGCCCTGCTGGGCATTATCCAACCACGATGTGGTACGCAGCGCGACCCGCTGGGGAGCCGACGAAGACCCCGTTGCCTACCCCAAGGTAGCCCTGGCCATGGCCCTGTCGCTGCGCGGCAGTATCTGCCTCTACCAAGGCGAAGAGCTAGGCCTTCCCGAGGCCGATGTGCCCTTCGAGCGTATTCAGGATCCTTACGGCAAGGTGTTGTGGCCAGAGTTCAAGGGCCGCGACGGCTGCCGCACACCGATGCCCTGGACCCACAGCGAACAGGGCGGATTCTCGCAGGTGGAGCCGTGGTTACCGGTAGAGGAGCGCCACCTTCCCCTGGCCGTCGCCAATCAGCAAGGCGATGCCAATTCGGTGCTCAATGCCACTCGCACCCTGCTGGCCTTCCGTCGTCAGCACGCCGCCCTGATCGAGGGGGATATCCACCTCGTGGAGGTTGGCGAAGAATTGCTCGGCTTCGTGCGCGAAGGGAGCCAGGAGCGCCTTCTATGTGTCTTCAACCTCAGCGACAAGACCCTGAGCACGACGCTGCCTCAGTCCGGCACTCCGCTCCGGGGGCACGGCTTTATCTCGACACTCGATGGCAACACCCTGACCCTGCCGCCTTACCAGGCAGCCTTCCTGTCCCTCGACCACTAACGCCATACAACATAAAACAAGAGCCGGCCTTCGCGGCCGGCTAGGAGTCGCAAGATGGCAAGCGTGACCCTGGAAAAGCTCAACAAGACCTTTGGTAGCACCCATATCATCAAGGACGTCGATCTGCGGGTCGGCAACGGAGAATTCGTGGTCTTCGTCGGTCCTTCAGGCTGCGGCAAGTCGACCCTGCTGCGCCTGATCGCCGGGCTCGAGTCGATCAGCGACGGCGAGCTCAGGATCGCCGACGACGTGGTCAACGACCTGCCGCCCCGCGAGCGCGGCGTGGGCATGGTGTTCCAGTCCTACGCCCTCTACCCGCACATGACGGTCTACGAGAACATGGCCTTCGGCCTCAAGCTGGCCAAGATGGCCAACGAGACCGTCGATGAGCGCGTGATGGCCACGGCCCGCATCCTGCAGCTCGAGGAGCTGCTGCACCGCAAGCCCAAGGAGCTCTCCGGCGGCCAGCGCCAGCGCGTGGCCATGGGGCGCGCCATGGCCCGGGAGCCGCGCATCCTGCTGTTCGACGAGCCGCTCTCCAACCTGGACGCCTCGCTGCGCGTGCAGATGCGCAACGAGATCGCCCGCCTGCACCACCGCCTGGGCTCCACCATGATCTACGTCACCCACGACCAGGTGGAGGCGATGACCCTGGCGGACAAGATCGTGGTACTGCGCGACGGTCGCATCGAGCAGGTCGGCAGCCCCCAGACGCTCTACCAGCAGCCGGCCACCAGGTTCGTCGCCGGCTTCATCGGCTCGCCCACCATGAACTTCATGCCGGCCGAACTGCTCGGCGGGAACGAGGAGGGCTGTCGGGTCCAGGCCCCGGGGCTCGGCGAGCTGTCGCTGCCCCAGGACGCCAGCGGCCAAGGGCCCGGCGCCGAGCTGTCGCTGGGCGTGCGCCCCGAGCACCTGCGGCTGGCCGAGGCCGAGGGCGACAACCGCTTCGAGATCGTCAACGTCGAGTACCTGGGCAACGAGGTCTATGTCTATCTCGAGCCACGGGAAGGCGACACCCTGCTGATCCACCGCAGCGAAGCGCCCAGCGACTGGCAGGTCGGCCAGGACGTCGCCCTGCGCGTCGATGTCGAGCATACTCACCTGTTCGACGCCTCCGACCGGGCACTGGCCATCGCCACGCAGCGCCACGCTGCCTGACAGGGAGACATCACTAATGGGACACCTGACACTCACCGGCATCGGCAAGGACTACGACGGCGTCGAAGTCTCGCGAGACATCGACCTGAGCATCGAGGATGGCGAATTCGTGGTCTTCGTCGGCCCCTCCGGCTGCGGCAAGTCGACGCTGCTGCGCATGATCGCCGGCCTGGAAGAGATCAGCCGGGGCGAGATGTGCCTGGACGGCGAGCGTCTCAACGAGACGCCGCCCCAGGAGCGCGATATCGGCATGGTCTTCCAGTCCTACGCGCTCTATCCCCACATGACGGTGGCGGAAAACATGGCCTTCGGGCTGAAGCTCGCCCACGCCGACAAGGCCGAGATCAAGCAACGGGTCGAGGCCGCCGCCCACACCCTGCAGCTATCGCCACTGCTGGATCGCCGCCCCAAGGCACTGTCCGGCGGCCAGCGCCAGCGGGTGGCCATCGGCCGCACCCTGGTCAAGCAGCCCCGGGTATTCCTGTTCGACGAGCCGCTGTCCAACCTCGACGCCTCGCTGCGCGTCGAGATGCGCGTACAGCTCGCCGAACTGCATCGCCGACTCGGCGCCACCATGGTCTACGTCACCCACGACCAGGTCGAGGCCATGACCCTGGCGGACCGGATCGTCCTGCTCAGCAGCGGTCGCATCGCCCAGGTCGGCGCGCCGCTGACGCTCTACCACTTCCCCGAGAGCCTGGAAGTCGCCGCCTTCATCGGCTCTCCCCGCATCAACACCCTGCCGGTCACGGTCATCGATCCCGGCAAGCGGCGCACCGGCGTGCGACTGCCCAACGGCGAGACACTGCCCGTGGCGGTGGATGGTTCGCGCCTGACGGAGGGCGACACGGCCACCCTGGGCATTCGTGCCGAGGATTTCGTCACGCCGGATACGGCCGATGCCCTGCTGCAAGGTCGCCTGGGCGTCGCAGAACGGCTCGGCTACGAGACCCTCGCCCACATCGACGTGGACGGTGTCGAAGGCACCGTGACCCAACGTCTCGACCGCCTGGCGTGCCTCGAGCCCCGACAAGCCCTGACACTGGGCCTGTCCGGCGAGCAGTGCCATCTGTTCGATGCCGAGGGTCAAGCCTGTCCCCGCCAGGTGGAGATCCCCGGCATCGCCCGATGACGCGGGCGGCTCGCGTCCGCCCCGGTGCGCCGCACCGGGGCCTCCCGGGTGCCTGGCGGGCCTGACACCGAGCGACTGCTGATCCGGCTTCTCGTCACGATCGGCCAGGCCCGTCAGGCTACTGGAGAAAGGAGAAGCCGGGCGGATACCGGTGATAGCCATCGAAATCCTCCTTGCCCAGCGGCACGCCCTCCGCCCTGGCGATGGCATAGACCATCGACAAGTGGAAGAAGAAGTTCGGCAGGGCGAAGGCCTGGACGTATTCGTCCATGGGCAGGGAGATGACCGCGTGTCCCGCCGTGTCCTCGCCCAGCGGCGAGTCCCCGGGATCCCGGGGAATGGAAAGCGCCAGGATGAACTCACGGCTGCGATCGAGCTGCTCCCGGACGCTGGCGTAGCGATTGACCTCGCCATCGTCTCGGTCGTCGCCGGCGTCGAAACAGACCTCCGGGACCCTGGCCAGCCGGCAGCAGGCGCGGAGCGCGAAGTTTGCCGCGATCCTGGCCTGGGTGTGCAAGGGGAACATATCCGGCGCCAGGCTGGCCTGCAGAATGCCGTGTCGCGCCGTATCGTGTCGTTCGATCTTCTCCATGAGGGCTGTCAGGCGCTCCAGATAGTGAACCAGGGTGTCCTGAACCGTCACGGTTATCCCTCCTCTCCCTCGTCGCGTCTCTTCCCGCCAGCGCCGGCGATGGCCGTCAGCGCCGCTCCAGGCGTTCCGCCAGCCAACGCCGGGTGCCCGATTCTCCTTCACGTTCGGCATGCTCGGCCAGTGTCATCGCCAGCTCCAGGTCACCGCTATCCAGGGCGGCCCGGATCATGCGTCGCCAGTCGAGGGGCGCCGAATCGACCGGCTCGTGCTCAGGAGGTGGCTCGGCCTGTGTCGGGCTCGTCGGCACCGTCTCGGCGCCACCGCTGCCCAGCAGTGGCGCCAGCAGACCATCGCTCTCGCCCAGCGGCCTCACCCGCAGCGATACCTCGCCACTGGCCAGGTGCGGCGCCACCGGATCGACCACCGCCGGCTCGGCGAGATGACGCGCCCGTGCCTGGGCTCGCGCCGGGTGCAGCAGTTCGCTTTCCGCGGCCCGAGCGGCATCGGACGTCAGGACCACCAGCCGGTCGGCCCGGGCCGAGGGCGTGATACCGAAGCTCAGGTAGAGGCGGTCGTCGTTCAGGCCCCGTGTCGGCTGGTAGGTGAACTCCCGCCAGTCGAAGCGGCGCTGTATCGCGCCCGTCTCGTCGAGGATCAACACCAGGGGGGCGAACAGTGACAGATGCCCCTGGTCGTCGCGCCGCACACGGCTGATCAGCTCCAGGCGCAGCGGCCCCATGCCGCGCGGCAGCTCCATGGCGTGAAAGGGGCTGGGACCAGTATCGAAGCGGTGAATCGGCGTCTCGGGGCCGAAGCGCAAGGTTCGCTCGTCATGGCCGGCCAGCGGCGATAACGGCAGGGAATCGAGCCCTCGACAGCAATCGCTGGCGCGCTCGAGCCAGGCCTCGTCGGGCCGGTGTTCGGTGGCCGAAGGCGTCGTCGTGGCGCAGCCGCCGAGCAGCAGCGCTCCCAGGGCGCCTGTCAGGGCGAGACGGCGTTTGGCCGCCCTGTGGGAAACTTCGATGGACATATCATGACCTCGTGGGGTGGCAGGAAAGCGGTGACAAGGAAAAATGCCGGTGCCCCAGGGCACCGGCCAACGATCAGCAAGCTGTCATCTCACGCCATGCGTGAGGCTTACCACCAGGCCTCGGCCTGTAGCCCCACGGTCACGCCGTCGTCCTCGCCCATGTCGATGGACTCGCTGGCAGCGTTGTAGACATCACCATCCCAGTTGGCATAAGTCACGAAAGCGCGCAGCACCGGACGCGCGAAGGCCCCGCGTCCCGCCGACCACTGCTGGGCCAGGGTCAGTTTGGTCAGGTCGGCGGTTTCCATGCCGTCATCCTGAGGGTCGACACGGTCATAGCCGAGTTCCAGCGCCGTGCTCTGGGTGTCGGTCCAGTAATAGGTCGGTCGAACGCCGGCCGACAGCCAGGTCTGCCCCTGGCCGTTGTCCAGGTCACGGTCCTCGTAGATGGCGGCGTAGAGCATGTCGATATCCGGTGTCAGGTTGACCTGACCGTGATCGAGCACGCGAATCATGTCGCCTTCCGGCGTGGTCGACGCCGTGTTGGTACGACCGGAACCGCCGATGATGCCGTCGGTGGCATACTGCACCGCGAACTTGTTGTAACCACCGAACCAATCGCCCTGGGTGTGCTGCAGGGTCACCATGTGCCCCTTCTCGGGATCGATGCCGGCGCGGTCCTGGGCATCGGTGAGCGTTGCCGCGCCATAGTCGTAGCCGATCTCGAGGCTACCGCCCGGATTGGTCGCGATGTCCGCCAGGCGAATGTCGAGGGTGTTGTTGGCGAGGTTCTGGCGCCCATCGGGGAACTCGGTGTCCTCGCTGGTGTTGCGCAACCAGGCCAGGCTCAACTTGCCGAAGCCCAGGTCGATGTTCTCGATACCGCCACCGGGCCCCGAGAGGTCCCAGTAGTAGTAGTCGTTCATGTGGATGTCATGGCGCTGGTAGAAGCGCTTGCCGGCCCAGAGGGTCGCGTTGGGCAGTGCCTCGATCACCCCGGTCGCCTGGACGTTGAGCTGGCGCAGCGCAATGGTGTTGCCATCGTCGCTTTCGCTGTCCAGGCCCTCGAAGTCGTTGCCCTGCTCGTTGACGTAGGCCACCAGGCTGTCGAAATAGAAGGTCTTGCCGTCCTTCTCGTAGAGCGTCGAGCCCAGGCCCAGCTCGGCGTAGGTCTCGCACTCGTTGCCGAGGCGGTACTTGGCCGGCGCGTCGGCTGCCTTGAAGCACGCCTGGTCGCCACCGCCGGTGGTCGAGCCGATTCCCGAGCGACCATAGCCGTGGAAGTCGACGTCGGCGGCCTGTGCAGCCCCGGTCGCTCCCAGGGCGATGGCGGCGGTCAGGGTGGAGAGCGTAAAGCGTCGTGTCCTGAGTGAGGTCATGATGATCCCTTTCTTGTTGTGCATGGCAAAGCCGGGCTTGAAACCCATGCGCTCTTGAAGCCCGGTCGGGCGTTAGCGGCGACGGCTCCCTGACGGGATGCCGCCGTGATGTCACTGTGTCGGAAAGGAGGCGCCCTGTTGTCCTCCCCGCCCCATGGATGAGGGGCGGGGGAACGGGGCGTAGGCGATAGTAAGCGGAGGAGGGGTGTCAGCCCTTCACGCCGCCGGCGGTCAGGCCGCCGACGATCCAGCGCTGACAGAGCAGGAACACCAGGGTGATGGGCAGGCCGGAGAGCACCGCCGCCGCCGCAAAGTCACCCCAGCGCTGGTTATGCTCGGCGAGATACTGCTGGGCGCCCACCGCCAGCGTCAGCTTGTCCTCGTCGAGCAGCAGCACCGAGGCCATGGGATACTCCATGATCGACATGATGAAGGCGAGGATGAACACCACCATCAAAATCGGCACCGACAGCGGCAGCAGGATGTGCCGGAACGCCTGCCAGGTGCTCGCTCCATCGATCATGGCGGCCTCCTCCAGGGAGCCGTCGATGGATTCGAAGTAGCCCTTGATGGTCCAGATATGCAGGGCCACAGCGCCGAGCGAAGCGAGAATCAGCGAGCCATGGGAGTTGATGCCGAGCCAGGGCACCAGTTGGCCGAGCCGGTCGAACAGCGCATAAAGCGCCACCAGCGACAGCACTGGCGGGAACATCTGGAAAATCAGCATCCCCTTGAGCAGCCCCGCCTTGCCGCGAAAGCGCATACGGGCGAAGGCATAGGCACTGGTAGTGGCGAGCAACAGGATCAGCACCGAGGACACCGCCGCCACCTTGACCGAATTCCAGAGCCACAAGAGCACCGGAAACGGTGGCTGTACGACGCTGCCATCGGCGCGCTCCCAGGGAATCCCCAGCGCCAGAGACCAGTGCTCCAGGGAGAAGCGTTCGGGAATCAGGTTGCCGGTGGCAAAATTGCCCTCGCGAAAGGAGATCGAGATCACCAGCAGCAAGGGAAATGCCACCAGGGCGACGACGCCCAGCAGGGCGAGATGCGCGGCCAGCTTGCGCGCACGGATGGAACGCGGTTGAACCATGGCCATGGAAGAATCCTCCTGGAATCCGGACCTACACCTCGACCCGGGAGAGCCGCAGGTTGAGCAACGACAATCCCATCACCAGCAGGAAGATCAGGGTGGCGATGGCCGCTGCCAGCCCGAAGTCCTGCCCGGCATCCTGGAAGGCGATGCGATAGGTGTAGCTGACCAGCAGATCGGTGGTGCCTGCCGGCGTACTCGCCCCGAGAATGTCCGGGCTGCCGCCGGTGAGCAGGGTGATCAGCACGAAATTGTTGAAGTTGAAGGCGAAGGCAGCGATCAGCAGCGGTGTCAGCGGCTTGATGATCAGCGGCAGGGTGATCCGGAACATGTTGGTCAGGGGCCCCCCGCCATCCACCGCCGAGGCTTCATACAGATCACGCGGCACCGACTGCAAGAGCCCCATGCACAACAGCAGCATGTAGGGATACCCCAGCCAGGTATTGACGATCAGCAGCATGGTCCTGGCCATGGCCGGATCGGTGAACCAGTTAGGACGGATGCCGAACAACCCTTCGAGGATCAGGTTTATCTCACCGTAGGACTGGTTGAACATGCCCTTGAAGATCAGGATCGAGATGAAGGCCGGCACGGCATAGGGCAGGATCAGCAGCGTGCGATACACGGCCTTGCCCCGCAGTTGCTCCCACTGCAGCAACGAGGCCAGCACGAAGCCCACCGCCAGGGTGAAGAGCACCGTGAGACCGGCGAAGACGAAGGTCCAGACGAAGATGGCCAGGAAGGGGCCCCGCACGTCGGGATCCAGCAGCACGCGTGCGTAATTGTCCAGCCCCACCGCCACCGGCCAGCCCGGTGTCAGGCGTTCGCCCTCGCCGTCGACGAAGAAACCATGCTCGCGATCCGGCGTCAGTCGAGTCCCGTCACGTAGATCGGTGAGGCTGCCATCGGGGTTTTCCGTGTAGCGCGGCAGAATCGGCGCGAAGTGCCGCAAGCCGGCCATGCGCAGCTCGACGCCCTCGGGAGTGGTCAGTACCAGTCGCTGGAGGCGCTCGCGCTCGGCGATCACCTCGCGCATGCCCAGGACCTCTCCAGCCGGTGGCGACTGGGCGGGATGCACCGCCAGGGAGCCTCCCGACTCGCTGTCGACCAGGGGCTCGGATATCAGGCGCGACGCACCGATACTCGTCTCTTCCCCCTGGGCCTCGAGATAGAGCCGGACACGCTCGCCTTCGCGGTAAAGCCGGAAATCGAAGGCGCTGCCCTCGGCCTGATAGGTACGCTCGAGAAACTGGGCACGCACCCGCTCCTCACTGAGCAGGTTGCTCGAACTGTAGTTGCTGAAGCTGATGCCGACGGTATACAGCAGTGGAAAGATCACGAAGACGCCCATGCCGGCCAGTGCCGGGAAGACGTAGCGATGACTCATCAGCTCGCGCTTGCCGAACACTACCGCCAGGGAAGCCCCCAGCACCAGGAACAGCAACGCGAACATCCACTGCCCCCGCAGGTGGAACGCCACCACCAGCCACAGCAAGGACACCACCAGCGCCGCCACCAGGGCGCGGGAAATCCAACGGCGATAGCGCTCGGCAAGGGAGCGGGAACGATGGCGCGGCAGGCCGCGTGAAGCATTGGTCGTGAACATGGCCGGTCACCTGCCGCCCGCGACCGGACCGGAGCCAGGACGCGGACGAATGTTGGGAAGGATCACTGAATCGAGGTACGCATGCGCTCGGCGGCAGCATCGAGTGCGGCCTGTGGCGCCTGGCGGCCACTGCCGATGTTCTGCAGCGCCGGCTCCATGGCCGACCAGAAGGCCCCCATCTCGGGAATGTTGGGCATGGGGTCGCCGATCTCGGCGTTGGCCAGGGTGGCCGCGATATTGGGGTTCTCGCCCAGTTCCGCCTGATAGGCCCGATGCGCCACCGCGCCCAGCGAACCGTCACTGTTGAAGGTCCGCAGCCCTTCTTCATCGAGCAGGTAGCCCTCGAGGAATTCGGTGGCCAGGAAATCGTTGGGCGAAGCGGCATTGATCATGGCCGCGGTCACCCCGAACAGCGGCTTCGCCCTTTTCTCCCCTACCTTGGGCAGCGGCGCCACGCCGAAGTCGATGCCGCTCTTTTCCAGGTTGCTCCAGGCCCAGGGGCCGCTGATCATGGTCGCCACCTCGCCACGATTGAAGCGCGAGGCCATGACGTTGTAGTCGGTTCCCTCGGGCAGCACGCCGGAGTCGATCAGCTCGCGCAGGCGTTGCGCGCCCTCCACGGCCCCGGCATTGTTGACGCCGATGTCGCCGACGTCATATCCCTCGGCGGTCCGCTTGTAGGGATAACCACCATTGGCGGCCAGCAGGGGCCAGCCGTAATAGGGTTCGCCGTAGTCGAACAGGATCGCCTTCTTGCCCTCCTCGCTCAGTTCGGCGTCGAGCTCGGCCAGGGCCTCGAAACTTTCCGGCGGTGTCTGGACGATATCCTTGTTGTAGATCAGGCCCAGCGACTCCACTGAAATGGGATAACCGTAGGTTTCGCCATTCCAGACCATCGCGTCCCAGGTGAAATCGAAATAGCGCTCGCGATACTCCGTCGACGGCGACATCGTCTTGATCAACCCGCTCTGGGCCCATTCGCCCATGCGATCATGAGCCCAGATGACGATATCCGGCCCCTTGCCGCTGCCGGCGGCCTGCTGGAAGCGATCGGTGAGGTTATCGGGATTGACGATCTCGACGTCGATGCCCGTCTCCTGCGTGAAGCGCTCGGCCACCTCGCGGATGCCTTCCGGCCCCTTGTTGTCCCCCATCCAGATCGTCAGGGAGTCGTCCTCGAAGGCCAGTGCCGGCGATCCCCCCAGGGCGATCGCCGCCAGGCAGGCCGGCAGTGCGTAGCGTCGTGTCATGGCATGGATCCTCTTGTTATGGTCTCGCAGGCACCGTTCGCGCCATGGACCGGTACCGCGTCGCCCCAAGACTCCACCATCCTCGCCACGACGTGCTCATCCCGCAGGCCCGCGAGGGTGGCGTAGCCCAGGGGCGTAGAAGGACCATGTCGGGCGGCTCGCCATGACAGTGCCCGGGCCAGGCGTCTACCACCTTGGTCGCAAATCGCCCCACGAACCGATAATTCGCGCCATACTGGAAGCATCTGTAACGATTAAGATACCCAGGTGCCGCATGCCGTTGATCCATGACAAGCTGATGGCTCCCGCTCTGCCCCCGACCACTGTGGCCCGCGAGCGGCTCAACGACCATTTCGCGCTCAGCGAGCATACGCGCTTGATGGTGGTCCAGGCCCCCTCCGGCTACGGCAAGAGCACCCTGATGGCCGAACGGCTGCCGGCCCTGGAGCAACCCGCCGCCTGGCTGCGCCTGGAGGCCCAGGACGACGATCCGCTGCGCTTCGCGCGCTACTTCGCTGCCGCGCTGGGGACGCTCTGTCGCCAGCATCTCGGCCTTTCCCTGCTCGAGGACGACGAGACTCAGCCGCTGGCCTCACGCATCGACGGCTGGCTGACGGTACTGCCCGACCGGGCGCCCCCCTGTCGCCTGGTCATCGACGAGTTCGAGCACCTGCGATCGCCGGAGTTGCTGGAGGACCTGCGCTACTGGCTGCGCCATCAGCCGCGCTGGTTGACCCTGACCGTGATCTCCCGCTCACGCCCGGATCTCGGGCTCGCCGCCCTGCGCCTGCGCGGCGAACTCGAGGAAGTCGGCCCGACGCAACTGGCCTTCACCCTCGATGACAGTCGCACGCTGAGCGATCAGCAACTGAGCTTTCCGCCCACCCGGGTCAGCCTGGAGCGTGCCCTGCGGCTCACCGGCGGCTGGGCCATGGCCATCAACTGGTTGTTCGAACGCACCACCACCACCGCCAGTTTCGATGCCCTGCTGGAACGCCTGGACGGTGCTCATCCCGATTTCGTGGCCTGGTTCGACGACCTGATGCACGAGGCCCTGGAGGAATCGGACCGCCTGCTGGTGCACCAGCTCGGCGTGCTCGAGCGCTTCTCCCCTCACCTGGTCGCCCGGCTGCTCGAAGGCAAGCAGGCCGGACGCCGTCTCGAGGCGCTGGAGCAGGCCGGAATCTTCATCGAACGCGACGATCCCCATTCGACCTGGTGCCGCTTCCATCCCTTGTTCGCCCGGTACCTGCGCTACTGTCGCGGCGAGCTCAGCCTGGAAGACCAACGCGACCTGCACCGCCGCGCCAGCCATGCCTGGCTGGCCATGGGCGATCCGGCCCTGGCGGTGACGCAGATGACCGCGGCGCATGACCCCGAGACACTGGCCGCCCTGGTCGAAGCCGAGGGGCCGGGACTGCTCGATCGCGGACAGTGCGCTCCTCTGGCACGCGCCCTGGACGCCCTGGGCGACGCTCGCCTGTCGGCGTCTCCCCGCCTGACGTTGTTGTGGGGCTGGGTCACCCACGCCCAGTACCAGTTCTCTCACACCGAGCGCGTCATCGGCTGGATCGAGGCGCGACACGACCAGGACGAATGGCAGGAACTGACCGCCGAGTTCGCCACCCTGCGCGCCCAGCTCGCCATCAACCGTGGCGAGGCCCAGCACGCCGCACCGCTGGCCGAACGCGCCCTGAACCTCCCCGCCACCTACCTGCCCGGCACCCCCTTGGCCGCCGCCGCCATTCTCTGCGAATCGCGTTTCGTGCAGGGATACCTGGAGGAGTCGCTGCGTCGCGTTCGCGATGTCGCGGCCGAGGCTCGACGACGCGGCGACGATCAGCGCCTGCTCTGGGCCCACTGCCATGAATCGGAAACCCTGGTCGCCATGGGCCGGCTGCAGGCCGCCCACGACATCCAGCAGCGTGCCGTGGCGCATATCGAGCACCATCGGCTGCAGCACCTGCCCATCGTCGAATTCGTGCATCGCATCCGCAGCCAGCTGCTGTGGGAGTGGCACCGGCTCGACGAGGCCGAACAGGCCGCGCTCGACGGTATCGCCGTACTCGACAGCCAGGGCGAACACTGGACCCTGCAGTGCCATGTCAGCCTGGCCAAGACAGCCCTGGCGAAAGGCGACCATACCCAGTGCGGCGACCATATCCGCCGTATCCGCAAGGTCCTGGCCGAAGGCGACTACCATATCGACTGGCGGGCCAATGCCCACGCCACCCTGCTCGCCTGGTGGGCGGGCCAGCGCGACCTGGAGGCCATCGAACGCTGGCGTCAGGAAGCCCCGGCGGCGAATCCGGCCGGCGCCACCAACCACTTCACCCAGTGCAATGCGCGCAATCACGCACGAGCCCTCATGCATCTGGGACGCTTCGAGCCGGCGCGCGAGCTGCTCGAGGCCCTGGAAACGCAGACGCAACGCCTGGGGCTGGTGACCGACGCCAATCGCAATCGGCTTTGCCTGGCCCGGCTCGAGTGGCTGGCCAGCAATCGACAGGCCGCCCTTTCGCACCTCGCTCAGGCACTCGAGCTGGCCTCGCGCACCGCCCTGGTCGGCAGCTTCCTGCGCCTTGAGGATGATCTGTCGCCCATGCTCGATCTCCTGCTGGAAAATGACGCCCTGAACGACCTGACGCGCCAGCGTGCCGAACGCCTGCTCGACCTGGTTCGGCGGCGTCACGACTACGGACGCGCGGTCCGTCTGATGTTCGACGATGACGTGATCGATGGTCTGGTCGCGCGCCCCGATGTGCCCGAGTTGATCCGCACATCGCCGCTGACGCGTCGCGAGTGGCAGATTCTCGGCCTCATCCACGCCGGACTCTCCAACGAGCGGATCGCCGAACGCCTGAGCGTGGCCCCCACGACCATCAAGACCCACATTCGCAGCCTGTATCAGAAGCAGAACATTCGTCACCGCGACGAAGCCATCGCCCTGGCGGGCCAGTTGCTCGAACGCATCCAGGGCGAGGCACCGGCTCCCGCCATCGCCTCCACCCCGCCTCCTCCCCCGAGCTACGCCTGACGGGGAGGAGGTCGAGCGCGTCCCTGACCGTCACCATGCTTCTTGTCAGGCGGAGCCCGTCGTACCCGATCCGGGCTTCGCGTCATCGAACAGGAGGACTCGGGCATGACCCGGACGACGCGAATCGACAAGCATGGACCGGAGTGGTGGCGTGGCGCGGTGATCTACCAGGTCTACCCACGCAGCTTTCAGGACACCGGCGACAATGGCGTGGGAGACCTGCGCGGCGTGACCGAGCGGATGGACTACATCGCCTCGCTGCACGTCGACGCCATCTGGCTATCGCCCTTCTTCACCTCGCCGATGAAGGACTTCGGCTACGACATCAGCGACTATCGGGACGTCGACCCGCTGTTCGGCACTCTCGAGGACTTCGACCGCCTGGTGGAGGCCGCCCATGCCAGGGGGCTCAAGGTCATCATCGACCAGGTGCTGTCGCACACTTCCGACCAGCATCCCTGGTTCGTCGAGAGCCGTCAGAATCACGACAATCCACGCGCCGACTGGTATGTCTGGGCCGACCCGCGCCCCGATGGCACGCCGCCCACCAACTGGCAATCGATCTTCGGCGGTGCGGCCTGGCAATGGGATACCCGGCGCCGCCAGTACTACCTGCACAATTTCCTGGCCGAGCAGCCCGATCTCAACTTTCGCCATCCCGAGGTCGTCGAGGCCGTCCTCGGCGAAGTGCGTTTCTGGCTGGATCGAGGCGTGGACGGCTTCCGTCTCGACGCCATCAATTTCTGCACCCACGGGGAGCTGCGCGACAACCCGCCACGGGAGGCGCTCGAGGAAGGCTTCATGGGTGTCCGCCCGGACAATCCCTATGCCTTCCAGCACCATCTGCACGACAAGACCCAGCCCGAGAACCTGGCCTTTCTCGAGCGCCTGCGCGCCCTGCTGGACGAATACCCCGGCACCACTTCGGTGGGCGAGGTCGGCGACGACGATTCGCTGACGGTGATGGCCGACTACACCCGGGGCGGCAAGCGGCTGCACATGTGCTATTCCTTCGACCTGCTGGGCGAACGGCACGACCCCGACTACCTGCATCACACCCTGGCCACCATGGAAGCCCGTCTCGACGACGGCTGGCCCTGCTGGGCACTCGGCAACCATGACGTGACACGGCTGGCCACGCGCTGGAATGCCGAGCAAGACGCGGCGGCCCTGCGCCTCTACATGGCCTTCCTTCTCACCCAGCGCGGCAGTATCTGCCTGTATCAGGGCGAGGAGTTGGGATTGGGCGAAGTGACGCTGGACTTCGACTCCCTGGTCGACCCCGCCGGCATCGCCTTCTGGCCCGCCTACAAGGGACGCGACGGCTGCCGCACCCCGCATCCCTGGCGACACGACGCCGCTCATGGCGGCTTCTCGACGACCGCCCCCTGGCTGCCGGTCGCCACCGAGCACCTGGCCCTGGCCGTGGACCGCCAGGAAGACGATCCGGCTTCACTGCTCAACGCCTATCGCGCCTTCCTCGCCTTCCGCCGTCACCATCCCGCCCTGGTCGAGGGCGAGGTCGTTCATCACCCGGTACGCGACGGCGTCATGCGCCTGGAGCGTCGGCACGACGACGAACGCCTCCTGGTGGCGCTCAACTTCGCCGACGCGCCCCGCGAACTCGACGCTCCCCGGAGCGCCT
This sequence comes from uncultured Halomonas sp., assembly GCF_947490095.1. GTDB lineage: Bacteria > Pseudomonadota > Gammaproteobacteria > Pseudomonadales > Halomonadaceae > Halomonas. The sequence goes on along the minus strand of NZ_CANLFS010000015.1, from coordinate 6,183 downwards.
GCGCCCTCGACGACGCGCCGGTGATGGTCAACGGCGTCTGGCGGGATGGCCGACTGACGCTTCCCCCCTGCGGCATCGCCATCGCCCGCTGCCCGGACGACGCCCGCTGGACACCCGCTCCCTGAGCGTCGATGCCGGGAGGCACGCCCTCCCGGCAAGACATGACGGCATGGCCCCAACAACGACAAGGCGAGGATCCCATGAAGACATCGATTCGCCTGCTCACCCCGCACCGTCCACTGATCGCCGGCCTGCTGCTCGGCGGATCGGCGCTGGCCGCCGGGCCCGCGCTCGCCACCGAGACCGCCATCGCCTGCGGTTCCGGCGATGCCGCCGACTACTGCCCGACCGCGGCCCGGCTCTGGGCCGAGACGACCGGCAACAGCGTCAAGGTCGTCTCCACGCCCAACGCCACCACGGAGAAGCTGTCGCTGTATCAGCAGCTGCTGGGCAGTGAATCCAGCGACGTCGACGTGCTGATGGTGGATATCGTCTGGCCGGGGATGCTGGGCAACCATCTGGCCGATCTCTCGGATTACCTGCCCGAGGACGCCACCGACGGCTTCTTCCCGGCGCTGATCGAGAACAACACCGTCGATGGTCGACTGGTCGCGCTGCCCTGGTACACCGACGCCGGACTGCTCTACTACCGCAAGGACCTGCTCGAGAAATACGACCGAGAAGTGCCGCAGACCTGGCAACAGCTGACCGAGACGGCTCGATTCATCCAGGCCGCCGAGCGCGAAGCCGGCAACGACGACTTCTGGGGCTACACCTTCCAGGGACGCGCCTACGAGGGACTGACCTGCAACGCCCTCGAGTGGGTCGCCAGCTACGGCGGCGGCACCCTGGTCGACGCTCGGGGAGACGTCACCATCGACAATCCCCGCGCCGCCGCGGCGCTGGACATGGCCGCCTCCTGGATCGGCACCATCGCCCCGGAAGGCGCGCTGAACCACACCGAGGAAGAGACCCGCGGCATCTTCCAGTCCGGCAACGCACTGTTCCTGCGCAACTGGCCCTACGTCTGGTCGCTGGCCAATGGCGAGGGCAGCGAGGTGGCCGGCAGGGTCGGCATGGCCCCGCTGCCCCGCGGCCCGGAGGGCGCGCCCGCCGCGACCCTGGGCGGCTGGAACTTCGCCGTGTCGCGCTATTCCGAGCATCCCGAGCTGGCCGCCGATCTGGCCGCCTTCATCACCTCGCCCGCACAGCAGAAGGCCCACGCCCTGGAGAAGGGCATGAACCCCACCCGCGTGGCGCTCTACCAGGACGAGGAGGTGCTGGCCCATAACCCGTCCATGAGCGATATCTACGAGACCCTCGCCAACGGCGTACCGCGCCCGGCCACCGTCACCGGCGATGCCTACGCCCGGGTCTCCAACGCCTTCTTCAACCGCACCCACCAGGTGCTCTCCGGCGAGCTGGACGGCGCCAGCGCGGTCCAGCAGCTGGGCCGCGAGCTCGAGCGTCTCGGCCGCCGCGGCTGGTAGGCCCGGCACTACCGCCCGGCCAAGACGCCCCGGCCGGGCGGCCACTCCCTGTCAGCGAAAGGAATCCTTACATGACGCTTTCCCAACGACGCCGGGACGCCCGGCACGACTGGTGGCGCGGCGCCACGATCTACCAGATCTATCCGCGCAGCTTCATGGACGCCAACGGCGACGGCATCGGCGATCTGCCCGGTATCACCTCGCGGCTCGAGCACGTGGCGAGTCTCGATGTCGACGCCATCTGGCTGTCGCCCTTCTTCACCTCGCCGATGGACGACTTCGGCTACGACGTCGCCGACTATCGCGACGTCGACCCGATGTTCGGCACCCTCGACGACTTCCGCGCGCTGGTCGACCGCGCCCACGCGCTCGGGCTGCGGGTGATCATCGACCAGGTGCTGTCGCACAGCTCGGACCGGCATGCCTGGTTCCAGGAGAGTCGCCAGGACCGCACCAATCCCAGGGCCGACTGGTACGTCTGGGCCGACCCCGAGCCCGACGGCAATCCACCCAACAACTGGATGGCGGCCTTCAGCGGTCGCGCCTGGACCTTCGACGCCCGGCGCCGGCAGTACTACCTGCACAACTTCCTGCCCAGCCAGCCGGATCTCAACTTCCATCATCCCGAGGTACAGCAGGCCCAGCTCGACAACCTGCGCTTCTGGCTGGAGCTCGGCGTCGACGGCTTCCGCTTCGACGTGGTCAACTACTACTTTCACGACCGCGCCCTGACCGACAACCCGCCGATGCCCCTCGCGCGGGTCCAGCCCGGCAACCCCCAGAGCTATCAGTTCCAGCAGCACAACATCGAGCAACCGGAGAACCTGGCCTACCTCGAGCGCGTTCGCGCCCTGCTCGACGAATATCCCGGCTCGACTACCGTGGGCGAGATCGGCGGCAACGATCCGCTGCCGACCATGGCCGCCTACACCGCCGGCGACTCGCGACTGCACATGGCCTACACCTTCGACCTGCTGGACAGTACCGGCGACGCACGCGAGCTCCATGAGGTGCTGGCCCGCTTCCGTGAGCTCGGCGACGACACCTGGCCGTGCTGGGCACTCTCCAACCACGACGTCGAGCGCAGCGCCAGCAGCTGGGGCCAGACGCGTGCCCTGCTGGCGCTGACGGTGCTCTGCTCACTGCGCGGCAGCCTGTGTCTCTATCAGGGCGAGGAGCTGGGTCTGCCCGAGGCCGAACTGGCCTTCGAGGATCTGCAGGATCCGTTCGGCATCAACCTGTGGCCGGAGGTCAAGGGCCGCGACGGCTGCCGCACGCCGATGGTCTGGGACGAGACCGCCAACGGCGGCTTCTCTGCCGATGGCGTCGCGACCTGGCTGCCGGTCGACCCGCGCCATCGGCCGCTGGCCGTCGCACGCCAGGCGCAGGACACCGACAGCCTGCTGAACCGGGTTCGCCGACTGCTGAAGCAGCGCGCCGGCAGCGACGTGCTGCGCCGCGGCGACCAGCGGCTGATCGCCCCCGAGGCGCTGCCCGACGGCGTCTTCGGCGTGATCCGCACGCTCGGCGAGCGGCGACTGCTGTGCCTGGCCCATCTCGGCCATGGCGACACCCCGGCCGACATCTCCCTCGACGGGCTGGCCGCCGGCTTCGAGCACGGCCACGTCCTCGACCTGCCGGGCATGCCGATCCCCCAGCGACAGGGCCGCACCCTGCGTCTTTCCCCCGGTACCGCCGCCTGGCTGGAGGGCTCCTGACGCGGCCCCGCCACGCCTGCCACGCCCGCTCGCGCACGCGGCACGAGCGGGCGTCGTCACGCGTGGCGGCGGCTGTTCATCGTCACCATGGGCGGCTATGCTAGGCGCCTAACTAAATCGATTCAGACAGCGAGCCTTACCGTGTCCTCGTCACGCCGTATCACCCTGAAGGAGCTGGCCCGTCACCTGGGGGTGTCCACGGCCAGCGTGTCCAACGCCTTCAACCGCCCGGATCAGCTCTCGCACGCCCTGCGCGAGCGGATACTCGCGGAGGCTCGGCGCCTGGGCTATCGCGGCCCCGACGCCAAGGCCCGCAGCCTGCGCACCGGCCGCTCGCAGATCGTCGCGGTGCTGCTCGCCGAGAGCCTGACCTACAGCCTCAACGACGCCGTGGCCAGCGAACTGCTGTCGGGCATCGCCGAGGTGCTGGATGCCCACGGCCACACCCTGCTGCTGCTGTCGGGGCGCCAGAACGCCGCCCAGGTTCCCGGCTCGTCGAGCATCGCCGACGGCTTCATCGCCTACGGCCTGATGCCACCGAGCCTGATGGTCTCGGCCGATGTTCCCGCTCAGCGCCCGCTGGTGGCAGTCGACTTCAGCCCCGAGGGCTACCCGGCGGTGCACATCGACAATGAACCAGCCAGCTACGCCATCGCCGACCACGCCCTGAAAAGCCCTCCGCTTCGTCCGGCAATCATCAGCCTGCGACTGACCGAGCAGCCCTGCAACGGGCGCGTCACCGAGGCGCATACCCAACTCCCCCCCGAGCAGACCATCACCCGCTCGCGCCTCATCGGCTTCCATCGCGCCCTGGCGGAGCACGGGATCGACCCGGCCGGGGTGCCGATGTGGAACATCGAGGAGAACACCTTCGAGGTGTGCGCCCCGGTGATCGAGGCGATCCTCGACTCGCCAGACGACGAGCGCCCCGACCTGCTGCTCTGCATGTCCGATCGCATCGCCCTCACCGCGCTGACGCTCGCCGAGCGCCGCGGCCTGCGCATCCCCGAGGACCTGCGCATCACCGGCTTCGACGGCATCGCCGAAGGGCAGTATCGCGCGCCGCGCCTGACCACGGTGCGCCAGGACAGCACCGAAAAGGGGCGCATCGCCGCACGCATGATCCTCGGCCTCACCCCTTCTGCCGACAGCCTGGTGGCCACCGAGCTGATGATCGGCGAGAGCTGTCCCTGACCCGCCCCGCAACGAGACCGGCCGAGTCGTCAGGACTCGGCCGGTTTCGTCTGGCATCATGGGCGTCCGCTAGGGCGCCGGGCGATCGACGCGTATCGCCAGGGCGCCGTCGGCCGGCACCTCGACGTCGGCCCGTCCCTCGCCGTCGACGCTCACTCGGGTGGCACAGTCGTCCAGCAGGTTGCAGTAGGTGCCTACCGGCAGGCCAGTGGCCAGTTCGGCCTGCCAGGCCCAGGCCTCGCGATTCAGGGCCACGAAACCGCGCTCGCCGCGGCCGAAGGCGATACGTGCACCGCCCTCCTGCTGCCAGTGAACCAGTGGCGCCTCGCCCACCGCCTTGCGGAAACCGACCATGGCGGTGATTTCGGGCCAGCGATGCTCGCAGACCCAACCCTGCTCGGCATACTCCCCCTCGGCCAGGCAGCCCAGGCCGTCCGTGCCATGCACCGGCCGGGTGCGCCAGGCCTCCCCGGCCACCGCGGGCGGCCCCTGGTCGCCGCCCGCGAAGGCGTAGCTCGACATCAGCTTGGGCGTGCCGTAGGGCCAGGCCAGCATGAAGACGTTGGCCAGCGGGTAGAGGGCGTCGCGGTGCATCAGCACGCCACCCCCCACATGGCCACGCTGCTTGTCGTGGTTGTCGACGAACACCAGGGCCCGTTCGCCGGGCAGCCAGCCGTCGCCCCGGCCCAGCGTCTCGAGGCTGGCCAGGTCGCCGCTCTCGATGGCCCGGGCCAGGTCGTGCGAATAGCTGAACTCGGTGACATCGGCGGCCGGGGCATACTCCTGTTTCTTGATCGGCTCGCTGCCCGGGTCGATCACCTCCTGGAACACATAGGGCTCGCCCTCGAGACGCTCGAGGATCGCCGCGACGTCCGCCGCCGGCATGTGCTTGGCGGCATCGATGCGAAAGCCCGCCACGCCCAGGTCCAGCAACCCCTGCAGGTAGTCGGCGATGCGCGCCCGCACCGGCTCGGTGCCGGTGGCCAGGTCGGCCAGGCCCAGCAGATGGCAGTGCTGAACCTCGTAACGGTCCTGGTAGTCACGGATCTGGTCGTCGCCATGCCGGCCGCAGTGGTTAAAGTCCTCGTCGCGGGTGTAGAGGTCGCCATAACGGAAGGGGGTGTAGGGCGTGCCGGCGATACCCACCCCCTCGCCGATGCCGGCCATATGGTTGATCACCGCATCCACCAGAATGCCGACGCCCGCGGCCTCGCAGCGCTCTACCATGTCGGCGAAGGCGGCGCGGTCGCCGCTGCGTGAGGTCAGGGCATAACTCACCGGCTGATAGCGGGCCCACCAGGCACCCTCGACGCTCTCGAGAGCGAGGTGCTCGTTGGGCGGCGAGACCTGCACGGCGTCGATGCCGGTCGGCCCCAGATGGGTCTCGCACTCGGCGGCGATATCGTCCCAGCGCCACTCGAAGAGATGCACGATCACCGGCGGCTCGCCGCCCAGGCGGGTCGGATCGCCCAGGAACGAGGCGCCGGCGAGGGGCGTCAGACCGGCGGCGAGAAGCCAGCCGGCGAGGATGGGATAGCGCATCGGGATCTCTCTCTTGTGGTTGTTGGAGGCCCCATGCTAGGGGCCAAGCGTCCTCGCCACCTCCTCCTCTTGTCTCACGCATCGAGAGCGCGACTACGCCCCACCCATACGCCACCCCCTACGCCCCCGGGGAGGAGGTGGGCGGGTCGGCGATTGGCGAGGCTAGCAGTCTGTCGGGTTATGGGTGTCGCTCATAGTAACGGCACCCACTTCTCTCGATTTTCGTGTTGGCGCCGGCC
>NZ_CANLFS010000014.1 GCF_947490095.1 uncultured Halomonas sp. | reverse complement strand
AGATCTTGGTCGTGATCAATCAACAGGATACGCCACCCTTCCTACCTCCTCCCATACACCAGACTTGAGCTTAACTCCCATGCGGCCAGGGCTTGTCGATTGGCAATTTCGACTTGCTGGGCCCGAGGTTCGGTTTCCACATGATGCGGGTTCACACCCAGCTCACGCAGTGCATACAGCACTAAAGGGCCTCGGCACGAGAGGACGAGCGCCTCATCTTGCATGCCGTAGTCCATTGCGATCAGTTCACGCTCTGCAGGCGGTAATCGTCTATCGGGGATCAGGCGAACGTCTACCCAGGTATGCCACGACGTGTCTTCGGCGATGCCATGCTCCCCTAGCATGTTGCCGCAAGGCTCCGGCGCGTCGCGAAAGCGGCTCAGCACGAAATCCCGATAGTCGCGATGCTTCTCGCAGAAGGCTCGGACATGCCAGCGGCCGGCAGCGAATACCAACGTATGTGGCACGATAATTCGCTCCTCTCCCGCGGGGTTGCTGAACGAGGCATAGGTGACTTCCAGACGCTGAGACTCGCGTGCGGCCCAGACGACAGCTCGCACCACGCGGGGAGAGACGGCACGTCGTGGCAGCGGTAGTGCTTCAGTGGCAGCGGACCCGATACCCAGCCCGGTGAAAGGCGATGTGGGTGCTTGAGTGGATCCCATCAGGTGCAGGTACTCTTCGACCCGACCTGAGGTGAAGCCCGGTGAAAAGTGTTTAGTGGGCAGAAAGCCCTTGCGCGATTCGTTATAGATCAGGTTTTCCGGCATGAGCTCGCGATAGTGGCGCAGCACTTTCTGGGCCTGCTGGCGCCCGATACCGAAAGCTTCAGCAACTTGCGAGGCCACCACGCGACCTTCCCACAATGCCAGAATTTCGATTAAGCGATAACGGGCCTGAATATCCCAGGGAAGATGCGTGATATCGGGCATTGGAGGGCTCCCTCCATCCATGGACAGATGATAAGCATGACGGAAGTCACATCCGGGTTGAAGAGTACGCTGGTCGAATATCCAGAGGGTAGAGAAGTGGGCTCAGGGGTGCTTAGCTAGTAGTCACGCCAGTCCAGCAGGTAATTGTCATGGATGAAATTTCCCCCTCCGATTTAAAAACGATTCTGCACTCCAAACGCGCCAATCTGTACTACCTTCAGCACTGCCGAGTGCTGGTTAACGGTGGACGGGTGGAGTACGTCACCGATGAGGGGCGCCAGTCGAAGTACTGGAATATCCCTATCGCCAATACCACGTCAATTTTGCTGGGTACCGGTACTTCCATCACCCAGGCGGCGATGCGTGAGCTGGCCAAGGCTGGCGTGCTGGTCGGTTTCTGTGGCGGTGGTGGCACGCCGCTGTTTGCTGCCAACGAAGTTGATGTCGACGTCGCTTGGCTTACACCCCAGAGCGAGTATCGCCCCACCGAGTACCTACAGCACTGGGTACGCTTTTGGTTCGATGACGAGAAGCGCCTGGCCGCCGCTCGGCGTTTTCAACAGGCGCGGTTGATGCGCATCCAGCGACAGTGGCTCGACAGCCGGCCCTTGAGAGACGCCGGCTTTATGATCTCGCCGGAGCATTTGACCGACATGCTGGCACAGCACGAACGAGCTATCACCCAGGCGCCCAGCACCGTGGATCTCTTGACCCTGGAAGCACGGCTGACCAAGACACTGTTCAAGCTGGCCGCTCAGGCCGTGGGCTACGGTGATTTCAGCCGCGCCAAGCGTGCCACCGGCACCGATCCCGCCAATCGCTTTCTCGATCACGGCAACTATCTGGCCTATGGCCTGGGCGCTACGGCCACCTGGGTGTTGGGCATCCCCCACGGCTTGGCAGTGCTGCATGGCAAGACGCGTCGCGGAGGACTGGTCTTCGACGTGGCCGATCTGGTCAAGGACGCGGTGATTCTGCCCCAGGCGTTTCTCTCCGCCATGCGCGGCGACGAAGAGCAGGCGTTTCGCCAAGCCTGCATTGAGCAGCTGACCCGCACCGAAGCCCTCGATTTCATGATCGATACCCTGAAGGAGATCGCCTTTGAGCTGGGGAGCGATGCGCCATGAACGTGCTGATCGTCTCCCAGTGCAACAAGAACGCCCTGAAGGAAACTCGGCGGATTCTCGATCAGTTCGCCGAGCGTCGCGGCGAACGTACCTGGCAGACTCCGATCACCCGGGCTGGGCTAGACACGTTGCGCAAGCTGCTCAGAAAAACTGCGCGCAGGAATACTGCCGTGGCCTGCCACTGGATTCGCGGCCACGACCACAGCGAACTGATGTGGATTGTTGGCAACGCCAGTCGCTTTAACCTGCAGGGGGCGACGCCCACCAACACTACCCGTCGCAATATCTTGCGTGCCAAGGATGAGAATGACTGGCACAGCGGCGAGGATATCAAGCTGCTGGCCAGCCTGGCGGCCCTGCTTCACGATCTGGGCAAAGCCTCCGAAGCCTTTCAGCAGCGGCTGGCCGGCAAACTGGAAGGTCGTAACCTCTATCGACATGAATGGCTATCGTTACGGCTGTTCCAGGCGTTTGTCGGCAGCGATGACGATGCCGGCTGGCTCCGGCGCTTGATGGAGCCTCCGGGAGACTTCGTCACTAGCTGGACGCGAGGCCTGCAGCGCGACGGGCTCGACGCCATAAGCGCTACGCCTTTTCAGCAGCTTCCGCCGCTTGCCCAGGCGGTGGGCTGGCTGCTCCTCAGCCATCATCGGCTGCCAGTGAAGCCCGGTGACAATCCTGAGAGGCTAGGTGGAAAGCTAACCGGCTTGACTGCGGAAGCCGTCAGCGATCTTCCAGATATATTGACCCATTCTTGGAATGAGGCCTGCCTGGAAATCACCCCCGAGTCGCTGGCACCTTACTGGCGGCTGGCCGGTGAGTTGCCGGTAGTTACAGCCAAATGGCAGCAGCAGGCGGCCCGGGTGGCGAGAGGTCTGCTCAAGCGCCTGCCATATTACGCCGAGCCACTGTTGGACAACGGCTATGTCATGCACTTGGCTCGGCTGTGTCTGATGTTGGGGGACCACTATTACTCCAGCTTGCATGATCCAACTCACAGCGACTGGGTGCGAGGGGATGCGGGTTATTCGCTCTATGCCAATACTCTGCGCAAGACTGGTGAGCTCAGCCAGAGGCTTGATGCTCATCTGCTAGGCGTGGCGCGCTTCAGCAAGGAAAATGCCCGACACCTTGCCACCCTGAACGACCAGCTGCCGAGGTTGGCGCGCCACAAGGGCTTTCGCAAGCGCAGTGAAAACAAGCGTTTTCGCTGGCAGGATTGTGCCTTCGATCTGGCGGAAGGGCTGCGGACCACATCTCGCGAGCAGGGGTTCTTCGGCATCAACATGGCTTCCACCGGCTGCGGCAAGACGCTGGCCAACGGACGCATTCTCTATGCACTGGCCGAACCCGAGAAAGGTGCGCGCTTCTCGATTGCTCTAGGGCTGCGCACCCTGACTCTGCAGACCGGTCGTGACTATCGCCATCAAATGCATCTGGGCGAAGATGAGCTGGCGATTCGTGTCGGCGGCAGCGCCAGCCGTGCGCTGTTTGAGCATTATGAAGCTCAGGCGGAGCAAGCCGGCTCGGCGTCGGCTCAGGACCTGCTCTCCGATGACTCCCATGTGCTCTTCGAGGGCAGCTTTTCCGAGCACCCCATTCTCCGGCGCGTTGCGCACGATCCGTCGGTCAAGAGCCTGCTTGCTGCGCCTATCCTTACCTGCACTGTGGATCATCTGATGCCTGCCACCGAAAGCACCCGAGGCGGTGGGCAGATTGCGCCCATGCTGCGGCTGATGACTTCAGATCTGGTGCTCGATGAGGTCGATGACTTCGATATCAGTGACCTGCCGGCGCTAACTCGACTGGTTAACTGGGCGGGGCTGCTGGGATCGCGGGTGCTGATCTCCTCCGCCACCCTGCCGCCTGCGTTGGTGACAGGATTATATGACGCCTATCGTGCCGGCCGCGCCGTCTACCAACGCAACCGCGGTGAGGATAGTCAGCGCGCGCCCGCGATTTGCTGCGCCTGGTTCGATGAAAATAATGCGCTAGATGAGGCTTGCAGCGATCGTGACAGTTTTGAAACCGTGCATCGCCGATTTGTCCAGCAGCGCCACTTGCGTCTGGCCAAGGATGCGGTGCGTCGTCGGGCCAGGATTGCAGACTGGGAGCCGCAATCTCGTCAGGCAGATGCTATTCGCAAGGAACTGGCAGAGCATCTGCGCGACCATGCTCTGGAACTGCATCGCCAGAATGGCACTGCGCTGGAAGGAGGTAAGCGGGTTTCCTTCGGTCTGATACGCATGGCCAATATCGACCCCCTGGTGGCGGTTGCGCAGGCTCTTTATCGGCTGGGCGCGCCGGAGAATGTGCAGATTCATTTGTGCGTGTATCACTCCCAGTATCCGCTGTTGATGCGCTCGGCCATCGAGTGCCAGTTGGATCAGACCCTGCAGCGAAAGACTCCCGAAGCCGTGTTCGCTCTGCCTGATATCCGGCGACGCCTGGAAGCGTCTGACGCGAAAGAGCAGCTATTTATCGTACTGGGCTCGCCGGTCACTGAAGTAGGGCGCGATCACGACTATGACTGGGCCATTGTCGAGCCGTCGTCGATGCGCTCGCTGATTCAGCTGGCCGGCCGGGTACGACGCCACCGCCCAGATCTTTGGGAAACGCCCAATATCCTGCTGCTCAACCATAACCTGAAAGCCCTTGAGCATTCCGATGGGCGCCGGCCGGTATTTACCCGCCCAGGCTTCGAGACCGAGGGACACCGGCTTCACAGTCATGCGTTAACGGATGTGCTAACGACAGAGCAGTGGGATGTGATCGATGCCCGACCGCGTATCCTGCCCCGCAATTCGCTGGCGCCGCGCCATAACCTGGTCGATCTGGAGCATGAGCGCCTGAAAGAGACAATGATCGTGCCTGAGGTGGCTGATACTCCGGAAACACCAGAGCTGAGCGATGAAGAGGTAGCGTTGCTTTCCAAGCGCAAGCGCCAACAATACCTGGCCGCCAGAGATGAACCTGCGCCTGCGCCCAAGCTGGGTGCCTATAGCTGGTTTGCCATGCCCCGATTACCACTGACCGGCGTGATGAGCCAATGGCGACCTTTCCGGGAGAGTACAGGTCAGGAAGAGGATCTAGTCCTGCTGCTCGATGAGAGCTGTGAGCGGACGTGCCTGCATCGTGTCCATAAGGAGCGCCCCCGAGACCCGGAGCTGCTGGTGCCTTGCGAGGCCAGTCTTCAGCGTATCGAGCTGCAATATGGCCCGCGCATTCAGCCTTGGGGGCCAGCGGATTACCTCGCGACGCTGGCCGAACTAGCCGAAGCCCAGGATATGGAGCTGGAATACTGTGCTTGGAAATTTGGCCGGTTGACGCTGCGTGCGTTGAAGGACGACGGGCAGTGGTTATTTCACCCAGCGCTCGGGTTCTCGAGACTATGAAACTGCCGGCCCCTGGGGGCCGGCTCCCTGCCTGTGCGGCAGCGCACTGTTCCCCAAACAGGAAACGATAATTTTCTGAGCTGCCATTGCGGCAGGGCTATAGGTTAGCTATCTTGCTTCTTAATCGCGATAATATCCCTTTTACCCTAAACATAAAACTATAATGGTGAATAAATGTATGAAGCACAGCGTAGGGAAGAAATTCAGCAGATAATCCAAATGTTTATCGACGAACGGTTGGTCGGAAGACTGGAAAAGCTGACGGCCGAAGATCCTAAGCGCGAAGCGATTGCTGAGCAGTTTGCGTTTGAAAACTGGGTTGGTGATGCTGCTCGCCGGGTTAGTCAGCTGCAGGTCGTCACCCATGCGCTGAAGGCCACACACCCGGATGCTAAGGGCTCCAGTCTTTATGTGGAGCCTACTTCGTTGTCTGAAGTTTCTCTAGTCGGTAGCCATGTGTTGCCCGACGACTTCAGTGGTGACGTGGTAGGCAACGCTGCCGCGCTGGATGTGTATAAGTTTCTCCAGCTGCAGCATGCAGGCCGGTCTCTGCTGGAGCTGGCGCTTGAAGGCGATGCTGCATTTAGCGCTGCGCTGAGTGACAACCCCGAACAGGCAAAAGAGTGGGCCGAAGCCTTCGCGAGCATTATCCAGCCCAAAGGAAGTGAAGCCTCGCATGCGCGGGCCAAACAGCTGTACTGGCTGGTCGATGGCGATCCCACCGATGATGCAGATTTCCATCTGTTGGCACCATTGTACGCCACCTCGCTTGCACATCTGGTGTTCAGGCGTATCAATGCCGATCGTTTCGGCGAAGCCGCCAAAGAAGCTCGCCAGGCTCGGCGTAATAACGAGCCGTCCGAGAAGGGGTACAGCGACTACCCCAATCTGGCCGTGCAAAAACTGGGGGGCACCAAGCCTCAGAATATTTCCCAGCTCAACAGTGAGCGGGGCGGCAACAACTATCTGTTGGCTTCTCTACCTCCGAAGTGGAAAAGCCAGGGCGTCAAACCGCCGCTGAACACTGACACCGTTTTCAAACGCTTTGGTCGCCGGCGAGAAGTGCGCTGGTTGGCTCAAGGGCTGGTGCGCTTTCTCAAGACCGAACCGCCTGAGAGCCGCCATACCCGCGATAAGGTGGATGGTTATGTTGCTGCGTTGATTGATGAGCTCGTGTTATTCGCCAGCGAGTTTCAGGTACTGGAGCCGGGCTGGTCGGCCGATTCAGCATGTCGATTGCCGGTGGAGCAGCAACTATGGCTCGACCCTTGGCGCAGCGAAGAAGACGCTGAGTTTGCCCAGCAGCGCGAGCAGGGTGAATGGCCCGAGGAAATTCGTGCTGCCTTCGCCCGCTGGCTCAATGCCTGGTTGAAACCGCTGGGCGTAGGCGATAACGAACATTCCGAGTGGCAGGCGCGCCTGCGGCGTCAGCTGGTTACTCTGCAGGAGGAACTGTTTTATGTGTAATGCCGATTCCAAGGCCTTGCTGGTACTGCCGCATCTACGTATCCAGAACGCCAATGCCATTTCCAGTCCGCTGACTTGGGGCTTCCCGGCTATGAGCGCCTTTATCGGCTTTATGCACGCATTGGAGCGTCGGCTACCCGACTCCCTGGAGTTGTATTTCAACGCCATTGGAGTGATTTGTCATGACTATGAAACTCAGGTTCAGTCAGGCTATGTGAACACTTTCCACTTGACCCGCAATCCGGTTGGCAAGGATGGCAAAACTGCCGCCATCGTTGAGGAAGGTCGCATGCATCTTGAAGTGACTCTGGTGCTGGGTGTGGACGGCAAGAGTATTCACGACGCCGATGTCGCCCAAGCCGTAATGGACACTGCTGCCAGCATGCGCGTCGCCGGCGGCAGCGTCATTCCACCACTGCCCGGGCGGCGTAATTACCGACCGGAGCTAAAGGTGCTGGGCGATGACCTGGGCGATAAGCAAGAGACGTTTCGTCAGCTCAAGCGCCGCTGGCTGCCGGGTTTTGCCTTGGTGCTGCGTGACGACCTGCTGAAGGAACATCATCAGGAGCGACAGCAAATTCAGCCGGACACCACGTTACTGGAAAGCTGGCTAGACCTATCACGCCTGAACTGGGAGTGCCTTCAGACCACCACCGAGGATGATAACGGTAAAGAGACGATCGAAGTGGAGTGGCGGGTGCGAAAAAAACCAGGTTGGCTGGTGCCGTTACCTATAGGTTACGGCGCACTGACCAAGGTGTTCAAGCCGGGCGAGGTAGCCAATGCACGAGATGATAGCACCCCCTTTTGTTTCGTCGAAAGTCTGTATTCCGTTGGGCAGTGGCGTAGCCCGCACCATCTCGAGTCGCCCCGCGATCTGCTCTGGTACGTGGATAACAATCTAGATCGTGACCTGTATCGCCTGAATAACGACTATCAAGCGCACTGAGCGCGCCTAACGCAAGGAGCCCTGTCATCATGGCTAAGAACGATACCCTCAAGACTGCTTCTGTTCTCGCCTTCGAGCGTAAGCTCGACCCATCCGATGCGCTGATGTATGCAGGTCGGTGGGAGCAACGCGATAGCGCCGACACTTGGCAGCCCATTGCCATTCGCGAAAAGTCGGTGCGCGGCACGATCTCCAATCGACTGAAAGCCAAGGATCAGGATCCGACCAAGCTGGATGCCGCCATTGAAAACCCTAACCTGCAGACTGTGGACGTGGCTACGCTACCACACGATGCTGACACACTTATGACACGATTTACCTTGCGGGTACTGGGCGGTGCCGGTAAGCCTTCGGCCTGCAATAATGCCGACTATCAGGACAAGCTCAACGCTACGGTGGAAGGCTACATCGCTTCCTATGGCTTTTCCGAGTTGGCAAAGCGTTACGCGCATAATTTGGCCAACGCTCGCTTTTTGTGGCGCAACCGCATGGGTGCTGAAGTCGTTGAGGTTCGTATCCGATTGCTTGAGCAAGGTAGTGCTGTTAGTGAGTGGACCTTCAATTCGATTGAACTTTCACTGCGCAATTTTACGCCCAGCAGCGATGCCACTAGGGCTGATTTGGAGGCTCTGGCCGGGCACATTAATAACGGCTTGAGTGGTGAGCGCTATGTGCTGCTTGAAGTGATAGCGTATGCTCGGGTGGGCGCTGGACAGGAGGTTTTTCCCTCGCAGGAGCTGGTCCTGGATCGTGGCCGTGGTGACAAGAGTAAGACACTCTATCAGGTGGAAGGTATTGCCGGTATGCACTCCCAGAAACTGGGTAATGCCATTCGTACTATCGATACCTGGTATCCGCAGGAAGCAGACGGTGACCTCGGCCCGATTGCGGTCGAGCCCTATGGGTCAGTGACCACAGAGGGTAAGGCTTATCGCCAGCCGAAACAGAAGATGGACTTCTATAACCTGCTCGATAACTGGCTGCTCAAGGACAAAGTGCCCGAGGTAGAGCAGCAACACTTTGTTATGGCCACACTGATTCGCGGTGGCGTTTTCGGTGATGCGGGGTAAGCCATGGACCACTATCTCGATATTCGCTTACGTCCTGATCCTGAATTTCCACCTGCGTTGCTGATGGGGGCACTCTACAGCAAGCTGCATCGCGCCCTGCATGATCTGCAAGCCAATGACATAGGCGTTAGCTTCCCCGACCACAAAACCGGCGTATGTGCACGCACGCCGGGTGACCGGCTTCGGCTACATAGCCAGGGAGTACGGCTTGAGGAGTTGATGGCGAGCTCATGGCTTACTGGTATGCATGACCATGTAAACCTGCAAGCCATTAAAGCAGTACCAGCTGAAGCGTGTCACCGAATCGTTCGGCGTCGACAGTTCAATACTGGAAGCCTCAGCCGGGCGAAGCGTTACGCCCAACGGCATGGCATCGAGATCGAAGAGGCGCAGCGCCTTATGAAAGCGCCTGCTGCACGGCAGATTATTTTGCCATTTATACAGGTAAGTAGCCGCTCCAGCGGACAGCGGTTCGCGCTCTTCATCGAACATGGGCAGCCACAATCGGAGCCCGTTGCCGGTCAATTCAATCATTACGGACTCAGTAGCGAAGCTACGGTGCCCTGCTTTTGACCCTTTTTTATCGCTCTTCTTCTTAGCCATAAAAATCAAGTGGTTATCAACGCCTCTCTAAAAAGGGAGGCGTTGCCCTATTAAGGTATTGCTCTTTAATAATCAATCAGTTAATTTAACTTTTCTGTAGTTCGCTGCCGCCCAGGCAGCTCAGAAAGGTTGCCGACGTGCGTGATGCGCTCCGCAAGAGTTCGCTGCCGCCCAGGCAGCTCAGAAAGGTTCCCTTCGGGCTCCCTTCCGGTTCCCTTCGTTCGCTGCCGCCCAGGCAGCTCAGAAAATCGAGGATCAGAAGGCCGCTCAGGAAGAGGCGTTCGCTGCCGCCCAGGCAGCTCAGAAATCGTGCAGCCGCAGACGGGCGTAGACCATGAGGTTCGCTGCCGCCCAGGCAGCTCAGAAATCGCCCTCCAGCTCTTGCGCCCGCTTGGCGCTGTTCGCTGCCGCCCAGGCAGCTCAGAAATCCTCGCCGTCATCCAGCTCGGTGAGGAGCGTGTTCGCTGCCGCCCAGGCAGCTCAGAAATGCTGGTCCACTATCGACCAGACCCCGTTGACGTTCGCTGCCGCCCAGGCAGCTCAGAAATTGGTACCGGCCGGCTTGGTAGCCAGGAACACGTTCGCTGCCGCCCAGGCAGCTCAGAAAAGGTAGGCGCCAACTGGGCAACATTCTCTGATGTTCGCTGCCGCCCAGGCAGCTCAGAAAACGTCGGGGCGAATGTCGTACTTCTGGCCCGCGTTCGCTGCCGCCCAGGCAGCTCAGAAAATGCCACCGAGTAGCTTGATGCGCCGCACCAGGTTCGCTGCCGCCCAGGCAGCTCAGAAAGGCATGGCGTGACGAGCGTTTCCCGCCGGGGCGTTCGCTGCCGCCCAGGCAGCTCAGAAAAGGTGGCCCCGGAAGATAGCGAAGCTGTCTTGGTTCGCTGCCGCCCAGGCAGCTCAGAAAGAGCATATCGACCCCACATGCGGCGCTGTCGTGTTCGCTGCCGCCCAGGCAGCTCAGAAAGACCTGCCGGGCCATACCGTGTTGATGGGGGCGTTCGCTGCCGCCCAGGCAGCTCAGAAACTGGAAAGGGTATTGCGCTCCTTCTTCTGTGAGTTCGCTGCCGCCCAGGCAGCTCAGAAACGGATATGCCCATCGACCAGGTGCTGGAGCACGTTCGCTGCCGCCCAGGCAGCTCAGAAATGCGCGTGGCACTTGAGAAGCAGAAGGCTCGCGTTCGCTGCCGCCCAGGCAGCTCAGAAAACCGACGACCAGGAGGGCACATGGCGCAGCACGTTCGCTGCCGCCCAGGCAGCTCAGAAAAATCCCTCCAGGGGCACCAGGCAGGTTCCCGCGTTCGCTGCCGCCCAGGCAGCTCAGAAACTTCTGCGCAATCGTGCGGGGCGCGTTGGGCGGTTCGCTGCCGCCCAGGCAGCTCAGAAATGATGAACGACGACGACCCGGTAAGCCTTTATGTTCGCTGCCGCCCAGGCAGCTCAGAAAATGCTGGCCTTGAGCCGCATTCCCATCATCGCGTTCGCTGCCGCCCAGGCAGCTCAGAAAGGCAAGAGCGTGACCGATCAGATCGCCCTGGAGTTCGCTGCCGCCCAGGCAGCTCAGAAATCTTGGTCCCCATCTCACTCAGCCTCGCCTTGGTTCGCTGCCGCCCAGGCAGCTCAGAAAGCCCTGTACCACCAATACGTCACTGTCTTTGCGTTCGCTGCCGCCCAGGCAGCTCAGAAATAGCCGAGCAGGTGCGGCAAGCCCTGGATGAGGTTCGCTGCCGCCCAGGCAGCTCAGAAATGTCCGGCATAGTTGCGTAGGGCGTTGCGAGTGTTCGCTGCCGCCCAGGCAGCTCAGAAATTTGACTGAGGTGATCAGTCTGGCCGGCAGTCGTTCGCTGCCGCCCAGGCAGCTCAGAAAATGCTGGTTGACCCGGACGGCAAAGGCCTGGTGTTCGCTGCCGCCCAGGCAGCTCAGAAATTCTCGGGGTCGCCGCCTTCCTCCTCGGTGGCGTTCGCTGCCGCCCAGGCAGCTCAGAAAACTGAACGCTAGAACGTGCCAGGGTTTCCGGTGTTCGCTGCCGCCCAGGCAGCTCAGAAAACCCCTCGGTTTAGCATGGCCTGGTTTTCCTGGTTCGCTGCCGCCCAGGCAGCTCAGAAACTGCGCCCGCATCATCTCGACCTCAAGGGATTGTTCGCTGCCGCCCAGGCAGCTCAGAAAGTCAAAGGAAGCCAGCTCGATCGCATCGAAGAGTTCGCTGCCGCCCAGGCAGCTCAGAAAATGGAGCATGCCATGCGTATCTCGCCACACTTGTTCGCTGCCGCCCAGGCAGCTCAGAAAAACACGGCCTATATCACCATGAAGCTGTGCCAGTTCGCTGCCGCCCAGGCAGCTCAGAAAGGCTTCACTCCGTACTGCATAACTTCCTCCGAGTTCGCTGCCGCCCAGGCAGCTCAGAAAAGCTTGACCCCCGGTATCTTGCCGGCGCGGATGTTCGCTGCCGCCCAGGCAGCTCAGAAACGAGGGCGCCGTTAGCCCACCGGGGCACACACGTTCGCTGCCGCCCAGGCAGCTCAGAAAATAGGCAACTGAATATCCGTCATCGTTGTGTAGTTCGCTGCCGCCCAGGCAGCTCAGAAAATGCGGCACCGCGTCGAAGAACGCTCTCGATTGTTCGCTGCCGCCCAGGCAGCTCAGAAAATCCTGTCCGGCTCCGGCACTGCCAACGAGCCGTTCGCTGCCGCCCAGGCAGCTCAGAAAGCTACGCTGGGCGCTGATCCAGTTCGGCTGTAGTTCGCTGCCGCCCAGGCAGCTCAGAAATACCCCCTACCACGGCAGCCATGGCGCGACACGTTCGCTGCCGCCCAGGCAGCTCAGAAAATTAAAAGGGAGAAATTTTTATAACTCCCTTAGTTCGCTGCCGCCCAGGCAGCTCAGAAATGCCCTCCGCTTCGCTCCGCCCGGCCTTCGGCGTTCGCTGCCGCCCAGGCAGCTCAGAAATTAATTCCATTAGGAAGCTCTAGGTTTTGAGCGTTCGCTGCCGCCCAGGCAGCTCAGAAATAACCAGAGTCACCAGCGTCAGGAGAAAACGAGTTCGCTGCCGCCCAGGCAGCTCAGAAATGGACGCCCCACGCGCCGCACAGCACGCAGCTGTTCGCTGCCGCCCAGGCAGCTCAGAAACGACAAGATGGGCAGCTCTATCTGGGCAGTGAGTTCGCTGCCGCCCAGGCAGCTCAGAAAACTGCTATCCTTCCATGCGGCGAATACGGTCAGTTCGCTGCCGCCCAGGCAGCTCAGAAATGACCTTCACGCCACAGCTTGGCAAGGGGGCTGTTCGCTGCCGCCCAGGCAGCTCAGAAACTTGGCGCCGCGAATGGTCACGCCGATAGCGTGTTCGCTGCCGCCCAGGCAGCTCAGAAATTGACCGGCCGGACGGCGCCCAGCCTCCCGGCGTTCGCTGCCGCCCAGGCAGCTCAGAAAATGTGATTCTATCGCCCCAACGGTTGCGCCTGGTTCGCTGCCGCCCAGGCAGCTCAGAAAGCCCACGATGACCATTACCTCGTCGGATGCGTGTTCGCTGCCGCCCAGGCAGCTCAGAAATTACTATCATTTAGCGCGCTCCTGTTTCCGTTGTTCGCTGCCGCCCAGGCAGCTCAGAAAATGATGATGGCGGGCTTCACGGAGCTTGGCGCGTTCGCTGCCGCCCAGGCAGCTCAGAAAATGTGCAAGATTGAGGCGTGTGGCGCCGGGGTGTTCGCTGCCGCCCAGGCAGCTCAGAAAGGAATCCCCGAGGGCGCCGCCGAGTAGATGGGGTTCGCTGCCGCCCAGGCAGCTCAGAAAGGGCATTGGGCCGGCTCAGCCAGCGCATTGGTGTTCGCTGCCGCCCAGGCAGCTCAGAAAAACCGAATCGAGCATAACCCCCATTTCTCGTTGTTCGCTGCCGCCCAGGCAGCTCAGAAAAGGCGGCGGTACTCCGCATCACCCAGCGCATCGTTCGCTGCCGCCCAGGCAGCTCAGAAAATTGACAAGCTCTGCTCGCTGCCCGTCCAGCAGTTCGCTGCCGCCCAGGCAGCTCAGAAATGCGGGCCGGGTGGTCGATGGAGGATGCGCTAGTTCGCTGCCGCCCAGGCAGCTCAGAAAATCCATTCGTAGCTGCCTTGCTTTGATGCCCAGTTCGCTGCCGCCCAGGCAGCTCAGAAAAGAGCCCGGAGCGTGTCCGTAACCGCCTGCGGGTTCGCTGCCGCCCAGGCAGCTCAGAAAGCGCTCCTTCGGCTTTAGCGCCCTGATCTGCCGTTCGCTGCCGCCCAGGCAGCTCAGAAAGACGATGCGGGCCAGCTCCGAGATGGTGCCGAGTTCGCTGCCGCCCAGGCAGCTCAGAAAAAGGCGAACGCTGCGATCGGGAACAGCAGCATGTTCGCTGCCGCCCAGGCAGCTCAGAAAATACCGTGCGGCACCGATGCCCGGAGTAAAGGGTTCGCTGCCGCCCAGGCAGCTCAGAAAAAGGCTCAGAGCGGGGACCGCGAGGCGCTCAAGTTCGCTGCCGCCCAGGCAGCTCAGAAATGACAAGTTCGGCCGCCTCGGATTTGCCCAACGTTCGCTGCCGCCCAGGCAGCTCAGAAAGTCGAAGTCCACGGCTACCACCTGGCCGCCCTGTTCGCTGCCGCCCAGGCAGCTCAGAAAAGAGCGTCATCATGGTCAGCGTCTACGTCGAGGTTCGCTGCCGCCCAGGCAGCTCAGAAAATGATCGAGGGCATCCGCACCGAGCTGACCACGTTCGCTGCCGCCCAGGCAGCTCAGAAAGGCTTGGCTATGCCTCTGGGCGAGTGCTGCTGGTTCGCTGCCGCCCAGGCAGCTCAGAAAGATAAACTCGGCCTCGGTTTCGGCCTGGATGAGTTCGCTGCCGCCCAGGCAGCTCAGAAATAGAAGCGAAGAAAGAGCCCGCATGGGATCGCGTTCGCTGCCGCCCAGGCAGCTCAGAAATGACAGCGCAGCAGCCCGGTCGCTAGACGGCGGTTCGCTGCCGCCCAGGCAGCTCAGAAATGACAGCGCAGCAGCCCGGTCGCTAGACGGCGGTTCGCTGCCGCCCAGGCAGCTCAGAAATCACCGCAGGACAATAACGAGGACGTTCGGTTGTTCGCTGCCGCCCAGGCAGCTCAGAAAAGGAGCTGGACCAGGAACAGGATCAACAGCCAGTTCGCTGCCGCCCAGGCAGCTCAGAAAATGTCCCACGCCCACTGCATCGCGGGCATCAGGTTCGCTGCCGCCCAGGCAGCTCAGAAATGCCGGAAACCACGCCCCCACTCATTCAGAGAGTTCGCTGCCGCCCAGGCAGCTCAGAAAATGGGGAAGGTCGGCATTCTTTCAAAGAGCATGTTCGCTGCCGCCCAGGCAGCTCAGAAAACAGAGAGCGTGCCGAGGACTGCCAGATAGGTGTTCGCTGCCGCCCAGGCAGCTCAGAAATACCACGACCGCGTGAAGGCACCCATCGAGCGGTTCGCTGCCGCCCAGGCAGCTCAGAAAATCGAGACGCAGTGCCGCTTCGTCGCTCGCAAGTTCGCTGCCGCCCAGGCAGCTCAGAAAGTAGAGTCCAGCGTATTGCTGCCCTCCAGGGCGTTCGCTGCCGCCCAGGCAGCTCAGAAATCGGATCTCGCCAGGCTGGCAACTAGATTATCGTTCGCTGCCGCCCAGGCAGCTCAGAAATGCTCGATGCGCTGGAAGCCGCTGCCGCTGGCGTTCGCTGCCGCCCAGGCAGCTCAGAAACTGGCGCTTGCCGGTGGCAGCACTTACGAGTCGTTCGCTGCCGCCCAGGCAGCTCAGAAAACGGCGCCGGGGTCTCTGTGCGAATGGCCGGCGTTCGCTGCCGCCCAGGCAGCTCAGAAAAGCGGGCGCCGCCCACGCGCATGTAGATGTTAGTTCGCTGCCGCCCAGGCAGCTCAGAAAAGCCGCTACACCGATGCCGAGGCCGTGGCCGCGTTCGCTGCCGCCCAGGCAGCTCAGAAAAAGCACCAGGACGCCATCAACAAACTGGTGTCGTTCGCTGCCGCCCAGGCAGCTCAGAAAGTTGTGGTAGTCGCGCAGATATTGCGCTATCTGTTCGCTGCCGCCCAGGCAGCTCAGAAATCGAAGATCTCTGTCAGCTCTTCTTGGAGGTGGTTCGCTGCCGCCCAGGCAGCTCAGAAAAACATGAAGTCGGCGGAAGACGTTAACGACGAGTTCGCTGCCGCCCAGGCAGCTCAGAAAACCGCGATGCTGCTGATGATCGGCCACTGGTTGTTCGCTGCCGCCCAGGCAGCTCAGAAAGTGACGAAAAGCTGCCGATGTTCTGCGCGGGAGTTCGCTGCCGCCCAGGCAGCTCAGAAAGCCTGGAAGTGTCACCGACGCAATAGGGTTTTGTTCGCTGCCGCCCAGGCAGCTCAGAAAGTTAAAGAATATGCTTACACCTATCCCCTGATGTTCGCTGCCGCCCAGGCAGCTCAGAAATTTGCTTGTCCCAACCGGGAGCGATTGCCGCCGTTCGCTGCCGCCCAGGCAGCTCAGAAAACCAGGGCCAGGCGGCGCTCCAGTTCGTCACGGTTCGCTGCCGCCCAGGCAGCTCAGAAAATGCCAAGCATCCATGAGGTGGCCGAGGACGAGTTCGCTGCCGCCCAGGCAGCTCAGAAATCAGGGAGTCGAGAATGGGTGAAGCCGAACAGGTTCGCTGCCGCCCAGGCAGCTCAGAAAAATAGTTGCGCGGGGCTTGCGGGGCTTGCTGGGTTCGCTGCCGCCCAGGCAGCTCAGAAAATTTTGATGGCCTCCTCCTTCAGCTTCTCGTTGTTCGCTGCCGCCCAGGCAGCTCAGAAAATATACTCGGGACGAGTGCGGATCTCGTCTAGGTTCGCTGCCGCCCAGGCAGCTTAGGTAAATGCTAGAGCTGCTGCCTGAAAGATGCAGGCGCGGAAATTAACGTCATCGCCGGATAAGTCCGGCTCCCACGGGGGCAAGGGCCTGATGCCCGCAGGCGTAGCCAGAGTCAGACTCCACCCTTTGGCTGCAGAACAGGGTGCTGCTGCCGAGTATCGCCTCTCGTGGCTAGTGGCCCTGCGGCATCACCACCCACTCCGGTTCTTCAAATTCGCCGACGGTACGGATCTCGCAGCAGGGTGCGGCGCTCTGGATGATCGCCTTGATCCGAGGGGCAGGCTGGGCTTCCATGGCGTCGCGGCTGGCCTTGCTGTCCCAGTGGGCGATGGCGATCAGGGTCCTGGGATCGTCGATCTTGCGGTGCAGTTCGGTGCCGCGGGCGCCGGGGGCCTGCTGGATCAGTTCGCTGGCGCGCACCCAGGCGTCGGCGTAGTCTTCGGCGGTGTAGCCTTCGCGGATCGTGACTTCGAAGAGGTATTTCATCGTTTCCTCCGGTCAGAGAAGCACATCGAGCCACTTCAGAATACGCCAAGAGGGCCGGCGGAGACGACCGGCGCCGGCGTTCATGTATCGGGAAAGGAAGCCTGTGATGTCCGAGTTGCCCCTGCTGATTGCTCTCGCCGCCCTGGTCGGGGCGGCGCTCACTGCCCGCGGCATATGGCGCCGTCGTGGAGCCAGCCGCTGGCCCACGGCCACGGCGGAGGTGGTGGCGGTGGATATCGTCGAGCATCGCCAGCATTCCCGGCGGCGCGAGCACCTCGAGCAGCAGGCGCGCTATCTGCCCAGGGTGGAAGTGCGCTTCGCGGTGGCGGGGCGGGCGATTGTCACCGATAACCGTCGCTTCGATGCGGCGCCTTCCTTCCCCGAGCGACACGCCGCCGAGGCCTGGCTGGAAGACTATCCCGTCGGCGGCTCGCTGGAGGTGCGCTACGACCCGCAGGATCCTCGCCTGGCCCAGTTCGGCCCGTCGCGTATTCCGACACGACGCATCGGCCTGGCGCTCTTTTTGCTGGCGATGGCTGGCATGGCGCTGTTTATCTACCTGAAGGGCTGACCCTGAGGAGCTGACACGGCTTTCTCTTGTTAAGACATTGATGTTTCTGCGCGGGGCCGGCAGCATAACGGCCTTTTGCGTGGAGGATTCATGCGCCGCTATTTGCTGGCCGGGCTACTGGCCCTTGCTCCCCTGGCGGCCCAGGGAGATGTCGTCGTGGGCAGCTGGAACATCAAGCATCTGGGTTGGAACAACGACAAGGCGGTGGGGCAGGTGGCGCATGTGGCCAACCACTTCGACCTGCTGGCGATACAGGAGTTGATGGACCCGGCGGCGCTTGCGGCGCTGGAAGACGAACTGGAGGCGCTGTCCGGCGAGGCCTGGTCCTCCATGGCGAGCCATGCCCTGGGTCGCAGCAGCTATGAAGAGCACTATGGCTTCCTGTGGCGCGAGAGCGAGGTGGCCTACGAGGACGGCGCGGTGGTGTTTATCGACCATGGCGATGTGTTCAGCCGCGAGCCCTATTCGGCGCGCTTCCGCGATGTGGAGACCGACGAACGCTTTGCCGCCGCCACCGTGCATGTGGTCTATGGCGATAGCGTCAGCGACCGGCTGCCGGAGATCGAGGCGCTGGCCGACTACTGGCAGTGGCTGGGCGAGGCGCATCCCGATACGCCGCGGCTGCTGATGGGGGACTTCAACCTCTCGCCGGAGCATGACGCCTGGGCGCCGCTGCGTGAGCAGGGCGCGGTGCCGGCGGTGGTCGAGGGCGCCTCGACGCTGGCGACCACGGCGGGCCAGTACGCCAACCTCTACGACAATCTGTGGTACGACGCCGGGCGCCTGGCGCCGGATGACAAGGGTGTGCTGCGCTTCCCCGAACTGCTGCCGCTGGCCCATCAGGAGGCCCGCGATCGCGTGTCCGACCATGTGCCGGTGTATGTGGCGCTGAACGGCGCGACGCTGGAGCGCCGCGCCGCCGATGGGGGTGAGCTGCTGGCCAGCCAGCAGGGGCCGAGCTGCATCGACCTCAACGCCAGCGGCCTCGACCGCCTGGCCGAGCTGCCCCATGTGGGGCCGGCCCGCGCCCAGGCGATCATCTCCGGGCGGCCCTGGCAGGCGCCGAGCGAGCTGACGCGGGTGAGCGGCATCGGCGAGGGACGCCTGAGCGATATCCGCGCCAGCGGCCTGCTGTGCGGCGTCGGCGGCTGAAGGTGGGTATGCTATTCCTCTCTGGAATGTTCATTGCGCAAGGAGCCTGACGAATGTCTGCCGATTCGAGCCCGTTTCATCAGACCCTGGCCGCGCTGGATGCGCTGCACGCCCGGGACCCCCGCCATGTCAGCGTGGAGGGCGAGAGCGTGCCCAAGGAGCTTTGGCATGCCGGGCGCATGAGTGCCTGGCTGGAGCGGCTGCATGAGCACCCCGATGAGCGGATGCGGCTGGCCGTGCGCGGACAGCACCTGCAGCGCTGGGAGGTGCCGCGCAGCGAATATCCCGAAGGCCGCGTGGGCTACCTGACCTGGCGGCGCGATCAGGGCCAGCGGGCCGGTGCGACCACCGCGGCACTGATGCGCGAGGCGGGCTATGACGAGGCGGATGCCGAGGCGGTGGCACGCATGATCCGCAAGCAGGGGCTGGGACGAGAGGCGGGTTCCCAGGCGGTGGAGGACTGCGCCTGCCTGGTGTTTCTGGAGGGCTACTTCGCCGACTTCTCCCGGCAAATCGACCACGACCATCTGATTCGCATCGTGCAGATGACCTGGAAGAAGATGTCGCCGCGGGCCCATGAGCTGGCGCTGGCGTTGCCGATGACCGATGCGGCGCGGTCGCTGGTGGAAGAAGCGCTGGCGGGATAAGGCAATACATGGCCTGCCGCAAGGCCTGGCATGACGACGACGGCCGAGCCCTGTGAGGGGGCTCGGCCGTCGTGCGTTCGAGGCGATGTTACTCCACGAGGGTCTTCAGCCGATCCGGGAAGTTGGTGAACATCCCGTCCACGCCCCAGTCGAGCAGGCGCTGCATCTGATCGACGTCGTTGATGGTGTAGGCGTGTACCAGCAGGCCGTGGTTGTGGGCCTGTTCCACGAAGCCGGCATCAATCACGTCTTCGCCGTCATAGACGACGTTGGGGCCGATGCCCACGGCGTAGTCGGCGATGGCCTGGAAGTCGGCGTCGGTGATCTCGTCGGGCGGCGGGGTCACGCCGGTCCATTCGGTCAGGCCGCTGCCGTCCTCGGCGGGGGAGTACCACACCAGCTGCACCAGCGGGATGTCGGCGTTGAGGGCGTGGATCTGCTGCAGGCTATCCTGGCTGAACGACTGGATGGCCACCGAGCCGGATTCGACCAGCCCCTTGTTCACCAGGGTTTCGACCAGTTCGCGCTGTAGCTCCGGATAGCGTTCCGGTGACTTGGTCTCGATGTAGTAGCGCACGTCGTTGCCGTAGCGGTCGATCACTTCATCGAGGGTCAAGATGTTGACGCCGGCGTAGGCATCGTCGGCCTGCTCGGGATGCGCCGCATTGAACCAGCTGCCGGCATCCAGGGCCTTGAGCTCGGCCAGGGTGTGGGCCTTCACCGGGCCGCTGCCGTCGGTGGTGCGATCCAGGGTGTCGTCGTGGATCGCCATCAGTTCGCCGTCGGCGCTCATGTGCAGGTCCAGCTCGAGATAGTCGGCGCCCATCTCGCGGGCCTTCTCGTAGCTTGGCCAGGTGTGCTCCGGTGCGTGGCCGCTGGCCCCGCGGTGGGCGATGATCTGGAAGTCCTGAAGATCGTCGAGCTGCTGCTCGAGGGCGTCGGCCTGGGCCGTGAGCGGGACGGAGAGCCCCAGGGCCAGGGTGGCAAGTGAGCATCGAATGGCGGTGTTCATGGGCGTCCTTTTGTTGAATGTCCGTGCAACAACCTAACGCCCGACTCGCCGGCTGGCAAACGCACGTTCGCGAATGGCCGGCGATCAGTGTCGTCTCGACAGGCTTAGTGTGGGTGGCTGAGAGTCGCTTGTTACTGCGTGGCCCGCCGCTCCTGCCCGAGAGGCAGCGTCAGCGTGAGGCCTTCCGTGGCCTCGCAGGGCTTGCCGTGGCGCAGCGTCAGGCGCCGCTCGGTGAGGTTCATGACCACGGCGAACAGCGTCTCCATGCGTTCATCGGCGGGCTGGTCGGGATTGAAGTGCCGACAGATCGACTGGGGATGATTGTCGTGGTCGGCGAGGATCTCGAACAGGGCCGCCTCGCTCGCCGGGGCCGATTCCCCCAGGCCACTCAGCAGCGCGTCCAGGCGCGCCAGGCGCGGGCGTGAGTCGGGACGCGGGAAGTCTTCTATCTGGCAGGTAACGGCGGCGTCGTAGAGATGGTTGGTATGGGTGACGGCCCCGCCGCGCGGGCCAAGCATGCCGGGTTCGCCGGGATGCACCTCCAGGCCTGCCGCCTGGCCGTCGGCGCTTGCCACCAGGAAGTGGGCCGGCGAGCAGACCCGGCTGTCGGTGGCCACGGCTCGGGCGCTGGCCGGGTCGGGGCTCTCGAGAATCTTGCGCAGCGCCACATGAATGGGCAGCCCCTCACCACAGGTTCGAGAGCGAATGGCGTTAAGGCAGACGCCGATGCCGTGGGCGTTCATGCCGATCTTGGCCACCATGCCGGCCTCGCCGATGCTGACCAGCGGGGCGGCATCGTCGCCCTCGATATGCAGCGCCACCACGTTGTCGAGCTGGTCGGCGCGCCAGTCCCAGTTCTGGGCCAGCCACTGATTGCCGCCGCGCTCGAGGGCGAAGGCCGAGCAGCCGCCGCTGGCCTGGGTCAGCGAGATTTCGCTGCGACAGTTGAGGGTCAGGATATCGGCGAACGCCAGGCCGGCACCCTCGGCGATGCCGGCCATCTCCTCGAGAATGGCGGGGAAGCGCTTTTCGATCATGGCGCCGAAGCGTTCGGCCTCTCGGCGCGCTTGTTCCCAGTCGAGTCCCACGAAGTCCTGGAAGAGGCGGTCGTAGACGCCGATGCTGGCGTGGATCAGCGGCGCATGGGCACGGCCGTGCGCCAGGCCGATATCGCGGCGACTGCCGCGAAGATGGGTGAGCTGCATGGTGATCTCCGCACGCGGATGTGTTGGATCACTCTAGCATGCGTGCGGCATGGGGCCGGCAGCGCGCCGGCCCCAGTGGGTTAGCTCTTGCGCGTGGCGTTGTAGATGCGTTCGTCGAGCTCGCCTTCGCTCTTGCCGACCAGGGTGGTGACCATCAGGTCTCCGGCCACGTTCACGCTAGTGCGTGCCATGTCGAGGATGCGGTCGATGCCGGCGATGACGGCGATCGCCTCCAGTGGCAGGCCGATCTGGGCCATGACGATGGAGAGCATCACCAGGCCGGCACCGGGCACGCCGGCGGTGCCGATGGAGGCCAAAGTGCCGGTGACGATGATCATGCCGTAGTCCATCAGGCTGAGGTCGACACCCAGCAGCTGAGCGATGAACACCGCAACCACACCCTGGTAGATGGCGGTGCCGTCCATGTTGATGGTGGCACCGACCGGCAGCACGAAGCCGGAGACACCCTCCGAGACGCCGAGATTCTTCTGGGCACAGCGAATGGAGACCGGCAGGGTGCCCGATGAGGAGGCGGAAGAATAGGCCACCACCAGGGCGTCGAGGATGCCCTGCAGGTAGCGCAGCGGGTTGAGTCTGCCGAGCAGCGCGAGCAGGCCGGAGTAGACCACCAGCACATGCAGAATGCTGGCCAGGTAGGCCACGCCAATCACCTTGGCCAGCGGTAGCAGTACCTCGAGGCCATAGCTGCCGGCGACATGGGCGATCAGGCCGAATACCCCGAACGGGGCGAAGGCCATGACGATGCTGGTGAGCTTGTACATCGCCTCGGCGAAGCTGTCGAAGACGCGTACCGCCGGCTCTCCCTTCTCACCGATCAGGGTCAGCGAGATACCCAGACCGATCGCAAAGACGATGATCTGCAGGATGTTACCGCTGGCCAGGGCGCTGACGGGGTTCTGAGGCACCAGGCCGACGATGATCTCCACCAGGCTGGGGGCCTCCTTGGCCTCGGTCCCGGATTCGAAGCTCATCTCCAGGCCTACCCCCGGTTGGAAGATCCAGGAGGCCAGCAGGCCGATGCTGATGGCGAAGGCGGTGGTGATCAGGTAAAGGCCGATGGTGCGAGCCCCGATGCGGCCCATCTTCTGTGGGTCGCGCATGGCGGTGATGCCGACCACCAGGGTCGAGAATACCAGCGGCACGATTAGCATCTTGATGGCACTGATGAAGATATCGCCGATGGGTTTGAAGACGCTGGCGTTCTCCCCCATCAGGGCGCCGGCCAGCACACCGAGTACCAGGCCTGTCAGGATCTTCTGCCAGAGCGGAATGCGCCGCCACAGATTTTCCTTGGTAGTGCGCGGGGATTGGGTCATTGCATGTCTCCTTGCGGTATGGGTGGAACATTACGGTGGGCCATTGTGCGGGACGAAGGCCCCCACGTGACAGAACCCATGTGTTCCAAAGGCCGGCTGCTATCGACCACGGTTTCAAACGAAGCGCCGCCGGTAGTCGAGGCGGGGCATCGGGGCCCTCATCGAGGAAGGTGACGGGCTCAGTCTAGCCGGGTCGTCGGGATCACGGCGCCTGGCAAGGAGCCGAGCGTTGGGACCAAGCGTTGGTAAGGCAGGCTTGAGTTTTTCCCTCGGCCCTTCCAGATTTAGGGGGTGTGTCATTTCTGCAAACCAGTCCTGTAAACCAGTCCTGATAAACCAAGCGAGACGAATAATATGAACAAGAGCCCGGTTCAGAAGAGTCTAGTAGCGATGGCGGTGGCGGCTTCCACGCTGGCCATGGGGGCGGCTCAGGCCGAGGTGAAGATCGGCTTTCTGGGTGGCTTCACCGGACCGATCGAGACCCTGACCCCGCCGGTCTACGATGCGGCGCAGCTGGCCGTGCAGCATGTCAACGAGCAGGGGGGCGTGCTGGACGGCGAGCAGGTCGCCATGCCCAGCGGCGATACCACCTGTTCCGACGCCTCGGCGGCGTCCAACGCGGCCGACCGCCTGGTGAACAGCGAAAAGGTCTCGGCGATCGTGGGCGCACTCTGTACCGGTGGCACGATTGCCGCGGCCAACAACGCCGCCATCCCGGGTGGCGTGGTAATGGTCTCGCCGGCCTCCACCGCACCGGCGGTGAGTGACCTGGACGACAACGACCTGGTGTTCCGTACCGTGCCGTCCGATGCCTTCCAGGGCGAGGCGCTGGCGAAGATGCTGCTGGACAAGGGCATCGAGGAGGTGGCGGTCACCTATGTGAACAACGACTACGGCCGCGGCCTGGCCGACTCCTTCGTGGCGACCTACGAGGCCGAGGGCGGCACCGTGGCCGAGAACCTGGCCCACGAGGATAACCGCGCCGACTACCGCTCCGAGCTGGGCACGCTCTCGGCGACCGGCGTACCCGACCTGGTGGTGTTGGCCTACGGCGATACCTCCGGTCAGACCGTGGTACGCCAGGCCTATGAGAGCGGCATGTTCACCCGCTATATCGGGGCCGACGGCATGGTGATCTCGGGGCTGCTCGATGGCGTGGGCGAAGAGGTGCTGAACGACAGCTTTATCGCCACGCGCCCGGGCAACCCGGATAGCCCCGGTACCCAGCGCTTCGTCGAGCTGGCCGAGGCGGGGGAGATTTCCCACGAGGCGGTGTTCGCCGGCCAAGGATATGACGCGGCCTTCCTGCTGGCGCTGGCCATCGAGCAGAACGGCAGTGCCGAGCGCGAGGGCCTCTCCGAGGCGTTGCGTAGCGTCTCCTCCGCCCCGGGTGAGGTGGTCCTGCCCGGCGAGTGGGAGAAGGCCCGGGAGCTGATCGCCGCCGGCGAGGAGATCAACTACGAGGGCGCCTCGGGCAGCCATGAGTTCGATGAGAAGGGCGACGTGCCTGGCATCGTCGAGGAGATGGCGGTCGAGGGCGGCGAGTTCGTCAGCAAGGGCTTTTTGGACAAGTAGTCCGGCTAACTGGCCCTGACAGGCTCTGAATGACATAGGCCCCGGCGGTTTCCCGCCGGGGCCTTTCTGTTTCACACCGTTATGTAGAGAGCTCCGATTTATGTCGCGAGCGAGCACCGCCGGGCCGATACGTTTGTCGCACAGTGCGTTGCTTACAGCTTACGTTACCCGTGGTGCTTGACCTTCTCGGGCAACAGTCCCTTGGGGGCGAAGCGCAGTACCAGCGAGATCAGCAGGCCGATCACGAATACCCTGGCCTGCAGGGCACGGCTGTCGAGGGTGGCGGAGGCTTCCCAGCCGAAATTGCCCTCGCCGAACGCGATCGCCAGGTCGAGCACGGCCAGCGCCAGGGGCTCGGACATCACCCAGATGATATACACCGCGAAGGCGCCGAAGATGGTGCCCAGGTTATTGCCCGGACCGCCCAGGATCACCATCACCAGCACCAGGAAGGTGTGATTGAGGGGCAAATAACCCTGGGGGTCGAAGAGGCTGTTGAAGCTGCCCAGGGCGGCGCCGCCGATGCCCATCAGGATGCAGCCCAGCACGAAGATCTCGAGTCGCCGGTGGTTGATGTCCTTGCCCATGGCCGCGGCGGAGACCTCGTTGTCGCGGATGGCTCGGATCATGCGCCCCCAGGGGGCGTGATAGGCGCGGCTGAGCAGCAGGAAGATCGCCACGATCATCACCGCGGTAATCGAGAAGTAGAGGGCCCGTGCCAGGGTGAAGCCCACCTCGGCCGGACCCGGTACCGGCCAGGGCAGCGGCGACACGGTGGCGGTGCCACGGGTTAGCCAGTCGGCATTCTTGAGTACGGCCTTGATGATCTCGGCGATGCCCAGGGTGGCGATGGCCAGGTAGTCGCTGCGCAGCCCCAGACAGACCTTGCCGATGAAATAACCCACCACGCCGGCTACCGCCCCGCCGACGATCCAGCCCATCCAGGGCGGGAGCCCCAGGCCGCCGATGTAGTCGTGTTGGGCTTCGATCTGCTCGGTGACCACGCCCAGGCGGGTCGAGACCAGCAGATAGAAGAGCAGTGCCAGGGCCACCGCCAGGCCGGTACGCAGGGGCTTGGGAACGCCCAGGCGGTGCAACTTGCTGGCGCCCACCACCAGCAGCACGCCACCCAGGGCCATCAGTGCCACCATGCCCAGCTCACCGGAGAGGGGGCTTGCCCAGAACTCGCCGTTGACCGGCATGCTGAAGGCCATGGCGCAGTAGCCGCCGAGCGCCACAAAGCCCATGACACCGGCGTTGAACTGGCCGGCATAGCCCCATTGAATGGTCAGGCCCAGGGCCAGGATGGCGTAGCAGGAGGCCTCCACCAGCATGCGGGTGCTGTAGGCGGCCCCCATGGCGGTGTAGATGCCGACAATGGCGGCCAGCAGGATGGTGAACAACACCGCCTCGCGCAGCGGAAAGCGTGACGGTGAGGCGACCAGATCCTCTCGATGCGTTTGCTGTGTGCTCATCAGATCACCTTACCCTTGAAGATGCCGGTGGGGCGCCATACCAGGATGGCAACGAGGATGAAGAAGGGCACCACGATCTTGTACTCGGAGCCGACGAAGGCCAGGTTGCCGGCGTTGGCCAGCCACTCCGGCAGGCTGTCGCGGAAGGGGCGCAGCAGTACGCCCCAGTTGAAGACCGCCAGTGTCTCGGCGAAGCCCACCAGGAAACCGCCGGCGATGGCGCCGTAGGGGTGGCCCACGCCGCCGACGATGGCCGCGGCGAAGATCGGCAGCAGTAGGAAGAAGCTGAGGTCCGGCTTGAAGGTGACGTCCAGCGACAGCAGGGTGCCGGCGATGGCCGCCAGCCCCCCGACGATCACCCAGGTCACCGCCACGATCAGGTTGGTATTGATGCCCGAGGCCCGGGCCAGGTCGGGGTTGTCGGACATCGCCCGCATCGCCTTGCCCAGTCGCGAGCGCGACAGGAAGAGGTGCAGTCCCACGATGCAGATGATGGTCAGCACGAACAGGATGATCTGCGGCTCGGTCACCACGATCGGTGCCCGCACGCCCTCGAAGGGGAGGGCGAGGCGGAAGATCTCCTTGCGGTCGTCGACGTAGAGGCTCTCGCCGCTGGTGCCGGCGAAGACCCGGATCAGCCCCTGCAGCATCAGGGTCACGCCCAGCGACGCGATCACCATGACGATGGGCTTCACGCCGTGGGCGCGCAGCGGCTTGTAGAACACCTTGTCGATGCCCACCGCCAGGCCGGCGGTCAGGACCATGGCCAGCGGCAGCATCACCACGGCGGTGGGCAGCCCCAGGGCCGCGCCGGCCCCCGGAAAGGCCAGGGTGAGCAGCAGCACCATGAAGGCGCCGAAGGTCATCATGTCGGCGTGGGCGAAGTGGGCGAAGCGCATGATGCTGAACACCAGGGTCACGCCTACCGCGCCGATGGCGTAGATCGAGCCGGTCACGCTGCCGGCGACGATCACGTTGTTGATAAAGAAGACGAGTTCGTTCACGAGGTTGGTTCTCCTTGTTCCCCGGGCCGCTCAGCCGCCCAGGAAGCTCCTGGCCACTTCCGGGTCCGCCAGCAGGGCGGCACCGGTATCGGTGAAACGGTTCTGACCGGCGGCCAGCACGAAGCCCTTGTCGGCGATGGCGAGTGCCTGCTTGGCGTTCTGCTCCACCATCAGGATGCCGACACCCGCGGCGTTGACCTGCTTCACCTGGGCGAAGATCTCGTTCATGAACAGCGGCGAGAGGCCGGCGGTGGGCTCGTCGAGCAGCAGCACGCTGGGTTCGGCCATCAATGCACGCCCCATGGCGACCATCTGGCGTTGCCCGCCGGAGAGCTCCCCGGCCGGCTGGTGACGCTTGTCGTAGAGCGGCGGGAAGAAGTCGTAGATCTGCTTGAGCATGCGCTTGACGTTGCCCGGCTTGAGGAAGGCCCCCATCTGGAGGTTCTCCTTCACCGTCAGGCTCGGAAAGACGTTGTGCTCCTGGGGCACGAAGCCCATGCCCTGATGCACCAGGCGATGGGGCGCCAGGTTGTGAATGGGCTCGCCGCGCAGCAGGATCTCGCCCTGGGTGACGACCAGCAGGCCGAAGATGGCCTTGAGCATGGTGGACTTGCCGGCGCCGTTGGGGCCGACGATGACGCCGATTTCGTCGGCCTCGAGGGTCATGTTCACCCCGTTGAGGATGTTCATGCCGCCGTAGCCGCCATAGACGTCACGGGCTTCAAGTAGTGGCATCTTGGGGTGCTCCGAAATAGGCCTCGATGACCTCGGGGTTGTTCTGGATCTCCTCGATGGAGCCTTCGACCATCACGCTGCCCTGGGCGAGCACGATCACCGGGTCACAGAGGCGCGCGATCATTTCCATGTCGTGTTCGATGACCAGGAAGGTGTAGCCCATCTCGCGGTTGAGGCGTTCGATGTTCTCCACCAGGTCGCCGAGCAGGGTGCGGTTGACCCCGGCGGCGATCTCGTCGAGCAGCACGACGCGGGCGTCGGTCATCATGGTGCGCCCGAGTTCGAGCAGCTTCTTCTGGCCACCGGAGAGGTTGCCGGCCAGCTCGTTACGCACATGATGCAGGCCGATGAAGTCGACGACCTCAAGTGCCCGGCGGCGCACCTCGGCTTCCTGGGAGCGCACCAGGCCGGGCTTGAGCCAGGCGCTGAACAGGCCCTCGCCGGCCTGGGTCGGGGGCACCATCATCAGGTTCTCCAGCGCGGTCATATGGGAGAACTCGTGGGCGATCTGGAAGGTGCGCAGCAGCCCCTTGTGGAACAGCTCATTGGCGGGACGGTTGGTGATCTCCTCGCCGTTCAGGAGCACGCGTCCGCTGTCCAGCGGCAGGGCCCCGGCGATGATGTTGAACAGGGTCGATTTACCGGCCCCGTTGGGGCCGATCAGTCCGGTGATCGAGCCCGCCCTTACCGAGAGCGAGCAATCGTTGATCACCTGGAGGCCGCCGAAGGCCTTGTTGACGTGTTGCACGTCGATCATGGGTACCATGCGCAATTCTCGTCGTTGTTGTATTTGCTTGTTTTATGATTCCGCGGCGCCGCCGTGATCCCTTGGGCGACGGCGGGGGTCAGTGCGTTGGGTCGCCCTCCGTCGGCAGGATGCGGTGGGCGGCGAAGGCGCCGACGATGACCACGGCCCCGATGGCCGGAAGCAGGTAGCCCCCCACCTGGGGAATGGCGCGCAGGAAGACGAAGGCGACCGCCGCCGGCGCGATAAAGCGCACCAGGAAGCGCCAGGTGGTGAACCAGCCCCCGTTGGTGCCCATTTCCTTCACCACCTCGGATGAGGTGAGGGCCCAGCCGGCAAACAGGGCGATCAACATGCCACCCAGCGGCATGAAGATATTGGTCAGCAGCTCGAAGAGGTCGAAGGCGCTGTGGCCGAACAGGTTGTGGAAGACGCTCTCTTCGGACCAGAGGTTGAAGCTGATGACGGTCAACAGGCCCAGTGCCCAGGTGGCCATCACCATGGCGAATACGGCCTGGGGGCGGGTGAGGTCGAAGCGCTCGACCAGATAGGCGGCCACCGGCTCGATCAGCGAGATGGAGGAGCTGATGGCCGCGCCCAGCACGAGGACGAAGAAGATGCCGCCGACCAGTCCGCCGGCGGGCATCTCGGCGAAGGCCAGCGGCAGGGTGACGAACATCAGCCCGGGCCCCTGGGCGGCGTCGAGCCCGGCGCCGAATACCAGCGAGAAAATCGCCAGTCCGGCGACGATGGCCACGGCGGTGTCCACCACGGCGATGGTAATGGCGGTGCGGGTCAGTGACACCTCGCCGGACATATAGGCGCCGTAGGCCATGATGGCGCCCATGCCGAGGCTCAGGGTGAAGAACGACTGGCCCATGGCCGCGAGCCAGCCCTCCAGGCTGAGGTCGGCGACATTGAACGTGAGCAGGAAGTCGACGGCGGCGGGAAAGTCGCCGTTGGCCACGCCGTAGGCGAGCACCACCAGCAGGATGACGAAGAGCGCCGGCATGATCACCCTTAGCCCGCGCTCGATGCCCTGGTGGACGCCCAGGCCGACGACCAACCCCGAGGCGATGATAAACAGGCTGTGGTAGAGCGTGAGCAGTGCGGGGGAGGCGAGCAGGGCATCGAAGCCGGCGGCAATGGTCTCGGCGCTGGCCCCGGTCAGCGAGCCGGTCAGCATCTGCCAGGTGTAGTGGATGGCCCAGCCGGCGATCACCGAATAGAAACTGAGGATCAGGAAGGCCGAGGCGCCACCCAGCCAGCCGATGACCTCCCAGCGGCGCGAGGCGCCATGGGTACGAGCGAGAAAGCGCATGCCCATGATGGGGCTGCGCCGGCTGTTGCGGCCCAGGAGGATCTCGGCGATCAGGATCGGAATGCCCACGGCGAAGATGGTCAGGGCATAGACCAGGATAAAGGCGCCGCCGCCGTTCTCGCCGGCCAGGTAGGGAAAGCGCCATAGGTTCCCGAGCCCGACCGCCGAGCCGACCGCGGCCAGCAAAAAGGTGCCCTTGTGGGTCCAGATATTATGCGTGCTCATTGGGGCTCCGAAGCTGTGTGCGTAGGCCGTTGGCCCACTTCGCCACTTTGCGACAAAACCCCATTGGGAAGCTAGTGCGGCGCGTTTACGCCGCGTTAACGCTCGGGAGAAGGCGAGTCTCGATTAGTCGTCGTGCCTGTCGTCGGAGGCGTTCGGAGTTGGCTCCAGGGCGCGACAGTCGTCGGGTAGGCGCACGGTATCGCCCAGGGCGAGCCTGCCGTGTGACTCGAGCCGGCGGCCGTTGTCCACGGCGATGATCGCCGCCACCTGGCCGATGCTGGTGCCGTCCACGTAGGCCTCGACCTTCACCCGCACCACGGCGCCCTCGTGGCGCGCCGACAGGATGTCGCCAGGCCCCGGGTCGGAATAGCCACTATCGTCCTGCTGGAAATGGCGCAACACGCTATCGGCGCCGGGGGCGTCCCACTCCACATGCTTATGCATCTCGGCTCTCCTGCTTGGATGGCGATGGGGGCGGCCGCCAGGCGCGCCCGTCGAGTGTGGCTCCAGCATACCAGCATTGAGGCGCAACGCCGCGGGGGGGGAAGGCGTGGCCGGCGAGCGTGCACGAAAAAGCCCGCCGGATGGCGGGCTTTGAAGGGCGAGAGGCTTACGCTTACTTCTTGCTGGCGCGCTTGCGCTCGTTCTCGCTCAGGTGCTTCTTGCGCAGACGAATGAAGTTGGGCGTGATCTCGACCAGTTCGTCGTCATCGAGGAACTCGATGGCCTGCTCCAGGGTGAACCTCACCGGCGGCGTCAGCACCAGGTTCTCGTCGTTGCCCGAGGCCCGCATGTTATCGAGCTTCTTGGCCTTGGTGGGGTTGACGGTCATGTCGTTGGCACGGTTGTTGATGCCCACGAGCATGCCCTCGTAGACCTCGGTGCCGTGCTCGACGATGAGCTTGCCGCGGTCCTGCAGGGCGAACAGGGCATAGGCCAGCGCCTTGCCGGTGACCATGGAGACCAGCACGCCGTTGCGGCGCTCGATGGCGGCGTCGGGCTTGAGCGGGCCGTAGTGGTCGAAGCGGCTGGTGAGGATGCCGGTGCCCGAGGTCAGGGTCATGAACTGGCCGCGGAAGCCGATCAGGCCGCGAGCCGGGATGATGAAGTCCAGGCGTACCCGGCCCTTGCCATCGGGGTTCATGTTGCTGAGCTCGCCCTTGCGGTAGCCGAGCTCCTCCATGATGGCGCCCTGATGCTGCTCCTCGCAGTCGATGATGACTTCCTCGTACGGCTCCTGCCGCTCGCCATCGATCTCGCGGATGATCACCTCGGGACGGCCCACGGCGAGCTCGAAGCCCTCGCGGCGCATGGTTTCGATCAACACCGAGAGGTGCAGCTCGCCGCGGCCGGACACCTTGAACTTCTCCGGGGTGTCGCCCTGGACGACGCGCAGCGCCACGTTGTGGATCAGCTCCTGCTCGAGGCGGTCCTTGATGTTGCGGCTGGTGACGAACTTGCCGTCCTTGCCGGCAAACGGCGAATCGTTGACCTGGAAGGTCATGGAGACCGTGGGCTCGTCCACCGAGAGGGGCGGCAGTGCCTCGGCGGCGGCCGGGTCGCACAGGGTGTCGGAGATCGCCAGATTTTCGATGCCGGTGATGCAGACGATATCGCCGGCAGTGGCCTCGGTGGTCTGTACACGCTCCAGGCCGAGGTGAGTCATGACCTGGCCGATCTTGCCCTTGCGGGACTCGCCTTCCTTGGTGATGACGGTGACCTGCTGGTTGGGCTTCACCGAGCCGCGGCTGACGCGGCCCAGGCCGATGACGCCGACATAGCTGTTGTAGTCCAGTGCCGAAATCTGCATCTGGAAGGGGCCATTGAGCTCGACCCTGGGCGGCTCGACGATATCGAGGATGGACTGGAACATGGGCGTCATGTCCTCGGCCAGGTCATCGGGCTCCGGACCGGCAATGCCGTTGAGTGCCGAGCAGTAGATGATCGGGAAGTCGAGCTGCTCGTCGGAGGCGCCGAGGTTGTCGAACAGGTCGAAGATCTGGTCGATCACCCAGTCGGGGCGAGCGCCGGGCCGGTCGATCTTGTTGACGACCACGATCGGCTTCAAGCCCTGGTCGAAGGCCTTCTGGGTAACGAAGCGGGTCTGCGGCATGGGGCCGTCGACGGCGTCGACCAGCAGCAGCACCGAGTCGACCATGGACATGACGCGCTCGACCTCGCCGCCGAAGTCGGCGTGTCCCGGCGTGTCGACGATATTGATGTGGTATTCCTGGTCGTCCGGGGCCTGCCAACGAATGGCCGTGTTCTTGGCCAGGATGGTGATGCCGCGCTCCCTCTCCTGGTCGTTGGAGTCCATGACGCGCTCCTGGCTCTCGGCCTTGCGGTCCAGGGTGCCGGACTGGCTGAGGAGCTTGTCGACCAGGGTGGTCTTGCCGTGGTCAACGTGAGCAATGATGGCGATATTGCGAAGATTGCTTACATCAGAATGACTTACGGTCGTGCTCATAAGGTGTGTCTCGCTGATATGTACGCACCTATGTACACGTTTTGGTAAGTACCCTAGGCGCGGGGCAGGGATGTGGGAGGCGCATTGTACAGACTCGAGACGCTCAGGAGTAGCAAGTTTGCTGTCATGGCCGGTGACATTGCACTGCTGACCCGGGAATCAGGGTGTCTGGCCATGCACGGTGATACGCTCCAGGCGGGCACCACAGAGGCGCAGCCGCCCGATCAGGTCGTCGAGGGCGTCGCGATCGAGGAGTGGATCGCAGCCGCCGAGGCGTTCATACCAGTGGCGTGCCAGGCAGATGCCGGCCGCGGCATCTGGCTGCTTGCGGCCCAGTACCCGGGCAAGCAGGCTGGGGGGATTACCGGAGAGAGCCAGGGCGTCGACCTCTCCGTCACTGACTCGGCGTGCCAGATCCAGCAGGGTGCGGGCCGAGGCGAGGCAGCCCAGGGCGGGAAACACCAGCACCGAACCGGTGGTGCTCGGTATGGTGATGCCGAGCCGCTTGCCAAGCGGAGCGTTAGGCATGGACACATGGCGTGCCCCATGGCGGCGGGCGATGCCGGCGACTCGAGTATCCTGAGTATCGTCGATCACGACCAGCTCGAAGGCCTGTTCGGCAACGAGAGGAGCTACCAGTGCCAGCTCCCTGGGTAGCCTGGCGCCGGCACTGCGTGCATCGATGAGTAGAGCGCCGGTCGGAGAGGCCATGACGAGTTCCGGGATGAGCAAGAGAGGCCCAGGATCGTCACTAGGACACGATCGGCAGGGCCACTGTAATAAAGTGTAGTTCAAAGTTATCAAGTGTATCAAGCGTGGCCGCTAATGATGTTTAAAGGTGCATATTTTTTATTGTTGCACTGTTATGGTGCATTGCTTGAGGCCCTGCCAGGCTTGATGGCTTTCCGGGGGCACCGCGTTCCCGGATAAAAATTCGAAGATTCAATCTATTAAGAATTTTTTTCGGCGAAGTGAGAAGGTTGGCACGCCGCCTGCAATGATATGATCCAGTGCCCGGGAGTCCCGGGCGGTCGTGGGCAGTGCCGCCGCGGCATGCTACAACAGCCGCTGGCACCGCCAGCGCCATGGCATTATCTCAGCCCAATCTTTCGAGACTAGTTCACAGTGGAGAACATCATGTCTGCCAAGACTCTCGCCCTGATCGAAGAACATGACGTGAAATGGGTCGACCTGCGCTTCACCGATACCATCGGCAAGGAGCAACACGTCACCATCCCCGCTCGGGTGGTGGATGAGGAGTTCTTCGAGGACGGCCAGATGTTCGACGGCTCCTCCATGTCGGGCTGGAAGGGCATCAACGAGTCCGACATGATCCTGCGGCCGGAGGATGGCACCGCCTTCCTGGACCCCTTCACCGAAGACGCCACCCTGGTGCTGCGCTGTGATGTTATCGAGCCGGCCACCATGCAGGGCTATGACCGCGACCCGCGCTCCATCGCCAAGCGTGCCGAGGCCTACCTGCAGTCGACCGGCATGGGCGACACGGCCTTCTTCGGCCCCGAGCCCGAGTTCTTTATCTTCGACGAGGTGCACTGGAAGACCGACCCCGAAGGCTCCATGTACAGGATCACCTCCGAAGAAGGCGCCTGGTCCACCGACCGGCAGGTCGAGGGGGGCAACCTGGCCCACCGGCCGCGGGTCAAGGGTGGTTACTTCCCGGTGCCGCCGGTGGACAGCTTCCATGATATCCGCGGTGCCATGTGTAACACCCTGGAGGCGATCGGTCAGAGCGTCGAAGTACACCACCATGAGGTGGCCAATGCCGGCCAGAACGAGATCGGGGTCATGTTCAACACCCTGGTCAAGAAGGCCGACGAGGTCCAGGAAATGAAGTACGTGATCCACAACGTGGCTCACGCCTACGGCAAGACCGCGACCTTCATGCCCAAGCCGGTGGTGGACGACAACGGTAGCGGCATGCATGTGCACCAGTCCTTCTGGAAGGATGGGGTCAACCAGTTCGCGGGCGACGAGTACGCCGGCCTCTCCGAGATGGCGCTCTACTACATTGGCGGCATCATCAAGCATGCCCGCGCCCTGAACGCCTTCACCAATGCTGCCACCAACTCCTACAAGCGTCTGGTGCCGGGCTTCGAGGCGCCGGTCATGCTGGCCTACAGCGCCCGCAACCGCTCGGCCTCCATTCGTATCCCCTACACCGCGAGCCCCAAGGGCAAGCGTGTCGAGCTGCGTTTCCCGGACCCCACGGCCAATCCTTATCTGTGCTTCGCGGCGATGCTGATGGCGGGTATCGATGGCATCAAGAACAAGATCCATCCCGGCGATGCCATGGACAAGAACCTTTATGACCTGCCGCCGGAAGAAGGCAAGAAGGTGCCGACCGTGGCCCATAGCCTCGACCAGGCACTGGAAGCGCTGGAGCAGGACCGCGCCTTCCTGACCGAGGGTGGCGTGTTCACCGACGACATGATCGATGCGTATATCGAGATCAAGATGGAGGATGTGAACCGTCTGCGCATGGCGACGCACCCGATCGAGTTCGATATGTACTACAGCTGCTAAGGATCGGCGGCCGGCATGAACAAGCGCCACGCCTCCGGGCGTGGCGCTTGTGTGATGGCGGGCTCAATGGGTCAGCATATGGCCGACGATACCCAGGGCGAAGCCGGCGACCGCGCCTAGCGGCGGGGCCCAATGGCTCTCGAGCTTGGCCTGGGGCGCCAGGTCCTGGAAGACCGAATAGAGAATGCCGCCGGCGGCGAACAGCATGATGGCGGCGACCGCCGCGGGGTAGTGGGCCAGCCACCAGAAGCCACCGAGCCCGGCCAGCGGGCCCAGCCAGGCCATGGTAAAGAACAGTCCGACCAGGCGCAGGGATGAGTAACCGGTGCTTTGTCGGAGTTCGTGATAGGCGTTGAAGCCTTCCGGCAGGTTCTGTAGCGCCATGAGGCCGGCCAGTAGCATGCCGCCGCTGCTGCCGTAGGCGAAGGCGGCGCCCAATGCCAGCGCCTCGGGCACGAAGTCGGCGAGCATGGCGGCCAGCTGGCTGGCGGAGGAGCCGCTGCGCGCCAGTGCCACGTCCAGCGCCATGAAGGCAACGCCGCCACTCAGAAACCAGGCGGCCGCGCTGCCGATGGCGAGGTCCGGCAGGCTGTTGGGCACCAGTACCAGGGCCACCGCCGAGAGCAGGGCACCGCCGCCGAAGGCGATGATGGCGTGGCGCAGCTCGCTCTCGAGCCAGGGGATCTCGATGCTTTCCTTCCAGGCCGCCCAGGCGCCAAGCGGCATTGCCATGCCGGCCATCAGTGTCAGTGCCAATACCGCCTGCCAGCTGTTCATTGCCACTCTCCTCGTCGTCGTGCTCGTGTCTCATGCCTGTTTGCTCGACATGGTACCAGTTCGCCGCTAATGCACTATATTGGTGCAATCCATCAGGAGCCGATATGGCCGCTTCGATGTACCAGCGTCTCATGGAACACCTCTCCACCGCGGTGCTGCTGCTGGATGGCGAGCTCAGGGTGACATGGATGAACCCCGCCGCCGAGGCCCTGCTCTCGCTGAGCCTGAGTCGCGTGCGGGGAACCGGGCTGTGCTCGCTGATGGAGGAAGACGATGGGATGGCGGCGGTGCTGGTCAAGGCGCTGGGCGCCTGCCATCCCTTTACCCGCCGGGAGGCGCGCCTGGTGCTGATGGGCGGCGAGCCCTTGACCGTGGACTTTACCGCTACGCCGCTTTCCCATGATGAGCTCCTGCTGGAGGTCGAGCCCCGCGACCGGCTCATCCGCATCTCTCGGGAAGAGGCGCTGATAACCCGCCAGGAGACCGTCAAGGTGCTGACCCGGGGGCTGGCCCATGAGGTCAAGAATCCGCTGGGGGGCATTCGTGGCGCGGCCCAGCTGTTGGATCGCGACCTCGAGGACCCGGCGCAGCATGACTTTACCCGCATCATTATCGAGGAGGCGGACCGCCTGCGTGACCTGGTGGATTCCATGCTCGGGCCCAATCGGGTGATGCGTCCCCAGCCCCTCAATATTCACAGGGTGCTCGAGCGGGTGCGTTCGCTGGTGCTCGCCGAATCGCCCGGAGTGTGCGTCGAGCGTGACTATGATCCAAGCCTACCCGACCTCGCCGGTGACGAGGCCCAGATGATTCAGGCGGTACTCAATGTGGCGCGTAACGCCGTGGAGGCGATGCACGAGGGGGCCACGGCCGAGCCGCGACTCCTGCTGCGCACCCGGGCGCGGCGTCAGTTTACCCTGGGGGCCAGGCGCCACCGCCTGGTATCCGAGGTGGCGATCCTCGATAACGGGCCGGGTATCCCCGAGGCGCTGCAGGCGACGCTGTTCTATCCCATGGTCTCGGGGCGCGCCGACGGCAGCGGCCTGGGGCTCTCCATCGCCCAGGGGATCCTGCATCAGCACCAGGGGTTGATCGAGTGCGAGTCCGTGCCGGGCCATACCGAATTTCGATTGCTTATTCCTCTGGAGACGCGCCATGACTGATGTTGCACGGGTGATGATCGTCGACGATGACCGCTCCATTCGCTGGGTGCTGGAGCGAGCCCTGGCCCAGCCGGACCTCGAGGTGGCATGCCTCGAGCGAGCCGATCATGCTCTCGAGCGTGTGCTGGCGGACCCGCCCGATGTGCTGGTCACCGATATTCGCATGCCGGGTATCGGTGGCCTCGACCTGATGGCCAGGGTGCGTGAGGCGCATCCGGAGTTGCCGGTCATCGTGATGACCGCCCACTCCGACCTGGACAGCGCCGTGGCCTCCTACCAGGGCGGGGCCTTCGAGTATCTGCCCAAGCCCTTCGACGTGGACGAGGCCCTGGCGCTGGTGCGCCGCGCGGTGGCCCATGCCCGGGAGCGACGCAGGCCGATCAGCGTGCCGGAGGGGCTGGATGTGGAGATCATCGGCGAGGCGCCGGCCATGCAGGAGGTGTTTCGCGCCATCGGCCGGCTCTCGCACTCGCCGATCACGGTGCTGATCAATGGCGCATCGGGCACCGGCAAGGAGCGCGTCGCGCGGGCCCTTCACCAGCACAGCCCGCGGACGGACAAGCCCTTTATCGCGCTGAACATGGCGGCGATCCCGCACGATTTGATCGAATCCGAGCTGTTCGGCCACGAGAAAGGGGCCTTTACCGGCGCCTCCGCCAGTCGCCAGGGCCGCTTCGAGCAGGCCAATGGCGGCACCCTGTTCCTCGATGAGATCGGCGACATGCCCGCCGAGGCCCAGACCCGCTTGCTGCGTGTGCTGGCCGACGGTGAGTTTTATCGGGTGGGCGGCCATACGTCGATGAGGGTGGATGTGCGCATCATCGCCGCCACGCATCGAGACCTGGAACAGCTGGTGGCGGAGGGGCGCTTTCGTGAGGACCTCTTCCATCGCCTCAATGTGATTCGCCTGCATCTGCCGCGGTTGGCCGAGCGTCGCGAGGACATTCCCCAGCTGGCGAACCACTTCCTGGCCGAGGCGGCCAGGGAGCTCGATACCGACGTCAAGGTACTCACGCCCGAAGCCGAGCGGTATCTGACCGGCCTGGCCTGGCCGGGCAATGTGCGCCAGCTCGAGAATGCCTGCCGCTGGCTGACGGTGATGGCCTCGGGGCGCGAGATCCTCTGTGATGATTTTCCGCCGGAGCTACGCCAGGCGAATGACGAGGCGGTGAGCGCCGACGGCGACTGGCGAGTGGCCTTTCGAGGCTGGGCCGACCAGGCCCTGGCCGCCGGCCATACCCACCTCCTGGAGGAGGCCGTTCCCGACTTCGAGCGCATCCTGATCGAGACCGCGCTGCGCCACACCGGCGGGCGCAAGGGGGAGGCCGCGGCGCTGCTGGGCTGGGGCCGCAATACGCTGACGCGCAAGCTCAAGACCCTGTTGCCGGACATGGCGAAGGGCGAATGAGTGGCCGAGCGGGGTATCGAGGATGACGAGCTGGCGGCGCTGCGAAAGCGCCGCGTGATCTGATTGCGCCAGGAGCCGGCATAACAAGAGACCGATAACCCGCTACCTTCAAA
Organism: uncultured Halomonas sp.; assembly: GCF_947490095.1. Taxonomy (GTDB): domain Bacteria; phylum Pseudomonadota; class Gammaproteobacteria; order Pseudomonadales; family Halomonadaceae; genus Halomonas. The sequence goes on along the minus strand of NZ_CANLFS010000014.1, from coordinate 42,544 downwards.
GAGGCATCGTATCCACAGGGCTGTACTCCATCCGCCCTGGAGGTGGACGAGCACCGACAGGCGGCTACGCCTGCCACCGAGGCATCAACGACAAGGGGCGCCGGCCAATGCCGGCGCCCCTTGTCGTGTCGGGCGTCGCCTTCCGAGGGCGACGCTCGCCTAGCCCCGCGGGAGGGGGCGGGTGCGTGCCTCCAGCCAGGCCAGGGCGTCGCCCTCGAGGTGGGGCGCGAGCCGCTCGTGGACCTCGGCGTGGTAGGCGTCGAGCCAGTCGGCCTCGGCGGCGTCGAGCAGCGCGACGTCGAGGCAGCGGGTGTCGATCGGACACAGGGTCAGCGTCTCGAAATCCAGGAAGTCGCCGAAGTCGCTCGCCTCGGCGGGCCGGTTGGCGACCAGGTTCTCGATGCGCACGCCCCACTCACCCGGGCGATATACCCCGGGTTCGATGGAAGTGATCATCCCCGAGCGCATGGCGGTGTGGGGCGCCACCGGCGCGCCGGCGCTGATCACCTGGGGCCCCTCGTGAACGTTGAGGAAGTAGCCGACGCCGTGGCCGGTACCGTGGCCGTAGTCGCGGCCGGTGGCCCACAGCGGCGCCCGGGCGATGGCGTCCAGCCTGGGGGCGGCGATGCCCTTGGGGAAACGTGCCCGGGACAGGGCGATGGTGCCCTTGAGCACCAGGCTGCAGTCCTCGCGCTGGGCCGCCGAGACCTCGCCGACCGGCACCATACGGGTGATATCGGTGGTGCCACCGTGGTACTGGCCGCCGGAGTCGAGCAGCAGCAGGCCGTCGCCCTCGATCACCGCGTGGGCCTCGGGCGTGGCCCGGTAATGGGGCAGGGCGCCGTTGGCGTTAAAGGCGGCGATGGTGTTGAAGCTCTCGCTGACGAAGTGCGGGTCCCGGGCACGCTCCTCGCGCAGCCGCGTCTCCACGTCCAGCTCGGTGACCCGCTCGCCGCGGGTCAGCGCCTGCTCCAGCCAGGCGAAGAAGCGGCACAGGGCGGCGCCGTCGGCCTCCATGGTGCGGCGCACATGGGCCAGTTCGATGTCGGTCTTGATGCCCTTGTCCAGGGTGCTGGGCTGGAAGGCCTCGACCACCGTCATCTCGGCGGGCAGCGCCTGGCGGGTGCCCAGGGTCAGTTTGGCCGGGTCGAGCAGGACGCACGCCTCGGCGGGCAGGGTGGCGAGGTGCGCGCGCCAGGCGCCATAGGGAGCGATGGCGATGCCGTCGGCGGCCAGCGCCGCCTCGAGGTCGGCCTCGACGGTGTCGGGGGCGACGAACAGGGTGGCCGTGTCGCGGCCGACCAGCAGGTGGGCGAGGAACACCGGGTTATAGGCGACATCATCGCCGCGCAACTGGGTCAGCCAGGCGATGTCATCCAGGGTCGAGATCGGGTGCCAGTCGGCGCCGTGCTCGGCCATGGCCGCGCGTACTCGGGCCAGGCGCTCGGGGCGCGTCTCGTCTCGGAAGGCGGCCGGCTGAGCCTGGAGCGGCCGGGCGGGCAGCGTCGGGCGGGTCGGCCAGATGGCGTCGAGCAGGTCCAGATCGCCGCGTTGGGCGATGCCGACCGGGCCGAGGATTTCCTTCATCTGACGGGCGTGGGCCAGCGCGACCACCTGGGCGTCGTAGCCGAGGGTGGCGCCGGCGGGTAGCTGCTCGGCCAGCCAGGTCATGGGCGCGGCCGCCTGGCCCTGGACGAGCTTCATCATCTCGATGCCGGTGCCTTCCAGCTGAGCCTCGGCCTGCACGAAGTAGCGGCTGTCGACCCACATGCCGGCGGCCTCCTGGGTCACCACCAGGGTGCCCACGGAGCCATCGAAGCCGGAGAGCCAGGCGCGGCCGGCCCAGTGCTCGGGCAGGTACTCGGAGTTGTGGGGGTCGGAAGAGGGTAGCCACCAGGCGTCGATGGCGTGTTCGCGCATGGCGGCGCGCAGGGCGGCGAGTCGTTCCGCGGGCGTCGAGGGGGTGTGGTTCATGTCAGGCTCCAGGAGTCGAGGAAGACGGAGTGGCGGCGGTACGCTGACCACCCTTGAGCATGCGGCCGATCAGCGGCGTCAGCAGCGCCAGGATCAGGGCACAGAGTACCAGTGCCACGGCCGAGCGGCCGAACAGCGCCGGCAGTTCGGTGAGCTTGTCGGCGCTGACGTTGCCGCCGATCAGGCCCGCCACCAGGTTGCCCAGCGCCAGGGAGGTGAACCACAGCCCCATCAGCTGGCCGCGGATGCGCTGGGGCGCCAGGGTGCTCATGGTGGAGAGGCCCACCGGGCTCAGGCACATCTCGCCCAGGGTCAGCAGCAGCAGGCTGGAGGCGATCCACAGCGGCGAGACCAGGCCGTCGCCGACCAGTACCTGGCGCGCGGCGAGCATCATCAGGCCGAAGCCGGCGGCGGCGAACAACAGCCCCATCACGAACTTGGTGGCGCTGCCCGGTTCCAGGCCGCGACGGCCCAGGGCCGGCCACAGCCAGCCGAACAGCGGGCCGAGCAGGATGATGAAGATGGCGTTGAGTGACTGGAACCAGACCGTGGGGATCTCCCAGCCGCCGAACAGTGCGCGGTCGGTGTAGTCGTTGGCGAAGAGATTGTAGGAGGTGGGCTGCTGCTCGAAGGAGGCCCAGAAGAAGGCCGAGGCGACGATCAGCAAAAAGGCCACCACCACCCGGGAGCGCTCGCGGGCGTCGAGGCCGGCGAAGGCCATCAGATAGACGAAGAAGCCCAGGGCGCAGACGATGATCACGCTGGTCATCGCCTCGGCGATCGCCACCGGCTGCAAGTGGATCACGCCGATGGCGGTGAGGCCGACCAGGGCGGCCGCGAGGATCGTTAGCCCCGAGACCACCAGCCCCACGCCACGGCGCTTGACGGCCGGGGCGTCCCAGCTGGCGTCGCGGCCACGTTCGGCGTCGGCGCGGCGCATGGCGGGAATCGCCCATAACCGGAAGATCAGCAGCGCGGCGAGCATGCCCAGGCCGCCGATGCCGAAGCCCCAGTGCCAGCCGCCGTTCTCGATCAGCAGGCCGCTCATCAGCGGAGCCAGCAGGGCGCCGAGGTTGATGCCCATGTAGAAGATCGCGAAGCCGCCATCGCGGCGCGCGTCGTTCTCATCGTAGAGACTGCCCACCATCACGGTGATGCAGGTCTTGAAGAGCCCCGAGCCGAGCACGATCAGCAGCAGGCCAATGAAGAAGGCGGTGGCGCCCCACAGCGCCGAGAGGGCGATGGCCAGGTGGCCCAGGGCGATCAGGATCGAGCCGTACCAGACGGCGCGGCGCTGGCCGAGCCAGTTGTCGGCCAGCCAGCCGCCGGGCAGGGCGGAGAGGTAGATGGCTCCGGCGTAGATGCCGACGATGGCCGCGGCATCCTCGCGGCTGAAGCCCAGGCCGCCCTCGGCGAGGCCGGCGGCCATGAACAGCACCAGCAATGGGCGGATGCCGTAGTAGGAGAAGCGCTCCCACATCTCGGTGAAGAACAGCGACCCAAGCGGTCGGGGATGGCCGAAGAAACCGCGGTCGCCTCGGGACGGCGCGGCGGGAGCATCGGGAGTCGAGGACATGAAGCGTCTGCCTTGTAGGGTGAGGGTAGCGTCGGGGGTGCGTCGAGCGGCATACGCCAGGCGAGCCTGTGGTTCGACTCCAGGCTTGCCTGGTGTTTTTGCTGAATGACGCGGTTTGTGCAGACGATTCTATGGAAATTTATTAGCGGGCGAAATGCTGCGGGGCGTTCGGGGTGCATCGCGATGGCCAGGTCGCACCCGCCGGTGCCAGAATGGGCCCTCAAGGAGAGATTGCCCATGACGCAGATGAACTGGGAGCGGCTGCTGGAACCGAGCCGCTTGCACGACCGACGTGGCGAGCGCCCCGCTAATGGCCGCCGCGAGATCGGCCGCAGCCCCTTCCACAAGGACCACGATCGCATCGTCTTCGCCGGTTCCTTCCGCCGCCTGGGGCGCAAGACCCAGGTGCATCCACTGACCGACAATGACCATATCCATACGCGCCTGACCCATTCCATGGAGGTCGGCTGCGTGGGACGCTCCCTGGGCATGATCGTCGGCGAGCGGTTGAGCGGTCGGCTGCCGGCCTGGATTACCCCGGCGGACCTGGGGGTGATCGTCCAGGCCGCCTGCCTGGGGCACGATATCGGCAACCCGCCCTTCGGGCATGCCGGCGAGTACGCCATCCGTGACTGGTTCAAGCGCGCCGCGACCGATGGCAAGGGGCTGCTCGATGGCCTGTCGCCCCTCGAGCGCCAGGACCTGCTGACCTATGAAGGCAATGCCCAGGGCTTTCGGGTGGTCACCCAGATCGAGTACAACCAGTTCCGGGGTGGCATGCGCCTGACCACGGCGACCCTGGGCACCCTGCTCAAGTATCCCTGGACGGTGGAGCATGGCGGGGAGGCGGGCAAGTTCGGCTGCTACCAGAGCGAGCGTGAATTGCTGGTGGAAGTGGTCGAGCGGCTCGGCCTGTTGCCCAGGGGAGAGGGACGCTGGTGCCGTCATCCCCTGGCCTGGCTCGTCGAGGCCGCCGATGACATCTGCTATGCCCTGCTCGACCTGGAAGACGGCCTGGAAATGGGCATCCTGCGCTATGACGAGGTCGCCGAGATCCTGATCCAGATCGCCGGGGGAGCTCCCGGCGACTATACCGCCATGCAGCGACAGGGGGTCTCCCAGCGTCGGCGAATCGCGGCGTTGCGGGGGGCGGCCATGGAGCGTGCGGTCAACGACGTGGGAGCGGTGTTCGTGGAGCACGAGGCGGACCTTCTGGGGGGGCGCCTGAACTCGGATCTGCTGGAGCTATGCCATCCCGACCTGGATCAAGGCGTGAAGGCGGCCAAGCAGTTGGCCCGGGAGCGTATCTTCCAGAACGAGCGCAAGGCAAAGCTCGAGATCGGCGCCTATACCACCCTGGGAATTCTGCTCGAAGCCTTTATCGGCGCGGCCCATGAACTGCACTACACCGGGCACTCGACCTTCAAGCACGAGCGTGTGCTGGCGCTGATCGGCGAGAACACGCCGCAACCCTCCTGGAGCCTCTACGACAGTTATCGACGCATGCTCGACTTTATCGGCGGCATGACCGACCACTATGCCGTGGACCTGGCCCAGGAGATGGGGGGACGGCTGCGCGGCGATTGAGCCCGGGCCAGCCTCCCCGGCTACTCCCCCGGTGCCCGGCCGGCACCGGCATGCTCGAGCAGGGTGGCGATGACCGCGTCGTGGGTGGCGGCATCGAATTCTCCGGGACACAGATCGGCCAGGCGGCTGGCCAGATGGTCGCCGCTGACCACCAGCAGGTCGCCTGGCCCCTGAGAGGCGTCCACCTGCCAGCCGGGCAGGGTCAACACCCCCATCACCGGCACCGTATGACCGATACGCGCGCTCAGCCACTCGGCCATCCAGTGCGCCAGTTCGCGGGTCTTGCTCAGCGGCTGGCGCTCGCTCCAGCCCGGGAAGCGCAGCCGCGAGGGCTCCACCACGAGTCGATGCTGCCTTTCTCCGGAAGGCGTGACCGGGCGGGAGCGGGCACGGGTCTCCACCACGAAGACGCCACAGGGCGTGACCACCACATGGTCGATGCGGGTGCCGGCGGCCGGCACATCGTGGAAGACATAGAACGGGTGGGCCTGGGGACGCACCAGCCGCTCGAGTTCCTGGCCTACCGCCAGTTCGCAGGCCAGCCCCAGCTTGAGGCGGCGGATGCGCTGAAAGTCACGCATCAGGCGAAAGCTGAAGGTCAGCACCAGCAGGGTGCTGAGCGCGCCGTAGAGGGCCCACTCCACCCAGATCGGTTGCGTGGCAAAGAGCATGCGGCCCATGCCATAGACCAGCGGGGCAAGTGTGATGATGGGGCCCAGGGCACCGCTCAGGTAGAGCCCGGCGAAGGCGTTGTCGAGGCGGTCGCGCAGGTGCTGGCCGGGTTCACGCAGTGGCTGGGCATCGAAGGGTGAGTGGACGCGTGCATCGTGGAGGTTGCGTAGCGCCACGACGATCCCCCCCATGGCGGCCAGGGGAAACAGGAAGATCAGGGGGAGCAGGTATTCCAGCCAGGCCATCGGGGTTCCTTGCTAGGGAGGGAGTCTCGAGAGGTGGACCATTCTAGACAACCTGCCTTACCCAGGGCCATGCTCTGTTTGGCGCAGGCAGCGAGGCAACAAGATGACGACAACGCGAGTGGAAACGAGCACGACCGAGGCAGACCTGGAGGGGCTTGTCGAGTTTGTCGAGCGCCATCCGCGGCTGGCGGTACTCGGAGGGGCCGGCATCAGCACCGCCAGCGGTATCCCCGACTACCGTGACGCCGCCGGTGAGTGGAAACGCTCGCCGCCCATGCAGCATCGCCAGTTCATGGGCAGCCATGCCGCCCGGCAGCGCTACTGGGCCCGGGCCCTGGTAGGTTTTCGCATCCTGGGCGATGCCCGGCCCAATGCGGCCCATCGCTCCCTGGCGCAACTCGAGAGGCTGGGCCATGTGTCGGGGCTGATCACCCAGAATGTGGATGGCCTGCATCAGCGTGCCGGTTCGCGGCGGGTGATCGACCTGCATGGCCGCGCCGACCGGGTGCGCTGTATGGGGTGTGGTGCCAGCCGCATGCGCCATGCCCTGCACGCCGAGCTCGAGGGCCTCAATCCGCACTGGGCGACCACCGACGCCGCCGCGGCCCCGGACGGCGATGCCGACCTGGAGACGGACTTCTCCGCCTTCAGGGTGCCCGAGTGCTCACGCTGCGGTGACGGCATCTGGAAGCCCGATGTAGTCTTCTTCGGCGATAGCGTGCCGAGGGGCGTGGTCGAGCGTGCCTCCGCCCTGGTCGAGGCGTGCGACGCCCTGCTGGTGGTGGGCTCCTCGCTGATGGTCTATTCGGGCTTTCGGTTTGCACGAGCCGCGGCCCGGCAAGGCAAGCCCATCGCCTGCTTGAATCGGGGCCGCACCCGCGCCGATGACCTCTATGCCCTGAAGGTAGAGGCATCGGTAGAGGCCTCGCTCGGGGCGCTGGTGCAGCGGCTGGAATCGCGTCTCGCCCCGGATGGTTTCAGCCGCCGGCCAGCTTGACCGTATAGCCGCGGGCCTCGAGCTCTGCCTTGAGGGTCTCGCGGTGGTCGCCCTGGATCTCAATCACTCCCTCCTTGACGGCACCGCCGGTACCGCAGCGCTTCTTGAGCGTCTTGGCCAGGGTCTTGAGCTCGGTCTCGGGCAGTGCCACGCCGCCGATGGTGGTGACGCCCTTGCCCTTGCGGCCACTGGTCTCGCGCCGGATGCGTACGATGCCGTCGAGCTCGGCGAGGCGCGCCCGCTCCGCCTGTTCGGCACACTGACACTGGGCCACCGGCTGGCGGCAGTCGGGACAGGTCTCGCCGTGCTCGGTGGAGTAGACGAGGCCGCGCAGCTGGTCCTGGAGTGATGACATGGGGGGCTCCCGGGTGGATGGTTTCTCAGGCCCGGATGATAGCGGCTGTGACGACGGCCTGCATGGTCCTTAGCGTGCGGCGGCGCGTGTGGCCTGTTCGCGCGCGAGGCGGGCCACCACCGAGGGTAGCTGGAGCATGTCGGTGATCATGATGGCGCCCTGGGGGGTGATTTCCGCCTCGGGGAAGCGGTTGAGATGGACCACCCGCATGCCGGCATCGAGGGCCGCCTGTACGCCGACCACCGAATCCTCGATGGCGAGACAGTGCTCGGGGGGATAGCCCATCTCGTGTGCCGCATGGAGATAGAGGCAGGGGTCCGGTTTCCAACAGTTGGCGGTATAGGCGCTGTATAGACGGTCGCCGAACAGGGCGTCCAGGCCGGTAGCGACCAGGGAGGTGCGGATCTTTCGCTCGGGCCCGTTGGAGACCACGCCCATGGGAAAGTCGGACAGGGCCGCAAGCGCCTCGGTGGCGCCATCGATGGGGGTGAGCTCTGTCGCCAGGCGCCGGTCGAGGTTGGCTCGCATGTCGATCTCGAGCGGTTCGAGCACGTCGGGGTCGACGGGGCCATGACGGCTCTCCAACTCGGCGACGATGCGCCGGAAGCGCGCCCCGCGAAACTCGCCGATATAGTCGGTAGCCTGAAATGGCAGACCCACGGCATTCAGCGCCGTGGCCATCTCGTCGGCGAGCAGTGGCTCGCTGTCGACCAGGGTGCCGTCGCAGTCGAAAAGCAGGCAGAGGGGATGTGTCATCACCGGGCCTCACGAAAAATCAGGGCGTTATAAACTCATTGTTACAGATATTGCGCTTGCCTGCCCCATATTAAAGCCCAGTTTCCCTATTTTGTGAACAGTGTTTTTCAATGTCATGATGGCGTGGCCTGCGTTTTCCGGACCAGGGTCGACTAGCATGAAGCGAGGACCGGAGCGGTCTGTGCCAGGTCGATGATCCCTCCGGTGAGATTCACATCCAGCAGGCGAGGTGCAGCATGAAGCAGGACACCCTCTGGTCTCTGGCCGGTTCCGCCGCGGCGGTGGCGGCCAGCATGATGGCCCGCAAGGCGGCGGACAAGGCCTACCGGCATGAGGTGGGTGATATTCCACCGGAAAATCCCGATGAGCCCGATGTGGCGTGGCGTCAGGCACTGCTGTGGGGAGCATCGACCGGTATGCTGGTGGGAGTGGCCCGGGTGGTGGGCAGGCGCGCCGGGCGCGAGGTCATACACAGGACACCTCGCACCCCTGTCTGACCTTCGATAAATGGCGTCAGTTATTGCTGGTGGATGAGACGTTGACGGTCAAGGAGTCCCTGGCGACCTATTTCTAGGTGGCTCAGGGCCTCCAGGCTTTCTCGTTGACCAGGCTGATGGGACGTTGCCCCTGTAGCGCCCGGCTGATGTTGTCCACGGCACGCTGCGCCATGGCATCCCGGGTCTCGTGGGTAGCGGAGCCGGCATGCGGCAGGGCAACCACGTTGGGCATATGGGGCAGGGGAGACTCGGGGGAGAGCGGCTCCTGCTCGAAGACGTCGAGCCCGGCGGCACGCACCTGGCCCTTCTCCAATGCCGCGATCAGGTCTGCTTCCCGTACCACTCGGCCGCGGGCGATATTGACGAAGATCGCCGAAGGCTTCATCAGGCCGAACTCGTGCGCGCCGATCAAGTGCTCGGTCTCGGCGGTCAGGGGAACGGTCACACAGATGATGTCTGCCTCGGCGAGCAGGGAGTCGAGCGTGCGGCGTTCGGCACCCAGTTCCTGTTCCAGGGCCGGCTTCGGGGAGGCGTTGGAGTAGAGTACGCGCATGCCGAAGCCCAGGGCGCCACGGCGCGCGACGGCGGCGCCGATGCGGCCGAAGCCGATCATGCCCAGGGTCTTGCCGTGTACGTCGCTACCGAATTGTGCCTCGCCGATGCTGGCTTGCCAGTCGCCGCGCCTGACGAAGTCGGCCAGCTCGACGACGCGGCGGGATGCCGCCAGGATCAGCGCGAAGCCGGTGTCGGCGGTGGTTTCGGTGAGCACATCGGGCGTGTTGCAGAGCAGGATACCGCGCCGCGTCAGCTCGTCCACCGGCATGCCGTCGTAGCCCACCGAGATGGTGGCGATCGCCTCGAGGTTCGGCGCGCTATCGAGCAGCTCGGGGGTGATCGGCAGCCCGCTGCCGACCAGGCCGTGGGCCTTGGGCAGGGCGGCCAGGAAGGCCGGGTCGTCGGCCGATTCGAGGCCCGGGAAGGTTTGTACCTCGAAGTCGCGGTCCAGCTGGGCCAGTTGGGCCTCGCTCAGGCGACCGTAGGCCAGGATACGCTTTTGCATGAGACTCTCCTCACTCCGCAGGGAATTCCCGTTCGCCCAGGCTACCTTGATAGTCGCTGTCTTCAGAACTGGGCTCGATGACCGTCGCCCCGGCATCTCGTTCGAGGCAATGCGCCTGGCGGCAAGCCGAAATAAAACGGGCGGCCCCAGGGCCGCCCGTTGATCATGCGAGGAGTGCTTAGCGCACCTTGGGGTCGAGCTCGCCGCTGGCGTAGCGCTCGAACATCGCTTCCAGGTTGATCGGCTTGATCCTGGAGGCATTACCGGCGGTGCCGAAGGCCTCGTAGCGCTCGATGCAGAGGTCGCGCATGGCGGAGACGGTCTGCTTGAGGAACTTGCGGGGGTCGAACTCGCTGGGGTTTTCGGCCAGGAAGCGACGCACCGCGCCGGTGGAGGCCAGGCGCAGGTCGGTGTCGATATTGACCTTGCGCACCCCGTGCTTGATGCCCTCGATGATCTCCTCGACGGGGACGCCGTAGGTCTCGGGGATCTCGCCGCCGTGGGCGTTGATGATCTCGAGCCAATCCTGGGGAACCGAGGAGGAGCCGTGCATCACCAAGTGGGTGTCGGGGATGCGGGCATGGATCTCCTTGATGCGCTGGATGGAGAGGGTGTCGCCGGTGGGTGGCCGGGTGAACTTGTAGGCGCCGTGGCTGGTGCCGATGGCGATGGCCAGGGCGTCCACGCCGGTGGCCTTGACGAAGTCGGCGGCCTCTTCCGGGTCGGTAAGCAGCTGTTCCATATCCAGCTTGCCCTCGGCGCCGATGCCGTCTTCCTCACCGGCCATGCCGGTTTCCAGGCTGCCCAGACACCCCAGCTCGCCCTCCACGGAGACGCCGCAGGCATGGGCCATTTCCACGGTGCGACGGGTGACGTCGACGTTGTACTCGTAGCTGGCCGGGGTCTTGCCATCCTCGCCCAGGGAGCCGTCCATCATCACCGAGGAGAAGCCCAGCTGGATGGAGCGCTGGCACACGCCGGGGCTGGTGCCGTGATCCTGGTGCATGACGACCGGGATATGCGGAAACTCTTCCACCGCGGCCAGGATCAGGTGACGCAGGAAGGGGGCGCCGGCGTACTTGCGGGCACCGGCAGAGGCCTGGACGATCACCGGAGAGTCGGTGCGGTCGGCGGCCTCCATGATGGCGCGCATCTGCTCGAGGTTGTTGACGTTGAAGGCCGGCACGCCGTAGCCATGTTCGGCGGCGTGGTCCAGTAGCTGGCGCATGCTGATCAGTGCCATATTCTCACCTGTTGTTCGGGGTGGTGGCGGCGCCTGGGGCAGCCGCCGCGTGGAGCGTCGCGATCGAAATCCGGCTAGTCTATCAGGCCTGGGCAGCGGCGGCTTCCAGGGCGACGACCGCCGGCAGGGGCTTGCCTTCGACGTATTCGAGGAAGGCGCCACCGCCGGTGGAGATATAGGAGACCCGGTCGGCGATATCATATTTGTCGATGGCCGCCAGGGTATCGCCGCCGCCGGCAATGGAAAAGGCCGGGCTGTCGGCGATGGCCTTGGAGATCACCTCGGTGCCCTTGCCGAACTGGTCGATCTCGAATACGCCGACCGGGCCGTTCCAGAGGATGGTGCCGGCATCCTTGAGCGTGTCGGCCAGGCGTGCGGCGCTCTCCGGGCCGATGTCGAGGATCATCTCGTCGTCGGCGACCTGGTCCACCGGCTTGACGATGGCCTCGGCGGCGTCGGAGAACTCGGTGGCCACTACCACATCGGTGGGCAGCGGGATCTGTACCTTCTCCATCAGCGCCTTGGCCTGGCCAATGAGGTCGGCTTCGTGCAGTGACTTGCCGACGTTATGGCCGGCGGCCGCGATGAAGGTGTTGGCGATGCCCCCGCCGACAATCAGCTGGTCACACTTCTCGGAGAGCGCCGTCAGCACCTCCAGCTTGGTGGAGACCTTGGAGCCGCCGACGATGGCCGCCATGGGGCGAGCCGGTGTGGCGAGGGCCTTCTCCAGGGCATCGAGTTCGGTGGCCAGCAGCGGGCCGGCACAGGCAACGGGAGCCAGGCGCGCCACGCCGTGAGTGGAGGCCTGGGCGCGGTGGGCGGTGCCGAAGGCATCCATCACATAGACATCGCAGAGCGTGGCGTACTGCTGGGCGAGGGCCTCGTTATCCTTCTTTTCCCCCGGGTTGAAGCGCACGTTCTCGAGCAGTACCACCTCGCCGTCGGCCACCTCGACCCCACCGTTCAGGTACTCGCTGACCAGCCGCACCGGGCGACCCAGCAGCTCCCCCAGATGGTCGGCCACCGGAGCCAGAGAGAATTCCTCGGCGGGCTCGCCCTCGGTAGGACGCCCCAGGTGGCTCATCAGCAGCACTCGAGCGCCGCCATCCAGGGCGGCCTGGATGGAGGGCAGGGCGGCACGCAGGCGAGCATCACTGGTTACCTTGCCGTGCTTGATGGGCACGTTGAGGTCCTCGCGGATCAGTACACGCTTTCCGCTGAGGTCGAGGTCGGTCATCTTGCGCACGTTCATCGGGGGGTGTTCCTCGTCTTGGGGAAACCGAAGGGGATCAGGGTGAATCGAGAGGCATGGCGGCCAGGCGCCGGGTGACGTCGAGCATGCGATTGGCGAAGCCCCACTCGTTGTCGAACCAGCACAGCAGCTTGATCAGGCGGCCGCCGGCCACCCGAGTCTGGGTAGCATCCACGATACCGGAGCGTGGATCGTGGTTGAAGTCGACCGAGGCCATGGGTTCCTCGGTGTAGCCCAGCAGGCCGGCCAGGCGTCCGCGGCTGGCCTCGGCGAGCAGGGCGTTGACCTCGCTGGCGCTGGTGTCCTGGCGCACCGTGATGGCCAGGTCCATGGCCGAGACGTTGATCGTCGGCACCCGGACGTGCAGGCACTCGAAGCGTCCGGCCAGGTGCGGCATCAGGCGGTTGATGCCGCGGGCCAGGCCGGTGTCCACCGGCACGATGGAGTGCATCGCCGAGCGGGTCAGGCGCAGGTCGGTCTGGTGGTAGGCGTCGATCACCGGCTGGTCGTTCATCGCCGAGTGGATGGTGGTGGTGACGCCATGCTCGATGCCGAGTACCTCGTCGAGCACGGTGAGCACCGGCACCAGGCAGTTGGTGGTGCAGGAGGCGGCCGAGACGATGCGCTGGCTCGGGGCCAAGGCGTGGTCGTTGATGCCGCTGACGATGGTGGCATCGACGTCGGCTTCCGCCGGCTGTGAGAAGAGCAGGCGGCCGGCACCGGCATCCAGATGGCGCTGGGCGGTGGGGCGGTCCTTGAAGCTGCCGGAACACTCCAGCACCAGGTCGATGCCGAGCTCACGCCAGGGCAGGCGGCTCGGGTCGGGCTCGGAAAGCACGCGGATGGCCCGGTCGTCGATCATCAGCTGGTCGCCATTCACCTCGACCCGGGCCGGAAAACCACCATGGGTCGTGTCATAGCGAGTCAGGTAAGCGATGGTGTCGAGGCCCGACAGCTCGTTGATGGCCACCACCTCGAGCCGGGGCTCGGCGCGCTCGACGAGGGCGCGCAGCACGCACTGGCCGATGCGACCGTAACCGTTGATGGCGATGCGATAGGCCATGGCGTCCAGCGTCTCTCCTGCAGGTGGTAAAGACCACCGAGTCTAGCGTATTTCAGCCGATGAGTCCCGGCAGGTGCCAGGCCAGCGGCAGCAGCAGGGCGGTGAGAATGCCGGTGAGACTCATGCCCAACGAGGCGAAGGCACCGGCGGTCGGGCCGATCTCGAAGGCACGCACCGTGCCCAGGGCATGGCCGTTGATGCCCAGCGCCAGGCCGATTAGCCGTTCATCATGGATATCGAGCCAGCGTGCCATGAGGCTCACGCAGCCGATCGCCGCCACGCCGGTGACCAGCAGGCCTCCCATCAGCAGGGCCACGGAACCGCCGAGGCGTTCGGTGATGCCGATGGCAATGGGGGCGGTGACCGACTTGGGCGCCAGCGAGGCGAGGGTCTCTGGCGAAGCGCCCAGCAGCCAGGCGATGCCAACGGCGTAGAGGGCGGCCATGCCGGCGGTGATGGGTAAACAGACCAGCAGCGGGCGCCATAGCTCGCGAATGTGGCTCATCTGCTGATGGAGCGGAAGGCCCAGGGCCACCGTGGCCGGGCCGAGCAGCAGCATCAGCCAGCCGGCTCCCGAGCGGTAGTCGGCGAAGTCGATGCCGAGCAGCCACAGTGTCGCGGCCAGCAGCAGGGCGGCCACGAGGAGGGGAGGGCACCAGGCGGGGGCATGAATGGCGCGAAACAGCCGGTCGCCTGCGAAGTAGGCGGCGAGGGTGAGGGCCACGGCGGCGAGGGGGTTGGCCATCAGCTGCTCGATCATCTCACTCATGGCCGATACCCCGGGCATTCGTGTCGTGGCCGCCCACCAGGCGACGCATCAGCCAGAGGGTGGTAAAGACGCTGAGCAGCGTGCCCAAGAGCAGGGCGACGAGGATGGCGGTGAGCTGGCCGGCAAGCTCGTCGAGAATAAAGAAGATGCCGACTACGCCGGGCATGATCAACAGCCCCAGCATGGCGATCAGCGGCCGGGCCGAGGCGGCGATATCGTCGAAGCCGCCACCGTGGAGGACGAGCCAGGCGGTAAGCAGCAGCATGCCGATCACGCCGGCAGAAACCGGCAGCCCGGTCAGGGTGACCAGGACCTCACCGGCCAGCAGAAAACCGATCAACCAGAGAAAGCCACGCAGTGCCGACATGTCGTTCCTTTTTCGAGAAGGGGCAAGAATAACGTCAAAGGGGGGCGCGACCGTGGTCGCGCCCCCCTTTACATTACACCGTTCGCCGAACGGTGGTCGTTCGGGGCCTCAGCCCTCGAGCAGCTCGCTGGCCTGCTTGACCAGGTTCTCCACGGTGAAGCCGAAATGCTTGAACAGATCGCCCGCCGGGGCGGATTCGCCGAAGCTGCGCATGCCGACCACCCGGCCGTCGAGACCCACATACTTGTACCAGAAGTCGGCGTGGCCGGCCTCGATGGCGAGGCGCCGGGTCACGGCCCTGGGCAGCACGCTTTCGCGATATTCGGCTGCCTGGTCGTCGAAGTGGTCGGTAGACGGCATGGAGACCACGCGAACGCCATGGCCGGCCTTCTCCAGCTCGGCGGCGGCTTCCATGGCCAGGCCGACCTCGGAACCCGTAGCGATCAGGATCAGGTCGGGCGTGCCCGCCTCACCCTGGCTCTCCTTCAGCACATAACCACCGCGCTGGATGTCGGCCAGCTGCTGCTTGGAGCGCGACTGGTGGGGGAGGCCCTGACGCGAGAGCACCAGCGCCGAGGGGCCGGAGTTGCGCTTGAGCGCGGCGCTCCAGGCGGCCGCCGTCTCGGTGGTGTCGCAGGGGCGCCAGGTGGCCAGGTTGGGGGTGGTGCGCAGGTTGGTGAGCTGCTCCACCGGCTGGTGGGTGGGGCCATCCTCGCCCAGGCCGATGGAGTCATGGGTGAAGACATAGATGGCGCGCTTGCCCATCAGGGCCGCCATGCGCACGGCGTTGCGCATGTACTCCATGAAGATCAGGAAGGTGGCGCCGTAGGGGATAAAGCCGCCGTGCAGGACGATACCGTTCATGATGGCGCCCATGCCGAATTCGCGCACCCCATAGTGGAGGTAGTTGCCGTCCGGCGTCTGCGGGGTGATCGCCTTCGCCCCTTCCCAGAAGGTCAGGTTGGAGGGGGCCAGGTCGGCGCTGCCGCCGAGGAGCTCGGGCAGTTGCGGGCCCAGCTCGTTGAGGCAGTTCAGCGAGGCCTTGCGCGAGGCGATGGACTCACCCTGCTCCTGGGCGTGCTGCACCATGGCCTCGCTGGTCAACTCGGTGGGCAGCTTGCACGCCATGCGGCGTGAAAATTCGCGGGCCAGTTCCGGATGGGCCTCGGCGTAGCGCTCGAAGCGGGCCTGCCACTTGTCGTGCTGGGTCTGGCCGGCCTCGCTGGCATCCCAGCCGCGATAGATGTCCTCGGGCACGTGGAAGGGGGCGTGGGGCCAGCCGAGCTCCTGGCGCGCGGCGGCGACTTCGTCGGCCCCCAGGGGGGCGCCATGGGTCGCGGCGGTGCCCTGCTTGCCGGGGGCGCCGAAGCCGATGATGGTCTTGCAGATGATCAGGCTGGGCTTGTCATCCTGGCTGCGTGCCATCTCGATGGCCGCCTGGATTTCCTCGGGCTTGTGGCCGTCGACGTTGGGTACCACGTGCCAGCCATAGGCCTCGAAGCGCTTGGCGGTGTCCTCGGTAAACCAGGTCTCGACCTCGCCATCGATGGAGATGCCATTGTCGTCATAGAAGGCGACCAGCTTGCCGAGCCGCTGGGTGCCGGCCAGAGAGGAGACCTCGTGGGAGACGCCCTCCATCAGGCAGCCGTCGCCGACGAAGGCATAGGTGTAATGGTCGACGATGTTATGGCCGGGGCGGTTGAACTGGGCCGCCAGGGTCTTCTCGGCCAGGGCCATGCCCACGGCGTTGGCCAGGCCCTGGCCCAGCGGGCCGGTGGTGGTCTCGACGCCCGGCGCATAGCCGTACTCGGGATGGCCGGCGGTCTTGGCGTGGAGCTGACGGAAGTTCTGCAGCTCCTCGAGGCCGAGCTCGTAGCCGGTGAGGTGGAGCAGGGAGTAAAGCAGCATGGAACCGTGACCGTTGGAGAGCACGAAGCGGTCGCGGTCGGGCCAGGTCGGGTCGGCCGGGTTGTGCCTGAGGTAGTCGTTCCACAGTACCTCGGCGATGTCGGCCATGCCCATGGGGGCGCCGGGGTGGCCGGAGTTGGCCTTCTGTACGGCATCCATGGAGAGGGCGCGAATGGCGTTGGCCAGTTCGAAACGTGACGGCATGGGAGAGCTCCTCGCCTGCGACCCACGCCGTGGGATGGCGGGGACGGGCTGTCTGGGTCGGACACCGCACAGAGGTGCGCGGCGCGGTCGAAGTCGGTGGCGTATTGTCGCCGACTTGACGGCGTGCTTCAAATCGTGGATGCCTCGTCATGCGCCAGCGTGTAGACTCTTGCCCCGAATATGCGGCCCATCGCGGCCCGTTGTGATTTCACGGTCGAGGACGCCATGAGCGAATACTCCCTGTTTACCTCCGAATCCGTTTCCGAGGGGCACCCGGACAAGATCGCCGATCAGATCTCCGATGCGGTGCTCGATGCCATCATTGCCCGCGACAAGCAGGCGCGTGTGGCCTGTGAAACCCTGGTCAAGACCGGCGTGGCGATCGTCGCCGGCGAGATCAGCACCTCCGCCTGGGTCGATCTCGAGGCGATCGTGCGCGAAGTGATCATCGGCATCGGCTACACCTCCTCGGATGTGGGCTTCGACGGCCAGACCTGCGGCGTGCTCAATCTGATCGGCAAGCAGAGCGTGGATATCGCGCAAGGCGTCGATCGCCGCAAGCCCGAGGACCAGGGGGCCGGCGACCAGGGGCTGATGTTCGGCTATGCCACCAACGAGACCGACTCCTTCATGCCGGCGCCGATCCACTATGCCCACCGCCTGGTGGAGCGTCAGGCGGAGCTGCGCCAGCAGGGCCTGCTGCCCTGGCTGCGTCCGGATGCCAAGAGCCAGCTCACCTTCCGCTACGACGCCGAGGGCAAGCCCTGTGCGGTGGACGCCATCGTGCTCTCCACCCAGCACGATCCGGGCATCGACCAGCAGGAGCTGCGCGAGATGGTCAAGCGCGAGATCATCGAGCAGGTGGTGCCCGCGGAGTGGCTCTCCGAACACACCAAGTACCATATCAATCCGACCGGCAAGTTCGTGATCGGTGGCCCGGTGGGTGACTGTGGCTTGACCGGTCGCAAGATCATCGTCGATACCTATGGCGGTACGGCACGCCATGGTGGAGGAGCCTTCTCCGGCAAGGACCCGTCCAAGGTCGACCGTAGCGCCGCCTATGCCGGGCGTTATGTGGCCAAGAATATCGTCGCCGCGGGACTCGCCGACAAGTGCGAGATTCAGGTCTCCTACGCCATCGGCGTGGCCGAGCCCACCTCGGTCTCGGTCAACACCTTCGGCACCGGCAAGGTGGACGATGCGCGGATCATCGAACTGGTGCGCGAGCACTTTGACCTGCGGCCCAATGCCATCACCCGCATGCTCGACCTGCTGCATCCCATGTATCGGCTGACCGCGGCCTACGGCCACTTCGGTCGCGACCCCTTCGAGACGTCCTATACCTGGACCGATACCCAGGGCGAGGCGCACACCGAGACCTTCACGGCCTTCCCCTGGGAGAAGACCGACCGTGCCCACGCCTTGCGTCAGGCCGCCGGCCTCTAGTCTCTAGCCTCCAGACAGGCATGACGCCGTAGGCCAGAGCCTACACGAGAAAACGGGCCCCGCCGGCAGCGCCGCGCGGGGCCCGTTGCTAGGATGAGGGAAAGCCCCTTCCTGTCGGGGTGCCCCATGGCCCTGCTGCGTCCTTCGCGCCGGCGTTATCCGGCCTGTGTGCTGGCGCTGTTGTTGCTGGACCCATTGTTGCTGGCGCTGCTGTTGCTGGTCCTGCCGGCGCCACTGCTACGGGCCGAACCGGCCACCGCCCCCTGCCCGGCACCGCCGACGTCGGACGCGCTCGCGACTCTGCTGGCACGCCTGACCGAATGGGACGACGCCTATTATCGGCGCGGCGAGTCGCCGGTCAGCGATGCTATCTACGACCAGGCCCGGGGCCGGCTCGAGGCGTGGCGGCGCTGCTTTCCCGACCGGGTGTCCGCGCTGACGCCGCCGAGCCATCCCCCGGGCGAAAGCGTTCATCCCGTGGTCCAGACCGGCCTTGCCAAGCTCGCCGACGCCGATGCCGTGGCGCGCTGGCTGGGGCGTCGCCCCGATGCCTGGATTCAGCCCAAGGTAGACGGAGTGGCGGTGACCCTGGCCTATCGCGGTGGCCGGCTGGTGGCCGCCGTCAGTCGCGGCGATGGCGAGACGGGGCAGGACTGGACCGGGCGTGCGCAGCGCCTGCCGGCCGTGCCGAACCGCTTGCCGGAACCACTCGATGGTGTGCTCCAGGGCGAGCTCTATCTGCGTTTGACGGCACATGTGCAGGCCGAACGGGGCGCTGCCGGGGCGCGTGCCGAACTAAGCGGGTTGATGGCCCGGGAGGCCCTGGATGACGCCGAGGCGGCGCGGGTCGGTTTCTTCGTCTGGGGCTGGCCCGATGGCCCGGCCGAGATGGCGAAGCGGCTGACGGGGCTCACGGCGCTGGGGTTCGTGGAGACGGCGCGTTTTACGCACCCGGTGGCCGACCTTGCCGCGGTCAAGCGGTGGCGCCGCGCCTGGCTCCAGGGCGCGTTGCCCTTCGCCACCGACGGGGTCGTGCTGCGCCAGGCGTCGCGGCCGGGTTCGGGCCGTTGGCGGGCCGAGCCGCCCGACTGGGCGGTGGCCTGGAAGCATCCGCCCCGGGAGGCGCTTGCCGAGGTGCGTGGGGTGGCGTTTCGCATCGGCCGCACCGGGCGCATCACGCCGCTGCTCCACCTGCACCCGGTGGTACTCGAGGGGCGCACCCTTCGCCGAGTCAGCGTGGGGTCGCTCTCCCGCTGGCAAGCGCTGGATATTCGACCCGGGGATCACGTGACGATTGCCCTGGCCGGGCTGACCATTCCGCGTCTGGAGGGCGTGGCCTGGCATGCCGCCCAGCGTCGTCCCCTGGCGGTGCCGAATCCCGCGCACTACCACGCCCTGAGCTGCTTGCGCCCGACGCCGGGTTGCGAGAAGCAGTTTCTTGAGCGGCTGACCTGGCTCTCGGGCCCCGAGGCCCTGGACCTCGAAGGCGTCGGCCCGGGCACCTGGGAGGCACTGATCGAGGCGGGCCTCGTCGAGGGGATGCTCGATTGGATCGGCCTGGATCGACGGGCACTGCAGCGTGCGCGCGGTATCGGCGACATTCGGGCGGGCTCTCTGCAGATGACCCTGGCGGGGGCAAGAGACGCCCCCTTCGCGCGCTGGCTGCAGGCGCTGGGTGTGCCCCCGGGGATCCGGGCCGCCCTGCCGAGCGACTGGCATACCCTGGTGAGTCATGACCACGATGACTGGGTCGCGATGCCCGGCATCGGGCCGGGGCGCGCCGAGGGGCTGGTCGCGTTCTTCGCCCATCCGGAGGTGCGACGCCTGGCCGAGCGGCTCGCCGGGCTGGGCGTCGTCGGATTCGGGCGCTGATTGTCGGTGGCCGGGATCCCTGCCTATAGTGAAGATCACGCTTTCAGTATGTGACGAGGTGTGTCCATGAACCAGCCCGCCGTGACCACGCCCGCCCAGCAGGACTTCAGGGTCGCCGACCTCGCCCTGGCCGACTGGGGGCGTCGCGAGATACGCATCGCCGAGACCGAGATGCCGGCGCTGATGACGATTCGTGAGCAGTACCGCGACGCCCGGCCCCTGGCCGGGGCACGCATCGCCGGCTGCATTCACATGACCATCCAGACGGCGGTATTGATCGAGACCCTGATCGATCTCGGGGCCAGCGTGCGTTGGTCTTCCTGCAACATCTTCTCCACCCAGGACCACGCCGCGGCGGCCATCGCCGCCGCCGGTATTCCGGTATTCGCCTGGAAGGGCGAGACCGAGGAGGAATTCTGGTGGTGCATCGAGCAGACGGTCACAGGCCCCGACGGCTGGGCCCCCAACCTGGTGCTCGATGACGGCGGCGACCTGACCCTGCTGCTGCACGAGAAGCGCCCGGCGCTTCTGGACGCCATCCACGGCATCAGCGAGGAGACCACCACGGGCGTGCACCGGCTGCAGGAGATGCTGCGTGACGCCACCCTGGGAGTGCCGGCCATCAACGTCAACGACGCGGTGACCAAGTCGAAGAACGACAACAAGTATGGCTGTCGTCACTCGCTCAGCGATGCCATCAAGCGTGCCACCGATCATTTGCTGGCCGGCAAGCAGGCGCTGGTGATGGGGTATGGCGATGTGGGCAAGGGCTCGGCGGCGTCGCTGCGCCAGGAGGGAATGATCGTCAAGGTCGCGGAGATCGACCCGCTGTGTGCCATGCAGGCCTGCATGGATGGCTTCGAGGTGGTCTCGCCCTACGCCGGCGGGATCAATCGAGGCCCGGAGAGCATCGACCGGGGGCTGTTGGGCCGGATCGATCTGGTGGTGACCTGCACCGGCAATATCGCCGCCTGCGATGCCGCCATGCTGCAGGCCCTCAAGCCCGGCGCGGTGGTATGCAATATCGGCCATTTCGACAGCGAGATCGATACCGGTTACATGCGTCGCCACTGGCACTGGGAGGAGGTGAAGCCCCAGGTGCACAAGGTCTATCGTGACAGCAAGCCCGGCGAATTCGACCCCGCCAGCCGCGATTATCTGATCCTGCTCTCCGAGGGACGCCTGGTGAACCTGGGCAACGCCACCGGCCACCCCTCTCGGGTGATGGATGGCTCCTTCGCCAACCAGGTGCTGGCCCAGATGCATCTCTATCGGGGACGCTTCGCCGAGCTGCCCGAGGCCGAGCGGGCCGCGGCGCTGACGGTGAGCGTGCTGCCACGCCACCTCGACGAGGAGGTGGCGCGCTATATGGTGGAGGGCTTCGGCGGGGTGGTCACCCGCATGACCGAGGCCCAGGTCGAATATACCGGCGTACCGGCGGAGGGGCCCTACAAGCCCGATGACTATCGTTATTAAACCGGCCCGCGTTATTAAATCGGCCCGCGTTATTAAATCGGCCCGCGTTAATGAACCGGCCCGATGCTTAGCCGGCCACCAGTGGTAGCGTCAGCGCCAGGTAGAGGGGTATCAGCAGCGGGGCGGCCAGGGTGGTGACCAGCACCGCCTGGGCGCCCTTGGCCGGGGCGATGCCCAGCTCCATGGCCACTACCACGACATTGGCGGCCATGGGCACGATGCCCAGCAAGAGGATGGCCATGGCAAGCTCCCGTGAGAGCGGGGCGATGGCCTGCAGCATGAGCACGGCGCCCAGCGCCAAGAGCGGCCAGAGAACGCAGCGTATCGCCACGCAGGCGCCGATAAAGCGGCCGTCCACCTCGCGGAGGCTGACTCGTCCCAATGTCATGCCGATGATCATCATGCCCAGCAGGGTGTAGGTGGCCGGGAACACGGCCAGTCCCTCCATGATGGCCACCGGTAGCGTCAGGCCTAGACCGCTGACCACCAGTGCCGCCAGGAAGGCGTAGACCAGCGGAAGCCGTGCGATCTTGGTGAGGCTCTCGGATACCGAGAACTGGCCCCTGGCGCTGAGATAGAAGCCCACGGTGAACTCATAGAGGGTGATGCCCAATACGCAGAACAGGTAGAGGGTAACGCCTTCCGGTGGCAG
This sequence comes from uncultured Halomonas sp., assembly GCF_947490095.1. GTDB lineage: Bacteria > Pseudomonadota > Gammaproteobacteria > Pseudomonadales > Halomonadaceae > Halomonas. The sequence goes on along the minus strand of NZ_CANLFS010000014.1, from coordinate 20,573 downwards.
CAGTACCAGCGCCACCGGCAGGCCAAAGTAGCCGGTATTGCCGGTGCCGGCGGAAAAGGCCAGCAGGGCGCTCTCCTGGGGCGCAAAGCGGTGACGGGTCAGGCGATGCACCAGCAGGGCGAGCAGGCTGGCGGCGACGAAGGCGGCCAGGGTCAGCAGCAGATAGCTGGGGGTAGGGCCGCCCTGCACCAGCCCACGGAAGAAGGTCAGCGGCGCCACCAGGTAGATAAGCAGGGTGGCGATGGGGCGAGGGTCCACCGCCAGGCGGCGTGCGGCCAGCCAGCCCAGGGCGACATAGCTCAATAGTGTCCACAGTGGGCCCATGAGGGCGCCGGGGTCGATGGCGTGCATGAAGTGTCCCTGTTCGATGTCTCGGGAGGCTTATGATGCCCGGGGTGCCGTCGGCACGCCAACGTGAATGAAATCGATATGGTGGTGCGGATCTTTCATTGGTGGCCGGGGCGGTGGCTCGTCACAATGGCCTCATTATGCAGACGTTTCATGAGGAGACCCAATGAGCACGCAGCAACACCCGCTGGGCATCAGCTTTGAATTCTTCCCGCCGAATACCGAGGTCGGCCGCGAGAAGCTGGTCGGGGTGCGCGATGCTCTGGCAGAGCGCGGGCCACGCTTCTTCTCGGTGACCTATGGTGCCGGGGGATCCACCCAGGATCGAACCCTCAATACCGTGCGCCAGGTGCGTGGGGCGGGCATCACCACCGCGCCACACCTCTCCTGTATCGGCAGCGAGAAGGGGCAACTGCGCGACTTGCTGGCCCGCTATCGCGAAGAGGGCATCGAGAGCCTGGTGGCGCTGCGCGGAGACCTTCCGTCGGGTATGGGCAGTATCGGTGAGTTCCGCTATGCCAACGAGCTCGTGACGTTTATTCGCGAGGAGACCGGTGATGACTTCGAGATCGCCGTGGCCGCCTATCCCGAGTCGCATCCCCAGGCACCCAGCCTGGAACGCGACGTCGAGAACTTCGCCCGCAAGGTGAAGGCCGGCGCCAATCTCGCCGTGACCCAGTACTTCTTCAATGCCGATGCCTACTTCCATTTCGTGGAGCGGGCCAGGGCCCTGGGCGTCGAGGCGCCTATCGTGCCGGGCATCATGCCGATCACCAACTACGCCAAGCTGGCGCGATTCTCCGATGCCTGCGGCGCCGAGATTCCGCGCTGGATGCGCAAGCAGCTGGAGGCCTACGGCGACGACAACGCATCCATCGCGGCCTTCGGTGAGGAGGTCATCTCGCGGCTATGCCAGCGCCTGCTCGACGGTGGTGCTCCCGGCCTGCACTTCTATACGCTCAATCAGGCCGAGCCCAGCCTCAAGGTGCTCGACAACATCTCCGCCTGAGTGGCGCCGGGAGTGTCGCGGGTCGGGTAGGCGAGCCTGGGAGCGCACCCGACGCGCCCCGCCGGAGGACCGTGAGCTTATTCGGGCAAAAAAGCAGGGCCCCGCCGGATGGCGGGGCCCTTCGCGTGTTGCGTTACGGTGAGGTGTCAGCCGGCGGTGGTGGCCGCTGACCCACCGCCGCCCTTGCCGTGCAGCTTGCGCTGCATCAGGACCATGCCGATACCGACCGCCAGGCCGGCAATATCCGTGACGATGCCGCCATAGATCATGAACAGGGCGGCGATCAGCATCACCACGCGTTGCCAGGCCTTCGTCGGGCCGAAGAACCAGGCCTGGACCACCGCGGCCAGCAGGATGATGCCGAGGGTGGCGGTGACGCCGACCCGCAGGATCTGGGGCCAGGAGCCTTCCATCAGCATGGCGGGACTGTAGAAGAACATGAAGGGCACGATAAAGGCGGCCAGGCCAATCTTGAACGAGGCCACCGAGGTGCCCATGGCGTTGTCGCCGGAGATGCCCGCCGCCGCATAGGAGGCCAGTGCCACCGGCGGGGTGATCGCCGATACCACCGCGAAGTAGAACACGAAGAAGTGCGCGACCAGCGGCTCGATACCGATGCTGATCAGGCCCGGGGCGACTACCGAGGCGGCCACCGCATAGGCGGCGGTGGTGGGCATGCCCATGCCGAGCAGTATCGAGATGCACATGGCGAAGAACAGCGCCAGCAGCTGGCTGACGCCGGCCAGGCCCAGCAGCAACGAGGAGAAGCGCGCGCCGACCCCGGTCAGGGCGATAACCCCGACGATCAGGCCGGCACAGGCGCACACGGCGATGATCTGGATCGACATGCCGCCGGCCAGTTGCAGCGCCCTGAGAATCGAACGGATGCCCATCCGGTGGGGCGTCAGCCAGCTGACCACGGCGGCCGAGGCGGTGGCCAGCGTGCCGGCGCGAATCACCGAGTAACCCATGAACAGGGCGACGATCAGGATGATGATCGGCGTGAACAGGTAGACCTGCTTGACCAGGCGGCGGAACTGGGGAATCTCCTCCTTGCGCATGCCGCGCATGCCCTTGCGTGCGGCCTCGAAGTCGACCATGCAGTAGATCGACAGGAAGTAGAGGATGGCCGGGATCACGGCCGCCACGGCGATCTCGGTGTACGGGATGCCGGTGACCTCGGCCATGATAAAGGCGCCGGCGCCCATGATCGGCGGCATGATCTGTCCGCCGGTCGAGGCGGCGGCCTCGATGGCGCCGGCGCTGCGTGACGGATAGCCCACCTTCTTCATCAGGGGAATGGTCAGCGAGCCGGTAGAGACCACGTTGCCGGCCGAGGTGCCGTTGATCATGCCCATCAGCCCCGAGGCGAAGATCGATACCTTGGCCGGGCCGCCCCGGGCGCGACCGGCGGCGGCGAAGGCGAAGTTGACGAAGTAGTCCCCGACCTTCGATGCCTGCAGGAAGGCGGCGAAGATGATGAACAGGATGATATAGGTGGAAGAGACCGCCGTGGTCGGCCCGAGGATGCCGGCATCGGTGTAGACCTGGCTGAAGAAGCGGCCCACGGAGAGCCCCGGGTAGCCAAGGAAGCCCGGTAGATAGGGGCCGGCGAATACATAGAGCAAAAAGATCGCCGAGATGGTCACCAGCGCCAGGCCGGCCACCCGGCGGGTCAGCTCGAGGATCAGCAGCGAGCCGGCAATGGCGGCATATGAGATCCCCATGGGCGCGAAGGAGGTGCCGGTGGAGGCGCGCAGCGGGCTGTTGAACATCACCAGCAGATAGCCTGCCACCGCCAGGGTGCAGGCCATCAGCACCAGGTCGGCGGGCGAGAGGGCCTCGCGTACCTGGCGATAGGCCCATGACAGCAGGATGCCGGCGACGGTAGCCAGAAGCAGCGGATAGCCGAAGTGCCAGGCCTCGATTTCCGGTGCGATGCGCATGGCACCGTCATTCATCGCCTGCTGCATCATGACCACGCGCACCAGGGCATACAGGGCCGGAATCAGCAGGGCATAACTTAGCCAGCGCATCCAGCCGGGGGAGCGTTGGCGGTCATGGTCGGCGAAGCGGGCGCCGGCATACAGGCCGTAGCCGAGTATCAGTGCCCCGGCGATATGCAGGATGCGAAACGACCAGGTCTCCAGTGGATAGACGTTCAGCGAGATCAGGTGAAACAGCGAATAGGCGATGGCCAGTGCGCCGAACAGCAGCCACTGCCAGCCGGTATACAGGCGTCGATTGGATTCGACGGCGGCCTCGTCGACGCCTTCGGCGTTGATGGGCTGCACGACGTCGTCAGCGGCGACGTCGTCTCGGGAATCGGGGGAGTGCGACATGAAAAACACCCTTGGGTGTGGAACGAAACGACGAGCATGCCGCCCCGGATCGCTTGGCGACCCGGGGCGGCGTCAGGAGGCGTGCGGAATTACAGCTTCAGGTTGTCGGGAATCTCGTAGCCGTTCTCCTCGTACCAGCGCACCGCGCCCGGATGGAAGGGCAGCACGGTGTTGTACTGGACATTCTCCGGCACGCTGGTGGCGGCACTGCGGTGGATGTCCATCATCTTGTCGTTGTTCTCCAGGCTCAGCTTGGTGATCTCGTAGACGAGGTCTTCGGGCAGGTCACAGCCGGCGATGGTGAAGTTCCACATGGAGACGGCACGGGCATCCTCTTCCAGGGTCTGGTAGGTGCTGGCCGGGATCATGAAGGGCGACACCGGGAACGCCTCGAGTACCTGGGCCTGTTCCGCTTCGGTGAACTCGACGATATTGATGTCGGTCTGCACCTCGAGCTGGCTGACGGCGGGGATCGGGATGCCGGCGGCGAAGGCGATGACGTCGATCAGGCCATCCTGGAGCTGGCCGCCCAGGTCGTTCCAGCCGCCGTTGCGGCGATCGAAGTCGACGCCGAGCTCTTCGAGGATGGCTGGGAAGTAGGTGTCGGAGGTGGAAGCGGCCGGACCGAAGCCGATGCTGGCGCCATCCGGAATGTCGGCGATCGACTCGATGCCGCTATCGCTCAGGGTGGTGATGGAGAACGGTGTCTCGTACATCGGGAAGAGGGCACAGACATTATCCATCGGCACGCCGGGCGCGAGGGGGCTCTCACCGGCCAGGGCCTCGGCGGCCGGACCCATGGTGGTCAGGCCCAGGGCGATATCGCCGGTGTGTACCAGGGCGAGGTTCTGGTTCGGCCCGCCGGTGACCTCACCGCCCCCGGAGAGGCCCAGCTCGTCGGCCACCAGGTTGGCCCAGCCGGAGCCGTAGACGAAGTAGGTGCCGCCCTGGCTGGCGGTACCCACGGTGAAGTTGTCGGGCCAATCGCTGCGATCCTGGGCGGCGGCGGAGGCGGCAACCAGCAGGGTACCGGCGACGGTGCCGGCGAGCAGTCGGGTGGAGAGAAGGGGCATGGCGTGACTCCATTGCATGTTGTCGTTGGTGATGTCCCGGGCATCTGGTGTCCGGCAGGAACCCTGTCAGTCTGGCAGCTCCTGCCGGGCATGCCGTCGGCGCCGGAACACAGTTTTCAACGTAGGGCGTTCATCCCGCTACATGGCAAGGAATACAGCAAGGGTCGGGCCATCTCCCTGAAAGATTCTTTATATCAGCTAGTTGGATAGAGTGTCTGAGACCTTGGTCGAGTCTCGTGGAGCGCCAAGGCGGCGGATTTCCGCACATGAGGCCGCAGGCGGTGTGTGGAAACCCGCACAGAACACCCTGCCGACAAGGGAGCGCTATCTCATCAAGGCGCCGGTCAATCGGCTGGCCGGCGCCGCGGCGGCAAGGCTCGAGCCACTCCCAGGCGGGTCATCTCAGCGTTTCCTGGGGTCGATGATCTTCACCGTCTGGAAATCCTCGACGCTCTCCTCCTGACGATGATGGCTGACGCGGGTGGCAAGCTCGGGGGAGGCCTGTTCTTCGATGGGAAGCTGCTCGAAGAAGTCGCAGCTGACGCACTCGCGATAGCGGATGCCGTTCTGTTCCCAGCTGCGGATGCGGTCCATCTCGGCACAGCGCGGGCAGATGGCGCCGGCGATAAAGCGTTTCTGGATGGCCATAATGGGCTCCTGTTGTTACCGGTACTGAAAGGCGGAGATCCCGTCGCGGATACGATGCTCGTTCACATCGGCGCGACACGGGCAGAGTGGACAGGTGGCGCCGGCGATAAAGCGTTAGATCCCGTCGCGGATGCGGTGCTCGTTCACATCGGCTCGACACAGCGCGGGCAGATGGCGCCGGCGATAAAGCGTTTCTGGGTGGCCATGGGAACTCCTGTGGGCCTCGACCCCCTGGGCCGAGGCGGGTATGGCGAAGGATCAGCCGGCGGTGATGCCGCTGTGACGCAGTAGCGGCTCAACGCTGGGCGCGCGGCCGCGGAAGGCCTGGAACAGGTCGGCGGCGTCGCGAGCGCCGCCCTGCTCGAGGATCTCGGTACGGAAGCGATGGCCGGTCTCGGGGTCGAAGATACCCGCTTCCTCGAAGGCACTCCAGGCGTCCGCGGAGAGGACTTCGGCCCACTTGTAGCTGTAATAGCCCGCCGCATAGCCGCCGGCGAAGATATGCCCGAAGCCGTTCTGGAAGCGGTTGAAGGCGGCGCGGGGCACCACCGAGACATCCTCGCGTACCGCATCGAGCAGCGCCTGGATCTCGGCCGCGGCAGGGGCCTCGAGGTCGTGGTGCAGGCGCAGGTCGAACAGCGAGAACTCCAGCTGGCGCACCATGCCCATGGCGGACTGGAAGTTTCTGGCCGCCTGAAGCTTTCCGAGCAGCTCGTCGGGCAGCGCCGCGCCGGTGTCGACGTGACCGGCGATCAGGTCGAGCCCCTCACGCTCCCAGCAGTAGTTCTCCATGAACTGGCTGGGCAGCTCTACCGCATCCCAGGCCACGCCGTTGATGCCGGAGATGTCGGCGATGGTCTGCCGGGTCAGCATATGGTGCAGGCCGTGGCCGAACTCATGGAACAGGGTGACCACCTCGTCGTGGGTCAGCAGCGCCGGACGCTCCCCCACCGGGCGGGTAAAGTTACAGGTCAGGTAGGCCACCGGGAGCTGCAGGGTATCCCCCTCGTGGCGGCGCACTCGGCATTCATCCATCCAGGCGCCACCGCGCTTGCCTTCACGCGCATAGAGGTCCAGATAGAAGCCGGCGATGGGCGCGTCGTTTTCGAGGATGCGGAAGAAACGGACGTCGGGATGATAGCGCGGTGCCCGCTCGTCCTCGCGGAAGGTAACGCCGAACAGGCGCTCGACGACTCGAAACAGGCCCTCGACCACCCGCGGGGCGGGAAAGTAGGGGCGCAGCTGCTCTTCGTTGATGGCGTGGCGGGCTTCGCGCAGCTTCTCGCTGACGTAGCCGATGTCCCAGGGCTCGAGGTCGGCCATGCCCAGTGCCTCGTCGGCGAAGGCCGCGAGTTCGGTGAACTCCTGGCGTGCCTGGGGGACCGCGCGTGTCGCCAGGTCTTCGAGGAAGCCCTGTGCCTCGGCCGGTGACTCGGCCATCTTGGTTTCCAGCGAATAGTCGGCGTAGGTGGCAAAGCCCAGCAGCTGGGCCAGCTCATGACGCAGGGCGAGGATTTCTTCCATCAGCGGGGCATTGTCATATTGGCCGGCGTAGGGCCCCTGGTCCGAGGCGCGGGTCACGAAGGCGGTGTAGACCTCGCGGCGCAGCTCGCGGTCGTCGGCGTAGGACACCACCGGAAAGAAGCTGGGAAAGTCCAGGGTGATACGGTAACCGGTCTCTTCCTTGGCCTCGGCGTTGGCGCGCAGGGTGGCCAGGGCACTCTCCGGCAGGCCGGCCAGGCGGGTCTCGTCGTCGAGGCTCAGGTGCCAGGCCTGGGTGGCATCCAGCAGCTGATTGGAGAAGGTGTTGGAGAGCTCGGAGAGACGCGCCTTGATCTCACCGTAGCGATGCTTCTTCTCGGCGGGCAGGTCGACACCGGCGAGGCGGAAGTCACGCAGGGTATTGTCGACGGTGCGCCGCTGGGCGGCATCGAGCGTCTCCCAGGCGCCGCCTTCCTTGAGGGCCTGCCAGGCACGAAATAGCCCCTCGTGCTGGCCCAGCCAGGTGCTGTAGTCGGAGAGCTTGCCCAGGCAGGCCTGGTAAGCCTCGCGCAGCGCCGGGTTGTTCATGGTGCCATTGAGGTGAGAAATCGGCGACCAGGCGCGCGACAGGCGATCATTCAAGGCTTCCAGGGGGGCGGCCAGGCTCTGCCAGCTGGGTGGCTCCCGCTCGGCCTGCTCGACGAGGGTCTCGATGGCGCGACGGTTCTCGGTGAGCAGCTCGTCGATGGCCGGCACCGCATGCTCGGGGTGGATGGCTTCGAAGGGGGGGAGCTCATGGGTTTCGAGCAGGGGGTTGCGGGACATGCATACCTCGGGAAGGGAGTGGGGTCGTCCTCTAAGATGCGGGCGGAGGCGGCGGGTTTCAATGTGGTCCAGGCTTTGCCGTCGTGGGCCGGGCTGCTAGGCTTGCTGGCTTTCAAGCGTGCGGGCGGCGCACGCCGTGTTTCGGGAGAATCAATCATGAGTGAGACGCTGGAGCGCTGGAGCACGCGGCGCGCCTTTATCCTGGCGGTTACCGGGGCGGCAGTGGGGTTGGGCAATATCTGGCGTTTCCCCTATATCACCGGCGAGAACGGCGGCGCGGTGTTCCTGGTGCTTTATGTGGCCTTCGTGCTGCTGCTGGGGCTGCCGGTCATGATGGCGGAGATCATGATCGGGCGCGCCGGGCGGCGTAGCCCGGTGGCCTCGCTTGGGCATCTGGCCGTGGCGGCAGGCGCCAGTCGCCATTGGCGACTGTTGGGGCTGTTCGGCGCCTTCACCGTGTTTTGCATACTCTCCTTCTATTCGGTGGTGTCCGGCTGGTCCATCGAATTTCTGGTGGCGTCCATCAACGGTGAATTCCGTGGCGCCGCACCCGCCGAGATCGGCGCCGGCTTCGACGCCTTCCTGGCCGACCCCGGCCGCATGATCTTCAATCACACCCTGTTTTTGTTGATGACCATATCGGTTGTGGCCATTGGCGTGGCCAAGGGACTCGAGCGCCTTAACAATGTGCTGATGCCGCTGCTCTATCTGCTGCTGGTGATGCTGGCGGGCTATGCCGCCACCACCAGCGGCTTCGGCACCGCGCTTGTGTGGCTGTTCAAGCCCGACCTCTCGGCGGTGACCCCGCTGGTGGTGATGCACGCCATGGGGCATGCCTTCTTTACCCTGGCGGTGGGGGCCTGTGCCCTGATGGCCTACGGCGCCTACATGCCGGAGCAGCAGAGCCTGCCGCGGGCCGTCGGGGCGGTGGCGGTACTCGATGTCGCCGTGGCCCTGCTGGCCGGCATCGCGATCTTCTCGGTGGTGTTCTCCCAGGGCATGGATCCCAGCGAGGGCCCCGGACTGATGTTCGTCACGCTGCCCATCGCCTTCGCCGAGCTGCCCGGGGGCGCCCTCTGGTTGAGCCTGTTCTTCCTGCTGCTGCTGCTGGCGACCTGGACGTCGTCGATCAACCTGGCCGAGCCCATGGTGTCTACCCTGCAGGGGCTGGGGCTGCCGCGTGCCATCGCCGCTGCCCTGGTGGGCCTGGCCGTATGGCTGTTGGGGCTGTTGACGGTGTTTTCGTTCTCGAGCCTCGCCGAGTGGCGGCCACTGTTCGGCATGAACGGCTTCGAGCTGGTCAGCACCATTCCACCGGAGGTCTTCCTGCCGCTGGGCGGGATGTTGATCGCCATCTTCGCCACCTGGGTGTTACCGGAGGCCACGGCGCGACGCGCCCTGGGCGTGAACAATGGCGGCTTCGCGCTGTGGCAGACGGTGACCCGCTGGATTGCCATTCCGCTGACGCTGGTAGTATTGGTGGCCGGGCTGATCTGAGAGCCGGCCCAATCGACGACGAGGAGATGACAATGAGCGACTCAAGAAGCCTTCGTTCCTGGAAGGGCCAGCGGCCCCGCCTGGGGGAGCGTGTCTATATTGATCCGGCAAGTCTCGTGCTCGGCGATGTGGTGCTGGGGGATGACTGCTCGGTATGGCCCATGGCGGTGATTCGTGGCGACATGCATCGCATTCGGATCGGTGCGCGCACCAGCGTGCAGGACGGCTGTGTGCTGCATATCACCCATGCCAGCGACTTCAACCCGGGCGGCTTTCCGCTGACCATCGGCGAAGACGTGACCATCGGCCACAAGGCGATTCTCCACGGAGCCACGCTGGGCAGTCGTATCCTGGTCGGCATGGGCGCCATCGTCATGGATGGTGCCGTGGTAGAGGACGAGGTCATCATTGCCGCGGGTGCCGTGGTCACGCCCGGCAAGCGGCTCGAGAGCGGGCATGTCTACGCCGGTAATCCGGCCAAGGCGTTGCGACCGCTGAAGGAGAAGGAGCGTGAGTTCTTCCCCTATACCGCCGGCAACTACGTCAGGCTCAAGGACGACTATCTGGCGTCGGTCGAAGAATAATTTACTAACACATTGTTTTTCCATGCTCGAGCGGGGGATAATCTGTTGATTTATCCAGCTTGCCGAGGGCCGCTCCAGCATGGCCAATTTTCGCACCCACCTTGTCGTGGCCGCCGCCGGCGGCGCCGTGGTTTCCTACGGTGGCTGGCAGGCGGGGCTGTGGGAGACCTGGCAGGCGCTGCCCATGCTGGCGCTAGTCTCTCTCGGCGGAATCCTGCCCGACATCGACGCCGACAGATCCCGGGCGATACGCCTGGTCTTCCACCTGCTGGCGGTGCTCGCGGTCGTGGTGAGCGCCCTGGTGCTCCAGGGCCGCCTCTCCACGGCTGAGTTGCTGCTGGCCTGCGGTGCCTCCTACCTGGGAGTGCGCCATCTGGCCGGCAGAGTGTTCGCTCGCCTCACCGTACACCGTGGTATCTGGCACTCACTGTTGGCGGCGGTCTTCTGTGGCCTGTCGACCACGGCACTCAGCTATCGGTTGCTGGACCAGCCCGATGCCCTGGCATGGAGCCATGGCCTGGCACTGACGCTGGGGTTCATGCTGCATCTGCTGCTCGATGAGCTCTATAGCGTCGACCTTACCGGGGCGCGCATCAAGCGCTCCTTCGGCACCGCGTTCAAGCCGCTGGACTGGCGCTCGCCCGGCAATTCCCTGGCGATGATGGCCGTCGGGGCCAGTCTACTGCCCTGGTTGCCGGCGTGGAGCGTGCTGGTCGGCCTGTTCGATCAGGGGGCGTCGCTGTGGCGATAATCTTCGGCGCGCAGGTCATACTTCCTGAGCTTGTCGTAGAGCGTCTTGCGCGGCAGGCCGAGCCGCTCGCTGATCTCACTGACCCGGCCGTGGTGGCGGGCGAGTGCCTGGTCGAGCAGGCTCTTCTCGAACAGCTCCACCTGCTGGGGTAGCGGGAGTTCGCCTGCCCCGCTTTCGGCGCCGGCCAGAAGGGCCTCCAGGCGGTAGTCGAAGGCGGCTCCCAGCAGCACATAGCGCTCGGCGAGGTTACGCAGCTCGCGCACGTTGCCCGGCCAGTCATGGGCGAGCAGCGCGGCGATGCCGGTGGCATCCAGAGACGGTGCTTCCAGGCCGCTGCGATTGGCGGCCACTACCGCGAAGTGCTGGAACAGCAGTGGGATGTCTTCGCGCCGCTCGCGTAGCGGTGGGATCGGCAGGGTGACCACATCGAGGCGATAGTAGAGGTCCTCGCGGAACACTCCGGCCTCGGCGGCGGCCTTGAGGTCGACCTTGGTGGCGGCGATCACGCGGATATCCAGCGGCACTGGCACGTTGGCGCCCAGGCGCTCGACGCTGCGCTCCTGCAGCACCCGCAGCAGCTTGACCTGAAGAGCCAGCGGCATCGACTCGATCTCATCGAGGAACACCGTGCCGCCGTTGGCGTGCTCGAACTTGCCGATGCGCCGCTCCACGGCGCCGGTGAAGGAGCCCTTCTCGTGGCCGAACAATTCCGACTCGATGATGCTCTCCGGTATCGCGCCGCAGTTGATGGCCACGAAGGGATGGCCGGCCCGGGGGCTGCGTTCATGGATGGCGCGGGCCACCAGGTCCTTGCCGGCACCGGTCTCGCCGAACAGCAGCACGTCCGTCTCCACCTGACTAATGCGCTGAACCATGCTTGCCAGGCGCTGGATGGCCGGGGTGCGCCCCACCAATCGAGGACCGGGGGCCGCCTGCTGGGCTTCGAGTTCGGCACGCAGCCGACGGTTCTCGAGGCTCAGGCGACGCTTCTCCACACCGCGGCGTACCACCTCCACCAGTCGCTCGGCGGCGAAGGGCTTCTCCAGGAAGTCCCAGGCGCCCTCGCGCATGGCTTCCACGGCGGTGGAAATGTCGCCATGTCCGGTGATCAGGATCACCGGCAGGTCCGGGTCGCGCCGGCGCACCTCGCGCAGCAGCGCCATGCCATCCATGCCGGGCATGCGGATATCGCTGACGATGACGCCGGGGAAGTCGCTCTCGAGGGCGTCCAGGGTGGCCTCGGCGCCGGCGTAGGGCGCCGGCGCATAGCCGGCCAGCTCCAGGGTCTGGCTGGCGCTGATACGCAGGTGAGGCTCGTCATCGACGATCATCACCGGAATGTCGACCGCTTCATGCATGGGGCAGGCTCTCATGATCGGGGCAAGGTGGGGCGGGGGTGAGGTGTTCCTTGGGCAGATGAATGGTGAAGCGGGCGCCGCCGGCGGGAAGGTTCTCGGCACCGAGGCGGCCGCCCAGGTCATCGATGATACGCGACGAGATGGAGAGCCCAAGCCCCAGGCCGTTGCCCGGAGACTTGCTGGTGAAGAAGGGCTCGAAGATCCGCGTCAGCTGCTCCGGGGGGATGCCGGGCCCGTTGTCCTCGACCATCAGCCACATCCAGGCATCGTCCGCCTCTATCCGGAGCGTCAGCTGCTGGGCGTCACGCCCGGTCATGGCCTGGAGGGCATTGCCGATCAAATTGACCAGCACCTGCTCCAGGCGCACCGGGTCGGCGTTCACCCATGCCGGCGACGCGGGGAAGCGCCGCTCCACCCGGACGCCGGCTTCCTGTAGCCGCGTCTGGAAGAGGCGCAGGGCATACTCGAAGCAGTCGGTGACCGATACCGCGCTACGCCGCTCGTCGCCCTTGCGCGAGAACTGGCGCAGCTGGGCGCTGATCTCGGCCATGCGACCGGTTAACTCGACGATTTCGGACAGGTTGCGATCGACGCTCTCTCGCCGCTCGCGCGCGAGGAAGGCGCGGGCGTTCTCGGCGTAGGCGCGGATGGCGGCCAGCGGTTGATTGAGCTCGTGGTTGATGCCGGCTGCCAACTGGCCGAGCACGGCCAGCTTGGCGGCCTGGACCAGTTCATCGCGGGTGCGGCGCAGGTCCGCTTCGGCACGCTTGCGCTCCTCGACCTCGCCGGAGAGGCGGCGGTTGGTCGCGACCAGGTCGCGGGTGCGGCTGGCCACGTTGCGTTCCAGCTCGTCTCGGGCGCGGGCCAGGGTGCGGCGTTCGCGTTCGGCGAACAGTTCGCGCTCACGGCGCAGCCGCAGGCGCTGCCAGCCGAAGCCGCCGCCCAGCAGCACGATGCCGTAGAGCCCGCCGCCGAGCAGGGCGGAAACCCACTGTGCCTGGGCCACCGAGTCCAGCGGCTTGAGAATCAGCATCTTCCAGCCGAGCTCGGGCAGCGCTCGCTCCAGACCGAGGAAGTGTTCGCCGCCCAGTGGTCCCGCACTGAAGCCGACCAGATGAGTGCGCTCGCCCATCGGCTCGAGGATCTCGAGGCCGGAGTGGTCGAGGGGTTCGTCGGCGTAGCGGCGGGTTGCCAGCAGTGCCTTTCTCTCGCCTGCGGAGAGCGGTGCCAGAGAGGCCATGCGCAGCTCGGGTCGACTGGCCATGAAGATGACGTTGTCGGCGTCGGCGACCAGCAGCTCGGCCTCCTGGTCGGCCCAGCTCGCCTCTATGGCGTCGAGCAGCACCTTAACCACCATGACGCCGTCCGGGGTGGCATCGGGAGATGTGTTGTCCAGCCAGACCGGAGCGGAAAAGTAGTAGCCACGCTCCAGTGACTGGACGCCGAGGCCGTAGAAGCGCCCCGGCCGGCGATGGCGTCACGGTAGTAGCTGCGGAAGGCGTAGTTCTGGCCGATAAAGGTGTTGGGGCGGTGCCAGTTGCTGGCCGCCAGGGTGTTGGCGTGGCGATCGAGCAGGTAAATGTCGGATACCCCGGTGGCCGCCCGGAAGTGGTCGAGCAGGTGGTTCAGCGGCATGGAGTCCTGATTATCCGGGAAGGAAAGAAAGCGGCGTACCGCCTCCCGGGAGGCCAGCAGCCGGGGCAGATAGTCGTGGCGAGAGAGGTGCCCGGTCAGCCCGGCGGCCGAGAGGCGCAGCTCGTTATCGGCATCCTGGCGGAGCTCCTGAAGCGCCTGCTGACGCGCCACCTCGGCGGCCTGCCAAGTCACCAGGGCGAGACCCAGGGGGGCGAGCAACCACAGCCATCGCCGCCATCGCCGGGATTCCTGCGATGCGTGTTTCATCGCCGTCATGAAGTCCCTTCATGGCGTGGCGAGGGTATGGCCTGGGCGCGACGCAGGGCGCGTTGCGCTCGGGTCTCGGCCCGCTCGGCCTCGAGTAGCCCCTCTTCGACGAATACCAGGTGCTCGTGAGCGCGGGCCCTGGCGTCTTCGGCGCGTCCCTCGAGGATGGCATCGAGCAGGGCGCGGTGCTGAGCCATCAGCCGGGGACGAGCCCCGGGCTTCTCGAACAGGTGAACGAGATTGTCCACGATGCTGCGTTCCAGCAGATGAAAGATGCCGCGAATGGTGTGCAGCAGCAATACATTGTGTGCGGCCTCGGCGATGGCCAGATGGAAGGCGGCGTCGGCCTTGGCCTCCTCCGCGGGAGCATGCCTATGGAAGCAGGCCTCGAGTTCCTCGAAGCGGCGGATCAACAGCGCCTTGTCGGTGGGTGTCGAGCGCAGCGCGGCGTAGTAAGCGGAGATTCCCTCCATGGCATCCCGGAACTCCAGCAGATCCAGATGAAATTCACCGTGGCGCGACAGCATCTCCAGCAACGGGTCGCTATAGCCGCTATTGAGCTCTTCGCTGACGAAGGTGCCCCCGCCCTGGCGGCTGATAAGCAGGCCGCGGGCGGAGAGCTTCTGGATGGCCTCGCGTAGCGAAGGGCGCGATACGCTGAAGCGTTCGGCCAGTTCGCGCTCGGGTGGCAGCTTCTGGCCGGGCTGGAGGCTGCCTTCGAGAATCATCGCTTCGAGGCGTTCGGTAATCACATCTGCCAGTCGTGGCTGGCGCAGGGGCGGATAGGCCATCGCGAGGCTCCGGCGGTCGTCGAGAAATTCAAAAAGGGCATGGCGGTATCTTACGTCAGGATATTGGTAATACCAATATCCTGTTTGGGCATGTTCGATACCAAAAAGATAATCGTGTTATTTCAAAAGCTTGACGTCGTCAAATAAGGTATAGACCAAAGTTCAGTGCCTTGGAGCAGGAAAAACACCGTATCTCGTTTGACACTATGGCGTGAGCCTTCTTAAGGTTCGTCAGTTCGCTTTGATAAATTGGTTTTACCATTTAACCAGAATGCCTGCGCAGCCAGCCGTTGAAGGAGTCGTCGATGACCGCAGTCAAGCTCTATCCGCCGAGGCCGGACAAGGTCTATCTTTTCGGCACCTGTCTGATCGACCTTCTCTATCCCGAGGCCGGAATGGACGCCCTTCGCCTGCTGGAGCGTGAAGGCATCGAGGTGCTGTACCCCCAGGATCAGACCTGCTGTGGCCAGCCGGCCTATACCTCCGGCTACCAGCAGGAGGCACGCGCCGTGGCGGCGGCTCAGCTCGACCTCTTCCCCGAGCCTTGGCCGATCATCGTGCCCTCCGGTTCCTGTGGCGGCATGATGCGCAAGCATTATCCGGGGCTGTTTGCCGGTACCGACCTCGAGGCCCAGGCCAATGACGTGGCCGGGCGCATCTTCGAGCTGACCGAGTTTCTGGTCCATGTCTGCCACCTCGATCTCGAGGACCACGGCGAGCCCGAGCGGGTCGCCATGCACACCTCCTGCAGCGCCCGTCGTGAAATGGGGCTTGCCGAGACGGGGCCGGCGCTGCTGGCAGGGCTGGGCCAGGTAGAGTTGGTGGAGCAGGCGCGTGCCAGCGAGTGCTGCGGTTTCGGAGGCACCTTTGCCGTGCGCCATCCCGAGATCTCCGCCGCCATGGTGGAGGACAAGACTCAGGCCATCGAAGCCGCCGGGGCGCAGTGCTTCGTGACCTCTGACTGTGGCTGCATGATGAATATCGGTGGCCGCTTCGAGCAGCAGGGAAAGTCGATCAAGGGCGAGCATATCGCCAGCTACCTGTGGCGGAGGACCTCATGAGCGAACAGGCACCCGGTGTTCATACCTACCATCCGCGTGAGTTTCATCGTCAGGCACACGAGTCCCTGGATAATCCGCAGATTCGTGCCAACTTTCGCAAGGCGATGGATGGGCTGATGGCCAAGCGGTGCGACAGCTTCGATGACTGGGATCTGGAGGCCCTGCGTGAGCTGGGTGCCAATATTCGCCTGCGTGCGCTTGCCAGGCTCCCCGACCTGCTGGAGCAGCTGGAGGCCAACTGCGAGGCCAACGGCGTTCGTGTGCACTGGGCGGAGGATGGTGATGAGGCTTGCCGAATTGTCCGCGAGATCTGCGAGAGCCATGGCGCGACCTCGGTGATCAAGGGCAAGTCGATGGTCACCGAGGAAATGCACCTCAATGACCACCTGGAAGAGGCGGGCATCGAGGCGTTGGAGTCGGATCTCGGCGAATACCTGGTGCAGCTCAACCAGCAGACTCCCTCGCATATCATCATGCCGGCGATCCATCTCAATACCGATGAGATCTCCCAGATCATGCACGACAAGACCGGAATCGAGCGTACCCGGGATGTCGACGCCATGACGGCGGCGGCACGGCAGCAGCTGCGTGAACGCTTCATGGCGGCGGGGGTGGGGGTCTCGGGAGTCAATTTTGCGGTCGCCGAGACCGGCACCCTCTGCCTGGTGGAAAACGAAGGCAACGGCCGCATGACCACCACGGTGCCGCCGGTGCATGTGGCGGTGACGGGCATCGAGAAAGTGGTCGAGCATCTGCGCGATGTTCCGCCTCTCTATTCATTGCTGACTCGCTCGGCCACCGGCCAACATGTCACCACCTACTTCAACATGATCGGCTCGCCCCGCAAGGAGGGTGAGCATGATGGGCCGAAGGAGGTGCACCTGGTGTTGGTGGACGGCGGGCGCTCCGATATCTATCAGGACGACGAACTGCTGGATACCTTGCGCTGCATTCGCTGCGGCGCATGCATGAATCACTGCCCCGTCTATACGCGTGTGGGCGGCCATACCTATGGCACGACCTATCCCGGCCCTATCGGCAGTATCCTCTCGCCGCATTTGATGGGGCTGGAGGAGACCCGGGACCTGCCCACCGCCTCGAGCCTTTGCGGCGCCTGCGGGGAGGTCTGTCCGGTGAAGATTCCGATTCCCGACCTGCTGGTACGCTTGCGCCAAGAGTCGGTCGGCGAGGGGCGGGGCAATGTAGCCGGCGCCGGGGTCAAGCGAAGCCGCAAGGAGCTTGCCGCCTGGAAGGGATTTCAGTGGTTGGCCACACACCCTTCCGCCTGGCGTGCCGGCACCTCGATGGCTGGCAAGCTGAGAGGGCTGACCCCCGCGAAACTGGGGGCCTGGACCCGGCACCGCACGGCTCCCAAGCCGGCGAGTACCACCCTGCATGCGCTGGTCAAGCAACACCAGGCGGCCAAGACCGACAAGGAGGAGTGCCGATGAGTGCTCGTGAGACGATTCTCAAGCGGCTGCGGGAGCGGGCCGATGGGGCGCTCAGCGCCCCCGAAAGCGACTTCTCCGTGGTGACCGGTCGTGGCTGGAGTCCGCAAGAGCGGCTGGCCCGGTTCGAGCATTGGATCGGTTCGGTGCATGGCGAGGTGATCCATGTGGCCGAGGACGACTGGACGGGAGCGCTGACGACGCTGCTCGTCGACAAGGGAGTTCGCCGACTGGCGCTGGGTAAGCGGCATCCCGTCGCCGCCGAGGCGCGCCTTGCCCTGGCCGACGCGGGAGTCGCACTGGTCGATGTCGACCGCGATATCGAACAGTGGCAGCGAGAGCAGTTCGAGAATGTCGATGCCGGGCTGACATCGACGCGTGGCGCGATCGCCGAGACGGGAAGCCTGTGGCTGTGGCCGACGCCGGATGAGCCCAGGCTGATGAGCCTGGTGCCGCCGCTGCATATTGCCGTGCTGGATGCGGCCACGCTCGAAGACACCTTCTTCGATGTGATGGAGCGCCACGAATGGGCCGACGGCATGCCCACCAATGCCCTGCTGATCTCCGGACCCAGCAAGACGGCGGATATCGAGCAGACGCTGGCCTACGGAGTGCATGGGCCCCGCGAACTGGTGGTGATCGTGCGCCACGCCACGGAACTGCCGGAGGGAGCGGGTCGAGAGTAGCGACAGGCGTCTTGAGACGAACCCCCGGTGCGTTGTTTATACTCGGCTCGTCGCGAGGATTTTCCTCGGGGCTTCCAATCTCAAGGGAGTGAGTGCATGCCAAATAGAATATGGAACCGCAAGGCGACGGGGACTCGCCCCCAGGGAAGGGGTGTCGCCGTGGCCGCAGGGCTTGTCCTCTTGGCAGGCGGCGGTGGGCATCTGCTGGCACAGGACGGTGAGCGTTTTGTACAGGCGCCCGAGGCGACGGTGGGTGATGCGTTACATGGCGAGCTGACCTCGTCCAGCCCGGTCAACTTCAATAACGGTGCCCGCCACTCTCCGCACTGGCTGTGTCCCGCCGGGGCCGATGATGGGGTGACGGCCTATATGCTGGATGCTCCCTTCGATGCCGTATTGTCGGCCTATGATGCCGAGGGACGGTTTCTCGGCTCCGTGGGTAATGAGGAGGATGCACCGCTGTCGCTGCTCGTCGGGGCCGACCAGGAAGGCTGCTCGCTGGTCGTGGTCAATGGAAGTAGCGCCAAGGCCTTTGGGCCGTATCGTCTGATGGCTCACTCCCCCGTGGCCAGCGAGCCGTTGTCGCTCGATGCGCCCTCGGTCGGGTTGCTGGATGAGGATGGCAAGGCGAGTCACTCCCTGAGTCTCGAGCAGGCCGGTCGGGTCGATCTCTCCATGGCGAGCCGCGGAGGTGTATCTCTCGTCCTGCGTGGCGAGGGGCGTGAAGCGCGTGCCGATGCCTGTGTCGACGGTGAACAGCATCTCCAGGCATTTCTGGAGCCGGGAGACTATCGGGTCGAGCTGGCATCGACGCCTGGCCGGATGGTGTCTGGGGCCGACGTATGCGGAACCAGCACCCTGGCGCTGGGCGGGGCCTATCGGCTGGTGGCCGGCGTCGATGATCTCTCGACCGGGATGCGCAGTAGTGGCCCGCTGAGAGGAGGAGACAGCATCACCGGCGTGCTCGAGAACGGTGAGAGCAACCGCTATAGCCTGGAACTCGATGAGCCGGCCAATATCGCCATCGCGGTGAGCTCGGGGCAGTTCGATACGGTGTTGAGCATTAATGGCGAGGGGGTGAGCCTGAGCAATGATGACGGTGGCACCAGCACCGACTCATTGCTGGAGACGACCCTGATGCCGGGCAGCTATCGCGTCGAGGTTGCCGGCTATGGTGCCGGGGAAGGTGACTATCACCTCGATGTTCGTCGGACCGCCTTTGATGATGCGTTTGCCAATGAAGGAGAGCTCGCTCTGGGCGACGGCCTGAAGGGCATGCTGAGCGGCAACGGGAGCAATCGCTACAGCCTGAGCCTGGAAGACACCACCGATATCAGCGTGGCGCTGGATTCCTCTCATTTCGATGCGGTGCTTCGCCTGCATGGCAACGGTATCGATATCAGCGACGACGACAGCGGCGGCAATCTCAATGCGCGGCTGTCGGCCGTGCTCGAGCCCGGCGACTACACCCTGGAGGCCCAGAGTTATTCGGGCAATGGGATCTACGACCTGACGGTCGCGGGCGAAGCCTTTGAAGGAGAGCTGCGCAATAGTGGAGGGCTCGCCCTGGGCGAGAGTCTGAATGGCATGCTGAATGGCGGCGAGAGCAATCACTATAGCCTGAGCCTGGAAGAGCCCACCGACGTCAGCGTGGCGCTGGACTCCTCCAGCTTCGATGCGGTGCTTCGCCTGCATGGCAACGGTGTCGATATCAGCGACGATGACAGTGGCGACAACCTCAATGCGCGGCTGTCGGCCGTGCTCGAGCCCGGCGACTATACCCTGGAAGCCCAGAGTTATTCGGGCAATGGGATCTACGACCTGGCGGTTGCGGGCGAAGCCTTTGAGGGAGAGCTGCGCAATGGCGGAGAGCTCCGTGTCGACGAGGCCGTTATCGGCAGCATGCAGTCGGGTAGCCCGCTGCATTACGAGCTGGTGGTGGATGAGGCGGCAACCGTTACTGTCGAGGCGACGTCACCCACGATCGACACGATGCTAGGCCTGAGCGGTAATGGAATCGATGTGGAAAATGATGATGCCGAAGGCCTCGGCTATGGTTCGCGCATCTCGCAGCGGCTCGAGGCCGGTCGCTATGATGTCAGTGTCTCTGCCTGGGGGCAGGGAAGTGGCACGGTTCGGCTCGAGGCCCGGCGCTAAGGCGTCCGGCTCGGCCGCCTGTCGCTCGACGCTCGACGCCCGCCACCCGCGGGCGTCGCCGTTTCTGAGACTTTTTACGCCGAGGGCTTGCAGGCCGGAGGGGAAAGCCGTAAAGTACGCATCCGCTGCCGGCAACGAGCAAACGTTGCAGGCGGTGAATGTGGCAGAAGTGGCTGTTTTTCAATGGGTTTTTCGGAAAGCTTCGAAAATCACCAGTTGACAGTCGCGGCAGATTCGGTAGAATGTGCGCCACTCGTGACGAGGCCTCTTCGAGGCGTCAGGCGAACCTCTCGGTGCTTCGGTATCGGTGAGTGTCGGTCACCCAGCCGCTTCCACGGAACGCTAAGCAGGGTTGACAACGACAGCCGGTCATGTAGAATACGTCTTCCTCGCAGGGCGCTGGTGAGGCCGCCGACTTCCACGAAGTCGCAGGCTCAGCAGCAAGCGAGACGCTCTACCTCTAACGAGATGTGAGCCGCTCTTTAACAATCGATCAGGTAATTCATGTGGGCGCTTGTCGATGGCTCGGTGATTCATATCATTGAACCATCAAGGCAAGCGACTCGTCATAGATCGCAAGATCTATTTGAGACGTTTGAACCTTGAGCCAA
>NZ_CANLFS010000013.1 GCF_947490095.1 uncultured Halomonas sp. | reverse complement strand
AGAGTAGGAAGAGTAGGAAGAGTAGGAAGAGTAGGAAGAGTAGGAAGAGTAGGAAGAGTAGGAAGAGTAGGAAGAGTGGGAGTGACTGGACGTGGGCGGCGGCGGGAAGGTAGCATTGAGTGATCACTCAAGTTGCGTTGCTACGCTGAAATCATGGGACGCCACTATGGCTCGCACGACACTGCATGACTGGCAAGACTCCCTGGAGCGTGCCCTGGGACTATTCTGGCGCAAGGGGTTTCATGCCACCTCGCTGAAGGACATCGAGGGCGCCCTGGATATGCGTCCGGGGAGTATCTATGCCGCTTTCGGCAGCAAGGGTCAGCTATTCCAGGAGGCGCTGGAGCGTTATGCCCGCCTGGCGCTGGCTGAGCTCGAGCGTGTCCTGGCGTCTCATGAATCACCGCTGGCCGGATTGGCCGCTTACTTGCGCCAGCTGGGTGGGCTCTGCGATCACGAAGCACCCAGCCGTGCCTGCATGCTGGTCAAGAGTCTGCTGGAGCTGGGGGAGCAGGAGCGGGTCGCCCGGGGCAAGGCCGAGGCGCTGCTCGCCGGGATGGAGACTCGCTTTATCGCCTGCTTTGCCGACGCGCAGGAGGCAGGCGAGCTGGACCCGCGGCTCGACCCCGTCCGGCTGGGTCGACGCTTGCAGGCCGAGGTGATGGGGCTGCGCTCCTTCGCCCAGCGCGATATCGAGAGTGCGGCCGTCCATGCCGTGGCCGAGGATATGGCCGCCTCCCTGGAGGCGCTTCGCTCCTCTACCGCCTGACCCTTCCAGGCGTGGCCCAGTGAATGGATATGATGCCTTCACTGGACCACGCTGTGTCGCTCGATATCCAGGCTTCTTGGCCTTAGATGTGGCGGGTCAGGAGAGCGTCGAAGTTTTCCTTGGGCTGCACGCCGGTGAGTGCTTCGAGCCTTTCTCCGCCCTTGAACAACATCACGGTAGGCAGGCCGCGCACGCCGTTCTGAGCGGCGAGGCCCGGCGCCTCGTCGACGTTGAGTGTCACCACCTTGAGGGCCTCTCCCCGTTCCTCGGCGATGGATTCGACCACCGGGTCGAGTATCTTGCAGGGCGCGCACCATGGTGCCCAGAACTTGATCAGCACCGGTGTCTGGCTTTCCACGACCTCTTCGGTATAGCTGCTCTCATCGACCGCTGTCAGGTGTTGCATATCGTTTTCCTCTTCAGTTTGCCTTGTGCCACTCGAATTTCTGGAAGGGCTTGTCGATCGGCGTCTCGGCAAGGTGGTTGGTGTAGTTGCTCATGACCTTCTGGGCACAGGCCAGGACCACCTCGAGGATCTGACGCTTGGTGAAGCCCGCCTCCAGAAACGCCTGAACGGCGGCGTCGTCGACGTTGCCACGCCCGCGTACCACGGCAAGCGTGAAGTCGCGCAAGGCTTCCAGGCGTTCCGTGGGCAGCGGCGTCTCGTTGCGCAGGGCATCGGTGATGGCATCGTCGACCTTCATGCTCTTGGCAATGCCGGTATGGGCAGGCACGCAGTAGTGGCACGCATGCTCCACGTTGATGGTTTGCCACACCACGGTCACTTCGTCGTCGTTGAAGCTGCTGTCCAGGAACAGCTGATGGAGCCGCTGATACCCTTCCAGCAGCCCGGGCGCCTCCGCCATCACGGCGTGGAGCCCCGGCACCATGCCGAAGGCCTGGATGGAGTTATCGAGTAGCGGCTGGCTGTCCGCCGGTGCGCTTTGCTGGTCGTGAAGAGTGAATTCGGTCATGGAATGACTCCTTCAAGCGAGAACAGGGCTGCCAGACGGCAGCATAGGGTGACGCCGATGGTTTTTGAGTGATCGCTCAAAACAGGACGAGAAAAGCCCTCGGCGTGCTGACGACATCACTCTAACTCATTTTGAGTGATCGCTCAAATGGTGGTGTGGCGTGCCCGCTCTGTGGGTCCGCTACGTCACGCCGAAGTCGCTCTTCTTGCCTGATGCTCTCTCCGGCAGGAATTTCCTCGATCGATAGCGCAGCACTATTCGTTCATCACAAGATGTGCGGTACTTCACAAGTACCACGACACCCCCAGGCTCACCTCATGGGCGTCGTCGTCGCCCTCCACTCCGGCACGCAGATCGAGCGTCTTGCCCAGTGCGAGGCGGTGCTGCAGCTGCCAGCGAGTACGGCGACCGGGCTCACCCTTCAGGGCATCCATATGGGTGACCTGTAGCAGGCTACGCTGGTCGCCACTCCAGTGACTGAGCATGCCTAGCTGCGCCATGGGGGCAATGGGGCCTGTCTGGTGGCGCTCGCTGCGTAGCCGGCCGCCGATCAATGCAAACGGCAGGTGGCGGCCCAGTCGGCGGGACTTGCCGGCCAGCAGGCTCGCGTGCCCTTCCAGACAGCGCTGGCAGTCCAGGCGGCCGCGCTCGATGCCGGCGGAGGCGTGCCAGGCCACACCGGGCAGCGCCGGCAGAGGTACGCTGCGAGCATGCAGGTTAGTGACGTGAAAGAGCTCCAGACGGCGTAGTCGCACGCCTTCGTCGGTAAGGTCGAGCTCGGTGCGGCCGATCTCGAGGGCGGCGTTGGGCATGCGGGTGGCGTTCGCATCGAGGAGGTCGTACTGCAGAGGGCGCAGAGTCAGCCGCATGGTGCCGCCCAGGTCATCATTGGCGAGGCCCGCCACGCTTACTCGCGTCGGCGGAGTGGCCTCGTGTAGCGGCACCTGTTCGCCGGGCTCTGGCGGAGTGCTGACCGTCGGTAGCGCCAGGCGGGCCTGCAGTAGGCGGCGCTCGGTTTCGGCCAGGCTCGGTTCGTCATCGGTCTGTTTGAGAAAGGCCGCATGACCCAGCAGGGTATCCAGTACTGAGGCACGCTGCGAGGGCATCAGTGCCTGAAATGCCGCCGCAGTGAGGTTCAGGCGCCCGACCCTGGGCCATACTGCCCGAGCGGCGACCTGCTCTTCGTCGGCAAGTGCCAGGTAACTCCATTCAGTCTGCAGGCGTCGCGAGGGCACATGCCGGGTCGCCTCCAGAAGCGGCTGACCCTCCACTTCGGCGGCGCCGATGGCGCGCACCAAGTCCTCCGGTGCCACCCAGGGGGCGTTGCCGGGAGTGAGGTCGGCCTCCACCACCAGCTCCAGGGTGCGGGCGATGCGTGAGGCGCAGTTCTGGGTCAGAAAGAGGTAGTCGAAGTCCTGTCCAATTACCTCGAACAGATGGGCCACCAGCAGCTCGCGTTCAGCCTTGGGCAAAGCCAGTTGGTAGTGCCACAGGTCGCGCATTTCGCGTTCGGAGTAGAGTGTGGCGTTGCGGTAGAAGGGGGCGCGGGAGTAGCGCGCCTGGTAACCGCCGAATATCCCCTTGGCCATATAAGGGATCAGGCCATCTTCTTCGGGCACATCAGCGCCGAAGTTGAGGCTGGTATCCAACAACCGGGTAAGCGACTCGCTCTGCTTGTTCGAGGCTGGCTCCAGGTGCAGCATCAGGTGGCCGAAGAAGGAGGCGGGATTGCCCAGGTACCCCGAGGCAAACATCAGTCCCACCTCGGCGCCGGCATGCCGGTCTTGCCATGCTTGCCATTCCGGACACTCGGCAACGGGCCAGGTTTCACCGGTCATCTGGGTTAGCCACAGCGCTCGCGCTGGAAAGCGACAGCGGGCATGAGACTCCGTTTTTTGGGGCGCCTGGCGTAGGGCGGTCAGGGTAGCGGAGAGCTCGGCGGCGGGGTCGAAGGCACCGCCATCGGCCAGAAAGAAGGCCTCGCTCAGCACCGCACTGCGTGGCTCGCTGAACATGCCGTCGCGATCAAAGTGCAGCAGCGAATGCCATTGTGGATGATTGTGAAGTGCGCGCTCGGCGGCCTGGGCGCCGGTGATGGGCAGGCACAGCAGGGCCAATAGCGTCACCAGGTGGCGTCGCATGACGGGGTTGTCCTTGCAGAAGGGCGGGAAGGCTCGGTATTCATGAGGGCCGGACAGTGATGCCCGGCCCTGCACTACGCGGTAATGGCGACTGAAATGGCGTCAATAGCCGCGGAGCTGGCGTTTAGCTGGCGCTGCAGCCGGCGGCGGCCTGATTCAGGCTGGTGTAGAAGCCATAGGCCTTGTCGGCATGGGCTTGATCGGCGTAGCCGGCGGTAGCGCTGGCTGTCTGCAGGTCGGCGCGCAGCTGGCTGATCACGCCCTGGTGAGCCTCGGTGCTGCAGTTTACCAGGCCCATAGCCGCGGTGAGATGCTCACCTTCGCCCATGGCGGTTTCCATGGCGAGCTGGTCGTAGGTCTCGTCGACGAACTTGGCGACCTCAACTTCCTTGCTTTCGCATGTCTCGGGCGAAATGGTCGCGGAAGTCACGGCGGTGGTGCCCAGATCCCAGATAACGTTGGAGATCGCGGCGGCGGTGCCGTTGCTATCGAAGATGGCGGCACCGATGCCGCAGTGCTGCCAGGGGTTGATGTTGTCCTTGGTAGCGGCGGAAGCGGTGGTAGTGCCCAGGAGCATCAGGCTGCCGGCCAGAGCGGCGGCGGAGACGGTTGCGAGTTTCATGTGTTTCAGTTCCCTTGTTTCCAGATGTCGGCCTCATTTTTTTTGCAACCGGGAGGGGCCGACGACTCCCGATAGGCTTCTATAATTCTGGAAGTCTCGCCATGTAGCGATGGCCGTAGAAAGGCACGGTGGCGAGTTCAATCTCCCTTTGAACTGTTGTGATTTTACATATCCGCATATACGAAACAAAGAACATCGAGCCTTGCGAAGGGCGACAATAGTCGAAGGCTCAATGGCAGGGTCTGCGGTCTAGCAGACCCTCTCTGCTATGACACTGGTTAGGTCGGTGGCGTGTCTTGTCTACGTCAAGGGGGGGGGAAGTGTCGAGAACGTTATCACCGTGGCGGGTCTCAGTGGCAGTCTTCGGACCGCCGAACACTGGGCGGTGATGGGGCGGTGACGGGGCTGCGGATAACGATCAGTTTGGGTATGGCGCTGGACATCGAGATCGATCAGGAAAGAGACCGGTACGATTCAGGGCGCGGCTGTGGCGCATCGTGCACCACTACGTCGGTCGGCTGCTGGGAGAGCTGGGTCTGAGAAACGTGGCCATTGTTGATGGGTAAGGTCAGTCAGCACCACGGACTTCTGCCCCACCACTGGCAAAAACCTGCCTGATCATGCGCCGGCGGTGATGACCGTTCGCTTACGGTTGAGTTGCGCAAGTCCCGGTTAGCGAAAACGATCGATAGATAGAGCTGCTAGCCAAGGCGGGGCTTGGTTATGAATGTCAGCTTCGATCAGGGCTCCAGTGGTGGCCGCCAGGGTTAGACCTAAGTGCCCATGGCCAATACCATAGTGCACCCTGCGGGTGTGAGCGGAGGAGCTGATGATAGGTAAGGTATCTGGCAGAGAGGGACGACAGCCCATCCAATGGGAGCTGGGAGCCCCTAATTCTGGAAACAAACTGTCCATGGCGCGCTCTAGGTAGCGGTAGCGAGCCGGGTTGGCCGGATCGCTGGCACGACTCAGCTCCACCGTCCCGGCCACGCGAAGGCGTCCGACCATGGGCGTCATATAAAAGCCGTACTCGGCGATACAACAGGGCCGCTGGAGCAGAGGCGATGCCATTGGATACTCCAGATGGTAGCCTCGCTCGGCTTCCAGCGGCATGCGATCTCCCAGCGTGTTGGCCAACCGTGGCGTATCAATGCCGGCGGTGATGATGGCGTGATCGCAGATCTTCTGCTCCGTGCTGGTGTTGACGACCACGCCTGTTTCCTGTGGCGATAAGCGCTGGACCTCGTTCGAGGCGTGAAGCGTGCCGCCCAGCGCTTCGAATGTTTGACGCAAGCGCTCGCACAGTATTAACGGGTCCGCCACATGACCGGCATCGGGGTACCAGATACTGCCTTTTACCTTGCCAGCTAAGGCTGGCTCGAGGTCGGCAGTTTGCTTTGCGTTTAGCACTTGATAGTGGATCCCGCTCCAGGCCAGGGTGTCATGTTCATGCACGGCCTGGACCCATGCGGCTTCCGTTTGAAAGGTGTATAGACAGCCGAGCCGTGTTACCAGTGACTCGGCATCAGCGGCGTCTAGCAGACGCTGCCAGTCATCATTGGCGCGAGCCATCAGGTAAGTGAGGTGTTCGACATTGTGCTTTACGCGGGCGGGACGCGCCTCGGTAATGAAGCGCAGAAGCCAGGGCGTCAGTCGCGGCAGATGCCGCCAGCGCAGATGGAAAGGCGAGTCACGTGCGCTTAGTAAATAAGGTGTTTGACGCAGCAGCGAAGGTTTTGCAAGAGGGCTGACGGCATAGGTGGCAAATGTGCCAGCGTTACCTAGCGAAGCGCCGTGGCCAGGGGCATCCCGCTCTAGAAGAGTCACGTCGTTGCCGGACAGGCGTAATGTCAGTGCCGTGGCCAGGCCGACGATTCCACCGCCGATGATGATGTGGTGGCGCGGTGTTTTATTGCTGTTGTCGAACCGCATGAGTCTCTCCTTGACAGGGATTAGGCTTTGTCGTGCATGTAGTGGTGCCCGCGTCGCATCAGGGCATCGAGACGTGATAGAGCCTCGGCTAGAGCGTCACGCGATCTCGCGGCGGCTAAGTTGATGCGCACTGCTGATGGAGGAGACATCTTGCGCAGGGTGAAAGCCGAAGCAGGCAGTAGACGAACTCCCTGCTCGGCACTTGCCGTGACGAAATCGGTACCGCGCCAGGGCTCGGGTAGCAGCAGCCAGGCGTGAGTAGCGCCTGGCTGGCTCCATAGTGATTGTTCGTCCAACCGCTCGAGAAGAATAGTATGACGGGCGACCAGTTCGGTGTGCTGGGCATCGATGATGCGTGCCATGTCCCCACTTTCTAGCAGGCGGGTGGCGATTAGCGCGGTCAGCGGCGAACTGCTCCAGCAATCGATGCGCATAGCCGCAGCAAGGTCATGGTGATAGTTGACTGGTGAAGCAATCGCACCGAAGCGTAGCCCCGGAGCTACACACTTGGAGAAACCGCTTACGTGAAAAGTACGCTCGGGAGCCATGTCTAGCAGAGGTGGCGGTGGGCTGTGCTGCAGCGGACGGTAGACGTCATCTTCGATGAGTAAAAGATCGTGGCGACGCGCGATCTCTACGATAGCTTGGCGCCGCTCTTTCGAGAGGGTGCGCGTCGTGGGATTGTGCATACAGGGCACTAAGAATAGGACTCGCGGCGCGTGACGTTGACAGGTCGCTTCGAGTTGTTCGGGCGACATGCCTTGTGCATCCCCGTCTACGCCAATTAGCGTTCGGCCTAGGGTGTAGCAAAGGGCGTTGATGCCCTGATAAGTCACGCTATCGGCCAGGATTTTCTCGCCGGGTTGTGTGACGCTGCGCAGAATCATTGACAATCCGTGCTGGGCGCCGTCGATCAGAGTCAGCCGCGTCGGATCTAGTGATAGCCCCTGCGTCTGCCACCATTGTGCATAGGCTGTTCGCGCCCACATTGGTCCCACCGGCTGCTGGTAGTCCTTAATGTCCGTGTATCGCGGATCATCGGCGAGCGTCGCAAGACTTCCGCTCAGCGTTTCGGTGTAGAGGTCCAGCGCTGGCCGGTTGACGCTCAGGTCGATTACGTCGTCACAGTTGCTAGGCGCGGTCTGGAAATCAGCATTGGGCGCCTCCATGGCTGCTACCCGGGTACCGCGTCCGGGTCGGCTCTCGACTAAGGCATAGGTTTTCAACTCGGCGATGGCGCGAGTCACGGTAGTGATGTTGATTTCCAGCTGACTGGCGATGTCGCGATGAGGGGGAAGGCGGGTGCCGGGAGGAAGGCCGCCATTCTCGATGCGCGTGGTCAGGTACTCTGCCAGCTGCTCATAGAGTGGCATGTCACCATCGCGGTCAAGATGCAAGTCGTCCAGTAGGCGTTGCAGGGGCGGCGTGTTGGGCATGTGTGTGAGATCTCATGGCAATACAATAGCCATACAATGTGGCTTGACAAACAATACTAATGCATTACAAGTTAATAGCAAGGTCGAATATAGGACCTTGCCATCCAATTACGAGGATAATAACCATGACAATATCTCCTTCTCGCTGGCTGCCACTCGCTCTCGCTGTGGCACTTGGAGGCGTTTCGCTCGGAGCCCAAGCAGCCGCCAGTCTGCGCCTCTCGACCCTGTTCGCGCCGGACGAGTCCGGTACCCAGGCCGCTGAAGAGCTGGCTGCGCGGGTGGTCGAGCGCACAGGAGGCGAGGTCACCATCGACGTCTATCCCGCCAGTCAGCTCGGTGACTGGACCGAAGTGCACGCCCAGCTGATGCAGGGAGCGGTGGATATGGCAATTCAGCCGCTCTCGACCAATGTGAACCCACAGATGGCCATCGCTTGGTTCCCTTATTTGGCTCCCACCTATGCTGAGGCGCGAGAGGCCTACAGTGCCAATGGGTATGTTGCCGAGCTTGTCGGCGACATGATCGACGAGCAGAACCTGGCTTTGCTGGGAGTATATCCGGCAGGCATGGGCGGCGCTGGTTTCGCCGCCGAGGTGCCTGCGCCCAAGGATCCCGATGCCGAGCAGGGGCTGCGCGTTCGCGTTTGGCCGGGAGGCACAACGCATCGGACTATGATGGAACGTTTAGGCTTCGAGGTAGCCACTGTGCCTTGGGCGGAGCTCTACACATCCATGCAGACGGGCGTGGTCGACGGGCAGATCGGTGGTACCGCTGAGATGGCGATGGCCAACTTCGCCGATATCACCGAAACCTGGTTGCAGTATAACGACCATCTTGAGCTTGCCTGGATCGTAATCAATCAGCAGTCGCTGGCCCGTCTGGCGCCGGAGTACCAAAAGGTGGTTCGCGATGTAGCCCAAGAGATCACCATGGAACGCTTCGAGGAGGTCCAGGCGGCCGATCAGGCGCAGCTTGAGGCCATGCAAGAGGCGGGGATCACGGTGGTGACATTCTCTGATGAGGAGCTGACACAGTTCGCCGACGTGGTCCGTCAGGACGTGTGGCCGGAGATCGCCGACGAGCTTGGCGAGGAAGTTATGCAGCGTCTCAAGGCTGCGGTTGCCGCTAACTAGATCTTCATCAAGTTGGCCGCCTCACGCGGGGTGGCCAATGCCCCATGGTCCTGCGGGAGACGCCTCATGTCGTTATCCTATTTCTCTTCTTGGCACGCTATCTGGCGTGTCAAGGTGCACCTACTGCGCGGGATCGTGACCGTCGCCGGTGGACTGTTGACGCTGGCAATCCTGGTGCAGGTTGCCAGCCGCTATCTTTTTCGAACTTCTATTCTTGGCATCGAAGAGGTAATTCTTTACCTCGCTGTGTGGTTCTACTTCCTAGGGGCTGCCCTGGGTGCCGAGCAGCGCGAGCATATCTCTGCCTCGTTGGTGGATGTGCTAGCAGTCGGCGAGGCCCCCAAGCGCTGGGTGCGCTGGTTTGCCTCGCTGTTAGCGGTAATAATTTGCGCTTGGATGACTTGGTGGGCCTTCGGGTTGGTGGAGTGGTCGTGGCAGATGAATATGCGCAGCACTGAACTGCGCGTGCCGGTATGGCTGATTCAGGCGAGTATCCCTACGGGTCTTGGTTTGATGACCTTTTATCTGCTGGTGGAGTGCGTGGATAACCTGCGCCATCTGGTGTTGCGCAAGGAGGCCCCGTGAACGCCATTATATTGTTTGATGTTTTACTGTTGGTGGTATTGTTGCTAATCGGCGTGCCAGTACCTTTATGCTTTGCGGCGGCGGTGCTACTACTCTTTCTGGTGGGTGATTTCGGTAGCGCATCATTCTTGGTTGGTGCTGGTTTTGGACAGATGTCTTCATTAATCCTGGTAGCGTTACCGCTGTATATCATCGCTGGCAACCTGATGGGGCAGGGCGGTATTGCCACTCGCTTAGTGGGGCTGGCCGATGCTGTCTTCGGTCGCCTTCACGGCGGGCTTGGGGTAGTGGTGATCATGACCACTGCAGTGTTTGGGGCGATTTCAGGCATGGCGTCCTCGGCGGTAGCGGCGGTGGGCAAAATTATGATTCCGCGTATGGTTGAGCGCGGATACGACCGGGGCTATGCAACTGCATTGGTCTCTACTTCGGCGGTGCTCGCGCTACTGATTCCGCCCAGCGCCTCTATGATCATCTACGGCTGGGTTTCAGGCACTTCGGTCACCGCCTCTTTCTTGGCGCCGGTGTTGCCCGGGGTACTGCTGGTGCTGCTGTTCTGCTTTTGGAATCGCGTGCTGACCCGGCACATGCCTCTGGAAAAGCCGGCGCCAGCCGCGTTACCGGTGGTGATGCTTGATATCGCCGGCCAAACTCGTCGCGCGGCGCTAGGCCTGGCGATGCCAATGATCATTCTGGGCTGCATCTATGGCGGCGTGACTACGCCCACCGAGGCGGCGGCGATCGCCGTGCTATACGCTATCCCCATCAGTATCTGGTACTACCGAGAGCTGCGCTTCACAGAGCTTCATGGAGTGCTATGGCGCGCTGGACAAACTGCGGGGACGCTTTTGGTACTGGTGTTCTTCTCGGCTATGTTGGCGCGCATGCTGACCATGGAGAATGTGCCTCAGATGGTATTGGAGGGCTTTTTGGGCATCACCGAGAATCCACTGTTGCTGATGCTGTTGCTCAATCTATTCTTGCTGCTGATTGGTATGTTCATGGAGGATGTTAGTGGCATTTTGCTGGCCACGCCGATGCTGATGCCATTGGTTCAAGCCTTGGAGATTGACCCGGTGCAGTTTGCCGCCATCATCGCCACTAATCTCGGAATGGGGTTGATCACGCCACCTACGGCGCCGATACTTTATTTCGGCGCGTTGGTCGGAGGTAGTAGCCTGAGTCGTATGCTTAGGCCCACCTTGATACTGTTACTGGGCGCTTACCTGCCGGTGGTGTTGCTCACCACCTTCATCCCCGCACTCTCGTTGACGTTGCCTGCTTGGGTGCTTGGCTATGGACATTGAGGCCTTTGCTGGCTCTACACTATTTATATGCAGATTTGGCTTAATCGAATTGGCAGCCTCCTGGGCTGCCAAATTAGGCAACCGTTGGACGTTACGGTGCTAAAGATCGATGTTTGGCTATTTTGCTTACATAGTGTTAGTAGCGGGGACCGCCGGTTCTGAAACAAGAGCGAACCGATGACCGCCGGATGATCGGCACGAAAAAAGCCGACTCCCGTAGGAATCGGCTTTCTCGAAATATTGGTAGCGGGGACCGGATTTGAACCGATGACCTTCGGGTTATGAGCCCGACGAGCTACCAGACTGCTCCACCCCGCATCAACGTAGGGCGTATTCTACACGGGATTCGTCTTTAGTCAAGGGGTGATGTCAAACGCTCGTCCCTCATGCCTTCCTTGCGCCATACTGCCCTTGGCTTGTTATCGATTCGATGAGCTGACTGATATCAAGGCGCCGTCGGCAGGCCTGGTCGGGGCGCAGTGTCATCATTTTCTTCAGGGGGATAAATATGGCCAATTCATCACGCGTTGCTTGGGTCACCGGCGGTACCGGCGGTATCGGTAGTGCGATCTGCCGTTCACTGGCCGCTGAGGGCTATCAGGTAGTGGCGGGGTATCACAACCCGGAGAAGGCCAAGAACTGGCTCGAGGAGCAGAAGGCCGCCGGCTTCGACAACATCGATATCGCCGGGGTCGACCTGGTCGATTACGACGCCTGCGTGACGGGCGTCAAGGAGATCGAGGAGAAGCACGGGCCCATCGCCGTGCTGGTCAACTGTGCCGGCATCACGCGCGACGGCACCATGAAGAAGATGAGCACCGATCAGTGGCATGAGGTCATCGATACCAACCTGAACAGCGTCTTCAATACCTGCCGTAGCGTGATCGAGGGCATGCTCGGCCAGCAGTATGGCCGCATCATCAATATCTCCTCGATCAATGGCCGCAAGGGGCAGTTCGGTCAGGTGAACTATGCCGCCGCCAAGGCGGGGATGCATGGCCTGACCATGTCCCTGGCCCAGGAGACCGCTACCAAGGGCATCACCGTGAACACCGTGTCGCCGGGCTATATCGCCACCGACATGATCATGAACATTCCCGAGAAGGTGCGCGAGTCGATCCGTGAAACCATCCCGGTCAAGCGTTATGGCAAGCCCGAGGAGATCGGTCGCCTGGTGGCCTATCTGGCCGACGAGGAGTCCGGCTTTATTACCGGCGCCAATATCGATATCAATGGCGGCCAGTTCATGGGCTGATGCGGTCCGTTCCCCGTGTGTAGCGGGGCGGCGCACGACAGGAGCACAGGGGAGACCCTGTGCTCCTGTTCCGTTTTGGGCCGGCGAAGCGCCTCAGGGGGGAGGGAGGCTCGAGAGTCGTTCCAACAGGCGATCCAGCTCGCTGACCCGATGCTCCCAGAGCGCCGGCGGCACCGGGCCGATGGCCAGGAGCTCGGCCAGTACGCTGCGCACTTCCTCGGCGCGTGACAGCTCGCGTCCCAGGCTGTCGTTGAGGCGCTCTACCTGAATCGCCAGGCGCAGCGGGTCATCGCGATGGCTGACGCTGCCCTCGGCCAGCAAGGACAGATGCACCCTGACACGGGCGAGGCGCTCCTCGACGGTATCGTTCGAGGCGGCGTCCCGGCGGGCGGCGTTGCGCCGGCGATGAGCGTCATGCAGGTCTTCCGCGAGCCTCGGCGTTTCCGGAAGCGGCACGTCCCGGGGGGCGTTGCCGGCCAGGTGCTCGGCGTCGGCCTGCAGGTGGGCCTCGAGCAGGTGGCGTACTGCCTGCCAGGCTGTTACCGCTTCGGCCACTGCCAGCCGTTCCAGCCGTTGGCGTCGGGCGCGTACGATGCCTGACCAGCGACGGCGCATGGCCTCGCTGCGGCGCCCGCCGGGGAGCGGCTCCAGTGCCGCGGCCTCGCTAATCGCCTGGGTCAACACCGCCTCGTCGGTGGGCCGGGTCGGCTGCCAGCCATCCAGGCGGTCGATCAGTGCCTGCATGGCGTCGACCCGCTCGCCGGCGCGGCGAGCGCTATCGTTTCGAGCCGCCTCGCGGCTGGCGAAGATGGTGTCGCACAGGCCGCGGAACTCCCGCCATAGCGCCTGTTCCTCGCCCTTGGGCGCCCGCCCCAGTTCCCGCCAGCGGCGTTGCAACGCCTTGGCCTGTTCGGCGCGCCGGGCTGCCGGCATATCGCCTTCCGATAGTTGCCGAGCCTCGTCGATAAGCTCGCTCTTGGCCGCGGCGATCTCCTGGGCGCGCTGGTCGATCAATGCCTGGAGCCGATGGCGAATGACACCGAACCGCCGGCCGATGGCCTCCGCCTGATGACGAGGAACCGGTGATGCCCGCCGCCACTGATCCCGGGCACGGTCGCGGATTTCGCGCAAAACATCGGGGTCGGCCTCCTGGGCGGGATGGTCGAGCAGGGTCTCGAGCTGTTCACAGAGGGCGGTGCGTGTCGCCAGGTTGTTGTCCCGCTCGCCCTCCAGGCGCTCCCGCCAGGCCGCCAGGCGTTGGTGGATGCGGTCCGAGGCGGCGCGGAAGCGTGCCGCCTGTTCGCGGTTGGCGGCGGCATCGCCCAATGATTTCCACTCCTTGACCAGCTGACGATGGCGGCGATCCAGGGGGCTTTCCACGATGGCCTCGTCATCGGCCAATGATTCGATGCTGGCCACCAGTTGTTCGCGCTTGGGGCCGGCCACGAAGCCGCGCCAGTCACGGAGTTCGGCCAGTCGCGCACCCAGTCGCCTGGCCCGTGCTTCCAAGGGGCGGAGCCGGGCGGAATCGGCTTGCTCGATGAGGTGTCGCAGGCGTTGGTGCAGTCGGCTGGCAGGCTTGAAGGCGCCGCGCTCGAGCAGGCGCTCGAGCTCATCCAGCTGTGCCTCGACATGCTCCGCCGTTACCTCGGCGGTCGTGGCGCGATATTCGAGGTGCTGGCGGGTCTTGTGCAGTAGCGGTGTGGGCGCCAGGTTATCGGGCCAGTCGATTGCCGCAAGCAGCTCCCGCAGGCGTGCCTCATTGTCGTCTTCGAGGGCCTGTCTCAGGTCGTCGGTGTGTTGGCCAAGGCGCTCCCAGGCGGCGCCGATAGCCTCGAAGCGGTTCAGGGCGTCGTCATAGCGTCGGCGCAGGGCCTCGTCGGTAAGGTGCTGGTCGGCGAGCTCCTGCCAGCGCTGGGCCAGGAGTCGCTTCTGGGAGCGCAGGCTGGCGAGGTCCTGGGCCCCCAGCGTCTCGCTTCGCGCGAGTGCCTCGAGGCTCTCTTCCAGGGCCTCCACCAGATTCGTGCGGGTCTGCCTGGCATCCTCGCGGTGCCGGTGGGCCGCGGCATTGGCGCGCTCCTGTGCCTCGTGGTCCTCGACCACCTTGCGGCACCGCAGGCAGGCATCATGATAGCGACGCTCCAGGCTTGCCTCGGGGGTGTCTTTGGATTCTTGCCACTCTCGCATCAGATGGCGCAGACGCCCCGCATAGAGCGGCTCCCAGGGGGCGTTGGCATGCCGTTCCAGGGCGCTGACCAGCGCCTCGCGGCGCTCCTTGGCAAGGGCCAGCTGGGCGGCATCGGCGCGGCGGCGATTGAGTCGCTCGCGGGCCTGGCGCATCACCTGGCGGTCGCGCTTCGCCTCGCGCACCAGGCGCGACAGGCCGGCATCGCTGTCGACCCGGGCCGCCGCGGCGTGGCGCACGGCCGCGATGCCGTTGTCACAGGCCTGGCGCACCAGGCTCGCCTCATCGGGAAGGCGCTCGATCGCCGCCAGCCGAAGCTGCTGATTGTCGCCCTCCAGGGCGATCGCCTCGAGCAGGTCGGGGTCGTTCAAGCGGCCCACCATGGCGACTCTGGCGGAGAGTTCCAGGTGGCCTTCCTTGCCGCATATCAGCGCCGTCAGGTGACGCTTGAGCTCGGGAGGGCGTGCCTCATCATCGAGCAGGGTGATCAGGCGCTCGGGGTCATCCAGGCGCATGAGTGCCGCGGTGCGCACGCTCGGGTCGGCGTCCGCCGCCAGCCGTTCCAGGGCGTGACGCTGGTCGTCTCGGCTGGGGTCGAGGCGCTCGATGGCCTGGCGGCGGACGCCGGGGTCGGGGTGTTTCCAGCGGGGCGCGAAGAAGCGGCGTAGGAGTCCGGACATTGGCTATCCTGGCGAGAAGGGCGGGCGTGCCGAGGCGCGTCCGCCCATATCATTGTTGGTCAATCGGGCATGGGCTATCTAAGCATGCGACGCGCCTGGGGAAAAGGCCGTGTCTTGCGGTATCTGTGGTCGTATGGCGACACTGACACGGGGGGGTGTCGCGCGTATGATGGTGTTGCAGGAGAGGTGCGAGTCGCTTAGCTTTGACTCTACTCTCATCACAGCGACATGGAGTTCGGGAATGAGCCTCAAACTGGACAGCGAAAGCACGGCCTTCACCTTCAAGGGAGGCATGCTGCCGATGACGGTCATGGAGCTGGCCAGTGCCGACCCCGAGCAGATTCGTGACCAGCTGGCCGGCAAGCTTAGCCAGTCTCCGGCCTTCTTCGAGCATACGCCGGTGGTGCTTAGCGTCGAGAAACTCGACGAGCCCTACCTCGCTCTGGAGCGTATCTGCGCCGTATGCCGGGCCCACAAGCTGTTGCCCGTTGCCGTGCGTGGTGGTGCCGACCCGGTCAAGCAATCGGCCTGGGCCCTGGGCCTGGGCTGGTTTCCTCCCCAGGAGGCCGGCAGGGTGCGCCCCCTCGAGAGCGTGGCGAGCGGCGAGGATTTGCCACCAGACGAGCCGGCTGAGCCGACGCTGCCGCCGGATGTCGCCAGTGGCGGGCGTATTTTTCGTGGCACGGTGCGCTCCGGGCAGCAGCTTATCGCGCCCAGCGGTGATCTGGTGGTGATTGGAGCGGTCAATGCCGGCGCCGAGGTGCTCGCGGCGGGCAGCGTTCACGTCTATGGTGCCCTGCGTGGCCGGGCCCTGGCGGGCATTCATGGAGACGCCGAGGCCGGCATCTTCTGCCGCGAGCTCCATGCCGAGCTGCTTTCGGTGGCGGGTGATTACAAACGCCTGGATGACATCGACCGACGGTTGCTGGGGACTCCAGTGCAGGTTCGCCTCGACGGGGATCAGCTGGGCATCACATCGCTCGCCTGAGCGGCTCGCCCGTCGGTGGCCCGATCCAATTCAACAACACGACAGGAAGTGACTCTTGGCCAAGATCATCGTTGTGACCTCCGGCAAGGGAGGCGTCGGCAAGACAACCAGCGCGGCAGCCATTGCCACCGGCCTGGCCCTGCGCGGCAACAAGACCGTGGTGATCGACTTCGATGTCGGTCTGCGTAACCTGGACCTGATCATGGGCTGTGAGCGGCGCGTGGTCTACGACCTGGTGAACGTCATCCAGGGCGAGGCGGGGCTGAGCCAGGCATTGATCCGCGACAAGCGCGTGGATAACTTGCATATCCTCCCGGCTTCCCAGACCCGCGACAAGGAAGCCTTGACGAAGGAAGGGGTCGAGAAGGTGCTCGACACCCTGAGCAAGGACTTCGATTATATCCTCTGCGACTCTCCCGCCGGCATCGAGGGTGGGGCACAGCTGGCCATGTACTTCGCCGATGAGGCGATCGTGGTCACCAACCCCGAGATCTCCTCGGTGCGTGACTCCGACCGTATCCTCGGGCTGCTGGCCTCCAAGACTCGGCGTGCCGAGCGTGGTGAGGATCCGATCAACGAGCATCTGCTGATTACCCGTTACAATCCGCTACGGGTCGATACCGGTGATATGCTTAACCTCGAGGATATCCGCGAGATCCTGGCCATTAATCTGATCGGCCTGATCCCGGAGTCGGAGGCGGTGCTGCGTGCCTCCAACCAGGGGGTGCCGGTCACCCATGATGCCGTCAGCGATGCTGGCCAGGCCTATGCCGACACCGTGTCACGGCTGATCGGTGAGGAAGTGCCCCTGCGTTTCCATGTGTATCAGAAGAAGAGTCTGCTCAGTCGCATGTTTGGAGGAGGTCGTCGGTGAAGCTGCTTGAATTCCTGAAGCGGGAGCGCAATAAGTCCGCGCCAGTCGCCAAGGAGCGGCTGCAGATCATCGTGGCGCACCAGCGCAGCCAGCGAGGCCGGCCTGACTACATGCCGATGCTGGAGCGTGAGCTGCTGGAAGTGATCCGTCGCTATGTACAGGTGGATGACGATGCCATCAATATTAGCCTCGACAGCGAAGACAACTGTTCGGTGCTGGAGCTCAACGTGACGCTGCCCAAGGGCTCCCCGGGCTGAGTCCGCTTGGTTGAGTCCGTCTGGCTGAGCGACTCACTGGGCTGTGCTAGGCTGTTCCGTCCATGTTGAATCGTCGGAGAGACCTTGATGGCGCCGCCTGACGCCCCACAGACCTTCCTGTGGCACGACTACGAAACCTTCGGCGCCGATCCGCGTCGCGATCGCCCGTCTCAGTTTGCCGCGATCCGCACCGATGCCGAATTCAACGAGATCGGCGAGCCGGTGACCTGGTATTGCCGTCCGGCGGATGACTTCCTGCCGCATCCCCAGGCATGCCTCGTCACCGGTATTACCCCCCAGCAGGCGCGTCGCCGCGGATTACCCGAGGCGCAGTTCGCCGGCCAGATCGAGGCGCTGATGAGCGTGCCGGGCACCTGTTCGGTGGGCTATAACAGCGTGCGTTTCGACGACGAAGTCAGTCGCCACCTCTTCTATCGCAATCTCCTCGACCCCTATGCCCGTGAGTGGCAGAACGGTAACTCCCGCTGGGACCTGATCGACGTGGTGAGGGCCTTTCATGCCCTGCGCCCGGAAGGGCTCGAGTGGCCGCGCCGCGAGGATGGGGCCCCGAGCTTTCGACTCGAGGACCTCACCGCCGCCAACGGCATCGAGCACGTCGGGGCCCACGATGCCCTGGCCGACGTGCGCGCGACCATTGCCCTGGCCAGGCGCCTGCGTGAGGTCAATGCCAACCTCTTCGACCACCTGCTGAAGCTGCGCGGCAAACGCGCCGTGGGCAAGCTGCTCGAGGGGGCGGGGCGCAAGCCGCTGCTGCATATCTCGCGGCGCTACCCCGCCAGCCGTGGCTGTGCCGCCCTGGTGGTGCCCCTGGGGAAGCATCCCACCAACCCCAACGGGGTGATCGTCTATGACCTCTCGGTGGACCCGGCGCCGCTCTTCGAGCTTTCCGCCGAGCAGATTCGCCAGCGGGTCTTCGTCAGCAATGATGACCTCGCCGAGGGCGCCGAGCGTATTCCGCTCAAGGTTATCCATATCAACAAGTGTCCCGTGCTGTTTCCGGCCAGCGCCCTCAAGGACGTCTCGGGGCCGAGACGCGGGGAGCACGGTGATATCGTCGAGCGCCTGGGTCTGGATATGGCGGCCTGCCGCGAGCACTGGAAGCGCCTGGCGAGCCATGCCGAGGTGGGCACCCGGGCCGCCGAGGTATTTTCCGAGCCGCCGCCGGAAGGACCCCGGGACCCCGATGTGATGCTCTATTCGGGCGGTTTCTTTTCACCACCGGACCGCCGGCAGATGCAGCAGGTGCGAGAGATGGAGCCCTGGGACCTGGTGGGGGCGGGTTTCGCCTTTCAGGATCCGCGCCTCGAAGAGATGCTGTTCCGCTTCCGGGCGCGCAGCTTTCCGGAGACCCTGGAAGGCGAGGAGCTGGCCCAGTGGGAGGCCTATCGCTGGGCGCGCATGAACGATGCCGACGTGGCCAGCCTGACCCTCAAGGGGTTCGCCCGGGAAATCGAGCGGCTCAACCATGTCGAGCTGAGCGACCGCGACCGCCAGATCCTCGAAGAGCTGGTCATGCATGTCGAAGCCATCCTGCCGCCCCAGGCCTTCGATGCCGGCTGACGCGTCGCCTTCCCCTTCGTAGCCGTTTTTGCCCGACCTTCAATCGCCAGTGCCACATCACAGTGATGTGGCACTCTTCCGGCTTATAGCTCAGGTATTCAGTCCGAAAGGTTAGAGCCCCCGGCGCCGCCGGGGGCTCACACCTCACACCTTACTCTTCACCCCTCACTCTCCACCCCTCACTCTCCACCCCTCACTCTTCACCCTCAGGCAGCGGCTCGAGATCAGCGGTAAGCGCCAGCACGTCGTCGGGCGCATCACCCGGGTCGAAGGCGACGCGTATCGTGGGGCTGGCCATCAGGGTAGTCCAGGCCTGACGCAGCTCGTCGACGGACACCTTCAGCACGCGCTCGGCGAGCCGTTCGCGACGATCGAACTCGGTGTCGCCATAGGCCAGGGCATGCCACAGGCGATTGGTACGGCCGCCCAGGCTGGTATCGCGCCGGGTCAGCTCGGCGTGAACCGCCTGACGGTAGGGGGCCAGTGCTTCCTCGTCCAGTGTCTCCAGGGTGTTGGTGAACGTCTCCAGGAAGCGATCCATATGATCGGCGATCTGGTCGCTGCGGGTCTCCGGTGACTGCACCAGCAGGGCGAGGCCCGGGGCATCCAGCATCGGAGAGTAGCCGGCATGGACCACGTAACCGAGCTGCTGTTCGGTGCGCAGGCGCTGATAGAAGGGGGTATCGATCAGCTGGCCCAGCAGCGCCAGCCGTGCCTGGCTGTCCAGGGAGCGGTCCGGGCCCTGCAGGTAGCGCAGCAGTATCGACTCCTCGCGGCTGGTGGGCGGCGTCAGGCTGGGAAGGTCCGGCGCGACATCCAGCGGGACCAGGTCGGGAATCGCCGCCGCCGTGAGGCTCGGTGCCAGGGCCTTGGCCACCCGACGCGCGAGGGTCTCGGCCTGTTCGGTGCCGATATTACCGACCGCCATGGCCTCCAGGCGCAGCTCGCCGAGGAAGGCGTCGCGGAAATGACGCAGGTCGTCGGTCGTCAGGTCCTTGCTTGCCTCGAGTAGTGCGGCACTGGGCCACTGGGGGCGTACCAGGGCCTCGGCCAGGGTGCGGTTGGCCTGGCGATGCAGTGGATCCTGGGGGGCGTTGCGCCACTGGCGCTGCAGGCGATAACGCACTCGCTCGAAGGTGGCCGGCTCGATGGCGCCGTGCTGCAGCTGTTCGACTACTCGCTCCATCACCTTGTCCTGGCGGTCGCGCCAGCCGGAGAAGGCCAGGGTCATGCCCCTGGCGTGGGCATAGGCCTCGACGCCCTGGCCGGCCAGCCGTGCCGGATAGAGGACCTCGTTAAGGCTGTCCTCCAGCCAGCCGGCCAGCAGGCGGGCCTGCACCGCCGCGCGGGGTGCCTCGGCGGCTTTCGGGTGCTGCAGGCTGAAGCGCCACTCTACCTTGGGCGTATCGAAGCTGGCGTCGGACATCTGCCAGAAGGCGAAGGCGGGCTCGTCGATGCGCTGGTGGGGGCGCTCGTCCTGGGCGTCGAGCAGCGAGAGGTCCTCGGCGATATAGGGATTGGGCTCGGGCAGCGTCAATTCCCCCAGGGCCATGGCGTCGTCGGCATGCGGGTCGTCGCGCCAGGGGGTGTCGAACCACGGCGAGGTCTGCTCGCCTTCGATATCGGGTGCGCTATAGAGGCGGATCAGGTTGTCGGGGGTGAGGGCGGCGAGATAGTGGCGGATGCGCTCGCGATCGAAGCCGTCCATGCGATAGTCGGCGTACTGCACGTCCTCAACCGGGAAGCGGGCCAGGTTCATGGCCAGGTGCATGGCGTCCTGCTGAGGCGAGCCGTGTTGCTGAAACTGAAAGCTTTGCTGGGCCAGGCGTGCCTGCTGGTCGTAGCGCCATGCCTCGGGGCCGGCCTCGCGAATGGTCTCGACGGCGGCGAGCAGGCTGGACTCGATGGCGTCACGCTGCTCCGCCCCCCGGGGCGTCAGGCTGATGCTGACGGTAAACAGGGCATGGTCCCCATCGCCCCGGGAGACGCCCGCGGAGAGGCCGTCGGCCCAGCCTGCTTCGCGCAGGGCGGCGAGCAGGCTGCCTTCGCCCTCATGCCCCAGCAGGTGGGCGATCAGGTCGGCGGGCTTGTGCCGGTAGTCGGTGATGGGGTCGGGCACGGGGAAAAAGAAGTTCAGCTTACGGCTGTCGCGCAGCGACTTCACCGCGACCCGCCGGGGGAGCTGTTCCGGCATGGCCAGCGGGGCGGCGATCTCCGGGCGGTCGAGCCCGCGGTCGAGCACGCCCGCGAACCGCGTGGCGACCAGGCTCTCCAGTTCGTCGAGGGGCTGGGGGGCGACTATCGCCAGGTGCATGACATTGGCGCCGTAATGGGACTCATAGAAGGCGATGACGCGCTCGCGCAGGCTGGGCTCGTCGTCGGGGCGGTCGGCCAGGGTGCGGCGGCTGCCAACCGAGAAGCCGGTAAAGGGGTGGTCGGGATTTAACAGGCGGTCGAGCACGTCGTTTTCGCGCCGCCCCTCGTCACGGATGCGCGCCATATACTCGGAGTGCACCACGTTGCGCTCGCTCTCCAGGCGGTCGGCGTTGAAGAGCGGGGCGATAAAGAACTGGCTGAAGCGGTCCAGGGCGCCCTCGAGGGCATCGGGCTCGATGGTAAAGAAGTAATTGGTGTCCTGGGGGGCGGTAAAGGCGTTGTGGTTGCCGCCATGCCGGGTCAGATAGCCCTGGTAGGCGTCGGCCTCGGGATAGGGTTCGGTGCCCAGAAACAGCATATGCTCGAGGAAATGGGCGAGGCCGGCCAGGTCCTGTGGGTCCTGGGCGCTGCCCACCGAGACGTTGAGTGATGCCGCGGCCTTGTCGGCCTCGGGGTCGCTGACCAATAGGGCGGTCAGGCCGTTCTCCAGGGTCAGCACGCGGTAGTCGCGTTCGT
This sequence comes from uncultured Halomonas sp., assembly GCF_947490095.1. Taxonomy (GTDB): domain Bacteria; phylum Pseudomonadota; class Gammaproteobacteria; order Pseudomonadales; family Halomonadaceae; genus Halomonas. The sequence continues at coordinate 63,686 of NZ_CANLFS010000013.1, read as the reverse complement.
CGTGGGGGCTGACCCGTGGCGCGGTGCTCGCGTCGATCGCCTCGGCCGCGGCGGGCATTGCTTCGGAGGCCTGGGGCTGGGAGGCCTGGGGCTGGGAGACCTGGGGCTGGGAAGCCAGGCCATGTGACGACAGGCCCAGCAGCACCAGCAGCGAAGGCAGTAGCCGCCCACAACGGGCGACGGACAGGGTAGGCAAGATTCTCACTCCTTGTGCGATGACTTCGGCTCAGGCGTCGTGGCGCAGCATGGGGCCGACCGGATGGGCGCAGGCCGCGTCCTGGTTCGCCGGATGGTTAACACGTCTTGATACCGGAAAAGCGCCCAACAGTTCCCTGGGCGCCGGCGTGAGCATGGCCTGGGCCGCCTCGAGGGGCGTCTGCGGGTCGAGCCAGCGCCCTGCGTCGGCGGGCGAAATGACCGCCGGCAGGCGGTCGCTGAGCGGTGCCATCAGGCCGTTGGTTGGCACCGTGATCAGCGCCATGGAATCGGTATGCTCGGCCAGGCTGGTATGGAACCGACACCAGAGGGCGGCCAGCAGCAGCGGGCCACGGTCCACCCGGGTGACCAGGAAGGGCTGCTTGAAGCGGGGCTGGGGTTTCCATACATAGACGCCGGTGGCGGGTACCAGGCAGCGACGAGCCTGGAAGGCCTCGCGAAACATCCGACGCGAGGTCAGGGATTCGGCGCGTGCGCAGTGGGGCGCGTGGTCCAGTACCTCCAGCCAGGGGGGCGTCAGCCCCCAGAACAGCCGCCCCAGGCGAGGGCGCCCGGCCTCGAGGCGAACGCCCGAGAGCATGCGGCGAGGGGCCAGGTTGGCGCCGGTCACCAGGGGGGTGTCCGTTGCCAGGTCGGGCAGCAGCTGGCTGATGTCGAACGGGGCGATATGCAGTCGGCCGGCCATGGGATCTCCGGGTCTGGGAGCATCAGGGTAACACGGCTATCGAAAACAGTGTTCGATGTGCGCTATCCTTGGGGTCCTTCAAGCAACTGCCCGCTCCGGCTCGCGAGGATCTCGATGGCCCGTCCCAGACAGCACGCCCCCGAGGCTCTGCATGCCCAGGTCATGGCGGCCTGTGACGCCTGGCTGCAGGAAAATTCCGTACACGGCCTGTCCCTGCGCGCCGTGGCACGCGAGGTGGGTTGTGCGCCGAGTACGCTGCTCAAGCTCTATGGCAGCTTTCACAACCTCCTGCAGCACGTCAACATCGAGACCCTGGGCCATCTGCGCGAAGTCATCGAGCCACTGACCAGCCAGGCAACCCCCGAAGAGCGGCTGCGCGCCCTGGCCCGTGCCTACTGGCAGTTTGCCCAGCGCGAGGCCTTCCGCTGGCAGTTGCTGTTCGATTTCCCGCTGGCCCAGGAGGGAGAGCTGGACCAGCGCCAGAACGAGATGATCGAAGCGCTCTTCCGGCGCGTCGAGGTCACCCTCAAGGAGCATCAGCCGGCCCTGGATGACCTCGAGGCGCGGCGCCTGGGTCGCACCCTCTGGGGCAGCGTGCATGGCCTGGTACTGCTGGGCCTCAACGAGCGCCTGGGCTATTGGCAGGGGCAACAGCTGGAAGTGGGCGAGCTGCTTGATCAGCTCCTCGTGACGCTTCTTGCCGGCCTGCGGGCCAAGTAGGTGCCGTGGTGACGGCGCTGCTTTCGATTCCGCTGGCCTGTGGGGCGCTATGGCTCGCCTGGCGCATCATGCGGGCGCCGCGCCCGGTGGTGCGCCGGCTGGTCTACCTGCTGGTCCGCATCCTCTATCGGCTGCGCCTGACGGGCCTCGAGCACCTTCCCAAGCGCGGGGCGGCGCTGGTGGTGTGCAACCACGTCAGTTTCATGGATGCCCTGGTCATGGGGGGCGCGAGTCCGCGCCCGCTACGCTTTCTGATGGACAAGCCGATCTATGACTCGCCCCGGCTCAATTGGCTGTTTCGGCTGGTGGGGGCGATTCCCGTGGAGACGGAGCGCAACGATCCCGGCAGTTTGCGCCGGGCCCTGGCGGAGGTGAGCCGGGCGCTGCGCAATGGCGAGGTGGTGATGCTGTTTCCCGAGGGGCGGCTGACCCTGGATGGCGAGGTGCAGGAGTTTCGTCGCGGCCTGGAGTTGATCCTCGCCCGTGACCCGGTGCCGGTGATACCGGCGAGCCTGTCCGGGCTGTGGGGGTCATGGACCTCCCACTGTCACGGCCGCGCGTTGAGCCAGCGCCCGCGTCGTTTCCGCGCCCGAGTGATGCTGCATGTCGGCGAGCCGCTGACCCCCGGGGCGGCCACTCGCCGCCACCTGGAGGCGCGGGTTCGGACGCTCAAGCAACAGGGCGATGCCTGGACGCAGCCGGTCGCCGCGCACCAGGCCCTGAGTCGTTGAGTGTCCTATCGACGCCGCGGCGCGGGCCAGCAGCGGGCGGCGGTGATCAGATTGTCGCGCACTTCCTGAATTTCCATGCGCACATCGCCTACCTGGAGCGAGGCGGGCCCCTCCGGGAAGGCCTCCAGGTGTTCGAGGATCAGGCCGTTGAGCGTCTTGGGGCCGTCGGTGGGTAGCTGCCAGCCCAGCGACTTGTTGACGTCGCGGATGTTGGCGGTGCCTTCGATCACCACGCTGCCGTCTTCCTGGTGGTGCATATCTTCCTGCATGCCTGCCACATCGGTGGTGAACTCGCCGACGATCTCCTCGAGGATGTCCTCCAGGGTGACCAGCCCTTCCACGTCGCCATATTCGTCCACCACGATGCCGATGCGCCGCTTCTGTTTCTGAAAGTGGAGCAGCTGGGTGTGCAGGGGATTGGACTCGGGGATGAAGTAGGGCTCCCGGGCCTCCTGGACGATGGCGGCCTTGGTCACCTCGCCGCGGGAGAGAAAACGTGCCGCATTGCGCAGATGCAGCATGCCGATGATGTTGTTGATGTCGCCCTTGTAGACCGGCAGGCGCGTGTGCTGGCTGGTGCGGATCTGGGCCAGGATCTCGTCGAGCTCGTCATCCAGGTCGATGCCGACCACCTCGTGGCGGGGCACCATGATGTCGTTCACGGTGACGTTCTCGAGGTCGAGAATGGAGAGCAGCATCGTCTGGTGGCGCTGGGGGATCAGGGTGCCCGCCTCATGGACCACGGTGCGCAGCTCGTCGCGGGTCAGGTTGTCGCCCTCGCCATCGATGTTGCGTACGCCGACCAGCCGCAGCAGGCCGTTGGAGATGATGTTGACCAGCCAGACCAGCGGATAGAGCAGCTTCAGCAGTGGCTCGAGAATCAGCGAGGCGGGGTAGGCGATGCGCTCCGGTTTCACCGCCGCATAGGTCTTGGGCGTGACCTCGGCGAAGATCAGGATGGTGATGGTCAGTGCGGCGGTAGCCACGGCCGGGCCGGTCACGTCGCCGAGGAAATGAATGGCGATAATGGTGGCGATGGAGGCCGCCAGGTTATTGACGAAATTATTGCCGATCAGGATGACGCCGATCAGTCGGTCCGGGCGAGCCAGCAGCCTGGCGACCCGCTGGGCGCGAGTCTCGCCGCTGTTGACCCAGTGGCTGAGGCGATAGCGGTTGATCGACATCATGCCGGTCTCGGAGCTCGAGAAGAAGGCTGACAGGCAGACAAGCAGGAACAGCAGGCCAAGCAGCAGTCCCAGGGGGAAGTCGTCGCTCAAGTCGAAGGGTCCTCGGTCGCGGGTCAGGCTCGATTTGACGGGCAGTGGGCGCGAGGTGTCAAGGCACCGAAGCGGCCACGTCAGCCGTGGCTAAGCAGTACTTCCAGCACGAAGAGGCTGCCGAAATAGGCGGCCACCAGTACCGCACAGCCCCCCAGGGTCCAGCGCACGGCACGCATGCCGCGCCAGCCCAGGCGATAGTGGCTGAACAGCAGGATGGCGAAGATGACCCAGGCGGCCAGCGAGAGGATCGTCTTGTGGGCCAGATGCTGGGCGAACATGTTGTCGAGGAAGACAAATCCGCTGAGAATCGACAGGGTCAACAGCGCCATGCCGGCCCAGATCAGCTCGAAGAGCAGCCGCTCCATGGAGGTCAGTGGCGGCAGGGCCTGGACGAGGCCGCGGATCCGGTGATGGCGCAGGGCGCGATTCTGCAGGCCGAGCAGCGTGGCCTGGGCGGCAGCGATGGTCAGCACGGCGAATCCCAGCAACGAGCTGATGGCATGCAGGGCGATGCCCGGAGGAAGCGTCTCGGCGGGCGGTGGCGCCGGCACCGTGGCCGCCAGCAGCAGGGCGGCCCCCGCCAGCGGCAGGATGCCCGTTGCGGCACTCAGCACCGGCTTGAACAGGCTGATGCCCAGCAGTATCACCACCGCCATGGCGCTGATCAGCACCATGCTGGCGTAGAGGCCGGGCAACACCTGGGCGTCATGGCCGAACAGACCGGCCACCAGGGGCAGGTGGCAGAGCAGGCCCAGCAGCGCCAGGCCGCGTACCAGCAGCGGCTGTGATGTGACCCGGCGAGCCAGGGTCAGCCCTTGCCAGGAGGCGGCGGCGGTATAGAGAAGAAAGGCCGTTATGGCCAGGGCGAGCGCCTGCATGGGTGCGATCCGTGCGCTTGAGAAAAGATAAACAGCATAAGCCTGACGGCGGTGTGCTTACTATACCCAATCACCCGCCTGCCGCACAGGTCGTGAACTGTGGCGCCTCGCCATGGTCGTCGCCCCGGGTTGGGCCGGGTGCATGGAGACTCGCGGCCACAGCGCGTATAATCGCCCGCAACTTTCAGGCCATCGCATATGTGGAGAGGCCCATGTTCCAGAATCTCAGCGAGCGCCTGTCGCAGACGCTCAAGTCGATCAAGGGTCAGGCCCGCCTGACCGAAGATAACGTCAAGGACACCCTGCGCGAGGTGCGCCGCGCGCTGCTCGAGGCGGATGTCGCCCTGCCGGTGGTCAAGGACTTCATCGAGCGGGTGCGCGAGCGCGCCGTGGGTCAGGAGGTCTCCAAGAGCCTTTCGCCCGGCCAGCAGTTCGTCAAGATCGTCCAGCAGGAGCTGGAAGCGACCATGGGCGAAGCCAACGAGGGGCTGACCCTCAAGGGCTCGCCGGCAGTGGTGCTGATGGCCGGCCTGCAGGGCGCGGGCAAGACGACCTCGGTGGCCAAGCTGGCACGCTACCTGCGCGAACGCGAAAAGAAGAAGGTGCTGGTGGTGTCTGCCGACGTGTATCGTCCGGCGGCCATCGATCAGCTCGAGACCCTGGCGAAGGAGGTCGAGGTCGACTTCTTCCCGTCGCGCTCCGACCAGCAGCCTGTGGCGATCGCCGATGCCGCGATCAAGCACGCCAAGATCCAGTTCCACGATGTGGTGCTGGTGGATACCGCGGGTCGCCTGGCCATCGACGAGGCCATGATGGCCGAGATCCAGGCGCTGCATAAGGCCGCCTCGCCCCAGGAGACGCTGTTCGTCGTCGACGCCATGACCGGTCAGGATGCGGCCAATACCGCCAAGGCCTTCCATGAGGCGCTGCCGTTGACCGGGGTGATCCTCACCAAGGCCGATGGCGATGCCCGCGGCGGTGCGGCGCTCTCGGTGCGCCATGTCACCGGCAAGCCGATCAAGTTCATGGGCGTGGGCGAGAAGGTCGATGCCCTCGAGCCCTTCCACCCGGACCGCGTCGCGTCGCGCATCCTCGGGATGGGCGACATGCTGTCGCTGATCGAGGAGGCCGAGCGCAGCGTCGACAAGGGCAAGGCCGAGAAGCTCGCCAAGAAGGTCAAGAAGGGGCAGGGCTTCGACCTCGAGGACTTCCGCGAACAGCTTCAGCAGCTCAAGAAGATGGGCGGCATGGGCGGCCTGCTGGGCAAGCTGCCCGGCATGGGACAGATGGCCGAGATGGCCCAGGGACCGGGGCCGGAGAAGGAGATGGGCAAGCTCGAGGCGCTCATCAATTCCATGACGCCCCAGGAGCGCCGCAAGCCGGAGGTCATCAACGGCTCGCGCAAGCGGCGTATCGCCGCCGGTGCCGGCTTGCAGGTGCCCGACCTGAATCGTCTGCTCAAGCAGCACAAGCAGATGCAAAAGATGATGAAGAAGGCGGGCAAGAAGGGCGGCATGCAGAACATGATGCGCGGCATGTCCGGCATGATGGGCGGCGGTGGCCCGGGTGGCCCCGGCGGCATGGGAGGAATGGGCGGCCCCGGTGGCAAGCCCTGGTAATAGTTCCGGACCCGATAGCAGGTGCTAGCCGCGATAGCCCCACGATAACCCCGAAAAAGGTTCCCAAGCGGGACTGTTTTCCGTAGAATGCTGCGTCTTGACTGACAGGACCGCGAGTCTCGCGGTCATCGTCGTGACCGAATCCCAATCAACCGAAGGACTTAATAGGCCATGGTTACCATTCGTCTGGCTCGTGGTGGCGCCAAGAAGCGTCCCTTCTACCACCTGACCGTTACCGATTCTCGTAAGGCCCGTGACGGCCGCTTCATCGAGCGTCTCGGCTTCTTCAACCCGGTCGCCCGTGGCCAGGAAGAGCGCCTGCGCATCGACCTCGACCGCATCACCCACTGGCAGAGCCAGGGTGCCCAGCTCTCCGGCCGCGTGGCCGAGCTGGTCAAGGAAGCTCGCAAGCAGGCCTGAGCCTGATGCGATGGTTGTCTCGGACCCGAGGTCGTCGATGAGCGAATCCGCAAAGGCCAAGCCCACCGACGATCATGTGGTGCTGGGAAAGTTGACCAGCCCCTATGGCGTGAAGGGCTGGCTCAAGGTGTACTCGTACACCAGCCCCATGGAGGGCGTCCTCGACTACCCCGACTGGGTCGTGCGTCACGGCAAGACGCTTGAGCGTCGTCGCCTGATACAGGGGCGTCGCCACGGCAAGGGCCTGGTGGCCCGGCTCGAGGGGTGCGACTCTCGCGAGGCCGCGGAAGCGCTGGCCGGCGCCGAGATCGTGCTGCCCAAGGCCGAGCTGCCCGAACTCGGCGGTGATGATTTCTACTGGCACGAACTGGAAGGCCTGCGGGTCGTGACCCGTGATGGCAGCGTGCTGGGGCGTGTCGACCATCTCTTCGAGACCGGCGCCAATGACGTCATGGTCGTGAAGGGAGACCTCGAGGCGGACGCCATCGATGCCCGCGAGCGGTTATTGCCGTTTCTACCCGAGGAGGTGATCCTCGAGGTGGACTGTGACGCGGGAGTGATGCGCGTCGACTGGGACCCCGAGTTTTGACGGAGCCCGGTTCGATGATGACCGATTCGACGCCCACCGAACGGAGGGTCGACATGTGGATCGGGGTCGTCTCGCTGTTTCCGGAGATGTTCGAGGCGATCACTCGCCACGGGGTTACCGGAAGGGCCGTCGACAAGGGGCGCATCGCGCTGGAGATCTGGAACCCGCGCGACTTCGCCACCGACAGGCATCGCACCGTGGACGACCGCCCCTATGGCGGTGGGCCGGGGATGCTGATGAAGGTCGATACCCTGCGGGCGGCGATTCATGCCGCCAGGGCCAGGGCCGAGCAGGCCACCGGGCAGCGCCCGAAGGTGGTCTATCTGTCGCCCCAGGGGCGGCGGCTCGACCAGGCCGGCGTGCAGGAGCTGGCCGCCGGACCGCCGCTGGTGGTGGTGGCAGGGCGCTATGAAGGCATCGATGAGCGCGTGGTAGAGGGCGACATCGATGAGGAATGGTCGATCGGCGACTACGTGTTGAGCGGTGGCGAGCTGCCCGCGATGGTGCTGATCGACGCCGCGGCAAGGCTGGTGCCCGGGGTGCTGGGCCATCAGGATTCCGCGGTCGAGGACTCCTTCAATGATGGGCTGCTGGATTGCCCGCACTATACTCGCCCGGAGGAAATCGACGGGCGACAGGTGCCGGAGGTGCTGCTGAGCGGTAACCATGGTGCTATCCGGCGCTGGCGGTTGAAGCAGTCCCTGGGGCGTACCTGGCAGCGACGCCCCGACCTGCTGGAAGGCAGGGAGTTGAGCAAGGAGCAGCACAAGCTGTTGAAGGAGTTCCTCGAGGAGCACGCACTGCCCGCCAGATAGGGCAGGGCGGAGGTGCGGGACCCTGAGCCTGATCGCTCACTGCCCCGCGTCACCCATTATCTCCCGAGCCCTCGAGTCAGCTCGAGCGCCGGGGTCACGATTCATCGGCACCCCAAGCGATCGATGAGTCAACGTTATCCAGGAGTCATTGTCATGAGCAGCAAGAACAAGGTGATCCAGGCGCTCGAAGCCGAGCAGATGAGCAAGGAGATCCCGACCTTTGCCCCCGGTGATACCGTCATCGTGCAGGTCAAGGTCAAGGAAGGCACCCGTGAGCGTCTCCAGGCCTTCGAAGGCGTGGTGATCGGCAAGCGTAATCGCGGCCTGAACTCCGCCTTCACCGTGCGCAAGATCTCCCACGGTGTGGGCGTCGAGCGTACCTTCCAGACCTACAGCCCGCTGGTCGATTCCATCAGCGTCAAGCGTCGTGGTGACGTGCGTCAGGCCAAGCTCTACTACCTCCGTGAGCGCAGCGGCAAGTCGGCGCGCATCAAGGAAAAGCTGGCCTGAGGCCACGCCTCAGCGCCCTCGAGCCGGGGCCAAGCCCCGGCTCGACCCAGAAGCCCCGTCACCGCTCGCGCGGGGCGGGGCTTTTCCTTGCCGAGGCAGGCTAGCCGGAGTCCGACATGAGCGCGTCCGACGCGACCACCATCGACGCCTTCCTCGACGCCCTGTGGCTCGAGCAAGGGGTGAGCGACCACACCCTGGCCGCCTATCGCCGTGACCTGACGGCCTGGGCGGCACACCTCGCCGGGCTCGGCGAGACGCTGGTCGAGCCGGGGCCCACGAGCCTGCCTGCCTGGCTCGACAAGCGCCGCGAGGAGGGGTATCGGCTGCGCAGCAATGCACGGCTGCTCTCCAGCCTGAGGCGCTTCTATCGCTGGGCCCTGGAGACGGGGCGCATCGAGCGTGACCCGCTGGCCGAGGTCAAGCTGCCGAGGGTGCGGCCCGGCTTGCCCGAGACCCTGGATGAGGCCGAGGTGGAACGGCTAATCGCCGCGCCGGATATCACGACGGACCTGGGCCTGCGCGACCGCACCATGCTGGAGGTGCTCTACGGCACGGGGCTGCGCGTCTCGGAGCTGGTGGGGCTGACGACCGATGCCGTGAACCTGCGCCAGGGGGTGGTCAGGGTGCGGGGCAAGGGCGACAAGGACCGCCTGGTGCCAATGGGCGAGGAGGCCGTTCACTGGGTCTCGCGCTATCTGCACACCGTCCGCCGGGCACTGATGACCGATGCCTCCCGGCCGACACTCTTCCCCGGGCGGGGGGATCGCCCGCTGACGCGGCAGGCATTCTGGTACCGGATCAAGCATCATGCCCGGGTGGCCGGTATCGACCGGTCGCTGTCGCCGCACACCCTGCGTCACGCTTTCGCCACCCATTTGTTGAATCATGGTGCCAATCTGCGTGTCGTACAGTTGCTGCTGGGGCACAGTGACCTCTCCACGACCCAGATCTATACCCATGTGGCCCAGGCGCGTCTGGAGCGTCTGCATGCCGACCATCACCCACGAGGATGAACCATGATGACCCTTTCCCGGACCCTTCTTCTCGGCCTGTCCGCCGTGCCGCTGGTGGCCCTGCTGTCGGCGCCCGCGGTTGCCCAGCAGGACGGGGCCGAGCGCCTCGCCGAGCGTCTCGCGGTCAGTGGCCAGGCGATGCCGGTCAGCAGCGTGAGCGCGGCACCCATGGAGGGGCTCTTCGAGGTGCGCCTGGAAACCGGCGAGCGCTTCTACAGCGACGCCACGGGGGAGCACTTTCTGGTCGGTGACCTGTATCGCAACGGCGAGCAGGGCCTGGTCAATCTGTCCGAGCAGAGTTTCAACGCCGAGCGTGCCGAGCGCCTGGACCGGGTGCCGGAGTCGGAGCGGGTCATCTTCCGCGGCCCCGAGAGTCGTGCCGAGGTGCTGGTATTTACCGATACCACCTGCCCGTACTGCCGGCAGCTTCACGAGGAGGTGCCGCGGCTCAACGAGCTGGGCATCGATGTTCACTACCTGGCCTTCCCGCGCGGTGGCATGAGCGGCCAGGGGGCTCGAACCCTGCAGCAGGTGTGGTGTGCCGATAACCCCGCCGAGGCGATGAGTGCCGCCAAGCGCGGTGATTCGCTTTCGGCCTCGGCAGACTGCGACAATCCGGTCGAGTCGCAGTATCATCTGGGGCTGGAACTTGGCGTCCAGGGGACGCCGGCCATTGTGCTGCCCGACGGCCGCCTGGTGCCGGGCTATGTGCCCGCCGAGCGCCTGGCCGCCATGCTGGGGCTCGAGGAGTAAGGCCTGGGCCCTCGGCTGCGCACGCCTGGACACGACACGCTATACAACGAACGCGGACACGCGAGCAGGAGCATGACATTGAAACCGGTGAGAGTAGGAATCTGTGGGCTGGGGACCGTCGGTGGCGGAACTTTCAACGTGCTGGTGCGCAATGCCGACGACATTGCCCGGCGGGCCGGGCGACCGATTGCCATCGAGCAGGTCGCCTATCGCACCCCCAACCCCGAGTGTGACCTCACCGGTATCAATACGACGGCGGATATCTTCGAGGTGGCCAGCAACCCCGACGTCGATGTGGTGGTCGAGTTGATCGGTGGCTACGATATCGCGCGTGAGCTGGTGCTGGCCGCCATCGACAACGGCAAGCATGTGGTCACCGCCAACAAGGCGTTGATCGCGGTACACGGCAACGAGATCTTCGAGGCCGCCCACGAGAAGGGCGTGATCGTGGCCTTCGAGGCCGCGGTGGCCGGTGGCATTCCGGTGATCAAGTCGCTTCGCGAAGGGCTGGGCGCCAACCGCATCGAGTGGGTGGCGGGCATCATCAACGGCACCGGCAACTTCATCCTGACGCATATGCGCGACGAAGGCCGGGCCTTCGATGACGTGCTCGCCGAGGCCCAGGCGTTGGGTTACGCAGAATCCGACCCGACCTTCGATGTGGAAGGCATCGATGCCGCCCATAAGCTGACCATCCTCGCCTCCATCGCCTACGGGGTGCCGCTGCAGTTCGAGAAGGCCTACACCGAGGGGATCTCGCGGGTGACCGCCGAGGACGTTGAGCAGGCCGATAACCTGGGCTACGTGATCAAGCACCTGGGGATCTCCAAGCGCACCGAAATGGGGCTGGAGCTGCGCGTGCACCCCACCCTGATTCCCAAGGAGCGCCTGCTGGCCAACGTGCACGGCGTCAAGAACGCCATCGCCGTGATGGGCGATGCCGTGGGGCCGACCCTCTACTACGGCGCCGGCGCCGGGGCCGAGCCCACCGCCTCCGCCGTGGTGGCCGACCTGCTCGACGTGGCCCGCGATATCAGCACCGAGCATCACTATCGGGTGCCCTATCTGGCCTTCAGCGGCATCAGCGAGGACGTCAGTCAGCTGCCGATCATGCCCATGGAGGAGATCACCACGGCCTACTATCTGCGCCTGCTGGCGGTGGACCGCCCCGGGGTGCTGGCGCGGGTGGCGACCATCCTCTCCGAGCAGGGCATGTCCATCGAGGCGCTGATCCAGAAGGAGGCCACCGAAGGCGAGCTGGTGCCGATCATCCTGCTGACCCACCGCACCCTCGAGAAGAACATGAATGAGGCGATCCGCCAGATCGAGGCGATGGCCGATGTTGCCGGCCCGGTGACCCGGATTCGCGTCGAGTCGCTGGACGAGGAGTAATGACCGGGCTGTGCCCGAGCAAAGGAACACAATGATGCGCTATATCAGTACCCGCGGGCAGGCGCCCGCGCTCTCCTTCGAGGAGGTCGTGCTTACCGGCATGGCCAGCGACGGTGGCCTCTATGTGCCTGAAAGTGTGCCTGAGCTGTCGCATGAGGAGCTGGCGGCCATGGCCGGGCTCTCCTATGCCGAGATCGCCTTCCGGGTGATGAAGCCCTTCGTCAACGGCGAGATCGACGACGCGACGTTCCGTGAGATCGTCAGGGAGGCGTATGCCACCTTCAGCCATGACGCGGTGGTGCCGCTCAACCAGCTCGATGCCAATCACTTCCTGCTCGAGCTGTTCCACGGCCCGACCCTGGCCTTCAAGGATGTCGCCCTGCAGCTGTTGGGTCGCATCCTCGACCACTTCCTGAAGAAGCGTGGCGAACGGGCGGTGATCATGGGGGCGACCTCCGGCGATACCGGTTCCGCCGCCATCGAGGGCTGCCGCCACTGCGACAACCTCGATATCTTCATCCTTCATCCCCACAACCGGGTCTCGGAGGTGCAGCGCCGCCAGATGACCACGGTGCTGGCCGACAACGTCTTCAACGTCGCCATCGAGGGCAACTTCGACGACGCCCAGGCGATGGTCAAGGCGAGCTTCGCCGATCAGTCCTTCTTGAACGGCACTCGGCTGGTGGCGGTGAACTCCATCAACTGGGCGCGCATCATGGCCCAGATCGTCTATTACGTGGCATCTGCCGTGGCGCTGGGCGCGCCCCGGCGCAAGGTCAGCTTCTGTGTGCCGTCGGCCAACTTCGGCAATGTCTTCGCCGGCTATATGGCCTATCGCATGGGCCTGCCGGTGGAGCGTTTCGTGATCGCCACCAACGCCAACGACATCCTGCACCGCACCCTGGCCGACAACGACTTCTCCAAGCAGGAGCTGGTCGCGACCCTGGCGCCGTCCATGGATATCGTGGTCTCCTCGAACTTCGAGCGTCTGCTGTTTGAAGCCTATGACCGCGATGGCAAGGCCGTGGATGCGCTGCTCGAGCGTTTCCAGGCCGAGCCCTCGGCCCTGGCCGAGGCGCCGCTCTCGCGCCTTCGGGAGCGCTTCGCCAGTCACAGCGTCGACGACAGCACCATCCTGGAGGTGATCCGCGAGGCGCATCATCGCACCCAGGAGATCCTCGACCCGCACACCGCCACGGGCTATCGCGCCGCCGAGCGCGAACGGGGCGACGCGACGGTGCCGATGATCACCCTGGCCACCGCTCATCCGGCCAAGTTCGCCGAGGCGGTGGTCAAGGCCGGCTTCCCGGGCGTGCCGCTGCCGCCGCATATGGATGATCTGCTGGAGCGGGAAGAGCGCTATACGGTGTTGCCGGCGGAACTTTCCGCCGTGCAGCAGTTCGTGGCCGACAACCGCCGCTGAGGTCACCAGTGGCTGTCAGCCTCGAGTTTGTATGCCGCTCGGGGCTGATCCGGCGACAGGCCTGCGAGGGGGCGCTGTGAACCCCTCCCTGGGCGCTACCGATGCCATCCCTGGCATAGGACCCCCTCTTCGGCCTATCCCCGGCGCCCCTCGCTGGGTCAGCGGCCTACAGTCACAGACTTGAACCAGAGGAGCTAGGCTTGGACGCCACACGCGACCCCGTTGATCTGAGCGAGCGCCTGAGGCCGCGGATCCTGCCGCGGCCCCGGGATGCCGCCCTCTATGCCCGCGCCCAGCGCGAGGGCCTCAGCGAACTGCAGGCCCGGGTGCTGGCCGGGCGCCTGGCGGGCTACCCGGGCGATCTCGACCCGCTGGTCTCGCCCAGCCTGCGCCATCTGGCTCACCCCGAGAAGCTGGCCGACGGCCGTCGTGCCGCCGAACGCATCGCCCAGGCGGTGGTCGACGGCGAGCATATCGGCATCCTGACCGACTATGACGTCGACGGCATCACCTCCCATGTGGTGATCCGGCGCACCCTGCATGAGCTGTTTGGCGTGCCGGAGGCGAGGCTGCACAGCCTGATCGGCCATCGCATCTTTGATGGCTATGGCATCAGCCTGCCGCTGGTGGAGCGCACCCTGGCCCTGTCGCCGCGGCCCAGCTTGGTGATCACCGCCGACTGCGGCAGCAGCGACGAGCCGCGTATCGCCCGGCTCAAGGCCGCCGGCATCGAGGTGGTGGTCAGCGACCACCACGCCCTGCCGGTGGAGGGGCCGCCGGCCTCGGCCCATGCCGTGGTCAATCCGACGCGCGACGACTGCGACTATCCCGACCCGACCATCGCCGGCTGCATGGTGGCCTGGCTGGTCATGTCGCTGACCCGCGGCGTGCTGGTCGAGTGGGGCGTGCTGGCCCGGGAGACGCCCAAGCTCTCCCCCTGGCTCTCCTATGTGGCGTTGGGCACGGTGGCGGACTGTGTCTCCCTGGGGGGCAGTCCCGCCAATCGGGCGGTGGTGACCCATGGCCTGGCATTGATCAATCGCATGGAGGCGGCCTGCTGGCGTGCCATGGCCCAGCGGCTGGGCGCCGACAGCGTGCCCTTCGATGCCGAGACCCTGGGCTTCCAGATGGGGCCGCGGATCAATGCCCGCTCGCGCCTCGACGACCCCTATGCCGCGCTTCACTACATGCTGGCGACGGATGACGCCACGGCGGCGCGGCACCTGGAGACGCTGGATCAGGACAACCAGTCGCGCAAGGCCATCGAGGCCGATATGGCCGAGGAGGCGAAGGCGCTGGCGATGCCGGCGCTGGCCGCCGACGCGCCGGCCATCGTGGTCTTTCTTGAGAGTGGCCACCCGGGCGTGCAGGGCATCGTGGCGTCCCGGCTGGTGCAGGCCTATGGGCGCCCGGCACTGGTACTGACGCCGGCCGCCGCCCCCGGCATGCTGACCGGCTCCGGGCGTTCCGTCGAGGCGTTGCATCTGCGCGATGCCCTGCAGCGGACCTTCGAGCTGGCCCCCGAGGCGCTGCCGCGCTTCGGGGGCCACCGTGGTGCGGCCGGCGTCGGGGTGCCCGCCGAGCGGCTCGACGCCTTCAAGGCCGCCTTTCTGGAGGCGGTGGCCGAGCAGCTGGGCGACGCCGAGCTCTATCCCAGGATCCTTACCGACGGGGACCTGACCCCCGAGCAGCTGAGCCTGGCGACCCTGGAGGAGCTGCAGGCACTGGGGCCTTATGGACGCGAGTTCGACTCGCCGCTGTTCCAGGGCGAATTTATCGTCGAGCGTCTGCGTCCGGTGGGGGCCGATGGCACCCACCTGATGCTGGAGCTCTCCCTGGGGGCGGTCGTCCATCGGGCCATCTGGTTCCGGGCGCTGGCGCCCGGCGAGGTACCGGCCTTCGGCGTGGGTGACCGGCTACGCTGTGCCTACAAGCTCAACCGTAATCGCTGGCGAGGAAGGGAGAATCTGCAGCTGATGGTAGAGCACGCTGAGCGGGTCTCCTGATACCCCGCTGCGGTCGTCGTCCTCGCCACCGGTCTCGTGTCGCCTGCATGGGCTCACTGCCTTCCCCAGAACCACCAGGCGATCAGGCCGATCAGGGCGAGTCCTGCCAGATTGATGATCCAGCTCATGAGGTAGTCTCCTTGCGTTGACGGTCGCTCTCTTCGCCGCCCCCGGTCTCACCGGAGGGGCGGAACAGCCGCAGCCGGTTGGCGTTGCTGACCACGGTGATCGAGGAGAGCGACATCGCCGCCCCGGCGATCATCGGTGACAGCAGGGTGCCGGTGATGGGGTAGAGCACGCCGGCGGCGATGGGAATGCCCAGGATGTTGTAGCCGAAGGCGCCCATCAGATTCTGCTTGATATTGGCAAGCGTGGCGCGGCTGACCTCGATGGCGGCGGCCACGCCATGCAGCGAGCCGCGCACCAGGGTGATGCCGGCGCTCTCGATGGCCACGTCGGTGCCCTGGCCGATGGCGAAGCCGACGTCGGCCTGGGCCAGGGCCGGGGCATCGTTGATGCCGTCGCCCACCATGCCGACGACTTCCCCCGTCTGTTGCAGGCGCTCGATCTCGGCGTGCTTGTCCTCCGGCAGCAGGCCCGCGCGGAAGTCATCGATACCGACCTCTCCGGCGATGGCGGCGGCGGTGTGCTTGTTGTCGCCGGTCAGCATCACCACCTTGAGGCCGTCCCCCTGCAGGCGCTTGACCGCCTCGATGGTGTCGTGGCGTAGCGGGTCGCTGATGCCGAACAGCGCTGCCAGCCTGCCGTCCACCGCCAGGTAGACCACGGTACGCGCCGTCTTCTCCAGTTCTTCGGCAGTCTGCCGGGCCTCGCCGAGGTCGATGCCGGCCTCTTCCAGGAGCCGGGCATTGCCCAGCAGCAGTGGCCGGCCGTCGCTGGACTGCGCCGTGACGCCGCGGCCGGTGACGCTGTCAAAGTCGCTGACCTGGCTGTCGGTCGCATCGCGTTCCTCCGCGTAGGCAAGCATGGCGGTGGCCAGCGGGTGCTCCGAGCCACGCTCCAGGGCCGCCGCCAGCCCCAATATCTCCTGCTCATCGCCGGAGAGAATGTTGGCTTCGGTGACCCTCGGCTTGCCCTCGGTGAGGGTGCCGGTCTTGTCCACCACCAGGGTGGTAAGGCGGCTTGCCGTCTGCAGCGACTCGCCGTTTCTGACCAGCACGCCGTGTTCGGCGGCCTTGCCCACGCCGATCATGGTGGAGATCGGCGTGGCCAGGCCCAGGGCACAGGGGCAGGCGATGATCAGCACCGTGGTGGCGGTGACCAGCATATGAATGACCCGCGGCTCGCTGCCGATGTTGAACCAGGCAAGTGCCGTGAGCACGGCGATGATCATCACCGAGGGCACGAACACGCTGGAGACCTTGTCGGCCAGGTCGCCAATCGGCGGGCGTGAATTCTGGGCGCTGGCCACCTGCTCGGTGATCTGCCCCAGGCGGGTATCGCTGCCCACGCGGGTGGCACGATAGACCAGGCCTCCGCGGCCGTTGACGGTGCCGGCGCTGACCTCATCGCCCTGGGCCTTGGCCACCGGCAGCGGCTCGCCGGTGAGCATCGACTCGTCGATATGGCTCTGGCCCTCGGTCACCTCGCCGTCCACCGGCAGGCGCTCGCCGGGGCGTACGCGGATATGGTCGCCCTGGCGCACCGCGTCGATGTCGATCTCGCGCTCCTCGCCGTCGCGAATCACCCGCGCGGTCTTGCTCTGCAGGTCGAGCAGGCGCTTGAGCGCATCGCTGGTGCGACCCCGGGCGCGCAGCTCCACGGCGTTGCCCAACAGAATCAGGCCGATGACCATGGCCGAGGCCTCGAAATAGATGCCCCGGGCGGCCTCGGGCAGCCAGCCGCCGAGAAACACCACCGCCATGGAATACAACCAGGCGGTGCCGGTGCCCATGGCCACCAGGGTGTCCATGTTGGCCTGGTGATGTCGGAAGTTCTTCCAGGCACTGACGAAGAAGTGACGCCCGGGGAACACCATGACCGCCAGCGTCAGCAGGCCGATCACGCCCCAGTAGAGGCGACCGGCGCCCACCGGCTCGGGATGAAAGAAGAACATGCTGGCCATCAGCGGCACCGCCAGCGCCAGCGACCAGACACTGCCGTGCAGGCGCTTCTTGTATTCGCGCTGCTCCTTGTCGGCACGGCTGGCCTCGGCCTCGCGCATGTCGACGATGGGCTCGGCGCCGTAGCCGACGCTGTCCACCGCGGCGATCAGCGCGTCTTCACCGGCGCTGCCATGAACCTGGGCGGTGTGGGTGCCGAAGTTGACCGACGCCGTGGCCACGCCCGGCGTCTTTTCCAGCGCCTGCTGCACGCTCTTGACGCAGCTGGCGCAGGTCATGCCGCTGATGGAGAACCGGCGGGTGGTAGCGCGTTCACCGTCTGCCGCCTCGCTCTGATCGGCAGGGGACTCGTCCTGATCGACCGCCGTCTCGCTCTGGTCGGTCGTCGTCTCGCTTTGATCGGTCGTCGCCTCGCTCTGATCGGCTGCCGCCTCGCTCTGGTCGGCTGCCGCCTCGCTCTGGTCGGCTGCCGCCTCGCTCTGGTCGGCTGCCGCCTCGCTTTGATCGGTCGTCGCCTCGCTCTGGTCGGCAGGGGCCTCGTCCGTGGGATAGCCGGCCTCGGCAAGCAGCCTATCCAGGGCCCGGCCATCCAGCCGGGTAACCGCGTCGAGGCGCTTCTCGGCTGGCTCGCCGGTCACCTCGGCTTCGGGGTCTTCGGCCTGAATCGCCTCGCGCATGCGCTTGACGCAGCCCTGGCAGCTCATACCGGGCACATGGCGCTTGTGGGTAGTGTTCATGGCTTCTCCTCGGTGGCGGGTTCGTCGGCAAGGCGCGTGTCATCGGCCTGCAGCGGCTCGGGGAAGCTCTCGATCAGCCGACACAGGCTGTGGCCATCCGGGATGCCGTCGGGCATGTCGGCCCAGGTTTCGAGTGCCTGCTCCATGCGTTCGGCCAGCGCCTGTAGTTCGGCGATACGCGCATGGATCTGCGGCAGGCGGCTGGCCAGCAGGTCGCGCACCATGGGGCAGGGCGAGTCGCCGTGATCGGCATGGTCGAGGATGTCGCGTATCTCGGCCACGCCGAAGCCCAGGGTGCGGGCACGCTGAATAAAGCGCAGCCGCTCCAGGTCGGGTTTGGCGAACAGCTGGTAGCCGTTGTCGGGGTGGCGCTCGGGATGCAGAAGCCCCTCGCGTACATAATGGCGCACGGTCTCGGCGGTAACGCCGGCCCCCTTCGCCAGTTCGCTGACCTTCATGGCGGTGTCTCTAGAGAATGGCATGCCTGTAGTGTAAAACCCTTGGGTTACACAAAGGTCAAGCCGTTCGATCCTGAGCCTGAAGGCACGTCGATGCCTTCCTCGAGGTGTTATATAAGCTCCTGAAAGTTCACGATATCGGATGGGTGTATGACCAAAGTATTAGAAGAATCAGCATTAAAACGAGCGTTTGGGGTTGAAACGAACGTTGGCATACGCGACAAGGGGAGGGTACATGCTTGCCTCCGGGGAGAGGCTTCGCCAGCGCCAACGTAATAACAGCACCGCAAGGGGTGGAACTTATGAAAAACAACTTCAATCGCCTGACCCTCGCCGCCGCCGTGACGGCGGCGGCCTTCGCCAGCCAGGCCCAGGCCGGTGGATTCCAGCTTAACGAGCAGAGCGTCAGTGGCCAGGGCTATGGCCACGCCGGGCGCAGCTCCAACGTTCACGACGCCACCATCGTCTATGGCAACCCGGCCGGCATGTCGTTCCTGGATCGCGCCCAGCTCTCCGCCGGTGCCACCTATCTGGTCGTCAATAACGAGATCAGCAACGTTTCCGCCACGCGTAACATCGACTCCGGGGTTGCCATGGGCGGTGCTCCGAATGGTGTTCAGGTGCCGATAGGCGGCGTTCCCGGAGGCAACGAGGGCGACATGGTGGGCAACAAGACAATCCCCTTCGCCTTCTATGCTCATCCGGTCAATGAGAAGCTGGCCTTCGGCTTCGGCGTCTACGCCCCCTTCGGCTCCAAGACCGACTATGAGGATGACTTCCAGGGGCGCTACTTCGGCAACTACACCGAGGTCAAGGTGGTCAGTGCGCAGCCGACGGTCTCCTATCGCTTCAACGACCAGTGGTCGGTCGGCGCCGGCATCACCTATAACCAGGTGGAGGGGGAATTGCGCCGCCAGATCCCCAGCGTGCAAAGCTATGACCCTGCTGGCGATGTCGATGCACGCGTCGACGGCGATGACGAGGCCTGGGGCTATAACCTGGGGGTTATCTACCGGCCGGTACCCGAGACCACCCTGGGGCTGACCTACCGCTCCGAGGTCGAATATGAGCTTGAAGGCGACTTCGTGGCCGTTGACCCGATGGGAAATGCTGTCAGGTCCGACAACGCCTATCTCGATCTGACCACGCCGGAAACCGTCAACTTCTCCGTGACCCAGCAGATGACCGACAGGCTGAAGCTGATGTTCGGTGCCTCCTGGGCGCGCTGGAGCAAGTTCCAGGAGATTCGCGTCACCGGCGATACCATTCCAGAGATTACCAATGAGACCCAGAACTACAGCAATGCCTGGGCCTTCGCGGTGGGGGGCGAGTACCAGCTGAATCCGCAGTGGGTGCTGCGGGCGGGCCTGTCGCTGGATGAGACCCCGAGCAATGATGAGCATCGCAGCGTGCGGATTCCCTCGGATGATCGCCGCATCTTCTCCCTGGGCGCCGGCTGGACGCCGATCGAGGCGCTGACCATCGACTTCGCGTACTCCTACCTGACCGAGCACGAGACCCATGTGGAGCAGACGCGCGCTGACCACCTGGCAAGCCCGGCGACGGGTGGCACGCCGGTAGGGGGCACCACTTACTCCGCCGACTACAAGAACGAGGCCCATGGCTTCGGCGCTCAGCTGACCTATCGCTTCTAGGCGATAAACCGCCAGGTGCAGGACGAAGACCCCGGCCTCAGCCGGGGTCTTCGCGTCTGGGGGGAGTCAGGCGGCCGCCTCCTCGAGGAAGGCCGCCCGCATCAGTTCCCGGGTGTAGGTTTCGCGTGGCGCCCGGAATAGCGTCTCGGTGTCGCCCTGTTCGACCACCGCCCCGTCCTTCATCACCAGTACGCTGTCGGCCAGGGCCCGCACCACCGCCAGGTCGTGGCTGATGAACAGGTAGGTGAGGCCGTGTCTTGCCTGCAGGTCGCGCAGCAGCGCGATCACCGTGGCCTGCACCGAGCGGTCCAGCGCCGAGGTGGGCTCGTCGAGCAGCAGGAACTCGGGCTTGAGCACCAGGGCGCGGGCGATGGCGATGCGCTGGCGCTGGCCGCCCGAGAACTCGTGGGGATAGCGGTGGCGCATCGCCGGGTCGAGGGCGACATCGTTGAGTGCCTCCTGAACCCGGGCGTCCCGTTCGTGCCGGCCGAGCTCCGGGGCGTGCACCCGCAGGCCCTCGCCGACGATCTCGCCCACCGTCATGCGCGGCGACAGGGAGCCGAATGGATCCTGGAAGACCACCTGCATGCGTGAGCGCAGCGGGCGCATGCCACTGCTGTCGAGGCCGTCGAGGGCGGTGTCACCGAAGCGGATCTCGCCCCGACTCTCGAGCAGGCGTAACAGGGCGCGACCCAGGGTCGACTTGCCGGAGCCTGACTCGCCGACGATGCCGACCGTCTGCCCCCGACGGATGGCGAGGTCGATCCCGCGCACCGCCTCGAAGTATTCATTGTGCCCAAGGAGCCGCTTCTTGAGGGGGAAGCGTACCCGCACATCCCGGGCCTCGAGCAGCATGGGAGAGTCGGCCGGTACCGGGGCCTTGCGCCCGCGGGGTTCGGCATCGATCAACATGCGCGTATAGGCGTGGCGAGGGGCCTTGAACAGGGCGGTGGTCTCGCCGCTCTCCACCCGCTCGCCGTGGCGCATCACGCAGACCCGGTCGGCGAAGTGACGCACGATGCCGAGGTCGTGGGTGATAAACAGGATCGCCATGCCGTAGCGACGCTGCAGTTCCTTGAGCAGGGTGAGGATCTGCGCCTGGACGGTGACGTCCAGCGCCGTGGTGGGTTCGTCGGCGATCAACAGCTTCGGCTCGCAGGCCAGGGCCATGGCGATCATCACCCGTTGGCGCTGGCCGCCGGAGAGCTCGTGGGGATAGCTCGCCAGGCGCCGCTCCGGCTCGGGGAGCCCCACCTGCTCGAGCAGGTCGAGGGCGCGGGCCCGAGCGGCCCGGCCACGCAGCGCGGTGTGCTTGGCGAGCACCTCGATGATCTGACGGCCCACCCGATGCAGCGGGTTCAGCGAGGTCATGGGCTCCTGGAAGATCATCGATATCTCGTTGCCGCGGATCTGGCGCAGGCGCTTCGGCGACACCCTCAGCAGGTCCTCGTCGCCCGCCCCGCCGTGCCAGTGGATGGCGCCGGTGGGCCGGGCGAGCGAGGGCAGTAGCCCCAGGGTGGCGGTGGAAGAGACCGACTTGCCGGAGCCGGATTCGCCGACCAGGGCCAGGGTCTCGCCCTCGTGAACGGTAAAGCTCAGGTCCTTGACGGCGGCGACGCTGCCGCCCGGCAGGTCGAACTCGACCCGCAGGCGATCGATCTCGAGCAGTGGTGGTGGCATGAGGCCTCCTCGCGGGTCATTAGCGTGTTTTCGGGTCCAGGGCATCGCGCAGCCCGTCGCCCAGGAAGTTGAGGCACAAGAGGGTTGTCGCCAGCAAGGCGGAGGGCACCAGCAGCATCCAGGGAGCCGTCTCCATCATGTCCTTGCCCTCGCTGATCAGTACGCCCCAGCTGGTCAGCGGCTCCTGTACGCCGAGCCCCAGGAAGGAGAGGAAGCTCTCCAGCAGGATGACCTTGGGCACGGTAAGGGTGACGTAGACGACGACCGGGCCGAGGGCGTTGGGAATCAGGTGGCGGGTAACGATGGTATGGCGGCGCACCCCCAGTGCCTGGGCGGCCTCGACGAACTCGCGGCGCTTCAGCGCCAGCACCTGGCCGCGTACGATGCGTGACATGTCGAGCCACTCCACGGCGCCGATGGCGGCGTAGATCAGCAGGATGTTGCGGCCGAACACCACCATCAACAGGATCACCAGGAACATGAAGGGCAGCGAGTACATGATGTCGACGAAGCGCATCATCAGGGTGTCGACGCGCCCGCCCAGATAGCCGGCGACGGCACCGTAGAGCACGCCGATCACCAGCGAGACGAAGGTGGCCACCAGCGCCACGGACAGCGACACGCGTCCGCCGTGGAGCACCCGGGTCAGCAGGTCGCGGCCGTTGGCATCGGTGCCGGCGTAGTGGCCGTCGGCGGCGCTCGGGGCGGAGAGAAAGGCGTTCCAGTCCACTTCGTCCAGTGTCCAGGGGGTCAGCCAGGGGCCGGCGATACAGGCCAGGGCGACCAGGGCCAGCAGTACCAGGCTGGCGGTGGCGGCGCGGTTCTGTCGTAGCCGGCGCCAGGCCTCGTGGGCCAGGCTGTCGCCGGCGATATCGGGGGTCGAGAGGGCGGTATCAGTCGTCATAGCGAATCTGCGGGTCCAGGGCCGAGTAGAGCAGGTCGACGAGCAGGTTGAGCAGCACGATCAGTGCGCCATAGAACACCACCGTGCCCATCACCAGGGTGTAGTCGCGGTTGAGGGCGGCCTGCACGAAGTAGCGGCCGATGCCCGGAATGCCGAAGATCTGCTCGATCACCACCGAGCCTGTGATGATGCCGGCGATGGCGGGGCCCAGATAGGAGACCACCGGCAGCATCGCCGGGCGCAGGGCGTGGCGCCAGATCACCTCGGTCTCCGTCAGCCCCTTGGCACGGGCGGTGCGGATGAAGTGGCTGCCGAGGATCTCGATCATGCTGGCGCGCATCATTCGCGCGATGTAGGCGATTTGCTGGATCGACAGCGCCACCACCGGCAGCACCAGGTTGGGCCAGGCGCCGTCGTTCCATCCGCCTACCGGCAGCCAGCCGAGGATGACGCCGAATACCAGCGCCAGCAGCGGGGCGATCACGAAGTTGGGCACCGCCACGCCGGCCAGGGCGGTGCCCATCACCAGGTAGTCGACGGTGGAGTTGCGTCGGAGCGCGGCGATTACCCCCAATGGCAGGCCGATCAGCAGCGCCAGGCCGATGGCCCAGAAGCCGAGCTCCAGGCTCACGGGAAAGCCCTGGGAGACCAGCTCGGTGACGGTGAAATCCTTGTACTTGAAGGAGGGGCCGAGATCGCCCTGCACCAGGTTGCCCATGTAGATCAGATACTGCTGCCACACCGGTTCGTCCAGATGATAGGTGGCCATCAGGTTGGCCTCGATCTCCGGCGGTAGCTGGCGCTCGCCATCGAAGGGGCCACCCGGCGCCAGGTGCATCAGGAAGAACGACAGGGTGATGACGATCCAGAGCGTCGGAATCGCCTGCAGCAGGCGCGTCAAGGTATAGCGGAGCATGAGAGTTCCTGCGGCCTCGGGCTGCCCCGAGGCCGTCGCGAGATGAAGGAAGCGGGCGTTACTCCTCGAAGTCGATCCAGCGCGAGCGATGGATGTCCTCGATGTTGGTCTGCCAGCCGCTCAGCGTCGGGCTCACCAGGTTGCGTGAGACGTAGTAGTAGAGGGGCAGGGTGGCGTTGTCGGCCAGTGCCTGGGCCTCCGCCTCGGCCATCAGCTCGGCACGGGCGTCGGTGTCCTGGGTCTCGGCGGCCTGGTCCATCAGGGCGTCGAACGCATCGTTCTGATAGGCGCCGTAGTTGTTGGCGACACCGCCCTCCAGCAGGCTCAGGAAGTTCTGGGCATCGTTGTAGTCGCCGATCCAGCCGGCCCGGGCCACGTCGAAGTCGCCCTGGCGGATGTCGGCATAGTGGACAGCCACTTCGGCGTTGTAGAGCTCCACTTCCACGCCCAGCGGTTTCCACATGGCGGCCAGGGCGATGGCGACCTTGCGGTGATCCTCGCTGGTGTTGTAGCGCAGCAGCAGTTCGAGCGGGTTGTCCGGGCCGTAGCCGGCCTCTTCCATCAGCGTGCGGGCGCGGGTGAGGCGCTCCTCCTGGCTCAGGTCGGCGAAGTCGAGCTCGGCCCCTTCATAGTGGGCCACGTTCGGCGGCACGAAGCCGTAGGCGGGCTCTTCGCCGGTGCCCAGGATCTGGTCGGTGATCACCTCGCGCCGCACCGCCAGACTCAGCGCCTCGCGCACGCGGGGGTCGGCGGTGGCGCTGTCGCCCCGAGCATTGAAGACGTAATAGTAGATGCCGAGGTAGGGCGCCACCTGTACCGCCTCCGGCAGGTTCTCCTGGAGCCAGGCGTACTGCTGGGTGGGAAACTCCCGGGCGATGTCGATCTCGCCGGCGCGGAAACGGTTCAGGGCGGTATTGCGCTCCTCGATGGGGAAGTAGATGACCTCGTCCAGGGCGACGTTCTCGGCATCGTGGAAGTGCGGGTTGCGGGTGGCCTCGATGCGGGTCTGGGATTGCCACTTCTGCAGGGCGAAGGCGCCATTGGTGACCATGTGCTCGGGGCTGGACCAGTCGTCGCCGTGTGCTTCCACCACGTGCCGGGGCACCGGATAGGCGGTGTAGTGGGCCAGCTGGTCGAGAAAGTAGGGGGTAGAGCGTTCCAGGCGGATCTCGAGGGTGTGGTCATCGAGTGCCTCGATACCCAGCGCACCCGGCTCGGCGTCGCCCTTGAAGACCGCCTCGGCGTTTTTTACCGGATAGAGCAGATAGGCGTAGCTGGCGGCGGTCGCCGGGTCGAGGATGCGCCGGAAGGCGAAGACGAAGTCATCGGCGGTCACCGGGGTGCCGTCCGACCAGGCGGCGTCTTCGCGCAGGGTGAAGGTATAGGTCGTGCCGTCTTCGGCGACCTCCCAGGACTCGGCGACGCCGGGGATGCGGGTGCCGTCGGCGGCCTCGGTGACCAGCCCCTCGAAGAGGTCGCCGACCACGTCGTTCTCCCAGGTGCCGCTGATCTTGTGGGGGTCCAGGGAGGCGGGTTCGCCCATGATGGCGAGGCGCAGGGTCTCGGCGTTGACGGGCAGGGCGAGGCAGGTGGCGGCCAGCAGCAGCGAGCCGGCGGCGAGGCGGGGCGTGATCATGGTGCACTCCGTTGCTTGTGGTTGTGTGGAGTTCCGGCCATTTGGGCCATGAATCGACCATATCCAAGCCGGCGTGCGCGGTCTATTTGAAATTGCGCATGACCTCATCCATGAATTCGATACCGTCCTGGAGGGCCGAGTAGGATGGTCGCTGTGGCCGGGGTTCGCTACAATGGTTCCCTTTTCCGCGCCGCTGCGGCGGCCCTTTTTCCACTGCAGATTCAGGCGAGATGCCCCATGCTGGAAACCAACCCGATTCACAACCTCATCAAGGACCTGTCCGAGCGGACAGACGTCCTGAGGGGGTATCTTTGACTATGCCGAAAAGAAGGATCGGCTAGAGGAAGTCACCCGCGAGCTGGAAGACCCCAACGTCTGGAACGATCCGGACCGTGCCCAGAAACTGGGCAAGGAGCGCGCTTCCCTCGAGACCATCGTGGCCACCATCGACGAGCTGGACCAGGGGCTGGGCGATAGCCGAGACCTGCTGGAACTGGCCGAGATGGAAGACGACGAGGACACCGTCGCCGAGGTCGAGAAGGAGCTCGAGAGCTTCCATGCCAGCCTCGAGAAGCTCGAGTTTCGACGCATGTTCTCCGGCGAGATGGACGAGAACAACGCCTATCTCGACATCCAGGCCGGCTCCGGCGGTACCGAGGCCCAGGACTGGGCCAATATCCTGCTGCGCATGTATCTGCGCTGGGCGGAGCATCACGGCTTCAAGGCCGATATCACCGAGCTCTCCGGTGGCGACGTGGCCGGCATCAAGTCGGCCACCCTGCATATCCAGGGGGATCATGCCTTCGGCTGGCTGCGTACCGAGACCGGCGTGCATCGCCTGGTGCGCAAGAGCCCCTTCGACTCCGGCGGGCGTCGCCATACCTCCTTCGCCTCGATATTCCTGTCGCCCGAGATCGACGATAGCTTCGAGGTCGATATCAATCCCTCGGACCTGCGCGTCGACACCTATCGCTCCAGCGGTGCCGGTGGCCAGCACGTCAACACCACCGACTCGGCGGTGCGCATTACCCACGAGCCCACCGGCATCGTGGTGGCCTGTCAGAGCCAGCGCAGCCAGCATGCCAACCGCGACTTTGCCATGAAGCAGCTCAAGGCGAGGCTGTGGGAGCACGAAATGGAGAAGCGCAACGCCGCCAAGCAGGAGGCCGAAGACTCCAAGTCCGATATCGGCTGGGGCAGCCAGATTCGTTCCTATGTGCTGGATGACCAGCGCATCAAGGACCTGCGTACCAGCGTGCAGACCAGTAACTGCGACAAGGTGCTGGACGGTGATCTCGATCAGTTTATCGTCGCCAGCCTAAAGCAAGGATTGTAGCGATATGGCCAACGAAAGCCCCTCAGCGGAAAGCCCGCAGAACGATGAGAACCGCCTGATTGCCGAGCGCCGCGCCAAGCTGGCGGCGCGGCGTGAACGGGCCGCCGCCCAGGGCGAAAGCGCGTTTCCCAATCACTTCCGCCGGGACAGCCAGGCCGCCGAGCTCGATGCGGCGCTGGGTGACAAGGACAAAACCGAGCTGGAGGCGCTGAATCACCCGGCCGGTGTGGCCGGGCGCATCATGCGCAAGCGCGGCCCCTTTATCGTGATCCAGGACGTCAGCGGCCAGATCCAGCTCTACGTAGACAAGAAGGGCCTGCCCGCCGAGCTTCTCGAGGAGATCAAGGGCTGGGATATCGGCGATATCGTGGCGGGGCGTGGCCCGGTGCACAAGTCGGGCAAGGGCGACCTCTATGTGAAGATGGAGGAGGCGGTGCTGCTCACCAAGAGCTTGCGGCCGCTGCCTGACAAGTTCCACGGCCTCACCGACATGGAGGCCCGCTATCGCCAGCGCTATGTGGACCTGATCATGAACCCCGACTCGCGCCAGGTGTTCGAGACCCGGGCCGGGGTGATCAGCGCCATGCGTCGCTTCTTCGAGGCACGGGGCTTCATGGAAGTGGAAACTCCCATGCTGCAGGCGATTCCCGGCGGCGCCACGGCGCGTCCTTTCGTGACGCACCACAATGCGCTGGATCAGGACATGTACCTGCGCATCGCCCCCGAGCTCTATCTCAAGCGCCTGGTGGTGGGAGGCTTCGAGAGGGTCTTCGAGATCAACCGCAACTTCCGAAACGAGGGGCTCTCCACGCGCCATAACCCCGAGTTCACCATGATCGAGTTCTATCAGGCCTATGCGGATTATAATGACCTGATGGACCTCACCGAGGAGATGCTGCGCACCCTGACCCAGGAGGTGTTGGGCACCACCACCGTGGTCAATGCCGTTCGCAATCGTGATGGCGAGGTGCTGGAGACCTTCGAGTACGACTTCGGCCAGCCGCTGCGCCGGCTGAGCGTGTTCGACTCGATTCTCGAATACAACCCCGACATCCACGCCGAGGCGCTGGCCGACGAGGCCGCGGCGCGCCAGATCGCCGAGCGTCTGGATATCGACGTCAAGGATGGCTGGGGCCTGGGTAAGGTCCAGATCGAGATCTTCGAAAAGACCGTGGAGCATCGCCTGCAGCAGCCCACCTTTATCACCGAGTATCCCACCGAGGTGAGTCCCCTGGCGCGGCGCAAGGATGCCAACCCCTTCGTCACCGAGCGCTTCGAGTTCTTCGTCGGTGGCCGCGAGATTGCCAATGGCTTCTCGGAGCTCAACGACGCCGAGGACCAGGCCGAGCGCTTCCGCGAACAGGTGGCCGAAAAGGAGGCCGGCGACGACGAGGCGATGTACTTCGACGCCGACTATGTGCGCGCGCTGGAGTATGGCCTGCCGCCGACCGCCGGCGAGGGCATCGGCATCGACCGGCTGGTGATGCTGTTGACCGACAGCGCCTCGATCCGCGATGTGCTGCTGTTCCCGGCCATGCGGCCCGAGGTGGAGTGAAGGGTGCATCACAGGCTGGCGTGACGGCGGTGGGGTCTGACCCCAGGGGGCCATGCCACCAGTCTTCGGTAAGTACGGGAAGCATTGGTAAACGCCGCGGGCAGCGCCCATAATGGTGGTCGTTTCGACGTCGAGGAGACCACCATGAAACTGCTCAATCGCTCCGCCCTGAGCGTCCGCCCGACCCAGCACTTCGTGGATTGGATCAACGGGCTCGAGCCCACCCTCGGCAACGAGGACTTGACGCTGTCCGACGTCGAGCACGAAAGCACCGTCTATCTGATTCCGGAGATGGATACCCCCGAGGCCCTGCAGGGCTTCGTGCGTGAGCGCTATCTCGAGGTCCTCGAGACCGAGCTACGCGCCTGGGAAGAGGATCAGAAACAGTGGCCCGAGGTCCTCGACTGGTCGCTGTTTCAGCACTTCCTGCGGCTCGAGCACAGCTATCTGGCCATCGACCTCGACACCGAGACGGCCCTGGAGATCTCCGAGATCGACGATAGCCTGCTGCTGGAGACCGATCAGGAGTGATGCCTGATTGGTGATTCGCGAGAGAAACCGGCTTCGGCCGGTTTCTTCGTTAACGGACCCTGATGCGGAAACATGGAATGAGTCGACTCTTCGAAACGCGTGCCGGCGACGATGGCCTGCCCGGTCCGGAGCGGCGCCTGGCCGTTCTGGCGCTGATCCTCGGCACCCTGATGGCGGTAGTGGACACCACCATGGTCAATATCGCGCTGCCCTCCATCGCCGCCGGCCTCGAGGTGTCGGCCTCCCGGGTGGTCTGGGTCACCAACCTCTTCCAGGTCAGCTCGGCGGCTTTCCTGCTGGTGTTTGCCGCCTTGAGCGAGCTGCTCAGCCGGCGGCGGCTGTATGTGGCGGGGGTGGCGGTTTTTACCCTGGCCGCCCTGGGCAGCGCGCTCTCGACGTCGCTGGAGAGCCTGCTGGTCTTCCGAGCCCTGCAGGGACTGGGGGCGGCGGCGACGCTTTCCATCGGCCCCTCGATCTATCGCCAGATCTTTCCGACGCGGCTGCTGGGTAGCGCCCTGGGGCTCTCCGCCATGGTGGTGGCGGGTGGCTATGCCGCCGGCCCGGCCATCGGGGGGGCCCTGTTGTCGGTGGCCGACTGGCCATGGCTGTTTGCGCTGCATCTGCCGCTGGGCGGGGTCGCGGTGGTTCTGGCCTGGAGGGCGCTGCCTCGCGAGTCGACGCGACCCGGTGGCTTCGACTGGCAGGGTGCGCTGCTCTCGATCACCATGCTGGGCGGCCTCTTCGTCGCCATGGATGGCCTTGGCCACGATATGCCGGCCTGGGCCCTGGTGGCGTGGCTGGGCACCAGCCTGGCGGCGGCGCTGCTGTTTGTGCGGCGCCAGCGCCGGGCGTCCCATCCACTGTTGCCGTTGGCCATCTTTGCCGAACGGCGCTTCAGCCTGGCGCTGGCCGCCCAGGGGAGCGCCTTCATCGGCCAGGGGCTCGCCTTCGTGGCGCTGTCCTTCCTGTTTCAGCAGCGGATGGGCTTCTCCCCCCTCGAGACCGCCTGGCTCTTCACCCCCTGGCCGCTGGCGATCATGGTCGTGGGGCCGCTGGCGGGTAGGCTGGCGGACCGGGTGAATCCCACCCTGCTGGCGTCCCTGGGTCTGATTCTGCTGATGGTGGGGTTGATGGCGCTGGCCTGGCTCGACCCCGAGGCCGGCGTGGGCGAGGTGCTGTGGCGCATGGCGCTGTG
Organism: uncultured Halomonas sp.; assembly: GCF_947490095.1. GTDB lineage: Bacteria > Pseudomonadota > Gammaproteobacteria > Pseudomonadales > Halomonadaceae > Halomonas. Next base: position 33,949 of record NZ_CANLFS010000013.1, on the reverse strand, counting down.
CGGCGTGGGCTTCGGCCTGTTTCAGCCGCCGAACAACCGTGAATTGATCGGCAGCGTGCCCCTCTCGCGCAGCGCCAACGCCTCCGGCGCCATGAGCACATCGCGTACCGTGGGTCAGTCGTTGGGGGTGGCCCTGGTCGGCGCCTTCCTGGCCGCCGGGGTGGCGGTACAGGCCACGCTATGGCTCGGAGCCCTGACGACCCTGGCGGCCCTGCTGTTCAGCCTGCTGCGGGTCCCGCTTGCCCAAGCCGCTCGGCGTGGCTAGCCCCGCGAGGCCACGATCGCCGGCGGTGTGCCTCATCGTTTGCGACGCCTATAGCGAGTACAATGGACATTCACCTTCACCACCTCGGGAAGCCTTCAATGAGCATCCAGTCAAGCATCGAAGAGAAGCTCCAGGCCTTCGAGCCCGCCTTTATGCAGGTGGAGAACGAAAGCCATCGGCACGCCGTGCCGCCCAATTCCGAAACCCACTTCAAGGTGACGCTGGTCAGCGACCGCTTCGAGGGGTTGATGCCGGTCAAGCGCCACCAACAGCTCTATGCCCTGCTGGCCGATGAGCTGTCCGGGCCGGTACACGCCCTGGCCCTGCATCTCTATACCCTGCAGGAGTGGGACGCCAGCGGTCAGGCGCGTCCCGACTCACCCGACTGCCGGGGCGGCGGCCGGTGACAGGAGAACCCCAGCGCCTTCAGTACCTGGAGGCGATGGGGCTTACCGCCTGGGTGGCACGCTATACGCTGCCCAATGCAAGCCCCACGCCGGCCTGTGACTGGGCGTCCCCCGAGCCACCGCCCGAGGTCGGTCATGGCGAGCGCCTGCAGGCGCTGCTCGATGAGGCGCGGGAGCAGCCGGCCGCCCCACCCCCCGAGCCCCCCGCCCAGGAGCGCACCGCGGGTGCGCCACGGCCGGGCAGGGCGCGGGCGGTGCTGCTGGGCGATGACGTATCGCCGGCGGAACCCGCCACCGACGCCGCAGTAGCAGCCCCCGATGTCGATGAGGCGCCCCAGGAGGCCCTGCGCTTCGCCTTTCAGATGGCCTGCCTGGAGGGGCGCTGGCTGATGTTGCTGCCGGGCGAGCAGGCGCCCGGGCGCCCACAGCTGATGCTGCTCGCCAACCTGCTGCGCGCCGCGGGTATCGAGTCGCCGCTGCCGGTCTTTCAGGGTGTTCGCTGGCCGCTTCAGGAGGGGTTGCCGGTACAGGAGCCGCTGGTGGAGGCCCGCGAGGGCCTAAAGGCCCTTGTCGCCGGGGCCGGCCGTCGTGGCTGGGCACCCGAGCGGCTGCTGGTGTTCGGCCGAGACGAGGTGCTGAACCGAGTGCTGGCGCTGGAGAATGATCACTGTCCCCTGTTCGACCTGCCCGCCTGTCAGGGGCCGTCACTGGCAGAGCTCGCGACCAGTGCCGATGCCAAGCGCGCGCTGCTGCCGCGATTGCTGATGCTGGGCGATGCATGGCGAGACAGGCGGGAAGAGGGCGCGAATGGATCGTGACGCAGCGGAGAAGCGCCCGACGCTGATGACGCTGTCGGACGCGGATCTCGAGGCGTTGGCGGCCCTGGAGGTCGCGCATGGCTGGGTGACCGCCGGGTCGTTTACCCGGCTGGCGGCGAGCCTGCGGGCACCCGAAACCCTCGTGTTCGGCCTGGTGGTCGACGAGGCCGTGGTGGGCTATGCCGCGGTGGACCGCCAGCCCTTCGAGGCGGAGCTACAGGCGGTGCTGGTGGATGCTCGCTGGCGCGGCCGAGGGCTCGCCCGCCGACTCCTGGCCGAGGTGGTCGAACAGGCCCGAGCCTGGGGCAGCGAACGCCTGTTGCTGGAGGTGCGGGTGGGCAACGCCTCGGCCATTGCGCTCTATCGTGGGGCAGGCTTCGAGGATGACGGCATTCGTCGCGGCTACTATCCGCCCCGGCAGGCCGGGGCGGTCAGGGAAGACGCGCGACTCATGTCGCTGGCGCTGGCGTGATGCCGGCGCGATAGGGCCTCACCCCTGGTTGTTGCCATCCAGCTCGTCCAGCTTGCCCAGCACGGCGGTCAGGCGGCGCTCCCATTCCTCGCGCTCCTGTTTCAGACGGCTGTTTTCCTCGCGCAGCTCTTCGGCTTCCATCTTCAGCAATTCCAGGGCCTCCACGGCGCTGGTGACCTTCTGTTCGAGCCGGTTGAAGAGTTCGATGCTCATCCTGTTCTCCTGGGGTGTCGTTCCGGTAATCCTTGGGGCCGAGCCGGTGCCCATGTCGGGCGATTCAAACTCGCAGAGTAACGCCGAGCTCCCGCCTCAGCAAGCGTCGCCACGCCTGTAGAGCCGCCCGTGGCTATCGCCGGCTCGCACCTCCCGGTGCAGCTGCCAGCTGGCGGGCACCGGTGGCTCGAGTCCGGCTTCGGTTTCCAGGTAGACAAGGGCATCGGCCGTCAGCCAGCCCGCTTCCAGGGCGGCACAGCAAGGCCCGGCGAGTCCCAGGCGGAAGGGCGGGTCGAGGAAGACCAGGGTGGCGGGAGTGGGGGCGGCATCCAGGAAGCCGGTGGCGTCGGCGTTGACCACCCGTCCGCGTGATGTGGCCTTCAGGGTGTCGAGGTTGTGGTCGAGCTGGTCGGCGACCCGGGCGTCGCGTTCGACGAAGATGGCCTCTCGGGCGCCGCGGGAGAGGGCCTCCAGGCCGAGAGAACCGGTGCCGGCGAAGAGGTCCAGTACCCGGGCGCCGGGCAGGGCGGCGGCAAGCCAGTTGAACAGCGTCTCACGGACCCGGTCGGGGGTGGGGCGCAGGCCGGGGCTGTCGGGCACCGGCAGCAGGCGGCGGCGATAGTCGCCGCCGATAATGCGCAGGCGACCGGTGGTCTTGCCGTCTCGCCGGCTGGCGGCCGCGGATTGGCTTGAGCGTCGGGGGGAGCGTCGTTTCATGGGGGAGATTGTAACCGGCGGCTTGTCCACAGTCATGGTGGGCAGTGGTAGGATGTGACGATTCGTTCATCCGCGAGGCTGATGCTGTCCATGTTCGGTTTTTTCAAGCGCAAGAAGAAGCAGGAGAAAGAGGCGACCCGAGAGGAGCCGGAACTCCAGGAAGAGGTCGCCCCGCCCCCCGGCGAGGAAGACGCCGCCGAAGGCGATAGCCCCGACGAGGGTGGACGCGCCGCCGAGACAGAGGCGCGGCTCGAGCCGGAACCGACACCCGAACCCGAACCCGAGCCGGAGCCCGAACCGGAGCCCGAGCCCGAGCCCGAGCCCGAGCCCGAGCCCGAGCCAGAACCCGAGCCGGAGCCCGAGCCAGAGCCCGAGCCAGAGCCCGAGCCAGAACCCGAGCCAGAACCCGAGCCGGAACCCGAGCCGGAACCCGAGCCAGAGCCGGAACCCGAGCCGGAGCCCGAACTCGAACCCGAGCCAGAACCCGAGCCGGAGCCCGAACTCGAACCCGAGCCAGAACCCGAGCCCGAGCCCGAACCCGAACCCGAACCCGAACCGGAGCCTGAGCCTGAGCCCGAGCCCGAGCCGGAACCCGAGCCGGAGCCCGAGCCCGAACCCGAGCCCGCGGCTCTCCAGGAAAAGCCGGCCGCCAGCGAGAAGAAGGGCTGGTTTGCCCGCATTCGCTCGGGCCTGGGCAAGACGCGGGCCAATCTGACCGATGGCCTGGCCGACCTGTTCCTGGGCAAGAAGCAGATCGATGATGATCTGATGGAAGACCTCGAGACCCAGCTGCTGATGGCGGATGTGGGCATCGAGGCGACCACCGAGATCATCGGCCGCTTGACCGAGCGCGTCTCGCGCAAGGAGCTCAAGGACAGCGATGCCCTCTATGGCGCCCTGCAGGAGGAACTGGCCGCCATGCTCGAGCCGGTGAGCACCCCCCTGGCGCTGCCGCCCAAGGGCGAGGGGCCCTTCGTGATCCTGGTGGTCGGCGTCAATGGTGTGGGCAAGACGACCACCATCGGCAAGCTGACCCAGCGCTTTCAGCGCGACGGACGCAGCGTGATGCTGGCCGCCGGTGATACCTTCCGTGCCGCGGCGGTGGAGCAGCTCAAGGTGTGGGGCGAGCGTAACCGGGTGCCGGTGATCGCCCAGCATACCGGTGCCGACAGCGCCTCGGTGGTCTATGACGCCGTGGCGGCCGCGAAGGCTCGCGGTATCGATGTGTTGATCGCCGATACCGCCGGGCGCCTGCATAACAAGGCGCACCTGATGGAAGAGCTCAAGAAGGTCCATCGGGTCATGGGCAAGCTCGACGCCGAGGCGCCCCACGAGGTGATGCTGGTGCTCGATGCCGGCACCGGGCAGAACGCTCTCTCCCAGGCCAGCACCTTCCATGAGGCCGTGCCGATCACTGGGGTGACCCTGACCAAGCTCGACGGTACCGCCAAGGGGGGCATCATCTTTGCCCTGGCCAAGCAGCTGGGCACACCGATCCGCTTTATCGGGGTCGGCGAGACACTGGACGACCTGCGTCCCTTCGTGGCGGGTGAGTTCGTGGATGCCCTGTTCGACCGCGAGAGGGACGGCTCCCAGGGATGATCGTCTTCGAGCACGTGGGCAAGCGCTACGGCGGGCGTTTCGAGGCCCTCGCTAATCTCGATTTTCGCGTGCGTCGCGGCGAGATGTTGTTTCTGACCGGCCACTCCGGGGCCGGCAAGAGCTCGCTGCTGCGCCTGGTCATGCGCCTGGAGCGGCCCACGCGAGGGCGTATCCTGGTGGCCGGCCATGATATCGACCGGCTCCACCCGAGTCAGGTGCCGTTTTATCGCCGCCAGGTCGGCGTGGTCTTCCAGGACCACCAGCTACTCTATGATCGTTCGATCTTCCATAACGTGGCGCTCCCCCTGACGATTCAGGGGGTCGAGCCCCGGGAGTCGGCGCGTCGAGTCCGGGGGGCGCTGGACAAGGTCGGGCTGTTGCACCGCGAGAAGGCGCTTCCCATCGAGCTTTCCGGTGGTGAGCAGCAGCGTGTGGGCATCGCCCGGGCGGTGGTCAACAAGCCGGCCCTTCTGCTGGCCGATGAGCCGACCGGTAACCTCGACCCTCAGCTCTCCGCCGATATCATGGCGCTGTTCGAGGATTTCAATCGCATCGGCACCACAGTGATGATCGCCAGTCACGACCTGGCGCTGATCGCCCGGTTGCAGCATCGCACCCTGCGTTTGCGCGAGGGCCGCCTGGTGGGCGACCTGGAGGCCGCATGAATCGTCGTTCTTCGCCCTCCCCACGGGGGGCCCACACCCACCGCGCGGGCGCTTCGGGTCGCTTTCGTGGCTGGCTTCGCCATCACCGGGCCATATGCCAGGATAGCGCCTGGCGGCTGCTGCGAACGCCTGTCGCCAGCCTGGTGACCATGCTGGCCATCGCCATCGCCATGGTGCTGCCCGCGGGGCTGTGGCTGACGCTGGACAGCGCGCGACTGCTCGATGCCGAGTTGACCGAGAGTGCCACCCTTACCGCCTATCTCGCGCCGGGCGTCGAGGAGGGGGAGGCGGCCCGCATCGAAGAGGCCCTGGGGGCCCAGCCGGGAGTGGCCCACACCCGGTTGATCACCGCCGCCGAAGGCATGGCGGAATTCCAGCAGGCGCTGGGGCTGGAGAATGCCCTGGCACGGCTCGATGATAACCCCCTGCCGGCCAGCGTGGTCGTGACCCCAAAAGCGCCGGCCCCGGAGGCGGTGCGCGACCTGGCCGAGGCGCTGGATGCGGTGCCCGGCGTGGACGAGGTGCGCCTGGACCTGGCCTGGATCGAGCGCCTGCGTAGCCTGGCCGAGCTGGGCCGGCGTGTGACCCTGGCGCTGGCCGTGCTGTTCGGGGGAGGCGTGCTGCTGGTGGTAGGCAATACGATTCGGCTGGCGGTGGAGAGTCGTCGCAAGGAGATCGAGGTGATCACCCTGATCGGCGCCACCCATGGTTTCGTGCGGCGCCCCTTCCTCTATAGCGGGGCCTGGTATGGCCTGGGGGGCGGCCTGCTGGCCTGGGCGCTGCTGACCCTGGGCGGCGGCTGGCTGGCGGCACCGGTCTCGGCGCTGGCGGAAAGCTATGGCGCCAGCTTCAGCCTGCCGCGGCTAGGGGCGGGCGGTTCCGCCATACTGGTGGGCTGTAGTATACTGCTGGGCTGGTTGGGTGCCTGGATCGCGGTCAGCCGCCATCTCGCCGAGGTGAAGCCGCGCTGACGCCAGGCTGTTGAAATGAGGCCCCGTCGAAAAACGGAGCGTGACATTTCGCGGCACCTGATTTCGCGGAACCTTGCACTGTTTCAGGTGTCTGAGGATCCGCATGCCAAGACACTAATGGGCTGATTGAGGAGACATCCTGCACATGAGCAACAGTCTTCTTCCGGTGGGCCAGCTCTCTCCGGGACACGATCTCAACGGGTATATCCGGGCGGCCAATGGCATCCCCATGCTTACCTCGGACGAAGAGCGTGAGCTGGCCTTCCGGCTGCATGATGAGGGCGACCTGGAGGCGGCGCGCCGGCTGGTGCTGTCGCATCTGCGCTTCGTCGTGCATATTGCCCGCAGCTATTCCGGCTATGGCCTGCCCCAGGCAGACCTGATCCAGGAAGGCAACGTTGGCCTGATGAAGGCGGTGAAGCGTTTCGACCCCCACCAGGGAGTGCGGTTGGTCTCCTTCGCCGTGCACTGGATCAAGGCGGAGATCCACGAGTTCGTGCTGCGCAACTGGCGCATCGTGAAGATCGCGACCACCAAGGCCCAGCGCAAGCTGTTCTTCAACCTGCGCAGCGCCAAGAAGCGCCTGGCCTGGCTGAATAGCGACGAGGTCGAGGCGATCGCCAAGGACCTCGACGTCAAGCCCGAGGTGGTGCGGGAAATGGAGGGTCGACTCGCCTCCCATGATGCCGGCTTCGACGCCTCGCCCGGCGAGGATGACGAGAGCAGCTGGCAGGCGCCGGTCCACTATCTGGACGATGCCTCCGCCGACCCGGCCACCCAGCTCGAGGCGAGCGATTGGGAGGGTGACTCCACCCGCCGCCTGCAGCTGGCGATGGAGGGCCTGGATGAGCGTTCGCGTGACATCCTGCAGCGCCGTTGGCTCAGTGAGCCCAAGGCCACCCTGCATGACCTGGCCGATGTGTATGGTGTCTCCGCCGAGCGCATCCGCCAGCTCGAGAAAAATGCCATGAAGAAGATCAAGCAGCAGATCGGTGACGCCCTGGTGGCGTGAGTGCGCCGAGCCCGCCGATGCCGCGGGATGGTGAACATTCAAGGCCCCGTCGAAGACATTCGACGGGGCCTTGGTGTTTTTAAGACATGTTTTTAAGACGAGCGCCTCGGGTAAGCGCTTTCCGGCAGGCAGGCCTCTCAAGCGCTCGGAGGCCTACGCGGGCTGGGGGCTGTCCTCCAGCAGCTGGGCCGAGAGCAGCGCCCACTGCGCCTGCCAGTGCTCGGTGGGGCGGCGCTTGAAGTCGCTCCTCACGTACTGGCTGATGCGTCCCTCGGCGGTGGACAGCAGGAGATTGGCGGCGGCGGAGGCGGGCAGGCGGGTGCGCCGCTTCTCGCGTAGCTCGGCCTCGCGCAGGATCTGCTTGAGCTGGGTCTCGAGCCGCTCGAAGAGCTGATGGATGCGGACTCGCAGTCGCGCCGTCTCGCCGGTGAGGACTCCACCGTCGAGCAGCCGCGAGAGGCCGGGGTTCTTCTCGGCGAACCCCAGCAGCAGGATGAGCAGGGCCCCGCAGCGCGGCAGCGCCTCGTGTTCGTCTTCCAGGATGCGCCCGATACGGGCAAACAGGGACTCCTCGATAAACTCGATAAGGCTCTCGAACATGCGTGCCTTGCTGGGGAAGTGGCGATAGAGGGCGGCCTCGGTAACGCCGACCTGCTTGGCCAGGGCAGACACGGTGATGCGCTTGCCACTGTCCTCTTCCAGCATCATGGCCAGTGCCTGGAGGATCCGCTCGCGACGGCTGGGGGTGGCCTGGGTCATGAGGGGGTCAGCCTTCGTCGGTGATCAGGGTGCCGACACCGGCGTTGGTGAAGATCTCCAGCAGGGTGGCGTGGGGGACCCGGCCGTCGATGATATGGGCGCTCTTGACGCCGCCCTTCACCGCTTCCAGGGCGCAGCGAATCTTCGGCAGCATGCCGCCATGGATAGTGCCATCGGCGATCAGCGCGTCCACCTGGGCGGTGGTCAGGCCCGTCAGCACCTCGCCGGAACCGTCCATCAGGCCGGCCACGTTGGTCAGCAGCATCAGCTTCTCGGCGGACAGGGCCTCGGCCACCTTGCCCGCCACCAGGTCGGCGTTGATGTTGTAGCTGTGGCCTGCCTCATCCACGCCGATGGGGGCGATGACCGGGATAAAGTCACGTTGGGCAAGCATGTCGATCAGGTCGGTGGAGATATGCTCTACCTCGCCGACATGGCCGATATCGATGATCTCGGAGGCGGCCATGTCCGGTGTCTGGTGCTCCACCTTGAGCTGACGGGCGCGGATCTGGGCGCCGTCCTTGCCGGTCAGGCCGATGGCCTTGCCACCGCACTGGTTGATCAGGTTGACGATGCCCTTGTTGACCAGCCCGCCCAGCACCATTTCCACCACATCCATGGTCTCGGCGTCGGTGACTCGCATGCCGTTGACGAAGCGCGACTCGATATTGAGCTTGCCGAGCAGCTCGCCGATCTGCGGGCCGCCGCCGTGGACCACCACCGGGTTGATGCCGACTTCCTTCATCAGCACGATATCTCGGGCGAAGGAGTCGATCAGGGTGTCCTCGGTCATGGCGTTGCCGCCGTATTTCACCACCACGGTCTTGCCGGAAAAGCGCTGGATATACGGTAGCGCCTCGGAGAGCACCTCCACCACCAGGCGGGGGTCACGGTTCTGTTCGGTCATTGCGGGTTCCTTCCTATACTCATGGCTGCTGCAGCGGCAGGTAGTCTCGCCTCTTCACGACGGCTCATCGCCGGGACCGTCCCTGGGTTTGGGGCTGTCCCGGCGGCTCCGGTGGCCTATAGCGCTACGTCCAGCTCGGGGGCCACCTGGGCCAGGGCGTCGGTGAAGCGGGCCTTGATGCGCTCGAGCGCCGCCTCGCTCTTGCCCTCGAAGCGCAGCACCAGCACCGGGGTGGTGTTGGAGGCGCGGCACAGGCCCCAGCCGTCGGGATAATCGACCCGGATGCCATCGAGGGTGGTCTTCACGCCCTCTTCGCCGAAGTCGCCTTCGCGCGCCAGGCGTGCCACCAGGTCGAACTTGGTCTCGTCGGTAACGGGAATATTGATCTCCGGCGTGCCCTTGTCCTGAGGGTAGCGGTCGAAGAAGGCATCGGCGTCCTGTTCCTGGCGAGAGAGGACCTCCAGCAGGCGGGCGGCGCTGTAGAGGCCGTCATCGAAGCCGTACCAGCGCTCCTTGAAGAAGATGTGGCCGCTCATCTCGCCGGCCAGCAGGGCGCCGGTCTCCTTCATGCGCGCCTTGATCAGCGAGTGGCCGGTGCGCCACATCTCGGGCTCGCCGCCGGCCTCATCGATCACCCGGGCCAGGTTGCCCGTGCACTTGACGTCATAGATCACCTTGGCGCCCGGGCGGCGCTCGAGCAGGTCCTCGGCGAAGGCCATCATCAGATGGTCCGGGTAGATCAGTCGGCCGGAGGGGGTGATCACGCCCAGGCGGTCGCCATCGCCGTCGAAGGCCAGGCCGATATCGGCGCCACTTTCCCGCACCGCCTGGATCAGGTCCTGGAGGTTCTCCGGTTTGCCCGGGTCCGGGTGGTGGTTGGGGAAGGTGCCGTCGATCTCGGCGAACAGCGGCAGGGTCTCGACGCCGAGTTGCTCCACCAGCTGCGGGCCGAGCTCGCCGGCCACGCCGTTACCGCAGTCGACCACCGCCTTGAGCGGTCGCGCCAGGTGAACGTCGGCCAGGATGCGTGTCAGATAGGTGTCACGAACGTCCACCTCGCGCACGCTGCCTTGGCCCTCGGTCAGGTCGCCGGCGACGAGGCGCTCGTGCAGGCCGGTGATCGCCTCGCCGGAGAGGGTCTCGCCGCCGAGCACGATCTTGAAGCCGTTGTAATCCGGGGGATTGTGGCTGCCGGTCACCATGACGCCCGAGGCGGTACCGTCCAGCGTATGAGTGGCGAAGTAGAGCACCGGGGTGGGGACCATGCCGATGTTGATGACGTCGCGGCCGGCGGCGGTCAGGCCGCGTACCAGGGCGTCCTTGAGGCGCTCGCCGGATAGCCGGCCATCCCGGGCGACCACCACGCAGGATTCGCCGCGGGCGGCGGCCTCGCTGCCGATGGCGCGGCCGATGAGCTCGACGCTGGGTTCGGTGAGCGTGTCGTCGACGATGCCTCGAATATCGTAGGCGCGGAAGATGGAGGCGGGTACGGTCTGGCTATCTGCGGTCATCTAGGGTCCTTCCCTCTAAGGTAATTCACTGATGGCGTCAGTGGCGGCCGGAGCTGCCGAAGCCGCCTTCCGCGCGCTGGCTGGCGGCGAAGTCGTCGACGACCTCGAGGTCGGCCTGCACCACGGGTACCAAGACATACTGCGCCAGGCGCTCGAAAGGCTCGAGGGTGAACGAGGCCTGACCGCGGTTCCATACCGAGATCATCAGCTCGCCCTGGTAATCGGAGTCGATCAGTCCCACCAGGTTGCCGAGGACGATGCCGTGCTTGTGGCCCAGGCCCGAGCGGGGCAGGACCAGGCCGGCGAGAGTCGGGTCGGCGATATGGATGGCCAGGCCCGTATGCACCAGCTCACATTGGCCGGGGGCCAGTGTCAGGGGGGCGTCGAGCAGGGCGCGCAGGTCCATGCCCGCGGAGCCCTGGGTGGCATAGTGGGGCAGGTAGTCGCGCAGGCGCTCGTCGAGGAGCTTCACGGCCAGGCGGGGCTTGGCATCGGAATGGGACATCGGGAATTCCTAGAAGAGGTCGGAGTCATGGGGCGTCGGGCCTAGCCGGCGGTACGCTCGGCCAGGCAAGCCAGGGCGCGGTGCATTATCGCCCGGGCCATGTCGGATTTGGGCTGGGCCTCGAGGCTTTCTCGGCCTTCGCCCGCGGCGCCACGCCAGAGCAGGAGGGCGGCGTTCTGGTCGCTGCCGAAGCCGAGGCCTTCGCGAGAGACATCGTTGGCGACGATCATGTCGAGTTTCTTGCGAGTCAGCTTGTCCTGGGCATAGGCCGCGACGTCGCGGGTCTCGGCGGCGAAGCCGACCACCAGGGGCCGCTGTGACTCGGGCAGTGCGGCCACCGAGGCGATGATATCGGGGTTCTTCACCAGGCGCAGGGTCAGGGCGTCCTCGCCTTCGGTCTTCTTGATCTTGTGCGCCGCGGCCGTCTCGGCGCGGTAGTCGGCGACCGCGGCGCAGCCGATGAAGATGGCGCTCTTCGGGGCGAGTCGCGCCGCCGCCGCGTGCATCTCGAGCGCCGTCTCCACCGGGATTCTCTCCACGCCGGCGGGGCAGGGCAGGGCCACCGGGCCGCTGATCAGCCTGACCCGGGCGCCCAGCGCCGCGGCCGCCATGGCCAGGGCATAGCCCATCTTGCCGGAGCTATGATTGGAGAGGTAGCGCACCGGGTCCAGCGGCTCTCGGGTCGGGCCGGCGGTAATGGTGACGGTCAGACCGGCGGCCGGCCCGGCATCGGGCGTTGAGCGAGGCGCGGCATCGGGCGCCTGAAGGGACGCGGCATCGGGCGCCTGAAGGGACGCGGTATCGGGCGCCTGAAGGGACGCGGCATCGGGCGCCTGGAGGGGCGCGGTATCGGGCGCCTGGAGGGAAAGCAGCCCCTCGAGGATCGCCTCGGGCTCCAGCATGCGGCCGGGGCCGATATCGCCACAGGCCTGGTCGCCGCTATCCGGGCCCAGCAGGCGCCAGCCGTCATCCGCGAGTCGTACGGCATTGCGTTGGGTCGCCGGGTGGCGCCACATGGCCTGGTTCATGGCCGGGGCCATGACTGTCTCGGCGTCGCTGGCCAGGCACAGGGTGGTGAGCAGGTCGTCGGCATGGCCCTGGGCGAGGCGCGCCATCAGGTCGGCGGTGGCCGGGGCGACCAGGATGGTATCGGCCCACTTGGCCAGCTCGATATGGCCCATGCCGGCCTCGGCCTCGGGGTCGAGCAGGGACGTGCGCACGGGCTCGCCGGTCAGTGCCTGCAGGGTCAGCGGCGTGATAAAGGCCTGGGCCCCCTCGGTCATGACGACGCGTACCTCGCAGCCCGCCTGGGTGAGCAGGCGGGCGAGCAGGGCGCTCTTGTAGGCGGCGATGCCGGCGCTGATGCCGAGCAGGACTCGGCGGCCCATGAGTCCGGTTTCGGATAGCGGTGACATGAACGGGGTCTCGACGGAAATCTCGGTCCATTACCTTACCATCGGCGCCTTGCCTTGCGTAGCCGGGCCGGCCGTTGGGGCCATCGCAGGCCGGGTCGCTCAAGGCCTATCCCCGGCGCCTCGCGCCGCGTCACTGGGCCACTCCTACGAGCTCCTACGAGCCAGCGCAAGTGTGGCTACACTTGGGGCAGGCGGAGCGGGAGGGGCGGCGATGTCGATCAGGGACTGGCCGGAGGGGGAGCGGCCCAGGGAAAAGCTGCTGGCGTTGGGGGCCGAGGTGCTGTCGGATGCCGAGCTGCTGGCCATCTTCTTGCGGGTCGGCGTGCGCGGTCGTTCGGCGGTGGACCTGGCGCGGGACCTGCTGATGGAATTCGGCGGCCTGCGCCAGCTGCTGGAGGCCGAGCGCAAGCAGTTCTGTGCGGCGCGGGGCATGGGCGATGCCAAGTATGTGCAGCTTCAGGCCTCTCTCGAACTATCGCGGCGGCACCTGGCCAGCCAGCTGGCCCGGGGGGAGGCGCTGACCTCGCCGACGCTGGTGCGTGCCTATCTCTCCAGTCAGCTGCGCCACCTGGGGCATGAGGAGTTCGCCGCGCTCTTCCTCGATGCCCAGCACCGGGTGATTCGCTACGAGTCGCTGTTCCGCGGCACCCTGGATAGCGCTTCCGTCTATCCTCGTGAGGTGGCGCGACGGGCCCTGGCGCTGGGCGCCGGGGCGGTGATTCTGGCGCATAATCACCCCTCCGGCGTGGCCGAGCCCAGTGACGCCGACCGGCGCATCACCGACCGCCTGTGTGAGGCGCTCGGGCTCTTCGAGATCCGCGTGCTGGATCACTTCGTGGTCGGAGACGGCGAAGTGGTGTCCTTCGCCGAGCGAGGGTGGCTGTAAAGCATGACGCGGGGCGCGACTTGCTCTATAATGTCGCCTCGGCTGCGCCCGGCCCCCCGAGAGTTTGGGGCTGCCTGCCAAGCACCTGCCCATCGTTAGTCGTCTTTACGCGCCGTACTCGCCGCCGCTGGATATATGTGTCCTTGCGTTCCGGGCTTGTCCGGTGAGGCGGTCTCTGGTATAAAGTGCAGCCTTTGAATTCCCTTGGGTCAAATGTCACGGGATCTCCCGGTTTGCCCGACAGGTTTTGAACACAACAGGTGATTGACACCTGGCCAGTGGTTGGAGGCTCCCATGTCCAAAGTATGTCAGGTTACCGGCAAGCGCCCGGTGACTGGTAATAATGTTTCACACTCCCAGCGCAAGACCCGCCGTCGGTTCCTGCCGAACCTGCACTCTCACCGTTTCTGGGTGGAGTCCGAGAACCGCTTCGTCAAGCTGCGCGTCTCTTCCAGGGGCATGCGCATCATCGACAAGAAGGGTATCGATGCGGTTCTCAGCGATATCCGTAAGCGCGGCGACGCCGTCTAAGCGATTCGCTTTCTAGCGATCCATTCAAGGGGAGCAAGCAGTCATGCGTGACAAGATCAGAATGGTGTCCAGTGCCGGTACCGGCCACTTCTACACCACCGACAAGAACAAGCGGAACACTCCGGACAAGCTGGAGATGAAGAAGTTTGATCCGGTCGTCCGTAAGCACGTGATGTACAAGGAAGCCAAGATCAAGTAAGTCTTGATCCTCTTCCGCAGGTGTTCAAGCCTGTTGACCTGAACCCGGCTGATCCCTCAGTCGGGTTCAGGCGTTTCTGAGGCAGCCGCAGAGTCCACCGCCGATGCCCGAACTTCCCGAAGTCGAGACCACCCGCCGCGGCATTGCCCCCCATGTCGAGGGGCGCGAGATCGGTGAGGTGATCGTGCGCCAGCCCCGCTTGCGTGTGCCGGTTCCCGCCGATCTGGGCGAGCGGCTGGTGGGCGCACGGATCGGCCCCCTGGTCCGCCGCGCCAAGTACCTGCTGCTGCCTGTCTCCGGGGGTGATGCCGGCGCAGCGACCCTGCTGTGCCATCTGGGCATGTCCGGCAGCCTGCGGATCGTGCGCCTCGGCGAGCTGCCCAGAAAACACGATCACCTGGACCTGGTGCTCGACGACGGTGGGATACTGCGCTATCACGATCCCCGCCGCTTCGGTTTCATCGACTGGCTGGCGGGTGATGTCGAGCGGGATTCGCGCCTGGCACGGCTGGGGCCCGAGCCCCTGTCGGAGGCCTTCGACGGTGAGCGGCTCTACCGGCTGTCCCGCGGCCGCCGCCTCGCGGTCAAGCCCTTCCTGATGGATAACGCCGTCGTCGTTGGGGTGGGCAATATCTATGCGTCCGAGGCGCTGTTCATGGCCGGCATCGACCCGCGCCGGGCCGCCGGGCGCATCTCGCTGGCACGCTATGAGCGCCTGGCCGCCGCCGCCAAGGAGGTGCTGGCCGCCGCCATTACCCAGGGTGGTACCACCCTGCGCGACTTCGTCGGCGGCACCGGCGAGCCCGGCTACTTCAAGCAGCGGCTCAATGTCTATGGTCGGGATGGCCAACCCTGCCGGCACTGTGGCGATGAGCTGCGCCTTATTACTCTCGGGCAGCGGGCCAGTGTCTACTGTCCCCATTGCCAGACCTGATTTTCCGGAGACCCCATGACCCTGTCCTCACTGCGCCTCAAGAAGAACGCCGACCGCCGCCTCAAGGCGGGCCATCTATGGCTCTATTCCAACGAGGTCGATATCGGCGTCACGCCGCTCAAGGGCCTGGAACTCGGCCAACAGGTGGTCGTGGAGGCCGCCAACGGCAAGGCCATGGGCGTGGCCTACGTCAATCCCAACTCGCTGATCTGCGCACGGCTGGTCTCCCGGGACCCGAAGCAGGGGCTCGACCGCTCCCTGCTGGTGCACCGCCTCAACCAGGCGCTGGCGCTTCGCCAGCGCCTGTTCGCCGCGCCCTATTATCGTCTGGTACACGGTGAAGGCGACCTGCTGCCCGGGCTGGTGATCGACCGCTTCGACGCGACGCTGGTGGTGCAGGTCAATACCGCCGGCATGCAGGCGGTGCTGCCCGAGCTGCTCGACGCCCTGGACAAGGTGCTTGCGCCCTCCACGGTGGTGCTGCGCAACGACACCTCCGGGCGTCGCCAGGAGGGACTCGAGCGCTTCGTGGAGGTGGTCAAGGGTGAGGTGAGCGACCCCGTGCTGCTGGAGGAGAATGGCGTGCGCTTCTCGGCGCCGGTGCTCGATGGCCAGAAGACCGGCTGGTTCTATGACCACCGCATCAATCGTGCCTGGCTCAACCAGTTCGTGGCCGGCAAGCGGGTGCTGGACCTGTTCAGCTATGTCGGTGGCTGGGGCGTGCAGGCCGCGGCTAACGGCGCCCGGGAGGTGCTCTGCGTGGATGCCTCCGCCCCGGCCCTGGAGCGCGTCGCCGATAATGCGGCCCTCAACGGCCTCCAGGAGCAGGTCGCGGTGGGTGAGGGGGATGCCTTCGATGTCCTGGCGGCCCTCAAGGCCGAGGGCGAGCAGTTCGATGTGGTGATCCTCGACCCGCCCGCCTTCATCAAGAAGCGCAAGGACATCCCCAACGGCGAGCGCGCCTATGGCAAGCTCAACCGTGAGGCGATGCGTCTGCTGGGGCGTGATGGCCTGCTGCTCTCGGCGTCGTGCTCCATGCATCTGGCGCCGGAGCGCCTGGTGGATGTGGTGCGTGGCGCGGTTCGCCACCAGGACCGCCATGGCCAGATCCTCTTCCAGGGCCACCAGGGACCGGACCACCCGGTGCATCCGGCGATTCCCGAGACCGCCTATCTGAAGGCCCTTGGCGTGCGAGTCTTCCGGGATTGATGGGAGGGAATGAGCCGGTGCGGGTCTTCGCCCACAGCAATGCGCTGCTGGTCAGCCATGTGCATAACCTGCTCGAAGCGGCGGGTATCCCCGCGGAGTTACGCAATATGACCCTGGGGGGCGGCGCCGGTGAGCTGCCCCTGGGGGAGTGTGAACCCGAGGTGTGGGTGAAGCCCCATAATCGCGAGCGTGCCGAGTCCTTGATAGACGACGCCCTGGCGGGCAGGAGCGAAGCGGCCGCCTGGCGCTGCCCGGACTGCGGGGAGCCCCTGGACGGCGTCTTCGACGCCTGCTGGAACTGTGGGGCGCTGCGCCCTTAAGGCGTATCGGCGATGGCTATAGCAGATAGCTTGACTGCTCGATAGCTCGGGGCTGATCTGGCGGCAAGCCTGCCCTCTCTTCGGCTTATCCCCAGCGCCCCTTGGCTCTGGTAACGGCGAGTGCCCGGGGGGATGGCTGTCCCGGTCGCCTTGCGAGGGCCTGCGCGTTACCATAGCGGCCATTTCCGAACCGTAGAGTCCACTTTTCCCATGAGTGCAGCTTCCGAGAAGACCCGCGTTCTTACCGGTATCACGACCACCGGCACCCCGCATCTGGGCAACTATGCCGGGGCCATCAAGCCCGCTATCGAGGCCAGTTGGGATCCCGGCGTCCAGTCCTACTACTTCCTCGCCGACCTGCATGCGTTGATCAAGTGCCAGGACCCGAAGCGCGTGCAGGCGTCGCGCCTGGAGATCGCCGCGACCTGGATGGCGCTGGGCCTGGATACCGATAACGCCATTTTCTATCGCCAGTCGGATATTCCCGAGATCCCGGAGTTGGCCTGGATGCTCTCCTGCATCTGTGCCAAGGGGCTGATGAATCGTGCCCACGCTTACAAGGCGGCGGTAGCCGACAACGAGGCGGCCGACGACCAGGATCCCGACAAGGGTATCACCATGGGCCTGTTCGGCTATCCGGTGTTGATGGCGGCCGATATTCTGATGTTCAACGCCAGCCGGGTGCCGGTGGGGCGCGACCAGGCCCAGCATATCGAGATGGCCCGGGATATGGCCGGACGCTTCAACCACCTCTACAAGGGACAGTACTTCACCCTGCCCGAGGCGGTGGTGGACGAGGAGGGCGAGCTGTTGAAGGGGCTGGACGGTCGCAAGATGTCCAAGAGCTACAACAACACCATTCCGCTGTTCGTCTCCGAGAAGAAGCTGCTGAAGCTGGTGCGCAAGATCAAGACCAACTCGCTGGAGCCCGGCGAGCCCAAGGACCCCGACACCTGCACCCTGTTTCAGATCTATTCGGCGTTTGCCTCGGCCGAGGAGGTGGTGGCCATGCGTGAGGAGTACGCCAATGGCATCGGCTGGGGCGAGGCCAAGAACCGCGTCTTCGAGTACCTCAACGAGCACCTGCGCGAGCCTCGTGAACGCTACCAGGCGTTGCTGGAAGACCCGGGGCATATCGAGCGAGTATTGCTGAAAGGGGCCGAGCGGGCCCGGGCGGAGGCGGCGCCTCTGATGGATCGCCTGCGTCAGGCCGCGGGCCTGGGACGCTTTGTGTGAGCGATGTCGTCCCTCGGCCATGGACGGGCGCCCTGCGGGGCGCCCGTCGTGCTTCGGGACATGCTCTCCCGATGGCTTATTCTTTTTTTGAATTATAGATTTCATTTAAATTCTTTTATGTGATGGCCTGATGTCGTTACCCTGCACGGTTACCCGGGGCGCCCTGCCCCCAGACCTGCTGACGTGAGCCTGCCATGAGTGAACTCGCCTTGACCCAACGCAACCGACTCTCTCTTCCCGTAGTGGCCGCGGGGGCCCTGCTCCTGGGGGCCCTGGCCGTGGGCGCCGTCTTCGGCTCACGGCTGGGCGCCCTGATGGTGGTGGGCGGCCTGCTGGGCATGGTGCTCTACCATGCCGCCTTCGGCTTCACTGCCGCTTGGCGGGTCTTTATCACGGAACGGCGTGGGCGCGGCCTGCGCGCACAGATGGTGATGCTGGCCATCGCCGTACTGCTGTTCTTCCCGGCGCTGGGGGCCGGCAGCCTGTTTGGCCAGCCGGTTAACGGCTTCGTGGCGCCCATCGGCATGTCGGTGGTGTTCGGGGCCTTCCTCTTCGGGATAGGCATGCAGCTGGGTGGCGGCTGCGCCTCCGGCACCCTGTTCACCGCCGGGGGCGGCAATGCACGCATGCTGATTACCCTGGTGTTTTTCATTATCGGCTCGCTGATCGGCACGGCCCACTTCACCTGGTGGCAGAGCCTGCCGGCGTTCCAGCCGGTATCACTGGTCGAGACCGCGGGCACCGGTGGCGGCATCGTCGTCAGCCTGGCGTTGTTTGTGGCCATCGCCGCCCTTACCGTGATGATGGAGAAGCGCCGCCACGGGCAGCTGGAGCGTACCGCGAAGCGCGATGTCGGCAATCGGCGCTGGCTCACCGGCCCCTGGCCATTGCTGGCGGGGGCCGTGGCCCTGGCGCTCTTGAACTTCGCCACCCTGGCCCTGGCCGGCCGGCCCTGGGGGGTTACCTCGGCCTTCGCGCTATGGGGCGCCAAGGGCTTCACGGCATTGGGGGGCGAGGTCAGCCAGTGGGGCTACTGGCAGACCTCGTGGAATGCCGCCGCCCTGGAGACCACGATCTGGCGTGATATCACCAGCCTCATGAATATCGGCATCATGGTGGGGGCCCTGATCGCCGCCTCGCTGGCCGGCCGCTTCGCGCCCAACTTCCGCATCCCGCTGCGCTCGGTGCTGGCCGCCGCCATCGGCGGCATCATGCTCGGCTACGGGGCGCGTCTTGCCTATGGCTGCAATATCGGCGCCTACTTCAGCGGCATCGCCTCCGGTAGCCTGCACGGCTGGGTATGGCTGGTGGCGGCCTTCGCCGGCAATATGCTCGGGGTGCGGTTAAGGCCCTTCTTCTTCACCGGCGAGGCGGCCCGCAAGCCGGCGGCGAAGACCTGCTGAGCCCAGGCGCTTCCCGAGAGGATGTCATGAGAGTGGTTAGTGGTTGCCGCGTCGCAGCGATCGTCGCTCAGTAGATGCGGTGGGAAAAAATGTGTGTCGCATGCTGCCATAATTTGCTTATTCTAAAGCGATGACTCCCGTGGCGATGCGCCACTCTCATGAAAGGAAGCGACGATGTCGATTCAGCGCTGGGTAGTGTTTCTCTTTCTCATCCTGTTCGCGGCGACCGCTCAGGCGCGTGACTACTATGTCGATGTCACCAATGACACCGGCTATACCATCTACTACCTCTATGTCAGCCCCGGGAAGTCGACTTCCTGGGAAGAGGATGTGCTGGGGGATGAGGTCATGCTCGATGGAGTCACGCATCGGGTCACGCTCACGGGGTACAAGAGCCCGGTCTTCGACATCAAGCTGGTCGACTCAGACGGGGACTCCTACACATTCTGGGATGTCGATGTGTCGCGTCGCGACCTGGTCGTGACGCTCGACGATCTCGATTGAGGTGCAGGTTTGCCTGCTCAGGGTGCGTCAGCCCTGCATTGCGCCCCGGCCTCGGCCGGGGCGCTGTCGTTGTGTGCGTGTTAAAGTATCCAAGAGGCGCCGGTAGAGCGCTGCTGGCCCGTTCCCGTCAACCGACCGAGAGCTGAGATGACCACCGAATCCAAGCGCCCCTTGTATATCCCCTATGCCGGCCCGCCGTTGTTGGAGATGCCGCTGCTCAACAAGGGCAGTGCCTTCAGTCAGGAGGAGCGCATCGAGTTCAACCTGATCGGCCTGCTGCCGCAGTGTGTGGAGACCATCGAAGAACAGGTGGAACGGGCCTACCGCCAGTATCAACAGTGTCAGACCGACCTCGACAAGCACATCTACCTGCGTGCCATTCAGGACGACAACGAGACCCTCTACTATCGGGTGGTCTCCGAGCACCTCGAGGAGATGCTGCCCATCATCTATACGCCCACGGTGGGCAAGGCGTGCCAGGAATTCTCCAATATCTATCGCAATCACCGTGGCCTGTTTATTAGCTATACCGATCGTGATCGCATGGATGACATCCTGCGCTCCTCCACCAAGGAGAAGGTCAAGGTGGTCGTGGTCACCGACGGTGAGCGTATCCTCGGCCTGGGAGACCAGGGCATCGGCGGCATGGGAATCCCCATCGGCAAGCTGGCGCTGTATACCGCCTGTGGCGGCATCAGCCCCGCCTATACCCAGCCGATCATGCTCGACGTGGGGACCAATAATCAGGCGCTGCTCGATGACCCCATGTATATGGGATGGCGCCACCCGCGCATCTCCCAGGAAGAATATGACGCCTTCATCGAGCAGTTTATCGCGGCGGTGAAGCGGCGCTGGCCGGGCGTGTTGCTGCAGTTCGAGGACTTCGCCCAGGCTAACGCCGTGCCGCTTCTTACGCGCTATCGCGATGAGTTGTGCTGCTTCAACGACGACGTCCAGGGTACCGCCGCGGTGGTGGTGGGCACCCTGATGGCGGCCTGCAAGGCGCGTGGTGAGAGCATCGCCCAGCAGCGTGTGGTGTTCGTGGGGGCCGGTTCCGCCGGTTGCGGTATCGCCGAACAGGTGGTGGTGGCCATGCAGGCGGAGGGGCTCACCGAAAGGGAGGCACGCGCCCGTATCTATATGGTCGACCGGGAAGGCCTGGTCACCGATGATCAGGACTGGCTACGTGACTTCCAGGTCCGCCTGGCCCACGAGGCTGGCTTCACCGAGGGCTGGAGCGGTCAGGAGCTGTTGGAGACGGTTCGACAGGTCAAGCCGACGGTGATGATCGGGGTGTGCGGACGGCCGGGCATCTTTACCGAGGAGGTGGTGCGAACCATGCACGCCGGCTGCGAGACGCCGGTGATCATGCCGCTTTCCAACCCTACCTCCCAGGCCGAGGCGCTGCCCGAGGACGTGATTCGCTGGACCGATGGTGCGGCCCTGGTCGCGAGCGGGAGCCCCTTTGCCCCGGTGGAGTACGAGGGCCGCTCCATCCCCATTGCGCAGTGCAACAACGCCTATATTTTCCCCGGTATTGGCCTTGGGGTGGTGGCCGCCCAGGCGCGTCGGGTGACCGATGATATGCTGATGGCCGCCTCTCGGGCGCTGGCCCGCGAGGCCCCGATCGTCAAGGAAGGCAAGGGAGCACTGCTGCCGCCGCTGGACAAGATTCGCGAGCTCTCCAGCGCGATCGCCTTCGATGTGGCCGGCCAGGCCCAGGGCGAGGGCGTGGCGCTCAAGACCAACGGCATCAAGCTGCGCGAGGCCATCGAGCGCAATAGCTGGACGCCGGAGTACCGGCGCTACCGCCGCCGCTCCTTCTAGGTTCAAGACCCCGAAAGCTGGATTGAGCTTCCAGCTTTCGGGGGCAGTTTACAGCCAATGAGGGGATTATAGAAAGACGTCGGAATTTTTTACGCGAAACGACACAACCTCCGTGTTACCAAAGAACAGAATCTAAAGGAAACAGTGTAGTGTAGTGGTCAAGTATTTTTGGCCACCGATCTTTGAGCATTCCAGTAGTTCTTTTCTGCCACATTCGGTGGCAGTCCATCGTTATGCTTGTGCGGCCTGAGGCTGCTGTAGTAACCGATCATATAATCAGTGACAGATTGCTTCGCCGACGCAACATTGGGGTAGCCAATCTCTGGCATCCATTCCGTTTTCAGGCTCCTGAAGAAGCGTTCTGTCGGGGCATTGTCCCAGCAATTCCCACGGCGACTGAGACTCTGCGTCATCCGGTAGCGCCAGAGCGTCTGTCGGAATACCAAGCTGGTGTACTGACAACCCTGATCCGAATGAAACAAGATGTCCGGCGGCTCTCCACGCGATTCGTAGGCTATGGTCAGAGCCTTCTTCACCAACTCTGTATTCGGAGACAATGACAATGCCTAGCCCACTGCGGGCATAAAAGTCGATGACTACCGCCAGATAAGCCCAGCGTACCCCTGTCCAAAGTAGAGTAAGAAGCAGGGCGTAGTCTTACTATTTCCCTGCCTCTCCTCTCCGAACCGTACGTGCACCTTTCAGCGCATACGGCTCTCCATTCAAGCGTGGCTAAGAGCCAAGGCAACATCGCGGTAGCGCGAGGTGACGGTATTGCGTGTTTCTTCCCTGGGCAGATACGGATTCGCTTCGGGAAGCCGCCACCGGAACGACATCTTTCGACTGGATACCAGTCGACATAGGCTTACCACGCAAAATTTGCCAGCGTGGTTGGGGCCGAAGAATTGCCATGTTTTAGCCTCTTTCCCTTCAGGTCGGCGGAAGTGTTTTCGCATCAAGGGCTTTATAGATGCTCGATACTTTCGTGCCAACCAGTGGGCGAGTCGCCAGAACACAATGCCATCAATCTTCTTATACGTCATCGCGGTATAGTCAGTGAATTGATAGAACGTGGCCCAGCCCGCCAGGCGGCGGTTTAGGCGATCTACCATGTCGATCCGGTTCTCGCTGTGATTGCCGGACAGCTCCTTCGCCAACGTGGCGGCGAAGCTTCTGGCCTTATCGCGGGGGATAGATGTGACGGGGCGCATGGTGCCGCTAGGCCCGTTTTCGAATGATCCGGTGCCCAAGGAAGATGAAGCCATCATTGACGTGTGTAATATGGGTCTTTTCCATATTCAGGGTCAGTGAAAGGTCGTCTTCCAAGAACTGGCGGCATTCTTCACGGATGGCGTCGGCTTGCGCTTTGTTTCCTTTTATGGTTAAGACGAAGTCATCTGCATAACGGCAATAGGCCACCGCCGGTTTCCACTGGCGGTCTTCACGCAGGGCAACAGGTCGTTGCCGCTGAATACTGGCGTTCCAGTACTAGCGATCCTTGCGGGCTTTCTTGCTCAGGTAGCGTTGTTCCAACCACTGATCAAACTCATTGAGCATGATGTTCGAAAGTAATGGTGATAGTACGCCCCCTTGAGGCACGCCGTCATGAGCCGCGTGGAACAGACCCTTGTCGACATGCCCTGCCTTAATGAATCGCCATAACAGCGCCAGGAAATGGCCGTCCCGAATCCGTTTGCGGACACACCGCATCAGCTTTCTGTGATGAACAGTGTCGAAGTAGCTCGCGAGGTCACCTTCGATGACCCAGCGGCCCCTCGTTTCTCCGCTGTCCGTCAACTGAAGCTTCACGGTGCGGATAGCATGGTGCACGCTGCGTTCAGGCCGGAACCCATAGGAGAGACGATGGAAATCGCTTTCCCAGATAGGCTCCATGGCCATCAGCATCGCACGTTGCACAATCCTGTCGCGCAAGGTCGGTATCCCCAGCGGGCGTTGTTTGCCGCTGGATTTTGGAATGTAGATACGACGTGCTGGTTGTGGCTGATAGCTGCCGTCCAGCAGTTCAGTACGAATTTCCTCCAGATGCTGGCTGAAATTCTGCTCGAATGCTCGTCGATCTAACCTGTCGATACCAGCAGTTTTGGCTCCTGACGACGCCAACGTTCTCAACGCCGCCGCCTGAAGCCAGTCACGCCGTGCAACCAGCCTCAACAGCCGATCGAACCGTCGGTTCGGATCCGCTGTTGACCACATTGCCAGCTTGCTTTGCATTTCCCCGATTATCAAAGGTCTTCACCTCTCTGGGTCAGGTAATCCGTGGAGCAAGCCACTTGAACTGCCTCCCTTCGCCATGTGGTGGGCTTTCCCCATCTCGGACTACTACGGAGGCTCCGCCAGCTTGCCGGGCGTCGGGGTCGCACTCCCTTGGCATCCCGAGCAAGCCTTCCCTCGTTCACATGCTGGACTCAAGCATACAGAGGAGATTGCCGATCGCAGTCTTTATCCTTGCATGCTGCAAGTTGGCGCACCTGCCACGAGTTAGCTGCGCACTGCTCGTGACTCCACCAGTGACGGGCTACTAATTCACCACCGGCAGCAGCAGCGGATCCTACCTGTATCCGCTGCCGAGTGCGCACCTCCTATCAAGCTGTGTAGGAGGTGGCGACATGTTCAGCCCACAGACGCGGATGAATCGGTTCGTGTTCCTCAACCTTTCCGTACTCAGCCTAGAGATGCATCTTGGCGTAACGGCTTCGCCTCACATCCCGTTTCCCACGGGTTACGTCACCCTGCCAGTGCACAGCAGGTCACCGCCGCTTCGGCTCATGCTCTCTCGCAGCAGAGAGCTGCCCTTCGTTGGGAACACCCTGTTCGACACGAAGGTATTCCAGTTATGCTTGTGCCCGTTCAGCTGCCTCCCGCAGCTATCAGGGTCGAGGCACACGATAGGTAATGTCGCCGGTCCATACCTGATTGGGCTCCTTTACATCGAACTCCCGATCGAGAACATTCGGGATATCTAGGTGCGGCTGATCAGCCTTCTTGTAGGCCTGGCTTGGCGGCTGTGAGCTCACCAGCCCCAACTGCTTCATCCGCCTGCTGGCCCGATAACGACTCAGCTGTGTTCCAGCCTGCGTGACCATTTTTGCGATGCTGCGAGCGCCGGCAGAGCCGTTACTGACGGTATGCGCCTCGACAACCTGATCCAGTAGCTTCTGCTCAGTCTCACAAGGCCTTCTATCCCGGCCACGCCAGGCCCGGTAGCTACTGCGATGCACCCCAAACACCTGACACAAGTGCTGCACCGCATAGCTCTCTTCAAGTCGCTCGATTATCGAGAATTGCTCAGGGAGTCTGACATCAAGAGAGCGGTAGCCTTTTTTAATATTTCCTTCTCTTCCTCCACCCGCCGCAGTTTGCGCTTCAGTTCCTGGATCTCACGCTGTTCCGGCGTCAGAGCCTCACCTTTCAGCGGCGCCTTGCCTACCCGCTCAGCCCGAAGCCTGCGTACCCAATACTCCATGGTGGATTTGCCAACTCCCATGGCCTCACACGCCGCCTTCAGCGTGTAACCCGTGAACGACCACGAGTTGGGCCGCTTCCAAGCGAAATTCCGGGCTGAACGTTCTCTTCTTCGTCATCATCTTCACCTGACTGTCTCTGTGAGTGATCATACACTCAAAATCAGGTGGCCAGATTCACTATGCCACTACAACAGAGGTGGCGATAGAGCGGCCAATAGTGCCTTGCATATCATCGCAATTGGCAGGCTTAGGGTAGACCCAAAGACCCAGGACTATGCACAGCGCCGGTTGACGGAAGGCCTACCAAAGATGGAGATACTTCGCTGTCTGAAGCGATACATTGCGCGTGAGATTTACTACATCTTGCGCAGGCGAGGCCGGGAAATCAGTCAAACACAAATTGCTTGAATGTTTTACTTGACACTTAGAAGGGCGTCAACGGCAACCTGATGAAGGCAGCGACCTTCCTGGAGAGCTCTATGACCTGGGCATCACTCCGTCGTACAGCCGGCCGCGAGTCAGTAATGACTGTCAGTCTTTCATTGCCGGGTTCATGATAGTTCCGGAAGACACTGTTCCGAGTGGCTTGACTCTTGCAATGATTGGCCATTGCATGCTTTGGCGTTGATCTGTCAGCCCCGGACCGGGCATCTAATTCCAGTACGGCGAAGCTGTGACTTAATAGGAGCCTGAAGGCATATACTCTCATGACAGTCCTGTCCAATTGGCCGACTCTGGAGACAATAACTCGACATACTCAGAGGCTGACATGACGGCTTTACAGTTGCCTAACATCGCACCTTCCGGCCATACCGTCGTTGGGGTGGATACGCATAAGCATATCCATGTTGCTGCCCTTGTAGATACAACCGCTGGCCTACAATCAACGCTTTCGGTTACGGCGGACTGTGACGGCTTTGAAAAGCTGCTGGCCTGGGCACGTTCTTTTGGGCGAATCCTGGCCTTTGGTGTTGAAGGCACCGGGTTGTACGGCGCCTCTCTGACTTCCTTCATTCGTCGGCATGACACGTTGGTCATCGAGGTGAGTCGCCCCAATCGCCGACTCCGGCGGCTGAATGGAAAATCCGATACTCTGGACGCCGAGAATGCCGCCCGTGCGGTTCTATCCAGAATGGCAACCGCTATACCCAAGGTGACCGATGGCACTGCTGAAATGGTTCGGCAGCTGAAGATGGCTTATGATACGGCCGTCAAAGCCCGTACAGTGGCCATGGTGACTCTGAAGGCTATGCATGGTTCATGCACCAGACGATGTACGGGCTAACGCTGAAGCGAAAACGCCAGTGGCCCTTGCAAACAAATTTTCCAGGCTACGTCCCGGCTTGTTGGAGAATACGACAGATAGCATTAAGCATACGCTTCGCTCCCTGTCTCGGCGGTGGGTTTCTCTGGATGAGGAAGCCGATTCATTGAATAAAATGATCCATGACCTTGTGCAGGAAGCCGTACCGCAACTGGTCGAGTCGTATGGCATCAGCATTCACACGGCAGCAGAAATATTGATTGTTGTGGGAGATAATCCGGAAAGAATCAAATCCGAGGCGGCATTGGCAAAGCTGGCCGGCATTAGCCCTATTCCCGCCTCATCAGGAAAGACATCAGGCCGATATAGAATCAACAGGGGTGGACACAAAAAGCTCAATGCTGCCATCTATCGCATGGCGATCGTGCGCATGCGCGGCCACGAACTAACCAGAGCGTATGTTGCGCCAAGAACCGCAGAAGGCAAGACAAAACGTGATATTGTCAGGTGCCTCAAGCGTTACATCATTCGTGAGGTTTATCGTCTTCTACGGTATGGCCTCAAAGTAGCTGAATACGTGACTTGACAGATATAGGAGCATCAACGCCTACGCCGAGCCGGCTTTCAAAACGTTGAAGTACCGGTCAGGCTTCCCCGTCGACGGCTTCGCAACCTTGGTCGAAGCCCAAGACTGGGTCCAGCAATTTACTGTGTGGTACAACCATGAGCACCGGCACAGTGCCCTTCGCTATGTCAGGCCAAGCCAGCGTCATAACGGCAAGGCCAAAGACATCTTGGCGCAGCGCCAGGGGCTCTTCGAGGCGGCGAAGCAACGTCATCCGGAACGCTGGTCGGGTGACATCCGAAATCTCAGCTTGCCGGAGATGGTGCACCTGAATCCCGAGCGGGAGCCGGTGCCACAAGCCGCAGGATTGTAAAGAATCGAATTCATTTTATAAGGCAGCCACGTTGACAGACTCCGCTGGGTGGGCTAAAGACGGAGAAAAATGCCTCTGGATAAAGATATCCAGAGGCACGTCAGGTGGTGTGGCGGGCAAAAGGTGTCAGACACCAATCCAGAAAAAGCCCATCAGCAGGTAGGCGACTAAAGCTACTACAGCAACCGCCAGGGCATATGGAATTTGGGTTTTTATGTGATCAATATGATCAGAAGCAGCGCCTGTTGAGGCCAGTACAGAAGTGTCTGAAAGAGGCGAGCAATGGTCGCCGAAGACGCCACCACCGGCTACAGCTGCGACTGTTGCATAGATCAGTGGTGTGATGGTGTCACCTGTAAAAGCAAAAGCGACTGGCACAGATAATGGCATCATGATCGCAAAGGTTCCCCAGGATGTGCCCGTGGAGAAAGCAATTACAGCAGCTATCAAAAATGTCATGGTTGGCAGGAGAGCAGGAGTAAGCCAGCTTTCAGTGGCTTCGACGATATAAAGAGCTGTTCCCATATCTTTAGAAAGCTGGTTGAGTGAGTAGGCCAGCGCCAGAATGACAATAGCGGGCATGACGCCTTTCATACCTGAAATGGACGTTTTCATGATGTCATTTAGCGGTACGCCCTGAAGGCGCATGACAATACCGAGAAAGATAGCTGCAGCCAAGAAAGCTTCCATGGTTTTGGCGGAACCCATGACGATGAAGGTACCAACGGCCACACCGATCACTACGAGTACAGGCATTACAAAGTTCAGGAAAAGTGATGTACGCACTTCGGGGTAAGGCTCGATATCTGTGAGCTCCTCACCCAGCAGTGGTTCGGCGCCATCCCGAAGCACCTTGTTTTCCTCAAGAGCGCGGGCCTCGGCTTTTTTCATGGGGCCAAACAATGGAACTATGCCAACAATAACAAGCCCTACGGTAGCCACTGACAGCCAGGCGTAAAGGTTGTAAGGAATAGCATGCAAAAAGACCGACATGGATTGGCCAACATTTTCTATTGGGCCCATGCCGACCAACAGCCCAGAAATAAAAACTGCCCAGCCAGTGATTGGTACGAGTACACTGACAGGCGCCGAAGTTGAGTCAGCAATATAGGCAAGCTTTTCCCTCGATACTCTATAACGGTCTGTCAAACCACGAACGGTGCTACCAACAAAAAGTGGACTGAAGTAATCACTGAAAAACACGAACATGCCCATGAACCAGCCAATAAGCTGTACTTTGACACGGGTCATGGCACGTTTTTCTACCCAGTTAGCAAAGTTTTGAATTGCCCCGGTCCGTTGGAAAAAAGCAATAACAGTGCCAATGAAAAGCTCAAGCAGCAGAATCCAGGAGAAGCTGGTGGTACCCAGGGTTTCTTTAAGAAGAGTAGGGAAACCCATGAGCCCGCTGCCCATGGTCATGATGCCAACAAAGCAGGCGACGGCCAGAGAGAACACCGTATTTCGGGTGACAAAAGCCAGGATAATGGCAAGGGTTGCTGGCAGCACTGATAGCATGCCGAGATGCGTAGCTGTTTCCATAATTACCTCGTTTATTGTTGTGCCTTATGGGCGCGGTAAGGGGTTGTTGTTATGCCTCGCCACCGGCTCGGCGTTTTTCCAGGGCAGACACCAGGCAAAAGCCCAGGTGGCGCAAGGGTTCGGGAGGCATCCAGCTTGCCTTGCCGAAGAGTTGATGGATGGGTTCTACAGGTTGACCTGATGCATAACGTGCGAGGGCGTCACCCAGAAAAGTGCCTTTCACAACGCCGCCACCGTTGCAGCCAGCCGAGACGTAAAGGCCAGGTTTGATTTCCCCCCAGAGCGGTGCGCCGTTATGCGTCAGTCCTGTGGTGCCGCCCCACACGGATTCAAAGTTCATGCCGGAAAGTTCCGGATAGCGACGGGCTAGGCTGTGCGCCAGTGAGCGTTCAATAAGGGAGTTGTCTTCTTCATGCTCATAGCTATAGCAAGAGCGGATCAGCATCCTTCCGTCATGTGTGCTGCGTAGCGTACAGCCCAGGCGGTGGGCAGGAAGTAGCCCCCAGCTCTTGGGCATAATCTGCTCCCGGAGTGTCTGAGGAAGTACTGGTGTTACGGCCGCGTAGGTATAGATAGCTGTCAGGCGCGATGTATCGGCCCCCAAAGCGCGAGAAAATGCGTTATTTGCCAGGATGACCCTGGGGGCACGAATCTCGGCGTCAGGTGTGGAAACGCTCCAACCCTTATCATTGGCGCGTACCGCGTTAGCCGGACTGTGTTCATACAGCTGCACCGATGCCGGAAGCGCATCAGCCAGTCCACGAACCAAGGCTGCTGGCTGTACCAGGTAACAATCGGGTGAATACAAACCTTCGGCATAGTAAGAAGTGCCAATGCGTTCATTGAGAGCGCTGCGGCTGAGGTGTTCGTAGCGAAGACCAGCGGCTTCAAGAAAAGACCGATAGTCAGTCAAGGAAGAAATACCGGCGGGCGTGTTTGCTGCCCGATAGGTGCCGCTATGCTCCAGGTGACAATCAATACCATGTTGCTCAACACGTTGGCGCAAGCGACTCATGGTTTTTCGGCTTAAAGCATTCAATTCAGACATGCGCTCAAGCTCGGCGCTTGAGGCATCATCGGCTAATGCCACTTCGAGCATGAAGCCAGAGTTGCGCCCGGGGCTGCCCTCGCCTACCGCTTCGGAATCGAGGATTATCACACGGTCATCGGGATGTTCTTTGGCCCAGGCTTCGGCGGCAGCCAGGCCGGTATAGCCGGCACCGACGATGACGAGCTCTGCGTCTAAGGTGCCATGGGCTGGCTGGCGACACTGCCGAGGTGTGAGCTGGGTGTTCCAGCCGCAGGGGCGCTGATGCAAGGGGGCGATGGGATGAGTCATGAGCCAGTCACTCGATATAGAGCAGGCCATGGGCCTGTTGAACAAGTTCAACGACTTCGTCGCGCATCCCCTGAAGTACTTGCAGCTTGTGCTCTTCGCTCAAGCGAGACTTGAGCATGGAGCAGCTCATTGCTCCGAGCGGATGGCCACTGTGATCAAGAATGGGGGTGGCCAAGCCAGTGTATTCAGGGAGGTGGGAGCCTTCAGCGCCGCGCGCATAGCCCACTTGCAGCAGGTGATCGATCTCTTTGTTGATGGCCTGCAGCGAAATGCCGTATTCGTGCTCAAGTTGCTGCGCATTGTGGGCAAGTATCGACTCGCGCTCCTGCTTGCTCAGATAGGCGAGCAGGGCAATCGAGGCTTGTCCTACACCTAGGGGGACTCTGCCACCGGTGGCTCGGACAAAGCTGCCTACCGGATATTTACCGTTCTGCACTTCGAGGCAAACCGCGCTAAAGCCATCGAGCGCGAACAGGTAAAAGCTGTCGCCAAGCCGCTGGGCCAGGCTGAGCAGCCGTGGGCGGGTGAGGTCGCGCAGCCCTGAACCGTTGCCGGCTTGAGAGCCAAGCACCAGTAACTCATAGCCAAGCAGGTAGCGGCCTCTGATTGGTGACGCTCTGAGAAACCCCTGCTCCCTCAGCCCTTTAAGCAGGCGATAGATAGTGGGCCGGCTGAGCTCCAGCGCATCCATATAGTCATCGACGGCAGCACCACGATAGCCACAGGCAGCCGTGGTCTGTAGCACCTGCATCGCGTGGTGGAGTGTGGAAGGTGCTTGGCTCGGCGTGGTGAGTCTGGACATGATGGCGCGGTGTCATGAGTTATGGAGTCGAAGCATAGGTTAGCGAGATGTTTGGATGAGTTCGTCTCAATTGATGAGACTTGGAAAAATAAATGAAGTTTTTCCCAATGCTTGCGACTATGGTCTAGTGCCTTGTAGTAGTGCGCTATCGCATCAGAGTGGATTACACACAGCTTTCGTCTGCGGTAGGGCATGTCAGGAGATCAGAGCCGGAGCCAGAATAGGTAGCCCGTTGTAAGCCCTATCTGCCAGCGTAGTTGTCACCCAAACGGATTGAGAGGTGATCAACGTGCGTTACCCCACAGAGCGTAAGGAAGCCATCCTCAAGAAGATGGCGCCGTCTATGAGCATGACCATCCCGGAATTGGCCGAACAGGAAGGCATCACCGCAACAACCCTCTACAATTGGCGGAAACAGGCCAGAGAATGAGGAAAAGTTTTGCCATCACGTTCCACCCAGCCCGACCAATGGACCAGCCAGGAGAAGTTCCAGATTGTCCTGGAAACAGCTCCAATGACAGGATTGCGTTAATGT
The DNA here is from genome assembly GCF_947490095.1 of uncultured Halomonas sp. Lineage (GTDB taxonomy): Bacteria > Pseudomonadota > Gammaproteobacteria > Pseudomonadales > Halomonadaceae > Halomonas. The sequence goes on along the minus strand of NZ_CANLFS010000013.1, from coordinate 2,756 downwards.
ATCCGACCTCTATGTGGGACCGTCATGGACGCCCCGGGCCACGATGGAGATCCGCGCATACCGCTCCTGAATAAGCCGCTGACCTCTGTACGGGCCGCTTTTTTGACCAGGCTCTCGGTATGCCGGTGATCTGTTTCCGCCATCGACTTCCGGCGCTTGCATTCACTCGGTGGGAACTAACTCTCTGAAAAACCAGTTTTGAACCTCTTGAGCTCCAGTGTTCAAGAACTCATCAGCCGTGCCTCAAAGGGAGTTTGGTGACGCAGCACGGGATGGAAAACCCGCGCAATCTTGTTGGCCAACGCGACCGCGACTACGTTCGTGTGCTTACGCGCCGTGACACGCTCGACCCAGCGTCGAAGTCCGTCATCTTCCTGGCGATTGCTGACGTAGCACGGCGCGGGCACCATGGATGAGTAGCATGCGCAAGTGACGGTTGCCGCGTTTGCCTATCCCGAGCAGCCGTGTCTTGCCACCGGTGCTGTATTGTCGGGGAACCAGGCCTAGCCAAGCTGCGAGGTCGCGGCCTTTGCGAAAAGCGTCGGCACTGCCGATACCTGAAATCAACGCCGTGGCGACGATAGGGCCAACACCGGGGATGCTCAACAAAAGTTTCGTTTGCGGATCCGTGCGCGCATAAATGTCGAGTTCCGCATTGAGTGATGTGAGCCGCTCGTCCAGGCGCATCATGTCATCCCACAGTTCGATGAGGAGCTGACGTAGCCGATCCGGCAGCTCATTCTCGGCATCCTCGATCACTAATGGCAGTTGCTTGCGCAACTGAGAGAGGTTCTTGGGAGTCGTGATTCCGAACTCCAGCAACATGGCGCGGATTCGATTGGCCAGCGCTGTTCGTTCAGCGATCCAGCCGCTGCGTTGCCGGTGCAGAAGTTGTAACGCCTGGCGGTCGGCAGGCTTGACTGGCACCGAACGCATCGTCGGCCGTGTCGCTGCTTCAGCGATAGCTTCGGCGTCGGCGTAGTCGTTCTTCTGGGGGTTCACATAGGCCTTAACATACTGAGCCGGTAGCAGTTGGGCCTCGTGGTCGAAGGATTCTGCCTTGCGGCCAATGAAATGGGCGCCGGCACAGGCCACGGTGGCCACACGAGCAGGCGGTGTGTTGGCCAGACATCGAATCAGAACTGTACGGGAGAACATCTTGCGTAACGTCACATGGCCGCGCTCATCCAGGCCGCACACATGAAACTTGCTCTTGCCGATGTCGATGCCGATGGTTGCAATGGCCATGATTCGCTCTCCTGATGTGGCTCCAGGTTTGACGGGGACGCCCCCAAGGGTAGCTAGGAAGGGGCGGACCATTCCATTAAGCCGAGGCGATCTGGGGCACGACCAACGACGAGAACGACTGACCAGCCTCCCGGATCGCCAGACTCTGGTGCAAGGGGCTCGGCTGGCCAAGGCCTGTCAGGTGATGGGCATCAACGTGCGGATCTACTACCGTTGGGTCGCAGAAGGCGAAGTGACGGCGGACCGCCGCCCCGGCGCCGATCGCCTGGAACCCTACAATTTAACACGGTAACACCAGCGCAGGATGGCCGCGGTGGCGACGCCATACTGACGGGCCAGCTCGCTATCCGTGATGCTGAAGGGTGCTGCCTGGGTCTCGGCACGGATCTTCGATGTCGCCGTCGCTTGTTTATGCAGTTTGATGCCCATTAACCTGCTCCCGGATGAATTGCTGAAGAAGCTCCCTCGCGGCTACTAGCAGAGGATAACTCCTATAGGCGACCTGATTATCCAGGTCCCTACAGCTAGCCATATAATGGCTGATACGAGACAAAGTGTAGTGACTGGTAATTCCTGGCCAGTCACTCACAATATGTAAATAACTGTCTGAATCTTTTGATTTTATCAAAGAGTCTTTCTACTAGATTGCGGTTCCTGGTAGCAATGCCAGTCCACTTCAATGTGTGCCCGGTGATTTCTTTTGGGAGAAATCACCGGCTCTGAACCCACGGCCTGAATGATGTCCCTTGTCACCCAGCACCGCTTGCGGAGAAAAGCTTTCTAATAGCGCGGGAGCGATACCATACTCCGATGCTTGTCCCAGTGTGAGAATCAAACGTATGGATTGCTCTGCGCATCGACCGGGGCATGGACTTTTGTGCTTAATCCCCCTCGGGACTTGCCTATGGCTTCCGCGTTCTGAGTGTTTTTCGCCGCTCCCTGTTGATGGACTCTGACAATGCAGCCGTCGGTCATCAGCTGTTAATGCCTTTTCTGCCTTAGCGGTCCGAGTGCCAACGACCGAAATGCGTCAGGCAGATCGCGCGAGGGAGCGCCTGTCCGGGCAACCCAGAGAACGACTTCGACGAATAGCCGATTACCCTCGGCAGTCACCTCACGGTCTGAAACCTTGCCGTGAAAAAGGGCTCAGCCCTTTATTGTCCGGATTGCAAACGCCTTTACATCCGCCGTCCAGTAGCTCCATATAAAAATATTGCTAATATGGTTAGCATTTACAGCAACAATCCTGGCGATTGCACGGCTGTTGTCTAGGCTATCCCCACCAATCGCTACAAGATAACTCAATATTCTCGAGGGAAATCAATCATGGCTTACGTAGAACAACAGGGCGAGCTGTCGCTGAAGGTGGATGGCGACGGGGTCTATCGCGTGGAGACAACCGAGGGCGATATCGCACTGAAGCGGCCCAACGGCAGGGCATACGCGGAGGGTAACAACACTTTCACCCAGGCTGAGCCGGACCCGGAAAGCGACGGCTACGTGGCGGT